>NZ_JCAFRK010000001.1:0-1411844 GCF_059367995.1 Stenotrophomonas sp. YJH_SMC_79
GAAATGGTGATGCCGGGTGACAACGTCAAGATGGTCGTCACCCTGATCAACCCGGTGGCAATGGACGAAGGCCTGCGCTTCGCCATCCGCGAAGGCGGCCGTACCGTCGGCGCCGGCGTGGTCTCGAAGATCATCGAGTAATCTGGTAGTATCTGCGCCCCGATGTTGCCTGGGTAGGGCATCGGGGCGTATCAAATGGGAAAGCAGGCACAGGATGTGCCTTGTGTTCCCCGGGCCAGGAAGGGTCAATGCCATTCAGGCGGCGTCAACAGGCGACTGTTGACAGCTGCCTTGCGTGCCATTATGCTTCTACGTCTGGGCAGGCCGGGTAACTGGTCTGCCTACGTTTTTGAGGTCTATGGAGTGACCTTGGCGGCCTGCAGGACTGTGGGCCGTCCGTATTCAGGAATTTCATGGGACAAAGCAACCCAGAGGCTTTGTCTGTCGCTCTTTTAACGAAGGAACCTACCGCCATGGCGGACCAAAAGATCCGGATCCGGCTGAAAGCGTTCGATCATCGTCTGATCGACCGTTCGGCCAGCGAGATCGTTGAAACGGCAAAGCGGACCGGCGCGCAAGTGCGTGGCCCGATCCCGCTGCCGACCAAGATCGAGCGTTACACCGTTCTCGTTTCCCCGCACGTCGACAAGGACGCGCGTGACCAGTACGAGACCCGCACGCACAAGCGCGTGCTCGATATCGTTGACCCGAATGACAAGACCGTGGACGCGCTGATGAAGCTCGAACTGGCTGCCGGCGTCGACGTTCAGATCAAGCTGACCTGAGGACTACGACCATGACGAAGAAGTATTCGTTGGGCTTCGTGGGCCGCAAGGCTGGCATGAGCCGCGTGTTCACTGAAGATGGCCGCTCCATCCCGGTGACCCTGATCGAAGCAACCCCGAACCGCATCGCGCAGATCAAGACCGTCGAAACCGACGGCTACAGCGCCGTGCAGGTGACCGTCGGCGCGCGTCGCGCTGCCCTGGTCAACAAGCCGGAAGCCGGCCACTTCGCCAAGGCGAAGGTGGAAGCGGGTCGTGGCCTGTGGGAATTCCGCGTTGAAGACGCGCAGCTCGGCGATTTCGCCGTTGGCGGCGAAGTCAAGGCGGACATCTTCGAAGTCGGCCAGATCGTCGACGTCCAGGGTGTCACCAAGGGTAAGGGCTTCCAGGGCACCATCAAGCGCCACAACTTCCGTATGGGCGATGCAACCCACGGTAACTCGCTGTCGCATCGCGCGCCGGGTTCGCTGGGTCAGCGCCAGACCCCGGGTCGTGTTTTCCCGGGCAAGAAGATGTCGGGCCACATGGGCGCGGTGCAGCAGAGCACCCAGAACCTGGAAGTGGTCAAGGTCGACGTCGAGCGCGGTCTGATCGCGGTTCGCGGCGCCGTTCCGGGCGCGGCGGGTGGCGATGTGATCGTCCGTCCGGCGAGCAAGGCATAAGGAGAGATGACGATGGAACTCGTTATCACGGGTAGCAACAACAAGGTCTCGGTCTCCGAAGCCGTGTTCGGTCGCGATTTCAGCGAAGATCTGGTCCACCAGGTCGTCGTTGCCTATCGCAACGCCGGTCGCGCCGGCACCAAGGCACAGAAGACTCGCTCTGAAGTGGCTGGTACCACCAAGAAGTCGAAGAAGCAGAAGGGCGGCGGCGCGCGTCATGGCGCACTGACGGCTCCGATCTTCGTCGGCGGCGGTGTCACCTTCGCGGCCAAGCCGCGCAGCTTCGAGCAGAAGGTCAATCGCAAGCAGTACCGTGCCGCCATGTGCGCGATCCTGTCCGAGCTGAACCGTCAGGGCCGTCTGACCATCGTGGAGTCCTTCGACGTCGAAGTGACCAACACGAAGGGTCTGATCGCCAAGCTGGCCGGCCTGGAAGTGGGCAAGCGCCCGCTGATCGTCACCGAAGAAGCGTCCGAGCACCTGTACCTGTCCGCCCGCAATCTGCCGTACGTGCAGGTGCGTGACGTCCAGGGTCTGGATCCGGTCTCGCTGGTGGGTGCCGACACGGTCGTCATCACCGCTGACGCGGTCAAGAAGGTCGAGGAGTGGCTGGCATGAACAGCAACGAAAAAATCTTCAGCGTGCTGCGTGCCCCGCGTGTCTCCGAAAAGACCGCGCGCCTGCAGGAACTCTCCAACCAGTATGTCTTCGAAGTTTCGAACGAAGCCACCAAGGCCGATGTAAAGGCCGCGGTTGAGCAGCTGTTCGACGTCAAGGTCGAAGCCGTCAACGTGGTCAACGTCAAGGGCAAGAACAAGTCCTTCCGTAACCGTGCTGGCCGCCGCGGCGATTGGCGCAAGGCGTACGTTCGCCTGGCCGATGGCCAGTCGATCGATGTAACGGCCAAGGCCTGAGGTACATCCCATGCCATTGATGAAATTCAAGCCCACTTCCCCCGGCCGCCGTTCGGCCGTGCGCGTGGTCACTCCCGACCTGCACAAGGGTGCTCCGCACGCTGCGCTGGTCGAGTCGCAGAGCCGCTCGGGTGGTCGTAACCACCATGGCCGCATCACCGTGCGTCACGTCGGTGGTGGTGCCAAGCAGCACTACCGCATCATCGACTTCAAGCGCAACAAGCTGGGCATCCCGGCGCGCGTGGAACGCATCGAATACGATCCGAACCGCACCGCCCACATCGCTCTGCTGTGCTACGTCGACGGTGAGCGTCGCTACATCATCGCCCCGAAGGGCCTGAAGGCTGGTGATCAGGTGATCGCTGGTTCGGATGCCCCGATCAAGGCCGGCAACACCCTGCCGCTGCGCAACATCCCGGTCGGCACCACCATCCACTGCATCGAACTGAAGCCGGGCAAGGGCGCTCAGATCGCTCGCGCCGCTGGTGCGGCCGTGCAGCTGGTGGCTCGCGAAGGCATCTACGCCACCCTGCGCCTGCGCTCGGGTGAAATGCGCAAGGTTCCGGTCGAGTGCTGCGCCACCATCGGCGAAGTCGGCAACGACGAGCACAGCCTGGAAAAGCTGGGCAAGGCCGGTGCCAAGCGTTGGCGCGGCGTCCGCCCGACCGTTCGTGGTGCAGCCATGAACCCGGTTGACCACCCGCACGGTGGTGGTGAGGCGAAGGCCGGCCAGGGTAATCCGCATCCGGTCACCCCGTGGGGTGTCCCGACCAAGGGTTACAAGACGCGCCATAACAAGCGCACTCAGCAGTTCATCGTCCG
The DNA here is from genome assembly GCF_059367995.1 of Stenotrophomonas sp. YJH_SMC_79. NCBI lineage: Bacteria > Pseudomonadati > Pseudomonadota > Gammaproteobacteria > Lysobacterales > Lysobacteraceae > Stenotrophomonas > Stenotrophomonas sp. YJH_SMC_79. The sequence goes on from NZ_JCAFRK010000001.1 coordinate 3,184, forward strand.
CGATCGTAGGGGCTAATCGACCATGGCACGTTCACTCAAGAAGGGCCCGTTCGTCGATCACCACCTCGTCAAGAAGGTGGAGGCCGCTGCGGGCAGCAAGAAGCCGATCAAGACCTGGTCGCGCCGTTCGATGATCCTGCCTGACATGGTAGGCGTCACCATTGCCGTGCATAACGGCAAGAACCACATCCCGGTTCTCGTCAACGAGAACATGGTCGGCCACAAGCTCGGCGAATTTGCCATCACCCGGACCTTCAAGGGTCACGGTGGTGACAAGAAGTCGGGCAAGTAAGGAGAGATGACAATGGAAGCGAAAGCCATCCTGCGCACTGCGCGCATCTCCCCGCAGAAGGCTCGTCTGGTCGCTGACCAGGTGCGCGGTCTGCCGGCCGAGCGTGCGGTCAACCTGCTGAAGTTCTCGGACAAGAAGGCTGCCCACCTGATCAAGAAGGTGGTGGAGTCGGCTATTGCAAATGCCGAGAACAACCAGGGCGCCGACGTCGACGAGCTGAAGGTTCAGACCATCATGGTTGATGAAGGTCCGACCCTGAAGCGTTTCATGGCGCGGGCGAAAGGCCGCGGTACCCGCATCCTCAAGCGCACCAGCCACATCACTGTGGTTGTGGGCGCCGCCAAGTAAGCGGATAAGGAAAAGACCATGGGTCATAAAGTTCATCCGATTGGTATCCGCCTCGGCATTTCCAAGGACTGGAACTCCAAGTGGTACGCCAACAAGGCCGAGTTCGCTGGTTACCTGGCAGCCGACCTGAAAGTGCGCGAAATGCTGCGCAAGAAGCTGGCTCAGGCCGGCATCAGCAAGATCCTGATCGAGCGTCCGGCCAAGACCGCTCGCGTGACGATCCACACCGCCCGTCCGGGCGTGGTGATCGGCAAGCGCGGTGAGGACATCGAGAAGCTGCGCAAGGAAGTGAGCGAGATGATGGGCGTCCCGGCGCACATCAACGTCACCGAAGTGCGCAAGCCGGAACTGGACGCGCAGCTCGTTGCCGAGTCGATCGCCCAGCAGCTGGAGCGTCGCATCATGTTCCGCCGCGCAATGAAGCGCTCGGTCGGCAACGCGATGCGCCTGGGTGCCCTGGGCATCAAGGTCAACGTGGGTGGCCGCCTCAACGGTGCAGAAATCGCCCGTTCGGAGTGGTACCGCGAAGGCCGCGTGCCGCTGCACACCCTGCGTGCCGACATCGACTATGGCTTCGCTGAAGCCAAGACGACCTACGGCATCATCGGCATCAAGGTCTGGATCTACAAGGGCGAGGTCTTCGATTTCTCCCAGGTTGGCCAGGAAAAGCAGGACGACACCCCGTCGCGCAACGATCGTCACGATCGCGGCGACCGTGGTGACCGTCAGCGCCCGGCCCGTGAAGCGAGGTAACGACAATGTTGCAACCCAAGCGAACCAAGTACCGCAAGGTACACAAGGGCCGTAACGATGGCCTGAGCTGGAGCGCCAACGCTGTCAGCTTCGGCGAATACGGCCTGAAGGCAACCGCACACGGTCAGCTGACCGCGCGTCAGATCGAAGCGGCCCGCCGCTCGATCAGCCGCTACGTCAAGCGCGGCGGCAAGATGTGGATCCGCGTGTTCCCCGACAAGCCCATCACCAAGAAGCCCATCGAAGTCCGAATGGGTTCTGGTAAGGGTAACGTGGAATACTGGGTGGCCCAGATCCAGCCCGGCCGCATGATCTATGAAATCGAGGGTGTTTCCGAGGAAGTGGCTCGCGAGGCGTTCCGCCTGGCCGCCGCCAAGCTCTCGGTCACCACCACTTTCGTGACCCGTACGGTGCGCTGATGGATATCAAAACTCTCCGTGAAAAGTCGGCTGACGAACTCAAGGCCCACCTGATCGACCTGCGTAAGGAACAGTTCTCTGTCCGTATGCAGCAGGTCACCGGCCAGCTGCCGAAGACCCACGACATTCGCCGGGTCCGTCGCGAGATTGCTCGCGTCAAGACCCTGCTCGGCAGCACGAAGTAAGGATGGCCGCTATGAGCGACAATACTGAAAAGAAGACGCTGCGCACGGTCGAAGGCCGTGTCGTCAGCAACAAGATGGACAAGACGGTTACCGTCCTGGTTGAGCGTCAGGTCAAGCACGCGCTGTACGGCAAGTACATCAAGCGCTCGACCAAGCTGCACGCCCACGATGCCGACAACGCCTGCAAGGAAGGCGACGTCGTCCGCGTGACCGAGATTGCTCCGATGTCCAAGACCAAGAACTGGCGCGTGGTGGAAGTCATCACGCGTGCGGCTGAATAAGGAGTCTGAATCATGATCCAGATGCAGAGCTACCTTGACGTCGCGGACAATTCGGGTGCCAAGCAGGTGATGTGCTTCAAGGTGCTGGGTGGTTCCAAGCGCCGTTACGCCGGCATCGGCGACATCATCAAGGTCACCGTGAAGGATGCGATTCCGCGCGGCAAGGTCAAGAAGGGTGAAGTGTATGACGCCGTCGTGGTGCGTACCCGCAAGGGTGTGCGTCGCGCCGACGGCTCGCTGATCCGCTTCGACGGCAACGCTGCCGTTCTGCTGAACAGCAAGCAGGAGCCGATCGGTACCCGTATCTTCGGGCCGGTGACCCGTGAACTTCGTTCGGAGAAGTTCATGAAGATCGTCTCGCTCGCTCCCGAAGTGCTGTGAGCGACAGGAGATAATCATGGCTAACCGTATCAAGAAGGGCGACCAGGTTGTCGTCAACGCTGGCAAGGACAAGGGCAAGCAGGGCGAAGTCGTCCGCGTCGACGGCGACCGTGTGGTCGTCGCCAACGTGAACATCGTCAAGCGCCACACCAAGCCGAACCCGCAGGCAGGTGTTGCCGGCGGCGTGGTCGAGCGCGAAGCTTCGATCCATATCTCCAACGTGAATGTTCTGAACCCGGCTTCGGGCAAGGGCGAGCGCGTTGGCTTCAAGGTGCTGGAGGATGGACGCAAACTGCGTGTGTTCCGCTCCAGCGGTGAGGCGCTCGACGCCTGAGGAATGAGAAGATGAGTTCCCGTCTCGAAAAGTTCTACAAGGACGAAGTGGTGCCGGCGCTGATGAAGCAGTTCGGCTACACCAATCCGATGGAAGTGCCGAAGCTGGTCAAGGTCACCCTGAACATGGGTGTCGGCGAAGCGGCCACCAACAAGAAGATCCTGGAAAACGCCGTCGGCGACATGACCAAGATTTCCGGCCAGAAGCCGGTTGTCACCAAGTCGCGTGTGTCGGTTGCGTCGTTCAAGATCCGCGATGGTTGGCCGATCGGCTGCAAGACCACGCTGCGTCGCCACAAGATGTACGAGTTCCTGGATCGCCTGATCAACATCTCGCTGCCGCGCGTGCGCGACTTCCGTGGTGTTTCCGGTCGTTCCTTCGACGGCCGCGGCAACTTCAACATGGGTGTGAAGGAGCAGATCATCTTCCCGGAAATCGACTTCGACGCCGTCGACGCGATCCGCGGTATGGATATCGCCATCACCACCACTGCGAAGACCGACGCGGAAGCGAAGGCGCTGCTGGCAGCGTTCAAGTTCCCGTTCCGTAACTGATCTGTCGAGGAAACCGAAATGGCAAAGACCTCCATGGTCAACCGCGACATCAAGCGGGAAAAGCTGGCAAAGAAGTACGCTGAAAAGCGTGCAGCTCTGAAGAAGATCGTGTCCTCCGTGGACGCGACCTACGAAGAGAAGATCGACGCCGCAACCAAGCTGGCCAAGCTGCCGCGCGATTCGTCGCCGAGCCGCCAGCGCAACCGTTGCGAGCTGTCGGGTCGTCCGCGTGGCGTCTACAGCAAGTTCGGCCTGGGCCGTAACAAGCTGCGTGAAGCCACCATGCGTGGCGACGTCCCGGGTCTGCGCAAGGCCAGCTGGTAATCCCAGCCGGCCCTGCGATCGGGAGCCCCACCGGGGTTCCTGAGCCGGGCAGGGGAGGCATTCAGCCTTCCCGACGCAAAAAAACCGAAGAGCCCGGCGCAAGCCGGGCTCTTTTGGCGTATACTCCCGCGTCTTGCCCTGTGCAAACGGGGTTGTAGGAGTGGGCTTCCGGCCCGCTGCATCAAGGGACCTGGCCCGTTTCCAGGAGACAACAGATTTTCGCGAAAGCGGATATCGGTGCACTCAAAGGTACTCATATGAGCATGACTGATCCCATCGCCGACCTGCTGGTCCGCATCAAGAATGCGGCTGCGGTTGGCAAGCAGACGGTGAAAGCCCCGTCGTCCAAGATCAAGGTTGCGATCGCCCAGGTCCTGAAGGACGAGGGTTACATCACCGACCTGCGCGTGACCCAGCTGGAAAACAACAAGTCCGAGCTGGAAATCGTGCTGAAGTATTTCGAAGGCAAGCCGGTCATCGCGACCCTGAAGCGCTTCTCGCGTTCGGGCCTGCGCCAGTACCGCGGCAAGAGCGAGCTGCCGAAGGTCATGAACGGCCTGGGTATCTCCATCATTTCCACCTCCAAGGGCATCATGACTGATGCGCAGGCGCGCCAGCTGGGCGTCGGCGGCGAAGTCCTGTGCTTCGTGGCCTAAGGCGAAAGGAGTAGAACTATGTCCCGCGTAGCCAAGAAGCCGATCGACCTGGGTAAGGTTGAACTGAACGTCCAGTCGGACAGCGTCACCGCCAAGGGCCCGAAGGGCACCCTGTCGCTGGCCAAGCCGGCCGGTATTGCCATCAACGTCGACAACGGCGTTGCCACCCTGAGCACCGAGAACGCCGACCTGGTCGCACTGACCGGCACCGTGCGTGCGATCCTGTCCAACATGGTCAAGGGCGTGTCCGAAGGCTTCGAGCGCAAGCTGGAGCTGGTCGGCGTGGGTTACCGCGCTGCCATGCAGGGCAAGGACCTGAGCCTGTCGCTGGGCTTCTCGCACCCGGTCGTGTTCGTGGCGCCGGAAGGCATCACCATCACCACCCCGACCCAGACCGAGATCCTGGTCCAGGGCGCTGACAAGCAGGTCGTCGGTGAAGTTGCCGCCAAGATCCGCGCGTTCCGCAAGCCGGAGCCGTACAAGGGCAAGGGCGTGAAGTACTCCGACGAAGTCATCATCCGTAAGGAAGCCAAGAAGGCGTAAGCGCGAGTCCCTCGCAAGAGCCTGCACATCCCTGTGCGGACTCCTCAGGGAAAAGCCCATCCTTCAGCTTTCAAGGAATAATCAAAATGAACAAGAACATCGCCCGCCTGCGTCGCGCCAAGTCGACCCGCGCCCACATCCGTGAGCTCGGCGTCGCCCGCCTGTCGGTGCTGCGCACCGGCCAGCACCTGTACGCCCAGGTCTTCACCGCCGACGGTTCCAAGGTGCTGGCTGCCGCCAACACCACCCAGACCGACGTCATGGAAGGCCTGAAGAACGGCAAGAACGCCGACGCCGCCGCCAAGGTCGGCCGCATCGTCGCTGAGCGCGCCAAGGCCGCCGGCGTCGAGAAGGTTGCCTTCGATCGTTCGGGCTACCGCTACCACGGCCGCATCAAGGCCCTGGCAGAAGCCGCCCGCGAAGCCGGCCTGCAGTTCTAAGGGATAAGGGCAGGGGACCTGTGGTCTCCTGCCCGCCTGCTCGCCAGCCTGAGTGAGGCTGGACGGCGCCACTCTTCTGCAGTGGCCCACCGGAACAACGCGACATTCCACAACCATAAGCGGCCCCGAGCCGTACATACCCAAACTACCAAGGAATCAAAATGGCAGAAGAGCGTCAGCAGCGGGGTCGCGATCGCGACCGTAACCGCGAAGAGAAAGTCGACGACGGCATGATCGAAAAGCTGGTCGCGGTCAACCGCGTCAGCAAGACCGTCAAGGGTGGCCGCCAGTTCACCTTCACCGCCCTGACCGTTGTCGGCGACGGCGAAGGCAAGGTCGGTTTCGGCTATGGCAAGGCCCGCGAAGTGCCGGTCGCCATCCAGAAGTCGATGGAACAGGCCCGCAAGAACCTGGTCAGCGTTGACCTGAACAACGGCACCCTGTGGCACACCATCAAGGATGGTCACGGCGCAGCCCGCGTGTTCATGCAGCCGGCTTCCGAAGGTACCGGCGTCATCGCCGGCGGTGCCATGCGCGCCGTGCTGGAAGCGGTTGGCGTGAAGAACGTGCTGGCCAAGGCCACCGGTTCGCGCAACCCGATCAACCTGGTGCGTGCCACCGTGAAGGGCCTGTCTGCTGCGCAGTCGCCGGCTCGCATCGCGGCCAAGCGCGGCAAGAAGGTGGAGGAACTCAACCATGGCTAATGAGTCCAACAAGACTGTGAAGGTGCGCCTGGTGCGTGGCCTGCGTGGTACCCAGTCGCGTCACCGCCTGTCGGTGCGTGCCCTGGGCCTGAACAAGCTCAACGATGTGCGTGAACTGAAGGACAGCCCGCAGGTTCGCGGTCTGATCAACACCGTTCACTACCTCGTCAAGGTTGAGGAGTAATCGATCATGACTCTGCGTCTCAATGAACTGAGCCCGGCACCGGGCGCCCGCACCGAGCGCACCCGCGTCGGTCGCGGTATCGGCTCGGGCCTGGGCAAGACTGCCGGCCGCGGCCACAAGGGTTCGTTCGCCCGCAAGGGTGGCGGCAAGATCAAGGCTGGCTTCGAAGGCGGCCAGACCCCCATGCAGCGTCGTCTGCCGAAGATCGGCTTCCGTTCGCCGATCGCCAAGGACACCGCTGAAGTGCTGCTGTACGCGCTGGACAAGCTGCCGGCCGGTGAGATCGACTTCGCCGCCCTGCGTGCTGCCAAGCTGGTCCCGAGCACTGCCAAGAAGGCCAAGGTCGTCGTCAAGGGCGAAGTGACCAAGGCGTTCACCCTGAAGGGTATTGCTGCCACGGCTGGTGCCAAGGCCGCGATCGAAGCTGCCGGCGGCAGCGTAACGGAGTAAGAAAATCATGGCGCAAGCTGGCATCGGTAACCTCGCGGGCGGAATGGGCAAGTTCACTGAACTTCGCCAACGTTTGCTGTTCGTCGTCGGGGCTTTGATCGTCTATCGCATCGGCTGCTACGTGCCGGTGCCGGGCGTCAATCCCGATGCCATGCTTGCCATGATGCAACAGCAGGGCGGCGGCATCGTGGACATGTTCAACATGTTCTCGGGCGGCGCCCTGCACCGTTTCAGCATCTTCGCGCTGAACGTGATGCCGTACATCTCGGCATCGATCGTGATGCAGCTGGCCGTGCACATCTTCCCCGCCCTGAAGGCGATGCAGAAGGAAGGTGAGTCCGGCCGCCGCAAGATCACCCAGTATTCGCGCATCGGCGCCGTGCTGCTGGCAGTGGTGCAGGGCGGCTCGATCGCACTGGCCCTGCAGGGCCAGGTCTCGCCGTCGGGCGCTCCGGTGGTGTATGCGCCGGGCATGGGCTTCGTGCTCACCGCCGTGGTCGCGCTGACCGCCGGCACCATGTTCCTGATGTGGGTCGGTGAGCAGGTCACCGAGCGCGGCATCGGCAACGGCGTGTCGCTGATCATCTTTGCCGGTATCGTCGCCGGCCTGCCGGGTGCGGTCATCCACACCTTCGACGCCTACCGCGACGGCAACATCCAGTTCATCCAGCTGCTGCTGATCGCCATTGTCGTGCTCGCCTTCACCTTCTTCGTGGTGTTCGTCGAGCGCGGCCAGCGCCGGATCACGGTGAACTACGCGCGCCGCCAGGGCGGTCGCAACGCGTACATGAACCAGACCTCGTTCCTGCCGCTGAAGCTCAACATGGCCGGCGTCATCCCGGCGATCTTCGCCTCGAGCCTGCTGGCCTTCCCGGCCACCCTGGCCATGTGGTCCGGCCAGGCTGCCAACCAGAGCAGCATGGGCCAGATCCTGCAGAAGGTCGCCAATGCCCTGGGCCCGGGCGAGCCGCTGCACATGATCGTCTTCGCCGCGCTGATCACCGGTTTCGCGTTCTTCTATACCGCGCTGGTGTTCAACTCGCAGGAAACCGCCGACAACCTGAAGAAGTCGGGCGCGCTGATTCCGGGCATCCGTCCGGGCAAGGCAACCGCCGACTACATCGACGGCGTGCTGACCCGCCTGACCGCAGCCGGCTCGGCCTACCTGGTGATCGTCTGCCTGCTGCCGGAACTGATGCGCACGCAGCTGAACGCCTCGTTCTACTTCGGCGGTACTTCGCTGCTGATCGTGGTGGTGGTGGTGATGGACTTCATCGCCCAGGTGCAGGCGCACCTGATGTCCCACCAGTACGAGAGCCTGCTGAAGAAGGCCAACCTGAAGGGTGGCAACCGCGGCGGTTTTGCCCGCGGCTGATTGGCCTGTTATACTTTCGTCTTCCTGACGTGATGGTCCCTCCGCTTCGCGGACTCCGGCCACACAAACGAAGGGCGGCCCCCGCAGCGGTTCCGGGTGGGGGTGTGATGAGGTGGTCCCGCGCTGGAGTAGCGCGGGCGGCCCCGGGGGAAACCCCAGGTCCAACCCCATCCGGCGCCGGAGCCTGGGCACACTCCCCAGGCCGGGTTCATGAAACCAATGGTTTCACGGGCTTCCATGTAAACCGGAACCTTGTTAGTATCGCTAGTTCACTTTTTTGATCCATCCTGCCGGATTGGCGTGCCCGAGGCGCGCTGTCGGCCATCACTCAGCTGGAGAACCGCGTCATGGCGCGTATTGCAGGCGTCAACCTGCCAGCCCAGAAGCACGTCTGGGTCGGGTTGCAAAGCATTTACGGCATCGGCCGTACCCGTTCGAAGAAGGTCTGCGAAGTCGCAGGCGTTGCTTCGACCACCAAGATCCGCGATCTGTCGGAGCCGGAAATCGAGCGCCTGCGCGCCGAAGTCGGCAAGTACATCGTGGAAGGCGATCTGCGCCGTGAGATCGGCATCGCGATCAAGCGCCTGATGGACCTGGGCTGCTACCGCGGCCTGCGTCACCGTCGTGGCCTCCCGCTGCGTGGCCAGCGCACCCGTACCAACGCCCGCACCCGCAAGGGTCCGCGCAAGGCGATCAAGAAGTAAGGGACTGAGAAATGGCTAAGCCCGCTGCTAAGACCAAGAAGAAGATCAAGCGCGTCGTCACCGACGGCGTTGCCCACGTCCACGCTTCGTTCAACAACACCATCGTCACCATCACCGACCGCCAGGGCAACGCTCTGTCGTGGGCGACCTCCGGTGGCGCTGGCTTCCGTGGTTCGCGCAAGTCGACCCCGTTCGCTGCCCAGGTGGCTGCTGAAAAGGCCGGTCGTGCTGCGCTGGACTACGGCGTGAAGTCGCTGGAAGTCCGCATCAAGGGCCCGGGTCCGGGCCGTGAGTCGGCCGTGCGTTCGTTGAACAACGTCGGCTACAAGATCACCAACATCATCGACGTGACGCCTATCCCGCACAACGGGTGCCGTCCGCCGAAGAAGCGTCGCGTCTAAAGGGAGCGATAAGAAATGGCTCGTTATATCGGTCCTACCTGTAAGCTCGCCCGTCGCGAAGGCGCCGACCTGTCCCTGAAGAGCCCGGCGCGTGCGCTGGACTCCAAGTGCAAGCTGGAGCAGAAGCCCGGCCAGCACGGCGCCACTGCCCGCAAGGGCAAGCTGTCCGACTACGCCACCCAGCTGCGTGAAAAGCAGAAGGTCAAGCGTATCTACGGCCTGCTGGAGCGTCAGTTCCGCAACTACTACAAGAAGGCCTCGACCAAGAAGGGCAACACCGGCGAGAACCTGCTGCAGCTGCTGGAAACCCGCCTGGACAACGTCGTCTACCGCATGGGCTTCGCCGTGACCCGTCCGGCTGCCCGTCAGCTGGTGTCGCACCGCGGCGTCACCGTGAATGGCAAGTCGGTCAACCTGGCTTCGTACCAGGTCAAGGCTGGCGACGCCATCGCCCTGTCTGAAAAGGCTGCCAAGCAGCTGCGCGTCCAGGAAGCCCTGACCGTCGCCGCCCAGCATGACCTGAGCCCGTCGTGGGTTGAAGTGGATTCCGGCAAGTTCACCGGCATCTTCAAGGCTGTTCCGGATCGTTCGGATCTGCCTGCGGACATCAACGAAGCGCTGATCGTCGAGCTGTATTCGAAGTAATTCACATTGGAGAGCCCCCGGCGACGGCCGGGGGTTCACTAGGAGAACCCGCAACATGACGGTTACCGCCAACCAGGTTCTGCGTCCTCGCGGTCCGCAGATCGAACGCCTTACCGACACCCGTGCAAAGGTCGTTATCGAACCTTTGGAGCGGGGTTACGGGCATACGCTGGGTAATGCCCTGCGTCGCGTGCTGCTGTCGTCCATCCCGGGCTTCGCCATCACGGAAGTCGAAATCGACGGCGTGTTGCATGAGTACACCACGGTCGAAGGTCTGCAGGAGGACGTGCTCGAAGTCCTGCTGAACCTCAAGGACGTGGCCATCCGTATGCACTCCGGCGACAGCGCCACCCTGTCCCTGTCCAAGCAGGGTCCGGGCGTTGTCACCGCTGCCGACATCAAGGTCGACCACAATGTGGAGATCCTGAACGGCGACCATGTTATCTGCCACCTGACCAAGGACACGGCAATCAACATGCGTCTGAAGATCGAACGTGGTTTCGGCTACCAGCCGGCTGCCGCGCGTCGTCGTCCGGACGAAGAAACCCGTGCCATCGGCCGCCTGGTCCTGGATGCCTCGTTCTCGCCGGTCCGCCGCGTCGCCTATGCCGTGGAAGCGGCCCGCGTCGAACAGCGTACCGACCTGGACAAGCTGGTCATCGATATCGAGACCAACGGCACCATCGATGCCGAGGAAGCCGTGCGCACCGCCGCCGACATCCTCAGCGACCAGCTGTCGGTGTTCGGTGACTTCACCCACCGCGACCGCGGTGCGGCGAAGCCGGCCAACAACGGCGTGGATCCGGTGCTGCTGCGCCCGATCGACGATCTGGAGCTGACCGTGCGTTCGGCCAACTGCCTGAAGGCTGAAAGCATCTACTACATCGGCGATCTGATCCAGAAGACCGAAGTGGAGCTGCTGAAGACCCCGAACCTGGGCAAGAAGTCGCTCACCGAGATCAAGGAAGTGCTGGCTCAGCGCGGCCTGTCGCTCGGCATGAAGCTGGAGAACTGGCCGCCGGCCGGCGTCGCCAGCCACGGCATGCTGGGCTGATATCGGTAATGCCTGGAGGCTCCACCGGCAACGGTGGAGCCTTCAACGCAACACAACACGCCACGACGAACCCCAGGTTCGCGCGGCAGGTCGTCCAGGATGGGCGGCCAGGACCATCCGCAGTCCACGCAGCAACGCCAGGATGGCGACAACGATCCACACAGCCCCATCATTAACCAAGGAATATCACCATGCGTCACCAGAAGTCTGGCCGTAAGTTCAGCCGCACCAGCGCCCACCGCGAAGCGATGTTCAAGAACATGGCTGCCTCGCTGTTCAAGCACGAGCTGATCAAGACCACCCTGCCGAAGGCCAAGGAACTGCGCCGCGTTGCCGAGCCGCTGATCACCCTGGCCAAGGTCGACTCGGTCGCCAACCGCCGTCTGGCCTTCGCCCGCCTGCGCGACAACGAAGCCGTGGGCAACCTGTTCACCATCCTGGGCCCGCGCTACGCGAACCGTCCGGGCGGCTACCTGCGCCTGCTGAAGTGCGGCTTCCGCGCGGGCGACAACGCGCCGATGGCCTACGTCGAGCTGGTTGACCGTCCGGTCGTGGCCGAGGAAGTGGCCGAGTAATCGGACCGCTCCAACGCGACACAGCGAAAGCCCGGCCTCTGCCGGGCTTTTGCGTTCTGGTAGCGCCGGGCCATGCCCGGCGTTTCCGTTTCTGCTGCGCCCGCCGGGCATGGCCCGGCGCTACCCGCAGCAGGCTCTGACCCACACCGTTCCGACAGGCGTCACCTGTGGCGGTTCGAATGGCGCGCGCTCTCGGTTACGCTTGGCGTCTTGATCCATTCGAGCGTTGACGATGAATCCACTGCGCTGGCCCTTCCGTGCCCAGTTCTTCCTGGGCTTCCTGATCTGCGCAGGCCTGCTCGGCTACGCCATCTTCCTGCAGCTGAAGATGGGCCTGGAACCGTGTCCGTTGTGCATCTTCCAGCGCCTGGCGTTCGCTGCGCTGGGCCTGCTGTTCCTGATCGGTGCGCTGCACGGACCGTCCAACCGCCCCGGCCGGGCGACCTATGGCGTTCTGGCCTTCATCGCCGCGGCAGTAGGCGTCGGCATCGCCGCGCGCCACGTCTACGTGCAGATGCTGCCGCCAGAAATGGGTTCCACCTGTGGCCCGCCGCTGGCCTTCCTGAGCGAGACCATGGGGCCGCTGGAAGTGTTCCGCACGGTGCTGACCGGTACCGGCAACTGCGGCAACATCGACTGGACCTTCCTGGGCCTGACCATGCCGATGTGGTCGGGTGTGTGGTTCGTGCTGCTGGCGCTGTGGGCGCTGGTGGTGTCGCTGCGCAAGGTCAAGCGCTGAAGCAGGGGAGTGCCGGCCGCTGGCCGGCACACCGTGGCAATGCCGGCCAGCGGCCGGCACTACCTCAGAAGTCCTGCTGCAGGCTCAGGTAAGCACCACGGCGCGGCCCCCACTGCGGCGCGAACACGCCAACACCGCCACCGTCGCGCAGCTGGTAGCTGCGGTCCAGCGCGTTGATCACCGCCAGCTGCACGTGCAGCGGATGCCCACTGTCGGCGTTGAAGTCGTGCCCGGCGCTGAGGTTCACCTGCAGGTACGACGGCAGCTCGCCGCCATTGGGCACGCCTTCGATGTCCGAACGCAGGCCGCTGCCGAACACGTAGTTGGCGCCGATCCGGTTGTGCCCGGCGAAGGCGTAGCTGAGCCCACCGGACGACGTCAGCTTCTGGTCGTGGTCGAGGTGGATCCAGTGGTTGGCCACATAGGCCAGCGCTTCCGGGTCGAGGTTGTACTGGCTGGTGATGACGTCGGTACCGATGGCCTTGTTCAGCGCGGCGTTGAAGTAGGCACTGAACGGACCGTTGCTGTAGTCGGCGCTGAACTCCAGGCCACGGATGTGACCACGGCGGTAGTTGAAGGTCGAATAGATGTAGGCGGCGCCGAACTGGCCTTCGTCCTGCAGCCGCGCGACGCGACGATCGTACGCATCCAGGCCCAGGGTCAGGTGTTCGCCCAGTTGCTGCGAGACGCCGATGTCGTAGTAGTCGCTGCGCTCGGCCAGCGGTGTGTTGTTGCCGCCGCTGGGCTGCTGGTTGGTGGTGCCGTCGTACAGGGCGATGTCGCCGCTGGCGATCAGCTCGCTGGCCGGTGGCGTGAAGTAGCGCGAGTAGCCGGCATGCACGGTGGTGCTGTCGCTGGCATTCCAGACCACGCCCACGCGCGGGCTGAGCTGGCCCTCGGTGCGGCCGAAGGCCCTGTAGCGGTCGCCACGCAGGCCGTAGTTGACGGTCCAGTCGTCGCCGATCTTCCATTCGTCCTGTACGTACAGTGCCAGCGTGCTGGCATGGAAGGCGCTGCGGTCGGGGATCAACAGCGGTGTGGTGCTGGACTGCTGGCCGCCGTCATCAACCGGGAACACCCAGCTGTTGCTGTTCGCCCGCGCGTTCTCGTAATTGCCGTACAGGCCATAGCGCAGCGTGTGGTCGTTGCCCAACGGCGTTGAGAAGTCGGCCTGCAGGGTGTTGGCGCGGTTGCTGCGCTGGACCTGCGAGGCGACGCCACTGAACACCAGGTCGCCGATGACATCCGGGTTGAACGCCACATCGCTGTAGCGCTGCCCGGCCGACAGCTGGTAGGCGGTGCTGCCGAGCGTGCCCTGCAGCACCAGCATGCCGAAGCGCGTGGTCTCGCGCTGGGTCTCATCCAGTTGGCTTGAGTCGAAGGTCGTGGTGTCGAGGTAGCCGAACTGCGGTGCCTGGCCCGGATTGACCGGAATCTGGAAGCGGTTGTTGGCGAAGCCGGCGAACACGCTCAGGCGGGTGTTCTCATTGACCAGGTAGGTGAGGTCGGCGAATGCCTTGCCCTGGTGGGTGTCGTCGTGCAACGGCTTGCGCGTGCTGGTGGGGTTCTCCAGGCCGACGTCGTTCTGGTCGTAGTTGCCGGTCAGGAACCAGCTCCAGCGCCCCTGGTTGCCCCACCAGGAGGCGTCCGGATTGACCTTGCCGAACGAGCCGGTGGTCAGCCCCGCGCTGCCGCCGTTGCCCAGTTCGGCACCGTTGCGGGTGGTGATGTCGACCACCGCGGCGGTGCGCTCGCCGAACTGCGCCGGCAGTGCGCCGTCCATCAGGCGGATGCTCTTGATGGTGCGCGCGTCCAGGGTCTGGCCGAAGCCGGAGATCGATTCCGGCAGCAGTACGCCGTTGATGCGGTACTGCAGATTGGCGTGGTCGCCGCGGACGTGCACGCCGCCGTAGGAATCCTGGACCACGCCCGGGGCCTGCAGCAGTACCTGGCTGAGCGGCGCGGAGGCGCCCAGTGGCTGCTTCTGGATGTCCTCGGCGGTGATCTGGTACTGGCTGCTGCCGATGTCCGGCGACAGCGTGTTGCGCGCCTGGTCGAGCTGGGCGTGGACGGTGACTGCGTCCAGGTCCCTGACGGACGAAGGGGTGTCGTCGGCTGCCGAGGCGAAGGCGGGCAGGCTGGCCAGGGCCAGGGCGAAGGTGATGCCGGTAGCGAGGGGCGAGGGCTTCATGGTGGGAGAGGTGGCGGCTGGATGTGGAAGGGGCCGGTCCATGACGTAGAAGTGTTACTCCGTAACAAAGCATGCGCCTGTCCCGGGCGGCTGACCATGCAGGATCTGGCCGCTGGCGTCGGCCTTTCCCTGCCGTTCAGGCGAGCAGGCCGGCCGGATCGGCCCTTTGCGTCAGCGGCTGGCTCTGCGACCATGACCGCCCCCCATCCCGGAAGTCTGCAATGAGCCTGTCCGCCGTTCCGCCCGTCCCCGATCCCGCCGCGACCGTCGCCGGCGCTGCCTGGTCGCCGGAGAGCTGGCGTGGCAAGACCGCGCTGCAGATGCCGACCTACCCCGACCCGGTGGCACTGGACGCGGCCCTGCACGAGCTGAAGCGGTTGCCGCCGCTGGTCACCTCATGGGAGATCCTGGCGCTGAAGCAGCAGCTGGCCGAGGCCCAGGAAGGCAAGCGCTTCCTGCTGCAGGGCGGCGACTGCGCCGAGAATTTCAGCGACTGTGAATCGGGCACCATCTCCAACCGGCTGAAGGTGCTGCTGCAGATGAGCCTGGTGCTGGTGCACGGCCTGCGCCAGCCGGTGATCCGTGTTGGCCGCTTCGCCGGCCAGTACGCCAAGCCGCGCTCGGCCGACACCGAGACCCGCGACGGCGTGACCCTGCCCAGCTATCGCGGCGATGTGATCAACGCGCCGGCCTTCACCGAAGCGGCACGCCTGCCGGACCCGAAGCGGATGCTGCAGGCACACGCACATTCGGCGATGACGATGAACTTCGTGCGCGCGCTGATCGACGGTGGTTTCGCCGACCTGCACCACCCCGAGTACTGGAACCTGGAGTGGGTGCGGCATTCGCCGCTGGCGGCCGAGTACCAGAAGATGGTGGCCTCGATCGGCGATGCAGTGCACTTCATGGAGACCCTCGCCGGGGCTCGCGTGCACAACCTCAACCGGATCGATTTCTACACCTCGCATGAAGCACTGCTGCTGCCCTACGAGCAGGCGTTGACCCGGCAGGTGCCGCGCCAGCAGGGCTGGTTGAACCTGAGCACGCACTACCCGTGGATCGGCATGCGCACCGCTGCGCTGGATGGCGCGCACGTGGAATACCTGCGTGGCGTGCGCAATCCGATTGCGATCAAGGTGGGCCCGTCGGTGACGCCGGACCAGCTGCTGCGCCTGATTGACGTGCTCAACCCGCATGACGAGCCGGGCCGCCTGAGCTTCATCCACCGCATGGGCGCAGCGCAGATTGCCGAGAAGCTGCCGCCGCTGCTGGACGCGGTCAAGCGCGATGGTCGTCGCGTGCTGTGGGTATGCGATGCGATGCATGGCAATACCGAGAGCACCGCCAACGGTTTCAAGACACGTCGCTTCGACAACGTGCGCGGTGAGGTGGAGATGTCGTTCGATCTGCATGCGGCCGCAGGCACGCGCCTGGGTGGCGTGCACCTGGAGCTGACCGGCGAGGACGTGACCGAGTGCACCGGTGGCGCACGCGAGCTGACCGAGCGTGACCTGGAACGTGCGTATCGTTCGACGGTGGATCCGCGGTTGAATTACGAGCAGTCGCTGGAGATTGCGATGGCGATCGTGCGCAAGCAGGAGCAAGTGCGGTAAGTGTGTTGCGGCAGGGCTTGCAGCCCTGCACCTGCGGACGCAACGGCAACGGCCGAAGCAACGGCAACGGCCGAAGCAACGGCAACAGCATGGATTCCGTGGGATGGCGGGGCGGTGTCGGAGTGCGGGGGCGCTGCAAGTACGTCCCTGTAAGCTTGGCAGCCGCATCCATGCGGCTGACACCCCGCACTCCGACACCGCCCCACCTTTGACAGATTCCCGCGGCTGTTGGTGGGTGTCGACCTTGGTCGACACGGTAGATCCACGCCATGCGTGGATGCTTTGGGATTCCAATTCGAAATATTCGATTCCGATGGAGATTCATCCACGCATGGCGTGGATCTACTGCAGATCGCGGGAATCTGTCGAAGGCGGGGTGGGTCCGGTTGTGGGAGTGTCCGCGGCATGGATGCCGCGGCCAAGCCCCCAAGGACGGGTTTACGGCGTCTCCCGCAACCGGACCCACCCCGCCATCCCACAGGAAACCCGCTTCTGCTTCGGCTGTTGCTGTTGCTGTTGCTGTTGCTCCAGCACGCAGCAGGTGCAGGGCTGCAAGCCCTGCCGACCAACACCCTTCTTACGAACGACTGACGTGACGCTCATGCGGCATGCGCGAGGCTGTCCGCTTGCTGTTCGAGTGGAGGTGGCAACGGTGCACTGGCAAAGCGCACAGGCCTACGCATGGCCGTTGGGATTGGCAGCAGTAGTGGGCGGCATCGGCGCGTGGCTGATCCTGTGGATCTATCATCGATTGAAAGGGCGTGATCGCCGGCGCGCCCGCATCGGTCGCGTGCTCGGGCTGCCGATGGCCACCGCGTGGCCACTGCTGCTGTTGATCCCCGCGTTGCAGGCCACGCCGCTGCAGGATCCTGTACTGGGTAATCTGCAGCATGTGCTGCACATCGCGCTGACCGCATGCTTCATCTGGCTGCTGGTACGCGTGGTGGCGGCGGGCGAGCGCGCGATCCTGCGCAGCCATCCCATCGATGTCTCCGACAACCTGGAAGCGCGCCGCATCCAGACTCAGACGCGGGTGCTCAGCCGTGTGCTGATGGGCGGCATCATCGTGCTGGGCGCATCGCTGGTGCTGCTGACCTTCCCGATGGTGCAGAAGATCGGTACCGCCCTGTTGGCCTCAGCGGGCCTGATCGGCCTGGTGGCCGGTATCGCGGCCAAGCCGGTGTTCGGCAACCTCATCGCCGGCCTGCAGATCGCGGTGACGCAGCCAATCCGGCTGGATGACGTGGTGATCGTTGAAGGTGAGTGGGGGCGTATCGAGGAGATCGGCAGCAGCTACGTGGTGGTGCGCATCTGGGACGAGCGGCGGATGGTGGTGCCGCTGACCTGGTTCATCGAGAACCCGTTCCAGAACTGGACGCGGCGCAGCGCCGACCTGCTCGGCACCGCGTTCCTGTGGTTGGACTACCGTGCGCCGATCGCGGCGATCCGCGCCGAGCTGGAGCGCATCTGTCGTGGCGAAGCGCTGTGGGATGGCCGGGTCTGCGTGACCCAGGTGACCGAGACCAGCGAGCGTGCGATCCAGGTGCGACTGCTGGTCAGCGCGCGCAGTTCCGGCGATGCCTTCGACCTGCGCTGCCTGGTGCGCGAGCGCATGCTTGATTTCCTCGCACGTGAACATCCGCAGTCGTTGCCGCAGGTACGTGCGCGGCTGCAACACGAAGATGAGCTGGATATGCCGCGTGGTCCACGTGCGCGTACCGCGGATGTGCGTTCGCCAGGTGCTGAAGATGGTGAGGCTGCGATCGTGCCGGTGGAGCTGGAGCCCGAACGGTAGCGCCGGCCGCTGGCCGGCGACCCCGGATCTGCCGGCCAGCGGCCGGCACTACCGGATCAGGGCTCGCCGGCGTCGATCAGCGCATCGGTATCGAAGTGCGGCGGGCGCCGTGCGCGCGTGCGCTGTTCGTACGCGTAGGCCATTTCGATCAGCTTCGGTTCGCTCCAGGCGGTGCCCATGAACAGCAGGCCGACCGGCAGGCCGTCGATCTGGCCCATCGGCACGGTCAGGCTGGGGTAACCGGCCACGGCAGCGGCGCTGTAGCTCTCGCCGGGGAAGTCGTCGCCTTCGCTGCGGATCGCCCATGCGACGCCGGTGGTCGGTGCCACCAGCGCATCGAGTTGATGGGCGGCGAGGGCGGCGTCGATGCCTTCCGGGCCGGCCAGGCGGCGCGCATCGCTGCGCGCGCGGATGTAAGCGGGATCGGCCAGGCCGGCGGTGGCATCGGCCTCCACCAGCAGCTCCTGGCCGAACAGGCCCAGTTCCTGCTTGCTGTGCGCCTGGTTGAAGGCGATCAGGTCGGCCAGGGTGCGCAGTGGTGCGCGGTGGGTGCTGAAGTAGCGCTCCAGCCCGGCCTTGAATTCGTACAGCAGCAGCGTGCGCTCGGCCTCGGCCCAGGCGCCCTGATTGGGCAGCTCTACCGGCACCACCACGGCGCCGGCGCGGCGCAGTTCGGTCGCCGCCTGATCGATCAGCGGCGGCATGCCACGGTACTTCAGCAGCGGCGTCTGCAGCAGGCCGATGCGTTTGCCGCGCAGGCCCTGCGGGTCCAGGCGCGCGGTGTAGTCGTAGACCGCACGGCCGGGCATGGTCGCGGTGGCCGGATCGGCGTCATCGCGGCCGGCGATCGCGGTCAGCACGGCAGCAGCATCGGCGACGCTGCGGGTCATCGGCCCGGCGGTGTCCTGGCTGAAGGAGATCGGCACGATGCCATCGCGGCTGACCAGCCCGACAGTCGGCTTCAGGCCGACCACACCGTTGATCGCGGCCGGGCAGACGATGCTGCCGTCGGTCTCGGTGCCGATCGCCACGCTGGCGAGGTTGGCGGCCACCGCCACCGCACTGCCGCTGCTGGAGCCGCAGGGCGAGTGGCTGAGGCGATAGGGGTTGCGGGTCTGGCCGCCGCGGGCACTCCAGCCGGAAATCGAATCGTTGCCGCGGAAGTTGGCCCACTCGCTGAGGTTGGTCTTGCCCAGCACCACGGCGCCGGCCTCGCGCAGGCGCCGCACCAGGTAGGCATCGTCCGGGCGGAAGCCCTGCAGCGCCAGCGAGCCGGCACTGGTGGCCATCGGCGCGGCGTTGATGTTGTCCTTGAGCAGCAGCGGGATGCCATGCAGCGGGCCGCGCAGGCGGCCTTCGCGGCGCTCGCGGTCGCGGGCGGCGGCTTCCTTCAGGGCATCGGGGTTGAGTTCGATCACCGCGCGCAGGCGTGGCCCGGTGCGGTCCAGCGCGGCGATACGCTGCAGGTAGGCCTGGGTCAGGGTGGTGCTGTCCAGCTCACCGGCGGTCATCCGCGCCTGCAGGTCGGCGACATCGGTTTCGGCGTACGGGAACGGCACGTTGCGGCTCGCAGGTTCGGCCGCATGCGCGCTGGGCGTGGCCGGGCTGCAGCCAGCCGAAAGCAGCGCAGGCAGCGCGGCGAGCAGGCAGGTCAGCAGAGGCGGCAAGGACGGGCGCATGGGGCGGCTTGGTCGGCTCCAATCCCCAGTGTAGCCGCTGCTCAGCGGTGGCGCTTGCGCAGGTCGCGGGCGAGGACGTAGACCACGATCAGGTTGATCGCCAGGATCGTCCAGGACGGCCAGCCGGGATGACGGATGATCGCGAAGATATCGAAGGGCAGGTACAGCGAGGCGGTCAGGCAACCCAGCCAGGAGGCCCAGGCCTTGGCCCGCCACAGGCCCCAGGCTTCGACCAGGTGCAGCAGGCCGTAGCCGATCATCCCCGCCGCGGCCAGGTGCACCGCGTCGGGGCTGATCATGTGCAGCAGCGAGGGCAGGGTGCCATGGTCCGGATCCAGGCTGAAACGCCGGATCAGGACCATGATGCCGTGCCGCAGCGGCTGCGGTCCGAGCACTTCCAGCCCGGTGGCGGCCAACAGCGCCAGCATCGCCTTGCTCGCTTCGAGCAGGGCGATGACATGGAGACCCGGATGCCGGTGTGGATCCGGGTTGTAGCCGCTCTGGTTCACGGGGTGCTGGCTCAGCCGCCGCGCGAAGCCTTCTTGCGGTCGCTTTCGGTCAGGAACTTCTTGCGCAGACGGATCTCCTTCGGGGTGATCTCGACCAGCTCGTCGTCTTCAATGAAGTCCAGGGCCTGTTCCAGCGAGTACTTGATCGCCGGGGTCAGCTGGATCGCATCGTCCTTGCCCGAAGCGCGCATGTTGGTCAGCGGCTTGGTCTTGATCGCGTTGACGGTCAGGTCGTTGTCCTTGGAGTGGATACCGACCAGCTGACCTTCATACACGTTGTCGCCTTCAGCAGCGAACAGCTTGCCGCGCTCCTGCAGCGGGCCCAGCGAGTAGGCCGGCGTGGTGCCCGGCGCATTGGCGATCATCACGCCGTTGATGCGCTTGGCGATCGCGCCCTGTTCCTTCGGACCGTAGTGGTCGAACACGTGGAACAGCAGGCCCGAACCCTGGGTCAGGGTCTTGAACTCGTTCTGGAAGCCGATCAGGCCACGGGCCGGGATCGAGTATTCCAGGCGCACGCGGCCCTTGCCGTCCGATTCCATGTTCTTCAGCTGGCCCTTGCGGGTGCCCAGCTTTTCCATCACGCCGCCCTGGTGGATTTCTTCGATGTCCACCACCAGCTGCTCGATCGGCTCCATCATCTGGCCGTCGATTTCCTTGATGATCACTTCCGGGCGCGACACGGCCAGCTCGTAGCCTTCGCGACGCATGTTCTCGATCAGCACCGACAGGTGCAGTTCGCCACGGCCGGAGACCAGGAACTTGTCGGCGTCTTCCAGCTGCTCGACCTTCAGGGCCACGTTGTGGACCTTTTCACGGTCCAGGCGGTCCTTGATCTGGCGGCTGGTCAGGAACTTGCCACCGGACAGGTCCTTGTTGCCGGCGAACGGCGAGT
Organism: Stenotrophomonas sp. YJH_SMC_79; assembly: GCF_059367995.1. Lineage (NCBI taxonomy): Bacteria > Pseudomonadati > Pseudomonadota > Gammaproteobacteria > Lysobacterales > Lysobacteraceae > Stenotrophomonas > Stenotrophomonas sp. YJH_SMC_79. The sequence continues at coordinate 24,207 of NZ_JCAFRK010000001.1, forward strand.
TGTTGACCTGGAAGGTCATCGAGATGGTCGGCTCGTCGACGGTCAGCGCCGGCAGGGCTTCCGGGGTGTCCGGGGCGCAGATGGTGTCGGAGATGGTCAGCTCCTGGATGCCGGAGATGGCCACGATGTCGCCGGCCTCGGCGGTATCCTGCTCGATGCGCTCCAGGCCCATGAAGCCCAGCACCTGCAGCACCTTGCCGTTGCGCTTCTTGCCTTCACGGTCGATGACCGCGACCTGCATGTTCTTCTTCAGGGTGCCGCGCTGGATGCGGCCGATGCCGATCACGCCCACGAAGTTGTTGTAGTCCAGCTGGCTGATGCGCATCTGGAACGGGCCTTCCGGGTCAACTTCCGGACGCGGCGCGTGCTGCATGATCGCTTCGTACAGCGGGGTCATGTCGCCGTCGCGCACGGTGTCTTCCAGGCCGGCGTAGCCGTTCAGGCCCGAGGCGTAGACGATCGGGAAGTCCAGCTGCTCGTTGGTGGCGCCGAGCTTGTCGAACAGGTCGAAGACCTGGTCGATCACCCATTCCGGACGGGCGCCCGGACGATCGACCTTGTTGACCACGACGATCGGCTTGAAGCCCATCGCGAAGGCCTTCTGGGTCACGAAGCGGGTCTGCGGCATCGGGCCGTCCATCGCATCGACCAGGATCAGCACGGTGTCGACCATCGACAGCACGCGCTCGACCTCACCACCGAAGTCGGCGTGGCCGGGGGTGTCGACGATGTTGATCCGGTTCTTGATGCCGGTCTTCTTGTCTTCCCAGGTAATGGCGGTGTTCTTGGCCAGGATGGTGATGCCGCGTTCCTTTTCCTGGTCGTTGCTGTCCATCACGCGCTCGGCGAGGACGGTGCGCTCGGACAGGGTGCCGGACTGCTTCAGCAGCTGGTCGACCAGGGTGGTCTTGCCATGGTCGACGTGGGCGACGATGGCGATGTTGCGAAGATTTTCGATGGACATACGAAAGGGGGCCAGTCGGCGCCGGATTTGGAAAAAGAAGTCCAACATTATACGTCGAACTTGACGATTCGCGAAAAGGTGGATTTCACACCCGTCGCGGGACCCATTCAGGTGGCTGTCCGCTGCCTCTGCCGGGGCGGCCAGGGCCGGGAGACGGGGCTTCCCATCCGCGGGCTGAAGCCGGGTTCTTCACCGATGGTCGAAGCCGCCGCCGCCACGAGGCAGGTGTAAACTAGGTGGCTAGACGCGTTCCCCTCTGCATCAAGGATCTTCATGTCCCTCATCGCCACTTTCGACACCACCCAGGGCCCGATCAAGGTCGAGCTGTTCGCCGACAAGGCGCCGCTGACCGTGGCCAACTTCGTGAACCTGGTCAAGCACGGCTTCTATGACGGCCTGATCTTCCACCGCGTGATCGCCGACTTCATGATCCAGGGCGGCTGCCCGCAGGGTCGTGGCACCGGCGGCCCGGGCTACAAGTTCGAAGACGAGAAGAATGGCGTGAAGCACGAGGTCGGCTCGCTGTCGATGGCCAACGCCGGCCCGAACACCAACGGCAGCCAGTTCTTCATCACCCACATCAAGACCGACTGGCTGGACGGCCGCCACACCGTCTTCGGCAAGGTCCTGGAAGGCCAGGCCATCGTCGATTCGGTCAAGCAGGGTGACGTGATCCATTCGATCACCCTGGAAGGCGACGTCGACGCCGTGCTGGCCGCCCAGGCCGACCGCGTCGCCGAGTGGAACAAGCACCTCGCCGCCTGATCCCCCTTCGAAACGGCCACCCACGGGTGGCCGTTTCCCTGTTCCCCGCCGCCCGCCAGGCCTGCGTGGCTCCGCCCGCGGCGTCCCATCAAACGCTTGCAAGCAAGAGGAAACCCCCATGAAAGCACCCGTTCGTGTTGCCGTGACCGGCGCCGCCGGCCAGATCGGTTATGCCCTGCTGTTCCGCATCGCCTCCGGCGAAATGCTGGGCAAGGACCAGCCGGTCATCCTGCAGCTGCTGGAACTGCCGGTCGACAAGGCCCAGGCCGCCCTGAAGGGCGTGATGATGGAGCTGGAAGACTGCGCCTTCCCGCTGCTGGCCGGCATGGTCGGCACCGATGACGCCGAAGTCGCGTTCAAGGACGCCGACATCGCCCTGCTGGTCGGCGCGCGTCCGCGCGGCCCGGGCATGGAGCGCAAGGACCTGCTGCTGGAAAACGCCAAGATCTTCACCGCCCAGGGTGCGGCGCTGAACAAGGTCGCCAGCCGTGACGTGAAGGTGCTGGTGGTCGGCAACCCGGCCAACACCAATGCCTACATCGCCATGAAGTCGGCGCCGGACCTGAAGCCGGAAAACTTCACCGCCATGCTGCGCCTGGACCACAACCGCGCGCTGAGCCAGCTGTCGACCAAGCTCGGCAAGCCGGTCGGTGGCATGGAGAAGCTGGTCGTGTGGGGCAACCACAGCCCGACCATGTACCCGGACTACCGTTTCGCCACCGCCGATGGTGCGTCGATCGCTGATGCGATCAACGACCAGGAGTGGAACGCCAACACCTTCATCCCGACCGTCGGCAAGCGCGGCGCGGCGATCATCGAAGCCCGTGGCTCGTCCTCGGCTGCTTCGGCCGCCAACGCAGCGATCGACCACGTGCGTGACTGGGTGCTGGGCAGCAACGGCAAGTGGGTCACCATGGGCGTGCCGTCCGACGGTTCCTACGGCATTCCGGAAGGCGTGATCTTCGGCTTTGCGGTGACCACCGAGAACGGCAAGTACACCCTGGTCAAGGATCTGCCGATCGACGACTTCAGCCAGAAGTACATCGACAAGACCCTGGCCGAGCTGGAAGAAGAGCGCGCCGGCGTCGCCCACCTGCTGGGCTGATGCAGGCGGTACCGGTGCGAGCCGGTACGTCTTCCATCAAGGCAGGTACCGACCGTTGGTCGGTACGCAGAAAACGGGGGGGCTTCGGCTTCCCCGTTTTCATTTGGAATTCCTGGAACCGCATGATCCACCTGCATTACATCGACGACGCGCTGCTGGTGGCCGAGAAGCCGGCCGGCCTGCTGTCCGTGCCTGGCCGCAGCGCCGAGAACCAGGACTGCGTGGTCGCGCGCCTGCAGGCGCTGTACCCGGACGCGTTGACCGTGCACCGCCTGGACCAGGTGACCTCCGGCCTGCTGCTGCATGCGCGCGGCAAGGACATGCAGGCGGCGTTGTCGATGCAGTTCGAGCAGCGCCAGGTTGGCAAGTGCTACGAAGCCGTGGTGCAGGGCGTGATGGAAGGCGATGCCGGCGAAGTGGACCTGCCGTTGATCGTGGACTGGCCGAACCGGCCGAAGCAGATGGTCGACCATGAGCGTGGCAAGCCGGCGTTGACCCGCTGGCGCGTACTGGCCCGTGATGTTGAGGCGCAGCACACCCGGGTGGCGTTGGAACCGATCACTGGCCGCAGCCATCAGCTGCGCCTGCACATGGCCAGTCTTGGCCATCCCATCGTCGGTGACGTGCTGTATGGCGCCGCACCGGCGCAGCGTGTGCATCTGCATGCGCGCAACCTGCGGTTCACCCACCCGCTGACGGGCGAGGCGCTCGCGTTCGAGTCCGCGACTCCGTTCTAGGGGTTCGGCAGGGCTTGCAGCCCTGCACCCGCAGAATCAACGTCAACGTCAAAAGCGGGCTATACGTGAGTTGGCGGGACGGTGTCGGAGTGCGGGGACGCCGCAAGTACGTCCCTGTAGGCTTGGCAGCCGCATCCATGCGGCTGACGCCCCGCACTCCGACACCGCCCCACCTTCGACAGGTTCACTCGGCTGTTGGTAACGCTGGCCGTTGTTCCGCGCAGCTGTTGGTAGGTGTCGACCTTGGTCGACACGATTTTTCTGTCAGATATCGAATGAATCATCCACGCATGGCGTGGATCTACCGCGTCGACCAAGGTCGACACCCACCAAGGCATAACGTCGTTCCAACAGATCGCAGAAAACTGTCGAAGGCGGGGTGGGTCCGGTTGCGGGGGCGTGAGCCGCATGGATGCGGCGACCGAGCTTACATGGACGGATTCACGGCGTCCCCCGCAATCGGACCCACCCCGCCATCTCCCAGTAAGCCAGCTTCTGCTGTTGCTTCGGCTTGGGCAGGTGCAGGGCTGCAAGCCCTGCAGAACAAACCCACCCCCTACCAAGGTAGGGCGGCCCGCGCGCCAGCGCCGGACTATCCTCGAACCCATGACTTTGTCTGGGAGGGCTGCGTCATGAACTACGAGGAAACCTACCGTCGCTCGATCGACGAGCCGGAGGCCTTCTGGGGCGAGGAAGCCAAGCGCATCCATTGGCATAAACCGCCGCAGCAGGTGCTCGACTACAGCAACCCGCCGTTCCGGCGCTGGTTCGTCGGCGGCGAAACCAATCTCTGCTACAACGCCGTCGACCGCCACCTGGCCGAGCGCGCCGACCAGCTCGCGCTGATCGCCATCTCCACCGAGACCAACAGCACACGCGAGATCACCTATCGCCAGCTGTACCGCGAAGTGAACGACTTCGCCGCGGTGCTCAAGCACCTCGGTGTCGGCCACGGCGACCGCGTGGTGATCTACATGCCGAACATGGCCGAGGCCGTGTTCGCCATGCTGGCCTGCGCGCGCATCGGTGCGGTGCACTCGGTGGTGTTCGGTGGCTTCGCCGCGCACAACCTGGCGCTGCGCATCGACGACGCCAGGCCCAAGCTGCTGATCGCTGCCGATGCCGGCATGCGCGGTGGCAAGCGGATTCCCTACAAGCCCATGGTCGACGCCGCCTGCGCCGAAGCGGCCTCGCCGCCGCCGCACGTGCTGATCGTGTCGCGCGGACTGGACGCGGCCGAACCGCGCGTGCCGGGCCGTGACGTGGAGTACGCCACGCTGCGCGCGCAGATCGGTGAGGTCGATGTGCCGGTGCAGTGGCTGGAAGCGAGCGAGCCGAGTTACCTGCTGTATACCTCCGGCACCACCGGCAAGCCGAAGGGCGTGCAGCGTGATGTCGGTGGCTATGCGGTGGCGATGGCGCAGTCGATGGAGACCGTGTTCGACTGCAAGCCGGGGCAGGTGATGTTTTCCACCTCCGATGTCGGCTGGGCCGTCGGCCATTCCTACAACGTCTACGGCCCGCTGATTGGTGGCTGCACCTCGCTGCTGTACGAAGGGCTGCCGACCAATCCGGACCCGGGCATCTGGTGGGCGCTGTGCGAGCAGTACAACGTGCGTACGATGTTCTCTTCGCCGACCGCCATCCGCGTGCTGAAGAAGCACGACGCGGACTTCATCCATCGCCATGACCTGGGCGCGCTGAAGTACCTGTTCCTGGCCGGCGAGCCACTGGACGAACCCACCGCGCACTGGATCAGCGAAGCGCTGGGCAAGCCGATCATCGACAACTATTGGCAGACCGAAACCGGCTGGCCGGCGCTGACCCTGCTGCCAGGCCTGGAAATGAAGCCGGTGCGCTTCGGTTCGCCCGGCTTCCCCAATCTCGGTTACCGGATGAAGGTGATCGACGAGAACACCGGCGAGGAGGTCGCGCCGGGGCAGAAGGGCGTACTGGTGGTGTCGCCACCGTTGCCGCCGGGTTGCATGAGCACCGTGTGGAATGATGACAGCCGCTTCCTGCAGAGCTACTTCAGCCACTTCAAGGAACTGTTGTACAGCTCGCTGGACTGGGCGATCCGCGACGACGATGGCTATACCTTCATCCTGGGGCGCACCGATGATGTGATCAACGTGGCCGGGCATCGCCTCGGTACGCGTGAGATCGAGGAAGCCGTTTCCAGCCATCCGCGCGTGGCCGAGGCGGCGGTGATCGGGGTCAAGGACGAGCTGAAGGGGCAGGTGCCGCTGGTGTTCGTTACCCTCAAGCAGGGGCTCAACGGTGAGGACCCGGCACCGGTGGTGGCGGAGATGATGGCCACGGTGACCACCTCGCTCGGCGCGGTCGCGCGCCCGGCGCACGTGCATGTGGTCAACGCACTGCCCAAGACCCGTTCGGGCAAGTTGCTGCGGCGCTCGCTGCAGGCGCTGGCCGAACAGCGCGACCCGGGCGACCTGTCGACGCTGGATGATCCCAGCGCGCTGGAGGAGATCCGCCGGGCGCTGGGGCGCTGACCCGAGAGTGCCGGCCGCTGGCCGGCAATCCCGTCAATCCGGAGGTTGCCGGCCAGCGGCCGGCACTACCCGCGGTACATGCGCTAAGCTCGGCCTGTCATTGACCTGCAACACGCGGCGCGCGCCGGGGAACGCGCGTGCCGCTTGGGGATGGCACACAGGGGAGCGTGCCCACCAGGGCACGCTGGCATGGCGCATCAAGGGAGGGGGATGCAATGGCATTGCTGCACGCCAAGACGGCCGCTGGCCGTCAGGAAATCGAAGACCGTGGCCGGCGCCTGCCGGCGGCACTGCGTTCGATCCTGCTGATGGTCGACGGCCATCGCGATGACACTGAACTGCGCGGCCTGTTCGAGGGCCTGCGCGCACCGGCCGATGCGCTGGAGCAGCTGGAAGCGCAGGGCCTGATCGAAGTGGTCGGTGGCAATGCCGAGGTGGCACCGGTACGTGGCATCAGCACCGGCCGCGAACGGGATCCGGCGTTGTACCAGCAGTTGTACGACGCGATGAGCGAGGCGGTGCGACGCCACCTCGGCCTGAAGGGCTATTTCATGCAGTTGAAGATTGAACGCTGCACCGATGCACTGGCGTTGGAGCGCCTGTGCCCGGAGCTGCTGGCCGCGGTGGGAAAGGCGCGCAGCCCGGCGCTGGCGCAGCGCTGGTGGCAGGAAACCCAGGCGGCCGTGGTGAGCGCTGGCAATGAGGTCGTGCAGGCCTGAATCACCACGTAAAGTGATCGGTTCACTTCCCCACAAGGAGTCCCGCGTGCAGGACGACCACGACGACACCGATACCCCCGGCTGGGATGCGATCAATGCGGCGCTGGCGCCCCTGTATGCCGGGCAGGAGCCGCGTCATTTCGGCACCGCACTGCCTTACACGCTCGGTGGCCGGGATCCGCTGGATGGCATCAGCGTGTACTGGGTGGATGCGCCGGTACCGCATTGGCACTACATCACCTACGGCTTCTCCGAGCTGTACACCAAGGAGAGCAGCGATGCCGCCGCCAGCGGTTATGGTTTCGAGCTGACCTTCCGCCTCGCTGCCGAAGCCGGTGAGCACGCCGGCAGCACGCCACCGGTGTGGCCGATGAACCTGCTGCAGAACCTGGCGCGCTACGTGTTTGGCAGCGGCAACGTGTTCGAGGATGGTCACCATCTGAATGCCAACGGTCCGATCGCGCTGGAGACCGGCACGCGCCTGTGCCACCTGGCCTTCATTGCCGATCCGCAGTTGCCGGCGCGCGACACCGCCAATGGCCACCTGCAGTTCCTGCAGCTGGTCGGGCTGACCGACGAAGAGATGGAGGCGGTCAAGCGCTGGTCGACGCGCGGCGTGCTGCAGGCGCTGCAGCCGGCGATGCCGCTGTGGATCAGTGATCTGCACCGCCGCAACCTGTTGGACGATCCGGCACTGGCAGCCCAGGTGCAGGCCGGCAGCGAGCGCGAGGGCTCCAGCACCGGCATGCTGTTCATCGAGACGTTGGACTGGAGGCAGGAGGCTGGCGTCACCACACTGGTGCTCGGCGCGGGCCAGGTCGCGAGCGTCTGCGAACTGCTGCCGCTGCGCCTGCGCCACGGAAAGTCGCTGGAACTGGCCAGCCGCGAGCGGCAGTGGGAGTTCATTCCAGCCGGGCGTGGTGACGTGGGCGACGTGTCGGCCGACAGCGCGCGCTGGGCGTTGGACGAGACGGGTCTGGAGACCCTGGCTGGCGTGCGTGCCGAACGTGGCATCTACCCGGTGGCGGGAACGCTGCGTATCGAGGTGGTGCCGACCTACCTGCGCGACGCCAACGGTGAAGTGATCCGCCAGATCGGTTGACTGCACCGATGAAACCGATGGGGTCGGAGCCGCCTGTTGTGCAGACGGATCCGACCCCGGGTCATCCTCAGGCCAGGCCCTCGGCCTTCAGCACGGCCTGCACGCCGGCATCGGCGTCCATGCGTGCCTTGTAGGCGGCCAGGTTGTCCAGGCCGGACAGGTCGACCTTGGTGCCGGCAGCCCAGCGCAGGGTGATGTAGAAGTACGGGTCGGCGAAGCTGCGGAAGCCGGCCAGCCACGGCTTGTCGGCAAGCTGCTTGTCGGCGGTCTCGAACAGGCTGCGCAGGCGCTTGTGCGCGGCGGCACGGATCGCATCGAACTGGCTTTCGTCGGCGATGAACTTGCCCGGTGCGAACAGCGGCGAGAAGGCCGGATGCACGTCGGAATTGACGAAGGCCAGCCAGCGGGTGGCTTCGGCGCGCTGTCGCGGGCTGCCGTCACCGCCGAGGCCGGCCTGCGGGCAGGTGTCGGCGATATAGCCCATGATCGCGGCGTTCTGCAGCAGCACGAAGTCGCCGTCGACCAGCGCGGGTACGGCGCCGGCCGGATTGATCTTGAGGAATTCCGGACCCTTCAGGGTGTCCTTGTTCAGCAGTTCGACCTCGAACGACTGGCCGGTCCACTGCAGGGCGATGTGGTCGGCGGTGGAACAGGCACCGGGCTTGCTGTACAGCTTCATGGGAACTCCAGGTGATGCGGGCGGGAAACGCCCACTATCCCAGAGCCTGCCGGCGGGCGGCAACGCTGCCGCCAGCACGGATTGTTACGACTGCCGCGGCTTGAGGTTCTGCACCTTATAGAAGGTGTGATCGCCGATGGTGGCCACCTGGTAGGCGTTGCGCCAGTTCGGGCTGGCGATGGACAACGCGGCGAAGTGGCTGGCACCGGGCACGATCTCGCGGCGCTCGCCGGCCGGCAGCGCCCAGTTGCGCTCGGCGTCGAAGGCGACGTTCATCGCCTCGCTCCAGGCAGCGTCGTTGCCCAGCTGGGTGCCGGGGGAGACGATCGTCGGTGCGAACTGCTTGCGCGCGGTGACCACCTGGCACATCGAGTCGCCCCACAGGCCGCTGTCGAGACGGCGCAGGGCGACCTCGGCAACGGCCTGCTGGCCGCGCAGGGTCTGGTCGCGGGCTTCCAGGTAAACGGTGGTGCTCAAACACAATGAATCAGCGGCCGGCTGCGGCAACAACTGCGACAGCCAGAGAATCCAGGCCAGTTTCATATAACTCCTTGCTCCGTATGGGCCGCACTCTCCACCTCCGGTCGCGGGGGGCGACAGGACGCGGGGTACGACTTGGCGTCATGGGGAGGCGGCCATCGGGGCCGCCCCGTGGGCGGCCCCAAAAGAAACGATCAGTACCGATCGAGGGGGCCGCACCGGCTCACCGGAAACTGGCTGGTGAGCGGAAGATGGCGCAAGGTAGGGGGGGATAGCCGAACGCATCGTGAACCACCCGGCTTGACATTCAGGTTCGGGCGGGGTGACGGAAATCACATTCCGCCCCCCATTCAGGCGCTCATCAGAGCGCGGCGGCGACCCGGCTGCCCTGGTCGATCGCCCGCTTCGCATCCAGTTCGGCGGCTACATCGGCACCGCCGATCAGCTGCGCGTTGATGCCGGCGGCCTGCAGTTCGGCCTGCAATGCGCGGTTCGGTTCCTGCCCGGCGCAGATCACCACCTGATCGACCGGCAGCAGCTGTTCGCTGCCTTCAACACGGATGCGCAGGCCCTCGTCGTCCACGCCCAGGTACTCGACGCCGCCGAGCATGCGCACGCCCTTGGCCTTCAGCGTTGCGCGATGGATCCAGCCGGTGGTCTTGCCCAGCCGCGCACCGGGCTTGCCCGGGCTGCGCTGCAGCAGCCACAGCCGGCGCGGCGAGGCCTCGGCCTGCGCCCGGGCCAGGGAGCCTCGTGATTCGAAGCTGGCATCGACGCCCCATTCGGCCATCCAGCGCTGCGGGTCCAGCGAGGGAGACTCACCGGCGTGGCTGAGGAACTCGCCGACATCGAAGCCGATGCCGCCGGCGCCGATGATCGCCGCATTGGCGCCCACCGTGACCCGGCCCAGGAGAACGTCCAGGTAGCTGACCACCTTGGCGTGGTCGGCGCCGGGGAAGTCGACCTTGCGCGGGGTGATGCCGGTTGCCAGCACCACCTCGTCGAAGCCAGCCAGGCTGGCTGCATCGGCTCGCGTGCCAAGGCGCACCTGCACGCCGGTTTCAGCCAGCTTGTGGCGGAAGTAGCGCAGGGTCTCGTGGAACTCTTCCTTGCCGGGGATGCGCTTGGCCACGTTGAACTGGCCGCCGATTTCGTCGTTGGCATCGAACAGGGTGACCTGGTGGCCGCGCTCGGCGGCCACCGTGGCGCAGGCCAGGCCGGCAGGGCCGGCGCCGACCACTGCGACCTTTTTCGGCGTGGCAGCTGGACGGTAGACCAGCTCGGTCTCGTGTGCGGCACGCGGATTGACCAGGCAGCTGGCCAGCTTGTTCTCGAATACGTGGTCCAGGCAGGCCTGGTTGCAGGCGATGCAGGTGTTGATCGCCTCGGGGCGGCCGGCGCGCGCCTTGTTCGGCCACTGCGGGTCGGCCAGCAGCGGGCGCGCCAGCGACACCATGTCGGCGCCGCCATCGGCCAGGATGCGCTCGGCGACCTCGGGCATGTTGATGCGGTTGGTTGCCACCAGCGGCACCTTCACATGCGGCTTGAGCTTGGCGGTGACACCGGCAAAGGCCGCGCGCGGCACCGAGGTGGCGATGGTCGGGATACGCGCCTCGTGCCAGCCGATGCCGGAATTGATGATCGTCGCGCCGGCGGCCTCGATGGCCTGGGCCTGCTGCACGATCTCTTCCCAGTTGCTGCCGTCTTCCACCAGGTCCACCAGCGACAGGCGGTAGATGATGATGAAGTCGGGCCCGCAGGCTTCGCGGATGCGGCGCACGATCTCGACCGCAAAACGCATGCGCTGGTTGGCGTCGCCACCCCAGCGGTCGGAGCGCTTGTTGGTGCGCGGGGCGATGAACTCGTTGATGAGGTAGCCCTCCGAGCCCATCACTTCGACGCCGTCGTAGCCGGCTTCGCGGGCCAGCTTTGCGCTGCGTGCGTAGTCGGCGATATGCCGCTCGACGCCGCTGGCCGACAACGCACGCGGGGTGAACGGATTGATCGGCGCCTTCAGCTTCGACGGTGCCACCGACAGGGGGTGGTAGGCATAGCGGCCGGCATGCAGCAGCTGCAGGCAGATCTTCGCGCCATGCTGGTGTGCGGCGGCGGTGAGCTGCCGGTGCGGGCGCACTTCCCAGGGCCAGGACAGCTTGCCGCCGAACGGCTTCAACCAGCCCACCACGTTCGGTGCGAAGCCGCCGGTGACGATCAGGCCGACACCGCCCTCGGCGCGCTCGGCGAAATAGGCGGCCAGGCGCGGGAAGTCGCGGGCGCGATCTTCCAGGCCGGTGTGCATCGAACCCATCAGCACGCGATTGCGCAGCTGGGTGAAGCCCAGGTCCAGCGGGGCGAACAGGTGGGGATAGGCGCTTTCGTTGGCTGGCGACATGGTCGATACGCTTGCGTACGGAAGCGCGAAGCGTGCCGGGAAACGGCGGCCGGGGCAAGGGGCGCGGGGGTAGTGCCGGCCGCTGGCCGGGTACGCTCGGCACATGCGTGCTGTCGCTCCCGCATTTCGCTGCGCGAACCGCGGGCCCCACTTACCGGCCTCCAACCCCCGCGCCTGCGGCGCTGCCCCCGAACTCCGGGGGCGGTAGTGCCGGCCGCTGGCCGGCATTCCAGTCAGCTCAGGGCGACTGCGGTTGCCGGCCAGCGGCCGGCACTACCGGCAGCGGCCGGCCAATCCCGAACCAGCCCAGCGTTACCCCGCACAGGGGGCCGATCAGCAGGGCGAAGGCGAGGGTGCCGACACCGACATTGCCGCCGAGCCACCAGCCCAGCAGCAGCACGCTGCCCTCGATCAGGCTGCGTACCTTCCAGATCGGCCAGCCGGTGCGGGCGTGCAGGCCGGTCATCAGGCCGTCGCGCGGGCCAGGGCCCAGCTTGGCACCGATGTACAGGCCGGTGGCCAGCGCGACCAGCAGCATGCCGGCGCAGAACATCGCCAGCTGCCAGCCAAGGCCGACCGCTGGCGGCAGCAGCCACAGCCCGAACTGCGCGGAGGGGCCGATCAGCATCACGTTGAGCACGGTGCCGACACCCGGCTTCTGCCGCAGCGGCCACCACAGCAGCAGCACCAGCGCGCCGATCACGTTGGTGGCCAGCCCGAACGACAGCGGCGTCTGCGCGGCGATGCCCTGCGACAGCACGTCCCAGGGCGCCACGCCGATGGCGGCACGGATCATCAGCGATGCGCCGAAGCCATACAGGAACAGGCCGGTGATCAGTTGCAGCAGGCGCAGGGGCAGGGCGGTGGGCATGGCGGCGCTCGGGGAGAGGGGGGATCTGTTTCCACCGTATTCCCGATTCATCCGCCGCCATAGATACAGATGCGGGCCAATCCGCCGCCACAGGCAGAATCCGTAGCCGAGCCCATGCTCGGCTGCTTTGCCTGGCCCCGTCAGCCGAGCATGGGCTCGGCTCTACATCGGCGTTCCAGCCTGGCTCAATCGCCCCAGCCCGCCAGCGCCAGCTTGCCCACCGTGCGTCCGCTGGCCAGGCGCTGATGCGCGATGTCCAGATTCGCCGCATTGATCGTGCCCAGCGTCTCGCTGAGGGTGCCGCGCAGCTGGCCAGCATCGATCATGCTGGCCGCGCGGCTGAGGATGCGGTGCTGTTCGATGCGGTCCGCAGTGGCGAAGCGCGAACGCGCGAACATGAACTCCCAGTGGATGCTGATGCACTTTGCCTTGTAGGGATCACCGATGCGCAGCGCGCCGCGTGGTTCGACGATGAGGCCGACATGGCCCTGTGGCGCCAGCAGCTGGCCCAACGCATCCCAGTACTGGTCGGTGTCGGCCAGGTTGAGGGCGACCTGTACTGCGTCGATGCCCAATGCCTGCAGCTGGGGCAGCAGCGGCTGCCGGTGGTCGATCACATGCTGGGCACCCATCTGCCGGCACCAGTCGATCGACGACTCACGCGAGGCGGTGGCGATCACCTCGAATCCGGCGTGCCGGCCCAACTGGATCGCCATCGATCCAACGCCGCCTGCTCCGCCGATGACCAGCAGGTGCTGGCCGGCATGGCGGCGATCATCCAGCTGCAATGGCATGCGCTGGAACAGCAGTTCCCACGCGGTGAGCGTGGTCAATGGCAGTGCGGCCGCTTCGGCGAAGTCGAGCGTGGTCGGCTTGCGCGCTACCAGGCGTTCGTCCACAAGATGGAACTGCGCATTGCAGCCCGGGCGGGTGACATCACCGGCGTAGTAGACCTCGTCGCCGGACGCGAACAGGCTGGCGTCCTCGCCGATCGCTTCGACCACGCCGGCGGCGTCCCACCCGAGTACGCGGGGTGCGTCGAGCGTGGCCGGATCGGTGGCCGCCCGCTGCTTGCCGTCGACCGGGTTTACCGAGACGGCCTCGACCCGGATCAACAGGTCGCGGCCACCCGGAGGCAGCGGCGGGGGCAGGTGGATATCGCAGAGGGCGGGGGCGGATTCACGACTCAGGGCGACGGCTTTCATCTCGGCTCCGGCTGGGTTCGTGGCTCCATCATAGAGTTCCTCACGTTTCAGCAGATGCGCTGAATCGCGTGGAGCAACCTGTTGAGCAATATGTCGTATTCCGCACCTAAACCCCGTCAAACCCTTGCAGCGTGAGGGTCTTGCGGATTTTCATCATCCTGTATAGGGTTTCAACGTCGGACCGGTGGAGGGTCGGGCACAACACTTCACATGTTACGGGACTGTTAACATGACCTTCACCCGCCTGAGCATAATGTTCGCGGCGGTGGCGTGCTGAATCGGCTGTCGAACATCGACGCACTAGTGCTGGCCCATGCCTCTACCGGTTTCATACCCCCGAAATAGGAGCTGTACTCAATGAACAAGAAGATCCTTACTGCCGCGCTGCTGGGTGGTCTGGCTTTCGCCCAGGCTGCGTCCGCGCAGGAGTTCGATGACCGCTGGTACCTGACCGGTTCGGCCGGCTTCAACTTCCAGGACAGCGACCGCCTGACCAATGACGCTCCGTTCGTCACCCTGGGCCTGGGCAAGTTCATCAGCCCGAACTGGTCGCTGGACGGTGAGCTGAACTACCAGAACCCGAACTTCGACGCCAACAAGGACATGAACTGGTCGCAGTACGGCGTCTCGCTGGACCTGCGTCGCCACTTCATCAAGGAAGGCCGCGGCTGGAACCCGTACCTGCTGGCCGGCCTGGGCTACCAGAAGTCGGAAGAAGAGTACAACCCGATCGGCGGTGGCCTGGCTGACCGCAAGGACGGCAACTTTGCCGCCAAGGTCGGCGTCGGTCTGCAGACCACCTTCGAGAAGCGCGTTGCTGTCCGCGCCGAAGTCGCCTACCGCGCTGATTTCGACGACCAGAGCGTGAACCCGAAGCGTGCCGGCAACGATGAAAGCTGGTTCGGCGACGTGCTGGCTTCGGTCGGCGTCGTGATCCCGCTGGGCCCGGCTCCGGTCGCGGCTGCTCCGGCCCCGGCTCCGGTTGCCCCGAGCTGCGCCGACCTGGATGACGACGGTGACGGCGTCAACAACTGCGACGACAAGTGCCCGAACTCGCAGCCGGGTCAGACCATCGGTCCGGACGGTTGCCCGGTGCCGGTCTCCATCGACCTGAAGGGCGTCAACTTCGACTTCGACAAGTCGAACCTGCGTCCGGACGCCGTGGCGATCCTGAGCGAAGCCACCGAGATCCTGAAGCGTTACCCGGATCTGCGCGTTGAAGTCGCCGGTCACACCGACTCGAAGGGTACCGACGCTTACAACCAGAAGCTGTCGGAGCGTCGTGCTACCGCCGTGTACAACTACCTGACCAAGAACGGCGTTGACGCCGGTCGCCTGGTCGGCCCGATCGGCTACGGCGAGAGCCGTCCGATTGCTCCGAACACCAACCCGGATGGTTCGGACAACCCGGAAGGTCGCGCCAAGAACCGTCGTACCGAGCTGAACGTCCAGAACTAAGTTCTGACGCTCTGCCCGCAAGACACAGCAGGACCCGGCTTCGGCCGGGTCTTGTTGTTTCTGAGGTCCGGAATCCAGGCATCTGTTGATCCGGGAACAACCGTTCGTCGGGTTTTTGCTCGTAAAACCAATGAGTTGCCGTATTCATTGAAAGTGGCGCTTGAAAGCTGTCGCGGCATTGCTAAACTCGCCGCGTCACTTCCTTTCGTGGATGCTCCTCATGCTGCGCTCTGCATCGGCTGCCTTCCTGGCGCTGGCCTTGGTTCCCGCCGCCCACGCTGCGGTCGATTGCTCGGTCAACACCAGCGCCTCGCCGCTGCCGTTGCCGGCCACGACCATCGCGCCGGTGGCCGACGAGCTCTACATCCGTGGCAACCAGCTGGGCATGCCGGCCGGTGTGCTGAGCAGCAACTATGATCCGTCGCAGTCGCTGGACCAGGTGCTGCAGCGCCTGCGCATCGACGGCTGCCAGAACATCGCCAAGGCCATTCCGAGCGCACCGGCGGTGAAGCCGAACGATCCGGCGGCCTACAAGCCGCAGACCGAATTCGACAACACGCCCTGGCGCTTCGACATGAGCCAGAACGGCAAGCGCATGACCGCCGAAGAGTTCGACGCCTGGATGAAGGCGCGCGGCGTGCGCGTGGTCAAGGCGCGTCCGGCTCCGGCCGCCACGCCGGCACCGGCTGAAGCACCGGCTGAGACCAAGCCGGTCGACAAGAAGTAAGCGCCGCGGGGAGCAGAGGCTTGCGCACGCGCCGCCCGCCTGCCGCCCCCGCCGCCCGCTCCCACGCATCGCGTGGGCGTGCGACTCCCGGTGCCACAGCCGCCGGTGTCCGTCATGGCCTGGCGCGCGTGCTGTCCAAGGCCGGCGTGTGCTCGCGCAGCGAGGCCGCGCGCTGGATCGCCGAGGGCCGCGTACGCGTCTCCGGCCGCATCGTGCGGGATCCAGAGTTCCCGATTGGCCAGCCGGCGCCGCCGATCGAGGTCGATGGCCAGCCGATGGGCGCGCCGCAGCGCCTGTACCTGATGCTCAACAAGCCGCGCGGGGTGGTGACCACCGCGCAGGACGAGCGTGGCCGCGACACCGTCTACCGCTGCTTCGATGGTGCAGGGCTGCCGTGGATCGCGCCGGTCGGGCGTCTGGACAAGGCCAGCGAGGGGCTGTTGCTGTTCAGCAACGATCCGCAGTGGGCCGCGCGCCTGACCGATCCGGAAACGGGTCCGCAGAAGACCTACCACGTGCAGGTGGACCGCCTGCCCGACGAGGACACCCTGGCTGCGCTGCGCGCCGGTGTCGAGGACGAGGGCGAGTTCCTCGTCGCCCAGGCCGTGCGCGTGCTGCGCAGCGGCGACAAGACCGCGTGGCTGGAGGTGGTCCTCGACGAGGGCCGCAATCGCCACATCCGCCGCCTGTTGGCGGCCTTCGACCTGCAGGTGCTGCGCCTGGTTCGGGTCGCGATCGGTGGGCTGCAGCTCGGCGATCTCGGCAAGGGGCAGTGGCGGGTGCTGGAGGTCAGTGACCAGCAGCGGCTGGGGGCCGCTGCACCGGGCTGATCATCGCCCGCGGCCGGCAGCTGCCGGCCACCGTTCCAGGCGTAGGGGGCGCCTGGTTGCTGAATTTCCCGAACGGAGCCTGCCCATGTACCACCCGACCCTCAACCAAACCCTGCGCTGCGCAGGCCTGCTGCTGCCGATGGTGCTGCTGACCGCCTGTGGTGGCCACAAGAAGGTGGCCAAGGCGGAAACGCCGGCCGAAACCCCGGTGGTGGAAGTGAAGACGCCGGAACTGGATGGTCGCGGCAGCTACCGCTTCCTGATGAGCAACGGCGACAAGAAGATGACCGCCGATGAATTTGATGCCTGGATGAAGGCCAACGGCATCCGCGTTGCCAAGGGCAACGGCCAGGACGCTGCCGCCAAGCCGGTGGTGGTGGCCAGCAAGGACGAGCCGAAGGGCAAGAAGAAAAAGAAGTGATGCCTGTGGGTGTCGACCTTGGTCGACACGCCTTGACCGGTGGGGTCAGAGCCCTTTCCGCAGGAAAGGGATCCGACCCCGGCCATGATCAACCCTTGATCACGCCCAGCTCGACACCGATGCGGGTGAACGCATCGATTGCGCGGTCCAGCTGTTCGCGGGTGTGCGCGGCACTGATCTGGGTACGGATGCGGGCCTGGCCCTTGGGCACCACCGGGAAGAAGAAGCCGATCGCGTAGATGCCTTCTTCCAGAAGACGCTCGGCGAACTTCTGCGCCAGCGGTGCGTCGTACAGCATCACCGGGCTGATCGGATGCACGCCCGGCTTCACGTCGAAACCGGCGGCGACCATCTTCTCGCGGAAGTGGCGGGTGTTCTCCACCAGGGTGTCGCGCAGGTCATCGGCGGCGGCCAGCATCTCGAACGCCTTGATGCCGGCGGCGACCACGTGCGGCGGCAGCGAGTTGGAGAACAGGTAGGGACGCGAACGCTGGCGCAGCAGTTCGATCACCTCGGCGCTGGCGCAGGTGAAGCCACCCAGCGCACCACCCATGGCCTTGCCCAGGGTGCCGGTGATGATATCGATCTTCTCCAGCACGCCCTTCACTTCAGCCGAGCCACGGCCGGTGGCGCCCAGGAAGCCGGTAGCGTGGCATTCGTCGATGTGCACCAGCGCGTTGTACTTCTTCGCCAGCGCGGTGATCTCGTCCAGCGGGGCGATGAAGCCGTCCATCGAGAACACGCCGTCGGTGGTGATCAGCTTGGTCTTGCAGCCGGCGGCATCGGCGGCCTGCAGCTGGGCTTCCAGGTCGGCCATGTCGCAGTTGGCGTAGCGGAAGCGCTTGGCCTTGCACAGGCGCACGCCGTCGATGATCGAGGCGTGGTTCAGTGCATCGGAAATGATCGCGTCATTCTCGCCGACCAGCGGTTCGAACAGGCCGCCGTTGGCATCGAAGCAGGCGGCGTACAGGATGGTGTCCTGCTTGCCGAAGAAGTCGGCGATCTGCTTCTCCAGCTGCTTGTGCAGGTCCTGGGTACCGCAGATGAAGCGCACCGAGGCCATGCCGAAGCCGTGCGTATCCAGCGCATCCTTGGCGGCCTGGATCAGGTCCGGGTGGTCGGCCAGGCCCAGGTAGTTGTTGGCACAGAAGTTCAGCACCTTGCGGCCGTCGTCGAGGGTGATCTCGGCCGACTGCGGGCTGGTGATGATCCGCTCGGACTTGAACAGGCCCTGGGCGCGGATGGCGTCCAGTTCCTCGGCGTAGTGGCGGGTCAGGGCGGAGGAGGCGTCGGTCATGGCGTGGGCACGGCTCTGAACGGGGAAACCGTTGATTCTACCGGGCATCGCCGCCTGCCGACCGGCCCGGGCCGGGCATCGCCACGGCCGGCACATGTTGCATCGCAATAGCAAACTGGTTAAAAATTCGTGAACCGGAGCTGTCCCGCTCCGGCCGCTACGCCCGCTCCCCGCCTTCCACGCCACCGCCCCCACCGGAGACGCTCATGAAGCACGCCCGTGCCTGCCTCGCCATTGCCGCTGCCCTGACCCTGGCCGCCCCGTTCGCCGCCAGCGCCCAGGAAAACGAATCGCCGTACAGCTGGAACGTCACCGCCGTTTCCGATTACCTGTTCCGTGGTGTGTCGCAGACCGACGAGGATCCGACCCTGCAGGCCGGTTTCACCTACACCAGCCCGGTTGGCCTGTATGCCGGCGTGTGGGGCTCGGGCGTGGATTTTGGTACGGGTGACCCGAAGACCGAGGTCGACTACCTGATCGGCTATGGCGTGGATGTCACCGAGCGCGTCAACGTCGATGTGCTGTTGAACCGCTACACCTACCTGAAGTCCAGCCACCAGAACTACAACGAGCTGATCACCACCACCACGCTGGATGACACCTACAAGCTGACGGTGGCCTACACCAACGATGTCTGGAACAGCAGCACCGATGGCTGGTACTTCGGCCTGGGCGGCAGCTGGGGCCTGCCGAAGGACTTCACCCTGAATGCCAATGTCGGTCGCAGCACCTTCGAGGACGGCATCGCCAAGGATTACACCGACTGGAACGTCGGCGTCGCGCGCCAGTTCGGCCTGTTCAATGTCGGCCTGGGTTACTACGGCACCGACGGCAACGGCCGTGACAACTCCGGCAAGCTGGCCCACAGCCGGGTGATGCTGAGCGTGGCCGTCGGCAAATAACGCCGCAGGCGTTACGGGTAGTGCCGGCCGCTGGCCGGCAACACCAAAGAAAAAGGCGCCCAATGGGCGCCTTTCTCGTTTCGGTAGCGCCGGGCCATGCCCGGCGTCGCCGTGTGCCGGATCAATTCCAGCTGAGGACCACCTTGCCGGCCTTGCCTTCTTCCATCAGGTCGAAGCCCTTCTGGAAGTCGTCGATCGGCAGCTGGTGGGTCATCACCTTGCCGAGCGGGAAGCCGGACAGCACCAGCTGGGTCATCTTGTACCAGGTCTCGTACATCTTGCGGCCGTAGATGCCCTGCACGGTCAGGCCCTTGAAGATGATCTTGTCCCAGTCGCAGCCGGCGCCCTTGGGCATGATGCCGAGCATGGCGATCTTGCCGCCGTGGTACATGCAGTCGAGCATGTCGTTGAACGCACGCGGGTTGCCGCTCATTTCCAGGCCCACGTCGAAGCCCTCCATGTGCAGTTCCTTCATCACGTCCTTCAGCGACTGGTTGGCCACGTTGACCACGCGGGTGGCGCCCATGTCGGCGGCCAGCTTCAGGCGGAAATCATTGACGTCGGTCACCACCACGTTGCGCGCACCGATGTGCTTGCAGATGCCGGCGGCGATGATGCCGATCGGGCCGGCACCGGTGATCAGCACGTCCTCGCCGATCACGTTGAACTCCAGCGCACAGTGCGCGGCGTTGCCGTAGGGGTCGAAGAACGCAGCCAGCTCCGACGGGATCTGGTCCGGGATCGGCCACAGGTTGCTGGCCGGCATCACCATGTATTCGGCGAAGGCGCCGTTGACGTTGACGCCGATGCCGACGGTGTTCGGGCACAGGTGCGGGCGGCCGCCACGGCAGTTGCGGCAGTGGCCGCAGACGATGTGGCCTTCGGCCGAGACGCGCTGGCCGATCTCGTAGCCGGTCACTGCCGAGCCGAGTGCGGCGACGCGACCGACGAACTCGTGGCCGATGGTCAGGCCCGGCTTGATGGTGCGCTGGCTCCACTCGTCCCACAGGTAGATGTGCAGGTCGGTGCCGCAGATCGCGGTCTTCTCCAGCTTGATCAGGACCTCGTTCGGGCCCGGGGTCGGAACCGGAACTTCTTCCAGCCAGATGCCCTTGGCCGCTTCGCGCTTGACCAGGGCCTTCATCGTTTGCTGCGCCATCGGGGTGGAACTCATCAGGGGGAAAGCGCGGATTATAGGGTGCCGCGCGGATTTCCCATGTTGCGCTGCGGGTGCCGTGGCGGAACGAAAGGCGTGCGCCGGCGGGCGTTTCGAACGTGGCCGCTGTGCTCGTCGGGCCATGCCCGGTGGATGCGCGGGTGCCAACCAAGGTTGGCTGCTACCGGGGCATCGGTGCGCCCGGCCCATGACTTCCGGGGTTCGGGGCGGGGCAGGGCGGCGGGCTACAATCGAGGGTTCCACTACCAGGGGCCGCTCCATGCGCTCGAACCTGCTTGCATTCTCCATCGTCGCCAGCCTCGGGCTGGCCCAGGTCGCCCATGCCGCTGAAGGCATGTGGGTGCCGCAGCAGCTGCCGGAAATCGCCGGCCCGCTGCAGAAGGCCGGCCTGAAGCTGTCCCCGGAACAGCTGTCCAACCTGACCGGCGACCCGATGGGCGCGGTCGTCGCCCTCGGCGGCTGCACCGCCAGCTTCGTCTCGCCGCAGGGCCTGGTGGTCACCAACCACCACTGCGCGTATGGCGCCATCCAGCTGAATTCGACCGCGCAGAAGAACCTGATCAAGGACGGCTTCAACGCGCCGACCCTGAAGGACGAGCTGAGTGCCGGCCCGAACGCCCGCGTGTTCGTGCTCGACCAGATCACCGACGTCACCGCCCAGGCCAAGGCCGCCATCGCCGGCGCCGGCAACGACCCGCTGGCCCGCAGCCGCGCGCTGGACGCCTTCGACAAGGCCCAGGTCGCCGCCTGTGAAGCCGATGCCGGCTTCCGCTGCCGCCTGTACAGCTTCTCCGGCGGCAATACCTACCGCCTGTTCCGCAACATGGAAATCAAGGACGTGCGCCTGGTCTACGCGCCCCCGGGCAGCGTCGGCAAGTTCGGCGGCGACGTCGACAACTGGATGTGGCCGCGCCACACCGGCGATTTCTCGTTCTACCGCGCCTACGTCGGCAAGGACGGCAAGCCGGCCGCCTTCACCGCCGACAACGTGCCGTACCAGCCCAGGCACTTCCTGAAGTTCGCCGACCAGCCGCTGGGCGCCGACGACTTCGTGATGGTGGCCGGCTACCCGGGCCGCACCAACCGCTATGCCCTGGCTGGTGAGTTCAACGAAACCGCCAGCTTCACCTACCCGACCATCGCCAAGCACTACAACGCGGTGCTGAAGATGATCGCCGATGCCGGCAAGGCCGACGCCGACGTCAAGGTGAAGTACGCCGCCACCGCGGCCAGCATGAACAACGTGGCCAAGAACTACCTGGGCCAGCTGGAAGGCTTCAAGCGCATCGACGCCGCTGGCCAGAAGCAGGCTGAGGAAGCCGCCGTGCTGGCCTGGCTGAAAAAGCAGGGCGCTGCCGGCAAGCCGGCCCTGGCTGCACACGCGCAGCTGCTCAAGCATCTGGATACCAGCAAGTCGACCCGCGAACGCGACCTGTTCGTCGGTCAGTTCAACAACACTTCGGCCGTTGGCGCAGCGATCACCCTGTACCGCCTGTCGATCGAGCGCAGCAAGCCGGATGCCGAGCGCGAAGCCGGTTACCAGGAGCGCGACCTGACCACCATCGAAGGTGGCCTGAAGCAGATGGATCGTCGCTACGTGGCGAAGATGGACCAGCAGCTGCAGACCTACTGGCTGGACCAGTACGTGGCCCTGCCGGCCGCACAGCGCGACAACGAAGTGCTGAACAAGTGGCTGGCCGGCAGCGATGCTGCTGCGGTGAAGTCGCTGGTGGCCAAGCTGGGCGGTACCGAACTGGGCAGCCTGGACACCCGCCTGAAGTGGTTCAAGGCCGACCGTGCCGCGTTTGAAGCCAGCAGCGATCCGGCCATCCAGTACGCCGTGGCTGTCATGCCGGCACTGCTGAAGCAGGAAGAGCAGAAGAAGATCCGCGAAGGCGAATCGCTGACCGCACGTCCGCTGTACCTGCAGGCCGTGGCCGACTACAAGAAGAGCCAGGGTGAGTTCGTCTACCCGGACGCCAACCTGTCGCTGCGCATCACCTTCGGCAACGTCATGGGCTATGGCAAGGACGGCGTGAAGTACACCCCGTTCACCACCCTGGAAGGCGTGGCGGCGAAGGAAACCGGTGAGGATCCGTTCGATTCGCCGAAGGCGCTGCTCGATGCGGTCAAGGCCAAGCGTTACGGCGGCCTGGAAGACAAACGCATTGGTTCGGTGCCGGTGAACTTCCTGTCCAACCTGGACATCACCGGTGGCAACTCGGGTTCGCCGGTGCTGGACGCCAATGGCAAGCTGGTCGGCCTGGCATTCGACGGCAACTGGGAATCGGTCAGCTCCAACTGGGTGTTCGACCCGGTGATGACCCGCATGATCGCCGTCGACAGCCGCTACATGCAGTGGATCATGCAGGAAGTGGCGCCGGCGCCGCAGCTGCTGAAGGAATTGAACCTGGCGAAATGATCCGTTTGCGGTCGCTGGCGGTCTATCCACGCATGGCGTGGCTCTACTGGCCGCCTCCGGCAGCGCCGGGCCATGCCCGGCGGAATCCGTAGGAAACCTGAAACCCCGCGACCCACGTCGCGGGGTTTTTTCATGCCCGGCCCGGCCCGGCCCGGTGCGCCGAACAGGTATCATCCGTGTTCCGCGTACTTCACAGGATGTGAACGAAACGCGGAAACCTCCTCCCCCCAGGACCCCTTGCACGCATGCGCATCCTGCTTGCCCGCCACGGCGAAACGCCGTGGAACGCCGAAGGCCGCTACCAGGGCCAGATCGATATTCCGCTTTCGCCGATCGGTGAAGCCCAGGCCCAGGCACTGGGTGCCCGCTTGGCCTCGGTCGACATCACCCGTGCCGTCGCCTCGCCGCTGTCGCGCGCGCAGCGCACCGCGCAGCTGGCACTCGGTGCCGCCCGTGCCGACATGCTGCTGACCGAGCCGGAGCTGCAGGAAATCGCCCACGGCGAGTGGGAGGGCCTGCTGGCCAGCGAAATCAACGAAAAGGATCCGTCGCGCCTGCAGGCCTGGCGCGAGGAACCCGATACCGTGCTGATGCCCGGCGGTGAATCGCTGCGCCTGGTGCTGGAGCGCAGCTGGCGTGGGCTGGCGCGCGCCACCGAAGGCCTCGGCGAGCACGACACCCTGCTGGTGGTCGCCCATGACGCGGTCAACCGCGTGATCCTGTGCAAGGTGCTGGGCCTGCCGATCTCCCGCCTGTGGACCTTCCGCCAGGCACCGACCACGCTCAACCTGCTCGAAGGCGCCGACCTGGACAGCCTGGAAGTGGTGCGCCTGAACGACTGCGCCCACCACACGCCGTTCTTCGGCGAAGCCAAGCACCGCGCCCTCTGATCCATCCCCCGCATCAACTGCTTCTGCTGGAACCGCTGCCGTGACGAACACCCCGACCACCCTGGCCGACTGGCTGGACTACATTGAACGCCAGCACCCGGCGACCATCGACATGGGCCTGGAGCGCGTGCGCGCCGTGGCCACGGCGATGGGCCTGGGCGCGCCGGCCACGCGCACCATCGTGGTCGGTGGCACCAACGGCAAGGGCTCCACCGTGGCCTTCATCGAGGCCATCGGCCGTGCTGCCGGTTGGAAGGTCGGTGCCTACACGTCGCCGCACCTGCTGCGCTACAACGAGCGCGTGCGCATCGACGGGCAGGACGTGGACGATGCGGCGCTGGTCGCCGCGTTCAACGCCATCGAGGCCGCGCGTGGCGAAATCACGCTGACCTATTTCGAGTACGGCACGCTGGCTGCGCTGCAGCTGTTCGCCGACGCCGGGCTGGACCTGGCGGTACTGGAAGTGGGCCTGGGCGGCCGCCTCGATGCGGTCAATATCGTCGACGCCGACGTGGCGGTGATCACCACCGTGGACATCGACCATGCCGAGTGGCTGGGCGAGGACCGCGAAGCGATCGGCACCGAGAAGGCCGGCATCATCCGCGGCTGGAAGCCGGTGATCCTGGGTGAGACCGATCCGCCGTCCAGCGTGCTGGCGCGTGCCTATCTGGTGGGTGCCAACGCGATCCGCGGCGGCAGCGATTATTTCTACGAACCGATCGATGCCCAGCGCTGGCGCTGGCGTGATGTCGGCCTGCGCATGGAGCTGCCGACCCCGGCGCTGGCCGGCCCGATCCAGCTGGCCAATGCGGGTGCCGCCATCGCTGCGATGCGTGCGCTGGACAAGCCGGTGCCGCGCGCGGCCTGGGCTGCCGGTATCGCGGCAGCACGCATTTCCGGCCGCATGCAGGCATTCGAGCGGGAGGGCGTGCAGATCCGCGTGGATGTCGGCCACAACCCACAGGCGGCGGGCCAGCTGGCGCGCACGCTGAAGGCCGAGGTCTCGGCCGGACGCACCCTGGCGGTGTACGCCGCGCTGCAGGACAAGGACGCGGTGGGCGTGGTGCAGGCGCTGCAGGATGTGGTGGGCGAATGGATCCTGGCTGGGCTGGATGGCCCGCGTGGGCAGAGCGCCGCCCAGCTGCAGGCGCGCCTGGCCGGCACGGCCGCGGCCAAGGCGCAGCTGGCCGATACCGTCGAACAGGCACTGGCGCAGGTGCTGGCCCAGGCCGAGCGCGGCGACCGCGTGCTGGTGTTCGGCTCCTTCCATACCGCCGCAGCGGCCCTGCAGATGCTGCAGGGCGATGCCTGATCCGCGTTCAGCCAACGCCGACGCCGTCCGGTCCGGCACCCGTATAATCGATGGCAATCTCCGGACAGTTGCCTGCCTCACGTGGATACGCCTCTGAAACAGCGTCTGATTGGTGCCATCGTGCTGGTGGCACTGGCCGTGATTTTCCTGCCGATGCTGGTCAAGGGACCTGCACCGGACAGCGGCGTCGCCAATGTGCCGATCGCCGCGCCGGATGCACCGGCCGATGGCCAGTTCGAAACCCGTGAACTGCCGCTGGTGGCCCCTGCGGGCGGCGCCACGGGGCTGCAGACCGGCCAGGCCAAGCCGCTTGCGGATGCCGCGGCACCTGCCACACCGCCGACCGTCGACACCTCGCCGGCGGTTGCCGCCGGCAACTATGCGGTCACCTTCGGTGCCTACGGCAGCAAGGCCGATGCCGACGCAGTGATCGCCTACCTGAAGCGCTCGCAGCTGCCGGGCTTCGCTGAAACGGCCACCATCAATGGCCGTCAGGCATGGCGCGTGCGCGTGGGGCCGTACGCCGACCGCGCACAGGCCGAGGCCGCCCGCCTGCAGGCGGTGAAGATCCGTGCCGATGTGAAGGCTGAAGTGATCACCCTGGATGCCGCAGCGGCCAGCAGCGCCCCGGTGGCCGCCACCCCGGCAGCGGCCACGCCAAGCGCCAGCACCCCGTCCGCAGCCACCGCGCCGTCGGCCGGTAGCAACCCGGTGCGCAGCGAAAGCCTGCCGCCGAGTACGCCGACCGCAACGACCGCTCCGGCTGCCAAGCCCGAGCCGCCGAAGCCGGCGCCGAAGCCCGAAACCCCGAAGCCGGAGCCGAAGCCGGATGCCGCCAGCAAGCCGGCAACGGCCCCGACCACGCCAGCAGCACCGGCGGCCAGCGGCGTCGGCTTTGCCGTGCAGCTGGGCGCGTTCGGCCAGGCCAACGATGCCAACGCCCTGCGCGACAAGGTGCGCGCCGCTGGTTTCAGCGCCTTTGTCGAGCAGGTGCGCACTGAAAAGGGCACTCTGCATCGCGTCCGCGTCGGGCCGGTGGCCAACCGCGCCGATGCCGAGCAGCTGAAGGCCCAGGTCGCCGCCAAGGTCGGCGTGGCCGGCATGGTGCGACCGCACCCATGACCCACGCGCAGCCCCGTTGCCAGCGCCGCCGAAGGAGCGGGGCGCCATGATCGACGTGGTGCTGCTGATCGTGATCGCCGCCTCGGCCTTGCTGGGGATGCTGCGCGGCTTCGTGGGAATCGTCATCGGCACCCTGTCGTGGCTGCTGGCCGCGTGGGCGGCCTTCGCCTTCGGCAATGATGCTGCCCATTGGTGGGCTGCCCCGGCGGCCCCCGGTGGCGAACACTTCGTCGGTGGCTACCTGGGGGTGGGCATCGGCGTGATGATCGTGGTCGCCGTGGTCGGCATGGTCATCAAGGCCTTGGTCCACCGCAGCATGCTGACCAGCCTGGACCGCCTGCTGGGTGGCGTGCTGGGCGTGGTCCGTGGCGGCCTGATCGCCGCGATCCTGCTGCTGCTGGGCAGTTTCACCCCGCTGACTGCCGAGCCTTCCTGGCAGCGTTCGGCGGTGCGCCCACTGCTGAACCCCACCGTTGCCTGGATGAACAGCAAGCTGCCGCACTGGGAGGTTCCCGGGGCCGATCTGCTGCCCAAGGCCTTGCCGACCGACGCGCTGTCCCCATCTGCATTGATGGAGTTGGGCAAGAACGCAGGCGCCGGGTTGGGAAAGCCGGGCGCGGCAGGCGATAATGGCATCCTCAACCAGGTAGTGGCAGGCAGCGGATGGCTGCGGCCTGCGAAAGCGGAACAGGGCGATTCCTACGATCCGGCCGAAGTGCGTCCGGACGCCCCAGCACTGCCGGACAGTATCGAGCCGGGCGATCCGGCCAATGTCGACCGCAGGCGCGGCGACCACCGCGGCCAGGCACGGCCACCTTCCTTGTAACTGGGCACAGCCCAGCGGAGACCTCGCACCATGTGTGGCATCGTCGGAATCGTCGGCAACCAGAACGTCGCCGGGCAGTTGTATGACGGCTTGACCGTCCTCCAGCACCGTGGCCAGGACGCGGCGGGCATCGCCACCGCCAATGGCAGCCGCCTGCGCGTGCAGAAGGCCACCGGCCTGGTCCGCGATGTGTTCGATGCCCGCACCATGTCCACCCTGGAAGGCAGCGTCGGCATCGCTCATGTGCGTTACCCGACCGCCGGTTCGGAAGGCATGGACGAGGCGCAGCCGTTCTACGTCAATTCGCCGTACGGCATCGCGCTGGCCCACAACGGCAATCTGATCAACACCGAAGCGCTGCGCCAGCAGGTGTTCGAGCAGGACCGCCGCAACGTCAACACCGATTCGGACAGCGAAGTGCTGCTGAACGTGTTCGCCTACGAACTGGAACAGCAGCGCCAGCTCAGCCCGGAAGCGGCCATCCGTGCCGTGGCCGGCGTGCACCGCCGCTGCAAGGGCGGCTACGCGGTGGTCAGCGTGGTGCTGGGCCTGGGCCTGGTTGCCTTCCGCGACCCGCATGGCATCCGTCCGCTGGTGCTGGGCAAGCGCAGCCATGCCGAGGGCGACGAGTACATCGTGGCCTCCGAATCGGCCGCGCTGGACGTGCTGGGCTTCCAGCGCGTGCGCGACGTGCAGCCGGGCGAAGCACTGGTGATCACCGCGCGTGGCGAGCTGTTCTCGGAGATCTGCGCCGAGCCGGCCGAGCACACCCCGTGCATCTTCGAGTACGTGTACTTCGCGCGCCCGGATTCGATGATCGACAACGTCTCGGTGCACAAGGCGCGCATGCGCATGGGCATCAAGCTGGGCGAGAAGATCCTGCGCCTGCGCCCGGATCACGACATCGACACCATCATCCCGATCCCGGACACCTCGCGCGATGCCGCGCTGGAGATCTCCAACGTGCTCGGCGTGAAGTACCGCGAAGGCTTCATCAAGAACCGCTACATCGGCCGCACCTTCATCATGCCGGGGCAGGGCGAACGCGTGAAGTCGGTGCGCCGCAAGCTCAACCCGATCCACCTGGAGTTCCGCAACCGTGTGGTGCTGCTGGTGGACGACTCGATCGTGCGTGGCACCACCAGCCAGCAGATCGTGCAGATGGCCCGTGACGCGGGCGCGCGCAAGGTCTACCTGGCCAGCGCGGCGCCGCCGGTGCGCTACCCGAACATCTACGGCATCGACATGCCGGCGGCCGAGGAACTGGTCGCGCACAACCGCACCGTGGAAGAGATCGAAGCCCACCTGGGCTGCGACTGGCTGATCTACCAGGATCTGGAAGACATGGAAGCGGCGGTGAGCGAGGGCAACCCGGCGCTGCGCAACTTCGATTCGTCGTGCTTCAACGGCCACTACCCGACCGGTATCGAGCCGGGCTACTTCGAGCGCATCCAGCAGCTGCGTTCGGACGATGCCAAGCACAAGCGCCGCGCCTGAGGTCCAAGCGTGGTTGACGTGCCCGACGTTGGAGGCGACCTGCTGCGCGCGGCGCAGCAGTGCCTGGCTGAAGCCGACCCGCTGCGCAAGGTTGCGCTGACCCAGGCCTACGCTGCTGCGTTCCGCGCCGGCCGCCTGAAGGTCGCGGCCGATGTGCCGCCGCCGGAGCCGATCTGCATGCCGGGCCGTCCGGCGCAGCTGGTGCTGGTGCATCCGCGCGAAGTACCCCGGCGCGGGCTGGGGGGCGTGGCAGGGCGTGCTGCCTTCATCCACGCCATCGCGCACATCGAACTCAACGCGATCGACCTGGCCTGGGATGCGGTGTACCGCTTCCGTGGCCTGCCGCCGGCGTTCCATGCCGACTGGGTCAGCTGTGCCGACGACGAATCGCGGCACTTCATGCTGCTGCGCGAGCGCCTGCAGGCACACGGCCACGATTACGCCGATTTCCCCGCGCACAACGGCCTGTGGGAAATGTGCGAAAAGACCGCGCACGATGGCCTGGCACGCATGGCACTGGTGCCGCGCGTGCTGGAAGCGCGCGGCCTGGACGTCACCCCGGGCATGATCGAGAAGCTGCGCAACGTCGGTGATGGCGAGACCGCCGATGTGCTGGAAGTGATCCTGCGCGAGGAAGTGGCACATGTGGCTGCCGGTTCGCGCTGGTACCGCTGGTACTGCGACCGCGCCGGCGTCGAGCCGCGCGCACGTTTCAAGGAACTGCTGGTGGAGTACGCCGGCGGCTACCTGCACGGGCCGTTCAACATGGAAGCGCGCCTGCTGGCCGGTTTCGATGCGGATGAGCTCGCCAACCTGGTCGAGCAGGCCGGTTGAAGAAAAGGGGACGGAGGGGATTAAGTCGTTTGTGGCACAAACCACTTGATCCCCTCCGTCCCCTTTTTCAGGCGTTTGGCAACACCACGCGCTTGCCATCCACCGTCGGCCGGTTGATGTAGAACAAGCCGGGACCCGGCCGGTACGGCAGTTCGCTGACGCCGGCATCGGCGGCGTAGGTCAGTGCGGTGTCGCCCAACGCATCGAAATTCCAGTGTGCCGACTGCATCAGGTAGCGCCGCCGCAGCAATGCTTCCTGGGTCTGGGTCAATGCCTGTCCGTCCACCAGCCGCCGCGCGATCGGCTGCAGGGCCGACGGCAGCTCCCAGCCGGGAACTTCGGCGGCATTGGCGGTCCATTGCACGCCGGCCTCGATGGCCTGCTGCTGCATCACCTGCAGTGCGATCAGCTGGTAGCGCCAGTCGATGCGTCTGCGCAGTACCACTGCGGCGGTCACGTACAGCACCGGTGACAGCAGCACGCTGCGGCTGCCGGCACGACGCTGCTGCTGCCACTGGTGCCAGACATCCACCCAGATCTCTTTTTCCCCAACGCCCAGCTGCTGCCGCCAGCGCTCGGCATCGGCCTGTGTTTCAGCGTAGACCGTGGTCGCCTGCAGCAGGGCCAGCGGTGGCGTCTGGTAGTCAGCCACTGCTGGCCGACGCAGCTGTTGCCGGCGTGGACGACTGAGCAGCTTTGGGCCTTCCTCCAGCTGGTTGTAACCACCACCGATGTTGGCGTGTACGCCGGGCAGGGCGATCTCGGTGAACGGCGGTGCCACGCTGGTCAGCGGATAGTGCTGGCGATGTTCATCGCGTGCAGTGAGCTGCACGACGCGACCGGCGATGCCGCTGTGCAGGGCCAGCTGCGGCTGCTCATCGGCGCGGCCGCCATTGACTGCGACCACGGTGTCGAACAGTCCGATGAAGCGCAGCACCGGTGTGGCGGGGGCGAAGTTCGCGGTACAGGACAGGCCGGCGCCCTGCAGTAGCTGGCGCCAGCGCGCGCTGTTCCAGCCCTGCAACTGGTGGGCGATGTCACGTGCGGCAGCAGCACCGCGTGAATAACCGAACAGGTCCAGCTGCACACCCTGCAGCGGTCGCTGCCAGCGTGCGGACAGCTCGGCCAGTGCCGCCGGCAGCAGCACCTGCAGCGCGCGCTGGACCTTCGCACGAACGCCGCTGGCACCGATGCCGAAGGCCAGCCCGATCAGATCGTCGTCGGCATCATCGCGGGTACCCACGCCTTCGATATAGATCGACAGCGAGGGCGCGGCCACCGCATTACGGCGACTGTCCGGATACAGCTGCTGCAGGCGCGCGATGTTGGTCAGGCCGTTGTCGTAGCTGCTGGTCAGCCGGCTCTGGTAGGTCGAATCATCATCCGCGCGCAGCTGCGCCGGCCGCGGCTGCGGGACCTGCGGGCGACCGCGCGCCAGGTTGTGCGCGTTGTTGCGGGTGCCGTCGAAGAACAGGCCGATCCGCAGCAAGCCGACATCTTCGTCCGTGTCCTGCGATGGTGCCATGTGCATGTCCCGTCGTGGCTACGTCACGGTAGCGCGAAAGCGATGTGTTGGCGAAGTGTAGTGACGCTTTTGACCTTACTTAACGCAGATGCGGTCGATCACAGTTCCTGATTTTCATTCCCATCTTCTATTGAATTCACACGACCCGCGCAGGCCATATGGCCAAACCCGGCAAACCCGGGCGTGCTGCATCAACGCTGTTCACATCATTCAAGGAGCGACGCAATGTTGTCCAGATCGATTGGCAAAGCGGCAGGTGGCCTCGTGTTGGGTTTGTCGGTGGCGGCTGCCGCGCATGCGGCACCGTTGTTCGAACCGGTAACGGTCATCAGCCGGGCATCGGCCAACAGTGAGCCTGCCCTGGGCAAGCTGCTGGCCACCCCGTCCACGGCGACGGTGCAGGAAGTACGTGTCGACGCGACGGCTACGGCGCAGCCGCAGCTCGAATTCGAACTGCTCGGCAAGCAGGTGCAGGCGGTACGCAGCAAGGTCGAGGCACTGCCCGATGGTGGCAGCATCTGGTACGGCCAGTTCCGCTCACCTTCGGACAAGCTGACCGCCGCCACGTCCAATGGCCAGGACGATCCGGGCAATTCGCTGATCCTGGTGCGTTCGGGCAACACCCTCACCGGTTCAATCCGCAAGGACGGCAAGCTCTATCGCCTGCGTCCACTGGGTAACCGCCACGTGCTGGTCGAGGTCGATGAATCGCGGATGCCGGCCGATCATCCGGCCGACTACAACCAGCTGCCGAAGATCCCGATGGCCGACAACGACCACATCGGCATCGCGCAGGCCTCGTCGGGATCGCCGGCGACCATCCGCGTGCTGGTGGTGGCGACCAATGCGGCGGTCACTGCCTATGGCGGCAACATGCAGTCGCTGGTGCAGCTGGCGGTGGCCGAGTCCAACCAGGGCTACGTCAACAGCAACGTCGGCATCACCCTGCAGCTGGCCGGTTACGAGACCACCAACTACACCGAGTCCGGCAATTTCACCACCGACCTGACCCGTTTCCGCAACACCAGCGACGGCTACATGGACAGCATCCACACCAGCCGCAACAACACCGCGGCCGATGTCGGTGTCCTGCTGATCAACAACACGAGCTACTGCGGGTTGGCCTCGGGCATCGGCTCGACGGCATCGACGGCCTTCGCGGCGGTGTACTGGGACTGCGCGACCGGCTACTACTCCTTCGCGCATGAGATCGGCCATCTGCAGAGTGCGCGGCACGATATCGCCAGTGATCCCAGCACGTCGCCCTATGCCTATGGGCACGGCTATCGCTACGAGCCGTCCTCTGGTTCGCGCTGGCGCACGATCATGGCCTATGACTGCTCGGCCGGCTGCCCGCGCCTGAACTACTGGTCCAACCCGAACATCAGCTACAACGGCATCCCGATGGGCAATGCCAGTACCGCCGACAACCAGCGCGTACTGGTCAATACCAAGGCCACCATCGCGGCCTTCCGCTGAGTGCTGCGCCCGCGGCCGCCTTGCGCGGTCGCGGGTGTTGCCGCCGTGCTCAGGCGCGCGCGAGCGTATCCAGCGACCAGCCGCTGGCATCCACGCGCAGCACCGAACCCTGCTCGTACCAGTCACCCAGCACGATGCGGGTGCAGGCGCGACCACCGGCCTGCAGCGAGTGGATCGCCGGACGGTGGGTGTGGCCATGGATCATGGTGTCCACGCCATGGCGCACGAAGGTGGCATCGACTTCGGACGGAGCCACGTCGGTGACGGTCTCGAACTGCGCACGATCACCCTGCTTCATTTCCGACTGGCGGGCCTGGCTGGCTTCACGCGCCTTCTGCGCGAATGCGATGCGCGCGGCCAGCGGCTGTGACAGGAACTGTGCCTGGAACACCGGGTCACGGGTCTGTGCACGGAACTGCTGGTAAGGAATGTCATCAGTGCACAGCAGGTCACCGTGCTGCAGCAGTACGGGGCGACCGTACAGCTCGATCACGCACGGGTCGGGCAGGATGCGCAGGCCGGCGCGGCGCGCGTAGTCCTCGCCAAGCAGGAAGTCACGGTTGCCGCGGATGAAATACACCGGCACGCCGCTGTCGGAGAGCACCTTCAGCGCGTCGGCCACCGCATCGGCGGCGGGCGAGGGCGTGTCGTCGCCGATCCAGGCTTCGAACAGGTCGCCGAGGATGTACAGCGCATCGGCGCCGGGCGCCTGTTCGCGCAGGAAGCGCAGGAACAGGTCGGTGATCTCCGGACGGCTGGGGTCCAGGTGCAGGTCGGAAATGAACAGCGTGGTCATGCGGTCATTCTAGGGCATCAACGATGTCGGTAGCGCCGCCGGCATCTGACCCCAGGGGCTACACCGGCAACGGCAACCAGGCCAGGCTGGCCGAGGCCAGTCCGATGGCGATGCCGGTGGCGGCAAGCACATCGGACGGATAGTGCAGGCCCAGCACCACCCGCGACAGCGCCACGCCGACGGTGAACGGCACCAGCAGGGGCGCCAGCCACGGGTAGTAGGCCAGCGCCACGATGGTGAACGACACCGCGTGCAGTGTATGCCCGGAGGGGAAGCTGAACTCGTCCAGCGGTGCCACCCAGGCGCGGATGCGCAGGTCGGCAGCATACGGGCGCGGGCGCCGGGTCCAGCGCTTGAGGCCCTTGTACAGCAACAACGCGGCCAGGCCGGTGGCGGCCATGTGCACGGACGCGCGCAGGCCGTCGAAGCCATCAAGCAGCACCAGGGCGCCCATCAGCACATACCAGAACACGCCATCACCGAGCCGGCTGATGACCGCGAACAGGCGGCGCACGCGGCGGCGGCGGCAGTAGTGGTTGGCCCGCCGGCACAGGCGTGCTTCGCGGTCGGCCAGCAGTTCAAGCCGCGTTGTGCGCATGGCCGGTCCTCCGCGACTGGGCCAGTTCGGCCAGCAGGGCGTCGAATTCCGCCACCACCTGCTGCGGATGCAGGCGCTTCATCGCGCGTGCGGCGTTGCCGCCCAGCACGTGGCGCTGCGCGTCATCGGCGGCCAGCTGCACGGCTGCTTCGATGAACTGCTCATCGTTGTCCACTGCGGCGCCATTCTCGCCATTGCGCAGGTACTCGCGCGCAGCGCCGTAGTCGAAGGCCACCGTTGCCACGCCGCTGGCCATGCTTTCAAGGGTCACGTTGCCGAAGGTCTCGCTGCGGCTGGGGAACAGGAACAGATCGCCGCTGGCGAAATGACGCGCGAGGGCTTCGCCGCGCTGGATGCCACAGAAGATGAAGTCGGGATTTTCATGCGCCAGCTTTTCGCGGGCCGGGCCATCACCCACCCACACAAAGCGCGCCTTGGGACGGATCTGCTGCAGCCGGCGGAAGGCCTTCACCGCCAGCCCGAGGTTCTTCTCTGCGGCGATGCGGCCGACGTAGATCGCCACCAGGCCGTTGCCGTCCACACCCCACTCTTCGCGCAGGGCAGGGTCTCGACGGTTCGGATCGAACTGCTGGCTGTCGACCGCGCGTGCCAGCAGGCGCACGCGTTCGAAGCCCTGCTCGCCGAGGAACTGCTGCAGTTCGCGGGTGGGTACCAGGGTTGCATCGGCCTGGTTGTGGAAGCGGCGCATCCAGCGCATCGCGGCGGCCTGCAGCCAGGCCACGCCGTAGTCGGGCAGGTACTCGTCGAAGCGGGTGTGGAAGCCACTGGCCACCGGGATGCCGAGGCGCCGTGCGGTGCGCACCGCCGACCAGCCCAGCGGGCCTTCGGTGGCGACATAGACGGCATCCGGGCGCTGCTGCTGCCAGTGGCGACCGAGCCGGATCGGTGCCGGCATGCCGAAGCGCAGGCCGGGGTAGCGCGGCAGGGCGGCACCAGGAACCAACAGGGTGCCCGGTGCGGAGTCCAGCGCTTCGTTGGCCTGGCGGGGCCGGATCAGGTCGATTTCATGGCCGGAGTTGCGCAGTCCCTGCTCCAGCCCCTGTACGGTGAGGGCAACGCCGTTCACTTCCGGCGGATAGGTCTCGGTGACGATGGCATAGCGCATGGCGGGCCTCCGGGTTTCCGGCATGCTCGGGCCTGGCGATGTAGCCGATGTGACCGCTTTGCGACCGGCAGATGACGCGGTCGGAAGCCTACGCCACCACGGCCCCGAAGGGCCGTGGTGGGCACCGTGCGTGGTGCGTGGATCAGAAGCGCTGCTGGTATTTCATGTAGATGAAACGGCCGATGTCGAAGCCACCGTAGTAGGAGAAGTTGGAACTCGGCTGGCTGTACATGGCCGGACCCTGGCGGCCGAACACGTTGTTGGCGCCGATCGAAACGGTGGCGTCCCACGGCAGGCTGTAGCGCGCCTGCACGTCATGGAAGGTGACCGATCCACGACGGTTGTAGTCACGCGTACCGCTGAACCACGGCGCACGCTGGCCAGGATGGGAACATTCGTTCGGATAGTCCTCGGCACCCAGGCAGCGTTCCTTGACCGCTGAGAAGTAACGCAGGCCCCAGGTCAGGCCGAGATTGCCACGCTCCCAGCCCAGCGATGCGTTGGAGCGCACGCGGAAGCCGATGCCGCCGTTGGTGGCGATGCCATTGCTGGGGATGGCCGGTACGCCGGCTTCGTTGGTGGTCTTCTCTTCGGCGTTGACCACGTAGGTGGTCTTCCAGTCGGCACTCAGCTTGCCCCAGCTGGTTTCGACCTTGTGGCCGATCTCCAGGTCATAGCCTTCTGCCTGGCGGAAGCCACTGTTGCGGTTGCCGAAGTTGAGTTTGTTGACGATGCCCAGCTCCGGATTGCGGGTGAAGCTGCTGCAGCGCTCGGCAATACCCAGCTCGTAGCAGTCGCGGAGGATGTCATTGGGATGGTCGGAAACGATGGTGTTGTCGATGCGGATCTTCCACCAGTCCAGTGCGATGTGAAGTCCTTCGGCGAACGTCGGGCTCCAGACCAGGCCCAGGGTGCGGCTGGTCGAGGTTTCCGGCTGCAGGTCCGGGTTGGAGCCGTTGGTGAAGGGCACGGGCGTCTGTCCACTGCTGCCGGTGATGGGTTCATTGCCCTGGCCGAGCTGGCGGTAGGCGTCGGCATTGGCGATGTCGGCGGCGCAGCGGGCGCGAACCTCGGCACTGCTTGCGGCTGCGCCATGGACCGTATCGCAGGGATCACGGAAGCCGGTGGTGAACGTCTCCGAGGCGCCGCCGTACAGGTTGGCGATGGTCGGCGCACGGAAGCCCTGGGCCCAGGTACCGCGGACCAGCAGCTGATCGATCGGCTTCCAGGTGAAGCCGAACTTGCTGTTGAGGGTTCCGCCGAAGGTGGAGTAGTCCGAGTACCGCGTCGCCGCGCTGAAGGTCAGTTCGCGGGCACCGGCGAGGTCGCGCAGCACCGGCACGCTCAGTTCCAGGTAGGCCTCGTCGACGCGGTAGCCGCCACCGGTGGGCCCTGCCGCCAGGTTGGTGGTGGCACCGGCCTGCGCCAGCGCATCAGGGATGAAGCGGCCGTCCTCGCGGCGGCTCTCGGCACCCACGGCGAAGCCCAGCTCACCGGCGGGCAGGCTGGCAAGGCTGCCGCTGAGGTTGGCGAACAGGTTGCGGGTGGTGGTGCGGCCGCGGGTGAGTTCTTCCGGGAACAGCCAGTCCTGCAGTTCCGGGTTGCCGGTCAGGCCATAGGGGTCGTCCTGGCCATACGGAACCAGCGGGTTCCAGGGTTTGCAGCCCGCGATAGGCGCATCCGGCGTTCCGCATTCGACCTTGCCGGTTGCCGGGTCGTAGAACGAAGGACCGGTGGCATCGGCCACGCGCTGCTTGTGCAGGTTGCCGGTGGTGCGTTGGGTCAGCTCACTGCGGTTGTACTGGTAACCCGCTTCCCAGTCGAAGTCGCGACCGCCGAATTCGAAGCTGCCCTCGAATGCCGCCACGCCCTGCCAGGTGGTCAGTTCGCTGGTGCTGACGCGCGGAATTTCCCAGGCACGACGGTTCCAGTGCACATCGCTGGGCGTGTCATAGCCGTGATGGTTGCCGAACGGATTGAACCAGCTGTCGGCCGACATCGGGGTGATTTCGGCTGGGCCGGACTGGAAGGGGTAGCCGGCGACCTGCCGGGTGGTGGTGCGCCGGTTCCAGGCCAGCTGGGTGTTGAAACGGATCTGGTCGTTCAGATCCGCGCGTGCGTCGACGAAGATCGAATCGCGCTTGATCGGCGTCTGCAGATGCATCTGCTCGTTGCTGTTGCTGACATCGCCGGTGAACGGTGTGTTGTCGCTGAGGTGGAAGCTGTCCGGCCCACCTGGCTGGCTGCCACGGTCGAGCGAGTAGCTGCAGCCCCGGCTGTTGTTGCAACCGGGGCCCTTGAAGCCGGTGATGCGACCCCACTGGCCGACCGTGGTCCAGCCCTCATCCGCATGGCGATCCGTATAGGTGTAGGCACTGAAGCCACGATCCTTCGCCCAGACGCCCTTTTCTTCGACATGCTCGGCAGCAATGCTGATGGAAGCACGGTCATTGGACCAGCCGGCAACCACGTCGTACTGGGTACGGGCACCGTCGCCTTCGCTGAACTGACCATGGTAAACGTTGGCGGTTACGCCCTGGACGTTGCGCCGGGTGATGATGTTCACCACGCCGGCCATCGCGTCGGACCCGTAGATGGCCGAGGCACCGTCCTTGAGCACTTCCATGCGTTCCACCGCAGCGGCAGGAATGCTGGAGATATCCTGGAAGCCAGACGTGGTCATGCCCAGCCGCTTGCCATTGACCAGCACCAGGGTGCGCTGCGCACCGAGGCCACGCATGTTCACGTAGCTGCCGCCGGCGGCTTCGCCGGCGCTCAATGGGCTGGCGCGGCTCAATGCCGGACTGCCGGTCGCGGTCAGGTTCTGCAGGATGTCGGCAACGGAGTTGAAGCCCTGTCGCTCGATGTCGGCGCGGCTGACGGTCAGCACCGGCTGCGCGGTTTCCAGGTCGACCTGGCGGATGCGTGAGCCGGTGATTTCGATGCGGTCCAGCGTGGTGGCTTCCGGTGCCTGCTGGGCGAGTGCGGGAGCGGCCAGGGTTGTGGTCGCCGTGATCGCAAGTGCGCGACGGATCGCCAGCCCCAGTGCGGGAATACGGATGGTCATGGGTCTCTCTCTCTCAGTCTTCGAAGTCTTCGGTGCGCGGCCAAGCGGGCTGCGCCAACGCCACCGCGGGCGGTGGTTGTTCGAACCTAGTGAAGGAGGAGAGGGAGAGGTATGGGGAAAGGACGAAATCGCCATGGAACGGCATGACGCTTCCGCACAAACCGGAAGTGAATCAATCGATTGATGTGATCGACGTGGGAGCGATGGACGAAGCCCCCTCGCCGCGACTCTGGATCGAATGCGTCATGGCAATTGCAGGCAGCGACAACCTGCGTGGAAACAGAAAAAACCACGGCCCCGAAGGGCCGTGGTCGTGGAGCTTCAACAGCGCGGATGGATCAGAAGCGCTGGGTGTACTTCATGTAGATGAAACGACCAATGTCGTAACCGCCGTAGTACGAGAAGACCGAGCGCGGCTTGGTGTACATGACCGGGCCCTGCTTGTCGAACACGTTGTTGGCGCCCACCGAAACGGTGGCATCCCACGGCAGGTTGTAGCGGAACTGCAGATCGTGGAAGGTCACTGCGCCACGCTCGTTGTAGTTGCGCGCACCCTTGTACCACGGCGCGATCACGCCCGGATCGGAGCACTCATCGGCGTACTTGGTCGGGTTGACGCACTGTTCCTTGACGCTGGAGTAGTAGCGCGCGGTCCAGCTCACGCCGAAGTTCTCCAGGTCCCAACCGACGGTCAGGTTCGAACGCACGCGGAAGCCGATGCCCGAGTTGGTGACGATGCCGTTGCTGACGGTCGGCACGATCGAGCTGTCGTTGGACGAGCGGGAGATGTCCTTGGCCACGTAGGTGGTCGACCAGGAGGTGCTCAGCTTGCCGTAGTCGGTCTCCAGGCGGTACGACAGGTCCATGTCGTAGCCTTCGACTTCGGCGAAGCCGGCATTGCGGCCACCGAACCTCAGGCCGGTGACGATGCCGTTGGACGGATTGCGGGTGAAGCGCGCGCAACGATCGGCCAGGCCCT
Source organism: Stenotrophomonas sp. YJH_SMC_79 (assembly GCF_059367995.1). Taxonomy (NCBI): domain Bacteria; kingdom Pseudomonadati; phylum Pseudomonadota; class Gammaproteobacteria; order Lysobacterales; family Lysobacteraceae; genus Stenotrophomonas; species Stenotrophomonas sp. YJH_SMC_79. Next base: position 63,024 of record NZ_JCAFRK010000001.1, read on the forward strand.
GCTCGTAGCAGTCGATCAGGATCTGGTTCGGGCTGTCGTCGACGATGGTGTCGTCGATGCGGATCTTCCACCAGTCCAGCGAGACATTGAGGTTGCTGACGAACGTCGGGCTCCAGACCACGCCCAGGGTGCGGCTGGTCGAGGTTTCCGGCTTCAGGTTCGGGTTCGAGCCACCGATGAACGGCGTCGGCGTAGCGGCGACCGAACCTTCGGTCGGCTTGTTGCTGCTGTCCAGCTGGCGGAAGTTGGCGACATCGGCGATGTCCTTCGCGCAGCGTGCGCGGACTTCGGCGCTGCTCTTGGCCGAACCGTACTTGCTGTCGCACGGGTCAGAGAAGTTGGCGAAGGTCTCCGAACCACCACCGTACAGGTCGGAGATGGTCGGGGCACGGAAGCCCTGTGCCCAGGTACCACGCACCAGCAGCTGGTCGATCGGCTTCCACTTGAAGCCGAACTTGCTGTTGAGGGTGTTGCCGAAGGTGTTGTAGTCCGAGAAGCGGGTCGCGGCGTTGAGGCTCAGCTCACGGGCACCCGGCAGGTCGGCCAGCACCGGCACGTTCAACTCCAGGTAGGCTTCCTTCACCTTGTACGAGCCACCGGTCGGGCCAGCGGCCAGGTTGGTGGTGGCACCGGTCTGGGCCAGTGCATCCGGCACGAACTTGCCGGTTTCCTCGCGGTTTTCCACGCCGAAGGCAAAGCCCAGGTCACCGGCAGGCAGGGTGAACAGGCTGCCGCTGATGGTGGCGAAGGCGTTCTTGGAGGTGGTGCGGCCAGTCGCGTTCTCGGCCGGGAACAGCCAGTCCTGCAGGGCCTGGTTGTTGGTCATGCCGTACGGGCTGTCCACACCGTAGGGAACCAGCGGATTCCACGGCAGGCAGCCGGCGATCGGCGCGCCGGGCTTGCCGCACTCGACCTTGCCGGTGGTGGCGTTGTAGTACGACGGACCGGTAGCGGCCTGCACGCGGCCCTTGTGCAGGTTGCCGGTGGTGTGCTGGCGCAGCTCGTTCTTGTTGTACTGGTAGCCCACTTCCCAGTCGAAGTAGCGCTCGCCGATCTCGAACGAGCCGTCGAACGCGGCCACGGCGCGGTAGGTCTTCAGTTCGCTGGTGCTGGTGCGCGGCAGCTCCCACAGGCGACGGTTCCACTTCACTGCGGTCGGCGTGGCATAGCCATGCTGGTTGCCGAACGGGTTGAAGTAGCTGTCGATCGACATCGGGTCGATCTTGGCGACGTCGACATCGAACGGATAGCCGGCGGTGACGCGGGTCGAGGAGCGCTTGTTGTAGCCCAGTTCGGCCTTGAAGCGCACGTTGTCGGTGATGTTGGCCTGGCCCGAGAAGTACAGCGAATCTCGCTTGATCGGATAGCTCAGGTGCATCTGATCATTGGTGTTGCTGACGTCACCGGTGAACGCGGTCGGATCGGTGAAGTGGTAGTTGGCCGGGTTGGTCGGGTCGCTGCCGCGGTTGAGTGCGTAGTTGCAGCCTTCCTTCGCATTGGTGCAGCCCGGGCCGCCCTTCACGCCATAGAACTGGCCCCACTGGCTGTTGGTGGTCCAGCCATCGGTCGGGTGGCGATCGGTGTTGCTGTAGCGGCTGAAGCCGCGGTCACGCGCCCACACGGCCTTTTCTTCGGAGTGTTCGGCAGCGAACGTGGCCGAGAAGCGATCGTTGGACCAGCCGGCAACCACGTCGAAGCGGTCACGCGCGCCGTCGCCTTCGCCGTACTGGCCGTGGTAGACGTTGGCGGTGATGCCGCTGACGTTGGTGCGGGTGATGATGTTGATCACGCCGGCCATCGCGTCGGAGCCGTAGATGGCCGAGGCGCCGTCCTTCAGCACTTCGATGCGTTCCACTGCCGACACCGGCAGGGTCGACACGTCCTGGAAGCCGGAGGTGCTGATGCCCAGGCGCTTGCCGTTGACCAGCACCAGCGTGCGCTGGGTGCCGAGGTTGCGCATGTTGACGTAGGTACCACCGGCATCTTCACCGGCCGACAGCACGTTGGCGCGGCTGATGGTCGGGCTGCCCATCGCGGTGACGTTCTGCAGGATGTCCGACACCGAGCTGAAACCCTGGCGTTCGATGTCCAGGCGGGACAGGGCCAGCACCGGCTGGGCGGTTTCAACGTCAACCTGGCGGATGCGCGAACCGGTGATCTCGATGCGGTCCAGGGTGGTCGGTGCAGTGCTGCTGCTCTGGGCGAAGGCCGGCAGGGCAGCCAGCGTAGCGGTGGTCGCCAGGGCGTAACGGATGGCCTGGCCCAGCGCGGTGGTACGTGAAGTCATTAACGATCTCTCTCTCAGGTCGTGCGCGAGACGTCACTCCGGACGTCGATGAAGCCGGTCGTTAATCAGACCGACGACCGATAGTAGTCTCGTTGGTTAACATCCTGTAAAGAGAGCGTGTCGAAAGGTGTCGCTTCACTTCACGTGATTTCACGAAAAATGAACAAAAGCAGATGCTTATGCCATTTCGGCATAGCCAGCGTCGGGCTTCAACTGCTGCGATGCAGCAGGAATTGCGCGGAAAACGCGCAGAGGAGGCCTATGGCGACGCGTTGTGACGCGCCGCCCTGGCAGTAGGGATCAGGCCACGAACGGCCGGAACTGGATGCCCAGGCCAGCGAGGCCGTCGGTCTCACCGATCAGGTCGGCGCGCAGCAGCGGGCGGGCATCGATGAAGGTCTGCGGCACGATCAGTGACAGGCGGTTGTCGTCGGCGGTCAGTTCCAACGCCGGCAGCGGATCGTCCTCGTGGGCACGGTTGAGCAGTACCGCCAGGCGCAGCAGGGCAGCCAACCGGCGTGCGGTCGACAGCAGTCGCTCGGGCAGGGCGTCGAAGGCGGTCTTGGTCACACTGCGGCGATGGCTGCGTACCAGTGCGGCCAGCATCTGCTGCTCCTGGCGCGAGAAACCGGCGATGTCCGAGTGCTCCAGCACATAGCTGCCATGCACGTGATAGCCGCTGTGGGCGATCATCAGGCCCAGTTCGTGCAGGCGCGCGGCCCAGCCGAGCATGCGTGCGTCGTCGGCATCGAGCTTCCAGCGCTCCTGCACCTGCTCCAGCAGCGACAGCGCGGTGTCCTGCACGCGGTCGGCCTGTACCGTGTCGATGTCGTAGCGCTGGCTGAGCGCGGCCACCGATTCGTCACGCAGGTCGTTCTCACCGGCGCGGCCGACGATGTCGTACAGGATGCCTTCGCGCATCGCCGCCTTGCTGACCAGCAGTTTCTGCAGGCCCAGCGCCTGGAAGGCCGCTTCCAGCACCAGGATGCCGCCGGCGATGATCGGGCGGCGGTCGCTGGACAGGCCCGGCAGCTGGATGTCGTCGATCTTCTTGGCCTTCAGCAGTTCGTCGCGCAGCTGGGGCAGGGCCTCGGCGGTGATCGCGCCCTTGCTCAGCTTCATCGTCGCGCAGATCTCGCTGATTGCCTTGTGCGTGCCCGACGAGCCCAGTGCTTCCTGCCAGCCCAGCGCGCGGTACTTGCTGGCGAAGGGCTGGAACTCGCGGCCGATCTCCGCCAGCGCGTCCTTCCAGCGCTTCTTGCTCAGCTTGCCGCCGGGGAAGAAGCGCCGGGTGCTGGCAATGCAGCCGGCCTGCAGGCTCTCGCGCTCCAGGGTCTGCATGCCCATGCCGATGATGAATTCGGTGGAGCCACCGCCAATGTCGATCACCAGCCGGCGCTGGCCGGGCTTGGGCGGTTGCGCATGGGCCACGCCCAGGTAGATCAGGCGCGCTTCTTCGCGTCCGCTGACCACTTCGATGGCGTGCCCCAGCGCGGTTTCGGCAGGGACCAGGAACGACTGCGGCGAGCGCAGCTGGCGTACGGTGTTGGTGGCCAATGCGCGTACCCGGTGCGGCGGCACGTTGCGGATGCGCTGGCCGAAACGGGCCAGGCATTCCAGCGCACGCTGCCGTGCAGCGGCAGAGAGGCCACCTTTGCCATCCAGGCCGTCGGCCATGCGCACCGTCTCGCGGAGGCGGTCGATCACCCGCAGCTGGCCGAGCGTGTAGCGCGCGATGACCATGTGGAAACTATTGGAGCCAAGGTCGATGGCGGCCAGCAGGTCGCCATCCTGCAATGCGGGCGGAGTCGTGGTGGTGTGCGGCATGGACGAATGTTAGCCGAAGGGGCGGTGTGCTCGTCACCGCGTGGCCTTCACATTTTGGAAGAGGGGAGTGCGGCAGGGCTGCGCCCTGCACCTGCCGAATCAACGTCAACGTCAAAAGCGGGGTATCCGTGGGATGGCGGGGTGGGTCCGGTTGCGGGGGACGCCGTGAACCCCGCTCCGCGGTCCTGCCCAGCCGCTGGCGGCTGTGCGTTCGGGCGCTTGCGAAGCAATGCTCCGCAAGCAAAGCGCCCTCACCCTTGGGGGCTTGGCCGCGGCATCCATGCCGCGGACACCCCCGCAACCGGACCCACCCCGCCTTCGACAGTTCCCTGCGATCTGCCGGGACGGCGTGCTGTGCGGCTGTTGGTGGGTGTCGACCTTGGTCGACACGGTAGATCCACGCCATGCGTGGATGAGTCCAAACGCGCCGACCTTGGTCGACACGTACCGGATCAGAGGCCCTGCATCAATGCCATCTGCGCAGAATGCGGTGCTTCGTCGTGGGCCGGTGCACGCTTGTGGTAGATGCCGTCGGCATCCAGTTCCCAGGCGTTGAGGTTGTCGTCAAGGTAGTTCTGCAGCACTTCGCGGTACACCCGCTTGGCCAGCTCCGGGTCGAGGATCGGGAAGCAGGTCTCGACCCGGCGCAGCAGGTTGCGTTCCAGCCAGTCGGCACTGGCGCAGTACATCTCCGGTGCGCCGTCGTTGCCGAACCAGTAGACGCGGCTGTGCTCCAGGAAGCGGCCGACGATCGAGCGCACGCGGATGTTGTCCGAGATGCCCGGCACGCCCGGGCGCAGAGTGCAGGCGCCGCGGATGATCAGGTCGATCTGCACGCCGGCCTGCGAGGCGGCGTACAGCGCGCGTACCACCTGCGGTTCGTTCAACGCGTTCATCTTGGCGATGATCCGCGCCGGGCGGCCGGCGGCGGCGATGCGCGTTTCGCGCTCGATGCGGCCGAGGATGCCGGTGTGCAGGGTAAAGGGCGACTGCAGCAGGCGCTTGAGCTTCATCTTCGAGGCCAGCCCGGACAGCTGCTGGAACAGCAGGTGCACGTCGTTGCCGATGTCCGCATCGGCGGTGATCAGGCTGATGTCGGTGTATGCGCGGGCGGTACCGCTGTGGTAGTTGCCGGTGCCCAGGTGCACGTAGCGGCGCAGCTTGCGGCCCTCGCGGCGCACGATCAGCAGCATCTTGGCGTGGGTCTTGTAGCCGACCACGCCGTACACCACCTGCACGCCGGCTTCCTGCAGGCGATCGGCCAGGCCCAGGTTGGCCTCCTCGTCGAAGCGCGCGCGCAGCTCGACCACCACGGTCACGTCCTTGCCGTTGCGTGCAGCCTGGATCAGCGCGTCGACGATCAGCGAATCCTTGCCGGTGCGGTACAGGGTCTGCTTGATCGCCAGCACATTGGGGTCGGTCGCCGCCTGCCGGATCAGGTCCAGCACTGCGGTGAATGCATCGAACGGGTGGTGCAGCAGCAGGTCCTGGCGCGCGACCGTCTCGAAGATGCCGTCGCTGTCGCGCAGCGTGCGCGGGGTCATCGGCGGGTACTTCAGGTCCGGCTGCGCGATCAGGTCGTACAGCTGGATGATGCGGTTGAGGTTGACCGGGCCGTCGATGCGGTACACCGCGTTCTCGGTCAGGCCGAAGTTCTGCAGCAGGGTGCGCACGATGTCGCGTGGCATGTCCTGTGCGATTTCCAGCCGCACCGCCGGCCGGTAGCCGCGGTCGACCAGTTCGTCGCGCAATGCCAGCGCCAGGTTCTCCACTTCTTCCTCGTCCACCACCAGCTCGGAGTTGCGGGTAACGCGGAACTGGTAGGCCCCCTGGACTTCCATGCCCGGGAACAGCTCATCGACGAAGGTGGACAGCACCGACGACAGGAACACGAAGTTCTGCGATCCGCCGAGCTTCTCCGGCAGCTGGATGATGCGTGGCAGCGAGCGCGGCGCACGCACGATGGCCAGGTGGCCGGCACGGCCGAACGCGTCGGTGCCCTTCAGCACCACCACGATGTTCAGCGACTTGTTGAGGATCTTCGGGAACGGATGCACCGGGTCCAGGCCCAGCGGCGACAGCACCGGCATGATCTCGTTGCGGAAGTACGCGCGCAGCCAGCGCTTCTGGCGGTGGGTCCACGAATGCCGGCCGAGTACGCCAATGCCGGCCTCCATCAGTGCCGGGCGCAGCGTCTCGTTCCAGCAGCGGTACTGCTGGTCCACCAGTTCGGCGGCACGGTCGTGGATGGCGTTGAGGATGGCCTGCGGGCTCATTCCGTCCGGTGCCGGCGGCAGGCCGAACTCCTGCGCGTGGCGTACGGCCGCGGCGCGGATTTCGAAGAACTCGTCGAGGTTGGTACAGGAGATGCACATGAAGCGCAGGCGCTCCAGCAGCGGCACCTGCGGGTCCATCGCCTGGGCCAGCACGCGGAAGTTGAAATCCAGCTGCGACAGCTCGCGGTTGATGTAGAGCGCCGGGTCGCGCAACGGATCGTTGTCCGGGCTCACGGGGAGGGGGAGGGATCCGAGGCTGCTCATGGCGTCATTCTTCGATGGAAGTCAGGGGGGCGGACTCGCGCGGGCGCACGTGGTCGGCATCGAAATGGCAGGAAAACACCGAGCCCTTGCCAACCTCGCTTTCAATCTCCAGCCGCGCGTGGTGCAGGCCGAGGATGTGCTTGACGATGGACAGGCCCAGGCCGGTACCGCCGCTTTCGCGGGAACGGCTGCTGGAGACACGGTAGAAACGTTCGGTCAGCCGCGGCAGGTGGGTGGCCGGGATGCCGTAACCGGAATCGCGCACCGCCAGCACCGCGCCGTCGCCTTCGCGGCGGAATTCCACCGCGATGCGGCCACCGGCCGGGGTATAGCGCACCGCGTTGGTCACCAGGTTGGAGAAGGCGCTGTGCAGCTCCTTGGTGGAACCCTGCAGGTCGACGCCGGCCAGATCGTCGATGCTGATCTGGTGGCGGCCCTGGCTGTGCGCCTCGGCCTCGCGGCGCAGCGTGGCCAGCATCGGTTGCATGGCCACGGTTTCTTCCTCGCTGTGTTCCTGCGATTCGAGGCGCGACAGGGTCAGCAGGTCTTCCACCAGCTGGGCCATGCGTTGGCTCTGCTTGCGCATCTCTTCCAGCATCGGACCGGTGCCCGGGAAATCCTCCGGGTCCATCATGTCCAGGTAGCCGTGCACCACGGTGAGCGGCGTGCGCAGTTCGTGTGAAACGTTGGCGACGAAGTCGCGGCGCACCTGTTCCAGGCGCAGCAGCTTGCTGACGTCGCGGGCGATCAGCAGCCAGTAGTCCGACGAATAGGGAATCAGGCGCAGGTTCAGGCGGATCGCCGGATCGACCGGCGAGGGCACATCCAGGATCGGCTCGGCATTACGTCCACCGGCCAGCCAGTGTGCCAGCGGCATCGGCTGCAGGCGTTCGACCAGGGCTTCGCCGAGGTCCCCCGGATGATGCAGGCCGAGCAGGGCGGTGGCCGCTTCGTTGAACCACTGCACACGCTGGCTGTTGCGGTCCAGTACCACCACGGCATCGGGCAACGCGGCGGCGGCGGCGCGGTAGCTGCGCAGCATGTCGAGCAGGCGGCGCTTGCGAACGCGCATTTCCACCTGGTTGCGGTACAGCAGGCGGTCCAGCTCGTTCCAGACGCCGGTGCCTTCCTCCGCGGTGTCCCAGCGCTGGCGCGCGGTCAGCCGGCGCAGCACGCTGCGCAGCCGCCAGTAATGCCAGGCCAGGGTGGCCAGCGCGCCCAGTGCGATGCACAACCACAGGTGACCCGTGAACCACCCCACCAGTCCGGAGAACAGCAGTACCGCGGCAACGGTGGCCAGGGTCTTCAACCAGGCAGAGCGGATGTGGCGGGGCATTGCGATCTCGTCGTTGAGGTGCGGCGGTTCACTGGGGTGAACCGAGGGTTATAGCAGAGTTGCCGGTGCCGGCACCCGCGGGTGCGCGGCGCCGGCACGACGAGACTCAGGTGGCGGTGGAGAAGCGGTAGCCGGCGCCGCGCACGGTCTGCACCATGTTCTCGGCGTTGAACGGTTCCAGCGTCTTGCGCAGGCGGCGGATGTGCACGTCGATGGTGCGCTCCTCCACGTACACGCTGCCGCCCCACACATGGTCCAGCAGCTGGGCGCGGGTGTAGACGCGCTCGGGGTGGGTCATGAAGAAGTGCAGCAGGCGGTATTCGGTCGGGCCGATCGGCACCGGCTGGTCGTTGGCGAACACGCGATGGGCGGCGCCGTCGATGCGGATCGGGCCGACCGCCACGCTGCCGTCCTCGTCGTCCTCGCGGGCGCGGCGCATGACCGCACGGATGCGGGCCAGCAGTTCGCGCGCCGAGAACGGCTTGACCACGTAGTCGTCGACACCGGCTTCCAGGCCACCGACACGGTCGTTCTCTTCACCGCGGGCGGTCAGCATGATGATCGGTACTTCGCGGGTCAGCGTTTCCTTGCGCCAGCGGCGGGCCAGATCCAGGCCGCTGGTGCCGGGCAGCATCCAGTCCAGCAGGATCAGGTCGGGAACGCGGTCGGCGATCGCGGTCTGGGCCTCACGGGCATCGCCGGCGTGGACCGGTTCGTAATCGCCCTTGCGCAGGGCGAAGGCGACCATTTCACGGATCGCGGGCTCGTCATCGACGATCAGGATGCGTTTCTGCACGAGGACACCGTAGGGCTCGGTTACTGGAGTGGTGCCAGTAGACTACGGTTTGATGACATGTTTGTGACTACCTGGCCGGAACCGGCCGGGATTGCCATCGACCGGTCATGCAGCACTCAGCGGCGGTCGAGGTCCGGGTCCTGCACGCCCTGGCGGCGCAGCTCCAGCACGGTGGGGGTGATCGCCTCGATGCGTGCGTCCACCCGTGCCCGGCCCACGTAGTCCAGCGCCGGGTTGCGCTTGAGCGCCTGCAGCTGCATCAGCGACTGCTCCGGGCGGCCGCTGAGGAAGGCGGCCTCGGCATAGGCCTCGCTGGCGCGCACGCTGTCACCGGCCAGCTCGCTGGCGCGGGCGTATCGCTGCTGGAAGACCGGATCGTTACCACTTTGCGACAGCAGGGGCCGCAGCATGGCCTGCGCGCGCTGGCCCGCCTCTCGGGTGCCCTGTTCGTTCAGGATCTCGGCGTAGGTCAGGGCCACGGGCCGGCTGTTGGGGTGCTCGCGCAGCAGCTGCTCGAAACGGGTGTTGGCCTGCGCGCCCAGCCCGGCACGCGATTCGGCCTCGCCCAGGCCCAGTGCCAGCCACAGGTTGTCCGGGCGGGTCTGCAGCAGGCTGGCCAGGGTCTGCCGGGCCTGCGTGGCACCGCTGCGGCCGCCGCGCATGACAGCCAGCGCCTGGCCGTAGCGCTGGGCGTCGTTGAGGCCGTCCTTCTGCCGCTTGGCCATGTCCGCGTATTCGCGCTCCAGCTCGGCGGTGGAATCGGCGCTCAGCACCCGCAGGCGTTCCCGTGCCCACTCGAAGTCGCCGCTGGCGCCACGGGCCAGCTGGCCGACCGGAATGCGCAGCACGCTGCTGGGCAGCAAGGGGTTGTTTCCGCGCAGCAGCGGCTCGGCCAGCCCTGGATCGGCCGGATTCACCCGCTCCTTGCGTTCGCCGCTGGGGGTGCTGGTGGTCAGCAGCACCGTGTCCTTCTTCATCTGCTCGGCGCGGGCCTTGGCCTCGCTGATACGGGTGATGTTGACCGGGTGGGTGCGCAGGAACTCGGGCACGCTGTAGCCGCCCTCGTTGCCGCGCATCGCCGCCGACATGCGCTCGAAGAAGCCGGCCATCGCGTCCACGTCATAGCCGCTGCGCGACAGGGTGCGAATGCCGAGGCGGTCGGCCTCCGATTCGTTGGAGCGGGTGTAGTTGATCTGCCGCTGCTGCATCAGGCCCATGCCCGAGCTGATCGCGGCCATGGTCGCGTTGCCCGAGGAGGTACTGTTGCTGGCCTGGGCAGCCACCACTGCAGCCAGCATGCCCAGCAGGATCGGAATCTGGTCGCGCTGGGCGCGCTCGACCCCGCGCAGCACGTGCTGCTGGGTGACATGGGCGATTTCGTGGGACAGCACCGCAGCCACCTCATCCTCGCGTTCGGCGGTCAGCACCAGGCCGGCATTGACCCCGATGTAGCCGCCAAGGGTCGCGAAGGCGTTGATCTGGCGGTCCTTCATCACGAAGAAGGTGTAGGGCTGGCGCGGCTGGTCGCTGTTGGAGCCAAGCCGGGTGCCCATGGTCTGCAGCCAATCGTTCACCAGCGGGTCGTCCAGCAGGTAGCCGTAGTTGCGCAGCTCGCGCAGCATCATCGCGCCGTACTCGGCCTGGCGCGCCGGGGTCAGCAGCTCGCCGGCCGAGGAGCCGATGTCGGGCAGCTTCTCCTGGGCCTGGGCCAGCGGCATGGCCAGGGCCAGGGTGACGGCGGTAGTCAGCAGCAGGGCTCGCAAGCAGAAGGTCCTCGGGCAGGGCGCGCCAAGCGTGGCAGGGCAGGGGGCAACCATTCGTTAATCCACAGTGTTGCGGCGGTGGCGTGGAAATTCCAGCGCGCCGGTACCATATGTAGACCGTCGATCCATCGTGGAGTTTCCCGTGACAGCCCAGACCGCCGGCGGTGCCCCCGCCATCACCATCTATTCCACCGCCGTCTGCCCGTACTGCGTGGCCGCCAAGAACTTCCTCAAGAGCAAGGGCCAGCAGTGGACCGAGGTCCGCATCGACCTGGACCCGGCCGAGCGCGAGAAGATGATGGCGCTGACCCGCCGCACCAGTGTGCCGCAGATCTTCGTCGGCGACGTCCATGTTGGCGGCTACGACGACATGATGGCCCTGCACCGTGAAGGCAAGCTTGAGCCGCTGCTGGCCGGGCAGGGCCAGGCATGAGCACGGCCGACGACGGCAGCAAGGACCGCATCGCCGAGTTCACCGAGTTCCGCAAGCGCATGAACGAGCGCATCCTGGGCGAGCCGAACCAGGTGGTGCGGCGCTTCTTCGCGCTGGATACGCAGACCTACCAGGCCGGCGCGCTGGACGTGAAGACCAAGGAACTGCTGGGCCTGGTGGCCTCGATGGTGCTGCGCTGCGACGACTGCATCAGCTACCACGTGGCCCAGTGCAAGGACGCCGGGGTGACCCGTGAGGAGTTCTTCGAGACCTTCTCGGTCGGCCTGGTGGTCGGCGGCTCGATCGTGATCCCGCACCTGCGCCGCGCGGTCGACTTCCTCGACCAGCTTGAAGGCGGCGCGGCCGCCCCGGCAGCGCACGAGCACTGAGGTAGCGCCGGGCCATGCCCGGCGGATACCTGAACAAACGGCCGCTGGGCATGGCCCGGCGCTACCGGACGCGCGCAGGGGCCTTTACCGCTATCTCTCAGCCCAGGAGCCCCTTCTTGTTGAAGGGGCGCGCCGACAGGCGGGGGTAGAGGAGGAATGCGCGGGCAATTATGTCTTGGCCGGGGCCGGGACCATCGTCTACTTGGGTAGCCGCCCCCGGCTAAGGCATAATTGCGGGTGAAACTTCCTTTGCGCCGGCGTTTCCGGGCACGTCCGGACGGCGTTTTTCCCCCTGTTCGGAACATCGATCAATGACGCAGAAAATTACGGTCATCCGCGGCGACGGCATTGGCCCGGAAATCATGGACGCCACCCTGTTCGTGCTCGACCAGCTCAACGCTGGCCTGGAGTACGAAGACGCCGACGCCGGCCTGGTGGCCCTGGAAAAGCACGGCGACCTGATGCCGGCGGTGACCCTGGAATCGATCGCGCGCAACAAGGTCGCGCTGAAGAGCCCGCTGACCACCCCCGTCGGTGGTGGCTTCACCTCGATCAACGTCAGCCTGCGCCGCCATTTCGACCTGTACGCCAACGTGCGTCCGGCCCACACCTTCCCGAACACCAAGTCGCGTTTCGACAACGTCGACCTGATCACCGTTCGTGAGAACACCGAAGGTGCGTACCTGGCCGAAGGCCAGGAAGTGTCGGCTGATGGCGAGACCGCCTTCTCCGGCACCCGCATCACCCGCAAGGGTTCCGAGCGTATCGTGCGCTACGCCTTCGAGCTGGCCCGCAGCGTCGGCCGCAAGAAGGTCACCGCCGTACACAAGGCCAACATCATCAAGTCGACCTCGGGCCTGTTCCTGAACGTCGCCCGTGAAGTGGCCGCGCAGTACCCGGACATCGAGTTCCAGGAAATGATCGTCGACAACTGCTGCATGCAGCTGGTGATGCGTCCGGAACAGTTCGACGTGATCGTTACCACCAACCTGTTCGGCGACATCATCTCCGACCTGTGCGCCGGCCTGGTGGGCGGCCTGGGCCTGGCCCCGGGTGCCAACATCGGCAAGGACGCGGCGATCTTCGAAGCCGTGCACGGCACCGCGCCGGACATCGCCGGCCAGGGCAAGGCCAATCCGTGCGCGCTGCTGCTGGCAGCCGCGCAGATGCTGGACCATATCGGCCAGCCGGAAAACGCAGAGCGCCTGCGCAAGGCCATCGTGGCCACGATGGAAGCCAAGGATTCGCTGACCGGCGACCTCGGCGGCACCGGTACCACCATGAGCTTCGCCAAGGCCATCGCCACCCGCCTGTAAGCGGCCGGTCGACCTCGGTTGGATCCACAGCGGGGCGCCTTCGGGCGCCCCGTTGCGTTGTGGGCTGACTCGGTAGATCCACGCCATGCGTGGATGGCGGGGCTTTGATCCGCAGCCACCCATGGGGTGGCTACAGGCGGTTATCTGTGCGTTTATCGTACAGATCATGTGCCCGATCCCGGCTGGTTCGTGCGCCAGCCGCTCCGCATCCTGTGCCCACTTCCCACCGCACAGGAGTCGCCCCATGAACCTTTCCGCCTTCGGCCTGGCCAGCCTGATCGGCATGGCCGCCACCGCCCCGGTCGCCGCTGCCGAACCGGCCCATCCCACCATCCGCCATATGGCCGGCGCGCCGGTCGCGGCCTCGCTGGATGCCGCGAAGACCGCCGTGCTGGTCATCGATTTCCAGAACGAATACTTCGACGCCAGTGCCGCGCCCGGCTTTGCTGGTGGCCGCATGGTCATCCCTGACGGCGTAGCCGCGCTGCGCCAGGCGAAGCGGGTGGTCGAGTTCGCCGATGCCAACGGCATCCGCGTGATCCACGTGCAGCATGTGCTGCCGGCCGGCGCGCCGCTGTTCGCGCAGGGCAGCGTCAACGCCGCCTTTCATCGCGGCCTGCTGCCGCGCCAGGGCGAGGCCGTGGTGCAGAAGGACAACGTGAGCGTGTTCGCCGGCGCCTCGGCTGCCGTGCTGGACACCGTGCTGAAGGACGCCGGCATCGACACGCTGATCGTCACCGGCCTGCAGACCCATGCCTGCGTGGCCGGCGCCGCCCGTGACGCTGCCGCCGCACCGCGCGGCTACCGGGTGATCGTGTCGTCCGATGCGTCGGCCAGTCGCGATCTGGATCTGGCCGGCGGCCAGCGCATGGATCATCGCGCGCTGCACGAGGCCTCGCTGGCGCAGATCGAGGATACCTTTGGTGACGTTCTGAGTACCGATGCAATCCTGGCGCTGCCGGTGCGCAAGGCCGGCGACGGCGCTTGATAAGCTGGTAGGGCCCGCATGCCGTGGGCCCCCGCCAGGTGGAGTTGCCCGCTGATGGATCATTTCGCTGCCCTGCGTGCGCTGCGCGCCATCGTCGACGCAGGCAGCTTCACTGCTGCGGCCGAACGTCTGGGCACGACCCACTCGGCGATGTCTCGGCAGCTGCGGCAACTGGAAGACCATCTGCAGGTGCGCCTGCTCGATCGAAACAGCCGCCGGCTGTCATTGACCGAAGCCGGACGCGATTACTACCAGGAGGCCGGCGCGCTGCTCGATCGTCTGCAGGAGGCGGATGACCGCGCGCGCGCAGGACAGGCCCGGCCCGGTGGCTCAGTGCGGATCAGCGTGCCGCAGGTGGTCGCCAGCCAGGAGTTGCCACAGTGGTTGCCGTCGTTCCTGCAGCGCTACCCGCAGGTCTCGCTGGATCTGTCGGCCGATGATCAGCTGGTCGATGTCGTGGGCGGTGGGTTCGACCTGGCCCTGCGCATCGCGCATGCGTTGCCGGACAGCCAACTGGTCGCACGTGAACTGGCCAGCTGCCCGCGCATACTGGTGGCCGCGCCAGCCTATCTGGCCCGGCACGGCCTGCCGCGGCAGGCGGCCGACCTTGCGCAGCACGCCCTGCTGGGCTTCAGTCCCACGCCGTCGATGCCGCCCTGGCAGCTGCAGGGGCCACGTGGTGCCAGCATGAACATCGAGGCTGGCCAGCGCCTGCGCGTGGATGCCACGCCAGCGCTGTATGCCGCCGCGCTGGCGGGAATGGGCATCAGCCTGTTCACCGCGCTGACGGTGCAGGAAGACCTGCGCGCCGGTCGATTGATCCGTGTGCTGCCAGCGTGGCATGCGGGGCAGCGACGCTACTTCGCGCTGTATCCACATGCGCGTGCGCTTGCCCCCAAGGTGCGTGCGCTGGTCGAGCATCTCGCGGCGCACTACGCTGCACAGGTGGGCGCGGCAGGGTAGCCGCGCCGCTGCAACCGAGGTGGTGATGGAATCGGTGTACCTGCTGGTCGCGCTCGGCGCGATCGTCGCCGGATTCGTGCAGGGGCTGTCGGGTTTCGCCTTCGGCATGGTGGCGATGTCGTTCTGGGCATGGGGGCTGGAGCCGCGACTGGCGGCCACACTGTCGGTGTTCGGCGCGCTGGTCGGCCAGCTGGTGGCGGTGTTCACCGTGCGCCGCGGCTTCAATCCGCGCCTGCTGCTGCCTTTCGTGCTGGGTGGGCTGGCTGGCATTCCGCTGGGCGTGATGCTGCTGCCGCAGCTGGACATGGACTGGTTCAAGGCTTTGCTGGGCGGCTTCCTGGCGCTGTGGTGCCCGGTGATGCTGATGGCGCGCTCGTTGCCGCCGATCACCGTCGGAGGGCGCGTGGGTGACGCCATTGCCGGTATGGCCGGTGGCGCGCTCAGTGGCATCGGTGGCTTCGCCGGGCCGGTGCCGACGTTGTGGAGCACGCTGCGCGGCTTCGGCAAGGACGAGCAGCGCGCGGTCATCCAGAACTTCAACCTGGCCATGCTGGCGGTGACCATGGCCACCTATGTCGGAAGTGGCCTGGTGACGCGGCAGATGCTGCCGTACTTCGCCATCGTGGCGCCGGCCATGCTGGTGCCGACCCTGCTGGGCGCGCGGGTCTACATCGGTATCAGCGAGGCGCGCTTCCGGCAGATCGTACTGAGTCTGCTGACCGCATCCGGCATCGCGCTGCTGGCCTCGTCGCTGCCGACGCTGCTGGCGCGTGTGTCGGCAGCCTGAGGCTCAGGCTGGGCGGAACATGCGGAAGCGTTGTTCGGCGCCGATGCGGAAGTAGTCGGCGGGGCCGCCGCCGCGCAGGATAGGCGCCGCTGCAGCGGTGTCGTAGATGCCGTCGACCAGCAAACGGGTGTCGATGTGCACTGCGACCACTTCGCCCAGCACCAGCCAGCCGTTGGTGTCCTGCCCGGCGGCATCGCGCAGGCGCACGATCTGGGTGCAACGGCACTCCATGCTCACCGGGCTCTGTGCCACGCGGGGTGGCGCGACCTGTGTGGAGGCCAGTGGCGTCAGCCCGGCCAGGGCGAACTCGTCGACCTCCGGCCCGACCCCACGACAGCTTTCGTTCATTGCTTCGGCCAGGTCGAAGGTCGCCAGGTTCCAGGCGAACTCACCGGTCGCTTCGATGTTGCGCAGCGAGTCTTTGCGGCCCTGGCTGGAGAAGCCGATGATCGGCGGGGTGTAGTTGAACGCATTGAAGAAGCTGTACGGCGCCAGGTTCAGTGTCCCTTCGGCGTCGCAGCTGGAAATCCAGCCGATCGGGCGTGGGCCGATGATGGCGTTGAACGGGTCGTGCGGAAGGCGGTGTCCGTCTGCCGGGCGGTAGCTGTGGAAGGTGCAGGACATGGGGCAGGGTTCCAAAAAAAAAGCCGTGATCCTCGCGGACCACGGCTTGTCGTTTACGACCAGATGGGGTTCAGCGCTGCTGGATCTTCGACAGCAGGCGCAGGAACTCCACATACAGCCAGACCAGGGTCACCATCAGGCCGAATGCGCCATACCACTCCATGTACTTCGGTGCGCGCTGGGCCACGCCGGTTTCGATGAAGTCGAAATCCAGCACCAGGTTCAGCGCGGCGACGACCACCACGAACAGGCTGAACGCAATGCCCAGCCAACTGGAATCGTGGATCACCGGCACATCGATGTTGAAGAAGCCGAGCACGAACGAGGCCAGGTAGAGCAGGGCGATGCCGCCGGTGGCGGCGACCACACCCATCTTGAAGTTCTCGGTGGCCTTGATCACGCCGCTGCGGTAGGCGATCAGCAGCGCGAACAGGGTGCCGAAGGTCAGCAGCACCGCCTGGAACACGATGCCCGGGAACTTGGCGTTGAAGACGGCCGAGATGGCGCCGAGGAAAAGCCCCTCGACCAGCGCGTACATCGGTGCGGTGACCGGGGACCATTCCTTCTTGAAGACGGTGACCAGTGCCAGCACCAGGCCGCCGATCGCGCCGCCCATGGCGTACAGCCTGGCCGCGTCCATGACCTGGTCGTACTCGTCGATCGACTGGTTCCAGGCGAAGGCCGCCGTCAACACTGTCAGCAGCAGCAGGAAACCGGTCTTGTTGACGGTGCCGTTGAGCGTCATGGCCTGGTCGGGGCTGGTTACCACCGAGCCACTGGCGAGGTCGAGGAAGGTCGACTCGGAAAGAGCCGGGTTGCCGCTGCGCATGCGTGTTCTCCGTGCGAATGAGGGGCTGGACGGCCATCCGGCCGATGACCGGGAGCATAGCCGATGGTTGCACGTGGTGCGGTGCCAGGCTTCGGATGCGGGTCGCCCGCGTTGACAGTTCATGATGCGCTTGGCCACAATGACCAGCTCCCCGGGCCTGGCCCGAGGGGATTGCAAGACCGGGGTATAGCGCAGTCTGGTAGCGCGCCTGCTTTGGGAGCAGGATGTCGGGGGTTCGAATCCCTCTACCCCGACCAATCCCACATCACGTCGGATTGGACGCCGTTCCGGTTCGGGCGCCCGTAGCTCAACTGGATAGAGCACCGGCCTTCTAAGCCGGCGGTTACAGGTTCGATTCCTGTCGGGCGCGCCATCGGCGAGGCACTGGGATCGCATCGGCGGATGTGAAGAAGTGCTTGCAAAAGCGTAAAGACTCCACCAGAATATCGGACTCGCTTCGGCAGACCGGAACTTCGGTGACAGTCCCCAGGCAAAGGTTTGAAGTTCCAGCGCCAGCGGATAGCGGCGAAGGAACAAAAGTTTCAGTGGTGGCTGTAGCTCAGTTGGTTAGAGTACCGGATTGTGATTCCGGTGGTCGGGGGTTCGAATCCCCTCAGCCACCCCACTGATTCAACCGCATCGGCGCAGCCGAAACGGTATTGCAATAAACAGAATGCACGCTACAATGTGCGTCTGGGTTTTACGGGCCGTTAGCTCAGTTGGTAGAGCAGTTGACTCTTAATCAATAGGTCCAAGGTTCGAATCCTTGACGGCCCACCAAGACGGAAGCCACCTGGTATGCCAGGTGGCTTTTTTCTTATAAGTGTGACCCCATCATTTCGATGGATCACACGCTGAAGCGCTCCGCCTGGCGGGGGTCTGCAGAGGCAGCGGGACAGCAGGACTGGTTTCAACGATGTTGAAAAAAGTGCTTGCACCCACCAAGCGGATCGGGTCATAATTCGCGCCCCGATTTCGGGCTGTTAGCTCAGTTGGTAGAGCAGTTGACTCTTAATCAATAGGTCCAAGGTTCGAATCCTTGACAGCCCACCAGACGAAAGCCACTTGGTTCGCCAAGTGGCTTTTTTCTTGTCCGGGCGTCGCCCGGCCTTCACCCACGAATGGCGTGGATCTACTGAAAGCGCCGGTTGTGCACGAGCTGCCATGTTCAGCTTTGTGCAGGCCTTTCGCTTCCCGGCATCGCCTGCGACAATGAACGTCTGTGCCGGCCACGCGAAAGTGGCGGAATTGGTAGACGCCCTGGATTTAGGTTCCAGTGCCGCAAGGCGTGGGGGTTCGAGTCCCCCCTTTCGCACCAGTGCCGGCCTGTCCCCGCCCTGATCGGGCCATCTGCGCCCCCTTGACCGGCACGCGCTGGCAGTGCAGGCCGAATTGGGCGAAACTAAAGGGCTGCGGCAAGCAGGCGCGTCCCAGACGTCGTGTCCTTACAACCGTTTCATCCCAATCATCGAGCCGGGGGCCTGGGCCACCGGTGGCAGGAGTCAACATGCAAGCTTCGATCGAATCCACCGGCAACCTGGAACGCCGCCTGAGCTTCTCGCTGCCGGAAGAGCGTCTGCAGAGCCACATCGTCGGCCGCCTGGGCGAAATCGCCCGTACCACCCGCATCAAGGGTTTCCGTCCGGGCAAGGTGCCGGCCAAGGTGATCGAGCAGCGCTTCGGCGCGCAGGTCCGTGGCGAGGCGCTGGACGGCCTGCTGCGCGAAACCTTCGACGCGGCCGTGCGCGAGCACGACCTGCGCATCGTCGGCAGCCCGCGCATCGACAAGGGCGACGAGGGTGAGTTCTCCTTCGTCGCCACCGTGGAAGTGGTGCCGGACTTCGGCGACATCGACGTCAGCAAGCTGACCGTCGTGCGCCACAGCGCCGAGATCACCGACGCCGACATCGACCAGATGATCGAGAACCTGCAGAACCAGCGTCGTACCTGGGCCCCGGTCAGCCGTGGCGCACAGGACGGTGATCTGGTCGCCGTGGAAACCTGGTCGCAGGCCGGCGAAGAGCGCCTGCCGGCCGAGGGCACCGAGAAGGGTTCGATCGTGCTCGGCCAGGGCATGATGTTCGAAACCATCGAAAAGGGCCTGGTTGGCCTGGCCAAGGGCGAAGAGAAGACCCTGGACGTCGAGTTCCCGGCGGACTGGCGCGTGCCGGTGCTGGCCGGCAAGACCGTGCAGGTCACCGTCAAGGTTGCCGAAGTTTCCGAGCCGGTCGTGCCGGCGGTCGACGAAGCCTTCATCAAGAGCTTCGGCGTGAAGGGTGGCGATGTGGAGCAGTTCCGCAGCGACATCCGTGCCAACCTGGAGCGCGAGCTGAAGGGCGCCTTGATGAACCGTCTGCGCCGCGAAGTGGGCGAGCAGCTGATTGCCGCCTATTCGTCGGTGGAAATGCCGCCGCGCCTGGTCGAGAACGAGGCCCGCGCCATGCTGGCCCAGCAGGTCGAGCAGATCCGCCGCAACGGCCAGAACGTCGGTGAGATCCCGGCCGATGCCCACGAAGGCTTCAAGGACGCCGCCGCCAAGCGCGTGCTGGTCGGCCTGCTGGTCGGCGAGGTGGCCCGCATCAACGACCTGCGCCTGGAAGCCAAGCGCCTGAACGAAACGATGCGCCTGATCGCTTCGACCTACGAAGAGCCGGAGCAGGTCATTGAGATGTACCGCAACGACCCCCAGCTGATGTCTGGCCTGCAGAACCGTGTGATGGAAGAGCAGGTGATCGACTGGATCGCCGAGCGTGCCCAGCACACCGAAGAGAAGCTGTCGTTCCAGGACGCGATCCGCCAGTAAGCCCGGCCGGATCACCGGATGCCCCGCGCCTTTGCCGGCGCGGGGTTGTTGCCCCCCAAGATAGGTACCTCACGTAATGGACAACCGAACCAAAGCCCTGAACCTGGTTCCGATGGTGGTCGAGCAGACCAGCCGCGGCGAGCGTGCCTACGACATCTATTCGCGCCTGTTGAAGGAGCGCCTGATCTTCCTCGTGGGCCCGATCGACGATCACATGGCCAACGTGGTGGTGGCGCAGTTGCTGTTCCTGGAATCGGAAAACCCGGAAAAGGACATCAACATCTACATCAACTCGCCGGGTGGCGTGGTCACCGCCGGCATGGCGATCTACGACACCATGCAGTACATCAAGCCGAATGTGAGCACCACCTGCATCGGCCAGGCCGCCTCGATGGGCGCCCTGCTGCTGGCCGCGGGCGAAGCCGGCAAGCGCTACGCGCTGCCGAACTCGCGCGTGATGATCCACCAGCCGCTGGGTGGCTACCAGGGCCAGGCGACCGACATCGACATCCACGCGCGTGAGATCCTGACCCTGCGTTCGCGCCTGAACGAGGTGCTGGCCAAGCACACCGGCCAGTCGCTGGAGACGATCGCCCGTGACACCGAGCGCGACAACTTCAAGAGCGCCTTCGAGGCGCAGGCCTACGGTCTGGTCGACCAGGTCCTGGAGCGTCGTCCGGATGAGTCGATCCAGGCCGGCTGACCGGCCTTCACGGGGCCATGGAGGCCCCGTTCCTGCAGGGTCGGGCGGGACTGGTGTCCCCTCGACCCTGTGCTATTCTCGAATCGAACCCCCGTTCAGCGGGTGGGGTAACTGGGTAAGCGAAGCATGAGCGAAGACCGCCAAGGTCGTTCCACGGACACCGGCAAGATCCTCTACTGCTCTTTCTGCGGCAAGAGCCAGCATGAAGTGCGCAAGCTGATTGCGGGTCCGAGCGTGTTCATCTGTGATGAATGCGTGGAGCTGTGCAACGACATCATCCGCGAGGAACTTGAGGAAAAGGCGCAGTCGGCGCGCAGTTCGCTGCCGAAGCCGCGCGAGATCCTCGAGGTGCTCGACCAGTACGTGATCGGCCAGAACCGCGCCAAGCGCACCCTGGCCGTGGCCGTGTACAACCACTACAAGCGCATCGAGAGCCGGCAGAAGAACGACGACGTCGAACTGGCGAAGTCGAACATCCTGCTGGTCGGCCCGACCGGTTCGGGCAAGACGCTGCTGGCCGAGACCCTGGCCCGCCTGCTCAACGTGCCGTTCACCATGGCCGATGCCACCACGCTGACCGAAGCCGGTTACGTGGGCGAGGACGTGGAGAACATCATCCAGAAGCTGCTGCAGAAGTGCGACTACGATGTCGAGAAGGCGCAGCAGGGCATCGTCTACATCGATGAAATCGACAAGATCTCGCGCAAGAGCGAGAACCCGTCGATCACCCGCGATGTGTCCGGCGAAGGCGTGCAGCAGGCCCTGCTGAAGCTGATCGAAGGCACCGTGGCCAGCGTTCCGCCGCAGGGCGGCCGCAAGCATCCGCAGCAGGAATTCCTGCAGGTGGACACCAAGAACATCCTGTTCATCTGCGGCGGCGCGTTCGCCGGGCTGGACAAGGTGATCCAGGCCCGTTCCACCGACGTCGGCAGCATCGGCTTCGGCGCCAAGGTGAAGAGCAGCGAGCGCAAGCAGGAAGTGGGCAAGGTGCTGGCCGAAGTCGAGCCGGAAGACCTGATCAAGTTCGGCCTGATCCCCGAGTTCGTCGGCCGCCTGCCGGTGGTGGCGACCCTGGAGGAGCTGGACGAGCCGGCCCTGATCAAGATCCTGACCGAGCCGAAGAACGCCATCACCAAGCAGTTCAAGAAGCTGTTCGAGATGGAGAACGTCGAGCTGGAGTTCCGTCCGGACGCGTTGTCGGCCATTGCCCGCAAGGCGCTCAAGCGCAAGACCGGTGCCCGTGGCCTGCGCACCATCGTCGAATCGGTCCTGCTGGACACCATGTACGACCTGCCGTCGCAGGAAAACGTCAGCAAGGTGGTGGTGGACGAGTCGGTGATCGAGCACAAGTCCGAGCCGTACCTGATCTACCAGACCCCGGCGGCCCCTGAACAGAAGGCCGCAGGCGCCGAGTGATCCTTCCAGGTTGTTGATTGGAAAGGATTTTCAAGGAATGCCTTGCATCTGAAAGCCGATGGCCCCATAACGGGGCCATCGGCTTTTTTTGTCTCCGGAAGATGCCCTCCCGGAGGCGGTTTTCCCCTTCCCTGGAGCCCCCATGGCCCGTTCCCCAAGTGAAACCCTCGACCTGCCGGTCCTGCCGCTGCGCGACGTAGTGGTGTTCCCGCACATGGTCATCCCGCTGTTCGTCGGCCGTGACAAGTCCATGCACGCGCTCGAACAGGCAATGGAATCGGACAAGCGCATCCTGCTGCTGGCGCAGAAGTCGGCCGAGACCGATGACCCGCATGCGGCCGACCTCTACCAGGTCGGTACGCTGGCGCAGGTGCTGCAGCTGCTGAAGCTGCCCGACGGCACCATCAAGGTGCTGGTCGAAGGCCTGTCGCGCGTGCAGGTCACCCACGTCGACGAGCGCAACGGCTCGCTGCACGGGCAGGCGGTGGAAATCGACGCCACCGACGAACGCGAGGCCCGCGAGGTCGAGGCGATCGCCCGCTCGCTGATGTCGCTGTTCGAGCAGTACGTCAAGACCAACCGCAAGCTGCCACCGGAACTGCTGCAGACGCTGTCGGGCATCGATGAGCCGGCGCGCCTGGCCGACACCATCGCCGCGCACATCAGCGTGCGCCTGGCCGACAAGCAGCGCCTGCTGGAAACGCTGGCCGTCGGCGATCGCCTGGAGATGCTGGTCGGCCTGGTCGACGGCGAGATCGACGTGCAGCAGATGGAAAAGCGCATCCGCGGCCGCGTGAAGTCGCAGATGGAGAAGAGCCAGCGCGAGTACTACCTCAACGAACAGATGAAGGCCATCCAGAAGGAACTGGGTGACCTGGACGACGCGCCGGGCGAGCTGGAAGAGCTGGCCCGCAAGATCGCCGAAGCCGGTATGCCGAAGGCGGTTGAAGCCAAGGCGCGCAACGAACTGAACAAGCTCAAGCAGATGTCGCCGATGTCGGCCGAAGCGGCGGTTGTGCGCAACTACCTGGAGTGGCTGCTGGGCGTGCCGTGGAAGAAACGCAGCAAGGTGCGCAAGGACCTGAAGGCCGCGCAGGACACCCTCGACGCCGACCACTATGGCCTGGAGAAGGTCAAGGAGCGCATCCTTGAATACCTGGCGGTGCAGTCGCGCGTGAAGCAGATGAAGGGCCCGATCCTGTGCCTGGTCGGGCCGCCGGGCGTGGGCAAGACCTCGCTGGGCCAGTCCATCGCCAAGGCCACCAACCGCAAGTTCGTGCGCATGTCGCTGGGCGGCGTGCGCGACGAGGCCGAGATCCGTGGCCACCGCCGTACCTACGTCGGTTCGATGCCGGGCCGCATCGTGCAGAACCTCAACAAGGTCGGCAGCAAGAACCCGCTGTTCGTGCTCGACGAGATCGACAAGATGTCGATGGACTTCCGTGGCGATCCGTCTTCGGCGCTGCTGGAAGTGCTCGATCCGGAGCAGAACAACGCGTTCAACGACCACTACCTGGAAGTGGATCTGGACCTGTCCGAAGTGATGTTCGTGGCGACCTCGAACTCGCTCAACATTCCGGGCCCGCTGCTGGACCGCATGGAAGTGATCCGCATCCCCGGCTACACCGAGGACGAGAAGCTCAACATCGCCACCCGTTACCTGGTGCCGAAGCAGATCAAGGCCAACGGCCTGCAGCCGGAAGAACTGGAGATCGGCAGCGATGCCATCCAGGACATCGTGCGTTACTACACGCGCGAATCGGGCGTGCGCAACCTGGAACGCGAGATCGCCAAGATCTGCCGCAAGGTGGTGAAGGAGATCGCGCTGGCCGGCCCGCAGCCGGCGGCGAAGGCGAAGAAGGGTGCGAAGAAGAAGGCGCTGGTGAGCGTGTCCAGCAAGAACCTGGACAAGTACCTGGGCGTGCGTCGCTTCGACTTCGGCCGTGCCGAGGAAGAGAACGAGATCGGCCTGGTCACCGGCCTGGCCTGGACCGAGGTCGGTGGCGATCTTCTGCAGATCGAATCGACGCTGGTGCCGGGCAAGGGCCAGCTGATCCTGACCGGCCAGCTCGGCAACGTGATGAAGGAATCTGCGTCGGCGGCGCTGTCGGTGGTGCGTTCGCGCGCCGTGGGCTTTGGCATCGACAGCGACTTCCTGCAGAAGCACGACGTGCACCTGCACGTGCCCGATGGTGCCACGCCGAAGGACGGCCCGAGTGCCGGCGCGGCGATGGTGACCTCGCTGGTGTCGATGCTGACCAAGGTGCCGGTGCGTGCTGACGTGGCGATGACCGGCGAGATCACCCTGCGTGGTCGCGTCACCGCGATCGGTGGCCTGAAGGAAAAGCTGCTGGCGGCACTGCGTGGTGGCATCCGCACGGTGATCATCCCGGAAGAGAACCGCAAGGACCTGGCCGACATTCCGGCCAACGTCACCCGCGATCTGAAGATCGTGCCGGTGAAGTACATCGAAGAAGTCCTGGACCTGGCGCTGGAGCGTCCGTTGGCACCGAAGAAGGCGCGCAAGAGTGCGCAGCGTGTCACGGTGCGCAGCAAGGCCAAACCGAGTGGAAGCGCGCGCGTCAAGCATTGACGCGCGCTGTCCAATGGCCCGAAACCCGCGTCGTTGCTGGCTTTCCAGCTTGCGTGGGGGTAGGGCCACTGGTATAAAAGCAGCACTCGCGAATGAGTGATCGCTGTCAGCGATGACTGAATCGGCGAACCGTTTCCACATGGCGGCCGCATGCAGAAGGCATGCGGTTGCTTCCCTGTCGAATAAGCGGAACCCACCGCCAAAGGAGTTGTAGAGAATGAACAAGACCGAATTGATCGATGCCGTTGCTGAAGCTGCCGACCTGACCAAGGCCGAGTCCAGCCGCGCTGTCGATGCCGTCGTTGCTGCCGTCACCAAGGCGCTGAAGGACGGCGATGCGGTCACCCTGGTTGGCTTCGGTACCTTCCAGGTCCGCGACCGTGCTGCACGCACCGGCCGCAACCCGAAGACCGGCGACACCATCAAGATCGCTGCTTCGAAGAATCCGTCGTTCAAGGCTGGTAAGGCCCTGAAGGATGCTGTAAACTAAGCGGCTCGCTGGGGTGCTTAGCTCAGCGGTAGAGCGTCTCCTTTACACGGAGAGGGTCGGGGGTTCGAAACCCTCAGCACCCACCACAGCACCGCGGTAAAAGTTTGAGTGTGGAGCGGTAGTTCAGCTGGTTAGAATGCTGGCCTGTCACGCCGGAGGTCGCGGGTTCGAGTCCCGTCCGCTCCGCCATTCAACGAGGCCTCCGGCCAAAAGCTGGAGGCTTTGTTTTCTCCCCGGTCCAGGCCGGCTGAAAACAAAAAAGGTAACAACGCGGAGCGGTAGTTCAGCTGGTTAGAATGCTGGCCTGTCACGCCGGAGGTCGCGGGTTCGAGTCCCGTCCGCTCCGCCACTACATCGAGGCCCCCGGCCTGAAGCCGGGGGCCTTGTCTTCTCCCTGGAAGGTTCGGGAAGAAGGCGAAAAGGTTTTTGCAAGAACGGAGCGGTAGTTCAGCTGGTTAGAATGCTGGCCTGTCACGCCGGAGGTCGCGGGTTCGAGTCCCGTCCGCTCCGCCATTGCAGAATTCTTAAGTCCCTGTGAAAAAACTTTGAAAAAAGTGTTCATCGGGCTGGGTTTCCAGGGAGTCTTCGGATATACTGGGCGCCTGCAAAGTTTCAGCGCGGAGCGGTAGTTCAGCTGGTTAGAATGCTGGCCTGTCACGCCGGAGGTCGCGGGTTCGAGTCCCGTCCGCTCCGCCAACTCTAAAAGCCCTCGGCGCAAGCCGGGGGCTTTTTCTTTGTGTCATGCGTGCAATCGCACGCGCGGGGGGGATCTGCCCGCCGCGCGTTGCCGCGAAGGCGCGCGCAGGCCATGCGGGCGCTGCTTTTGGTCCCTGCGGCGAAGCGGGTTACACTGCCGGGCTCGCCAATCAGGCCTTGTGATTCCTCACCATGCTGCAGAAACTCCGCGACAAGACCTCAGGCTGGATCGTCACCGTGATCCTGGGGCTGCTGATGATTCCGTTCCTGTTCGTGATCGACAACAGCTACCTTGGTGGCGTTGGCGCACAGAACGTGGCCAAGGTTTCCGCGCCCCCGACCTGGTGGCGTTCGGCACCGTCGTGGTGGCCGGTGCGCATGCTGTGGCAGCACCATGAGATCAGCGCGCAGGATTTCCGCACCCGCTTCGAGCAGGAGCGCATGCGTGAGCGCCAGCAGCAGGGCGAGAATTTCGACCCGCGCGCGTTCGAGAGCACTGAGAACAAGCTGGCCGTGCTCGATCAGCTGATCGACGAGCAGGTCGTGCGCCTGGTCGGCGAGCAGGCCGGTGTCGTGATCGGCGATGGCGCGGTGCGCGAGTACATCGCCACCATCCCGGCCTTCCTCGATTCGAACGGCAAGTTCAACGAGAACAACTACCGCCTGGCGCTGGCCGGTGGCAATCCGCCGCGTACCCCGACCCAGTTCCAGGAACTGGTGCGTGAGAGCCTGCAGCAGTCGGTGATTCCGTCGGGCCTGCAGAACTCGGGCTTCGTCACCCAGTCCGAGACCGAGCGCCTGCTGAAGCTGCTGGGCGAGACCCGCGACGTCGAACTGGCCGCATTGCCGGAAGTGCCGGCCGACACCGCGCCGGTGACCGATGCGCAGATCAAGCAGTGGTACGACAGCCATGGCAAGGACTTCCGCCAGGCCGAGAGTGTCTCGCTCGAGTACGTTGAGATCAATGGCGCGAACCTGCCGGCACCGACCGCAGCCGACGAAGCCACCCTGCGCAAGCGCTATGAAGACGAGAAGGCGAAGTTCACCACGCCGGAGCAGCGCCAGGCCTCGCATATCCTGATCACCGGCGACGGTGCCGAAGCCAAGGCGAACAAGATTGCCGCCGAAGCCAAGGCCGCCGGCGCCGACTTCGCTGCACTGGCCAAGGCCAACTCGGAAGACCCGGGCTCGAAGGACCAGGGCGGTGACCTGGGTTGGGTCGAACGCGGCGCGATGGTCAAGCCGTTCGAAGATGCACTGTTCGCTGCCAAGGCCGGTGACGTGATCGGCCCGGTCAAGACCGAGTTCGGCTATCACATCATCAAGGTTGCCGCGGTCCGTGGTGGCCAGGGCAAGTCGTTCGAGGAAGTGCGTGACACGCTGGCCGCCGAGCAGCTGAAGGCCGACGGCGAGCGCGGCTTCAACGAACTGGCCGGCCGTCTGGTCGACGCCATCAACAAGAGCCCGAGCGATCTGGCGGCTGCGGCCAAGGAAGTGAACCTGCCGCTGCAGACCCTGGGCCCGATCACCCGTGCCACCGCCAGTGGCATCGCCGCTGACCCGGCCGTGCTGCGTGCCGCGTTCTCCGACGTGCTGGTGCAGGACGGGACCGCCAGCGATCCGATCGCTCTGGGCGGTGCGACCAACCACAGTGTGGTCATCCGTGTGGCCGCGCACACCCCGGAACAGGCCATGCCGCTGGACAAGGCCCGCGAGCAGGTGATCGCCGCGATCCGTGCCGACCGTCAGCGCCAGGCCAGCGACAAGGCGGCCGATGCCGTGCTGGCCAAGCTGAAGGCGGGCGCTACCCTGCATTCGCTGGCGGCCAGCGAGAAGCTGCAGCTGAGCCCGATGCCGGGCCTGCCGCGCAGCCAGCCGGTGCCGACCCCGGAAATCAACCGCGCGATCTTCAGCGCGCCGGTGCCGGCGGATGGCAAGCCGAGCTACGGCAAGGTCGACGTCAACGGCCACGCGCTGCTGTTCGCGGTGAACAAGGTGAACCCGGGCGACGTGAAGGAAGTGACCGCCGAGCAGCAGAAGCAGCTGAAGGACCAGCTGAGCCAGATCGATGGCATGGCTGCGGCCAAGGCCTACGTCGAGGCGATGCGCAAGAAGTTCGTGATCCAGACCACCGAAGCGAACCTGTAAGCCTCGCGGTGGGCAGGACGAGAAAGGCCCGGCAATGCCGGGCCTTTTTTGTTGGAGCGTTGCTGGAAATTGAACTGTGGAGCCGAGCCCATGCTCGGCTTGTCATGAATCCAGACAAGTCGCAGGCAAGAAAAAAGCCGAGCGTGGGCTCGGCTCTACGTGGGGAGGCGCTTGGCCTGTCCGTCAGTCTTCCACGCGCAGTACCGCGCCAGGCTTCAGCACGCTGCTGCCGCTCAGGCCGTTCAGCGACAGCAGGGCCTTCACCGGCATGCCATAGCGGCGGGCGATGGTCCAGGCCGACTCGCCATCACGCACGGTGTGGCGGCGGCTGCGCGGACGGTCGGCGATCGCGGCGACGGTCCTGGTGGCCTGCGGCGCGGGTACCGCGGCCGCCACCGGTGCGGCGCTGGCGACCAGCGCGGTCGCTGTCTCCGTCACCGTCGCATTTGCAGCCGAGACAGGTGCCAGCACGCGGGTGGTGCCCGAGGGGCGGCCACCGGAGGCCAGGGCCGGATTGAGGCGGGCGATCCTGGCAGGGTCCAGGGCGCGCTGTGCGGCCCACTGCTGCACGCTGGTGCCCGCAGGCAGGGTGTGGTCCTTCAGTACCGGCACGGTGCGGTCCAGCGAGGCCATCACGCCGGGCTGGTCTTCCACGTCTTCCAGCACGCACGCCAGGGCATGCAGCTTCTCGACGTAGGCATGGGTAACCGGCGACAGGCCAGGCAGCGCCGACGGCTTGGCGTTCTGCGCGTTCATGCCGGCCTTGCGCATGGACTGCAGCACGCGGTACTCGCCGGCGTTGTAGGCCATGGTGGCCAGGCGCCAGTCGCCGCCGAACATGCCGTGCAGGGTCTTCAGGTAGCGCACTGCGGCCTGGGTCGAATCGACTGCCGACAGGCGGCCGTCATAGCCGTTGGCCATCGGCACGCGGTGGTTGCGCGCGGTGGTGGCGATGAACTGCCACAGGCCGGTCGGGCCGCTGCCGTTGCGGGCATTGGGCCGGTAGCCGCTTTCCACGAAGGGAATCAGCGCGAACTCGGTGGGCAGGTTCGCCTTGCGCAGCTCTTCGACCACATAGCCGAACAGCACCAGCGCATCGTCATCCTGGTTGGCCAGGCGCGAGGGGGCGTGGGCGAACTGCTTCTGCCAGCGCGGGCTGGTGGCCTCTGCGTCGCAGCTGGGTTCGGCCAGGCCGTCGCGGAAGCTGGTGAAGATCTCCTGGCCGTTGCGCACCGAAGCGGCCGGCAGCGCCGAGGGATCCAGCGGCAGGGCCGCGGCAGCGGTCAGGTTCTGGCTGATGCCGGCGCCCAGCGACTGTGCGCCTGCGGTTCCGGCCAGCCCCAGGGCAAGGCCCAGGGCCAGCGGCAGACTTCGGCGCATCATGCGCGGAAGCCGTCTTTCCAGTGCCGGAGACCGGCCATCACGTCGACGTCGTCCACGACGTCACGGCCCAGGTGTGCCGATACCGACGCACGGATCGGTGCAGCGTGCACACGCAGGAAGGGATTGCAGTCGAATTCGTTGGCCAGGGTTACCGGCAGGGTGGAACGGTCATCGCGGCGCATGGCCAAAGCCTCCTCTTGGCGCTGCCACAAGGCAGCGTTGGCGGGGTCGACATGCCGCGCGAAGACGGCATTTGACACGGTGTACTCATGAGCGCAACAAAGCAGCAGTTGCGCGGGCAGGGCACCCAGCTTGCGCATCGACGCCAGCAGCTGGGACGGCGTACCTTCGAACAGGCGTCCACAGCCCAGGCTGAACAACGAATCTCCGCTGAAAAGATGTTCAGCAGTGTGAAACGCGATGTGGCTGCGGGTATGCCCGGGCACGGATAGTACGTGGAACGTCCGGCCCAGTGCCTGAACGCGTTCACCTTCGCCGACCCGCTCGGTCGCCGTGGGAATGCGTTCCTCGACCGGCGCGACGACCCGCGCGCCGGGGAAACGTGCCTGCAATGCCGGCACGCCACCGATGTGGTCGTCGTGGTGATGGGTAAGCAGGATCGTGTCCACGCGCAGGCCCTGATCGGCCAGCGCGAGCACGGGCGCGGCATCACCGGGGTCGACGACCACGGCGGCGCCATCGTTGTCGATCAGCGTCCAGATGTAGTTATCCGCAAATGCGGGCAGGGCAGTCAGTCGCATAGAATTGGACCATGCCCGCGCTGCAGAGCACCCGTCAAGCGAGCCAGACCCCGTGGTTCGACAGTGAACCGGCGGAGTCCTTGCGCGTGCTGGAGCGGCAATTGCTGCTGCCACAGCTGTCGGTGCTGCCGGCGCAGCCCTGGCTGTGGATCGCACCAAGTGTGGCCTGGCTGGACGATGCACAGCTGGGCGGACGCGGTCTGCGCCTGTACCGGCAGGGGCCGGGCTATGACGGCGATACCCGCTGCGGGCTGCCCTTGCCCCTGGCCAACGAGAGCGTCAATGCGATCGTGCTGCAGCATGTCACCACAGGCGATGCCGACCAGCTGCTCGACGAGTGCGAGCGCGTACTGATGCCGGGCGGGCATTTGTGGCTGAGCAGCCTCAATCCGTTCAGCCCGTACCGCACCCACTGGCGGCAGCATGGGCTGGTGGTGCGTACGCCGCAGCGGATCCGCCTGCTGCTCGGCCGCCATGGCCTGGAGTGCGACGAGGTGCGCTACCTCGGCCCGCTCTGGCGCGGTGCCGGCAGCCGTCGCCCGGGGGGCTGGGCGCCATTGCGCGCGGCCTGCCTGTTCCATGCGGAAAAACGCACGCTGGCCCTGCCCGGGCCGAAACCGCTGCCGGTGCGCTGGCACGGCACCGTAGCTACTTGATTCTGGAGCTGTATTGAAGACCATCGAAATCCACACCGACGGATCCTGCCTCGGCAATCCCGGCCCCGGCGGCTGGGCCGCGCTGCTGCGCTACAAGGGCCACGAGCGCGAACTGAGTGGTGGCGAGGCGCACACCACCAACAACCGGATGGAGCTGATGGCGGCCATTTCCGGGCTGGAGTCGCTGACCGAGCCGTGCAACATCGTGCTCTACACCGACTCGCAGTACGTGCGGCAGGGCCTGACCCAGTGGATGCCGGGCTGGATCCGCAAGAACTGGAAGACCGCCGGTGGCGACCCGGTGAAGAACCGCGAGCTGTGGGAGCGCCTGCAGGCGGCCACGCTGCGGCATCAGATCGACTGGCGGTGGGTGAAGGGCCACTCCGGCGATCCGGACAATGAGCGGGTGGATACCCTGGCGCGCAACGCGGCGATCCAGATCCGCGACGCCAGCCCGGTAAACTGAGCCCATGCGTCAGATCATCCTCGATACCGAAACCACCGGCCTGGAGTGGAAGAAGGGCAACCGCATTGTCGAAATCGGCTGCGTGGAGCTGTTCAAGCGCCGCCCGACCGGCAACAACTATCACCAGTACATCAAGCCGGACTGCGAGTTCGAACAGGGCGCGCAGGAAGTCACCGGCCTGACCCTGGAGTTCCTCGATGACAAGCCGGACTTCGCGCAGATCGCCGATGAGTTCCTGGCCTTCATCGATGGCGCCGAGCTGATCATCCACAACGCGGCGTTCGACCTGGGCTTCCTCGACAACGAGCTGTCGCTGCTGGGGCCGCAGTACGGCAAGATCACCGATCGCTGCACGGTGATCGATACCCTGGTGATGGCGCGCGAGCGCTTCCCGGGCCAGCGCAATTCGCTGGATGCGCTGTGCAAGCGGCTGGGCGTGGACAACTCGCACCGTGCGCTGCACGGTGGCCTGCTCGATGCGCAGATCCTGGGCGATGTCTACATCGCGCTGACCTCGGGCCAGGAAGAGATCGGCTTCGGTCTGGGCGATGAAGATGGCGGCGGTGCCGGCGCGGCATTGCAGGCTTTCGATACCAGCAAACTGCTGCCACGTCCGCGCGTGGTGGCTACGCCGTCGGAACTGGAAGCGCACACCGCGCGCCTGGAGCGACTGCGCAAGAAGGCCGGCCACGCACTGTGGGATGGCCCGAAGGTGGAAGAGCCCGCCAGCGCGTAATGCCTGGAATGAGGTAGTGCCGGCCGCTGGCCGGCAGCGCCGTATCCACGCGTGGCGTGGATCTACCGGTCAGTGGCAGCGCACCAGGATCACGCTGATGTTGTCACGGCCACCGCCGTCGAGTGCGGCGGCGACCAGCGTATCCACGCATTCCTGCGCGCTGGCATCTTCGAATGCCAGGGTGCGGGCGATGCCGCGGTCATCCACTTCCTCGGTGAGACCGTCACTGCACAGCAGCAGCTGCATGCCGGGGCGCAGCTCGCCGCTGGTGGTGGCCACGTTCAGGTGTGCCGGATCCGTCACGCCCAGTGCCTGGGTAACCACGTTGCGGTGCGGATGCGCGCGGGCCTGCTCAGCGGTCAGGTTGCCCTGTGCGACCAGTTCCTGCACCACGCTGTGGTCCTGGCTGAGCTGCGCCAGCTGGCCGTCGCGCCACAGGTAAGCGCGGCTGTCGCCGACCCAGGCTACTTCATAGCGGTTGCCCTGCACGCGCGCGGCCACCACGGTGGTGCCCATCGGCAACGTGTCGTTGCGCCGGCGCGAGGCGCGGATGATCTCTTCGTCGGCGGTGCGGATGGCCTGTGCCAGCGGTGCGCCGCGGCGGATCTCGCGCACGATGGTTTCGCGTGCCAGTGCGCTGGCCACTTCGCCGCACGCATGCCCGCCCATGCCGTCGGCCACCAGCCACAGGGCCAGCTCGCTGTCACCGTAGTAGGTGTCCTCGTTGAGCTCGCGGCGCATGCCGGGGTGGGTCAGGTGTCCGAATTCGATCATGGTGGGCAGGGCGGAGTATTGCCGGGGGAGACAGGCATCATCGGGTGGGCGCAGGCATCCGGCAAGGCATGCGCCCAGGAAATTTTCACTTCGTTGGCCGGAATCACTTGTCGTCGGCCTCACTTCCTCGTATGATGCGCGTCCCCGGTCCGCCGGGGACCACCCGGAGAGGTGGCAGAGTGGTTGAATGTACCTGACTCGAAATCAGGCAGGCGTTTATAGCGCCTCGGGGGTTCGAATCCCCCCCTCTCCGCCAGATAAAGAAGAAAGCCGCCCACTGGGCGGCTTTTTTCTTGGCCAACGTTCGGGAGATGCAGGCGGTTGTTGTAGTGATCGACACCTCTGATGCGGGGGGATGAGAACCCCCGACGGGGTTCGACGGTTCTGCAGGAGCAGAACCGGACAGCCGTAGGCTGGCCCTGGAGCGCGTAGCGCGGAAGGGTCGGGTGCATGGATGCACCCGACAATCCCCCCCTCTCCGCCAGATAAAAAAAAAGGGCTGCCGAAAGGCAGCCCTTTTTTTTTATCTGGCGCGGGACGCAACGCGCGTTTCGCGCGTCGCCCCACACGTTGCCGTGCAACGCGTGGGCCCCTCCCTTTGCCTGCCTCTCCCCGCCCCTGTCGGGGCAGCCCCTCAACAGAGGGGCTTGTTGCTCCAGATCGTTCCGTGCGTGGTGGCTGCTGCATTGATGAGTTCCTTGTCTCTGCAGGAGCAGTGGAGGGCTGCCGAAAGGCAGCCCGATTTCTTTTATCTGGCGCGGGATGCGCCGCGCGTAGCGCGCGTCGCCCGAGACGTTGCCGCTGGGCGCATCCACGCATGGCGTGCGAGGGAAGGCCATTCGCACAGGGTGGGAATCCATGCCCTGTGCGAATGGCGTGTGCTCAGAACGTGTAGCCCAGCCCCAGCTGTATGCCGTTCTGGGTCTGGCCGTCGCGCCGCTCGCCCACGTAATCAACCATCACCGACAGGCGCTTGCTGGCACGGCTGGTCACGCCCAGGTTCCAGGCGAGGACCTGTTCGCCGACGGTCTGGCTGCTGGCACTGAACAGCAGGTCCGGGGCGGCGGCGAAGCCGTTGCTGTAGCGGGCCTGGGTATCGCCAAGCTCCTTCTGCCAGACCACGCGGGCACGCGGGGTGATGCGCTCGCCGTTGTTGCCGTCGAAGGTCTTGAACAACTGCAGGCCAGCGCCCACGCGGATGCTCTCCAGGCTGCCACTGCGGCCGACCAGTGCGGCTGCGTCCCGGCCTTCGTTGAAGTGCGTGGCCGAGGTGCGCGTGTAGTCGATCACCGGCAGCAGCGGCTGGATCACCACGCCGTTGCCGGTGGTGAATGAGAACGCATGCTCCACGCGCGCGGAAATCGCGTCGTTGCTGTACTTCGCACGCAGCGGTGCCTGCAGGCCCTCGATACCCTCGATGCTGCGACGGGTGTCGTGGCGAAGATCGGTGTAGCGGACGGCGGCGGACAGGTAGCCGCGCGAATAGAGCGCGTCCACGTAGCCGCCGATATCCAGCGCGCGGACATCGCCGCTGAATCCTGCACCTTCGCTGGACCGGGTCGACATGTCGGCCGCGGCAAGGCTCACGCCCAGTGTCACACGGTCGTCTGCCAGGCGGGTATCGGCACCAAGTGCGATGCCGCCGATGGTGTGGCTCAGGCTGGCGACGCCGGCATCCCCCTCGATACGGCCGTGGCTGCCGAAGCCCCGCGCCCAGAAGCTGCGGTTGCGTCCGGCGTCGCCCGCATCACTGCCCGCATCCGCCGGTGCGACCAGGTGCATCGCCAGCTGGTTGAACAGGCGATTGCCGGTCATCGCAGATTGTGCCGAGGCCGTCTGTGCGGCCTGTGCAGCCAGGCCGTCCGCATCGCCACCGCTGCGCGATGCTGCCTGGTGCTGCTGCACGACGTTGCCGATGCTGCCGACCAGTGCGGAATCGGCCAGGCGCAGGCTGGCATGCCCGTCGCCACGCAGTGCTCCCGCCTGGCGCGCGATGTCATCGCGGTCAGCGAACTGCAGGGCGCCCAGCAGTCCACTCATCGAGGAAGTGCGCTGCGCAGCTGCCTGTTGCAGTGCGATGCCCAGGCCGTCGCCGGACGCGGCATTGCCGAACAAGCGTGTGTCGTCGAAGGAAGGATTGGCGGTCAGCCACAGGCCACTGCCGGTCTGGTTGACGGTGAAGCTGAGCAGTGAATTGTGGCGAGGGCGGAACACC
This sequence comes from Stenotrophomonas sp. YJH_SMC_79, assembly GCF_059367995.1. Classification (NCBI taxonomy): domain Bacteria; kingdom Pseudomonadati; phylum Pseudomonadota; class Gammaproteobacteria; order Lysobacterales; family Lysobacteraceae; genus Stenotrophomonas; species Stenotrophomonas sp. YJH_SMC_79. The sequence continues at coordinate 97,742 of NZ_JCAFRK010000001.1, forward strand.
GCGCCGGGAGCGGTGAGATCCACCGCGCTGCCGGCCTCGCCACTGCGCTCGACGTACTGGAAGCGCCCTTCGATGAAGTCCGACACCGGCGCTGCGCGGGTCAGGGTATCGGGCGTAGCGGTGCGGCACCACAAGCCGGCGTACTCACCGTTCGACGGGCCGCAGGGGGCGACGGGCAGCTGCAGGGCGCTGGAATCCACCTGGGTTCCGACCAGATGGTTCTGCTGGCCTGCCGGGAAGAACGCCTGCTTGACGTCCAGCGTCAGCCTGGCGCTGGGGGCAATGCTCAGCACGGCGCGGTTGATGTTGCCGTACAGGTTGTAGTCACCGGACCGCCGGTCCTCTTCGACCAGGAAGTAGCGGGCTTCTTCCAGCGTCAGTGCCGGTGCGGTGCGCTGGCTGTCGACCTGGAAGGCCAGGTTCGCGCCGTCCTTGAGGTTGATGTAGCGCCCCTTGCCGATCCGGAAGCGTTCGCTGGTGAACACGTCGTCGCCACCCGGCGCGAGTGCTTCCAGCGAGTAGGGGCGCATGACGATGCCGGAGGGCGCGAGCGTTCCGCCCTCGTTGATGTCGATCGTGGCATTCAATGAACCGTGTCCGGTCAGCACGCCGCCGCGTTCGACCACGGTCAGGCTGCGCAGTGCGCCCTGCTGCAGCTCGATGCGCCCGCCATTGCGGGCGCCGATGGCTTCGGCGTGGTGGATCCAGCCATTCTGCTGCAGGCGCAGGGTGCCGCCATCGGCCACCACATACTGGGCGGCGGAGGCGGTATCCAGTGACCAGACACCGCCCCTGCCGATGCGGATCACACCGAAGGCGTCGTCCAGCCGGATGTCCGGGGCCGATTGCTGGAAGTAGCGCAGGTTGGCCAGCGCGTTGGTGTAGCGCCCGCGCACGGCCAGGTTCGGATTGAGGTCTCCGCTCACTTCCTTGTCGATGGAAAGCACGTCGCCAGGCTGGACGTAACCGGCTTCGGTAACGACGCGATCACTGTAGAAGGTGACACCGGGATACGCGGTGCAGTTGCCTGCCGCGCTCTGGTCGCGGGTCGGGCAGAAGCGCGTGGCCACGGCCGCCACGTTCGGGTCGAAGTAGCGCAGGAAGCCCGACTGCTGGGTCAGTTCATAGTGCGCCTGGACGATGCGCGCTTCGATGACCGCGAAGTCGGTCGGGCCGAACATGTCCCGGTAGTACTTGATGTACTTGTCCTGCCCCGGGTACGGGGTAGGGCCGTTCGGGCCGGATTCGCCATGGATGCCCAGCACCGTCTCCGTGTAGCTCCCGTGCGCCGGCAGCAGGCCGAACTGCGTCACCTTGCGCTTCACGCCGGCAACGAAGGCGTCGGCGCAGGCCGAGTAGCAGCCGCCGTCCAGTACGGTATCCAGCCCATGCTGGCGGATGATGGCGCCCATGCCCACGCCACCGGAGGCGGCCCCGCCCGGCGAGTTGCGGAACACCACCTGGCGCAGCGGCGTACCACGGGCCTGCGCGGCCAGGATGTAGGCCTCCAGCGTCTGCGGATCGGTCGCCAGCACGTTGCCGGTGTAGTAGAGCGTGTCTCCATTCACATGGAAGGCACTGGCATGGGCCTGCGGCGCGGCAGCGATGCCGAGAAGTGCTGCAACAAGGGCACTGCCGAGGACGGTGGCGCGACGGGCGGGGAGGGCGGGATATCGATGCATGCGGAGTTCCACGGAAAGGAGTGAAGTGCGGTTGCCGCCCTCTTTTGCTGCATCTGGTCAGGGCGGGTCGCGCGCGCTCGGCCGTTGGACTGGCCGGGCGTGGAGGGCGGCAGGCCGCCTCTCCAGACCGCTAACGCAGGTGCGGGGGTTTCTCCCCCAGTCGCCGTTCTCGCGGGAAAATGCAGGTGCAGGGGCGGAGCGTTCGCACCGCGCGGGTTACCATGTGTGCATCACTTGCTGGAGCCTTCCCCCATGAGCGCTGAAATCCTCGTCCCCGTGTCCTTCGGCGAGCTGCTGGACAAGATCTCGATCCTGCAGATCAAGTCCGAGCGCATCAGCGACGAGGGCAAGCTGGCCAACGTGCGCAGGGAGCTGTCGGCGCTGGAGCAGACCTGGATGGCGCACCCGGCGGCGGTGAAGGACATCGCCAAGCTGCGTGCCGAGCTGAAGGCGGTCAACGAGCAGCTGTGGGACATCGAGGACGACATCCGCCTGAAGGAAAAGGCGCAGGCGTTCGACCAGGGCTTCGTCGACCTGGCGCGCAGCGTCTACCTGCGCAACGATGAGCGTGCGCGCATCAAGAAGGCGATCAACCTGGCGCTGGGCTCGGCGTACGTGGAAGAGAAGTCCTACCAGGATTACGCGCAGCGTGGGTGAGGTGGACCCGCCGGGCGTGGCCCGGCGCTATCGATGATCCATCCGCTCAGGTGAGGTGGTCCGCCACGTAACGTTCGAATGCGGCGATGCCGTCTTCAACGGTGATCAGTTCCATCACATCGTCGAACTCGATCTTGGTGCCCCATTTCAGATCGGCGGCCTGCTTGGCCAGGTACTTGCGCGCGGCATCGTCGTAGCGGTCCACGCAGTAGCGGCGGTCCGAGTACGGGCCGCTGCGGTTCGGGTTGCTGGCCGCATGCAGGCCCAGCACCTTGGCGCCCATCGCGTTGGCGATGTGCATCGGGCCCGAGTCCGGGGTCATCACCAGGTTGGCGCGGGCAAGCAGGGCAGGCAGCTGCTTCAAGGTGTCCTTGCCGACCAGGTCCAGTGCCGGCGTGTGCAGTTGTGCCTGGATGGCATCGGCCATGCTGCGCTCCAGTTCGCTGCGGCCACCGCACAGCACCACCTGCCAACCGCGCTGTGCGGCGTGGTTGGCCACGGCTGCATAGCGGTCTGCATACCAGTTGCGGCGCACGTGGCTGGAACAGGGCGAGATCATCAGCACAGGGCGGCCATCGTCCTGCCATTGCGCGGCGGCCCACTCAAAGGCGGACGGCGGTACGGCCAGGTCCCAGCTGACCTCGGTCTGGCGCAGACCCAGCGGCTCGCAGAAGCTGCCGATGGCATCCAGCACATGGATGCCGGGACGGTCGGGAATGCGCTCGTTGATGAAGAGCCCGTGCAGGTCCTTGGAGCGGCTGCGGTCGTAGCCGATGCGGCGCTCGGCGGGAATGAACGCCGACAGCAGGTTGGCACGGAACGCCACCTGCATCTGCAGCAGCGCTTCAAAACGCCCCGGTGGCAGCTGTTTGCGCAGCTCCTTGACCCCTGCCATGCCGCTCTTCTTGTCGTAGGCGTGGAAGGTGACGCCGGGCAGGCCGTCAAGCAGTTTGTGGCCGACCTTGTCGATGATCCAGTGGATCGGCGTGTCCGGACGCGCAGCCTGCAGGGTGCGCACCAGGGGCACCACGTGGGTGACATCGCCGAGTGCGGACAGGCGCAGGAGGCACAAGGAGGAGGACGCTGATGCCATGTGTTGTTAGACTCAATGAAATGGTCGCATTCGACGCCAATGAAGCGCTGACGCCATGCCGCGAGGGTCGCGGCATCGGGGCCATTCTGTTCGACCGCGAGCGGCTGCGGCAAGCCGAGGTTGGTCTGTTCTCGCCCCAGCACTGGGGCAGCAAGGCCCGGCCGGTCGGCGAGGGCGGTCGCGGCAGCGCCTGGTTCATCGATGCGCCGTTCGGCGCCAGCGTGCTGCGCCACTACCTGCGCGGCGGTTTGGCAGCGAAGATCAGCCATGACCAGTACCTCTGGCGCGGGTCGGACCGGACCCGGAGCTTTGCCGAATTCCGCCTGATGCGCGCCCTGCGCGAAAAGAAGCTGCCGGTGCCCCGGCCGATCGCCGCGTACTACATGCGCGAGGGCCTGCGTTACCGCGCCGCGATCCTGATGGAGCGGATCGAGGGCGTACGCTCGCTGGCCGACCGTGCGCTGGTCGCCGGCCGGGGCGCGCCCTGGGAGGAGACCGGGCGGCTGATCGCCCGCTTCCACCGTGCCGGCCTGGACCATGCCGACCTCAACGCGCACAACATCCTGTTCGATGGCAACGGCCATGGCTGGCTGATCGACTTCGACCGCGGGGTGATCCGCATTCCGGCCACCGCTTGGCGCGAACGCAACCTCAAGCGCCTGCTGCGCTCGCTGATCAAGCTGCGCGGCGAACGCAGCGTGGAAGACGTGCAGAAGGACTACGCGCGCCTGCGCCGCGCCTATGACATGGCCTGGAACCGGGGCACCTGATGGACTGGTCGTTGCGTTTCCTCGGCGTCGGCAACGCGTCGGCGGTCGAGCTGGGGTCGCCGATGTCGGTGATCGAGCGGGACGGGCGTCCGTGGCTGACCATCGACTGTGGCGGCGAAGGCCTGACCGCGTTCAAGGCCCACTACGGGCACATGCCGCAGGCCTTGTTCGTCACCCATGTGCACCTGGATCACGTGGCCGGTTTCGAGCGGCTGTTCGTGGATACCTTCTTCAGCACGCACCGCCGCGGCAAGGTGCGCCTGTACGTGCCGGCCACGGTGGTACCGCTGCTGCACAAGCGCATCGGCGACTACCCGAACGTGCTGGCCGAGGGCGGTGCGAACTTCTGGGATGCCTTCCAGCTGATCGTGGTGGGCGAGGCGTTCTGGCATGAGGGCGTGCGCCTGGAAGTGTTTCCGGTGCGCCATCACTGGCCGGAGACCGCCTATGGCCTGCGCCTGCAGGGCGCGCTGACCTGGAGCGGCGATACCCGGCCGATTCCGGAGATGCTGGCACGCTATGCCAACGACAACGAACTGATCGCCCACGACTGCGGCCTGCACGGCAACCCGTCGCATACCGGCGTGGACGACCTGGAGCGTGAGTACAGCGCCGAGCTGCAGTCGCGGATGATGCTCTACCACTACGCCAGCGTGGCTGACGGTGCGGCGCTGGCCGCGCGCGGCCACCGCGTGGCGCAACCGGGGCAGTGCGTGCCGCTGGCTTTCCCGACCGCACCGAACGTGCTGGCACAGGATCCGCCGTGAGCGGAACCGGCAGGCCCGCCGATACGGTGCTGGCCGCCGGACTGGAGGCGCTGGAGCGCGCGCTGCATGCGCTGCGGGTGCGTGCCGACCGTGAGCGCCTTGCCGCACTGCTGGACGAGGATTTCAACGAAATCGGCAGTTATGGCCGTTGCTACGGCCGTGAAGCGGCGTTGGCGGAGATTCCGCTGGAGCGCGCGCAGGTGCAGATCGAATCGGAGCAGTACGCGGTCTCGCTGCTGACGCAGGACCTGGCCCAGGTGCGTTACCGCAGCCGCCATCACCTTGATGGCCAGCCGCAGGGCTGGGTGCTGCGCAGCTCGCTGTGGCGACGGCATGCGCAGGGATGGCGGGTGGTGTTCCACCAGGGAACGCCGGAGGCGGGGTAGCGTCGGGCCATGCCCGGCGAAGAGCGCCAACCAAGGTTGGCAGCTACCAGAGCGAGGGGCGAGGGGCGCCAACCAAGGTTGGCATCTACCAGAGCGGGGCACGGCCCGAAAAGGCGGTGGCCCCGCCGGCTGACCTCGGCGCCCGCGTCGATCGATACCGTTGCTGCCTTCCGGCCCTGGCGGGGTTTTCGACCTAGCGTCGCGAGGGGCCGACGGGGCCACCATAGAGACGTTGGCCGCCCGGTGGGCGGCCAGTTCACGGATCAGGGGAAGCAGCGCGCGATGCGCCAGAGACCACAGCCGGACTGCGCATCGGCTGGCCGATGGCAGACGCGTAGTCTAGCGCAGGCAGATGCATCGACGCCAGCTTCACGCACTGAATCGCCTGTAACCCGTTCCCGGCCACGGCGGCCGGGGCCGGCCCCCGTTGCTAGAATGCCGGCCAGGAGGAACGACCTCCCCCACATCGGGAATCAAAGACCAGGACGGCCTGGCCCTACCAAGAGGAGGGCCGTCATGGCCTGGATCTATCTGTTGTTCGCCGGCCTGCTGGAAATCGTCTGGGCCGTGTCCATGAAGCAGTCCGAAGGCTTCACCAAGCTCACCCCCACCGTGGTCACGATCATCGGCATGATCGCCAGCTTCTGGCTGCTGGCGGTGGCCATGCGCAGCCTGCCGCTGGGCACCGCCTATACGATCTGGACCGGCATCGGCGCCGTCGGCGCGTTCGTGGTTGGCATTGTGTTCCTCGGCGAGCAGGTCAACCCGATGCGCATCGGCGCAGCGGTATTGATCGTTTCCGGCCTGGTGCTGATGAAACTCTCCAGCAGCTGAATGCATTTACTTATGGCGGAGAAAGGAATCTCCGCGTTCTGCAGGTATATGCATTTTCGGCAAAATCATTTTGTCCGCCCGCTTTATTTGACGTACGTCATAAAAATAACGAGCGTGATTCACATGCCGCTGGCGCCATCGGTCGCACAGTGCCGCCATTCGTCATGCGAAACCGGGGAGTTTTCGCCTTGACGGACACGTTGGCCTGCCTGTTCCAGGTGCGGCCGCGTGAAGATGTGAAGATTTTCAGAAGTTAATGAAGCCAGGCCTTGTTCCCCTGCCGGGAGCCGGGGTGGGCCGCATTGTCTTCAAAAAAACCTGCCTGCAGTGCCATCTGGTCTTTTCATGGAGATTTACCGATGAACCGCATTTACCGTCTGGTTTTCAATCGCGCCCTCGGCGTAATGCAGGTTGCATCGGAGGTCGCCCAGAATCCCGGCGGAAGCGCGGTCTGCATGGCGCGGGTGCCGCGATTGCGGGCGCATCAGCTGGCGGTTGCCTTGGCGGCCACGCTGGCCAGTGGTTCGGCGCTCGCAGCGTGCAATACGGTGGGCGCAGTCGTTACCTGCGACCCCGGCACTACGGTCAACAACTACAGCAACGGGACTTCCGGCATCACGCTGAATGTCCTGGCAGGAGCCACGCTGCGCACGCCTCCGGTTGTAGGCGGCGGCAATGCAGCGACGTTGAGCGGCGACAACGTGACGGTCAACAACAGTGGCACGATCGATCCGAGCTCGATCATCCTCGCCTCGCCCGGCCTGGTCGTCGGCAATGGTTCGGCCAACAACAGCGCGATCGTCGTCAACAACAATGCCGGCGGGCAGATAAAGGGTGTCGTCAACATCGCAACGCTGCTGGGGTTTGGTGGCCAGGCGCTGGTGGCCCAGAATGTCAATGGCACCACCACCATCAACAACGCCGGCCTGATCAGCACGTCGTTGATCGGCGTTGGTAGTGTGTCCGACGCGACCACGGTGGTGACCTATGGTGGCGGGGCAGCCAATGTGACCAACACCGGCACCATCGACGGGCGGGTCGGCCTGGGTGCTTCCGGCGGAAATGCGTTCCTCAATGCGGGGGCGGTCAGCGGCAGCGTTCACCTGGGTGATTCAACCGGCGGAAATACCTTCACCGCAGTGTCGGGTTCCAGCGTTGTGGCAGGCGGCGGCACCGCCATTGCCGGCGTGATTACCGGTGTCACCGGGGTGAAGGTTGCGGCTGCGGGATCGGTCGATGCCGGTACCGGCAGCGGTGCCACCAACAACACACTGGTGCTGCAGAACAGCGCTTCCGGTACGGGATCCGGCACCGGTGGAGCGGTGACAACGCTGGGTTGGAACCAGTACCTCAACTTCCGGAAGCTGACCGTCAACAGTGGTACCTGGAATCTGCAGGGCGCATGGACGGGAGCCGGGGCGACGACGCTCAATGATGGCCTGGTCAATTTCAACAATGCCGGTTCCTTCGGCACAGGGCTGTTCACCGCCAACGGCGGTGCCATCGCCTCCTCCACGGCCGGCCTGAACCTGGCCAACGCTTTCAGCCTCGGTGGCAATCTGTCTCTGTCCGGAACCAATGCGTTCGGCCTGGGGGGCGTCCTTTCAGGCGCTGGTGGGCTGACCGTCAACAACACCGGCATCGTCACTCTGGGCGGCGCAAACCTGTTCTCCGGCGGCGTCAATCTCAATGCCGGTGGCCTGCTGCTGGGCAATGCGGGTGCTCTCGGCTCCGGCACCCTCACCGTGGGTGGCACGGCGTCGCTGGACACCACCGCCGCGTTCAACCTGAGCAACAACCTGATCGTCAGCGGGGGCGGCACGCTCAACCTGCTCGGCAACAACAGTCTTGGCCTCAACGGATCGATCTCCGGCGCCGGCAACCTGGTCAAGGCCGGTCCGGGCACGCTCACCTTGAATGGTGCCAACCTGCTCACGGGCTCCTTCGCGGTCACCGGTGGTGCGCTGGCCTTGGGCGCCGGTGGCAGCCTGTCGCCTACAAGTGCGATTTCGCTGAGCGCAGGCACCAACCTCGATCTCTCGGTTGCGGCCAGCCAGACCATCGGCTCACTTGCCGGATCCGGTGCGCTCAACCTCGGCGCGCGCAGCCTCACGTTGGGCGGCCTGAACACCAACACCACCTTCTCCGGCGTCATCGGCGGTGTCGGTGGCGCGCTGGTCAAGGTCGGTACGGGTACCCAGACCCTGTCTGGTGCCAGTACCTTCACCGGTGGCGTCGCGCTCAACGGCGGCGGCCTGCTGCTGGGCAATGCAGGCGCGCTGGGCACCGGCGCGCTCAGTGTCGGCGGCAACGTGTCCCTCGATGGTACCGGGTCGCTTGCTCTCGCCAACGCGGTCAATCTGGGCGCGGGCAGCATCCTCAATCTGTCCGGGAACCAGGCGTTGACCTTCAACGGCGTCATCGGTGGTACCGGCAGCCTGGTCAAGAACGGTGCGGCCACCCTGACCCTCAACAACGCCAACACGTTTGGTGGAGGGCTGTCGCTCACCGCCGGTGGACTGGTGCTTGGCAACGGCGGTGCGCTGGGAACCGGCGCATTGAATGTCGGTGGTGCAGTGACGCTTGATGCCAGCTCGGCACTGACCGTGGGCAACGGCATCAACCTGGGACTGGGTGGTTCGCTCAATGTGCTGGGGGGCAACGCGCTGACGCTGGGTGGCGTGATCGGTGGTACCGGCAGCCTGGTCAAGAACGGCGCCTCCACGCTGACGCTGGGTGGGGCCAACGCGTTCACCGGCGGCCTGAACGTGAATGCCGGCAAGGTGGCGCTGGCCAGTGGCGGCAGCCTGGCGGCAACCGGGGCGGTGAGCCTGGCCGGGGCCGGCGCCGAACTGGATATCTCACTCGGCGGCAACCAGACCATCGGTGCGTTGTCCGGTGTGGCTGGCAGCACGCTTTCGCTGGGCAGCAGCACGCTCACCTTTGGTGATGCCACCAACCAGACGTTCGCGGGCGCGATCGGTGGTACCGGCGGCCTGGTCAAGCAAGGGACCGGCATCCAGACGCTGACCGGCGCCAATACCTTCAGCGGTGGGGTGAATCTTGCGGCCGGTGGCCTGGTGCTGGGCAACGCCGGTGCGCTGGGAAGCGGCGCACTGTCGATCAGTGGCAACGGTTCGCTGGACACCACCGCAGCGATGAACCTGGGCAATGCGATCAACCTCGGCGCAGCGCTGACACTGCCGGGCAGCCAGAACCTGACCCTGGGCGGCGACATCACCGGCACTGGCAGCCTGGTCAAGAACGGTGCGTCGACACTGACCTTGAACGGCACCAACACCTTCACGGGTGGCTTGAGTGCAAACGCTGGCGCCCTGCTGCTGGGCAACAGCGGCGCACTCGGTACGGGGACGCTGGGCATCGGCGGCAACGTCTCGCTCGATGGTGGCGCCGCGCTGAATCTGGCCAACAACGTGTCCCTGGGCGCGGGAGCCGCGCTGTCGTTGCCGGGCTCGCAGGCCATCACGTTGGGCGGGGTGCTCTCCGGTGCGGGCAGGCTGGTGAAGAACGGTGCCACCACCTTGACTCTCAATGGCGCCAACACCTTCGGCGGTGGGTTGACCGTCAACGGTGGCGGACTGGTGCTGGGCAATGCCGGTGCGCTGGGCACCGGTGCATTGTCGGTGGGCGCCAACACCACGCTGGACAGTTCGGTGGCGCTGAGCCTGGCCAACGGCGTCAATCTTGGAGCAGGGGCAGTGCTTAACCTGCTGGGCGGCCAGAATGTAGCACTGGGCGGTGTCATTGCCGGCACCGGCAGCCTGGTCAAGAACGGTGCGGCGACACTGGCGTTGAACGGGCCCAATACCTTCAGCGGGGGTGTTGGCCTCAACGCGGGCCTACTGCAGCTGGGCAATGCACAGGCACTGGGTACCGGCCAGCTGGACGTGGGCGGCAACGCGTCGCTGGATGCAGCATCGGCGCTCACCGTAAGCAACAACATCGGCCTCGCTGCCGGTGCCAATCTTTCCGTGCTGGGCAGCAATGACCTGACGCTCACCGGTCCGGTATTCGGTGCAGGCGGGTTGATCAAGGATGGCTTGGCGCAACTCACTCTGTCCGGTGCCAATCTCTTTACCGGAGGCACCACGGTCAATGCCGGTGTACTGGCGTTGGGGGCAGGTGGCAGCCTTGCCGCAGCCGGTGCGGTGAATCTTGCCGGTGCGGGAGCGACACTGGACATCTCCGCAGCCGGCGCGGCACAGACCATCGGTGCGCTGAACGGCGTGGCGGGCAGCCAGCTTGCACTGGGCGCGCAGTCGCTCACGTTCGGCGGTGCCAGCGACGGCAGCTTTGCCGGCGTGATCGGTGGCACCGGTAGCCTGGTCAAGAACGGCACGGGCGTGCAGACGCTGTCCGGTGCAAACACCTTCAGTGGTGGCCTTGCGCTCAATGCGGGTGGCCTGATTCTCGGCAACGCCAGCGCGCTGGGGACGGGGGCGCTCGGTATCGGCGGCACCACCACGCTCGACAGCACCGTGGCGCTGAACCTGGCCAATGCGGTGAACTTTGGTGCCGGTACGCAGCTGACGCTGGGCGGCAGCAACGATGTCACCCTTGGTGGCGTGGTGGCCGGCAACGGCAGCCTGATCAAGAATGGTGCGGGCCTGCTGACCCTCAACAACACCAATACCTTCGGTGGCGGCCTGACTTTGAATGGTGGCGGCCTGGTGGTCGGTGCGAATGGTGCGCTAGGTACCGGCGCGCTGGCGGTGAATGCCAGTACCGCGCTGGATGCAGGCGCGGCAGTGACGCTCGGCAATGCAATCACGCTGGGCTCGGGCGTTGCACTGACATTGCCTGGCAGCAACGCGCTGACGCTGGCGGGTGTGATCGGTGGCAACGGCAGCCTGGTCAAGAACGGCGCTACCACGCTGACGCTGTCCGGTGCCAATACCTACACCGGCGGTACCACCATCAACGCCGGCACGCTGGCGCTGGGCACGGGTGGAAGTCTCGCCGCAGCGGGTGATGTCACGCTGGGCGCGGGCGCTGGCTTCGATATCTCCGGTGCCGGCAGCAGCCAGACCATCGGTGCGCTCAACGGTGCGGGCGGCAGCACGCTGGCGCTGGGCGGAAATTCATTGACCTTCGGTACGGCCAGCAACGCCGCGTTCGACGGCGTGATCAGTGGCGGCGGCGGTCTGATCAAGGTAGGCGCGGGCGTACAGACGCTGTCCGGCGCCAACACCTTTGGCGGCGGCGTGACGCTCAACGCAGGCGGGCTGGTGCTGGGCAATGACGCGGCGCTGGGCACGGGTACCTTGACCGTCGGCGGTGCCGCCACGCTGGATACCACCGGCCTGGCAACACTGGCCAACAACATCGCGCTCAACGCCGGGCTGACCGTGCTCGGCAGCAACGCGCTGACACTCAACGGTGTTCTTTCCGGGGCCGGCAGCCTGACCAAGAATGGCGGCGCAACGCTGACCCTGAACGGCATCAACACCTACACCGGTGGCACCAACATCAACGCCGGCACGCTGGCGCTGGGGGCCGGCGCCAGCCTGGCGGCGAGCGGCACGGTGAACCTCGCTACCGGTGCCACGCTGGATCTGTCTGCCGGCAGCGGCACGCAGGTGTTCGGCACCCTGGTCGGCAACGGTACGGTGAACCTTGGTGCCAACTCGATCGAAGTGGGCGGCGCCACCAATGGCACCTTCAGTGGCTCGATCGCAGGCACGGGTGGCCTGACCAAGGTTGGTACGGGCATCGAGACGCTGACCGGTGCCAACACCTACACCGGCGGCACCTTCATCAATGCAGGTACGCTGGCGATTGGTCCGGGCGGCAGCCTGGCAGCCACCGGCGCGGTGACGCTGAGTGCAGCAGGCACCGGCTTCGATATCTCCACCGCAGGGGCCAACCAGACCATCGGCTCGTTGAACGGCGTGGCCGGCTCGACGGTGAGCCTGGGGGCACAGACGCTGACACTCGGTGGTGTTGGCAACAGCCTCTTCGATGGCGCGATTTCCGGCACGGGTGGCCTGGTCAAGAATGGCGCCGGCATCCTCACGCTGGGCGGTGCCAATCTGTTCAGTGGTGGCGTTGCACTCAACGGCGGTGGCCTGGTGGTCGGCAACAACGCTGCGCTCGGCAGCGGTGCGTTGACGGTCGGAAGCAACGCAACACTGGATGCATCGACCGCTGCCAGCCTGGCCAACAACATCAGCCTGGCAGCGGGTGCCAATCTTGATCTGCTCGGCAGCCAGGCGCTGGCGCTGGGCGGTGTGATCTCGGGTACAGGTGGGTTGATCAAGGACGGTGCGGCCACGGTAACCCTGAGCGGTGCCAACACCTACACCGGGGGTACCACCATCAACAGCGGCACGCTGGCGATCGGTGCCGGTGGCAGCCTCGCCGCAACCGGCGCGGTGAACCTGGCCGGTACCGGCACGCTCGACATCTCGGCGGGCAACCAGGCCATCGGTTCGCTGGCCGGCGTGGCCGGCAGCACGGTGGCGCTGGGCGGCAGCACGCTGACCCTGGGCGGCACCGTGGACAGCACCTTCAACGGTGCGATCAGCGGCAATGGTGGGCTGATCAAGAACGGCGCGGGCGTGCAGACGCTCAATGGGGCCAGCACCTTCAGCGGTGGCGTGGCGCTCAACGCCGGTGGCCTGGTGGTCGGCAACAACGCTGCGCTGGGCACCGGTGCGGTGACGGTCGGTGGCGCGGCTACGCTCGATTCGAACACCGCGGTGACGCTGGCCAACAACTTCATCCTCAACAACGCGTTGACCGTCCTCGGCAGCAACAATCTGACACTCAACGGCAACCTGAGTGGTACCGGCAGCCTGACCAAGGAGGGTGCGGCGACGCTGACCCTGAACGGCACCAACACCTATACCGGTGGCACCAACATCAACGCCGGTACGTTGGCACTGGGTGCTGGCGCGAGCCTGCACGCCAGTGGCATCGTCAACCTGGCCTCGGGTGCGACGTTCGATCTGTCGGCGGGCAGCGGCACGCAGCAGTTCGGTACCCTGATCGGCAACGGTACGGTGAATCTGGGCGCCAACACGCTGACGATCGGAGACGCCACCAATGGCACCTTCAGTGGTTCGGTGGCGGGCACCGGTGGCCTGGTCAAGGAAGGTTCGGGCACCCAGACGTTGACCGGCACCAATACCTTCACCGGTGGCACCACCATCAACGCTGGCACGCTGGCGATCGGCGCCGGTGGCAGCCTGGCTGCCACGGGTGCGGTGAATCTGGCCAACGCCGGTACCGCCTTTGACATCAGCGCGGGCGGCCCGCAGGCCATCGGCTCGCTGGCAGGCGTGGCCGGCAGCACCGTGGCGCTGGGTGGCAGCACGCTGACACTCAATGGCGTGGGCAACACTACGTTCGCTGGTGACATCACCGGCACCGGTGGCCTGGTGAAGAACGGCGCTGGCGTGCAGACCCTGAGCGGCAGCAATACCTTCAGCGGCGGCGTGGCACTCAATGCCGGTGGCCTGGTGCTGGGCGACAACGGTGCGCTGGGAACCGGCACGCTGACCGTGGGCGGCAACGCCAGCCTGGACGGCACCAGCGCGTTGACCCTGGCCAACACCGTGCAGCTGGCCAGCGGCACGCTGACCCTGGCCGGCGGCAACACGCTGACCTTGAACGGCCCGATCAGCGGCGCTGGCGGCCTGCTCAAGGATGGCGCAGCGACGGTCACCCTGGGCGGTGCCAGCACCTATACCGGTGCCACCACCATCAACAGCGGCACGCTGGCGGTGGCGGCCGGTGGCAGCCTGTCCGGTGCCAGCACGGTGAACCTGGCCGGCGCTGGCACGTTGGACATCAGTGCCGGTGGCAGCCAGAGCATCGGTGGCCTGGCTGGCGTAACCGGCTCCAGCGTGGTGCTGGGTGGTGCAACCCTGACCACCGGCGGCAACAACGGCAGCACCACCTTCGGCGGCGTGCTCAGTGGCACCGGCGGCCTGGTGCAGAGCGGCACCGGCACGCTGACCCTGAGCGGCGACAACGTCTATACCGGCGGCACCACCATCAATGGCGGCAGCACGCTGCAGATCGGCAACGGCGGCAGCACCGGCTCGGTGCTGGGTGACATCACCAACAACGGCAGCCTGGTCTACAACCTCGGCACCACGGCAACCGTGGGTGCTGTGGTCAGTGGCAGCGGCGGCCTGACCCAGGCCGGCAGTGGCACGCTGGTGCTGACCGGCAACAACGCCTACACCGGCGGTACCACCATCAATGCCGGTGGCACGCTGCAGGTCGGCAACGGCGGTGCGACCGGTGCGATTGTCGGTGACATCACCAACAACGGTGCGCTGGTGTCCAACGTGGCCGGCAACACCACGCTGGGCGGCACCATCAGCGGCGCTGGTGGCCTGACCCAGGCCGGCAACGGTACGCTGACATTGACCGGCAACAACACCTATACCGGCGGCACCACCATCAATACCGGCGGCACGCTGCAGGTGGGCAATGGCGGTGCGACCGGTGCCATCACCGGCAATGTCGCCAACAACGGCAGCCTGGTGTTCAACGTCGGCGGCAACACCACGGTCGGCGGTGCGATCAGCGGCAGTGGTGGCCTGACCCAGGCCGGCGCCGGCGTGCTGACCCTGGTAGGCAACAACAGCTACACCGGCGGCACCACCATCAATGCCGGCGGCACGCTGCAGGTCGGCAACGGCGGGGCAACCGGCGCCATCGCCGGCGACATCACCAACAATGGTGCGTTGATTTCCAACGTGGCCGGCAATACTGCGCTGGGCGGCACCATCAGCGGTACGGGTGGCCTGACCCAGGCGGGCAGTGGGTCGCTGGTGCTGACCGGCACCAACACCTACACCGGCGGTACCACCATCAACGCCGGCGGTACGCTGCAGCTGGGCAATGGCGGTGCGACCGGCTCGATCGTCGGCGACATCACCAACAACGGCACGCTGGTGTCGAACGTGGCGGGCAACACCACGCTGGGGGGCACCATCAGCGGCAGCGGCGGCCTGACCCAGGCCGGCAGCGGCACACTGACCGTGACCGCCAACAACACCTACACCGGGCCGACCACGATCAACGCAGGCGGCACGCTGCAGGTGGGCAACGGCGGTGCGACCGGCGCGATCGGCGGCAACGTCACCAACAACGGCAGCCTGGTGTTCAACGTGGGTGGCAACACCACCGTCGGCAGCGCCATCAGCGGCAGCGGTGGCCTGACCCAGGCCGGCAGCGGCACGTTGATCCTGGGCGGCAACAACACCTATACCGGCGGCACCACCATCAACACCGGCGGCACGCTGCAGGTTGGCAACGGCGGCGCGAGCGGATCGATTGCCGGTAACGTCAGCAACAATGGCAGCCTGGTGTTCAACGTAGGTGGCAACACCACCGTCGGTGGCACCGTCAGCGGCAGCGGTGGCCTGACCCAGGCCGGCACCGGAACGGTCACCCTGACCGGCAACAACACCTACACCGGCGGCACCACCATCAATGCGGGTGGCACGGTGCAGGTCGGCAACGGCGGGGCCAGCGGTTCGGTCACCGGCAACATCACCAACAACGGTGGCCTGGTCATCAACACCGGCGGCACCACCACGCTGGGCGGCACCATCAGCGGTGGCGGCAGCATCGTGCAGGCCGGTCCGGGAGGCCTGAACCTGGGCGGCAACAGCGGTGGCTTCAGCGGTACCGGCCAGGTCACCGGCGGCGGCCTGAATGTCACCGGCAACATCGGCGGCCAGTGGACCATCGGTAGCGGCACCACGCTGTCCGGCACCGGCACCATCGGTGGCACTGGCGGTGGCGTGACGGTATCCACCGGGGGCGTGCTGTCGCCGGGCAATGGCCCGGGCAACGGCAGCGGTGCGGGCAATGGCACCGGCACGATCACGGTGGGGGGCAACCTGACCCTGTCGCCGGGCAGCACGCTGGGCATCGATCTGGGTGCTACAGGCAGCGACACGGTGCAGGTGGGGGGAAGTGCCAGCGTAGGTGGCAGCATCGTGCAGGTGAACACCATTTCGCCGAGCACCAGCTACCAGCAGGGCCAGCAGTACACCGTGATCAACGCGGGTGGTGGCGTCAGCGGGCAGTTCGCCTCGGCAACCACGCCGTCGGCCTTCCTGACCATCACCCCAGTCTATACCGCGAACACGGCCAACCTGCAGATCGATGTGGCGCAGACCGCGGCATTCACCACGGCGGCGAAGACGCGCAACCAGTACAACACCGCTGCAGCGCTGGACAGCCTGCCGCAGAGTGGTTCGGCACTGGGCCTGTACAACACGCTGCTGATGTATGACGCGGGTACCGCGCGCGCGGCGTTCGACCAGCTGTCCGGTGAAGTACATGCGGCCAGCCGTGCGGTGCTGCTGTACGACAACTATCTGGAGGAGGGCATCCGCCAGCGACTGGGCAGTGAGTTGCCGACCGTGCGTGGTGAGCGTGCCTCGGCCTGGCTGGCCGGTAGTGGCAAGGTGTTCCGCCAGGACGGTGACGGCAACGGCGATGACATCCGCTCCAACCGCAATGCGCTGATGGCGGGCGTGGACTGGCAGCTGGGCGAGCACGTGGTGCTGGGTGCGGCCGCAGGCAACGAGCGGCTGGATACGCGCCTGTACGATCGCAGCTCGCGGGCCCGCCTGCGCGGCAATACGTTCGGCCTGTATGCGCAGGGCCAGTGGAACAACGGCTTCGCGGTCGGTGGCAGCGTATCGCGCGGTGATTACCGCACGCGTACCACGCGTGAGGTGCCGCTGCTGGGCCAGACCCTGTACAGCCGCCAGGACTCGGATGTGACCATCGCGCAGGTGGAGGGCAGCTGGACCTGGACCCATGGCAAGACCCAACTGCAGCCGTATGTGCAGTTCACCAAGCACTGGGTCGACAGCGATCGCGCAGTGGAGCAGGGCGGCACTGCTGCACTGGAGCTGGAAGGCGGCAAGGACACGCTCAATGTCAGCACCGTGGGCGTGCGTGGACGCTGGGACGTGGGCAGCGGCGAGCGCTTCCCGGCGCAGCTGACGGTTGGCCTGGGCTGGCAGCACGCGTCGGGTGACACCGATGTGGCCAGCCGCAACCGCTTCGCCGTGGGTGGCAACGCGTTCGATGTCTACAGCGCGGTGATGGCGCGTAACGCGCTGGTCAGCCAGGTCGGCGTGGCGGTTGGGCTTGGCCGCAACAGCCAGCTGTCGATGTTCGTGCAGGGCCAGCACGGCGATGGTCGCCGCGATGTCGGCGGGCAGATCAACCTGCGCGTGGGCTTCTGAGCGGAGCAGGGCCGCAATGGATCCGCGCGCTGCGTGGATCCGGGTCGGGGCGGAGGGTTACATCCTCCGCTCCATCTCCACGGCGTCGATGCCGGGGCCGTGGCCATCCGGCACCACCCGTGTCACCTGGAAGCCCAGGCCAGCGTAGAAGCCCCGGGTGTGCTGGCTGGTGCTGAGCGTGATGCGTGCAATCGAGGCATCACGTTCGGCCTGCTGCAGTCGTGCCACCGCCAGTTCACGGCCGATTCCCTGCCGGTGCAGCGCGCGCTCGACCATGCCCCAGCAGAAGCCGGCACTGCCGTCGCCGCGTCGCGACAGGCCGCCACAGGCCACGATGTTGCCATCGCGCTCGATGACCTGGAACGCGCAGTCCGTGGCCTGCTCATGCAGGAAGCGTTCGAAATCGCTGCGCTCTTCGGGTGCGAAGTAGGTGGGTACGTTGCTGTCGAAGATCGACAGGCAGGCGCTGGCATCCGTGTGGCGGTAGAGGCGGAGTGTCATGGGTCCACGATAGACGATCGTCAGTAGATCCACGCCATGCGTGGATTCATGGGCCGGATGCCGTGCGTGCTTCGCTCAGGCCGAGATTCCCGCCAGCACCGCATACATCACCACGAAGCTGACCAGAAACAGGTAGACGCCGCCGATGGCCAGGTAGCGCAGCACGGTCAGCACCTTGTTGCCGCCGTAGACGCGCTGCTGCATCCACAGCAGGTAGACCGGGACCGCCAGCCACAGCAGTGCATACAGCCATTGGCTGACGGCGCCGAATGCGGGGGATGCGAGCGCGCTGCTGACGCCTGCGAGGAGGAAGGTTGCCAACAGCACCATCATCAGCCAGCAGTGGCTGTACAGCGCCACCACCAGGTGTTCCAGATAGCCCATCGGCCGCGGGATGTAGGCGATACGCAGCACCAGCGCGAACACCGGCATCAGGAAGAACAGGGCACCGGGCAATGCAGTCAGGATCGCCTGCATGTACAGATCGGTCTTGCCGCCCATGCGCTGGATGTTGGTGTTGCCGTTGTGCAGGCGCTTGTTGAGCCAGTTGTTGGCGAACGTCGGCCAGCCGGCAACCACGATGGGATTGGTGTCCGCATCCCAGGGCTTGCCGTTGACGGTGTGGTTGAAGAAGGTGCCGTGCTCCGTCGTGGCGGCCTCCTTGCCGGCACCGGTGAGCTCGGCTTTGCGCTGCGCGGCTGCGGCATTCACTGCAGCCCTGGCCATGGCGAAGCCGGCGTTGCCGGTGGCGGGTGAGTTGGCCTGCTGGCGATCGATCGTCGCGAGCTGTTCCACGCGCGCGGCTTCGACCTGCTCGACGGTTGTGGCCCTGGTGTACGCCGAACCGCTGCTGCCGCCCATGTGGATGTCGTCGACATGCACGAACAGCTTGCCGATGAAGAACGTAAACAGGGTGAGGATGACGAACAGCCGCAGGGGCTGTACGTATCCCACGCGACGCCCCTTGAGGTAGTTCAGTGCGATGCGGCCGGGAACCCAGAGATCGCGCAGCGTGCGGAAGATGCGCCCGTCCAGGTGCCAGAAGGATTCGAACACTTCCTCGATGGCGTGGCCCACATGCTTGAGCGGGTTGTGCGCCGATTGCCTGCAGCGATGGCAGTAGTGGCCATGCAGGACGGTGTCGCAGTTCTCGCAGGCGGCGTGCGCGCTGTCGGTCGAGCTCATGGGCAATGGGCCAGGCGTCGGATGAAGGCGCCTACGATAGCGAATTTTCAGGTTTCGTTCAGTTTTGTCCGGGGGTTCCACATCGGTTGTGGGAAGTCACCGAGCGCATCCACGCATGGCCTGGATCAAATGGACGTACCTGGGGCAGCAAGCCCGCCTGTTGCACAGCTGCGCTGACAGGGCCGGAGAGGGAAGGAGGCTGCTGAGTCGAGCCTGACCCCTTGAGTCGCCGGGCATTGGGATCAGGATTTGGGATTGCAGCGCTTACACTGGCGAGAGGGCAAAGGGGGGGCGAGATGATCATTCTCAGAACGAGTGAAGACACCATCCTTCAAGTTGTGACGCACCAGACATATGCGCTTACGGGCAGGCCGGCCAAGCTCTCCCCTGGTGATTGCATCCTGCTTTCGCTTGTTGGACGTCGCGAGGTTTCTTTCAGTATGGAGCTGGTGCGCGTTCGGTTGGATAGGAACAACGAGACCGACAAGATCTTTGGAAGGCACTGGCCCGTGATTCTCGACTGCAGGGATTGTTGGCCGCTGAAGACGCCTTTCGTGATGAGCGACCATGCGGTTTCGGGGCACAACTATGGCCCCGGAGGAACGAGCGTCTACGTCCAGCGCCAAGACCAGGAGGTCATCCGCGCAAAGGGCCTTCTGGGAACAATGTCGTGGGCGGAATACCTGGGGACGTAGCCTGACCCACCGCCGGCGAGGGGGGTATCGATGCACCCGATCCCGGCGCATCGGGTGGTCGTGCATCCGCGAATGTCGCGCATCTGGGGGAGCAAGTCCCTCTGTTGAGGGGCTGCCCAGACAGGGGCGGGGAGAGGCAGGCAAAGGGAGGGGCCCAAGGGTTGCGCAGCAACGTTTGGGGCGAAGCGCGCGCAGCGCACTTCGCGTCCCCAGCCAGATAACTGAAAAAGGCCGCCCCAAGGGGCAGCCTTTTTCAGTTATCTGGCGGAGAGAGGGGGATTGGATCGACTCGAACCTAACCCCTTGACCCTGCAACAGATCGCAAACCGGACATGTGTCCTGTGTTGTGTCCTGCCCATCATAGCCGTCCACTGGCCGGCATTGTGCAAGGGTGATAGCCGTCTACCAAGACAGCGGAGGCGCTGCCGTAAGGACTTTGGTTGCGATGTTCAGACCGTGAAGAGACTGAGAAGCTGAATGGGGCCCTCTTGCATTGGGCGTTGGAGGTCATATGATCAGCGACATGAAGCAATTCTTTAGCCAGTTCACCATCGCCAAGCGAGGGCAGAAGGACACCTTCTACGAGGTCAACCGTGACGGTGCCCTTGTGCTTAACCGTGATGGGCTTCTTAAGTCTGGCCGCATGAAGCGTCAGCTGGACGCCGCACGTGATCTTCGCGACCTCAAGGTTGCCAAGGAAAAGGGTTCGTCCTCCAAATGACGAGCTTGGCCCTGCTGGCCGTCCTCTTGGCGGCGGGCTGGTATTTTTATCGGCAGTGGCGATACACGCGATTTGAGGCACTCCACCATCCGGGGCACCCTCAGTATTTCGGCGCTGCTCTCTGCTCGGTTTACTTGTTCGGCATCAGCGCCGGGCTGCATGCGTTGGCGTTGCGGCATTCCACCTACAGCTTGTATCTAGGCAAGCTCCAGGGGATGTTGCCCCTTCAGATAAGTGATAAGCAGTCGGCTGAAGGGCTGACTCTGCATCTCGCGATCACTCTGTGGTGTCTACTCCTTGGGGCCGCGCTTCCAATCCTGCTGAATGTTCCGTTGGTCCGAACCCGATCACTCGCCCAGTTGATCGCCTCACGTCACGGCGCGATTGACGCCATCGAGAGCCTTGCTATCAAGTGCGAAGAGGATGGCACGCTGGTTGCGTTGACCCTAGACAACGGCAAGGTTTACGTCGGCCTGTTGGACGAGTTCACGGGCCCGAGAGTGGGTAAGGAGTGGGTGGGCATGACTCCTGTTGCGTCAGGCTACAGGGATGACAAAGGTAAGCTGGTCTTCACTACCTACTACGACATCAAGCTGCCGGATGACGCGACCATGGAGATATTTCAGGTCATAGTCTCGATGAAGCAAATCATCTCCGCGCAGGCCTTCGATCTGGAGCTCTACAAACAGTTCCAGCAGCCTGAGGCGCATACTCAAGCCGTGGCGGACAGGAAAGAGCTTGCTCCTCAGCGATCTTCCCTGGTTGTGGACAATACCCGGCACGCCTTCTATCTGGGACTGCCCATCCTCCTGCTTTTATCGCCTTACGTCGGATTGAAGTCCACCATTGGTGGACTGAGCATGGTCATTGCGGCAGGTCTGTCCTGCCTAGCAGCTGAGAAGCTACGACGACGGCAGGTGAAGCCTGGAGCGGACGTGAATTCCACTCCCCTGGAAACGGATGAAGTGCATTTCGTATAGCCAGCTCCAGAGCGCGATTCCACGAAGCAATGGATGGCAAGCGCAGAGCCGCGGCTCCAATGCTGCCCGGCGACGCCTACACGGTTTTATTCGCCTAACTTAGCGAGCCATTTGGAAATGAGTTGGTGAGAAGCACTGTCCGTATCCCTCAGAATGGAGATGGTATCGGTCATGGTGGTCTTCTCCCACTTTGCGGGATGGGTGACGATATCCGCGTAGTAGCCCAGCACTTCCACCTTTCGGAAGTGGCGGAACCACACACCCAATTCTGCTTCCGGAGCTCTGATGTAGTTATATGGCCCGGTGACCCGGGCCAATGCGCACGGATAATGGTGGGCGACGACTAAGATGATGTCGCCTACCTCCATGCAGTGCGCGAAATCCCAGTAGTCTCGCTGGCTCTGGTCGATGTCTTGTTGCTTCACATCCGTCAGATCGCCTGGTGGATCCGCAAAGTCCAATCCCACGTATCCCAAGCCGAGTGACCGGGTGGTATGGGCGACTGCTCGGGTGCTGTCCGAAGGGTGCAACTGCATGCGCCAGAACGTCATACAAAAATCCCTTTTCTAGGATGTGTGGTGAGAAAGACGGCTTAGTCGGCCTTCGCCTAATCCTACTGGGGGATCCAGCCCCGTGCGAGGCAAATTTTGGGCTAGATGGTTGCTTGGTCCAACGAAGATTCTCGGACGGCCTTGTGTGCCTGGTAAGGCGAATCAAATCAAGGTTGGTAAATCATCGGCTTTGAATGTCGAACGAGGAGCATCGGCAACCCGCTCAGCATGGCAAATGCCCCCAGTGCGCCCATCAGGCTGAGCACCGTCAGAGCCATCACTGCTACCACGCAAATCCCTTGTCTCGCGCCTGCGCCACACGGGCCTCGGCCGGATGCCGCAGTGCCGCGGTGCCGCCTTCCGGCTTGCGCGTCGGGCCATGAGCGGCCCGACGACGAATCCGAAAGGTCCTGGGAAGGGCTGGCGCAGGTTGACGAGGGTCTACCTCAATGCCGTTGACCGGACCAGGCCATAGACGGCCCCGCCCAAGACAGGCACCACCACGTGTGCTGGCACAAGCGCCAGGACGAGCAGGCTGAAGATCGCTCGGCTTTGCTCAGGATGTGGCAGCAGGTCGGCAAAACCCATCCCCAGGAAAACTGTGATGTGGGCAGCCACCACGATCGTCCAGGTCACGAAGAAGCCTTTCCAGAACCCACCCCGCTTGGGCGAGGGAGGGGCGTACGGTTGCCGCTCGGTTTCTTCCTGGCGTCGGTAGGCCCGGGCGTTGATCCAGTAGAGAAACCCCAACACGGCCCAGGTGGCCAAGCCGCCCGCGATGGCGAGCCAGCCCAACGGGGCGCCCTGCTGCAGGGCCTCAACGCCGCCGGCGACAAAGAGCAGGCCGGCGCCTCCCAGCAAGACCGTCGCGCAACCGACATGGGCGTAAGAACGCGTGGTCATGGCGGCTTCAGAGCTTGTGGGCGGCCCATTCGCCGGAGGCCTTTGAGAACCGCACCGGCTGAACGAACGGCCGAGCCTGGGCGACGCCGCCAATGTCGAGGACGACCGAGCCGCCCACGTCGCAGATCACCCCGTCGGCCGTTTCCGATTTCCTGCAGCCGCTCAGGCTGAAGTCCCGATACTCCTTTACCCAAACTTGGCTTCCCAGCACCCTTTCAAACTCGGCGGTGAGGGCCTTTTGAGCCTGGCCGTCGGACGGTTTGCGGCCACAGGCCGTCAGCGCCAGAACGGCGGTCAAGCTGAAAGCGATGGTCTTGATCGAATTCATCGAGTTCTCTTCCTGGTTGAGGTGGTGTCTTACTTGTCGCGGTTGCCGGTCGGATCAAAGCCGGCAATCCACATGCGGGTATCGCGGAAGGGCGTGAGCATTCCCGAGGGGCCGGGATACAGGTCATCAGCTCGCAAGAAGCCGGACACCCAAGCGGCGCTCAAGGCCACTTTTCGGGCTTGCCACGCCACACCGTCGCGGGTCGTGCGCACGTTGAAAGGCTCGCGGGGCGGGGTAGGGCCAGTGGTCCGATCGTCGCCCGTGTTCGGCTTTCCAGCGCGAACTCTCAGGCCCACCATCAGGTCGGTGGTGGCCTTGGCTCGGGCGTTGCTGTTGAGCTCCGCTTGCTCCCCGAGGTCGTCGGTAATGGTCAACGGGGCATCCGCGCACGCTTGGAAGGTCTCGGCGGTGGAGGCGGTGGCGCCGGTCCAGATCCGGGCTTCCACGGTCCAGCAAGGCAGGGAAGCGCCCCATTCTTTGTAGGTCAGCGCGACCCGCGGCCAATCCAGACGGCCCTGCTTGGCACTCTGGTGGTTCTCATTCTTGAATAGACCGTTGATGCGGCCAGCACCACTGATCGGCGTGTAGAGCGGGCCAGTGGCCGACGCGGAGCCGGTTGCCGGCTTGGCCCCAAGTGCTTGCTGGCCAGCGTCTTTCAGGCTCTTCCCCAACTGCCGGAAAAAGCCGGGCTTCGGTTCAGCGGGTTGTTGGGCCAGGGCGGGGAAGCTGGCGATGGCCAGTGCGAGGAGCGCGACGGCTCCCTGTCGTGCGTGCTGCATGGGTAAGCCCCTGTAGACCACCGGTGTGGTGGCATTTACGATAATCGCAGATGTGCATTCCGGTTCCAACCGTCAGACTTGGAGGGAGTTCAGCTGTGGTGCAAGATTCCGGATGCCCCAACCCAAGACGCCCGCTACGGTCTATGGCAAGCGCCTGCGCAGTGCGCGGGTGGCAAAGGGCTGGACACAAGCCCAGCTCGCCGAGCGCATTGGGATGGTCGACTCCGTTTCGGGAGCGACGAGGGTGAGTCGCTACGAGACCGGAACACATGATCCGGATCCGGCTACCGCGGAGGCGCTAGCGGAAGCCCTAGGTCTGCCCGTGGCTTATTTCCATGCCACGTCAGACGTGTTGGCTGAGATCATCCTTGTGGTTTCCCAGCTGCCGGCGTCAAAGCAGAGGGCGGCGCTACAGCGAATACGGGAGCTCAGCCCCAAAAAGAAGGAAGGAATGACTCAATGGGACTGATCTCCCCAAGAACATCCTTTGTCGACCTTGTTTATCTCGTCGCCAGTTAAACAACCATAGCCATGGCTGCCAAGCGCGCATGTTCTGCTGCGCGGCAGTTGGTCCCTTCTAACTCAGGTTCAAGAACCCGATGACCATCTACGGCAAAGATAGCGGAATAGCAGCCACCGTTGTAAGAGTGAACAACTTTCGTTCACTGGCGAATATTGAAGTTGAGCTCGAGGACCTGACAGTCCTCATTGGCGCGAACAACGCCGGAAAGACCAGTTTTCTAGACGCAATGTTCGCCGCTGTTGGTGCGGGCCGCAAAACACTAAGCGTTGATGATGTGCGACTCGAGCCACACGAGGCCACCGCTCCTAAGGACAGGGGGATCGTCATCGATGTCCTACTCAAACCAGTGGACGATGAGGGCAAGCTGCTTGACCAGTATCCGGCAGGAAGCTTCTGGACTGCACTTTGGGGCACTGGCGGAATTGCTACCGATGAAGAATTCAACGAGTTCACTCCAATCCGCACGACGCTAAAGTGGAGCGATGTGAGGGGCGAATATGTCATCGAGCGGCGATTCCTAAAGGAGTGGCGCGCGTTCTCAGACTGGCTTCCCACCCCCGTGCATGAAAGGCCGGTCACTGCGGCACAGATGGAGCCTCTGGCACTTCATTACGTGGATGCTAAGCGTGACCTGGACGACGATCTAAGAAGGCAAGGTTCCTTCTGGCGGCGGTTGACCGAAGACCTTGGTCTGAGCGCGCCCGATATCGCAGCGATGGAGGCTACTCTTTCTGGGATCAATCAGGAAATTGTCAACAAAAGCGAGATTCTGAAGCATCTCAAAGCCAATCTCTCTGGCCTTCAGAGTGTTGTCTCAGCGGACAGCGGCAGCGTTGAGATTGCGCCCGTCGCCCGGAAGCTCCGTGACCTTTCGAAGGGTGTGGATGTTTCATTTGGGACCAATGGCGCCCAGTCGTTCCCCTTGTCGCGACACGGCATGGGCACGCGGAGTCTTGCCTCTCTACTTGTCTTCCGAGCGTATGCATCCTGGCGGCACAAAAAAGCCACTAGCGGCGGAGATCGCGTTCACTCAATTCTGGGGCTGGAGGAGCCAGAGTCGCACCTCCACCCACAAGCGCAAAGATCTCTGTTTGGTCACATCAAGCAGATCCCCGGACAACGGATCGTAAGCACGCACTCTCCGTATCTTGCAGGCCAGGCTCAGCTCGGAGAGCTCCGGCTATTCATCAAGAAGGGTGGCGACACGGTCGTCACTAAAATTGATGTTGCTGCGTTGAAGGATGCGAATGACGTCCGGAAGTTGCAGGAGACCGTGATTGATACGCGCGGAGATATCTTGTTCTCTCGGGCGGTGGTCCTTTTTGAAGGGCAAACCGAAGAGCAGGCGCTACCCATTTGGGCGCAAGAATACTGGGGGACTTCAATTCATGAACTCGGATTCTGTTTCGTTCGCACAAATGGCACCGACTACTTCCCCTTCATCTGGCTTGCCAAGGCGCTAGGCATCCCTTGGTATGTGTTTGCTGATGGAGAGCCTCAGCCAGTCAAAGAGTTGGAAGCCGCTCTAAAGAAGGCTGGTGAGGTCGACTCGTCCAAGCATCCGAACGTTGTAGTGCATCCTCCGGGGAAGAACTTTGAGTCCCAGCTAGTGGAGGAGGGCTATCTCGGTGAGATTGAGCTGGCTCTCGATGCGATGAGTGGCGTCAAGGGCTATCTGGATGAATACATCAAGGATAAGCACGGCCAAAAGGCAAGAGGTGGGGTGCTCCGTGACTACATCTCGCCCGGCGGGCGTGACCGTGCCGCATTCGATGCTTTGTCCGGCGCCAAAACCAGCGTTTCAAAGCACTTAGGTCACGTCATTACGGCACATAAGGATCCTGGACGCCGTTTCCCATTGACCATCAAGAAGATCTTTGAAGTTGTCAGTGCTGCACACGGACTGAAGAAGGCGGAGCCATCGAAATGAATAGCAATAGTCACTTCAAAACACGGCTCTCGGCCGAGCAGCTCGAAATTGTTGAGCATGTGGACGGCGCTCTTCTAGTAGTGGCTGGTCCTGGCTCTGGCAAGACCCGTGTGCTGACGGAGCGAATCAGGAATCTGTTAGTCAACGTCCCCGGTCATTTCAGGATTCTGGCGCTAACGTTCACGAATAAAGCCGCTGACGAGATGAAGGAGCGTTTGCAGGACCTTGGGTCAGAGCGAGATCGCGCCTTCATCGGCACTCTCCACGGCTTCTGCTTGGAAGTGCTAACGGAGCGCGGGAAGCTTGTTGGGGTAGAGGACTCGCCTAACATCTTCGAGCAGGCAAAGGATAGAAGGGACGTCCTGCTCCGCGCCATTGATGAAGATCCTGTTCTTCAGGCGGAGATCGATACTCTTGCTGACTCTAAAGAGCGTGGCAAGAAGGTTGATCAGTGGCTAGGCTGGATTTCTTATGTGAAGTCCCATCCAATCACTTGTGCTGTGATTGAGGATGAGTTTGCCAAAAGAGTTTTTGATGCCTACGAGGCTGGCATGCGGGCCAGCAATGCATATGATTTCGACGATCTGCTTCTGCTGGTTTACAGGCTGCTGGTAGAGAACACGAAGCTGGCTGAGCTTTACAGGAAGCTCTATAGGTTCGTATGCATCGACGAGGCTCAAGACATGAATGAGGCGCAGTATGCCGTGATTTGCGCCTTGTGTTCGGATGGGTTCCGGAACTTGATGATGGTGGGAGATCCGCGTCAATCGATCTACGGGTTCAATACGTCTGGTCCCGAATACATGGAGCGTTTTGGCCGCGACTTCGAGGCGAAGAGAGTGCAGCTGACTGCCAACTATCGCTCTTCGAGGGCAGTGGTGAGGCTCGCGCAACAGCTCGACCCAAACTATATGGTCGCCATGCAGCTTCCCATCGAGGGTAGGGCTACAGTCCTTGTCGGTGACGACGAGCAAGCAGAGGCGCGTCTCATTGCGGATGAGCTCGAGAGGCTGTTTCAGCAAGGTGATCGCGATGTTGAAGGTGGCGTCGACCCCTCCAAATGCGCGATCTTGGGTCGCACCCGATTTGCTCTGTTGGCGATCGAAACAGAGCTTAAGGAGCGGGGGATAGCGCACTACAAGCGATTGTCCGCCAACCATGAGAATGAGTCGGATTTGGTGGAAGATTTCCAGCTTGGGTTGCGCGTGCTAGCCAACCCCAAAGACCGTCTGCATGCGGCCGCACTCGCAAAGAGATGGGGTTCTTTGGGTGTTCCTTCGCCTCCGGGAGATGCCGTGGAGACAATTAGATCGATGGCTAACGCATCCCCTAATTCTGGCGCACGCGCAGTTGTCGAGGCGCTTGCCCTCATCGCGGCAAATCCGGTGCGCTTGGATCTCATGCCTGCGCTGAAGCGGCTCGAGCAATATGCTGACGGACTTGATGAAGGTGGGAGACAGGCTATTTACGAGGATGTGGCGGTCTTTAGGCAGGAGTGGGATCAGTATTTGCGGACAAGTAGCGGACCAAAGGCGCTAAGTAGTTTTCTGAGTAGTAAGGCGCTTGGTGTCACGCAGAAATCGGTGCGGGACGGCGTTGCGTTGCTGACAGTTCACTCGGCGAAGGGCTTGGAGTTCGACGTCGTCTTTCTGGCGGGCATGGCTGAGGGAACATTCCCCGACTGGAGGGCATCACAGCCGAGGGAAGCCGCTGAGGAGCTTCGAAATGCTTTTGTCGCAGTCACTCGCTCTAAGCGGCTTTTGTATTTGAGCTACCCGGCAACGAGAGTGATGCCGTGGGGTGACAAGAAGCGACAAGCTCGCTCCCGGTTCCTGGCAAGCCTTCAGTAAATGAAGCATGGTGCGCGCCCACGGCCGTGCACCATGTGGAGTTGTGGCATTATGGGTAGAACTTGCTGGGGTCGGAGAGCTGAGCTGCGAACTGACCTCGCTCATACTTAGGCAGTTCAACGCTAGGCTGGTAACGCTTGATGGTGCGAACCTTCTTCTTTTGAGCCAACGCCGGTTTTTTGTGGAAGTAGGCCTCGTGCAAGACAGCGACACGCTTGTTGGGTGAGTGCCCGGTGATCAGTGCGATGACCTCTTCCGGGATGTCCTGGTGATGAAGTTCTGTGGCGATGGTGTGGCGGAATGCATGAAACCCAACACCCTTTCTGAAGCCCAGACGCTTCATGTAGGTGCTGAACTGGTTGAGTGCCGCTTGGCTGTAGCGAGCGTTTGAGTCGCCCGTTTTGCGGTTGACGCCCGCCGAGAGGTGAGGGAAAAGCCTGGGATGGCCGCACTCCCGAATGTCCTCCACGAAGTCCAAGAAGCCAGCGTCGATGAGCTGCTGTGCGATGGGCACATCTCGAATGGCGGACTTGCCTTTCAAGCGTTGTCGGCTTCTCCCTCGGTTCTTATGCGCTAGGTCTGGATCGATCGTGACTCGAATGCGGAGCCACCACATGCCCGCCTCCTGAACGATGTCCGCAACCTTCAATTGCGCGACTTCGTTGATGCGTGCTCCCGTGTAGAGTCCGATCATGGGCATCCACCAGCGATGGGGATGGCTCTTTGCCCATGGAACAAAGGTCTCCGGTGCGAAGATTTTCTGCAGGTCTGATTCGTCGAACAGGCGCTCTGCCTTGTCTGCGTCTTCGGCCAAGTCGTCCTTGAACTTCTTGAAGGGCGCCATGGGGGAGGCGGGAATCGCGTTGGCTTCGACTAGGCCTTTGAAAAAGGTGGAAAGGAAGCGGCGATGCTTCTCAAGCGTCTTGGGCGCCAGCGGAGGAACGGCCAGTTCCTTGCCCAGCGCGACTGCCTGGTCATACGTGTAGCCGCGATACTTGGGGTCAGAGAGAAGCAGCGGCGGAGCCCACCGCAGCAATTCCCAGAGGCGATAGATATGGGCATGGTCGATGCGGGAGACGGGGATGTCGCCACACGCCATCTTAAGCAAGGTGAGCGTGCGGAAGGTGGAGCCTGTCGTGTCCTTCGCCAAGCCTCGGTCATCGCGGGACCTAACGTAATCCGCTATCTCCACTGAAAGAAGACGAGGGGCGGATGCGACAGGCAGCGGGACAGGGTATTGGGTGCAGCCATTGGCCCGGCGGCTGCGACGTTGGCGGTCGTCGGCCCGGTCAAGCATTTCTTGAGCGTGGATGGCAGCCTCTCGGCCGGTGATGTTCAATTCCTCGATGCGAAGATTGCCTACCTGGATGCCCCTGAGCTGGAGAGTGCCCATGGGGTGGAGCAGGTATTGGTGGAGGTGTCCTAAAGCGGGGGAGGGCATTGCTTGGCTTCCATCGGAACGATGGAAGTACCAATAGAACAGGTCCAAAAATGGTCAATACAAAATCGGGATAAATCTGAACGCCGTAAGTGTTTCGCAACGCCACGACCAGCTCAAGGAAGTGTCACATTTGTACCGGGCTGGTTTGCGCTACCATAATTAGTAAAAACAATGAGTTGGCGATTGGTCCATCCAAAAACTCAAGAGTCATTTTGGTACTGTTTAATGAGATTAAGCTAACAAAGTCTTGCTGTAAAGATGAACGGCAGATAAATGGATGCTTTTTCTTGTTAGCTTGAGTGATGAGAGGGCTGCTCAATCCGAAAGAATCTAGTGATTAAGCGTGAGGAAGTCGGCCATCATCTCTTCAAGTTTTGCGATGTCGCGATGTCGCGATGTAGCTCCTTGCGGATGCGGGAGGCATCGGCACCTGCTTTACGGCGCTCCTCCCGTTCGATGTCCGTAGTGGGGTGCGGCAAGTCATGAATGACATTGTTAGCTTCCCATAAATCCACCAGCGGCACGTAGATATGATCCCACACGAAATCGTGGACGGGTTTGCCAAATAGCCACCTTAGCTCCTTGAGACTGTTGGCAACCCATTGTTCAGCGTTCTCCTTCGGACGAGCATTGAAGGCGTATTGAGCACTCTCGCGCAGAGCTTCGTATGCCTTCAGTCTACGATCAAAGAGTTCGTGCTTGAGCTTGTTCCTCGCCGTTTCCGCCTGTTGCTGTGCGGTGCGCCATTGGCGGTATGCAATGTAGCCAACCGCGCACGCCACGGCCAGTTGGCCCAACCCTGTGAGCAGCTTGATCGCCAGGTCAGCACTCTCCAAGTTCATATCGACCATTATTGTATGCATCCATTGTTGGCAGGCTCTGAGGATCTTGTTAAGGTTCTTCCGCGCGGGCGGGGCCGCGCTGAAAATCAGGGAACGAGTTGATGGACTACAGCAAAGTTGACTTTCGCGAAGTTTCGGTGGAGCACGTTTATCGTTGTGCTGCCGATGATCTCTATCAGGCTGCACACAAGGTAAGGGGTGAGGCTCATCTGAAACTTCAGAATACGCCTTCAAATGTTGTTTCCGAGGTGTTTGAAGGCCAAGTGGCGGAGGCGGCGTTCGATGAAATGCGGAGCGTCAGAAGTGCCTACATGATGCTATACGCCTGTGAAAACCAGTTGCGGAGCAACGTTCCCTGGGCGAGCGCTACAGGCAATGGGGCTTTTCAGTGGTCAACGGCCGGGCGGGAGATCGTGGTGGCCATAAAGGCGATTCAAAGTGCTTACTCCAAGCTTCTAGACGCAGCCATGTTTCTTTCAGGTAGCGAAGGGGAGGATCGGGAAAGGTATTTGAGCCTCGTCGCAAGTCCAAACGATCCCATTGAGGAAGAGATGGTGAAGGCTCTGCTTGTGTTGAAGGACAATCCATAGGTCAGTCAGCAACCTCCTGTGCCAGCTTACTGGTCCACATTGATTCGTGTCGAGTTTGCCGTGCCAAGTGTTCCCTTGGAGATGGGCCCATCACCTTTTCTAACTCGGATATGCGTCGCTTTTTTTTTGGGGGGGGGGAGCATTCAGGGTGTCTCTGGGGGCTTGACGGAGCTGGAAGCTTGCCTAGCATGCCGTTTTTGTTGGGGATGCAAACGGTGATGGTCGAATCAGCTATCTACAACGAAGAGCGCTTTTGGACGGAGGCGTTCAAGATCGGGCTCGTGAAGTTCGATGTCACCACTGCGCTTAGGAAAGCAGAGGCGGCACTTCAGCTGCACAGGTTTATGTGGATTAAGGACAAAGAGGGGATGCATGTCTCCTTTGCTGCATCGAAGGCTGGTCATGAAGAGCACTGGAACACTTGCGGATTTGGAGCTGAAAACACCGATGCTCTCCTGTTTCGCAGGATGTCAGCTAGGGATGTATGGTCCGCTGCCTTCGCTAGGGAATGGGCTGAAAGTTCATCGCTCGTGTCTGCAGCGACGCAGGCTGACAGTGCCTTGGATGGCTATGCGAAGAAGACAGGGGTTATGGTTTCGATTCTATGTGCTGACGGTAATGCTGCCAGCAAAGCGGAATGGCGCTCTGCATGGGACCTCATGGACCATTGACGCCAAACCTAGACTTGGGCGGGGTCACAGTGAGCTGAGGATGCCGGGTTACGTCAGGCTTGAGGCCTGGGGTGGGCGTCAAGCGATGCTCTCGGTAAGCGGCTATTACATTCATTAGCTCAGCGGTGTTGGTTATATGCCTGATGAAGCCTTGGCTTCCGATTAACATCATCTTCAGATCTTCTTCAAGAACGTCTTTGTTGCAGCCGTCTGACGCCTTTTCAGTGCATAGGAAGTTGACGTAGGTTTGAAGTTCGTCCACTTCAAGGCCTAACTCCAGCAAACCGTTAAATGGCACAGATGTAGCGGCTGGCTGCTTGTGGCAGAAACGAGCTGTGCCGGATTCGGAAAACAAATCCGCGAGGGATAGCGGCCAGCGAGGGATAAAAATGGATCCATTTGTTACCCCGACTGTTAGCGACTTTAAAAGGATTGAGGCGTGCCGTGAACTCGGGCGACCTGAGTAGCAAGAGCCAGGACGTTTAAGGGTTGCTCCGGCTGGCAGGGCTTTCAATGCTGTTAGAAGATAAGGCTGCAGAAAAAGCTGATCTAAGTGACTCTGAGCACCTTGTGTCTCCCCCCAGTAGGCAAAGAAGTGCCCCCTGACGCTTTGCCCCAGCTTTTCCCTTGTGTCGTCTGGCCCGTTATTCCTCTCGTCGATTGCTGCCAAGTCCATAAGTTTCTTGTAGGCCCGCTTCGGGCCTTTGCTTCCAGCCCACTCGCTTTGGCAGAGAGATTGATCCGGTTTGATCTCCAGTAGGGCGAATTTCTCGCCAACTTGATGAACGCCATCGCCCATCTTGGATTCCGCATTTCCATCCAAGGAAATATTTATCGCAGGAATCTGCGCCCCGGGATTAGCTTGAAGCCACTGCGCGTCGCGCAGTGCTAAAACCACGCCCACTTCCCAGTGGTTCTGCATGTCAGTAATGTCCTTTGGGGATGAAGGTCTCTGTTCAGTCTACGTGTGGTCTACGTGTCACGGTGTCTAAGAGGTCTAAGGGCCGGAGATTGCGGAGGCGTGTCGGCGGCGAGGCGGTATATGGGGGGTAGGCACTAATGCGAAAACTTGGCCGCCGCGGTCAGCTCCGCTTTTGCGGATCGATATGCGTCATTGCTCAACAGTAGCGCGGCACACGCGTTCTGCCGATCTTCGCGTCGGCGAAGCTCGTCCTCTTTACGCAGCGCTATCTCTCGATCAAGGTTTGCTAGCTCTCGATCACGCTTGGCTTGGTAATCTGGGTCCGGCACGCACATCTTTGCCTGACTGAGCATCTAAGCCGTGCCGGCTTCCACCCCTTTTGACCAACTTGTCCCACTCCTCGTCGGCCCTCAGCATTGCCAATGCGTATCAGACGCTGTCGAACCTCGTTGGAGTCACGGGTTTCCAGGTTTCGGGCTTGGTCGCATTGCTCGCGGCTCTGCGCAACTTGTTCGCCAAGCCTTTCCACTTCTTTGCGAAAGCTGCGGTTACTGTCGCAAGCCGTCATGGCCAATGCCATGAGTAGGGCCGCGAGGGTTGGTGTGGTGGTGGTGCGTATGTTCATCCTTGAGTTGGTCGCGCCTTCTTATGGAATGTATGGTCCTGGCCTTGGGAGACTGAGTCTAGCAAAGCCGGGAGCAGTTCCTAATGGAGTGTCAGCTAAAGAAGTGGGCGAGATTTCGCATTGAGATGATGCGCGCGTCTTCATTGAATACGGGGAATCGCGAGACCACAAAATGCTTAATGGTCTGAGTGCCAGTGGCCTTACGAAGCAGGTCCTCGCGTCGTTCTTCCTTAATCAGTGCGCGTTTGAAGTAGCGAATAATTCGACGATTGTTGCGGACGAACTGGCGCAGGTTTGTCTCCATAAGTTCCCTGTCAAGACGTACGTTCTTGCATTGGAAGTTGTAGAGCTCCCCTTCGCGCCTTGCCACAACATCGAACTCCTTATGGTCTATCCGCTTGATGTCCAGAACCTCGAACCCAAGTGTAGGGAGCTGCTTCTCTAGTGTGTCTTCGAAGATAAAGCCTGACTTGATCTGGTAGCGTCGATTGCGTTCTAGGAGGTAGTCCCGCACCCGATAAGTAAAGCGCAGCAGCATCATCAGGTCAGAGTAGAAAACGCCCTGATGCTCGGCAAATGCAGCATAGGAGCCAATGAAGGGGTGTTTAACATCCGGGCGATAGACCAGCTTGGCCCGCCATGGCGCGCGATCGTAGCGAGTGAGAATCGATTTGAACGCATCGGCGGGTATGCGCAGATAGTAGTCGTCCTTGATGTAAGTCATTACCTCTTCGGTAAAACGACGCAGGTCTGCAAAGCCTTGGTCGGCCAAGCCATAGGGTTCGTAGCTTTTTGCAATCATCTGCTGCTGATGGCGAAGCTCAGGCGCGGACGTAATTTTTCGTCGATCAAAGGCGTCATCGGGTGGGGCCTCGGCATCGATCTCTGTGATGGACATGCGCTCTGCATCTAGGAAGTCGTCATCCAGTAGCGTTTCGGAACGCGGATCTACATCTAATAAGCCCGTCCCATCGGTCTGGCAGCGAAAGTCAGGAAACACTGCGAGCATCGTTAGTTTGTGGTGCAATCCTGTCAAGCCCCCAACGAACGAGAGTTCGATCGTATCGAATACTAGGCCGTAGAGCTCGCCGATACTCGGCCTGTTGTTGCCATGAGCGAGGTCCGTAAAGGCATACATTAGAGTATTAAGGTGGCCGCGCCTGGCTTGGAGGAATTTCGCGAGATCCACGTAGGTGCGCAACTTAGAAAACTGACCAGCAGCATCGGTATGATGGGTTTCGAGAAGGTTGCGCAGGAAGGTGACATGCGTCAGCAATTTGCGCGCGCGTATGGAAACACCTGCGTCAAAGTGCTTCTCTAATGTTGACATCAGTAGGGCGTGATCTTGACCGATGTCCTGTTCCAGCGCTGCTCTGAGCGTTGGATTGAATCGAGCGGCCATTTCAATATTGATAAATTCCTCAACGCTCCGGGTGATATTTTGGAGGGAAGCTAGTGTTGTAGGGCCATGTAGGTGCGCTATCTTGTCAGTCGTGTATTGCGTGATAAGGCCTAGATTCTCTTCAATAATTTCCTGAAGTGGCTGGCCCCCAATCCATCGATGTGCTGTGTCCATATCGCGTTGTTCCATGCGTCGTGCTTGATAAGCGTTGATATATGATTCCAATGCGAGCTCGGCGAGTATTTTGGCCCGCCAGGCTTGTGTCGCTTGAAGGCTCTCCCGGAACGGGGGCTGGGTTGCCAATTTGCGCGGGGGCTTAGGCGCACTCGCAGTAGAGATCACTGTTCATTTAATTTCCTTGGAGGTTTGCCGCGCATCAGCGGAGTCCTAAAGCCTTGTTGAGCGAGGATGAAGACTTGGTGGATTCGCCCTGCTGAGAGTTGAAAACACCTTTGACGTGCAAGTCCCTTAGGAAGCGCGTCTCCTTGGTGTTGATGAGGTTGGGGTTTTTCTCAATCGCCGCCGCGATCAACCAGCGCTCCAGAAAGGATAAGGACTTGAGTTTTCCTGATGGTCGCTTCCGGAACCTCCCGCCTGGCGTCCGCGCGGGGATGAGGAAAAGGACAGGAACTCCTGCACCCTTTTGCCCTAGCACATGGTTGTAGTTGGTGATGTTGCTCGGATTTAGCGCTTCGCCAAGGAGTG
The DNA here is from genome assembly GCF_059367995.1 of Stenotrophomonas sp. YJH_SMC_79. Lineage (NCBI taxonomy): Bacteria > Pseudomonadati > Pseudomonadota > Gammaproteobacteria > Lysobacterales > Lysobacteraceae > Stenotrophomonas > Stenotrophomonas sp. YJH_SMC_79. The sequence goes on from NZ_JCAFRK010000001.1 coordinate 133,327, forward strand.
ATGTCTTACAAGCTTGCCCCACATACCAAGGTGTGATTCCTCCGCCGGCTCGCTTGCCGAATACGTAGCAGCCGCAGGCTCCTGAAAGGCCTTCCTCCCATTCCTCGATTTCTTCCTTCAGGATCTTTGCTGACTCTTTGGTGATGATGTTGTTGCTTCCGTGCCGAGTGATTTCGAACGGCCCCGCGACGTCAAAGTTCATTGCTTATCCGATTGGTGATACAGGGAGATTATGGCCGGAGAGCCCCATGCTTCCGGGCAAGATACCGGCACAGGACACCAGAAAGGCCAACCATCAGCTCGGCCTCTTCGAAAGTGGGCTCCTTTCCTTCAAGAAGATGTCGACCCGTGTTGGACGAGTATCCCCACATCTTGGCGACAACGGCGTCCAGTGGGCTGGGGAATAGGTCTCGGTTTCTTTTGACAACATCGCCCAGGGTGTCCTCCGTCACCGCACAGTCTCTGGAGGTGCACTCCAAGGCAGCTAGTGCGTGCTGAATCGCACCGGTGATGTCTGGATTTTGGCGTCTGGAAAGGTCTTGCAAGGCTTCATGGAGCTGTTTGGCGGTGGTCTGCTTGCCGGCGCTCCAGAGTTTGTCCCTGCCTTCTCGGACCGCCTGCTCGAACACCTCAGAGCCGCGCATAGTGATTTCAACGCCAATCAGCTGCCAGCCAATACCTGCCTTTCGGAAGACCTTGTTCACAGAGTCGGCGAACACGTCGAGCGGAGACCGATCTCCGAATCGTCCGGGTCGCCGCTGGAGTGCCTGGGCAAGATGCTCGATCACCTCATAGACCTCAAACCAGTGACAGTTCTCTAGCAGCTGGTTTGCTTCATCGATGACGTTGGGATCGCTCCAGTTGTTTGGGTCAGTTGGCTCTGAAAGCGCCTCGCAGACAATCTGGCGCATTTCTTTAGGCTGGAGTCCGGCCCTGCCAGCAGCCACGCTTACCGAGCCCCTGAGCACATCGGGTGCATCCTCCCGGATCGTGACGTCCGGCTCTGGCGCTGTGTAGCCAAAACGTTCAGAAAAAGGCTTCATAGCAATCCCTGCTGAGCTCTTGCTTCAAGGTCGGAGTCTACGATTTGTAGCGGCTTTGTGAAAGGTGGCACCAGCATCAGCGTGAAGACTGTCAAGAGGAAAGGACCTCCTGGGCTCAGCTACACCGCGCAGATCAGCGCCAAGCACGCTGACGAACCTGTCGACCAGTTCTTCTTCATGAGCTATGAGATTGCCGCAAGAAAGATGTGGCTGTTGGGTGGGATTGATCGCAATGGGTTTCTAGACCGGGCGCGTCACTATCAAGCTGGCGAGGCTGTGCACCAGAACTACGTCATTCGGCCTGGTCACGAGATCTACAACATCGAGATCGGGCTCCTCGTCGATCCAAAGCTCTGGCTGAGATCTGTTGCTTAAACAATGGCAGATACGTGAAGCGGCGGCCAATGCCGCCGCCTTTCCTCGGAGGGTAGACTTCAGATTACGCGGGGCGTTCCCTCTTTAGAGTGTGCACTCTCCTCGGAAACTTCAGCGCCAATCGTCTTGTTTTGTGCGTTGTTCGCGTCTTGCTGTTTGGCAGCATCGCGGATTACTTCGCAATCTTTCCCCAGTTCCTTGAGGACAGGATCGGTCATCTCTTTGACATTCCCTGAGCTCTTGACCTTGTCAACAGGATTGGGGGTGCCCGGCTCCCTGAGCGATTCGCATGCTTCGTGAATGTCGTCGAGGGGAGGGAGCTTCCTGAGATCCTTTTCCGCGGCTGCCTCAACCGCTCGGTCAAGCGTTTCAATGTGATCCTGGCGTGTCCTTTCATCGGCACTTTTGTTGCTGGCCACGTTATCTGTCCTTGCTCTTGTTGTAGAAGCCTAGGAATTTACTGAATTTTCAAGTCGATTCAATATTTTGGTACATCTTTTTTTCGGAGCAAGAGCGCACTTAGGCATCCTGACGGATGCGTGCGCCAAGGGCTCCGCCCCTGGGACCCCAAGCCTCTGCGAGGCTTGCCAACGGCAAAAGCTGGTTCATAAAGAACCTGTCTTCACAGGAGTCTTTATGGCCATCTTCCACACCTCAATCAAAACCTTCAGCCGAGGCAAAGGACAATCCGCCGTCGCCGCAGCCGCTTATCGTGGCGGTCTGCTGTTGTCCGATTTTGTCACTGGTCAGCAGCACGACTACCGCCGCCGTAGTGGTGTCGTTGAGAGCTTCTGTCTTGCTCCGCCAGACGCTCCCCAATGGGCCTTGGACCCCCGGGAGCTATGGGCAGTCGCAGAGGCTGCGGAGCGGCGGAAAGACTCGACTGTAGCGAGGGAGTTTGAAGTCTCCTTACCCCATGAACTATCCGAAGAGCAGCGGGCGCACTTGGCGTTTGTCATCGCCGACGCGCTGGTCGATCGTTATGGGTTCGCTGTCCAGGCCAGCATCCATTCTCCTGGGACGCCTGATGGGCTCAATCACCATGTCCATATCCTGGCCACCACGCGCCGCCTCGGACCTGAGGGATTCGGTGAGAAGACCAGGGAGCTGGACGTGGGGCCCTCAGGTAAGGTGCAAGTGCAATGGATTCGGGAAATGGTCGCAGCGGCAACCAACGCGCACTTGGAGGCGGCTGGGCTTACCGACACGATCGACCATCGCAGCCTGGCCGAACAAGCTCGGTCGGCGATAGAGCGGGGGGATGATCTGGCAGCTGCGGCGCTTTCTCGCGAACCGACCCAGCACCTGGGCAAGCGGGCAGCCGCGTTGGCCGGGAAGGGCGTAGCCACCGACAGGGTGAGCACAAACGAAGAAATTGCTCAGGACAACCAGGAGCACTTCGAATACTTGGTGCGCAAAGCCGGGCTGGAAGGAAAGCCCGCCCCAGTGCCTGGCCAAGAGGCCGCGAAGCAAAGTGGGCGAGTGCTCAATGCAGAAACCGCGGGGCTACCTGGGGGGCTGGAGATGCGAGGCGTATCCGGGATCCGGCTGCAGAACCTGCTCCTTTCGTCTCACGGGCATACGCCGGAACCGACGCCCATCAGCCTTGCCGAAAAGATTCTCGATGCACTGCGCGACGTGGACGAGATTTCCCGGGCTAGGGCAGACTTGGCCATGGAGAAGGTTCGCGATGCCTTGAGGTGGGCTCAGCGGCAGCTTTCCTCTCAAGGAGAATCCAGCGAGCTTCGGCAGTGGGTCACCAGAGCTTCGCTCCAGGTTCGTGCCCTTAAGTCCCTCATCATCAGCCGGGCTCGCAGGCTGCTTAACGTGAAGAGTGCAACCAGGCTGCGTCACATGGCCGAGCAGGAGTGGGAACGGTTCAACGCCGATTGTCCGCCGGGGTCGACCAGATACTCGAGGTCGGAGTGGACCCTGCGCCGAGGGCGGCGGCTTTCGGTTCTCGAGAAACATACAGCCGAGCTGAAGGCGGCTCAGGAGCGGGCATCGGAGGGAGAGCTGAATGCCATCGATGCTGAGATCCTTACCAAGGCTGAACTGCTTGCATCGTTGCCCCATCCCTCACAGGCTGTCGCTCCTACGCTCGCTGAGCCGAAGCAGGTGGCCTCGAGCGTCTTGGGTTCCGTCCCGTCGGTCCCCCGAGGGCCAACGTTCCACTGACCCTGTAAAAAACAAGCCCCGCGAATGCGGGGCTATTGTTCAATGGGGGCCGGTGCCCACCGATGGTTTTCGAGCCGGCAGTGGTTTCGCTGGCGGAAGGCCGCGAGACGCACGCCAAGCATCGGGTGAAGGGAAGCTCATCGGCACTTGGCTGCGGTCCACGCTCGCCGCTTGCGATACAGTGCTTCTCGTAGGAGCGTAGGCAAGGGGCTGACCTCCATGGCCTCCCTGCGATTCGGCGAATCGACGCAACAGTAATCTTGCGACATCCAGCGCATGTTGAACATCCAACTCACGCTCAGCAGCGTTGCGGGTGTTGTTTTCAGGCAACAAGGCTTGAAGAACCTGGCTGGCGATACGAAGTTCGACGTTTGCTGGCATTTGTAATTCATCTGTTGAAGGTTCTTCACATCGAAGCACCCAGACGGAAATGCGCAAGCGGATGATGACGCACCGCGTCACACATTTGCTGTTTGTATGCCTTGCCTTAAGCGTCGAGAGTTGCTGCGTTTCAGTCTTGTCTTGCTGGGCTGCTTTCCGGCGCGAGACTGACGGTCCACTGGCCTCCTTCCTGCCGGCGTAGGGTCAGCAGGTCATAGGTCTTCAGCATGCTGAGTAGGCCCGAATGCCCATAGGCATTGGGAGAGAAGGACGGGTCTGTTCGTTTGAGGTATTGGCCCAACGGCCCCAGTCCTACCTCGCCTTCTGAGGTGTCTCCAGCCAGCAGCGTGACCGCTTCCACCACGAACTTGGGACGGCGCTTGGGAAGCGGCTTGGTGTCGACTGCCGCGGGCTCAACTTTGTTGCCCTCCGCTTTGGCCGGTGATGCATTGGGTCGGTCTTCGCAGGGCTCGGCGACTGCTTTGCGCTCCCATTCGAAGAACTGATCGCAAGCGTTTCGCAGGGCCGCCGGCGTCTTGGGCTCGCCGACGATACAGACAGTCGCTCCGCGCTCCCGCAGCTTCCGGCACAGGTAAGCGAAGTCGGAGTCACTGGTCACCAGGCAGAAGGTGTCGGCGCGATGATCGAACAACGCCTCTTGAGCATCGAGAGCCAGGGCGATGTCGGAAGTGTTTTTTCCAGAGGCGTATTGGTATTGGAGGCAAGGGGTAAACGCCTGTTGGACGAGCACTTCCTGCCAGCGGTTCGCCAACGTGGCGTGGTTTCCATACCCGCGCCGCAGCACCACGCGCCCGAACTGAGCCACCATCAGCAGGGCGTGCTCTACGATCTCGGGACTGACGTTGTCGCAATCGACCAAAACGGCCACTTTGGTGTCGTGAGGGACTGATCCGTTAGCCATGTTCTTGTCCTTAAGCTGCGATGCGTGCATCCAAGCCGGCGTGTTCCCTCAGCAAATAGAGCAGACCACCCCCGTCGATCAGCTCAATGGGCTTGTCTTTGGCAAAGTTGAAGGCTTCGGTGCCGTAGCCGCTGGTGCAAACCAAGATGCCCTTGCTGGCACCTTCGTTGAGCATGGTCCCGTAAAGATCGCGAACCGCGCTGACCCCTACGGTGTCCCGATAGCGCTTGGCCTGTATGACGACCTTCCCGCCCAAGACGGGCCGGGTGTCAAAGGCCACCGCATCGACTCCGCCATCGCGGGAGCTCCGGGTCAGTTTCGTGTCCAGCCCCATCCGACTGAACAGGTTGGAGACGAGTGCTTCGAACTCGCTGGGGGTCAGATCCAGAAGGTTGGGGCGCGATTCAAGGCCTGAGAGCACGTCCGATTGCGCGATGAAGCGCTTGTCGACCATGTTGAATTCGACGATTGGTTTGATGGCCTGCAGTTCATCGGGCCTGTTTGAGACCTGAGCACCCAGGCTGCGCAGGCATGCAACCTTTTCCACGCGTTCAAGCCGCAGCTGAAGGAAGGCGGCCTTTGTTGCGCGGACGGACACCACCGGCACCCGAACCTCTTGGCCGGTGGTGGGATCGTGGGTGTCCACCACGCCATTGAAGGTCACCAGCGCCAATGCGTTTGCTTGATCGGCCTCAAAGGCTTCGTGCAAGGTCCTCAGCGCGATTGAGGCAATGATGTCCTGGTAGAGCGATTTGATGTCACTGGCCTTGCGCGCCTTGGAGTCGATCGCATCGCGTGTTTTGACGTAGCGATAATCGGCTTCGGTGGGGACGACGCCCACCTCGGGCAGGTCATACTCAATGACCAACTCCTTGGATGCCTCGGCATAGGCCAGCTTGAACGCCTGAGGGAAGCCCTCGGAGGGGTATTCGGAGCGCGTGAGCACCATGTCGTTGTAGGCCACGACGGCATCAGGCTCGTGAGCCAGGTAGGCGCTCTGAAACTCATCCACTTCAGCGTTTCGGCGACCAACGTCAGCCTCATAGAGCGCGCGTTCGGTCTCGTGTTGGGCCCGTAGATCGGCCAGCCGTTGCTTCTTTTGCGCTTCTGCGCGATGGAACTGTTCGAGAGCCTGCTGGTGGGCATGATGGGCCGCCGCCTGGGCTGCCAAGTGCCGCTTTGCGGCGCCGGGCCAAAAGCGTGAGAAGCCGGTGGGGCCCGGAACCTCGACCTCGACCGGCGCCAACCCCGGAACCAAGTCCTTGGGCACCTTGAAGCCGGGATAGGGATCGGTGTGACGCAGGCTGTCGAAGCTGATGGTGTCGTTCACCGACAGGGTGTGAAGGAGCAGGCCCTCCAGTTCCTCCAGCCGGTCTTTGAGCTCGGCGTTGAGGTCGTCTGCCTCAGCTTGGCGGTCTTGGAGGTATTCGGCTTTGGCCAAGCGCGCAGCTTCCTTCTCCTGCTTCTCCAGGGCGCGCAGCTCGCGCATCTGCTGTGCAGCGGCCATGCGTTCATGGCGCTCCAACTGCCTCAGTTGCGTCGCTTGCATCCGCTGCTGGCGCTTGCTTTCGCGTTGCGCTGCCGCCGCTGCCCGGCCGGCTGCCCGCAGAAACCCTTCTAGGCCGCTCCGTCGTCCCATACATCCCCCTGATGTCGAATATCTAAAGACTAACCTGTCGACGTCCTTCTAACGCGCTTTCTGGGCGTTTGGTCGTTCAAAAGGGCGCGCAGCGCAGGCAGGTTCAAGCCAAAATCCAGCACCGCCAGGCCCGGGGTGTTCTTTCCAGGCCCATGCAGCTTCTCGTGGGCAGTGAACTCGCGGCTATACGTCGCGTGGTGCTCGTCGTCCAACTCGTGCCCCACCACCTGGGCCCGCAGCTCTGACGGTACGCCCGCCCCTTGGAGCGACTGAATGACGGTTTTCCGGAGCGAATGGAAGCCGCGCTTGCCGGGCGTCCAGTTCTTGCCTACGGCTTCCAGGTGGCGGCCGAACGCCTTGGTGATCCAATTTCCGGCGCCGTTCTTGGCATCCGGTTTGGCGGCCGGGAACAGCCGCTTTGCCTCTGCCGCCCTTAACCCCTCAACCCATTCCTTAAACCCGAGGGTCAGCAGATCAGGGTGAACAGGGACGGTTCGGATGCTGGCATCGGATTTGAGCTTCTGATGCTCCCCTTCGTCGGACATGTGGATGCAGAGCAATCCCGCCTCCTCGGTGACATCGCTGGGAAGCAGTTGGCCCACCTCGGCGGCACGAGCGCCGGTGTAAAGACCGATAACCGCCGCCCAGCGGGCCGAAAGCGCCAGTCGCTCGAAGGCGGCTGGCGCAAAGAGGGCTTGGACTTGGTGGGTGTCGTAAGGCTTGAAGCCGAACTTTCGCCGGGCTCGCTTCTCCCGGATGGAGTAGCTGACGTGCCCAGCGGCAACATTGTCGCCCCTGGGGTAGTAGCCCGAGGCCATGGCCCATTCGAAGAAGCCGCCTTTGCCCCCAATGTAAGACTGCTTGTTGGTCAGGGTGGGGGTGGACGAGCCCTCTTCGCGCATGTGCTGATACCAGCGGGCCAAGTCCGTGCGCGTCAGCGTGTGGAGCTTGGTCTTGTTCCCGAGGAAGCCGACCAAGGAAACGATGGCCGTGCGCTTGATCGTCCAGGTCTTGGGCAGCGTGTTGCCCTTGAGCGTGGCCAGCCAAGCATCGCAGGCGTCTTCGAGGGTGATGGGGGGCAGTTTGGACTTCGGGACTGGCGCCAGGGCGGGGGAGGGGGCGCCGTTGACGGCGTCCAGCAACGGGTCTGCGCCCTGGCGTTGCATCTTCTGGAAAAGCCGCAGGTCTTCCTCGTTGTCGATCTGCCAGCGCTCGGTGACCGTGCCATTGGCGGCGCGGGACCGGTGAAGGATCAATTCCTTCAGGTTGTCGGATTGGGTCAGGCGGGCGATCAGTTCATCGGCCTCGCGCTTGCTCAGCTTGTCCACGCGTTGGTCCCTCAACACATCGAAGGCCTGAGCATAGCCCGCAGCCAGGGCCAGTGCGCGCAGCCTGGCCGTGGGCAGGTCGCGGGTGCGCAACGTGCGCTTGAAGACGCGTCGGCCAACCACGCCTTGAAGGTCGGTAGGGACGCGTTGCCGGAAGGCCCAAAGGCCAGTAGGAGAGCGGGTGAGGTGATGGGGGATGCGCATCGAGAGATGTGTCCCGATTTGTGTCCCGCCGAAGGTCACGCCAGAAAAGCAAAAACCCCTGCGTAAACAGGGGTTTGCATTATCTGGCGGAGAGAGGGGGATTCGAACCCCCGAAGCGCGGTTTAGACGCTTACACACTTTCCAGGCGTGCTCCTTCAACCACTCGGACACCTCTCCGGATCCCTGCCATCGGCAAACGCCTCAGCAGGGGCGCAGATTCTAGCGGGCTGCGCGACACTTCACAAGCACCCCGGCCAGGAACCTGCGAAGGGCGTGCCGGGGGCGAGGGGGCTGGACAGGCATGGCACAATGGAACATCCGATGGAAAACGGTGGCCTGATGTCCTATCTCGTCCTTGCCCGCAAGTGGCGTCCGAAGCGTTTTGCCGAGCTGGTGGGCCAGGAACACGTGGTCCGTGCGCTCAGCAACGCGCTGGACAGCGGCCGGGTCCACCATGCGTTCCTGTTCACCGGTACCCGCGGCGTGGGCAAGACCACCATTGCGCGCATCTTCGCCAAGTCGCTCAACTGCGAGCAGGGCATCAGCGCCGACCCGTGCGGCCAGTGCGCGGCCTGCCTGGACATCGACGCCGGCCGCTACATCGATCTGCTGGAAATCGACGCCGCGTCCAACACCGGCGTGGACGACGTGCGCGAGGTGATCGAGAACGCGCAGTACATGCCCTCGCGTGGCAAGTACAAGGTCTACCTGATCGACGAAGTGCACATGCTGTCCAAGGCGGCGTTCAACGCGCTGCTGAAGACGCTGGAAGAGCCGCCGGAGCACGTGAAGTTCCTGCTGGCCACCACCGACCCGCAGAAGCTGCCGGTCACCGTGCTCAGCCGCTGCCTGCAGTTCAACCTCAAGCGACTGGATGAGGATCAGATCCAGGGCCAGATGACCCGCATCCTGGCAGCAGAAGAGATCGAGGCTGACGGCAGCGCCATCGTGCAGCTGGCCAAGGCCGCCGATGGCAGCCTGCGTGACGGCCTGTCGCTGCTGGACCAGGCGATCGCCTACGCTGGTGGTGCACTGCGCGAGGACGTGGTGCGCACGATGCTGGGCACCGTCGACCGCACCCAGGTGGCGGCGATGCTCGATGCGCTGGCCGAGGGCGATGGCCCGCGCCTGCTGCAGGTGGTGGCTGCCCTGGCCGAGTTCTCACCGGACTGGAGTGGTGTGCTGGAGGCGCTGGCCGAAGGTCTGCACCGCATCCAGGTGCAGCAGCTGGTACCGGGTGCGGCCGTTGCCGAAGGCCTGGATGCCACCGCGTTTGCCGAGCGCCTGCGCCCGGAAGTGGTGCAGCTCTGGTACCAGATGGCCTTGAATGGCCGTCGCGATCTGCCACTGGCACCGAGCCCGCGTGCGGGCTTTGAAATGGCTGTGCTGCGCATGCTGGCGTTCCGTCCGGCTGCTGCGGTACCGCCGGTGCCGAAGTCGGTTGAAGGCGCCGCAGGCGGCAACGTTGCCGGTGGAAACAGCGGCGCGGGTACCCACGAAGCGACGCCGGCCGCTGCCGCCGCTCCGGCGGGCCCGGCCCCGGCGACGCAGGTGGCCGCGCCGTCCCAGGCTGCGCCGCGGGAACCTGACCCCGAACCCGAGCCGGCCCCGCAGCCCGAACCTGACCCAACGCCGGAACCCGAGCCGGTTCCGGTGGAAGAGCCCGTGTCGCCGCCGCCGGTAAAGGCCGAAGCAGAGACGCCGCCGCCGGCCGCTGAAGCAGAAGCGAGCGACGACCTGCCGCCGTGGGCGACCGATGAAGCCGAGGCGCGTGACGAGGCACTGGCGGCCGAGATGGCTGGGCCGGACGCCGCCATGGTGGCGCCCTGGCATGAGTCGCCGGCTTCCGTCGCGGCTCCCAGCGAGCCTGCGCCGCCCGAGCGCCCGTTCCGCACTGAAGGCATCGCCATCGCGCCGGCCGCGCCGGTCCCGGCGCGTGATACCGCGCCGCAGGAAGGTGTCAGCGAGCTGGCCACGGCCGAGGACTGGCTGGATCTGGTCGCCAACAGCGGCCTGAGCGGCCCGTCGCGGCAGCTGGCGGCCAACGCTGCCTTCATCAGTTGCCAGCACGGGACCTTGAAACTGGGCCTTTCGCCCGGATTTGAATACCTGCGCTCGGAGCGCGCGCTGGCCGCCCTGGGCGAGATGCTGGAGAAGGCCCTTGGCCAGGCGCCGAAGATCGTGGTCGAGACCGTGGAAACCGAACACGTTCCGGCCGAGACCCTGCACCAGCGCGCCGACCGCCAGCGTGGCGAGCGGCAGCAGGAAGCAGAGGCCGTTTTCATGGATGACCCGGAAGTGCAGGTGCTGATCCAACAGCACGGCGCCCGGGTTGTTTCCGATTCCATCCGTTCTTTTGACGAGTAAGACACCATGCGCGGAAACATCGCCCAACTGATGCAGCAGGCCCAGAAGATGCAGGAAAACCTGCAGAAGGCCCAGGAAGAGATCGCCAAGATCGAAGTGACCGGCAGCGCCGGTGGCGGCATGGTCAGCGTGACCCTGACCGGCGCCAAGGAATGCCGCAAGGTGCGCATCGACCCGTCGCTGGCCAGCGACCCGGAGATGCTGGAAGACCTGATCGCCGCCGCTTTCAATGACGCCTCGAACAAGATCGATGCCGAGTCGAAGTCGAAGATGGGTTCGGCCACCGCCGGCATGCAGCTGCCGCCGGGCATGAAGCTGCCGTTCTGATTTTCGGCGTGGCACCCGTGCAAGCGGGTGCCACAGAACCTGTAGCCGTCGAGCCTGCTCGACGCCATGAAAGCATGCCGCCGTGTCCGCACCCCTGCTTGAACAATTGATCGACGCGTTGCGGGTGCTGCCTGGCGTCGGCCAGAAGACGGCGCAGCGCATGGCCTACCACCTGCTCGAGCGCGAGCGCGAAGGTGGCCAGCGTCTGGCCGAGACACTGGCATTGGCGGTGGAGCGCATCGGCCACTGCGCGCAGTGCCGCGATTTCAGCGAAACCGAGCTGTGCCCGACCTGTGTCAACAGCAGTCGCGAGCGCAGCCAGCTGTGCGTGGTCGAATCGCCGGCCGACCGCCTGGCCATCGAAAACGCCACCGGTTTCCGCGGTGTCTACTTCGTGCTGCAGGGGCGGCTGTCGCCGCTGGATGGCATCGGCCCGCGCGAGCTGGGCCTGGAGCAGTTGGAGCGACGGCTGGCCGAAGGCGAGGTGCAGGAGTTGATCATCGCCACCAGCGCCACTGTCGAGGGCGAGGCCACCGCGCATTACCTGGCGCAGCTGGCGCGCGCAGGCAAGGTGCGGCCCAGCCGCCTGGCGCAGGGCCTGCCGCTGGGCGGCGAACTGGAGTACGTCGATCGTGGCACGCTGTCGCATGCGTTCGGGACGCGCAGCGAATTCCGCGATTGAGCAACGGCCGGCATGGCCGGGCGTGAGCGGCCTACAATGCGGGAGACATCCCCGCCGAGGCCGACCATGAGCAACGAAACCCTCTTCAGCAAGATCATCCGTCGCGAGATCCCGGCCACCATCGTCTACGAGGATGACGAGGTGCTGGGCTTCAAGGACATCGCACCGCAGGCGCCGGTGCACGTGCTGTTCATTCCGAAGAACGAGATCATTCCGACCCTGGATGACCTGCAGCCGTCGCAGGCGCACCTGATCGGGAAGCTGGCGCTGGCTGCCGCCGAGTACGCGCGCCGCGAGGGCTTCGCACAGGACGGCTACCGCATCGTGATGAACTGCCGCGAGGATGCCGGGCAGACCGTGTTCCATATCCACATGCACCTGCTGGCCGGTGCGCCGCTGGGGCATTTCGGTACGCCGGGGCGTTGAAGCCCCTATCCACGCATGGCGTGGATCTACAGTGGCAGCTGCTGGATGAAAAAAGGCCGCCCGAGGGCGGCCTTTTCCGTCACGCGTGCCGGTTGGCGATCACCACCAGCCCCAGCGGCCGTAGCCACCCCAGTACGGGCCATACGGGCCAGGGCCCCAGGGGCCATAGGGGTAGGGCACCACGTCGACCTGGCGCTGTTCCGGCCACAGGTAGATCACATCGGCCGACAGCTTCGGCAGGCGGTAGTCGTAGTCCCCGATGCGGGTGTTCTGGTAGCCATCGATCTTGCCGATGAAGGTCACGTCACGGCCCGCCTCAAACACGGCCGGGTCGTAGAAGCCGGCGCGGCAGGCGATGAAGCGGCCGTCGCTGGCGTCGGACGAGGTGGTGTTCGGGCGGCCACTGGCGTTGAGCGGGCGCGAGATCATCTGGAAGCAGGTCTCGCCCTGGCCGGGCTTGGTTTCGATGATGCGACCGCCCCAACGGACCGGCGTGCCGACCTGCTGGGTGGCGACCGAGTCGCGCGGGGAGACCAGGCTGAACTGTCCCTGCAGCGGCTTGGGGGCCGTGGCGCAGGCCGACAGGGCCAGCGTGGCCACAGCGGTGAGGAGGAACTTGGTGTTCATGGGGAGGCTCCGGAAGTCGGGCGATGCCTGCGCAGGTCCCGCAATAATGAAGCGAGGTCGGTGCAAGTTCCAGCGTAACGCGCGTCGGCGAAACGCTGGCTGAGTGCGAGCAGGGCGGGATCGGAACGTTGGGCATGAACCCGCTGTGCCCAGTCCTGCGCGGTTTCGTGGGGGTGCCGTCCCAGCCCGAGGCGGGCATAGCGCCGGCCCAGCCCGCGCCAGGCACGCAGCAGCGGGTCACGTTCGCGCTCGCCCCGGGCCAGCAGCCAGGCCATCCACGCCAGGGCCAGCATCGTTGCCACCACGAAGCCAGCGACAAGTTGCGCAGGGCCAAGATCATCCAGCCCCAACGGCTTGAGCAGTTGCTGCTGGCGGCGTGCATCGAAGGAGAGCACCAGGTCGTTCCAGCCGCGGCGCAGCCAGTCGCCCATCTGCCCCAGCTGCTGCCAGCGTTGCTGCAGCGGGCTGTCGGTGCCTGCCTGCAGGCGGTCGTCGAGGGTATCAAGGATGCGTTCCGGTGCGACCGCAGCGGTAGGGTCGACCCTTACCCAGCCGCGCTGCGGCAGCCATACCTCGGCCCAGGCATGGGCGTCCATCCGCCGCACGATCCAGTAGTCGCCAAGGCGGTTGTAGGTGCCACCGGCAAAGCCGGTCACCACCCGCGCCGGAATGCCGGCATTGCGCATCAGTACCACGAAGGCGGAACTGAAGTGTTCGCAGAAGCCGGCCTTGTAGCCGAACAGGAACTCGTCGACCGGATCGCGTCCCGCCGGCGGCGTCTGCAGCGTGTAGGAGAAATCGGTGGTGATCCATTGCAGCGCGCGGCGAACGATGGCTTCGTCATCACCGCCGGCATCCTGCCGCCATTGCTGCGCCAGTGTGGCCGTGCGCGGGTTGAAGCCACTGGGCAACTGCAGCGCGGCCCGTCGCAGATAGGGCGACAGCGTGCTGTCGAAGCGTTGTGGGGGCGCTGAATGCAGTCGCCAACGGCTCAGCGACGCCAGTGACCGCTCGCTGCTCAGGCTCATGTCCGCATCCAGCGTGCTGCCCGCAGGGGCGCGGCTGGGCAGGTCCAGTGCCACCAGCTGGCGCCGGTCGGTGGGTTCGTAGTCGATCTGATAGTCCCAGCCCTGCGTGCCGGCCTCGACCATGGCCGCCGGCCGTCGATCGCTGGCGCGGTCGCGTGTCCAGCGCCGGCCATCGAAGGCGGTCAGTACCGGTCCCCGCCAGTAGCGTTGCATCGGCTCGGGTGCCGCACCGAAGAACTGCACGCGCAACGCCGGGGCATCGTCAGCCATCAGGTCCAGCCACTGGCCGGGCTCCATGCTGTCGGACAGCCCAGGCGTGCCGACGGCACGCTCGGGAACGCCCCACAGCGGCGTTGCCAGCCGCGGGAACAGCCAGAAGCAGGCCAATGCCAGTGGCAGGCCGATCGCCAGCAGGCGGCCAACGCCGCGCAGCTGCCCTCGCAGTGGCAGGTGGCCGGCGTGGCCTTCATCCCCGGCCAGGCGCTGCAGGGCGAGCAACGAGCTGATCCCCGCCAATGCGGCCAATCCGGTGGTCAGTGGTCCCTGGTCGAGCAGGAACGCCGCAAACGGGGAAAACAGCGCGAAGCCGAGCAGGCTGCGGGCATCGCGCCGGCTGCGCAGTTCGCTGGACTTGATCGCCAGCATCGCTGCCAGCAGGGCGCAACCGGTATCGCGCCCGGGTCGAACCATCCCCATCTGCCAGACGATGGCACCGAGCATGGCCAGCACCAGCAGCAGGCGCAGCGGCATGGACAGGACCTTCCGCCACGACAGAACCGCAGTCACGACCGCCGCGGCCGCGATCACGCCGGCCAGCAGGGGCGGCAACTGCAGCAGCAGCGGCAACAGCGCCAACGCCGCGCTGGCCAGGGTCCAGTTGCGGGCATTGCGGTCGAGCGAGGGCGTGGTCTCAGTCATGCGGCATCAATGCCAGTGCACGCAGGCACAGGTGGTGGTGGCTGGCACCCTGGCCTGGCCCGAACGGCGGGTGTGCAGGCAGCAGCAGGGTGTAGCGGCGGCCTTCGCGCTCGGCCATGTCGACCCATCGTGCCAATCGTGCGATGCGTGCTTCATGGCCCAGGGGGGCCAGCGTGCGCCAGTCGAGGATGACTTCGATGCCGACAGGCTTTTCGTACTCGCGCACCAGCAGGCTGTCGCGGCGTGCCGAGTGCTTCCATGAAATGCTGCGTGGTGCATCGCCCGCACGATAGGGCCGCAGCTGATGCAGTTCCTCGCCGCTGGCATGGGCGCGGGTGTGCAGCGGATCGTTGCCGCTTTCCGGCAGTGGAGGAGCCAGCGCCTCGGGTTGCGGATAGACCAGCAGCGCTTGTTCCGGCCACACCCACGACCATGCCCGCACCAGGCCCAGTGGCTGGGTGGTGGACAGGCGGATGCGTGGCAGTTCCAGCCAGCCGCGGCGTTCGCTGCGAACCTGCAGTTCCACTTCACCGCGGCCGTGTGCAGGCAGCGAGGTCCAGGCTTCGCTGTCACCCAGCTGCAGGTGCAGGCCGTGACGTGCGCGCGGATCGCGCAGTGACACGTCCACGCGCAGACGCAGTGGTTGTCCAGCCGGAACCGGTTCGGCGGAGATCGCGTCGATCTGTACGCCCGACAGCTGAAGGTGCGCGGCGATGGCGCTGGCGATCGCCGCTGCCGCCAGCAGCAGGGCCAGCAGCAACGCCGGGTTGTTGTTGTAGTTCAGTGCGCCCAGCAGCATGGCCGCCAGCAGCGTGGCGACGAACAGGCCGAAGCGGGTGGGCAGCACGTAGATGCGATGGCGGTCCAGGCGCTGCGGCAGTACTTCAGGCCTGCGCGGGCGTGCCAGCAGTTGCAATCGTGCCCAGCGTGTGGTCACCCTCAATCCACCGCAACGGTCTGCAGGATGGCCCGTGCCAGTGCCGGCCCCGAGCTGGACTCGGCTTCGGCCACCAGGCGATGACCGGCCACTGCCACGAACAGGGCCTGCACGTCCTCGGGCGCCACGTGGCTGCGGCCCAGCAGCAGTGCATGCGCCCTGGCCGCGCGCAGCAGCGCAAGGCCTGCACGCGGTGACAGGCCCACGCGCACGCCGGCGTGCTGGCGGCTGCGGGTCAGCAGGGCCTGCACGTAGTCGACCAGTGCATCGCTGGCATGGACCTGGCCGACGGCTTCACGCAGCGCGCGTACCTGGGTGTCATCCAGCTTCGGCACGGCACGTGCGATCAGGTCGCGGCGGTCTGTACCGCGCAGCAGTTCGCGTTCGGCCTGCGCACTGGGGTAGCCCATCGCCAGCCGCAGCAGGAAACGGTCCAGCTGCGAATCCGGCAGCGGGAAGGTACCGGACAGGTCCACCGGGTTCTGCGTGGCGATCACGAAGAACGGATCGGGCAGGGGGTGGGTCTGGCCATCCAGGGTGACCTGCTGTTCGGCCATCGCTTCCAGCAGCGCGCTCTGCGTGCGCGGCGGCGCACGGTTGATCTCATCGGCCAGCAGCACGTGCGTGAACACCGGTCCCGGATGGAACTGGAACTGGCGGCTGCCGGCTTCGTATACCGAGACGCCCAGTACATCGGCGGGCAGCAGGTCGGAGGTGAACTGCACGCGCTGGAAGCTGAGGCCCAGGCTGCTGGCCAACGCATGCGCCAGCGTGGTCTTGCCCAGGCCGGGTAGATCCTCGATCAGCAGATGACCGCCGGAAAGCAGGGCGACAAAGGCCAGCCTGACTTCCGGCACCTTGCCCAGCACCAGTGCGTTTACCTGATCCTGTGCCTCCCGCAGGGCCTGGCGCAGTTGATCGGTTAGCATGCTGGGATTGGGGGACGAGGCTGTCATGATCGTCTCAGGTCTGGAATCCATTCGATTATCCATAGAGCAATGCAAGGCGAACAGCGCGCGCGGACAATATTTCTCTGGTTATGGACGCTGGTCACAGCGGCCAAGCTGGTGGTGGCTGCGCGCCTGCCACTGTTCGTTGACGAGGCGTTCTACTGGCAGGAAGGCCAGCACCTGGCCGCTGCGTATTCGGATCTCCCCGGACTGACCGCATGGCTGGCGCGCCTGGGTGTGGAGATCGGTGGCCACCATGTGCTCGCGTTGCGCCTCCCGTTCCTGGCCATCGGCGCGCTGCTGCCGTTGCTGGTGGTGCGCACGGCCACGCGCTGGTTCGGCAATGTGGCTGGTTGGCAGGCGGGCAGCCTCACGCTGTTGATGCCGTTGTCGGCGACGCTGGGCCTGCTGGCGGTGCCGGATGTGCCCATGGCGCTGGCCGCGGTGATCTGCCTGCACGCCGGTGCACGGCTGCTGCACAACGTTGATGCATCGTCGGCGATGAAGCTTGCGCTGGGTCTGTCGATCGGTGCGCTCAGTCACTATCGTTTCATCGGTGTCATCGGCGTTGGCTTCATCGCGCTGCTGGCGCTGCCGCAGGGGCGGCGCATGCTGGCCGATCCGCGCGTATGGGTCGCACTGGCGGTGGGCGTGCTGGCGTGGCTGCCGTTGCTGGCATGGAACGCGGACAACCACGACGCCGGCCTGAAGTTCCAGGTGGTCGAGCGCCATCCCTGGACGTTTGAATGGAACGGACTGTGGTTCCTGGTGATCCAGCCGATGCTGGTCACCCCGATCCTGTGCATGGCGATGTGGAAGGTGGCGCTGGCCGGTACCCGCAGGGGCGGCGGCACGCGCGTGCAGTGGCGCTACTTCGGCCTGGTCGGGGGCGTATCCACGCTGGGCATCTTCCTGCTGGGCTTCTTCACCGACGTCGAGCGGATCAGTTTCCATTGGCCGCTGCCGGGCTACCTGGCCCTGCTGGTGGCGGTGCCGGTGGTGCTCAACGGCTGGCCACGCTGGCTGCGGCGCACCGGCTGGTGGCTGGCCGGCGCAGGCATGGTGCTGGCGTTCGGTTATTACCTGATGGCCTCCACGCCTGCGTTGCGCGAGCAGCTGGCGGGCAGCAAGTACTACCCGCGCAATTTCGCTGGCTGGCAGCCGTTGGCGATGGCGGTGCGCGAAGAGTTGCAGCAGATGCCCGCGGGCACGCGGGTGCTGGCGGGGAACTTCAAGGTGGGGGCCGAACTGGGCTTCCAGCTCGGCAACGGCGATATCGAGGTGCTGCCGCATCCGCTCAACGACAAGCATGGGCGCACCGCGCAGCTGGCGCAGTGGGAACTGCTGCATGAGGGCAAGCGTTCGGCGCCGATGCTGCTGGTGCTTTCACCCAGCGATCAGCGTTACCGCGATCTGCTGGCGCGCTATCACGCCATCTGCGAGCAGGTGGGGCCGTTGCCGGCGCCGCGGGTGGTCAGCAGTGACCATGGGTTCCAGCGTTTCCTGCTGTTCCGGCTGCCGGCGCAGCGCGCACCGGGGGCGTGCGTGACTCCGGCAATGGCGTGGCTGGATACACCTTCCAACGGCGAAAAGGTGTCTGGCACGCTGGCCATCAAGGGATGGGCATTCAAGGATGGCGTCGGCCTGTCACGGGTTGAAGTGCTGGTCGATGGCCGCTCGATGGGGGATGCGCGCTATGGCCGCGCATTCGACGTGCGCCAGACCTGGCCGGACAGCACCGATCCGCAGCATCCGGCGGTGGGCTTCGATGCTTCATTGGACACCAGCACGCTGGCGCCGGGACGGCATTGGCTGGGCCTGCGCCTGCACGGCCGCGATGGCAGCGTGGAGGAATGGCAGGAGCAGCCGTTCGAGGTTCGTTGAGGCTTCTGCTTTTGTAGAGTCGAGCCATGCTCGACTGCTTCTGTACCAGGTGGCAGGGGGGCGGGAAAAGCAGTCGAGCATGGCTCGACTCTACAGTTCAGGGCACCGCGAACCCTGCCTGGCGCAGCAACCCGCACAGCGCGATCAGCGGCAGGCCGATCAGCGCGGTCGGGTCGCGGTTGTCGATCGCTTCGAACAGGCTGATGCCCAGGCCCTCGCACTTGAAGCTGCCGGCACAATCCAGCGGCTGTTCGGCGGCCACGTAGCGGGCGATCTCCTCCTGCCCCAGCGTGCGGAAACGGACTTCGGTCAGATCCACGGCGCTGAATGATTCTCCGCCCTGCGTGAGACTGATGGCAGTGTGGAAGCGTACCGTCTGCCCGGACATCGCCGCCAACTGCGCGCAGGCCGCCTTGGCCGTGCCCGGCTTGCCCAGCGGCCGCCCGTTCAGGTCCGCCACCTGGTCCGAGCCGATCACCCAGATGCCGGGGTAGCGGGCGGCGACCTCGGCCGCCTTGGCCGAGGCCAGGCGCGTCGCCAGGGCCAGCGGCGTCTCAGCGTTCAACGGGGTTTCATCCACGTCCGGGCGGGCGCAGTCGAAGGGCAGGCCCAGCCGCTGCAGCAACTCGCGGCGGTAGCGGGAGGTAGAGGCCAGGACCAGTGACATGCGACAATTCCGGGGCAGGGCACGGCAGTCTGGCCTGTGCGCAGCGCCAGCAGCAAGTCCTGTATGGCGGGCATTTGACAGCAGCCCCCCCGATCCTTAGTATTCAGCGGCTTATGTCCGCGAACGTGCCCGAATCGCTGGATGCTTGGCGGATGGTCGTAGCGCGAAGGCGCTTCGACGGCCAGGTCTCCCTGGCTGAATTGACCCGCCTGCAGGGGCTGGTCGCAGATACCGACGGCGAGTGTTCCTACTCGCTTGAATTCGGTCGCGACGAAGTCCTGCGGGTATCCTATGTGGAACTGACCATCGACACCGCGTTGCCGCTGACCTGTCAGCGCAGCATGCAGCGATTCCTGTTGCCGGTGAAGGTGACCCAGAGGCTTGGCCTGATCCGCGACGAGGACGAGGAATCGTCCCTGCCGGAGGAATACGAGGCGTTGCTGGTGCCGGAAGACGGCCAGCTGCGTCCGCTGGACCTGGTTGAAGACGAGTTGGTGCTGGCGGTGCCGGTGGTACCGCTGTCACCCGACGGCGAAGCAGTCGACAAGGACTGGGCGCCGAGCGAAGAAGAAACGAAGAAGGCCAACCCGTTCGCGGCGTTGGCGGCATTGAAGAAACAATAGCAGCCGGATTGTCGTCGGCGGCTGCGGCGAAAGCGAAAGTGTGCTGGGCGCTGGCGTCCTGCGCGACGATACGACGAAGCAAATCGAACCGAGTTTGGAGCAATCCCATGGCTGTGCAGAAATCCCGTGTCACCCCGTCCCGCCGCGGCATGCGTCGTGCCCATGACGCCCTGAGCGCCAAGCAGCTGTCGACCGACCCGACCACCGGCGAAGTGCACCTGCGTCACCACATCACTGCCGACGGTTTCTACCGCGGCAAGAAGGTCATCCAGACCAAGACCTCGGCCGTCGAAGAAGATTGATGTGCCGGGAAGGCCGCTGCCCCCGGGCAGCGGCCTTTGCCTTCTTTCCCGGGCGTGCCGGTGATCGGCGGCCCGCGCAACAGGAAACATGATGAGCAAGCGGATCTATTCGAGGATCGCGGGCACCGGTAGCTATTTGCCGGAAAAAGTCCTGACCAACGCCGACCTGGAAAAAATGGTCGAAACCTCGGATGAGTGGATCCAGTCGCGCACCGGAATTCGTGAACGGCACATCGCGGCCGAAGGCGAAACCACCAGCGACCTCGGCTACCAGGCCGCGTTGCGCGCACTTGAAGCGGCCGGTATCGACGCTTCGCAGCTCGACATGATCGTGGTTGGTACGACCACGCCTGACCTCATTTTCCCCTCCACCGCCTGCCTGATCCAGGCCAAGCTCGGTGTTGCGGGGTGCCCTGCCTTTGACGTCAACGCCGCCTGCTCGGGCTTCGTGTTCGCGTTGGGCGTGGCCGACAAGTTCATCCGTTCCGGCGACTGCAAGCATGTGCTGGTGATCGGCACCGAAACGCTGACCCGCATGGTCGACTGGAACGATCGCACCACCTGCGTGCTGTTCGGCGATGGCGCCGGCGCCGTCGTGCTCAAGGCCGACGAAGAAACCGGCATCCTCAGCACCCACCTGCATGCCGACGGCAGCAAGAAGGAACTGCTGTGGAACCCGGTGGGCGTCTCGACCGGCTTCAAGGACGGCGCCAACGGTGGTGGCACCATCAACATGAAGGGCAACGACGTGTTCAAGTACGCCGTCAAGGCGCTGGACTCGGTCGTGGACGAGACCCTGGCCGCCAATGGCCTGGACAAGTCCGACCTGGATTGGCTGATTCCGCACCAGGCCAACCTGCGCATCATCGAAGCCACCGCCAAGCGCCTGGACATGTCGATGGACCAGGTGGTGGTGACTGTCGACAAGCATGGCAACACCTCGTCCGGTTCGGTGCCGCTGGCGCTGGATGCCGCGGTGCGTTCAGGCCGCGTCGAGCGCGGCCAGCTGCTGCTGCTGGAAGCCTTCGGCGGCGGCTTCACGTGGGGTTCGGCCCTGCTGCGCTATTGATAGTGCAAGTTACGACAATGTGAAGCTTTGTCGTTACGGCCCCTCTGGGGCCGTAACGCGTTTATAGGAGTACCTGTCATGGTTGAGCCCATCGTCATCGAAGGGCAGCGCGCCTGGCTGAAGCAGTACGGCAAGGGAAGCCGCGCACTGGCCCTGGGCCTGCTCAATTTCGTTGCCCGCCGTTTCCATCTCGATGCCCTGCGCCCACCGCCGCACCGTGGTGGTGACGCCGCGCGCGAGACCGAAGCCCGTCGCCTTGGGGAACTGCAGGCGCAGGGCGTGAACGTGCCCGACGTGCTGGGCAGCGGCCATGCTGCACTGGTGATCGGCGACAACGGCAGCTCGTTCAATACCTGCCTGCGCCAGGCCGATGAGGCAGGCCGCGACCGGCTGGTGATGGCGGCGATGCAGGCCATCGCAGAGGCGCATGCGCGCGGCGCCTATTTCGGCCAGCCGTTGCCGCGCAACCTCACCTGGGATGGGCAGAAGGTGGGCTTCATCGACTTCGAGGAAGATCCGCTGGAAGTGATGGAGCTGTCCGAAGCGCAGGCCCGCGACTGGCTGATGTTCGGTTACGGCGTGGCCAAGTACTACGCCGACCGCCCCGAGCAGCTGCAGACGATGATGGCCGAGGCGATGGGCGATGCCCAGGCGCCGGTGCGCGAGCATGTGCATGCGGTCAGCGGCCGCCTGCGCAGCCTGGCCCGGGTGTGCATGAAACTGGGCCGTTCAGCGCGCGCGCTGGCCCATTCGATCTTCATCGCCCATGGCGCCAGCACGGCGGGCGTGCTGATGCTGGTGGGCCTGTGCGTGGATTTCCTCGCCGACGGCGACCTGGACGTGCTGCAGCTGTTCTGCTGATGGCTGGCAGGGGTCAGATCCCTTTTCCTGCGGAAAAGGGATCTGACCCCGTCGCGCTTGCCCGGCCGCGCTCCATACGCCTGCATACGCGCACGTACAGACGACACAGCGGATTCGCCCTTATCATGGCCCGCTTCGATTGCAACAAGCGGATGACCGCGTGACCGTATCCACCCTCGCTTTTGTCTTCCCCGGCCAGGGCTCGCAGTCTGTGGGCATGGTGGCCGAGCTGGCCGAACTGCACCCGCAGGTGCGTGAAGCCTTCACCGAGGCATCCGATGGTGCCGGCGTCGACCTGTGGGCGCTGTCCCAGGGTGGCCCGGAGGAAATGCTCAACCGTACCGAATACACCCAGCCGGCCCTGCTGGCCGCGAGCATCGGCGTGTGGCGCGCCTGGAACGCCGTGGGCGGTCCGCGCCCGTCGGTGCTGGCCGGCCACAGCCTGGGCGAATACACCGCGCTGGTTGCCGCTGACGCGCTGAGCCTGCATGACGGCGCGCACCTGGTGCGCCTGCGCGGCCAGCTGATGCAGGAAGCCGCACCGGCCGGTGTCGGCGCCATGGCCGCCGTGCTCGGTGCCGAAGACCAGCTGGTGCTGGACGTCTGCGCCGAAGCCGCAGGCAGCCAGGTGGTGGTGCCGGCCAACTTCAATTCGCCGGGCCAGATCGTGATCGGTGGCGACGCCGACGCCGTCGACCGTGCGCTGGCGCTGCTGGCCGAGAAGGGCGTGCGCAAGGCCGTCAAGCTGGCCGTGAGCGTGCCCTCGCACACCCCGCTGATGCGCGAAGCCGCCAACCGCCTCGCCGAAGTGATGGCTGGCCTGTCCTGGCAGGCGCCGCAGCTGCCGGTGGTGCAGAACGTCGATGCCAAGGTGCATGACGGTATCGACGCGATCCGTACCGCGCTGGTGCAGCAGCTGTACCAGCCGGTGCAGTGGACCGGTTGCGTGCAGGCGCTGGCCGGCCGTGGCATCACCCAGATCGCCGAGTGCGGCCCGGGCAAGGTTCTGACCGGTCTGGTCAAGCGCATCGACAAGGCCATCGACGGCCGTTCGCTGGCCACCCCGGGCGACTTCGAAGGCGCCCGCGAGGCATGGTCGGTCTGACTCCCCCTGTTCCTGCCGACCGTACCGGTGGCCGCTGCACGCGGCACGGGTGCGGCGGCCGCCCCAGCCTGAGGAAAACATCATGAGCAAGCCCCTGCAGGGTGAAATCGCACTGGTCACCGGTGCCAGCCGTGGCATTGGTGCCGCCATCGCCGATCTGCTGGCCGCCCAGGGCGCCACCGTCATCGGCACCGCCACCACCGAATCCGGTGCTGCCGCGATCGGCGAGCGCCTGGCCGCCCACGGCGGTCACGGCCGTGCACTGAACGTGACCGACGCTGCCGCGCTGGACAGCGTGCTGGACGGCATCGCCAAGGAGTTCGGCCCGATCTCGATCCTGGTCAACAATGCAGGCATCACCCGCGACAACCTGCTGATGCGCATGAAGGACGAGGACTGGGCGTCGATCATCGACACCAACCTGACCAGCGTGTTCCGCACCAGCAAGGCGGTGATGCGCGGCATGATGAAGGCGCGCAAGGGCCGCATCATCAACATCGCATCGGTGGTGGGCGTGACCGGCAATGCCGGCCAGGCCAACTACGCGGCCGCCAAGGCCGGCATCATCGGCTTCAGCAAGTCGCTGGCCAAGGAAATCGGTTCGCGCGGTGTCACCGTCAATGTGGTCGCTCCCGGCTTCATCGACACCGACATGACCAAGGCGTTGCCGGAAGAAGCGCGCACCGCGCTGATCAACGACATCGCCCTCGAACGCCTGGGTTCGCCGGAGGACATCGCCCATGCGGTGGCCTTCCTGGCCAGCCCGGCTGCCGGTTACATCACCGGCGAAACCCTCCATGTGAACGGTGGCATGTACATGCCGTAAGCAAGGGGCGCAGGGATTGCGCCGCAAGTGGTTGATCTGCTGAGGTTTTTGCTGCGATGCAAGGCCGCGCCGGTTTCCACTACACTATCCCACGGCCATCGCCTTTGATGGCGACCACTTTTGAACCACAACTCCATCTGGAGCGAGATCCCATGAGCACCATCGAAGAACGCGTCAAGAAAATCGTCGTCGAACAGCTTGGCGTCAAGGAAGAAGAAGTCACCAACAGCGCATCGTTCGTCGATGACCTGGGCGCTGACTCGCTGGACACCGTCGAGCTGGTGATGGCCCTGGAAGAAGAATTCGAGTGCGAGATCCCGGACGAAGAAGCCGAGAAGATCAGCACCGTGCAGGCCGCCATCGACTACGTCAAGGCCCACGTCAAGGCCTGATGTCAGACGGCAGTGCGCGTGCGGGTCATCCTCGCCGCGCACCGCACCCCATGGGGCCGCTGTTGCGGCCCCGTGTGTTTGAGCATCACATCGAAGCAAACCGAGTTGCCCGTAGAAACCATCCGGGTCAGGAGAAACAGCAATGAAGCGTCGCGTCGTCGTAACCGGCCTGGGTATCGTCTCGCCGTTGGGCAATGATCTGGCCAGCAGCTGGGAAGGCATCACCCACGGTCGTTCGGGCATCGGTCCGCTGACCAACGTTGCTGATGCCTACGTGGATCGGTTCACCACCAAGATTGCAGGTGAGGTCAAGGGATTTGACATCACCGCCGACAATGAACTGTTCGGCAGGTTCCGGGTCAGCGGCAAGGATGCCAAGAAGATGGACCCGTTCATCCATTACGGCCTCGGTGCCTCGTTCATGGCCCTGCACGATTCGGGCCTGGAGATCACCGACGCCAATGCCGAGCGCATCGGCGCCATCGTCGGCGCCGGCATCGGCGGCCTGCTCGGCATCGAAGAGCAGACCATCGAGTTCCACGAGGGCAAGAAGATCTCGCCCTTCTACGTGCCCAAGACCATCATCAACATGCTGCCGGGCCAGCTGAGCATCATCACCGGCCTGAAGGGCCCGTCGTTCTCGGCGGTGTCGGCGTGCGCGACCTCGAACCATTCGATCGGTACCGCGATGCGCATGATCCAGTACGGCGATGCCGACGTGATGGTGGTCGGTGGTGCCGAGCGTGGCTCGTCGCCGACCGCGCTGGGCGGCTTCTGCGCGATGAAGGCCATGAGCACCCGCAACGACGCCCCGGAACAGGCCTCGCGCCCGTGGGACAAGGACCGTGATGGCTTCGTGCTGGGCGACGGCGCCGGCATCCTGATCCTGGAAGAGTACGAGCACGCCAAGGCACGCGGCGCGAAGATCTACTGCGAACTGGCCGGCTTCGGTGCCAGCTCCGACGCGTACCACATGACCGCCCCGAGCGAGAACGGCGAAGGCGCCGCGCGCTGCATGGTCATGGCCATGAAGGACGCCGGCGTGACCCCGGAACAGGTGGGCTACCTCAACGCGCACGGCACCTCCACGCCGCTGGGCGACCTGGGCGAGACCATGGCGATGAAGACCGCCTTCGGCGACCACGCCTACAAGATGATGGTCAGCTCCACCAAGTCGATGACCGGCCACCTGCTGGGTGCCGCGGGCGGCGTGGAAGCGATCTTCTCGGTGATGGCGCTTCAGGACAACATCATTCCGCCGACCATCAACCTGCAGCAGCCGGGCGAAGGTTGCGACCTGGACTACGTGCCCAACGAAGCACGCCAGGCCAAGGTGGACGTGGTGATGTCCAATGGCTTCGGCTTCGGCGGCACCAACGGCACGCTGATCTTCAAGCGCGTCTGACCGGCATCGTCGCGACGCGACCCATCGGCAATCCGACAAACGGAACAATGCCGTGCACCACGGAGCCGCCGCAAGGCGGCTTCCGTGCATCTGAACCCCTGAACTGGCCGCCATGACCCACGCACCGCTGATCCACCCGCTGCCGCACCCGATCGATCTGCTGGCCCTGCAGCAGCACGACCCGGTGCGCTTCCCGCTGCTGATGGAATCCACTGCCTCGGGCACCGCCCAGGGCCGCTGGAGCCTGCTGCTGGCCGCGCAGGGCGATTGCCTGCGGCTGGATGCCGATGGCCAGGTGCGCGACCAGCACGACGTGGTGCACGCTGGCGGATTCCTGCAGGTGCTGGACCGCGCCTGGCAGCGCGAACGCCTGCCACATGACGGCAGCCACAGCCTGCCGTTCCGCGGCGGCTGGGCGTTGATGCTGGATTATGAAATGGCCAGCCAGATCGAACCGGTGCTGCCAGCGCGTGCTCGCGAGGACGGCCGCCCGACCGCGCTGGCGCTGCGCTGCCCCGCAGCGGTGCTGCATGACCATCAGAACGACGCCAGCTTCGTCATCGCCGAAGCAGGTGAGCAGGTATTGCTGGATGCTTTGGTCGCACTGGCCTCGGCGGCGTTGCCCGAGGCCGGGCAGGGCTGGCAGCCGCCGCAGTCGGTGGGCGAGGACGCGCCGCAGCGCTTCACCGACGGCGTGCGCCGGGTGATCGAGTACCTGCGTGCCGGCGACGTGTTCCAGGTGAACCTGTCGCGGCGCTGGAGCGCGCAGTTCGCTGCGCCGGTCAGCCCGCAGGCACTGTATGCACAGCTGCGTCGTGCCAACCCGGCGCCGTTTGCCGGCCTGTTCAGCGCGCAGGGCCGCCATGTGGTCAGTTCCTCACCGGAGCGGCTGGTGTCGGTGCATGCCGGTCATGCGCAGACGCGTCCGATCGCAGGTACGCGTCCGCGGTTTGAAGGTGATGACGATGCCGCGCGTATCCAGGAGCTGGTCGGTCACCCGAAGGAGCGTGCCGAGCACGTGATGCTGATCGACCTGGAGCGCAATGACCTGGGTCGCATCTGCCTGCCGGGCACCGTGGTGGTCGATGAGCTGATGACCGTGGAGAGCTACGCCCACGTGCACCACATCGTCAGCAATGTCAGCGGCCACCTGCGCCCGGAGGTCACGCCCGGTGAGGTGATCGCCGCCACGTTCCCGGGCGGCACCATCACCGGCTGCCCGAAGGTGCGCTGCATGCAGATCATCAGCGAGCTGGAGCAGGTGCCGCGCGGTGCCTATACCGGCGCCTTCGGCTGGCTGAACCGCGATGGCGACCTGGACCTGAACATCCTGATCCGCACCGCCGAAGTGGATGGCCACGAGGTCAGCTTCCGCACCGGCGCAGGCATCGTGGTGGACTCGGACCCGGACAAGGAACTGGACGAGACCCGCGCCAAGGCGCGCGGCCTGCTGCGCGCGCTGGGCCAGCAGGGGTGACGCGGCCGGTTCGGCTTCGGTGGGTGCCGACCTTGGTCGGCACGGATGCCGCCATGGCCGTTCATCCACGCATGGCGTGGATCTACTGATCGCCGCGCCAGGCATGGATTGTGGTGGGTGCCGACCGTTGGTCGGCACGGGTGTGCGGCCCCGGTCATGACCCCAATCCACCGGCACGGTATCCTGCACGACGGAATCGAGTTCAGAGGTAGTCCATGGCGGGAGCCAAGCGCGGGTGTCTGTTCGTGGTAACGCTGGTGGTGGTGCTGGCCGCCGTCGTGGCCGGCGCGGGCGCGTGGTTCTTCTACCAGCAGACCCGGTTCGCCGATGCCCCGATCACCCCGTCCGCCGAGAGCGTGGTCATCGCCAGTGGCGATGGCATGAACAGCGTGCTGCGCAAGCTGCGCGATGCGGGCGTGGACGAGGGCCAGGACACCCAGTGGCAGCTGCTGGCGCGCCAGCTTGATGCCGCCGGCAAGCTGAAGGTGGGCGAGTACGCGCTCAGTGGCGACCTGACCCCGCGCGAGCTGCTGCTGCGCATGCGTGCCGGCAAGGTGCTGCAGCACCGCGTCACCATCGTGGAGGGTTGGAACATCCGCCAGCTGCGTGCCGCGCTCAAGCGCGCCGAGCCGCTGCTGCACACCACCGACACGCTCGATGACGCCGCGCTGATGCAGCGCCTCGGCTTCGGTGGCCAGCATCCGGAAGGCCGCTTCCTGCCGGAAACCTACGTCTACCAGCGCGGCGACAGCGACCTGGACGTGCTCAAGCGGGCCCATGGCGCGATGGAAAAGGCGCTGGACGAGGCCTGGGAAAGCCGTGCGCCGGACCTGCCGATCAACACGCCCTACGAACTGCTGACGATGGCCTCGATCATCGAGAAGGAAACCGCGCTGGCCAGCGAGCGCCCGCAGATTGCCGGCGTATTCATGCGCCGCCTGAAGATCGGCATGCGCCTGCAGACCGACCCGACCGTGATTTACGGCATCGGTGCCGCGTATGACGGCAACATCCGCCGCCGCGACCTGACCACCGATACGCCCTACAACACCTACACCCGTGCGGGCCTGACCCCGACGCCAATCGCCATGCCCAGCCGCGATGCGCTGATGGCCGCCGCGCAGCCGGCACCGGGCGACGCACTGTATTTCGTCGCCGTGGGCGATGGCAGTGGCGCGCACGTGTTCTCGCCCAGCCTGGACCAGCACAACGCCGCAGTCGCCCGCTACCTGCAGCAGCTGCGCCAGCAACGTACCAAGGAGACCCCGGCGCAATGAGTCCCGCGCTGCTTCGCCACCCGCGTTTCGTCAGCCTGGAAGGCGGCGAGGGCGCGGGCAAGACCACCGCCATCAACGCCATCCGTGACTGCCTGCGCAGCCACGGTCATGAGGTGGTACTGACCCGCGAGCCAGGCGGTACGCCGCTGGCCGAGCGCATCCGCGGCCTGGTGCTGAAGCCTGATGCCGAGATCGCCGCCGAACCGCTCAGTGCCGAGGCCGAACTGCTGCTGGTGTTCGCTGCGCGCGCGCAGCATGTGCGCCAGGTGATCCAGCCGGCCCTGCAGCGCGGCGCCTACGTGCTGAGTGATCGCTTCACCGATTCCAGTTACGCCTACCAGGGCGGTGGCCGCGGGCTCGATCCGCAGTGGATTGCCGATCTGGAGCGCCGCGCGGTGGGCCTGTTGCCGGGCCTGACCTTGCTGCTGGATGTGGACGTGGCGGTGGGCCGCGCGCGCGCCAACGGCCGTGACCTGTGGCCGGACCGCATCGAAAGCGAGCAGGACGATTTCTTCCAGCGCGTGCGCGAAGTATTCCGCGGCCGTGCGCAGCAGGACCCGCAGCGTTTTGCGTTGATTGATGCGGGCCAGGAGCAGGCGCGCGTGGCCGCTGATGTGGTCGCGCATGTCGAGCGCTGGCTGCAGGACGGGGAGGGCGCATGAGCACGTTCTCGCCATGGCAGCAGCGCGCGTTCGACCAGACCGTGGCCGCGCTCGATGCCGGTCGCCTCGGCCATGGCCTGCTGATCTGCGGGCCGGCCGGGCTGGGCAAGCGTGAGGTGGCGCTGGCATTGGCCGACCACGTGCTGGCCCGCGGCGATGCCGCGCATGCCACGCGCACGCGCCAGCTGATCGCTGCGGGTACCCATCCGGACCTGCAGCTGGTCAGCTTCATACCGAACAAGAGCGGCGACAAGCTTCGCACCGAGATCGTCATCGAGCAGGTGCGTGAGATCACCGACAAGCTGGCGCTGACCCCGCAGTACGGCGTGGCACAGGTGGTGATCGTCGACCCGGCCGATGCCATCAACCGCTCGGCCGCCAACGCGCTGCTGAAGACCCTGGAAGAGCCGCAGCCAGGCCGCTACCTGTGGCTGATCAGCAGCGACCCGGCGCGCCTGCCGCAGACCATCCGCAGCCGCTGCCAGCGCCTGGAATTCAAGTTGCCGCCGCAGCACGAAGCGATGGCGTGGCTGCAGCAGCAGGGCCACAGTGAAGCATCGGCGCGCGAAGCGCTGGACGCCGCGCGCGGCCACCCCGGCCAGGCCGACAACTGGCTGCGCGAAGACGGCCTGAGCCTGCGCCGTGAAGTAGGCCGTGAGCTGGAGCAGCTGGCCGCCGGCAAGACCGGCGCGGTGGAGCTGGCGCAGAAGTGGTGCGGCGATGACAACGCGGCGCTGCGCCTGCGCTTTGCCGCCGACCTGGCGCTGGCCCAGGCCAGCACCGATGCCTTGACCACGCCGGAGCGATTGCACAAGCTTGCAGCCTGGTTCGATGCGGCCAACCGCACCCGCGACCTGCTGCGCACCACGGTGCGTGCAGACCTTGCGGTGGTTGAGTTGCTGCTGGCCTGGAACAAGGTGAACGAGCGGCCTGCCGCAAGGGGAAATCGATGAGTGCCAGCAACGCCCGCCAGGGCATCCTGTCCCTGGCCGTGAAGGACAAGGCCGCGCTGTACAGCGCGTACATGCCGTTCGTGAAGAACGGCGGCATCTTCGTGCCCACACCCAAGCGTTACTTCCTGGGCGACGAAGTGTTCCTGCTGCTGACCCTGCCCGATTCCAGCGAGCGCCTGCCGGTGGCCGGCAAGGTGATCTGGGTGACCCCGGCCGGCG
The DNA here is from genome assembly GCF_059367995.1 of Stenotrophomonas sp. YJH_SMC_79. NCBI lineage: Bacteria > Pseudomonadati > Pseudomonadota > Gammaproteobacteria > Lysobacterales > Lysobacteraceae > Stenotrophomonas > Stenotrophomonas sp. YJH_SMC_79. The sequence continues at coordinate 163,381 of NZ_JCAFRK010000001.1, forward strand.
CGCAGGGTAACCGCACCGCCGGCATCGGCGTGCAGCTGGCCGACGGTGCAGAAGGCGAGGGCGTACGCCACAAGATCGAGACCCTGCTGGCTGGCCTGACCAGTTCTGACAAGCCGACCCATACGATGTAACAGGGCGCGGATTGCCGCCCCCCGGTAGCGCCGGGCCATGCCCGGCGGCACCCCTCGATACACCCGTGAACACGAATGTGAAAAACTGTTGACGGCCTCTGAAAAGCCCCTATAATGAGCGGCTCAGCAACACACCGGGCGGTTAGCTCAGCGGTAGAGCATTGCCTTCACACGGCAAGGGTCACAGGTTCGATCCCTGTACCGCCCACCATGTTGCAGAACGAAAGAAGCCTCCAGCAATGGGGGCTTTTTTGTTGCCTGGCCATCAGCGCGGCTTTCCGGCATCGTGCAGCGGCATCGTTGACAGCGCGACTCACCGGCTCCCGCAGCCGCGCGAAGCGCTCGCGGACGCACTTCACCGATGCGGGCAGAGGATTCCATCCATGTGCTGTTCCGTGGTTCCCGGCCGGCGTACTCTCGAGGCACTGCCATGCCCCCATTCCCTGGAGTGTCACCATGCCGCTCGCCCGCATCGATGTTCGCAAAGGTAAATCCGCCGACTACCTGCAACGCGTCGGCGAAACCATCTACCAGGCCATGCGCGCGGTGGGTGTGCCGGAAAACGACCGCTTCCAGATCTTCCAGGAACACGAGCCCGGCACGCTGATCTACGACCCCGGCTACCTGGGCGTGGACCGCACCGACGACTTCATCTGCATCCAGATCACCTGGAACGAAGGGCGTACGCTGGAGCAGAAGAAGGCGTTGTATGCGGGCATTGCCGAGGGCCTGCACGCGGCAGTGGGCATCCGTCGCGAGGATGTGTTCATCAACCTGGTGGAGGTGAAGAAGGAGAACTGGTCGTTTGGGAACGGGGTTGCGCAGTACGTGAGTTGATGCGGGAAGCGCATCCACGCATGGCCTGGATCTACACCTCGCTGCCGACCTGCTCGCCTTCGGTGACCGCGGCACTGCGGGCCGCCTTCACTGTGTCGGCACTGTTGGGTTGTTCGCACTCGATGCTGGTCACGTAGCCGTCGTGGCTGATGTTGTGCTCGGCACGCTTGACCAGCCACTGCCCGTCCACGCCATCGCGGAAGCCCTGCATCACCACCGTGGCTTCGGCCATCAACGTCTCGCGGCCGGGCAACGTATAGCTCAGCGTACGCGTCTGCCTGGCCTGTTCCTGGTGCTTGGCACGGGCTGCAGCTTCGGCGGTTTCGCGGTCGGCGTAGGCCATGCGCAGGCGCACGATCGGTTCACCGCTGCCCAGCTTCACTTCCTGGCGCGTGGCACCGCGTACATCGCGATAGTAGGCGATGGTGGTGCCGGTCTTCTCGCGCGAGACGATGCTCACCTTGTAGCCACTGCCATCGGCCGGGGTCAGGGTGACGTCGGCAATGCGCTCACCGCTGGCACTGGTGGATTCACCCCGCTTGATGAACATCAGGCGGCCGCCGCCCGGCTTGGCGATGGCGTCATGCTGCTTGGCCAGGCGCAGCAGCAGGTTCATGTCCGACTCCTGCGACTGCACCGTCAGCGGCAGCGCGATCGATGCAAGCGACCCGCTCACGGCAGCCTCCATTCCGTGTTCGCCGGCCATGCGCTGCACCATGCCGCCGATGGTCGTGCCCTTCTTCCAGGTGCGCGTCTTCTGCGTCTGCAGATCGTTCTTGCCGCCCTTGCTGGCCTCGAACGGCGCCGCGCGGGCACGCAGGGTCATGCTGCCCGGGTAGCCGGAAATCTCCACCTCGTCGCAGATGTACAGGCCCATGCGCCGCACGTCACCGTCGTAGCCGATGAAGGCTTCCAGCTCCGCGCCCGCCGGCGGCAGCTGGATCGGATCGGAAGGATCATGGTCGGCCAGCTGCAGTTCCAGCATGTCCGAGTTGTTGTCGGTCTCGTCGGTGATCCGTAGCGACTTGAAGCGCGACCTGATGGTGTCGGTGATGTCCTGGTTGTTGGCCACCACGCGGAATGCCGGTGTGATGTTCAGTCCCACAGGGCCACTCCCTTGCGCTCGTTTGCCGGGCGCTGCACATCCGGCAGGGTGATCGCCATGCCCGCGGGCAGTACCGCGCCGCGTGCGGCAAGACCCGGGTTGGCGTCGAATACCGCGCGCAGGATGGCCGGTGATTGTTCGCCATAGTGCGTGTACGCGATGCGGTCGACGACGTCGCCGTCGCGGGTGTTATACGTTCGTGCCATCGCTGTGCTTCCGCAGGGAGAGGGTGAATTCGTGCCGTTGGATTCCGGCATCGGCAGTGAAACCGGAGGCGGTGGCGTCGATCTTGTCGATGACCCACAGCCCCAGGTTCCCGCCCTTGCCGGTCAGCAACCGCTGTGGCTTGCCCTGCGCGGCCAGCTTGCGCAGCTGCGAGAGCTCATTGCCGGCACCGCGGAACGCATAGTGGATGACGCCAGGCAGCGTCATGCTGGCCTTGCCAGGCCCGGTGTACTGCAGCGCAGCCATCTGGCCGATGCGTTCCTGCGCTGCCCAGCCATACTCGTTGCTCTGCTGGATGTCCTGGAACACGGCGGTGTTGAGGCTGAACTTGAAGCCGCCCAGCATCAGCAGCACCGGAGCGTTGCCGGAATCGTTTGCTTTGAACTGCGACAGCAGCTTGTCCACTGTGCCGGTTACGAACTCGCGCTTCATGCTCAATTCCTGTCTGCAAGGCCACCACGGGCGGCAACCGCGTTGCGACGCTGCAGTTCGTCGGCGGTGCGACGTGCTACGGATTCGCTGGATTCACCTGGTTGCTGGTGGATGGTGATGTTGTTGGTCTGTTGTTGCTGCACGGTGGTGGGTGCACGTGTGGTGGGCGAGGGCATGGCCGGTGCAGTGCGTCCCTGCGCACCGCTCAGCTCAGCCATGCGCCGGTTCAAGCCATCGTTGCTGTCGGTGCCGACGGCATATGCGACCCGTGCCATGTCACCAATGCCACCACCACCGCGCGCCTTCATGCTGCTGTAGATGTTGGCGGCGCCCACTGCGGTCTGCAGCCCGTCCTCGGCAACGCCCAGTGCCTTGTCCTTGGCCGCGCCCACGCCACCACCAAGCTTGTCCATGAACCAGCCAACGCCTTCAATGACCGGCTTGAGCTTCTCCAGGATGCGGTCGAACGCAGCCGTTGCCTTCTCGCTGATCGACTCCCAGATGCTGCCGAGCGTCTCGCTGATGAAACCGGCGACGGTGCCGAGCATCTCGCCCAGCCACACCACTGTCCCCACCACGCCGCCGATGACCTGGATGACCAGCCGGAAGTTGGTCAGCAGCGCCTCGCCTACCAGTGAGCCGATCTGGCCGACGCGTGACAGTTCGTTGCCGGTGTACTGCGCCGGTTCCAGCATCTTCGACAGCCAATCCCAGGCCTGCCCGATCAGCCCGCTCATGACTTCCCAGGCAGGGCGCAGCGGTTCGACCGCGCGCATCAGCTCCCCCATCGCCGCGGTGCCTGCACCGCTGAGACCTTCCCAGACGCCGCCCAGGAACGCCTTGATCGGCTCCCAGTACTTGCGCACCAGCAGGGCGCCGGCGGTGATGGCGGCGACCGCAAGAGCGATGGGGCCACCACCGATGGCACCGACGGCGGTAGCGACGATGCGGAAGCCAGATGCCAGGCGCATGGCCATCGGCCCGAAGCGTCCCAATTGGGCCAGCAGGCTGCCGCCACGGAACAGCTCGAAGGCCTTCTGCACGGCCAGGATCGGGCCCTGCAGGAACGTCCAGGCGTAGCGGGCGCCGAGCACCGCCGTGCGCACGCCCAGCATGCCGACCACGATCTGCGTGGTGTTGGCGATCAGCTTCGGGTTTTCCTTCACAAACGAGGCGACCCCGTTCAGCAGTTCGGTGAGCTTGACCGCGGCCTCGCCCACCGCCGGCAGCAGCGCGGCACCGAAGGCCTTGGACAGGTTGTCCACGGCGATTTTGGCGCCCTCGATCTTCTGCGGGTCGGTCTGCATCGCATCGGCATAGGCTGCATCGGTGGTGCCTGCCGATCCATTCAGCGCCTTGTCGCGGACTCGAACGTAGGTGTCCCAGTTCTCGACCATCGGCTGGACGAAGTTCTTCGCCTGCGCATCGCCGAACAGTGCGCCGATCTTCTTCTGGTCGCCCGCGGTGGCCTGGATGATTCCCTGCATTGCAGCATCGAAGGGATTGCCGCCGTCGGTCTGTGCGTCAGCGATGATCCTGCGCAGGTCCAGATTGAGGCTCTTCTTTGCCTTGTTCTGCAGCTCCGGCGACAGGACGGACGACATGAAGTTCTTCATGTTGCTGGCGGCCTTGTCGGCGCCGCCGGCCGAGTCCAGCGTGGCCTGCAGGGCGGCGCCGAGGGTCGCGGCCGCCGAGGTGCCCCGCAGCTTCATCGCTTCGAACGACGAGCCCAGGGTAGGCAGCACTTCAGCCATGTCCTTCAGGCCCAGGCCGCCCTGCCGGCTGTTGACGACCAGAACATCCAGCGCGTTCTGCATGCGCGACGGATCGATATCGAACGACTGCTGCAGGGCGGCTGCGGCCTGGGCCACATCATCGATGCTGGCGCCGGTGACGGTGGTGGTCCGCCCGACCGCGCCCAGGCTGGCCTGGGCCGATTGCGCATCCATGCCGGCGTCGATCATCAGCCTGATCGAGCGCTGCAGCGCGTCGGCGCCCTGGTTGGTCGCACGCGACTGTTCCAGGATGGCCTGCCCCAAGGCACTCACCTGGGCCCGGCTGAGGTTGGCGGCCACGCCGATCTGCTGGTTCTGGCGGGCGAAGCCGGAGGCGTTCTCCACCGGCTTGGCCAGCGCGGTAACGGCCATGCCAAGCGCACCACGTGCCTCGCCGAATGCCGAGCCGAGCTTCTCGCGCTTCTCCAGATTGGCAGTGCGCTTTGCCTCGATGCTCTCCAGTGCCTCCTGCGAGGCACGCAATGCGTCGACCTGGGCACGCATGCGAGCGTATTCCTTGCTCGTTGTGTTCAGACGGGCAAGCCTGCGGTCCAGCAGTGTCATCTCGGTGCCGATGCGCTTGATGCCATCATTGGCGAAGGACAATGCGTCCTTCAGCGATTTGGACACCGAGCCGCCGATCGTGATCGTTGTCGTTTGAACGTTATTGGCCATGTACCGGCAACCCCTGAATCCACCAGATGAACTTCGACACCCGCAGCGTCATGATCTCGCGCAGGCCCCAGCCGGTATGTCCGGCCAGGGCAAGCACTCCCTGCCTGATCTGCGGCAGGGTCAGGTGGTAAAAAGCGCCACGCCTGCCTGCAGCCGGGCGTAGTCGCGCAGCGGCATCTTGCGCACGTCGTTCGGCGAGATCTCGCACAGGTTGGCGATCATCCGCACCTCACGCTGGGCGTCGCTGCCCTTGTCGTCCTGGTAGCGCTCCATGTCTTCCACGGTCGGTTCACGCATGCGCAGCACGGCGGTCTCCATGCCGTTGACCTGGCGCGGGCGGGTGAGGGTGATCTCGGCAAAGCCATCGCGCTCGATGACGGTGTCGGTGGGGGTCTTGGTCTTGCTGGACATGAAGGCGTTCCTGGAATGCGATGCGGTGCGATGGATGCGGGGGCGCGAGGCGCCCCCGGGTTCTTCGGTGCGGCGTGGGCTCAGATGCCCAGCGCGCCGCGGATGCCGGCCAGGACGTCGACGCCACCCTGGCGGGCGATCATGTTGACCACGTCGATCTCCTGCACGACCTGGGCGCCATGGGTCAGCTTGTAGTAACTCAGCGCCAGGCTGACCTTGATCGTGCCCTTCTCTCCGACCTTGGTTTCACCACGGTCCAGCAGCTTCACCTTGCCGCGCATGTTGTGCACGACCTGGGTCACTTCGCCGTCGTCGCCTTCCAGCGCTTCGCGGGCGGTGAAGCCATACTCCTTGCTCTCGATGACGTGGAACTTGGTCATGATCTCCGCGTCGTCCGAGGCGAACTCGACATCAGCAGTGAGCTTTTCATGGCCGAGCACGATCTCGGTCGGGGCCAGCATGCCGCCGGCCTGGAAGTCCTCGGTCTTCAGCGACAGCTTGGGGGCGGTGAAGGACATCACGCTGCCGGCATAACCCTTGCCGTCGACGTAGAAGTTGAAGTTCTTGCGGATCTTGCGCGCCATGCTTAGAAGATCTCCGAGACGTAGTTGTTGTTCATGTGCATGCGGAAGGTCAGCTGCTCACCCGGGTAGGTCGGGGTGAAGTCGAAGTCCCAGTAGAAGCGGCCCTGGGCCACGCTGTCCGCTGCGTTCAGTTCGGGGTCGATCCAGCAGTTGCCGCCGAGGATCGCGCCCTGGGTTTTCAGGCCACGCAGGAAGGCATTGACGCCCTCGCGCACGTCATCGACGTAGGTCTTGCTGATGCCGCGATCGACGGCCCACAGGTGGGCGGCTTCCAGGCTGTCGGCGATGATGTCGGCGGTGCGCACCACGCACAGGAACTGCCACTTCGGGTCGATGCTGGTGGTGCGGTTGCCCCACAGGCGGAAGCCCCCTTCGCGGATGACCGTCGCCACGTTGGCCTGGTTCAGCAGGTTGGCGCGGCTGGTGGCATCGGACAGGCCGAAGTCGATCGCACGCGCGGTACCGACCACGCCGTTGAGTTCCAGGTTCGACGGCGACGCCCACCAGCCGCGCTCGTTGTCGCTGCGGGCGATGGCACCGGCCGCGGCACCGGAGGCATAGCGGGTGACGATGGCATCACCGGACTGCACCAGCAGTGCCGGGTCGACCACGTAGACACGCTTGGAGCCGGTCAGGGCGGCGGTGGACTTGGCAGCGTCGTCGTTGCTGTTCGGGCCATCCTTGATGATCACTGCGCGCAGCTTGTCGGCAATGCCGAGCAGTTCCGCTACGACCGGGTTGGCCAGCACGGCCTCCGGCTTGGCCGGGTCGGTGGGGTGCACATGGGTGAAGCCGGGTGCGACCAGGATGCGCGGCTTGACGCCGACGATGGACTTGGCGGCCAGCAGTGCATGCACGCCTTCGTAGGCGCCGGTCTGGGCGTTCACGCCGCCCAGCACGTTGGCCAGGGTGGCGCTTTCATTGGCGCCCTTCTCGACGCGGATGACGACGACCACGGCACTGGACTGGTCGAAGATCGCGTCGAGCGCACCGGGCAGGGTGCCAGCATCGGTGCCAGTGGTGGCCGACAGCTTGGCGGCCTGCGACGGCGAGGTCACCAGGACGGGCGTGTTGATGGGGAACGCTTCGGTGTCGGCCAGCGGTGCGGTGCCGACGATGCCGATCACGCTGCTGGAGGCGATGGCAATCGAGCGGGCACCGGTATCGATGTTGACGACCTGTACGCCATGGAGAAATTCGGTCATTCGGGGTTCTTCCTCGGTGTGGGTGTGTGCCGGCTTGTGCAGGCGACGGGGTAATGTTCGGAGAATGTGGTTGTCGGGATAATTGCAGCGGTGGCCCGCTGATCGATCAGACCCAGCCGGAGGCGCTGACTCTGGCGCTGAAGGTTGAAACCTGGGCGATACCCCCGGCACGGCGCAGCGCGACGGAAATGCTGACGCTGTCTGATTCGTAGCTGGCCGACTTGGCAGGGACGCTGATCGACACGCCTGCCGATGGTGCCGCAGATGCCGGAACGAACGAGGGAGCACTGGTGCTGAAAGAGGCTTTCGCGGGCGTGGAACCGGTGATCTGCACTTCGTACTCGGAAACGCTTGCACCTGCCGGAAGCCACTGGCCCGACGCTGCTACTGAGCTGCCTCCATTGCCGCCACCGGCGACGCCTGTGCGGATGGCATAGGTGCCGTCGGCATACATCAGGATCGAGACGGTTGCCGACACGGAGCCGGTGGAGTTGGTCTTGGCGCCATTGCTTGCCGAGTAGCCCTTGCCATGGAACGGTAGCCTGTAGGTGGCGCTGCTGCGGGCCGCCCACAGGTTGGATACGTCCATGCCGTTGATGCGATGGCCTACGTCCGCACGTTTGCTGCCGTACTGGATGTGCGCGTAGCGGCGGCTCAGGTCGGTGCCGCCGATACGGCGGCCCGAATCCTGTGCAAGTGGACCTTCGACGTACGGATCGAACAGGTCGTCAAAGTCGACACCGGAAGAGCGATATCCGCTGGGCATGTCAGCGCTCCGCTTTCAGTGCGCGCACTTCGGCGGCCAGCTCCTGGATGGCCTTGGCCATCACCGGCAGCAGCTGGTCGAGCTTGACCGATGCCACGCGCTCGCCCTGGAACTCGACACCTTCCAGGTCGACCGCTTCCGGCACCAGTTCGGCCAGCTGCTCGGCGACGAAGAACAGGCGGCGACGACCGTCGTCGTTGTACTCAGGCTTGTAGTGGCCGGCTGCCAGTTCCATCTGTTCGACAGCCGCCAGGCCGTAGGGGAGCGTGCCTTCGATGTTCTTCAGCTTGCGCGAAGAGCCAACGTCGTAGCCTCCCGTGGCAGATACGCTGCCGATGAAGGCATGGCCAGTGAACCCATTCTCCGCTGAGTATTGAATCCGATTGCCATCACCCCAGCCTACGTATCCCATGCGTGTTCCATCCGCGCGATGGAACGCGACGTAGCCAGCGAGTGCATCGGTACCGGCGTTGGTTCGAACGCAGCCGCCCGCGCTGATAACCGAGCCTGCTGCGGTGAGGGTTTCATTGAAGGAGGCGGGACCGATCACGGAAACGGAGGAGCCGCGCAGCTCAAGTGGTGCGAAGGCATTCTCGGCCGGATTCACTGATTGGAGCACGGTGTTTCCCGCCCCATTGCTGATGAATCGGATCAGATTGTGTCCCGCAGCTGCCTGGGCATACAGATAGGCATTGATGCGCAGTGCACCAGACACCGTGTCGCCGGCTTTGCTTATCTTGCTTGCCGGATCGAAGTTGCCGCTGGTCCAAATCGTGCCGCCCGCATTCAGCGTTGCGCCATAGCCGCCAGCGGAGTTGGAAAAAGTGAAATTCGGTCCGTTCTTGAAAATGTAGGAACTGGCATCGCCAAGTACCAGGACGCCGTCGTTCGCCACTCCGGCCCAGCCATAAGAGCGAAGCGAGTTTCCATTCACAGCAACGTGACCACTGAAGATTCCGCCGGTCTTGTCCATCTTCGTGTCAGGCGAAAAGTTGCCTGCGTGCCACATCGCCGAGCCGTTCCAGCGCGGCACGTCATTGTGTGCGATGGTCAGTTCGCCTGCGGCGGTCCGGCCGGCATTCCATGACCTCCAGGTCGACTTGCCCTCCCAGGCCCCGATGTACGCGGTTTCCGCGCCGTACTTGCCGAAGCCAAGAAGCGGGTATGTGCCCCCAATGAACTGCTGGTCGCGGAAGTCATTGCGCGACAGGTTGGCTTTTTCGTTGATCGCGTCCTGCAGCCCGGTCACATCAGCAATCACATGCTTGTGGCCCACGGTGGCGAAGTCACCGGCCAGGGCGAACTCGGAGGCGTGCTTACCGTCCAGGGTGTCGGCGTCCAGGCCGTTGCCATGCCCGGTGTCCTTCAGTGCGGCACTCTTCAGCTCCAGCGCCGTGCGGGCCGCGCTGGTGTTCGCCGCAGACAGCAGTGTCTTCGCCAGCGCAGTCGGGGCGCTGGTGCCGAAGCGCTTGTCGGTGTAAGCGCGCACGCCACGCGGGGTAACTGCGCGCTGGGTGTCGGTCGCATCTTCGGCTTCGGTGCTGGTGGCCAGCTCGACCACGCCGACGACCTCGGTGGTGGCCGGAGGATAGAGGAAGCCGGCATCGCCGAACTGGATCTGCGTCGTGTCGATCCCGCTGAAGCGGGTATCGGTGGCCAGCAGCAGCATCGACGCGGCCGACTTCTCCATGATCGGATCGGCCTGGCCGTAGCTGGCGAACAGGGTGCCGTCGGCCAGGTACAGGCCGAAGCCGCGCAGCGTGTAGGAGGTGGCGCTGTCGTCGCGGATGGTGACGTGCACGGTGTCATCGCCCACCGCCTGGCCGCCGAAGGTGGCGACGCGCTTGATCTCACCGGGCAGCGCGGTGAGCCCCGCGGAAGGCACGAAGGCGGTCGAGGTCAGGCCGATCTGGGTGATCAGCACGGCGTTGGTGCCGGTGTTCGGCGGATTGACCAGCTTGGCGAAGCCGGCATCGGTGATTTTCAAGCGCATGCGGGGGTTACTCTCCGATCAGTTGAAGGCGGCGGAAGGCCGTGGCGTGGGCGGCTGCAAGTGCGCCGACGGCGGCGTCGGCCTGCATGCCCTGGGTAAAGGTGAAATGCGAGCGCACCGGCTTGGTCCGGGTGATTTCGCCGATGACGTCCTCGACGAACATCGCCGTGGCGGACTGGCCATCCTGGTTGGCGATGGTCATCACCGCTTCGAAGGTGTGCGGCGCGCCCTTGGGCTGCAGCTGCCACCACTCGCGGATCAGCACCGAGCCGCCGAAGGCGGCCACCACGTCGCGCACGCTGCCGGCGGTGCCCTTGCGTCGCTGGATGGCGATGGCCGTACGCACCCGGGCGCGCTTCACGGCTTCGGGCCAGTAGGCCTTCCATTCGTCCACCGACAGCGCCCAGGCCAGCCAGGGCAGCAGTGCGGTCGGACAGCGGTCGGCGTCCCACAGCGCGGTGATGTCCACCGGCAACGGACGCGCAACGATGGCGCGGGCAAGCGCGCGCTCGGCGTGGGTGGCGTTGGCGGGCAGCAGGTTAGCCGCCGAGGGCACCACCACCTGGGCGTCACCATCGATGACCTCGCCGGGCGCCGGTGCAGCGGCCAGGGTGACCCTGCTGCCGTCGATGACGGCGCCCTGCAGCAGCTGCCGCCCCTGCGCATCGGTGCGGTATACCGCCTGCAGGCTCGCCAGCGCGCCGCCGGGGTGGCGGAAGGTGCGGTTGCGGCCATCGATCGCGCCGCGCAGGCGCGCGTTGATCAGGCGCGTGCTCGGCTCATTCATCGGTGCCGCCGTGGGTCAGGGTCACGCCGGTGCAGTGCGTGGCCTGGGTTCGGTCCACCACCACATCTGCAGCCGGACGGACGATCTCCACGCGCTGCACGCCCTCGGCATGCAATGCGGCGAACAACCCCGAACGGGTGACATCGCGGCCGAGACGATGTGACTCGCTGATGTAGCGGTCCAGGCGGGTGCGTGCTTCGGCAAGCACGACCTGTGAATCCGGGCCGGCAAAGGTGAACAGCGTGGCGTCGACCGTGTAGTTGACGATCGTGGCCGGCTTCACCAGCACGTGGTCGGTCAGCGGTCGCACGTCATCCGCGCTCAGCTTCGCCTCGACGATGTCGAGCAGGCCCTGGGTGGCGGTTCCATCCGCTTCGCGCGACAGCACCGAGACCACCACTTCGCCGGGGGCAGGACTGGTCGCACTGGCGTCGAGCACGCGCGGGTCCGCGCTCAGCGCATGGAATACATAGGCACCTTCCGGCCCTGCCACGCTGAATCCTTCCGGACCCAGCTGGATGCGGCGGCGGAAGTCCTCATCGCTTTCATATCGAGGAGGAATGCCCTCCTGCGGTTTGCCCGGGTCGAGCACCTGGCGGACGACGCCGAAGATCGCGGCGAGGTGGTCCAGGTCGCTGCCACCGGCATACGCCAGCATCACGCCACGCGCGGCGTCGTTGACGCGCTGGCGATCGAGCAGGCGCAGGTAGGTGCAGACCTCCAGGATCTTGAAGGCCGGGTCCGACGGCAGCAGCGCGTCGAAAGTGGGATCCAGGGCCTGCAGTGCGGTCAGCGATTCATCGAACATGGCTTCGAAATCGAGCACTTCGATGACCGCCGGTGCAGGCAGCTGGGACAGATTGACACTGGTGAACGAGCCGGATGCCACGGTTAGCGAACCTCGATTCCTTCGATGGTGATGGCCTCGCCGTCCGGCAGGTGGATCCCGGTCACTGCCAGGATCATCACGCCGGGGGCGGGGAGGGAGACGTCGACGTTCTCGACGTGGAGACGCGGTTCCCATCGCGCCAGCGCGTCGACGGTGGCCGCGATCAGGTCCATGCGCAGCGAGCGGTTGGTCGGCGCATCGATCAGTTCAAACACGCGTGAACCGTATTCGCGGCGCAGTACGCGGGAGCCAAGGGGCGTGGTGAGGATGTCACGCACGGACTGGTGGAGATGGGCGAGCCCATCCAGTGATTTGCCGGTGTTGGCGTCGATTCCTCGCATGGCCTCTATCGTCGTGGAGTGCGGGTTTTCAGGGCATTGCAGGCGTGGCCGCTCAGGCCTGGGCCGGCGTGGTCGGGGCGGTTGGGCCCTGTGCGGTGTGCTTGTGTGCCTTCAGACCGATGGCGCCAGCCTTGATCTCGCCCGGTGTGCTGATGTCCTTGCCAGCGCTGATCGCGCCGCTGACAACCAGATCGCCGGTCGCCTTGATCGACGGCGTATCGAGCACGATCGATTCGCTGGCGATCACCTGTGCATGCGCGCAGGTGACGATGACCTTGCCGCTGCCGACATGGACGTTGAGCGTGGTGGTTTCCTGGTCGTATTCGACGCTGCTGCCGTCGGCGAACTCGGTGCGTTGCCGCAGGCGCGAGTCGGCCGGCGGCGGAAAGCGGTCCTGGTACAGGCTGCCGAGTACCAGTGCCTGGCCGGGGTCGCCGTAGGGGCACGCCAGCACGACCTGCTCGCCCGGTTCGGGCGCGCACCAGCTGCGCATGCCTGGTCCGGCGCGGCGCTCCAGCCAGGGAATCCAGTCGGTAAGCATGCCGTCGGCATCGACGCGAACGCGCCCGTTCGCTTCGTCCAGCTCGCGTACCACACCGATCATCAGCAGGTTGCCGATCAACCGCGCGTGTTCGGCGCTCATCGTGCGCGCTCCGGCAACGGCAGGTAGCGGGACTCATGGGCGCGGCCGATCTCCGGCGCGAAGCTGTAGGACGCCTGCGGCACCACGCCACCGGCGTCGTCCCACGGGTTGTCGCCCAGTGCGATCGGCAGCGACCACTCGACGATCCAGGTGCGCAGGCCCGGCTGTGCTGCCGCTGGGTCTTCGGGCAATGCCGCGATCACATCGATCGCGCCGCTGGCAACGCCGGGAAAGCGGCCGAGCTGGTGCAGCCAGGTCGCGAGGGCGAGGGCCGCGTTGCGCAGCTGAAGCGCGGCGGTTGCATCGGTTGCCGGCAGCGCAATGCGTGCTTCGAAGCGCAACGTGGCCTGCAGAAGGCCACTGCCATCATTGTTTTCCCTGCTGCGGTCACAGCGGGCCATCGCCAGCAGGCAGGCCGGCAGGGGCATCCCCTCAGCGCTGGCGTCGCGATGGAATTCAACGCTTGCAAACCCCGGAAAGCGTGCGCGGATTGCGGCTTCGATCGCAGCAACCAGTGGATCGAGCGTGGGAGGGAAGGGATCGTTCGCCATGTCAGCTCATGCAGGGAAGGGAAGAAGGGCGTGGCCTGTGCGGCGCGCGCGGTCTGCAGCCAGTGTTGCCATCACCGCAGTGGGGTGGCATTGCAGGCGTGGCCGTATCCGGCAGGCTCAGTGCGCGGGAGTGGCGCTGCTGCTGCAGTCGGCAGGTGCTGCCGGCGCGGCGCCATTGATGGTGATGCCGCGCTGGTTGCCGAGGCTGCACAGCAGCGCACTCAGCTGGTCGGCCAGCGCGTGGTACTGCTGTGCGACGGCAACGTGATTGCGCAGCAGCGCGTCATCGCTGGCCGCGTGCAGGTCCGGCAGGCGGGAAGGGGGAAGCAGCTGGGCAGGTGCGATGCTGAGATCAGCGCGGCAGGGCGTGGCCGGCGTTGGCCTCGCGCCAGATGCGCACGAACTCAGCGTCAGCGTCGCCGCGATCACGACCAGGAGTCTTGGCATGGGTCTCGATGTCCCGTTGCAGGGTGTTGAACTGTTCGGTGCGCCGGGCCTGCTGGGCCAGGCGCTGTGATTCGGCCTGCGCGCCTGCGGCGCTGTTGGCGAGGGCCTTCTGGTGCGCGCGCTGGGCTGCATCGGTGCGGGCCGCCTGCTGCGCTGCCCGGGTGGTGGCAGCGGCAAGGTCCGCGCTGCGGTCGCGCAAGGTCCATCCCAGCCAGGCGCAGCTCGCGTGGCTGCCGGCAAGGACCAGCAGTCCGATGCCCAGCTTCAGTGCCCCGGGTGTCACTGCAGGGCTCCGCCGGCGGCACGGTAGGCCGCGCGTAGCGTTTCCAGTGCGTGCTCCTTCTGCCCGTAGCCGGCGCCTGGCAGCGACGCCCAGATGCGTCGTGCCGCGGTGACGGCGGCATCGAAGCGTCCCAGCCGGATCAGCTCGTAGGCACCGCATTGTTTCAACAGGGCGACCGCCGCCCGGTCCTGCGAGACCGGGCCGAAGTCGGGCAGGCCCAGGCCTGCGCGCAGGTCGTCCCAGGTGCTGCGCAGGAACTGGTAGCGGCCGGCGGCGCTGGATTTGATGCCATAGCGCGGCAGCGACACCAGCATGCGGGGATGGTCGCGGTAGTCGGTGAACAGCTGGCCGCCGACGATGACGTCGTAGCCGTGGTCACGTGAGCGCTGGCCCGGAATGTCGGTGCCTTCGGACACGGCCAGCATGTCCAGGAACGCAGCGACGTTGGTGCCACCGAGGGCGCTGGCGGCGGCGACGGTCATGCGGCCGCTCCTGGTTGCTTGCGAACCAGGGCCAGCAGGGCGTCTATCTGTACGCTCTGCTGGGCGATCTGTGCACGCAGGGCGCTGACCTCACCGCGCAGCTGCCCGATCTCCTGGGCCATTGCCTCGCGTTCGTGCATCAGTCCATCGGCGCGTGTACGTTCGGCCGCGAGTTGTTCCTGCAGGGTGCGCAGGGTGTTGCTGGTGGCTTCGTCAGCGGTGCGGTCGACCTTGGCCGACGACAGCCACTGGCGCAACCACAACGACACCGCGATCAGCACGCCCGAGGTCCCGCCCAGGTACTTGGCCCAATCCGGCACGCCCGCCAGCAGGTCGCTCTCGTTCATGCGCGTGCGTACCCCTTGAGCAGGGCCGGATGGACCGCCGGTGGCAGCGCGGTGCGCGCACCGCGCAGGGCGCGCTTGATGGTGGTCTGTGAGACGCCGAACTCACGCGCGACATGCTCGCGCGGCATGCCGCTGGCGACCGCGCGGGCGATCTGCTCACGGCGTTCGTGCGCGCCGGCGGCGAAGCAGGATGCCAGGAACAACAGTTCGCCGCCGAAGTGCGCGACCAGCCGCCGGGCGGCGTCGTGGCCAAGGATGTCGATCAGCCGATGCTGGTCGGGCAGGGTGGAGGGGACGTAGACGATGACGCGGTGACGGCCGGTGGTGCTGGAGGTGGTCGGCGGCCACGCACGCACCAGCGTAAGGGCTGCGGATTCGCCGATGACCTCGGCCAGGGTCTGGATACTGTCGGGCAGGGCGTTCATGGAGGATGTCTTCAGTGGCATTGATCTCCACTGTTGCCATCCCGCCTGTCCAGTCAACACCTTTCATCTACTTTTATATCGGTGCGCTGAAGACGTTCAGTGGTGCGCGAGGACGGGTGAGGAGCACGACACGCCTGCTTGCAGTGCGCCGTATCCGCTTGCACCGACCGCTGGTGTTTTCCTGTAGATCCGTACTCGCTGTCCTCACCTGGCAGGAACAGAGGCAGATCAAGGGGATGGGGCAGGTACAGGGTGAGGACGGCCCCCCGCCGCATGGCCTCATGCGCCGTGTACTGGCCGGAAACAAAAAAGCCCCGGACGATGCCGGGGCTTCAGGACTGCAGGAGGCGCTGGATCAAAGATCGAATACCAGGTTGCCGCCGGTCTTGCGGGGGATGTACCCGGCGTCGCGCAGCCAGCGTGCCGCGTTGACCTGGTCCATGCGCTTGACCGGGAAGCGGTTGGCGAACATCAGGAAGCGCGCCACGGTGATCGACTCGCCCTTGCCCTTCAGGGCCGCGAGGGTTTCGACGAACCATGGCGCGGGCGGTTGCTGGTTGCCCGGGCGGGCCACGGTACGCGCCTGCTGGGCGCTGCCAGCGCCTGCCCGGGCAGTGGCCAGCGTGCACAGCGAGATGAAGATCGCATCCAGGCTCACGTTGTCCTTGCTGCCCTTGGGCTGGGACTTGAACAACTCGATGGCCTTCAGGCGCGTCGACGTGAACTGTTCGACCTCCATGGCGTTTCCTCTTTGCGAAATGGGTTGGGGATGCAGGGTGACGACAGGTGTCGTCGGTGATGGGGGATGACCTTACATCATTTTCGCCGATGATGGGTCGTGGCCTGCGGTGGGTTCAGCGGATGGGGCGGGTAGCGGGTCCTGATTACGGATCAGATCACACCGCGTGCAAGCAGCTGGTCCAGCGATCTGCGGACCAGATCGGCCGGGGTACCGTCGTTGTCGACTTCGATGTCGACCAGTTCATGCGGCAGCGGCTGCTCGCTGGCATGAGGGTCGCTGCTGCAATGGCCCGGGCGGTTGACGCGGATCACGACACCACCACGACGCCGGATCGCGCGGGCCTCATTGGCGAAGCGGACGTCGGGTACCAGCCCGCCCTCGGGCAGGCGTGCGAACAGCGAGCGTACCCACAGTTCGGGATGGACGCGGTCACGCCCCCATTCGGTACCGGCGGCCTGCATCAGGTGGCGCGGGGTGAGTTCGGCCAGCCAGTCGATGGCGTCCTCCTTGCGGCGGTCCAGTTCGTGCAGGGAGAGCCCAAGGAGAGAGGCGACGAACTGCCGCAGTGGGGCCGCGAAGCTGTCGCGTGGCAGCGCCAACGCCGATGCGAGCCCATTGGCGAGTGTGTCCTTGCCCGAGCGCTTGCTGCCGGCGATGCCGATGTAGAGCGGTACACGTGCGCGCGGCGCCGGCCGCAGGGCGATGCTGCCCAGTGCAGGGCCGGCACGGAACGCGGCCAGTGTGTCGGCAATCATGCGATGACCGCTGTCGAGGGAGGCGGGAATCATGCGGAATCTACTCCTGGAGAAATGCGGCAGGTGCCGGAGGATCAGGAATCGCGGCCGGCGAGGCTGCGGGCGCGGAGGATGCGCTGGGTGATGCGACCACCCCGGGCCGCCGCGGCGATCGGGTCAAAGCACAGCATGGCGGTGCGGGTACGTCGGCCGGCAGCAAGGTGGTCGCGGATGGTCCGCTCGGACAGCACCGGTACCCGCTGATGGATCTGCTGCACGGTCAGCTGCTCACCTTCGAAGGCATGCAGTCGGGGATGAGGCATGGCGGAAGCGCTCCTGGAAGGTGGCGGGCCGATACAGCCATCTTGCCTCTGTAGATGGTCTCCGTCAACACCTTTCATCTACTTTCATCGTGACGTGGTCGGCCGGACGGGCTGGCGGTCCACAGCCGCAATGCCGCTGCTGCCAGGCGCTCGCGCTCAACCGCGCCGCGTGCCGCCAGGACACCCTCGAGATACTGCTGGCGATGTCGGCGCGGACTGACCGCCGTCCAGCGCCCGTCGTTGCCCATGCGCCGGTAGCCGTCCAGTTGCAGCAGGCGACGTGCTTCGCAGTGCAGGCGCCAGTCGTCGCTGCTGCTGTCAACGTCGCGACCATCATGGATGCGTGGCATCTAGAACGGGCCTGCCGCATGCTCGGCGAGACTGCGTCTGCGCTCTGGCATCAGCCAGACCTTGGCACGCTCCTTGCCCACCACGCGGGTGCGTACGCCATGGCGTTTGACCACGTAGGCGGCGGCCTCGTTCACCTCGCGACGGTTGGGCTTGTCGATGCCCACCGCGATGACGATCTCGGTGGCGCGGTAATGCGCGCTCCAGTGCTCGGCAGGGAGCGACCAGTCGAAATGGCGATCGATCAGTTCGGCGATCGGCGAGATGGGTTCGTGTTGGCTGTTGGTGGCATTCAGCGCATCCAGTTCCTCGGCACTCAAGTGCCAGGTCTCGCCCCCGCAGTACAACGCATGGGCCTCTGCCCAGACCTGCTGCATGTCGATCCGCGCCGGTTCGCCCAACGCTACGGCATGCACGGTCCACCAGCGGGTGTTGCCGGTGGCATCGCGCAGGAAGCGTTCGTCGTTGACACTGGCAAACAGGATGGTGCGCCGTGCATAGCGGGATTCGGTGCGCGCGTAGGGGCGGCGGATCTCGTCATGGCTGCGCGAGATGAATGATTTCAGCGCGGCGATATCGGTACGGCGGAAGGTGGCATCGACTTCGCCCAGTTCGACGATCCACTTGGAGATGACCTGCTTGACGCTGTCCTTGTTGGCCGGATCGAGCACGACCCCGTCAGCGATCAGTTGCAGCTCCGCCGGCGCCAGTTGCCGTGCCCAGCGCGTCTTGCCCAGGTTCTGTTTCGAGACGAACGTCAGCACGCCACGCGCGACCACGCCATCGGGCTCAAAGGCGGCCGCCACGCCGGAAATCAGCCAGCGCCGCATCAGGACCTCCTTCAGCACGCGGCCGTCGGCCATGCGCGTGGGCTGGGCTTCCTGCACGGTGTCGAAGAACGCCTGCAGGCGGGTCTGGCCATCCCACGGCCGTGAGGTGATCCAGCTGGCGACGGGATTGTAGGGATTGGCTTCGGCCACCTGGCACAGGTTGGTCTCGAAGCTGGCGGTGGCCATGCCGGCGCGGTGCATGCAATCCATCACTTCGCCAGCCGCGACCTCCTTGGCGTTGTCCACGGTCGTCTGCAGCCCAGGGACCAGGATTTCCAGATCCTTGCGGATGACGTTGTAGCGCACGGTCACACCGGTACGGCGGCACAGCTCGGCCAGGTTGCGGGCCGTTGGCAACGGCCGCCCGCGCGCGCTGGTGTCGGGAAACGGGGTGAAGGCATCGAATGCGGACAGGTTGCCAGGCACCTGGTAGCGCGCGCTGGCCGATGACGGCGCATCGTCCCGCACCACGTCGTCGCCTGCCGCGGGCGGCGCGGGAGGCAACAGCTGGATACGCACGGCGTCCAGCCCTTCACGCAGATGCAGGTCGTTGAAGTCGGTAGGACGGTCATCATCGCCATGCAGCGCAGCGAACTCGGGCCAGACCACGCGGGCATCGATGTCTGCAGCGGTCCGCGTGGCCAGAGTGACGCCAGGGTTGTCCAGTGGCTGCCGCGTCCACTGATCGTTGTCGGCACATAGCACGAACGACGCGTCCGGCATGGCGCCGCGCCAGGCCTGGCCGACCGGGCCGAGGTTGCCCGCATCCCAAGCCACTACCACACACCAGCCAGTGGCCTGGTGGATGGATTCGGCCGTGGCGTAACCTTCTGCAATGGCGATCGGCTGGCCGGGAACCGGCTTGCCGATGACATGGAAGCAGCCCTGCTTGCGGCCGCCGGAAAGAAAGTCCTTGTCGCGTCCGAGTGCCGGATCCATGCGTGGAAAGATCGCCTGCAGCGAGACAATCCGGCCCGCACTGTTCATCACCGGTACCAGCAAGGCATTGTCGATGTGGCGGAAGACCAGCCCATCGCTGTTGCGCACCGGCCATGGCGCCACACGCAGGCCATGTGCATGGATGCCCTTGCGTATGAGATAGGGATGGTGGGCATCCGCGGGAATGGCGCGGTTCCACAGCACATTGGCCACCTTGGCGGCGGCGTCCTCGCGCTCGCGCTGATCCCGTTCGCGCGCGCTGCGGGCCGCCTCCTGGCGTTGCCGGATGGCACGCTGCTCGCCGGCGCTCAACGCGGTCGGCGATTTCGCGCACCAGGCATGGCGGATGCCGGTCCGCCAGCTGCCGAACTCGCCGGCCGGCACGTGGTCGCCAAACAACACCGCCCAACCATTGCGTGTGCCACGACGGTCGCCTTCCACATGGAAGCGCACCAGCGTGCCATCGGCGTTGAGCGCGTCGCGGCCGCGCGCGTCCGGCACGATACCGTGCGCGTGCATGGCCTGCAGGAACGCGGGAACGATGTCCTGCGTGGGATGCGGTGTGTGCATTCGACGGGGCCCCTGGGAACGTGGATCGGTCCACGGCGGCCGATGGTGGCCAACGTGCTGTGCAGTACCTGGCGTGCGCAGGCCACGCAGCGGCCGACCGACGCAGTGTGGTCAGGATGTGATGGGAGGTGGTGACACGGTCATGGTGTCGGAATGAGTGTTCAATTGCAACACCTTCCAGCACCTTGCATCCCCGGTCGCGAACAGGCTGCCCGGTACTCGTTGGATCTGTGATGACGATCCGCAGATTGCTGTGGTCGCGCCGGTGCGTCGCAGTTGGCGAGAACCGGTTTTCGGATGATGCGATCGCCGTCAGCGACGGCCCTTTGTTTCTCTCCATCGCGCCTTCGGGCGCCCGTGCACAAGGAGCCTGCATGCCTGAAATCCACTGCAACCACGAACACCGATCCGCCGCGGAATCCACGTCGTTGACGGTCGTTGCGACGTTCTCAATCGGTGCGACCACCCCTCGATAAAATACAACCCGCATGACGGACACCATCGACGAAGCGCAGGAAATGGAAGCGCGCCACCTGCAACGCGCCCTGGCCCAGCACGCAACGCGGGCCAGCAACGTTGCCCCTCTCACTCCCATGGGGGAATGCCACAACCCGGACTGCAGCGAAGACTTCGACAACGATCCGGCAAGGCTGTTCTGTGGGCCTGCCTGTGCCGAGCGTTTCGAAGCCATCCATCAACACCGCAACGCATAGGAACAGGGGACATGTCTCTGAACAGCAACGACGCTGGCTTCACCGAACGCATCGCCGGTCTATCGGCCGAGCTCGCCGTGCTGGTGAGCCTGGTGGAGAACCACATCCATCTGCAGCTGGCTGATCTGGCCGACTCGGGTGATGTGGATGCACAGGAGCGATTCGCGGTAGCCGATCCGGAGCGCTGGTTGGAGAACGCCCGCAACAGCCTGCAGGCGGGTGTCATGTTCCTGGAGCGCGCGGTGCAGCAGCCGGCGCGGTTCTAGTCATCCGGTGCGGGGGCGGAAGGGGCCGGCCAGGCTGCCTTCCGTCCCCCTCGGGCAGTGGACGATCCCCTGCGCTGGAGGCTGCGTCATAACGTCGCACTGGCCGCCGGGCAACCCTGAACGTGGTCCAAGGTTGACCGCAGGCCCGTAGAATGGCCGGGTGCGTCGTTCTGTCCTCCACCGCCGGTTCCAGACCCTGGCATGGCTAGCCATGCTGCTGGTGCTGCTTGCCCCGCTGGTGAGCCGCTGGCTGGCGCATGGTCACGTTGCAGCGGCTGTGCCGGTAGCGGCGATGGACCATTCCCAGCATGCGCAGCATGCGATGGAGGGCCATCACGACCACCACGCGATGGCGATGCAGCAGGGCGAGGTCGCAAAGAAGCCGCCCGCCGATCCACACGCCGAGCATGAGATGGGCGTGGACTGCGACTACTGCCTGATCGCCGCGCGGCTGATCACCCTGCTGGTGGCGGCATTCCTGCTGTTGGCACCGATGGTATCGATATGCCGTGCGCTGCGTGGTGCAGTGCAGGCGTTGCCGCAGCGGGTCAGCGGCACATTGGGAGCACGCGGGCCACCGGCCTTCATGGCTGCCTGAGCCACACGCGCGGTGCATTGATCGTTTTTCATGAGGTTGCCGGCCACGGCCGGTGCCCGCACGCGCGTGTCTGTCCCTTTCTGATTGCTGCCCTGCCATTGCAGGGTGGCCTTGCATGCCGTGAACAAATGAAAACGAACCCCAACTCCGCGCGCCTGCGCCGGGCGACGCTGCCTGCCATGTGCGCGTTGCTCCTGCACACCGCCTCTGTACTTGCCGCCGATGCGGCACCACCGACCACGCTGGATACCGTGCGCGTGGTCGATACCCGCAGCGGCGAGCTGTCATCCACCGCCAGCGCAGGCTCTGCGCTGGGCCTGAGCGTGCTGCAGACACCGGCCAGCCTGACGGTGATTTCGCGCGAGCAGCTGGAACAGCGCGGCGACACCAACCTCAATGATGCGATCAGTCGCGCCGGTGCGATCAGTGCGATGCCGCACCCGGGCAATGGCCTGAGTGCGCTGTCCAGCCGTGGCTTCACCGATGGCGCTTCAGTGATGCGCCTGTATGACGGGCTGCGCCAGTACGGCGGTGTGGGCATCACCTTCCCGTTCGATACCTGGTCCATCGAGCGCATCGAAGTGCTGCGCGGTCCGGCCTCGGTCATCCATGGCGATGGTGCCATTGGCGGGGTCATCAACATCGTGCCGAAGAAGCCGACGCGCGGTGCCATCGAGAACGAGATCAGCGTGACCGTGGGCAGCGAGGACACCGCACGCCTGGGCTTCGGCAGTGGCGGCGCGCTGGCGCCGGAGCTGGCCTACCGGCTGGACGTGAGCGGCAACTACAGCGGTGGCTGGGTTGATCGCGGGCGGAACAGTGATGCCACCTTCTCCGGCGCACTGCTGTGGCAGCCACGCACGGACCTGCAGCTGACCCTGACCCATGCGCAGGGCCACCAGAAGCCGATGCGCTACTTCGGTACGCCCTTGGTGGATGGCCGACAGTTGGACGCACTGCGCCACCGCAACTACAACGTGGAAGACAGTGACATTCGCTTTCGTGACCGCTGGACCCAGCTCGATGCGCTGTGGACACCGAACGCGAACGTGGAATGGCGCACGCGCATCTACCAGATCGACAGCCAGCGCGACTGGCGCAATGCCGAGGCCTATGTCTACAACCCTGGAACCGGGTTGATCGACCGTTCGGGCAATACCCGGATCACCCACAACCAGGACCAGACCGGGCTGACCTCGACGCTGCGGGTACAGGGGAACATCGCGGGCCTGGCCAACAGTTTTGCCGTGGGCCTGGACGCCAACCGTGCGCACTTCAAGCACACCAACAATACCTACGCCGGCAGCTCCGGCCCGGTCGATCCGTTCCATCCGGTGCCGGGGCAGTTCGCCAGCGATGCGCCGAATCTGCCGCGCTACCGCAACGGTGCCGAGCAGTACGCTCTGTTTGTGGAGGACCGGTTGGCGCTGAGCGAACGCTGGTCGGTGCTGGGCGGGCTGCGCCACGACCGCGCGCGCATTGATCGTACGGATCTGGTCAGCGGCCAGAATGCGTTCTCGAAGACCTACAGCAGTACTGGCTGGCGCGTGGGCGCGGTGTTCGCATTGCAGCCAACGCTGAGTTTCTATGCACAGTACTCACAGGCGGTGGACCCGGTCAGCGGCCTGCTGATGATCAGCCCGGCCAACGGCGCCTTCGACCTGGCCAAGGGACGGCAGGTCGAGGTGGGCCTGAAGCAGGCGTTCGACGGTGGCGAGTGGACCCTGGCGGCCTATCGCATCCGCAAGACCGGCTTGCTCAGCCGCGACCCGCTGGTGCCGGATCGCCGGGTACAGGTGGGCGCGCAGACCTCGCGCGGCATCGAGGCATCGCTCAACTGGGGCTTCGCGCCGCGGTGGTCGCTCGATGCCAATGCCACGGTGCTGAAGGCCGAGTTCGAGGACTTCCTGGAAACCACCGGTTCGCCGCCGGTAGTGGTCTCGCGTGATGGCAATGTGCCGCCGAACGTGGCCGAGCGCCTCGCCAATGTGTGGGTGAGCTGGCAGTTCCTGCCCGACTGGAGCGCGGCCGCAGGCGTGCGTTACGTCGGCGAGCGCTACGCCGACAATGCCAACACCCTGGAGCTGCCCGGCTACAGCACCACCGACCTGGCGCTGACCTGGCAGGCGTCACCGCGCACGCGGTTGTCGGCGCGCTTGTTCAATGTGTTCGACAAGGCGTACTACGCCACGGCGTACTACACCAGTACGCAATGGCTGCTGGGACCGGATCGGCGCGTCGAGTTCACCGTCGACCATCGGTTCTGAGGGCGCTGGCCATGTCGTTGCGATCCACTGCCAAGCGCTGGACCTATCTGGTGCACCGCTGGCTGGGCATCGGTGGATGCCTGTTGATGCTGCTGTGGTTCGTCAGCGGCATGGTGATGCTGTTCATCGGCTACCCGAAGTTGACGCCTGGCGAACGGCTGGCGGCATTGCCGGTGCTGGGTGATGCAAGGGATTGGCGAGGACTGTCGGCGCTGCCGGATGCTGTACAGGCCGAGCCGGAAGTCGTGGCCCTGACCACGGTAGGCGGTGAAGCGGCGTATGTGGTGCGCAGCGGCAGCAACGTCGGTGCGTGGTCGCTACGGACCGGCAAGGCGCTGCTGCCGGTTTCCACGCAGCGCGCCGAGGCGTCGGCCGCGCAGTTCGCCGGTGGGCAGGCCTTCGTTGGTGCGATGCGCGTGGATGAGGACCGCTGGACCCATTCGCGTGCGCTGGATGCGCATCGGCCGCTGTACCGGGTTGAAGTGGGCGGTGCGCAGCCGGGGGATGTGTATGTGTCCTCGCACACCGGCGAAGTGGTGCTGGACGCACCGCGCGTGCAGCAGCGCTGGAACTACGTGGGCGCGTGGCTGCACTGGCTTTACTTCCTGCGCATGCAGTCGGTCGATCCGGTGTGGACGTGGGTGGTGATCGTGCTCTCAGCGCTGTGCACGGTGGCGGCAATCAGCGGCATCGTGGTGGGTGTGTGGCGCTGGCGCTTCCGTGGGCACTACCGCACTGGCGCGAAGACGCCGTATGTCGAGCCGTGGATGCGCTGGCACCACCTGATCGGGTTGGTGGCAGCGGCATTGGTGTTCACCTGGATCTTCAGCGGCCTGATGTCGATGAATCCATTGGGCGTCTTCAGCAGCACGCGCGAGGCGATCGACAGCGAGCGCTATCGTGGCGGTGTGGCAGCCGTGGATGGAATGCTGGGTGAACCTGCAGTGCTGCTGGCGGCGGCGGGTACCCGGAACTTCAGGCCGGTGGAGATCCAGTGGCGGCGCATCGGCGGCGAACTGTTCGCAGTGTTGCTGGATGGACGGGGCGATACCCGCATCGTGTCCAGTGCAGATGGAGAGCTGCGGGTCCTGCGGCAACTGCCTGCGGGCTGGCTGCGGCAGAAGGCGCGCGCCATGTCCGATGCGCCGATGCAGGCGTTCGCGGTCCAGCAGGGGCCGGACGCGTACTTCTATCCGCGCGCACCCGAAGCGATGAACGGTGCAGCCGTACGCCGCTTCCCGGTGGCGGTGGCGGACTTCGGTGATGCCGAGGCGACGCGTGTCTATCTCGACCTGGCCACCGGCGATCCGCTGCTGACGATGGGACATCGCGAGCGTGTCGGGCGCTGGCTGTTCTACTTCCTGCACAGCTGGGACCTGCCGGCGATGCTGCGCTTCGACAGCACCCGGTTGGCTGTTCTGCTGCTGTTGAGCGTTGCGGGTGCGGCGTTGTGCGCGACGGCCGTGGTGATTGGCTACCGCCGGTTGCGGATGAAGTTGCGGCCAAGGCGGCGGTAGCGTCCTGCCACAAGCGCGTAGGCTGTGAGACTATCGGGAGTTCCTGGCCAAGAAGGCCACGGCGTGCAGTCGATGTTGCTGTCGATGGCCAGGGGGAGTGCAGGGACGCCATGTTTGCAGCGTTTCAAAGGTCGTCCCTGGATAGGATTTCCACACAGCGTAAATGGAGCAAGGATGAACTACGTTTCAATGGGTGTTCTCGCAATTGGAATTGCAGCGGTATCTGCAGGTGCAAAGGCCGATTCCCTCCCGCGCCTGTACAACTTCCCGACCACCACCACGGCTTCAGTATCCAATGCGCTGCCCGCACCCGGGCAGGTGATCCAGCTTTCCGCACAGGTCGATTCCCAGGCCTTGGGGCTCTACCACATTCCCGGAAATGACCAGATCGGTGGTTTCGTTGAATTCAAGGTCAACGGCCAGCCGGTGGGCAAGGTCCAGGTCAATACCTCCAACACTCCCTTTCTGGGAACGGTTTCTGATCTGAACAAGGGGTGCTGGGCTGCTTTCCGTGATGTCCGGATCTGCACGCACCAATTTGCCTATGGCCGTCAAGCCAAGGTTGCGATCAACTACACCGTGCCCGCCGGTTTCACCACCGCGTCGATCACCGCCGCCTTCAGCGGCGATGGCCAGTTCTCACGGGGCTCGGTGTCGGCGCCGATCAACCTGCGCAACATTCCGACCTTTGGTGAGATCCGCGGTGCGGGCAACAAGTGCCTCGATGCCGAGGGTGCCAACACCGGTCCGGGAACCGCCATCCAGGTGTGGGATTGCACACCTGGTACCCCGCAGCAGCTGTGGACGGTGAAGCCCAACACTTCGACCATCACCGGCGTGCCCAGCAACCGCGTGCTCGATATCGTGGGTTACGGCACCGGCAATGGAAGCCGCATCCAGCTGTATGACGCGCACGGTGACTGGAACCAGTCGTGGAAGTTCACCAATACCTCCATCGTAGGCGTGGCCAACAAGGTGCTTGACGCGACCGGCGCCTCCAGCGCCAACGGCACCAAGATCCAGCTTTACAGCAACGCGCAGACCGCCAACCAGAAGTGGGAGTTCAATCCGGCCAACGGCTCGATCGTCGGTGTCGGCGGCAAGTGCCTGGATGTGGAAGGCGCCAACACGGCAGATGGCACCCGCGTACAGCTGTGGGATTGTACGGGTGTACCGCAGCAGCGCTTCGAACTGGGTTCGGATGGGTCGATCCGTGGGCTGGGTGGGAAGTGCCTGGAGGCAGCCGACGGCGCAAGCCATGACGGCAATGCGATCCGCATGTGGACCTGCAACGGCGGTGCGCACCAGTCGTGGCGCCTCGTCGGCGAGATCCGCAATCCGCAGACCAACATGTGCCTGGATGATCCTGGCCTGGGCAACACCAATGGCTCCAAGGTGCACATGTGGATGTGCCATGGTGGCGACAACCAGCGCTGGCAGTTCTCCTCCTACTGAGGAGAGCCAGGGCTGATGTCATGCTCTGGAGCCGCGTGCCTTCGGGCGCGCGGTTCCGTACAGGCGTCACACCCGCAGCCAACGGATGGAGACCGCCACCAGCAGCAAGGCCATGGCCACGCCGATGAACGCAGCGATCAGACCGAAGTGGTTGGCGGCGAAGCCGATCAGTGCCGGGCCGGCGAGGATGCCGGCAAAGCCCAGCGTAGAGACGGCCGTGATCGCCAGTGCACCGGGCATGCGGTTCTGATGGCCGGCCAGCGAGAACAGCGCCGGCGCGATGTTGGCGCAGCCGAGGCCGACCAGCACGTATCCGGCCAACGACATCTGCCACGGCGTGACCAGGGTCAGCACCAGCACGCCGCTGGCAGCGAGCAATGCACCGAATACGATCGCGCGCTGGCGTCCCATGCGTGAGACCAGTGCATCGCCGAACAGGCGGGCGACGGTCATGGTCAGGGTGAAGGTCACATAGCCGATGCCTGCCAGGCTGGCATCGACACGGCGCACATCGCTGAGGAACACCGCGCTCCAGTCCAGCATCGCGCCTTCACCCAGGAAGGCGACGAACGCGAGCACGCCGATGAACAGCACGATGCCATGCGGCATGGCCAGCATCGGGGTGTCATGGGGCATGCGCTCGCTGTGCCAGTAGGACGCCGACAGCAGCATCACCAGCAGCATGGCGGCAACGCCGATCAGTACCGATGCCAGCGGTGGCAGCTGCGCGGACATCAGCACGGTCATGCTGGCCGCACCGAGGAAGCCGCCGATGCTGAAGAAGGCGTGGAAGCCGGACATCATCACGCGACGCGCCTCGCGCTCGACGATCACCGCCTGTACGTTCATCGTGCAGTCCATCGCACCCACGGCGGCACCGAACACGAACAACACCAGGCCCAGCGCCCACGCCGAGCTGGCCAATGCCAGGCCGGGAACGGTCAGGCAGATCAGCAGGCTGCTGGCCACCATCACCCGGCGGCAGCCCAGGCGCGCGGCCAGCACGCCGGACAAGGGCATGGCCAGCAGCGAACCCGCTCCGAGGCAGAGCAGCACCAGGCCCAATGTGGCGTCGTTGATGTCGGTGCGTGCCTTGGCGAACGGCACCAGCGTGGCCCACAGCGCGGTGGCGAAGCCGGGAATGAAGAATGCAGCGCGGGTCGCGTGCTGTTCTGCACGCGCGCGGTTGGCGAGGGACATTGGAGATGCGCTCAGGGCGGAGTGGGGTGTACCGCGATGCCGGCGGCGTGGAAGCGCGCCGCCAGTGCGGGCGGTGCCGATGTGGTGAGCACCAGATCGTCGATCTCGTCCAGGCTGGCGATCTGCCAGTGGCCGCGGGCACCGAGCTTTTCCGTGGTGGCGGCGACGATGATGCGGCTGCTGCAGGCCACCATCGCGCGCTTGAGCGTGGCTTCTTCGGCATCCATCGCCCACACGCCAGTGTCGCCGTCCACCGCGCAGGGGCCGGGCAGGTACACGTCAGCACGCAGGCGCTGGACCTGGGCCAATGCTTCGGCGCCGACCGCGCCCCCCCCGCTGGCCAGGCGGCCGCCGATCAGCTGTACGGAAGTGCCTTCATGCAAGCTGGCGGCGACGGCGATCTGCGGGGCGTTGGTGATCACCGTCAGCCCGAGGGCGGCGGGTAGCTGCTGGGCAATGGCCAGGTTGGTCGAGCCGGCATCAAGCAGCACCACCTGGCCGGGCTGCAGCAGTGCGCAGACGCGGGCGGCCAGTTCGGCCTTGTCGCCGCGGTCGCGGGTCAGGCGCTCGCGCAGCGGGCGTTCCTTCGGTGGCGGCAATACAGCGCCGCCGTAGACGCGCTGGCACAGGCCCTGGGCGGCGAGTTCGCGAAGGTCGCGGCGGATTGAATCTTCGGAAACGGCATAGCGGCGCGCCAGTTCGGCGGCGACCACGCGGCCCTGCTGGCGCAGTTCCTCGAGGATCTGCCGGGTGCGCTGGGCGGGGAGGGGGCTGGGATCGGAGCTCATGACGCAAGTCTGCATGTTCGTGCATAAATGTGCAACAACGTGCATTTGGTGGAAGTGGGCACAGGGCGGCTGGACTGCCGGTGAACCCGCCCGCCCCGGGGTCTATGGATCGCCCTCGCGGACCGGCATCATGGCGGGGCATTTGGCATGGAATCCCCGATGTCCCCCACCGTTCACCGCAAGCTGCGCATCGGCGCGGACCAGTACACCGGCCAGAAAGTGGTCGACCAGCAGTTCCACGAGTGCGATTTCTCCGGCGCGGACCTGACCGGCACCGAGTTCATCAACTGCAGTTTCTACGATGCCGACAGCCGCACCGGCTGCCGCTTCAACGGCGCCACGCTGAAGGAAGCCAGTTTCCGCAGCTGCGACATCAGCATGTGCCACTTCAGTTTCATCAAGGCGCTGGGCCTGGAGATCAGCGAGTGCCGTGCGCAGGGCGCGGATTTCAGCAACGCCAGCTTCATGAACCAGATCACCACGCGCAGCTGGTTCTGCAGTGCGTTCATCAAGAAGTCGAACCTGCGCTATGCCAATTTCTCGCGGGTAACGCTGGAGAAATGCGAACTGTGGGAAAACCGCTGGGACGGTGCGAACGTGAGCGGCGCCAGCTTCGCCGGCTCGGACCTGTCGGGCGGCCAGTTCGAGGGCATCGACTGGAACAGCGCCAACTTCACCGACTGCGACCTGACCAACTCGGAGCTGGGTGAGCTGGACCTGCGCAGCACCAACCTGCGCGGCGCCACGCTGGACGTGCAGCAGGTGGCGCTGTTGATGCAGCGCATCGGCATCACGGTGGTGCCGTAGGCATCACCCGGCGTACGCCACCCAGCCCTTGAAGCTGAAGCCTGCATAGAACAGCTCCACGCCGTCGAATCCGGCCTCCTGCAGCAGCGCCACTTCCTGTTCGGGGGCCAGCAGCGGCAGCCGCTCGGCAATGGCGTCGATCGCGCGCTGTGCATCGGCGTGGGCAACGCCCGAGGCTTCGGCGAACGCTGCGTAGCGCTGCAACCAACGCAGCTTGCCGGCCGGATCCTGCGGCACGCTGTGGTGGGCCACCACCAGCGGCGCGCCGGGTTGCAGGCGCCGGTGCAGCTCGCGCAGCGTGTGCAGGCGCTGCGTGGCATCGAGGAAGTGCAGGGTCAGCAGGCAGCTGGCCCCATCGAAGCGCAGATCGGGCGCATCGTCGATGTAGCCCTCCAGCAGCTGCACGCGCGGCATCAGCGGCCCCAGTGTCTGCTCGGCCAGGGCCAGCATGGGCGCGGCCGGGTCCACGCCCAGCAGCTGCCAGCCCGGCTGCGCCTCGGCGAAGGCCTTCAGCTCCAGCCCGCCGCCGGCACCGAGTACCAACACGCGGCCCTGTGCGGGAACACGTTCGGCCAGCAGCAGGCGGCTCATCTGCTGCAGGGCGACAAAGCCCGGCACCTGGCGCAGTGGACCTTCGGCATAGCGGGCCACCGCCTGCGGATCGGAGAACGAGGACATGCGCGGATTCCTGCGACGGGGGACATACCACTGTAGCGCGGCGCGCAAGAGGCATTGCGCGCCGCTGCCGCACGGGCAGGACAGGGCTCAGGCCGCTGCTGCCTCAAGCACGTCTTCCAGCCGCACCTCGCCGAGGAAGCCGCCGCTGCTGGCTGCCGGCTGCTGCGCTTCGATGGCGTGGGCGAACTGCACGCCGGCGTCGTCCTGCAGGCGCTCGAACAGCTGCTGCACCCTGGGAAACTCGCGACGATCGACCACCTGGTGATAGTCGTTCCAGCGCGCGATGCCGGCGAAGTACGCATCGGCGAAGCTGCGCTGTTCGCCCAGCAGCCACGGGCCTGTGCCGATCATCTGCTCCAGCGCCTGGTGTGCGTGGCGCACCTTGGTGGTGCCATAGGCACGCAGCGCCTCGCCGTCATCACCCCCGGCGTGTTCCAGCGCATGCCAGAGCGGGGCGTAGGCACCGAAGAAGCTGGTGTTGAGATAGGCCAGCCGGTGGTTGAGGCGATCGAAGCCGGACGTGCCCTGTGCGAAGCCCAGCCCCTGCGCGATGCCCTTCGCGGCCAGGTGGTTGAGGATGGCCAGGCTCTCGCTGAGCAGCTCGCCCTGCGCGGTTCGCAGGGTCGGGGTTTCGCCCAGCGGATTGAGGCGGCGGTAGTCTTCGCCCTGCACCTGGCCGGGCATGTCGATGCGGCACAGGTGATAGGGCTGGCGCAGCCATTCCAGGGCGACGATGGAGCCGAACGAGCAGCCCGAGGGCACGCCGTAGAAGAGGATCGGGGTCATGGCAGGTTTCCGGTTCAAGCCGCGATGCGGCGGGTGAAGAAAGCGTGCCTGCGTGGACATTGCCCCGGAAGCCGTTCGAATGGCATCCTGAAGTCCACATCTGTGGACGTTGTCCATGCTCAACCTCAACGATCTGGCCCTGTTCGTGACCGCGGTGGAGCAGGGCGGCTTCGCTGCAGGCGGGCGCCATCTGGGCCTGCCGCGCTCGACCCTGAGCAAGCGCGTGGCGCTGCTGGAAGAACAGCTCCAGGTGCGGCTGCTGCAACGCAGTTCGCGTCGCTTCGCGCTCACCGAGGTCGGCCAGGAGTTCTTCGAACGCGCACGTGCGGCGCTGTCGGAAGTGGAAGCGGCAGAAACCATCGTCCGTGGCCGTCAGGCCGAGCCCAGCGGCACCGTGCGCATCAGCGCTTCGATTCCGGTGGTGCAGGGTGAGCTCGCCGCGTGCCTGCCCGCGTTGGCCCGCCGCTATCCACGGCTGCGCATCGAAGTTGAAGTGAGTGATCGTTTCATCGACCTGGTGCAGGAAGGCATCGACATCGCCCTGCGCAGCCACTTCGGTCCGCTACCCGATTCCGGGTTGGTGCAACGCATGCTCGGTAGCGAGCGTATCGTGCTGGTGGCGTCCCCTGGCTATCTGGCAGCCGCGCCGGCAGTGGATACGCCCGAGCAGCTGCGCGCGCATGCCGGCCTGCTGACCGCGCGCCATGCAACGCGCTGGACGCTGCACAGCGCCGACGCCCGCACTGTGCAGGTGGAGCCGCAGGTGGCGCTGGTCGGCAATGAATCGCATCTGCTGGTCGCGGCGGCCGAAGCGGGTCTTGGCATCACCGTGCTGCCACACAGCCTGTGTGCGGCGTCAATCTCTGCCGGCCGCCTGCAGCAGGTCCTGCCAGCGTGGCATGCCGGCGAAGTCACCACCAGCGTGCTGCTGCCGCATCGTCGCGGCCAGTTGCCGGGCGTGCGCGTGGTGGTGGATGCGCTGGTCGCGCATTACCAGCTCAACGCAGCGCGCGCGCCACTACCTGCCAGATCCTCGGGTCCTGGCACTGCGAAACGTTGAAACGCACATAGTCGGTCGCGCGCTGCGACTGACTGAATGCGTTGCCCGGTGCCAGCACGATGCCTTCGCGGAGGCATTGCCGCGCCAGTGCGGCGGCGTCGCGACCATCGGGCAGCTGGCACCACAGGAACAGACCGGCTTCCGGCTGCAGCCAAGGCGTGATGCCCAGCGTCTGCAGTTTCCGCAGCGTGTGCCGGCGCGCATCGGCCAGGCGCGAACGTATCGACTGCATGTGGCGGCGGTAACCGCTGTCGGTCAGCGCGATGTGCATCAACTGTGCGGCCAGATGGCCACCGCCGAAGCTGGTCGCCAGCTTCAGATCGGTCAGCGCTTCAATCCAGTCGTGGCGCGTGGCGATGTAACCGCAACGCGACGCCGCCGACAGCGTCTTGGAGAAGCTGCCGACATGGATCACCCGTGACAGTCCATCGAGCGCGGCCAGCCGCGGTGCCGGCTGCAGTTCAAAGTCGGCGAAGATGTCATCCTCGACGATGATCAGTTCGCTGCGTTCGGCCAGGCCCAGCAGGCGGTGTGCGGTGCTCGCGGATAACACCGCGCCGGTCGGGTTGTGCAGGCCGGAGTTGGTGATGTACAGCCGCGGCGAATGCGCTTGCAGTGCCAGTGCAAACGCCTCCAGGTCCGGGCCGCTGTGCGTGTACGGCACGCCGATGGCCTGCACCTGGTGCGCCTTCAGCAGCGCGTGGTAGTTGAAGTAGCTGGGATCGTCGACCAGCACGCAGTCGCCGGGTTTGAGCAGGAAACGGCAGAGCAGGTCGACCGCGTGCGTACCGGATTCGGTCAGCAGGATCTGCTCCATCGGTGCATCAATGCCCAGCGCCGCGCTGCGCCGTTGCAGCAGCTGGCGCAATGCGGGCAACCCGAGCGGGCCGGCGTAGTCGACCAGCTGCATGGCATCGGCACGCGCCAGCCGGCGCAGACCGCGGCGCACGCCATCGTGATACAGCCAGTCACTGGGCATCCAGCCGCAACCTGGCTTGAGGTGGCCCGCCGGCGTCTCCAGCGATTGCCGTGATACCCACAGCGGATCCACCGCGCGGTCCAGCCGCGGCTCCATCTCGGCCAGCGCCAGCGGTGTGGCCGGGCCACTGACGTAGAAGCCCGAGCCTGCGCGCGCACTGATCAGGCCTTCGGCCGCCAGGCGCTCGTAGGCCTCGACCACGGTCGAGACCGAAACCCCCATCGCCGCCGCCTGTGCACGTACCGAGGGCAGGCGTGAGCCGGGGCCATCCAGCCGCGCACTGATGCGGGTGCGGACGGTCTGGATGACCGATTCGATGCGGGTAAGCGGACGCGGCATGGCGGAACCGTAGTGGAAGTGTGGGCAGTACAGTTACTTGCGACTGTACTGGATTGTAGCTGGGGTCGTCCCGCGCTGGATGCTTCCATACAGGTCCAGCCGGGCATCGTCCGGCACCTTCAGGAGTACAGGCGTGGAACGGTCGGCGAGTGGTTGGATCAATGGCTTCATCGGTGTGGTGATCTTCGCTGGCTCCTTGCCGGCCACCCGCCTGGCGGTGCTGCAGCTGGATGCCGGATTCGTCACTGCTGCACGCGCCACCATTGCCGCCGTGCTCGGCCTTGGCCTGCTCCTGCTGCTGCGCCAGCCGTGGCCGCGGCGCAGTGACCTGCCGGGGCTGGTAGTGGTCAGCCTCGGGGTGGTGGTCGGCTTTCCGTTGTTGACCGCACTCGCGCTGCGCCACGCATCGTCGGCGCACACCATCGTGTTCCTCGGCCTGTTGCCGCTGAGCACTGCGGTGTTCGGCGTGCTGCGCGGCGGCGAGCGGCCGCGTCCTGCCTTCTGGCTGTTCTCATTGCTGGGTAGTGCCTGCGTGGTCGGCTATGCCGCGCGCAACGGCATTGAAGCCTCGTTGCAGGCCGATCTGTTGATGCTGGCGGCGATCGTGGTGTGCGGGTTGGGCTATGCCGAAGGTGGCCGGCTCGCCCGTCATCTGGGCGGTTGGCAGGTGATCAGCTGGGCGCTGCTACTGGCCTTGCCGGTGATGCTGCCGCTGACGGTGCTGATGCGCCCGGCCTCGTTCACCGCGGTCGGTGCGTCGGCATGGTGGGCACTGGGCTACGTGGCGGTGTTCAGCATGCTGCTCGGGTTCCTGTTCTGGTATCGCGGGCTGGCCCAGGGCGGCATCGCCGCCGTCGGCCAGCTGCAGCTGCTGCAGCCCTTCTTCGGCCTGGCCCTGGCCGCGCTGCTGCTGCACGAATCGGTCAGCCTCAGCATGGTGCTGGTGACCGTGGTCGCGGTGATCTGCGTCGCCGGCGCGCGCCGCTTCAGCCGCTGAGCGAAAAAGGGGACGGAGGGGATTAAGTCGCAACTGGCCACACTGTGCCTGAAACGACTTAATCCCCTCCGTCCCCTTTTTCGACGATAGCGTGCGCGTATCGTGGAGGGCGGTGAACGGTATTGGCCGGGGCGGTGAGCTTGGCTGAAGCTGTGCGCATGAAGCCGATGTCGCGTATTTCCTTTGAGGGCCAGGTCGGCCTGGTGACCGGTGCCGCGGGTGGGTTGGGCCTGGCCTACAGCCGCCTGCTGGCCGAGCGCGGTGCGCAGGTGGTGATGCACGACGTCGGTGCGGGTACCGATGGCCGCGGCGCCGATCCACAGCGCATCCTGCGCAGCGTCGAAGCGCTGCAGCGGCAGGGGTTGCCGGTGCAGGCCGCAAGCGGTCCCATCGACCATCGCGCCGGTTGCCATGCGCTGGTGCAGGAACTGCTGCAGGCGCACGGCCGCATCGACTTCCTGATCCACAACGCGGGCTGGGTCGAGTACCAGACGCTGGAAGCGATCGAGGACGAGGCGTTGGAGCAGATGCTGTGCCTGGCGGCGAAGACGCCGCTGTGGTTGGCACAGGCGGCGTGGCCCGCGATGCGCGCGGCGGGCGGTGGCCGCATCGTCATCACCACCTCCGATCGCGCGCTGTATCCGCAGTACGCACAGCGCGGACTGTCCGCCTATGCGATGGGCAAGCTCGCCGCGCTTGGCCTGGTCAATGTGTTGGCGCTGGAAGGTGCCGAGCATGGCATCGTGGTCAATGCGGTTTCGCCGGTGGCGAAGACGCGCATGTGGGGCATCGACGGCGAGCCCGACGAACTGCATCCGGATGCAGTCGCGCAGGGCGTGGCCTATCTGGCATCCACGCGTTGCCGCGACGGCGGATGGGTGCTGCGCGCCAGCAACGGGCAGTTCCATGCACTGCGACTGCAGGAGGCCGAACATGTGGCGTATCCGCGCGATCTGCGTGCGGTCAGTGCCGACAGCATCGAATCAGTCGCGCTGCAATGGCCAGCCATTGCCCGCGCCAGCGTGGACGCGCGCAGCGGAGGGCGTACCCTAGGCGGGTTCCCATTGCTTGCATCGAGATGATCGACCTGCGCCTGCTTCGCCAGTTCGTGGCCGTGGCCGAAGAGCTGCATTTCCACCGTGCCGCGGCCCGCCTGCACATGTCGCAGCCGCCGTTGACGGCGGCAATACGACGGCTGGAAGACGAACTCGGAAGTGAACTCATCGTGCGCGGCAACCGTACCCTGGGCCTGACCGTGGCCGGGCAGACGCTGCTGGTGGAGGCGCGGGCAACGCTGCAGCAGGCCGAGCGGGCGTTGCAGCGCACGCGCGAAGCCGCCGCCGGGCAGTCCGGCAGCCTGCGCGTGGGCTATGTGGGCAGTGCGCTGTATGGTCGCCTGCCGGGCTTGATCCGCCGCTTCCGCCAGATCTACCCGCACGTTCAGCTGCACCTGCAGGAAGCCACGTCGCGCCAGCAGCAACTGTGGCTACGTGAGCAGCGCATCGACGTCGGCGTGCTGATTCCGCCGATTCCCGCCGCCGAGTTGGTGCTGCACGATTTCGACCATGACCGCCTGGCAATCGCGCTGCCGCGCGCTCATGCGCTGGCCGACGCGCCGGAGGTCAGTCTGGCGATGCTGGCCGACGAACCGTTCGTTTCATGGCCGGCGGGCGAGGGCATCGGCTTCCACGCGCAGGTGCTGGGCCTGTGCACCGCGTCGGGCTTCACTCCGCGCGTGGTGCAGGAAGCGCAGGGCATGCACGCGGTGTTGTCGCTGGTGGCGGTGGACGCCGGCGTGGCGATCGTCCCGGCCAGCATGGCCAGCTTCCGCCCGCAGGAAATCGCCTATCGCGTGCTGGAGGGCGAAGCCGCTCGCTTCGCCCTGCAGTTCTGCGTGCGCCCGGAACAGGCGTTGCCGGTGGTGCGTAATTTCCTGATGGCTGCAACCGATCCTGCGGATTGGCTATGCGTGGCCGTTGCGGAACAGATGCGCAACGGCATAGTCGATGAACACCCGCAGGCGTGCACTGGGATGGCGCCCACCGGGCCATAGCAACGAGAACTGCCCCTGGTGCGTGGGCAGTGCTGGCAGTACCCGATGCAGGCGGCCGTCGGCCAGCGCGTCGGCTGCGAGGAAGTCAGGCATCCAAGCCAGGCCCATGCAACCGATCGCAGCGGCCAGCACGGCCTCCATGTTGTTGCAGGTCATCGCCGTGGGAAGGCGTGCCCCGGCGTCGCCTTCGATGCCCGGCAGCTGCCACGGATGCAGCTTTCCGGTGGTGGGGTAACGGAAACGCAGCGCGGTATGCATGCGCAGCTCGCTCACATCACCGGGCGTGCCATGCGCCTGCAGATAGCCCGGCGCCGCACAGAGCATGAAACGAAAGCCACCCAGGCGCCGTGCGGTCAGGCTGGAATCGGCCAGTTCGCCGCTGCGTATCACTGCGTCCAGGCCTTCGCTGACCACATCAACGATGCGGTCGTTGAAGTCCAGTTCCAGCTGCACCTGCGGATAGCGTTGCTGGAAGCCGGGCAGCACCGGCAGCAGGAAGCGGTAGCCGATGGTGGGCAGGCCGATGCGCAGCAGCCCGCTGGGGGCATGCTGTCGCTGCGCCAGATCAGCCTGTGCTTCGGAAAGCTCATCCAGTGCGCGGCGGCAGCGTTGCAGCAGCAGTTCACCTTCGTCGGTGAGGTGCACGCGGCGGGTGGTGCGATGGAACAGGCGGGTGCCGAGTTCCTGTTCAAGGCGGGCGATACGCTTGCCGACCGCCGAGGCGGACAGGCCGAGCACACGGGCGGCGCCGACGATGCTGCCGGCCTCGGCGGTACGGACGAAGGCAAGCAGGGCGGAGATGGAGTCCATGCAGTCATGATTGCGGAACAATGCGCCGCAATCAACGTCCATAGAGCTTGTTTTTCGGGAATAGCGGCCTGTCCATCATCAATGCTCCTGATGGATGGAGGCCCGCATGGCCCCGGTTTCGATACTCCCTGTACCTGTCCGCACGCAGCAGCACTGGACGCTGCTTGCGGTCTGCCTGGCCGCGCTGGCGCTGCCGTTGTCCTTTTCGGCCGGCGCCGTCGCGGTGCCGGTGCTGGCTCGTTCTGCGGGGGCCTCGCCCACCGCGCTGGCCTGGGTGACCAATGCCTTCATGCTGACCTTCGGCAGCCTGCTGCTTGCTGCCGGTGGCCTGGCCGATCGCTATGGTCGGCGGCGGTTGTTCCTGCTGGGCACGGTGGGTTTCACCGCCGCTACGACCGCTGTATGCATGGCCCCGACGCTGCTGTGGCTGGATCTGGCGCGCGGCCTGCAGGGCGTTGCGGCCGCCGCAGCGCTGGCCTCGGGCACGGCGGCGCTGGCGCAGGGCTGGCAGGGGCCGGCGCGTGGCCGCGTCTTCGCCCTGCTGGGCACGACGTTCGGTGCGGGGCTGGCGCTTGGACCGTTGCTGGCGGGCCTGCTGCTGCAGGCACTGGGATGGCGCAGTGTGTTCGCAGCTGGTGGTGTACTGACGTTGGCGGCCTTTGCACTGGGCGCGCGCGTGTTGACTGAGAGCCATGGAGAGCGCGGCCGGCTGGATATCGGCGGCATGCTGGGCTTCAGCCTGATGCTGGCGGCGTTGACGCTGGCCCTGCTGTGGCTGGGTGAATTCGGCCCGCATGCCGTGCGCGTGCAGTGGGCGCTGTTGGCGACGCTGCTGCTGGGCCTGGTGTTCGTCTGCATCGAACGACTGCACCGCTCACCCTTGCTGGACCTCTCGTTGTTCTCGCAACCGGCGTTCCTCGGTGTCCAGCTGCTGCCGGTGGCGACCTGCTTCGGCTACGTGGTGTTGCTGGTCGTACTACCTCTGCAACTGCTGGGCGTGCATGGCCAGAGCGCGACGCTGGTGGGGCTGCAGATGCTGGCGCTGTCCGCGCCGATGCTGGTGCTGCCGATGCTGGCCGCGCGCTGGGTCGAGCGCGTGGGAACTGCGCGGCTGTGCACGCTGGGACTGCTGGTCTGTGCCTCTGGCCTGTACCTGTTGTCGCGCCACGCGTCGCAGCCGTCGCCGTCGCAGTGGGTGCCGTTGCTGATGCTGGTCGGTGCAGGGACGGCCTTGCCATGGGGGCTGATGGATGGGCTGTCGGTGAGCGTGGTACCGGTGCAACGTGCGGGCATGGCTGCGGGCATCTTCGGAACCGTGCGGGTGGCCGGTGAAGGCATCGCATTGGCCGCAGTCACTGCCCTGCTTGCGCTGCTGATCGGCCACCAGCTGCAGGGAGCGTCGCCCGCGTCGCTGGCGCGTGCCGGTGCCTATCTGGCCACGGGGGCGCAGGCACAGGCGCAGGCACTGCTTCCGGCGATGAGCGGCGCACAGCTGCAGCACGCCAGTGCCGAGGCGCTGGCGGTGCTGCTGCGTCTGTTGGCACTGCTGACCGCCGCATGCGCGGTGCTGTTGCACCTGCTGCTGCGGCGGCCGGCAATGGCAATGCTCAGAACCGATAGCTGATGGTGCCGGTGACCACCCGCGGGTAGCCGGCGAAGCAGTCGCCAAACGTACGGCACGGGGCGTAGTAGCGCTTGTCGGTGAGGTTGGTGATGTTCAATGCCATCGTCCAGTCGGTCACCTGCACTTCCACCAATGCATCGGCCAGCGTGTAGCTGGGCGTGATGATGCGTCCGCCATTGCCCAGCGATACGGTGTTGCCGACGTGGCGCACGCCCAAGCCCAGGCGCAGGCGTGCGGCATCGTCCAGCTGGAAGCCCTTCGAGACCCAGGCCGAGGCCAGGTCCTGCGGGGTGTCATTGAGGCGCTGGCCCACTTCCAGCGCGAAGTTGCTGCGGCTGACTTCGGCCTCGTTGCGTGCCACGGCGGCGGTGACGGTGAGATCGTTGGCGAACTGGAACTGGCCTTCCAGTTCCACGCCCTTGGAGCGGATCTGCCCGGTCTGCACCACGTTCAATACGTTGTCCGGGTCGTTGGTCTGCCGGTTGGTTTCGGTGATGCGGTACGCCGCCATCGTCAGCAGCAGGTTGCGCGCCGGTTGCCACTTGATGCCGGCCTCGGCCTGACGGCCGCGCATCGGCTTGAAGGCCTGGCCGAACAGGTCCTGGCCGGCCACCGGCAGGAACGATTCGCTGTAGCTCAGGTAGGGCGACACGCCCGCGCCGAGGTCGCCGATCAGGCCGGCGCGGTAGGTGGTGGCGTTGTCGGTCTGGCTGGGTTGGCCTTCGGTCTTGGAGCGTGCATGGTCGCGGCGCGCGCCCAGCACCAGCGAGACGCGGTCGGCCCAGCGGATCTGGTCCTGCACATAGACACCCAGCTGGGTGGAGGTCTGGTCCGGCTGACGATCCCAGCCACGCACGATCGGCGCGACCGACACCGGGGCGTAGATATCGATGGGCGTGCCGGTGGCATCTAGCCGCTGCAGCTGTTCCTTGTACTGGCTGTAGTCCACGCCGGCCAACAGCAGGTGCTGGAAGGCACCGGTGGCGAAATCGAACTGCAGCGCATTGTCGGCGCTGAAGATCTGCACGTCGGGGCGGGTGCCGTAGGCGGTGCGGTTGACCACGCGGCGGTCGGCGTCGATGAAGGGATCTGCCGGATTGCTGTAGCTGTCCACGTACATCTGCTGCAGGGTGGTCCTGCCATCGATGTAGCGCACCGCCGAGCGCAGGCTGAGTACATCATTGAAGCTGTGGTCGAACAGCGCGGTCAGGCTGTAGACGCGCGAATC
Organism: Stenotrophomonas sp. YJH_SMC_79; assembly: GCF_059367995.1. Taxonomy (NCBI): domain Bacteria; kingdom Pseudomonadati; phylum Pseudomonadota; class Gammaproteobacteria; order Lysobacterales; family Lysobacteraceae; genus Stenotrophomonas; species Stenotrophomonas sp. YJH_SMC_79. The sequence goes on from NZ_JCAFRK010000001.1 coordinate 203,366, forward strand.
GATGCGATCAAAACCGGGGTGGCCGATGAAGGTGGAGGTGTCCAGGCGACGGCCTGGCGGCGCCAGAAGGGTCGCTGCCAGCGGCAGGAACTGCTGGCTGGAGCCGGTCCTGTCATGCTGGTAACTGGCCAGCAGGGTGAGCGTGCTGCGTTCGCCGCGCCAGCTGACCGAGGGCGCCAGATAGACGCGGTCGTCCTTCAGTACATCGGTCTGCATGTTCGATTCACGCAGCAGCCCGACGAAGCGTCCGGCAACCGTGCCGGCATCGTTCAAGGCGCCGCTGAAGTCCCCCTGTAGCTGCCTGCGGTCGAAACTGCCGAGCTGCACGCCGACCTCGCCAGCGAGGGCGCCGAAGGTCGGGCGCTTGCTCATTGCATTGATGATGCCGCCGGTGGCGCCGGCACCGTACAGCACCGAAGAAGGGCCGCGCAGCACTTCCACCCGCTCCAGGCCATAGATTTCCGGGCGGGCGAGGGGGCTGAACCCATAGCTGCGGCGCAGGCCATCCTGGTACTGCACCGGGTCCAGCCCGCGCACCGAGGTCGCGTCGTTGCGGGTATCCAGGCCCCAGGCATCGGCAGTGACGCCGGCGCTGTAGCGCAGCACTTCCTGCAGGTTGTGCGCGCCGCGATCGGTGAACAGCTGCTGGGTGACCACGCTGATCGCCTGCGGCGTTTCGGTCAGGGCGGTGTCGGTCTTGGTCGCGGTGCTGGCCCGCTCGGCCACCACGGTCACTTTGTCCAATGTGCGTGCCGCCGGGCCGTCCTGGGCCTGGGCGATGGCCGAGGCCAGCAGGGTGGGCAGGGCGAGCGTGTACAGCAGCGGGCGGCGCGGCGACAGGGCGGGCATCGTCAGGAATCCGGGAAGGGCGGTGACGGCGGATTATCCGGATGCCTGCCTGCAAATACAAATGATTCCCAAATGCGATTGAGTTGTCCGGGGTGGATGTCAGGGCAGGCCGTCCGAGGCGCCGCGGATGCTCAGCCAGGCGCCACCGCCCGGGGCGCTGCCTGCGCGCAGCCGGAAGCCGTGCAGGCCGGCGATGGCGGCCACGATCGACAGGCCCAGGCCGAATCCCGGCCCCTGGCCGGCGCTGCTGCTGCCTCGGAAGAAGCGCTGGTAGATCAGCGTGCGGTCCTGCGGCGGGATGCCGGGCCCGTTGTCGATCACATCGATCCTCGGCGCGCCGTGATCGTCGACTGCACGCAGCAGGATGCGCCCGTGCGCAGGGGTGAACTGCAGGGCGTTGGACAGCAGGTTTGCCACCGCTTCGAACAACAGTTCACGGTCGCCACGCAGCAGGCCAACCTGTGGGTCCACCTGCAGCTCCAGCAACTGCTGCTTCTCTTCGGCCAGAGGCAGGTAGAACTGGTGCAGTTCCTGCAGCAGCTCGGCAACGTCGACCTCGTCGAAGGCCGAACGTCGCTGGTGGCTCTCCAGTTCGGACACCCGCAGCAGCGCGGTGAAGCGCGCCATCAGCATGTCCGTTTCCGCCAATGCCTTGTCCAGCGGGTCGGCATGCGGATCCTGCTCGTCCAGGCCGACGCGCATGCGGTACAGGTGCGCCCGCAGTCGGGTGAGCGGGGTGCGCAGATCGTGGGCGATGCTGTCGCACACGCCTTTGACCTCGGTCATCAGCTGTTCGATGCGTTCCAGCATGGCATTGACGATGCTCGACAGCCGATCGATCTCGTCGCGACGGTTGGATACCGGCAGGCGTTGACCGAGGTCACCGGCCACGATGCGGTTGGTGGCGGCTTCGATCTGCTGGATCCGCTTCAGCGGGCGCCGGCGCAGCAGATGCCAGCCCACCAGGCCGGGAATGACGGTCAGCGATACCCCCCACAACAGCGCATCGAGGATGATGCTGTTGACCGCAGTGAGCTTGCCGTTCTGGCGGACGAACACCAGCGTCCGCCCATCCCGGGTCGCAATGCCCAGCGCGTTGCCACCACTGTCGTGCCGGCCGCCGGCCAGCGTCCATCCCTGCACCGGATGCGAGCGGCCATCCAGTGGCAGCCCCTCGGGAATGGCGATCAGCGTGCCGCCCATGGGTGAACCGCGGCGGTCGAACAACCCGTAGGTGTACACCTGGTGCAGGTCGAAGCGCTGGCTGTCGCGCAATGCATCGTCCAGTGCCTGGCCGTCGAATGCCATGAACAGATGGGCACGCTGCTGCAGCCCGGATTCGGTCAGGTCATTGAGATAGTCCGAGATGCGCCAGTACATCACGCCCAGCAGCAGGCTCGACCAGGCGACGAACAGGATGCAGTACAACCCGAGCAGGCGGCTGCTGGACGAGCGCCATTGGTCAGGGTTGCGCATCGAAGACATAACCGGTTCCACGTACGGTGGTGATGGGTTGCGGGCGGCCCGGCTGCTCGATGCGTTTGCGAACACGGCCGATGTGGACGTCGATGAGGTTGGTGCCGGGGTCGAAGTGATAGCCCCAGACTTCCTGGAACAACATGCTGCGGGTGACCACCTGGCCGGCATTGCGGACCAGGAATTCGAGCAGCTTGAACTCCGTCGGCAGCAGGCTGATCTCCTGCCCGCCACGCCGGGCCGAACGGGTCATCAGATCCAGTTCGAGGTCGCCGGCGCGCAGGACATTGTCTGCAGGGCCGGCCTGGCTCTGGCGACGGATCAATACCTCCACGCGGGCCGCCATCTCATCCGAGGCGAACGGCTTGGTCAGGTAATCGTCACCGCCTGCACGCAGGCCACGCACGCGCTCGTCCACGTCCGACAGCGCGCTGATCATCAGTACGGGCGTGACGATACCTTCGCGCCGCAGGGCAGTGACCAGCGCCAGGCCATCGATACCGGGCAGCATGCGGTCCAGGGTGATCACCGCGTAGTCGCCCGCACGCGCCAATGCGAGGCCGGCAGTGCCATCAACGGCAACGTCGACCTCGAAGCCATGGCTGCGCAGCTCGGTTGCGATTTCCTCCGCGGTGACAAGGTCGTCCTCGATGGTGAGTACGCGCGGCATGGGCCAGTGTGCAGGTTGGATGGCTGCCATCCTCGCAACCGCGCGCGGTGACTGCAAATGAAAAATGTTTCATGCGCGATTCGCCGGAATCCACGCACGGGTCTTCTATATTCGGCGCCGAGCGTCTCCCCCCCGGCGCGCGGAATCCCGGCCACCGATGAACCTCCTGCACACCCCGTTGCCACGCCACGCCCGGCCACTGAGGATGCGCCGGCCGGCGCTGTTTGCACTCGTTCTGCTCAGCCTGCTGTCGGCCTGCGGCAAGGAGACGCCCAAGCCGGCCGGCAGGCTTCATGAGGTGGAAGTGCTGACCCTGCAGGAGAAGCCGTTGGCGATGGAACAGGAGCTGCCGGGGCGGACCATCGCATCGCAGGAGTCGGATGTGCGCCCGCAGGTGGATGGCGTGCTGGTCAAGCGCCTGTTCGAAGAGGGCGAATCCGTGCATGCCGGGCAGCCCTTGTTCCAGATCGAGCCGGCCCTGTACCAGGCGGCAGTGAACCAGGCCCAGGCCAACCTGAAAACCGCCGAAGCGGCGGCGGTCACCGCACGCCTGCGCGCGCAGCGGATGCAGGCGCTGGGTGGCGAGCAGCTGGCCGCGCGCCAGGACGTGGATGACGCCATCGCCAGTGGGCAGCAGGCCGCAGCCGCGGTGCAGGCGGCACAGGCGAGCCTGGATACCGCGCGCACGCGGCTTGGTTTCGCCACGGTTACCGCGCCGATTGCCGGTCGCATCGGTCGTGCGCTGTTCACACCGGGTGCGCTGGTCACCTCGGGCCAGGCCAATCCGCTGGCGCGGATCCAGCAGGTCGACCCGATGAACGTGGACATCACCCAGTCCAGCAACGAGTACCTGGCTTTGCGCCGTGCGATCGCCGACGGAGGCGTGCAGGCCACCACCGCTGCAGTGCGGCTGCGCCTGTCCGATGGCAGTGAGTATCCGTTGCCCGGCACCCTGGAATTTGCCGATATCGACGTGCAGCAGGAAACCGGCAGCATCACCCTGCGGGCACGTTTCCCCAATCCCGCCGGGCAACTGCTGCCGGGCATGTACGTGCGCGCGCAGGTGGGGCAGGGCACGCAGCGGCAGGCGCTGCTGGTGCCGCAGTCTGCAGTGGACCGCAGCCCGAAGGGCGAGGCGCAGGTGTGGGTGGTGGATGAGGGCGGCAAGGCGAAGCTGCGCCTGTTCCGTACCGCGCGGGCGATTGGCGACCAGTGGCTGGTGCTGGATGGCATCGTGGCCGGCGAACGGGTGGTCGTGGCCGGCGCACAGGGGCTCTCCGATGGCATGGCGGTGCAGGTGAAGCCCGTGGCGGCAGTCGCGCCGGCAGCCGCCGGGAAGGGCTGAGCCATGTTGCCGCGCTTCTTCATCCATCGCCCGGTATTCGCCTGGGTGCTGGCGATCTGCATCATGGCCTTCGGCGCGATCGCCGTCAGCCAGCTGCCCATCGAACAGTACCCGGATATCGCACCGCCGCAGGTCAACATCACCGCCAATTACACCGGCGCCTCGGCGCAGACGGTGGAAGACAGCGTTACCCAGGTGATCGAACAGCAGATCAAGGGCATCGATCACCTGCTGTACTTCTCCTCCACCAGTTCGTCATCGGGGCAGGCGCGGATCACGGTCACGTTCGACCAGAGCGCCAATCCGGATATCGCCCAGGTCCAGGTGCAGAACAGCGTCAACCAGGCCATCAACCGACTGCCGCAGGAAGTGCAGCAGCAGGGCGTGACCGTGGCGAAGTCGCAGGGCGACTCGCTGATGGTGGTCTCGTTGTACGACACCAGCCGGCGCATGGAACGGGTGGACGTTTCCGATTTCCTGGTCAGCAACGTGCAGGATCCGATCAGCCGCATCCCGGGTGTCGGCGAGATCAATGTGTTCGGCTCGGCCTATGCGATGCGCGTGTGGCTGGACCCGCACAAGCTGCGCGCCTACGACCTGATGCCGGCCGACGTGCGCACGGCCATCCAGGCCCAGAACACCCAGGTCACCGCCGGTGAGCTGGGGGCGTTGCCATCCAGCGCAACGCAGAGCCTGAATGCCACCGTCACCGCACAGTCGCGCCTGCAGACGCCCGAACAGTTCCGCGCGATCATCCTGCGCACGCTTCCCAGCGGCGCCGCCGTACACCTGGGCGACGTGGCACGGGTGGAGATCGGTGCCGAGAACTATCAGACCAGCAGCTATCTCAATGGCTATCCGGCGGCGGGTTTCTCGGTCACGCTGGCTTCCGGGGCCAATGCGCTGGCCACCGCGGATGCGGTCCGTGAGGAGATCGAACGCCTGCGACCAACGTTCCCGCCCGGGCTGCAGGTCGCCTATCCCCGCGATAGCACGCCGTTCGTGCGGGTCTCGATCGAAGGTGTCATCCATACCCTCATCGAGGCCATCGTGCTGGTGGTCGTGGTGATGTTCCTGTTCCTGCAGAACCTGCGTGCCACGTTGATCCCCGCGATCACGGTGCCGGTGGTACTGCTGGGCACGTTCGGCGTGCTGGCGGTCGCCGGATTCACGATCAACACGCTGACCCTGTTTGCGATGGTGCTGGCGATCGGCCTGCTGGTCGACGATGCCATCGTGGTGGTGGAGAACGTCGAGCGCATCATCCACGACGAGCACCTGCCGCCACGCGAGGCCACCGAAAAATCGATGGGTGAGATCACCGGCGCGCTGATCGGCATCACCGTGGTGCTGGGCGCGGTGTTCCTGCCGATGGCCCTGTTCGGTGGTTCCACCGGCATCATCTACCGCCAGTTCTCGATCACCATTGCTTCGGCGATGGCGCTGTCGGCGCTGGTCGCACTGACGCTGACCCCGGCGCTGTGCGCGACCCTGCTCAAGCCCTCTTCGGCGCAGAAACCGCAGGGCCGCTTCTTCAGGGCGTTCAACCGCGGTGTCGAGCGCAGCCAGTTGGCCTATCAGGGAAAGCTCGGTGGCGTGGTCGCCCGGCCGCGGCGCTGGATGGCGTTCTACCTGCTGCTGGTGGTCGCCATGATTGCGCTGTACGCGCGCATGCCCACCGGCTTCCTGCCCGTGGAAGACCAGGGCCAGGTGACCTTCCAGTTCTCCACGCCGGAGGGCACCCCGATGGCGCGTACCGAAGCGCTGGGCGAGCAGATCAGCCGCTACTTCATGGAGCACGAGAAGCAGAACCTGGACGTGGTGTTCGTGGTGGTCGGCCGCAACAATGCCGGCACCGGCCAGAACGCCGGACAGGGCTTTCTCGCCTTGAAACCCTGGGATGAGCGTACCGGCGACAACACCGCTGCGGCGATCATCACGCGTGCCAATGCCTACTTCCGCAGCTTGCCGGATGCCAAGGTCAATGTACTGGCACCGCCGGCGGTGCGTGGACTGGGCCAGTCCAGCGGCTTCGAACTGTGGTTGCAGGACACCAGCGCCGCCGGGCGCGTGGCCCTGCAGGCGGCGCAGGAACAGGTGGTGCGTGCGGCCGGCGAAGACGATGGGCTCACCTCGGTGCGCCTGAATGGCCTGGGCGACAAGGCCGAACTGCGGCTGGACATCGACCATGCCCAGGCCAGCGCGCTGGGGCTGTCCCAGGCTGACATCAATTCCACCCTGTCCGCGGCCTGGGGCGGCAGCTACATCAACGATTTCCTCGATCGCGGCCGGGTCAAGCGTGTCTACATGCAGGGCGACCAGCCCTACCGCAGCGTGCCCGACGACATCGGCCAGTGGTATGTGCGCGGTGGCAACGGCCAGATGGCGTCGTTCGCCAGCTTCGCCAGCAGCCACTGGGCACGCGGGCCGCAGCTGCAGCAGCGCTTCAACGGTCTGCCGGCGATGCAGATCCAGGGCAGCGCCGCGGAAGGACGCAGTTCGGGTGAAGCGATGCAGCGCATGCAGGCGCTGGTTGCGGACCAGCCGGGATTCGACCTGCAGTGGAGTGGCCTGTCCTACCAGGAGCGGCTGGCCAGCAACCAGACGATCTGGCTCTACCTTGCCTCGATTGCTTTCATCTTCCTGTGCCTGGCTGCGCTCTATGAAAGCTGGACGGTGCCGGTGGCGGTGGTGCTGGTGATTCCCTTGGGCGTAATCGGTACCGTGCTGGCGACCACGGCGGCAGGCTTCGTCAACGACATCTACTTCCAGGTGGGTCTGCTGACCACCATCGGCCTGTCGGCGAAGAATGCGATCCTGATCGTGGAGTTCGCCGAGGCCCGTTATCGTGCGGGCAACTCCGCGGTGGAGGCTGCGCTGCAGGGCGCACGCCTGCGCCTGCGACCGATCGTGATGACGTCGCTGGCCTTCGTGGCCGGCGTGATTCCGTTGGCGCTGGCGACCGGTGCGGGTGCAGTCAGTCGCCGTGAAATCGGCATGAGCGTGATCGGCGGCATGGTGTCCGGCACGGTGCTGGCGGTGGTGCTGGTGCCGCTGTTCTTCGTGCTGGTGCGCCGCCTGGGCCGGTCACGGCTGCAGGACTGAGGGGGCGCGGCTGTCATCTGGCTGCCGCAGCACCATCACCCGTCCTTTGCCCAGGTGTCGCTAGCGTAGGCCGTCCCCGTCCCCCACGGAGATCTGCCATGTGGCTGCTCGATCATCTCTGGCCCGGCCGCAGACCTGTCCCTCCCCCGGTCGCCGTCGAACCGCAGGCGACGCCCCGTCGCCCCTGGCTGAAACGCCCGGTGCGGGCCGGGCGCAGCGGCATGGCCCCCTGGCAGAAGGTTGCCGCACCGCCGCGGCGCACACGCCACTAGGCGGTGCGGTCGGCGGGGTGGTTGACCCCGTCGTTGACCGGGATCATGCCCAGTGCGAACGGGTCGATGCCCTCCAGGCAGGCCACGTTGTAGCCGTACTGGTCCGGGTTGGAGCGACGCCGGTGGTGGGTGTAGATGCCGCACACGCCGCAGAAGTAGTGCTCGGCCACATGGGTGTTGAACTGGTACAGCTGCAGGTGGTCCTGCCCGCGCACCACCTGCAGGCCCGCGCGGGTGACGCTGGCGGCGATGGCGCCACGGCGGCGGCACATGGAGCAGTCACAGCGGCGCGGGTCGACGATGCCGTCGGGCAGGTCCAGCAGCAGTTCGACCGTACCGCAGTGGCAGGTGGCGCGGTGCCGGGGTTGGACCGGAACGCCGGCCACGGACGTGATACCCATCGTTGCTCCTGTGTGGTGGAAGGCGGCCACAAGGGCCGCTGCCGACCCTGCGCCGGCCAGCCTGAACGGACCGTAGATGCCACGCTGATCCGGCTTGTGGCTAACTATGCGGCTTCAAGACCGCGACAGGATGCCAGTGAACGCCGCAGGACGTTGGATGACAGGAAGTGCCACAGCGCTGGCGGCGCTGTGGGTGACCGGGCTGCTGGCGTACCAGTTGCCGGGGCCGGGCTGGCTGGCCATCGGCGTGGCCGTGCTGTGGCTGCTGGTTGCCCTGTGGGCGTCGTGGAGGATCGCGCGTGGCCGCGGTTCACGCAGGTCGGGCCTGATGTTCGGCGCGTCGCTGGCGCTGGCCGTGCTTTGGTGGTTGCTGCTGACCCCGCGCCAGGACCGCCTGTGGGCCGACGACGTCGCGCAGCGTCTGCACGTGGTGTCCTTCGATGGCCGCCACGTGGTGTTCAACAACGTGCGTGATTTCACCTGGCGCACCGAGACCGACTATGACGCGCACTGGGTGCGTCGCGAGTACGACCTGGACCAGCTGCGCTCGGCCGACCTGGTGCTGTCGTACTGGATGGGCCCGGCCATCGCCCACACGCTGATCTCGTTCGGCTTCGAGGATGGCCGCCACGTGGTGTTCTCGCTGGAGATCCGCAAGGAACGCGGTGAATCGTTCTCGGCACTGGGCGGTTTCTTCCGCAAGTTCGAGATGACCCTGGTGGCGTCGGAGGAGACCGACATCATCCGCACACGCACCAATGCGCGTGGCGAGGATGTCTACCTGTACCGGCTGCATGGCATGGACCGCGCGCAGCTGAAGGAACTGTTCGCTGCGTACATTGCGCAGGCCCGTGAACTGGATGCGAAGCCCGGCTTCTACAACACGTTGACCAGCAACTGCACCACGATCGTCTTCGACCTGGCCCGCCACATCGCACCGCGCCTGCCGCTGGATTACCGCCTGCTGTTGTCCGGTTACCTGGCCGAGTACGCGCAGGAGGTCGGCGCGCTCACCCCGGGCGTGCCGTACGCCGAGCTGCACGACAAGGGCCGCATCACCCAGCGTGCGCTGGACCTGGGCGATGGCGCCAATTTCTCCACCGCAATCCGCCAGGGCGTGCCCGGCACCGAGCAGGACCCGCAGTAATGACACGATTCTTCCCATCCCGCTGGCAGCGCCTGCTGCCGGTGTTGTTCGCCGTCTTCCTGCTGCTGGGCAGCAGTGGCTGCGCGATGGTCACCGTCAAGCAGGTCAAATCCAGTGATTCGCTGGTCAACAAGCGTGCCGACGTGCTCAACACCGGCAAGCTCAGCCCGGCCGCGCGCGAGACGCTCAGCGCGGCAGGCCTGGACGAGTCGCAGTGCGAGAAGGACTTCCTGGTCTGCCGCAGCACGCTGCTGATGACCGACGATCTCAATGTCGAGCAGAGGTTGTCGGCGCTGTCCGAACTGTGGGTGAAGGCAGCGCTGGCGCTGACCCCGAAGAAGACCGCTGCCGGCGATCCGCCGATGAGCGATGCGGCGCTGGATGCCTGGCTGGAAGCGGCGCGCTATGCCTACGCCTACCTGTTCTACAGCGGCCGGTCTCCGTCTGATCGTGCTTTCGAGGACCGGCAGACGCAGGTGCGTGACTACTACAACTACGCGGCCGAGAAGGCGGCGGTGGTGCTGTTCGTGCGCGCACGCGCCGCTGCGCTGGCCGGCGAGGACTATACGAAGCCGCTCACGGTCGGCAGCTGGTCGCTGGCCTCCAACTACCAGCAGCTGAACCTGAAGAGCATTCCCGCGCAGCTGGTGCCGGCTGGCACGGTCAGCTTCGTCGGCCTGCGCAGTACCTATCGCCGCGATGGGTTCGGTGCCGAGCTGGTGATGGTGATGGACCCGCCGAAGCTGGTCGCGCCGGTGATCGCACCCGATGGCCCCAAGGCCGAGACGCCGCAGGAGGATGAGGACGACGCGCGCCGTGGCCGCCGCCATCGCCATGACGACTCGGTGCCTGAGTTCAGCGAGATGTCCTCGATCAACGTCACTGCGCTGCTGCGCTTCGAGGGCAGCAGCCTGGACGATGTGATGCGCACGCGCCGGGTCGAACTGGATGCCTATTCGCCGGAAGCCACCGAGCGCATCACCCTGCACGGCGAACAGGTGCCGCTGGCCGGCAACTTCACGGCTGCCTACGGCTTGTGGCTGGCGCAGAGCGGTTTCGCCCGGCAATCACTGCGCACCCTGTTCGGCATGAGCGAGGGCATCGGCGAACCGCACATCTACCTGATGCAGCCGTGGGACCCGAACCGCCGCATCATCTTCATGCTGCACGGCCTGGCCAGCAGCCCGGAAGCCTGGGTGAACCTAGCCAACGAGATCATGGGCGACCCCGAGCTGCGCCAGCAGTTCCAGGTCTGGCAGGTCTATTACCCGACCAATGCGCCGATCGCGCTGAACCGCTACGAGATCGCCAATGCGTTCAACGATACGCTCAAGCACTTCGATCCCAATGGCAGTACGCGTGCATCGAAGGACATGGTCTACATCGGGCACAGCATGGGCGGCGTGCTGGCGCGCCTGCTGGTCAGCGACTCTGGCGACGTGCTGTGGAATGACCTGCTGGCCAACTACGACCTGAAGGGCGAGCGCCTGAAGCGGGTGCAGAACAAGCTGGGGCCGCTGCTGCATTTCAAGGCGCAACCGAACGTGGAGCGCGCGATCTTCATCGCCGCGCCACACCAGGGCACCGACATCGCCGGCAACAAGGTCGGTCGCCTGATCGGTCGCCTGGTGCGCCTGCCGCTGACCATCCTCGGCAAGTTCGAGGACGTGTTCCTGGCGCTGGCGCAGGCCGAACAGCAGGTCGATGGTACGGCCAAGCCCAAGATCCCCAACAGCATCGACAATCTCAAGGCCAGCGATCCATTCGTGAAGGCGTCCGCGCAGCTGCCGATCGAAGCGGGCCTGAAGTACCACTCGATCATCGCCCAGCGCAAGCCGGAGCTGCCGGTGGAAAAGTCCGATGATGGGCTGGTGCCGTACTGGAGCGCGCACCTGCCGGCCGCACTGTCGGAGAAGGTGATCATTTCCGGCCACAGCGTGCAGGAGACCCCACAGGCGGTGCTGGAGGTGCGGCGCATCCTTCACCGGGATATCGATGACATGGGGACTGGCACCCGGTAATGCCGGTAATGCCGGCCGCTGGCAGGCACCATCACGGGATTTCCGCGTGCGCGGAGGTTGCCGGCCAGCGGCCGGCACTACCGGAGTCCGGCGGCGCTACACCCGCCGTGCGATCACCGTGGCCAGCAGCGCCAGGCCGAAGGTGATCGCCAGGCACAGCACGTAGCCGGTGTGGGGTGCGCTTTGCACGAACAGCGCGAACAGTGCACCGGAAACCGCCAGCGCGGTGGTCACCGACAGCGCTTCGCTCAGCTGCAGTGCCGAGGTGTTGGCACCCTGCTCGTGCGGTGCGGACAACGACAGCGTCAGCACCGACAGGCTGGCGTAGATCATGCCCATGCCGAAGCCGGTCATGGCCCAGCCGACCAGGGCCACCGGCAGCGGCACTGCGTTGAACAGCACGGCCAGTGTGGCGGCAATACCGATCGTCATCAGCGGCGTGCCCATGCGCAGCAGCTGCTGGCGCGACCAGCCACGCTGCTGGTGGCCCTGCAGCCATGAACCGGCGAACCAGCCCAGTGCGCCAAGACTGAGCACGGCACCGGCCCAGCTGGGTGAGAGCCCGCGTTCGCGCTGCAACAGCAGGGGCAGATAGGCCTCGCAGGCGAAGAATGCGGCTGCCGCGACGCCGCGCAGCGCGATCACGCTGGGCAGTCCGCGGCGCAGGATCAATGTGCCGGCCGGCAGCAGGCGATGCACGCAGAACATCAGGGCCAGCATGGCCACGCCGATGCAGAGCAGTGCAGGCAGGCCCTGCTGCTGGCCGCCGAAGTAGAGCAGCAGCGCCGCCAACGAGGCACCACTGGCCCAGCGCACCACGTTGCCTCGCCCATCGTCGGCGAGGCCGCCATCGGTGGGTTGCATGCGCGTGAGTGCCGGGCGCAGCAGCAGCGCGGCCGGAATGGCCAGCAGCGGCACGGCCAGGAACACCCAGCGCCAGCCGAGATGCTGCACGATCAGCCCGCTCAGCGCGGGGCCGATCATTGACGGCACCACCCAGCCTGCGGAGAACGCGGCGAATACCTTCGGCCGCAGGTGCTCCGGGTAGCTGCGCCCGACCATCACATAGAGCGAGACCGAGATCGCACCCGCACCCAGGCCCTGCAGCAGGCGCCCCGCCACCAGCATGCCCATGCGCATGGCAAAGCCAGCCAGCAGCAGGCCCAGCACGAAGCAGGCCAACCCGTACCAGAGTGGCCGTGCCGGCCCATGCTGGTCGGCCCAGCGCCCGGCCAGGGTCATGCCGATCACGCTGGTGGCCAAGGTACCGCCGAAGGCCAGTGCGTACAGGCGCAGGCCGTCCAGTGCCACGGCCACGGTCGGCATGGCGGCCGCCACCGCGAGGGCCTCGAAGGCATGCAGCGCGACCAGCGCGACCATGCCGATGGTGGTGGCGCGGTAGCGCGCGGACAGGATCGAAGTGTCAGCCGATGAACTGGCGTTGGCGGGGGAGAGCGTGGGGGTCATACGGGTCAGATGCGGGCCGCGCTTGTCAACAGGCGGCGAAGATAGCAGCATGACACCTCAACTGTAGTTGAGGTCAAGCAATGGTGTCCCAGGAACTGAGCGTTGGCGAAGTCTCCCAGCGCAGTGGCGTGGCGGTTTCGGCGCTGCACTTCTACGAGCGCAAGGGGCTGATCAGCAGCCTGCGCACTTCGGGCAACCAGCGCCGCTACAGCCGCGACGTGCTGCGCCGGCTGGCGGTGATCCGCGTAGCGCAGCGCGTGGGCATGCCGTTGGAAGCGGTCGGCCGGGCCTTCGAGAGCCTGCCCGACGGCCGCGCACCGACCAAGGCGGATTGGGCCAAGTTGTCCGCGCGCTGGCGCGCCGAGCTGGAGGAGCGCATCCACATGCTGCAGCTGCTGCGCGATGAGCTGACCGGCTGTATCGGCTGCGGCTGCCTGTCGCTGCAGCGCTGCCGCCTGGCCAACCCCGGTGACGTCCTCGGCGAACGCGGTGACGGCCCGATGCGCTGGGAATGAAAAAGGGGACGGAGGGGATTAAGTCGCAAGTGCACAAACGACTTAATCCCCTCCGTCCCCTTTTTCTTACCAGACCGTGATCGTCTCGCCGCTCTGGATGCCTTCCACCGCGCGCTGGTAACCCAGTGCCGCGCGCTGTGCGGTCACCGCTTCGAAGCCCGGGAAGTAGGGGCCGTAGTCGGCCATCGACTCGACCAGCACGTTGGGGCTGATCACGTTGATGCGCAGGCCACGTGGCAGCAGCTCCAGCGCAGCGGCACGCACGAAGCCTTCCAGTGCGGCATTCACTGCGGTGGCGTTGACGCCGTCGCGGATCGGATGCGCGCTGATGATCCCGCTGGTCAGGGTGATCGAACCGCCTGCATTGAGGTGGTGCTGGGCGGCCAGCGCCAACCGCACCTGCCCAAGCAGCTTGTCCTGCAGGCCGAGGTTGAACTGTGCCGGCGTCATCGCCTGCAGCGGGCCGAAGTGCACCGCGCCGGTGGTGGAGATCACCGCATCGACCGGTCCGCTGCGTGCGAACAGGTCGGCAACGCTGGCATCGTCGGTCAGGTCAACGCGCAGTTCGCCACTGTGGCGACCGGCGGCAAGGATCTGGTGATGCTGGCCGAGCTGGCGGGCGACTGCCTGGCCGAGGGTGCCGCTGGCACCGACGAGGAGAATCTTCATGGCCGTTCCTTGAGGAGGGGGATGGGCGCAGTCTGCACCCTCACAAAGGGGTTAGGTAAGGAGCGTATGCTTCGCTGATTCCTAACTCTGGATTAGTAATGGATACGTTGCGCTGCATGCAGGCCTTCGTCGCCGTGGCCGAGCGCGGGAGCTTTGCAGGGGCTGCCGAACAGCTGCAGGTGTCGGCGGTGATGGTCGGCAAGTACATCCAGCAGCTGGAGGCGCATCTGGGCACGGCCTTGCTGCAGCGGAACACCCGCCGCCAACGCCTGACCGAAGCCGGCGGGGCCTACCTGGCCGGTTGCCGGCAGGTGCTGGAGCAGGTGCAGCAGGCCGAGGCGGATGTGGCCGGCCTGCAGGTGCAGCCACGCGGCCTGCTGCGGGTCAGCGCGCCGACCACCTGGGGCAGCTGTGTGCTGGCTCCGCAGCTGGCCACGCTGTTGCGCGCGCAGCCGCAGTTGAACATCGAGCTGGACCTGAGCAACCGCCGCGTGGACCTGATCGAGGATGGTTTCGACGTGGCGATCCGGGTGGGGCCGCTGCCGTCGCAGGAAGTGGTGGCGCGACCGCTGCCGCCGTACGCGATGAGCCTGTGCGCGGCGCCCGCGTACCTGCGCCGGCGCGGCACGCCGCGCACACCCGATGATCTGGAAGGGCACGACTGCCTGAGCCACCTGGCCTGGCGTGGTGGCCACGGCTGGCAGCTGGCCAATGGCGAACAGGTGGATTGGGACGCACGCCTGACCTGCAACGATGGCTTCGCGTTGCGTGAAGCTGCCGTGGCCGGTGCCGGCCTGGTGTTGCAACCGACGGCGTTGCTGGCTGCCGAAATTGCCGCCGGGCGCCTGAAGCCGCTGCTGCGCGGCTACCTGCCCGAACCGCGGCCGATGCACCTGATCTACCTGCCCGACCGCAGGCCGCGCCCGCGGTTGCAGTGCTTCGTTGATTTCGTCATGACCACATTGGGGCGGTGATCATCGGGTAGATGGGGTCAGATCCCTTTGCCTCGGCAAAGGGATCTGACCCCAGGGGATCAATCATTCGCCGCAGACAGTTCCTGCCCACGCACCTGCGCGGCGCGCAGTGCCGTATCCACCAGGGCCTCGAAGCCACCGGCCTGGAAGCTCTCGATCGCGGCCTGGGTGGTGCCGTTGGGCGAGGTCACGCGGCGGCGCAGTTCCGCCGGGCTCTCACCAGCCTCATCCAGCATGCGCGAGGCGCCCAGCAGGGTCTGCACCACCAACGTGCGCGCGGCGTCGGCCGGCAGGCCCTGGGCAATACCCGCCGCTTCCATCGCTTCGGCCAGCAGGAACACATAGGCCGGTCCGCTGCCGGAAACGGCAGTCACCGAATCCATCAGCGACTCGCTGTCGATCCACACCGTGCGCCCGGCACTGGCCAGCACCTGTTCGGCCTGCGCGTGCTGCTGCGCATCCACCGAGGGCGTGGCGTACAGGCCGGTCACACCGGCGCCGAGCAGGGCCGGGGTGTTCGGCATCGCACGCACTACCGGCAGGTTGCCGCCCAGCCAGCGTTCCAGCTGGGCGCTGGTGATGCCGGCGGCAATCGACACCACCAGCGGCTGGTTTGCCTGGGCCAGTGCCTGCAGCGACTGGCAGACATCGCGCAGCACCTGCGGCTTCACCGCCAGCAGCCAGGTGCGGCCCTGCGCGGCGGCATCGGCGGCGTTGTCGTGCACCTGCACACCGAAGTCGGCGGCCAGCGCCTGGCGCAGTTCGGCCACCGGCTCGGCCACGTGGATGTGCGCGGCCGGCACGCCCTGGCGGATCAGGCCGGCGATCAGGCTGCGGGCCATGTTGCCGCCGCCGATGAAGGTGATGGAATCAGCTGCCATGGAAGTCTCCTTGGAAAATCAAGCCGGGCGCGGGCGGGCGCCGAACAGGGCGGTGCCGATGCGCACCAGGGTGGCACCCTCGGCGATGGCTTCGGCGTAGTCGCTGCTCATGCCCATCGACAGCGTGTCGACCTGCGCGTGCTGGGCAGCCAGCGACTGGAAAAGTGTGCGCATGCGCACGAATGCATCCCGACGGCGCTCGGCCTCGGGCCATGGCGCGGGAATCGCCATCAGTCCGCGCAGGCGCAGGGTGGGTTCGGCGGCAATCTCGGCGGCCAGTGCATCCACTTCTTCCGGTGCACAGCCATGCTTGCTGGATTCGTCGTCGATGTTGACCTGGATCAGCACGTTCAGCGGGCCGCGCGCGGCCGGGCGATGGCGTGCCAGCGCGGTCACCAGCTTGGGGCGGTCCACGCTCTGCACCCAGTCGAAATGGCTGGCCACGGCATCGGCCTTGTTCGACTGCAGGTGGCCGATCAGGTGCCATTCCAGCGCCAGGTGCTGCAGCGCCTGCATCTTGGCGAGCGCTTCCTGCACGTAGTTCTCGCCGAAGGCGTGCTGGCCCTGTGCGGCCAGCGCGGCCACAGCCTCGGCAGGCTGGGTCTTGGACACCGCCAGCAGGCGTGGATCGGGCCTGCCCGCGGCCTCGGCGGCGGCATGCAGGTTGCTCAGGATCTGGGGCAGGGGAGTGGCCACGTAACGCGTTCCGTTGAATCAGGAGGCTATACTGCCGCCCGGGGAAAGATCCTTCCAGTCGAAGCCGTTATTGGGGAGTAGCCGCTCATGGATATCGCCGAACTGTTGGCGTTTTCCGTAAAGAACAAAGCGTCCGACCTGCACCTGTCCGCAGGCCTGCCGCCGATGATCCGCGTGGACGGCGACGTTCGCCGGATCAACATCCCAGCCCTGGACCACAAGCAGGTCCATGCGCTGGTGTACGACATCATGTCCGACAAGCAGCGCCGCGATTACGAGGAATTCCTCGAAGTGGACTTCTCCTTCGAGATTCCATCGCTGGCGCGCTTCCGAGTGAACGCGTTCAACCAGAACCGCGGTGCCGGTGCGGTGTTCCGTACCATTCCGTCCGAGGTGCTCACCCTCGAGGACCTGGCCTGCCCGCCGCTGTTCCGCGAGGTGATCCAGCAGCCGCAGGGCCTGATCCTGGTGACCGGCCCGACCGGCTCGGGCAAGTCGACCACGCTGGCGGCGATGATCGACTACATCAACAAGAACGAGTACGGCCACATCCTCACCGTCGAGGATCCGATCGAATTCGTGCACACCTCGCAGAAGTGCCTGATCAACCAGCGCGAAGTGCACCGTGACACGCATGGCTTCAATGAAGCGCTGCGCTCGGCACTGCGTGAGGACCCGGACATCATCCTGGTCGGCGAACTTCGCGATCTGGAAACCATCCGCCTGGCGCTGACCGCCGCGGAGACCGGCCATCTGGTGTTCGGCACCCTGCACACCAGTTCGGCGGCCAAGACCATCGACCGCATCATCGACGTATTCCCGGCCGGCGAAAAGCCGATGGTGCGCTCGATGCTGTCCGAATCGCTGCGTGCGGTGATCTCGCAGGCGCTGCTGAAGAAGGTTGGCGGCGGTCGTACCGCAGCGTGGGAAATCATGGTCGGCACCCCTGCCATCCGCAACCTGATCCGCGAGGACAAGGTGGCGCAGATGTACTCGGCCATCCAGACCGGCCAACAGTACGGCATGATGACCCTGGACCAGCACCTGCAGGACCTGGTCAAGCGCAGCCTGATCACCCGCAACCAGGCCCGCGAGTACGCCAAGGACAAGCGCCTGTTCGAGTAAGGCGGGGCCGCAACGGGGCGGCGTGTGCCAGTGCGCCGCCGTTCCCGCGCCGTTTCCTCCACCGACCGTTTCCTGGTACATGCCCCATTGGGAGCCCGCCGTGAACACCACCGCGACCACCATCGATTTCACTTCGTTCCTCAAGCTGATGGCGCACCAGCGCGCCTCGGACCTGTTCATCACCGCGGGCATGCCGCCGGCGATGAAGGTCAACGGCAAGATCTCGCCGATCACGCAGACCCCGCTGACGCCGCAGCAAAGCCGCGACCTGGTCCTCAACGTGATGACCCCGGCGCAGCGCGAGGAGTTCGAGAAGACCCATGAATGCAACTTCGCCATCGGCCTGTCCGGTGTCGGCCGCTTCCGTGTCAGCTGCTTCTACCAGCGCAACCAGGTCGGCATGGTGCTGCGTCGCATCGAGACGCGCATTCCGACCGTGGAAGAACTGAGCCTGCCGCCGATCATCAAGACGCTGGCGATGACCAAGCGCGGCATCATCCTGTTCGTCGGTGCCACCGGTACCGGTAAATCGACCTCGCTGGCGGCGATGATCGGCTACCGCAACCAGAATTCGACCGGCCACATCATCACCATCGAAGACCCGATCGAGTTCGTGCACAAGCACGAAGGCTGCATCATCACCCAGCGTGAAGTCGGCATCGATACCGACAGCTGGGAAGCCGCGTTGAAGAACACCCTGCGCCAGGCGCCGGACGTGATCATGATCGGCGAGGTGCGTACCCGCGAAGGCATGGACCACGCCATCGCCTTCGCCGAGACCGGCCACCTGGTGCTGTGCACCCTGCATGCCAACAACGCCAACCAGGCGATGGACCGCATCGTCAACTTCTTCCCGGAAGACCGCCGCAACCAGCTGCTGATGGACCTGTCGCTGAACCTCAAGGGCGTGGTCGCGCAGCAGCTGGTGCCGTCTCCCGATGGCCGTTCGCGCAAGGTTGCCATGGAGATCCTGCTCGGCACGCCGCTGGTTCAGGACTACATCCGCGACGGCGAGATCCACAAGCTGAAGGAAGTGATGAAGGACTCGGTCCAGCTGGGCATGAAGACCTTCGACCAGAGCCTGTTCGAGCTGTACCAGGCCGGCGAGATCAGCTACGAGGACGCGCTGCGCTACGCCGATTCGCAGAACGAGGTACGCCTGCGCATCAAGCTCAGCCAGGGCGGCGACGCCCGCACCCTGTCGCAGGGGCTGGATGGCGTGGAGATCTCGGAGATCCGGTGACCCGGCCGGCAACGGTCGTGACTGGATTGATGAATTCCAGTCATGACCGACTGCCATCCCGTCGGTTCAATCCATCGCCCAAGCGGGCGTATCGTCAGCGCTCCCCCTCTGGAGCACGACGATGCAGACACGTGAACTCGGCCGCAGTGGCCTGAAGGTTTCCGCCCTGGGCCTGGGCTGCATGGGCCTGAGCCATGGCTATGGCCAGCCGGTCGAGCGCAGCCAGGGCATCGCCCTGCTGCAGGCCGCCGTTGAACGCGGCGTGACCTTCTTCGACACCGCCGAGGTGTACGGCCCGTACACCAATGAAGATCTGCTTGGCGAGGCGTTGGCGCCGTACCGCGACACGCTGGTGATCGCCACCAAGTTCGGTTTCAAGGATGCGCGTGTCGACACCGGTTTGGACAGCCGCCCGGAGAACATCCGTGCGGTGGCCGAAGCCAGTCTCAAGCGCCTGCGTACCGACCACATCGACCTGTTCTACCAGCACCGTGTCGATCCGAACGTGCCGATCGAGGACGTGGCCGGCACCGTGCGCGATCTGATCGCCGAGGGCAAGGTCGGCCACTTCGGCCTGTCCGAGGCCAGTGCCGCCACCGTGCGCCGCGCGCACGCGGTGCAGCCGGTGGCTGCCGTGCAGAGCGAGTACTCGCTGTGGTGGCGCGAGCCGGAACGCGAACTGCTGCCGACGCTGCAGGAACTGGGCATCGGCTTCGTGCCGTTCAGCCCGCTCGGCCGCGGTTTCCTGACCGGTGCGATCAACGCCGACACCACCTTCGACGCCAACGACTTCCGCAACACCGTGCCGCGTTTCGAAGTGGAAGCGCGTCGTGCCAACCAGGCGCTGGTGGATCGCATCAGCACGATCGCCGCGGCGCGGGGTGCGACCCCGGCGCAGGTGGCATTGGCCTGGCTGCTGGCGCAGGCGCCGTGGATCGTGCCGATCCCGGGCACCACCAAGGTCCACCGCCTGGAAGAAAACCTGGGCGCGATCGACCTGCAGCTGGCGCCGGAGGAACTGCAGCGCATCGCGCAGGCGCTGGACGAAGTATCGATTGTTGGTGAGCGCTACAACGCCCAGCGTGCGGCCCAGGCCAAGGGCTGACCATCAGGCGGGTGCGGACCGTTGGTCCGCACTCCTTGACCCTCACCCCATCGGCCCGCGCAGCGCATCAAGCACCGTGCGCATCGCCACGGTGACGTGGCGGCGCGACGGGTAGTACGCGTAGTAGCCATCGAAGTGCGGGCACCAGTCGTCCAGCACCGACTGCAGGCGGCCGTCGTCCAGCATCGGCTGCACCTGGTCTTCCGGCAGCCAGGCCAGTCCGCTGCCGGCCAGCGCAGCGGCGCGGGTCATGCCCATGGTGTTGAAGGTCCACTGGCCGGACACGCGCACACTGAGTTCGTTGCCGTCCTGGCCGAAATCCCACGGCATCAGCCCGCCATGCGTGGGCAGGCGCAGGGTCACGCAGTTGTGTTCGGCCAGTTCGTCCGGATGCCGTGGCACCACATGCTGGCGGAAGTAGCTGGGTGCGCCGACCACGCGCATGCGCAGCGGCGGGCTGATCGGCACCGCGATCATGTCACGGGCCAGCCGCTCGCCGAGGCGGATGCCGATGTCGTAGCGTTCGGCCACGATGTCGGCCAGCCCGTAGTCGGCCGCCAGTTCCACCTTCAAATCCGGATACTGCTGCAGCAGCGGCGCCAGCCGTGGCCACGCGATGTACTCGGCGGCGTGGCCGGTGGCATTGATGCGGATGGTGCCGGCCGGGCGTTCACGGTATTCGGCCAGCGCGGCCAGCCCCTCCTCGATCTCGGCCAGGCGCGGGCCCAGGGTATCGAGCAGGCGGGCACCGGCTTCGGTGGTGGATACGCTGCGGGTGGTGCGGGTCAGCAGGCGCACGCCCAGGCGCTGTTCCAGGCCGCGCATGGCATGGCTGAGCGCGGACTGGGAGACGCCCAGCTGGGCGGCGGCCTTGGTGAAGCTGCCCTCGCGGGCAACGTGGACGAAGGCCTGCAGGTCGTTGAGGTTTTCGCGGGGCATGACGGGATGATACGGCCGGGCTGCGCCCGGCACCTGCTTCAAGCCAAGGCAACGTCAACGTCAAATGCGTGCATCCCGTGGGATGGCGGGGTGGGGCCGGTTGAGGGGAACGCCGTAAATACGTCCATGTAGGCTCGGTCGCCGCATCCATGCGGCTCACGCCCCCTCAACCGGACCCACCCCGCCTTCGACAGTTTCCCGCGAGCTGTTGGAACGGCATTCTGCTTTGGTGGGTGTCGACCGTTGGTCGGCACTGGGTCGGACGTGTGGGTATGTCGATTTCTGCGTCTGTGGTTCGTCGAATGAATGACTTCAACGGGAGCTGCACATGAGCACTGACACCAAGCCGAAAGGCCCGGCCTCGTATTTCCCCTCCATCGAGAAGACCTACGGGCAGCCGGTGGCGCACTGGTTCGGCCTGCTGTCGAAGAAGAAGGGGCTCAAGCACATGGAACTGGTCAGCTTCCTGAAGAGTGAGCACGGCCTGGGCCATGGCCATGCCAACGCACTGGTGGCGCACCATCTGGCCGGCAAGGGCTGATCGGCAAGGGGGCAAGCAGGGTGGGGCGCATTCAGCTGAACGATTTCATCTGCAACTGTCATGCGGATCGTGTCTAATAGCGCTCCCCACCTGCTGTTCCCCACCCGTATGTCCCTTCCCTCCCATGGCCCCGCGCCGTGCGACGACGCTGACGGCCACCTGGTCACCGCTGGTCCGCTGACCCCGCCGCCGGACAGCGCTGGTACCACCGCCGACGAAAAAGCGCTGCGCCACTCGATCGCCGAGGATGTGCAGGGCATGGTGCTGGCCACGATGGTGGCCTCGCTGGGCCTGGCGATCTTCGCCAAGAGCGGGCTGATGATCGGCGGCATGGCCGGCATGGCCTTCCTGCTGCATTACGCGCTGGACTGGAACTTCGGCGTGGTGTTCGTGCTGGTCAACCTGCCGTTCTACTGGGTGGCGCTGCGGCGCATGGGCTGGGAATTCACCCTGAAGACCTTCGCCGCGGTCACCGCCTGTGGCGTGCTGACCGACCTGCTGCCGCGCTGGATCGACTTCTCGCACATCCACCCGCTGTATTCGGCGATCGTGGGCGGTGCGTTGTCCGGCCTGGGCATCCTGTTCTTCATCCGCCACCGCGCCAGCCTTGGCGGCATCGGCATCCTGGCGGTGTACCTGCAGCGCACCCGCGGCTGGAGCGCGGGCAAGGTGCAGATGTCCTACGACGCCTGCCTGATGGTGGCCGCGTTCTTCGTGTTGTCGCCGTCGAAGGTGCTGTACTCGGCCATCGGCGCGGTGGTGCTCAGCCTGGTGCTGATGTTCAACCACCGCCCGGGCCGTTACATGGGCGTGTGACGATTCGACGGTAGTGCCGGCCGCTGGCCGGCAGCACCTGCGGCATTCCGAGGCTGCCGGCCAGCGGCCGGCACTACCGGGAGGCCTGCAGCCACGGCGGCGACAGCGTCAGCAGCCGCGCATGCACCGGGCAGTCCTCGGCGTGCGCACCGGGCAGGTAGCCCAGGCTCATCAGGAATTCGCCGGTGATCTCGCCGCCGGTGAAGCGGAACGTCTTCCTGAACAGCTTCACCCAGTCGGCCTTGCTGCGCGGATGGTGCGCGTCCAGCCACGCCGCGAAGCTGCCGTGGCTGGCCCGCAGCTGCTGGATCACCTGTGCGTTGTGGATCGCCGCCAGCACCTTCAGCCGGTTGCGGATGATGCCGGCGTCCGAAAGCAGCCGCTCGATGTCCTGCTCGGCATACGCTGCCACCCGGTCCACATCGAAGCCGTCATAGGCCGTGCGGAAGCCCTCGCGCTTCTTCAGGATCGTTTCCCAGCTCAGGCCGGCCTGGTTGATTTCCAGCACCAGCCGCTCGAACAGTTCGCGCTCGTCCCGCTGCGGGAAGCCGTACTCGTTGGCGTGGTAGTAGTCGTGCACCGGATGGCCCGGGGCGATGAGGCAGTAACCGCTCATGGGAAAGACTCGTTGGATTCGGGTTCGGGATCGATGGCCAACGCAGGGCGCCCGCCGATGGACAGCATCGGCCAGCGTGGCGGTTCGAGAGTGAGCTCGCCATCACGCAGTGCCTGGTTGATCGCTTCGGCCTGCCCGCTCGCGGTGCCGAACAGCGAACCTGCCCGGCGCCAGTGGGTATCACTGCCACGTGCGTACAGCACGCAGTCCGGCCCACGGTGGGTGTACAGCTCGCACAGCAGCACTTCGCCGGTGCCATCGCCGTCCAGGTCGCGATGCACGATCAGGCAGTCGCGCTCGCTCTGGGCGCAGGATTCGCCATTGATCGCGCGCGTGGCCAGTGCCTGCCACCAATCGTCCGGCGGCGAGCTGGATCCCTTGGCCAGCTTCAGCGCGCGCTGCAGGGCGGTGACGTCCTGCGGCCCCTTGTCGAGGCGATGGCCGTCGTCCCAGCGTGAGGTACGTGCCAACGCTGCAGCGATCACCTGCGGCGCATTGGCATCGGCGGTGATGGCTGGATCACGCTGCAGCTCGCGCAGCGCCTGCACACCACGGCGTCCAAGATCGAAGCGCAGCACGTTGACGTCGCTGCTGGTGATCGCTGGCGGGTCCGCGCGCAGCCGCGCCAGCTGGCTGGACAGGGTCAGCCGCATCGGGTCCAGCAGCGGCGAGTTGCCCAGCAATGCCAGTGCCAGTACCGCCCAGCACATCCAGCGGTTGACCGGCTCCAGCATCTGCAACCAGCGGCGCTGCCGGCGCAGCACCGCCAGCGCGTAGCCCACGGCATAGCCGGCCACGGCCAACGCGACGAGTACCGCCCAGAACCGGTCGATGGTCCAGCCGTACTGCGTCACGCGCAGGCCCAGTGCATACAGCGCCAGCGCGGCGTACACCGGCAGCGTCAGCAGGCTGGCCTCGACCAGCCTGCGCAGCACGAGAGGGTAGGGTGCACTGTCATCCCCCTGCTGGTAGACCGCATTGGTGAACGTCACCAGCAGCAGTGACACCACCACCAGCAGGCTGGCGGCCGAACGGGTTTTCCACAGCGGCTCCAGCCCGGTAAGCGGCAGGCTCAGCACGAACAATACGGCGATGAAAGAGAGCAGCGGCAGCAGCCCGCGGCAGATCGCGAACAGCACCTGGCGGGTGATCTGGATCGCGCGGTGCTGGGTGCGCCCGATCAGCACGCCGAAGCCGGCCAGGCTGCCGGTGGCCAGCGCGATGAATGCATCCTGGCGGAACAGATCGCGGAAGACGTTCACGTCCAGCAGCTGGAACAGCGCCGCCCACAGCCACAGCAGCAGCCAGGTCAATCCGGTGAACAGCGTTGCCAGCGCCAGGGTCAGGCCGTTCTGCCAGGCGCGCTCGAACAGCTCGGGGTAGCTGGCGCGCCAGTGCCCGTGGTGCAGCTGGAACTGCCACCAGGGCAGCGCTACGAACACCGCCACGGCCATGCCCAGGGTCAGTGGAAACTGCAGCGCGCTCGACTCCAGCGCGGTCTCGCCAGTGAGGTTCCAGCCGATCCAGGCGGCCAGCGCCAGCACCACCGCCGAGCCGAGCACGGCCTGCAGCCACAGGCGGCGCTGGCCCAGCTCGACCAGGCTCAACGCCACCGCGCTGGGAATGGCCAGCACCCAGGCGTACCAGCAGTAGCGCCAGCCGATATCGCGGAACGGCCACGCATCGGACAGTTCCTGCGCGGCATACAGCATCAGACCCTGCAGCAGGGCAATCAGGACGATGGCGCTGCGTGCCGGCAGGGTCAGGGGCGATGAAGACTGCATCGATGACCTTCCATGGCAAAGCGCCATCCTAGCCCATCGCCGTTCGGCGCCATCGCGCGACCATCCCGCGCCCAGCAGGTAGAATGGGCCCATGCCTGTAACGCCGACCTCCCTTGCCGATCACCTGCTCGTCGCGCTGCCGTCGCTGCTCGACGCGACCTTCGCCCGCAGCGTCGCGCTGATCTGCCAGCACGACGAGAACGGGGCGATGGGCGTGCTGGTCAACCAGCCGTCCGAATACACGCTGGGAGAAGTGCTCGCGCAGATGGACATCACCACCGGTGATGGCGACCTGCAGGCGCGCATGGTGCTCAACGGTGGCCCGGTGCATCCCGAGCGCGGCTTCGTCATCCATGACGACGCGCGGGCGTGGGATTCCAGCCTGACCGTGGGCGACGGCCTGTACCTGACCACTTCGCGCGACATTCTTGAAGCGATGGCGCGCGGCGAAGGCCCGGCCAATGCCGTGGTCACCCTCGGCTGTGCCGGTTGGGGCGCAGGGCAGCTGGAAAGCGAGCTGTCCGAGAACAGCTGGCTGACCGTGCCGGCCGATGCCGAACTGGTGTTCCAGCTGCCGCTGGAGCAGCGCTGGCAGGGTGCGGCCTCGCGCATCGGCGTCGACCTGTTCCGGCTGACCGACTACAGCGGCCATGTCTGAGCCCGTCACGCCCGCGCCGGACCCTGCTGCCCCGGCCATCCGCCGTGACGGCACGGTCCTGGGTTTCGATGTCGGCTCGCGCCGGATCGGCGTGGCCATCGGCAGTGCCTTCGCCGCGCATGCGCGCGCGGTGGCCGTGGTCGATGTGCACGGCAACGGCCCGGACTGGACCGCGATCGAACGCCTGCTCAAGGAATGGAAGCCCGACGGCCTGGTGGTGGGCGACCCGCTGACCCTGGACGGCCAGGACCAGCCCAACCGCAAGCGCGCGCAGGGCTTTGCCCGCCAGCTGCGGGAACGTTTCAAGCTGCCAGTGGTGATGATCGACGAGCGTTCCAGCTCGGTCGAGGCCGCCCGCCGCTTCGCTGTCGAGCGCGCCGAAGGGCGCAAGCGCCGCCGTGATGCGGCCGCCCTCGATGCCGTGGCCGCGGCGGTGATCATCGACCGCTGGCTGTCGTCGCCGGACGACGCCACCCCCATTCCCTGACTGCTGACTCCCGCCATGACTGCCCAGCAAATCGATGCCTCCGGACGCCTGCGCCACCTGCTGACCCTGGAGGGCCTGCCGCGTGAGACCCTGCTGCAGCTGCTTGACCGGGCGGGACAGATCCGCGATGCCGCGGTCGGCCGCGTTGGCAACAAGCGCCACGTGCTGGCCGGTTCGGCGGTGTGCACGCTGTTCTTCGAACCGTCCACGCGCACCCGCAGCTCGTTCCAGCTGGCCGCGCAGCGCCTGGGCGCCGACGTGCTGAACTTCGATGCCTCGACCTCGTCCACGCGCAAGGGCGAAACCGCCTGCGACACCCTGCGCAACCTGGAAGCAATGGGCGTGCGCGGCTTCGTGGTACGCCACCCCGATGACGGCGCCGTGGCCGCACTGGCCGACGCCGCGGGCGAGGGCACCGCGCTGGTCAATGCCGGTGACGGCCGCAGTTCGCACCCGACCCAGGGCCTGCTGGACATGCTGACCCTGCGCCAGGCCAAGGGCCCGGATTTCTCGAAGCTGAAGGTGGTGATCGTCGGCGACGTGAAGCACTCGCGCGTGGCTCGCACCGACCTGCACGCGCTGCGTACGCTGGGCGTGGGCGAGATCCGCGTGTGCGGCCCGCAGTCGCTGCTGCCGGACGACGAGACCCTGAAGGGCTGCGTGGTCGGCGATGACTTCGATGCGATGCTGGAAGGCGTCGACGCGCTGATGATGCTGCGCCTGCAGCGCGAGCGCATGGAAGAAGGTCTGGTGCCGTCGCTGGAGCAGTACCACGCACAGTACGGCCTGACCAATGATCGTCTGGCCCGCGCCGGCAAGGATGCAGCGGTGCTGCACCCGGGCCCGATCAACCGCGGCGTGGAAGTCACCGACGACGTGGCCGACGGCCCGCAGTCGTGGGTACTGCGCCAGGTCGCCAACGGCGTCGCCGTGCGCATGGCCGTGCTGGAAACCCTGCTGGGCTGACCTGCCCTGGTGGGGTAGGTGTCAACCTTGGTTGACACACTCACCGCCCGGTTCGTGCGCGCACTGTTTTGGTAGATGCCAACCTTGGTTGGCACTATCCACCGGTGCTAATGTCATCGGGCAGATCACATGACGCCCCAAGCTCCCATTCGCACCATGCATGGGGATATTGCCCAAGCCGCGTCGTCAGCCCGGCCCTGATCGGATTTCCCATCAGGTACATCGCATGCCGGTGCAACGATTCGTCAGAGCGGATCGCATGATCGTGATAGCAGGCCTGCCAGAAGCGCCCGACTCGCCCCAGCAATCGGTTTGCCTGCTGGGCTGTGCGCGACTTGAAACGCTTCATGACGGTTTCCAGCGTTCCCGCACGTAGTTCGACTAGCCAGTGGATGTGGTCGGGCATGACCACGTAGGCAATCGAGCGGGTGAAGCCTTCCTGATCCAGTCGCTGGAATTCGCGGACTGCCAAGGCGGCCGCTGCGGCGTTGGTGAAGAGCGGCGCGCGGTCATGGACGACGGTGGTGAGGATATAGCTGAGGCCGATGCTGGAGTGACGGCCGAGCAGGAGACAGGTGTTCTGCATGGAGCAAGCATGGGCGGGCCTGCTTTCAGTGAACATCGGGGAAAGGCTTGGTTTCAGGTAGGCCAGTGCCAACCAAGGTTGGCAACTACCAAAGCAGTCAATGCCAACCAAGGTTGGCAACTACCAGAGCAGTCAATGCCAACCAAGGTTGGCAGCTACCAGAAGCTGCGGTTCAGCGCTTCTGCGCGAACAGCCAGGCCCACATCGCCGGGTCGGCGTAGGTGGCGTCCCAGGCATTGTGGTTGCCTTCCGGGTACTCGGTATAGCGCACGTCGCGCGCGGTGGCGCTCTGGAAGGCGCTGTGCAGCCGGCGGTCGTCGTCCGGCGGCACCACATCATCGAGTGCGCCGTGGAAGATCCAGATCGGCGTCTGCCGCAGGCGTTGGGCGATCACCGCATACGGATCTGACTCCTGCGCGACCTGCTCGACGAACAGGGTCGGTCGCTTCGCGCGCGGTGCGAATACGGCACCGCATACCGGCACGATCGCGGCAAAACGATGCGGGTCGTCCAGGCCGATGTTCCAGCTGCCGTAACCGCCCATCGACATGCCGGTCAGGTACTGCCGTGCCGGGTCGGCGCCGAACTCTGCGACGATCGCGTCCAGTGCGGCCAGGGCCATGCGGTTGTTGCGCCCGCTCCATTCGGAATGGCGCGGTGCCTGTGGAAACACCACCAGGGCCGGGAAGTCGGGATGCTCGCGCAGATAGGGGCCCAGTCCCGAGTAGGTCTGCTTGACGCCATCGGCGCCGCGCTCGCCCGAGCCATGCAGGAACAGGATGACCGGGGGTCCGTCCTGCGTGGCTGCGCTGCCCGGGGCGGAGGCCCGGACGCCGGCAGGAATGAAGACCTGGTAGTAGGCGGTCTCGCCATCCACCTTCACCGCGCGGCCCTCGAAATGCCCGCGCGCACTGTCCGGCAACGAGGCACAACCGGACATCATCAGTACGGCCAGCAGCGGCAGCCAGCGCGACATCGAACGGACCATGGGACTTCCCGAGGCAGTAGGGTCACCTGCATCGTAGTGCGCGGCGGGTCAACGCAGCATCATGCACCGCGTCACTCCGGCCGAGGAAAGCTGGCGATGATCTCCAACTGCTCCCGTGCTTCGGCATTGCCTTCGGCAGCGGCGGCCTGCACCTGCGCCATGTCCGGGTGCAGCACCACCAGCAGCGGGTTTTCGCAGACCGGGCAGTCGTACTCGGTGGCGTCCTCGTCCAGTTCCATTTCCATGGCGCGCGAGCTGCCCTTCCATTCGCAGGCCGGGCAGGTGTGCTGCTGGTCGCGCCAGCCGGGCTGGAAGTAGTTTTCGATCGTCGTTGCCATGGGTGTTCCAGTTGGGATCGGGGCAGAGCCCGGCGTGGCGGGGATCCGACCCTGCAGGGTTCAGTGCAGCAGCACCAGGGTGGCCAGGCCGAGGAAGGTGAAGAAGCCCATCGAGTCGGTCACGGCGGTCAGGAAGATGCCGCTGGCCAGCGCCGGGTCGAAGCCGAAGCGTTTCAGCGTCAACGGCACCAGCACGCCCGCCAATGCAGCGAACAGGAGGTTGCAGGTCAGTGCGATGGCAATCACTGCGGACAACCCGGGCGAGTGGAACCAGGCCAGCACGATCAGGCCCAGCACCGAACCCAGCATCACGCCGTTCAGCAGCGCGACCCGTACTTCCTTCCACAGCAGGGTGCGGGCATTGGAGGCGCCCACCTGGCCCAGCGCCAGGCCGCGCACCATCAGTGCCAGCACCTGGGTACCGGCGTTGCCGCCGAGGCCGGCGACGATCGGCATCAGCACCGCCAGTGCCACCAGTTTGTCGATGGTGCCTTCGAAATGACCGACCACGCTGGAGGCCAGGAAGGCCGTGCACAGGTTCACCGACAGCCACATCAGGCGACGGCGCATCGCGCGCCAGACCGGGCTGAACAGATCCTCGTCCTCGTCCAGACCGGCGGCGCCCAGCGCCTGGTGCTCGGCCTGGCCGCGGATGATGTCGACCACGTCATCGATGGTGATGCGGCCGATCAGGATGTTGTTGTCGTCCACTACTGGCGCGGAGATCCAGTCATGGTCGGAGAACTGGCGGGCGACTTCCTGGTCGCTCTCGCCGACGTCGATGGCTGGCTGCTCGTCGTCGATCAGGCGGTTGATCGGCGTGGTGTCCTCGTGGGTCACCAGTGCCGCCAGCGACACCCGGCCGAGGTACTGATGGCGGCGGCTGACCACGAACAGGTGGTCGGTGTGGTCGGGCAGTTCACCGCGCAGGCGCAGGTAGCGCAGCACGACGTCGACATTGACGTCGGCGCGCACGGTCACCACGTCCGGGTTCATCAGGCGGCCGGCACTGTCCTCGGGATAGGACAGCACCTGTTCCAGGCGCTCGCGGTTCTCGCGGTCCATCGACTTGAGGACTTCGTCGATGACCGTGTCCGGCAGGTCTTCGACCAGGTCGGCCAGATCGTCGATGTCCAGGTCTTCGACCGCGGCGATGATCTCGTCCGGGTCCATGTCCGCGAGCAGGCTTTCGCGCACGTCGTCGCCGACGTGGACCAGCACCTCGCCATCATCTTCCGGATCGACCAGGCCCCACACCACCTCGCGCTTGCCCGGCGGCAGCGATTCGAGCAGGTTGCCGATCTCGGCCGGGGCCAGGGTGTTGACCAGGCGCCGCACCGGGCCCAGCCGGCCGCTGTCCAGTGCATCGGACAGCATCCGCAGTTGGCGTGCAGTCTTGTCGTGGCGTACAGCTTCAGCCATCGCAGCTCCCGCGGGGATAAGAAAAGCCGCGATCCCGGCAAGGATGCGGCAACAGGGGTGTTCAGCGCGTCATTATCGCAAGGGGATGTTTCACCGGATACCCCGGCGGCAACGAGACGGGGTCAGATCCTTTTCCAGCGGAAAAGGGATCCGACCCCAGGCGTGCATGCCCGGCGAGCGGGTGGTGTCAGGGCGTATCGGCCACCAGTGCCAGCCAGCGTTCGATCGCGCGGCGGTCGCGCGCGGCCAGCAGCTTGGGTGCGCGTGCACGCAACGTCGCCAGGTCGGCCTCGCGGATCGCGCGGCGTACTTCCAGCAGCGTGCCCGGGTGCAGGCTGAATTCGGTCAGGCCCAGTGCCAGCAGCAGCGGGGTCATCCGCGCATCGCCGGCCATCTCGCCACAGACCGCCACCGGGATGCGGTGGCGCGCGCTGGTCTCGATCACCATCTGCAGCAGCCGCAGCACCGCCGGGTGCAGTGGCGAATACAGCTCGCCCAGCGCTTCATTGTTGCGGTCGGCCGCCAGCAGGTACTGCACCAGATCGTTGGTGCCGATCGACAGGAAGTCGACCAGATCGATGAAGCTCTCCAGCGCCAGCGCGGCCGCCGGCACTTCGATCATCGCGCCCAGCGGCACGTGGTCGGACACCATGTGGCCTTCGCCGCGCAGCTGTTCGGTCAGCTTGAGCATGCGCCGGCGCACTGTCAGCAGCTCCTCGCGGGTGCTGACCATCGGCACCAGCACCCGCAGCTTGCCGTAGGCCGAGGCGCGCAGGATCGCGCGCAGCTGGGTGTCGGCTACCTTCGGCCGTGCCAGCGACAGGCGTACGCCGCGCAGGCCGAGCGCCGGGTTCTCTTCGTTGCTCAGGGTCAGGCCGGTGCGGTCGGCCTTGTCCGCACCCAGGTCGAGGGTGCGGATGGTCACCGGTCGCCCGCTCATGCCCAGTGCGGCATCGCGGTAGGTCTGGAACTGTTCTTCTTCGTCCGGCAGCTCGTTGCGCTGCAGGAACAGGAATTCGGTGCGGTACAGGCCCAGGCCGTGGGCGCCCAGCGCATGCGCCTGGGTCACGTCCTCCAGCGATTCGGCATTGGCCAGCAGGGCGATGTCGACCTGGTCGCGGGTGCGGCTGGGCTTGCTGCGCAGGCGGCCAAGCTCGCGCTGTTCGCGCGCATGTTCCTTCAGTCGTGCGCGGTAGTCGCGCAGATTGTCGGCCTGCGGATTGGCGGTGATGCTGCCGTCGGCACCATCGATGATCAGCACGTCGCCATCGGCGATGCGGCTGAGCAGCTGCGGCACGTTGACGATCAGGGGCAGGTGCAGGCTGCGCGCCAGGATCGCGCTGTGCGAGAGCGCGCTGCCGGCGGCGGTGACGATGCCGACCACGCCCTGTGCCTGCAGCTGTGCCAGCTCGGACGGGGCGATGTTGTCGCAGACCAGGATTTCCCCGGCCAGGCCTTTCACCGCCGGCGGGCGCTCGGGCTGCAGGAAGGCATGGATGCGGCCGATCACATGGTCGAGGTCGTCCATGCGGCTCTTCAGATAGGCATCGTCCATGCCGTCGAAGACTTTGGCCAGGCGGTCGCGCTGCAGGCGCAATGCATAGCCGGCGCTGTACGGTCCGCTGCGGATCAGTTCGTCCAGGCCATACAGCAGCTCGGGATCGTCCAGCAGCAGCGCATGCAGGTCGAGGAACTCACCCACTTCCTGGTTCAGCGCTCCATGCAGGCGCTGGCGCAGCTCGTGCATCTCCGTGCGTGCGGCATCCAGCGCACGGTGCAGGCGGGCCAGTTCGGCCTCGACCTGGTTGGCGGCAACGCGCTGCTCGGCCACTTCCAATGCATGCGGCAGGCGCACGCGGGCGCGCCCCATTGCCGTGCCGCGGGCGGCACCATGGCCGGCCAGCAGCAGTACCGGCCGTTGGCCGGAAGGGGGCTGGCCGGCGCGTGCGCGTGGCACGCTCAGCTGTCCTCGTCGAAACGGCGTTCGAACAGGCCGACCACCGCCTCCATCGCGGCGGCTTCGTCCTCGCCGTTGATGCGCACCGTGACCGGGGTGCCCTGGCCGGCGGCCAGCAGCATCACGCCCATGATGCTCTTGGCGTTGATCTCACGGCCCTTGGCGGCCATGGTCACGTTGCAGCGGAACGGCGCCAGGGTCTGCACCAGCTTGGCGGTGGCCCGGGCGTGCAGGCCCAGGCGGTTGCTCACGGTGAGTTCTCGTTCAAGCATCGTCGACTATCGCTCCATTACGGGTGCCCGCCGCGGCTGTGGCGGGCAGTTGATCCAGTCCCTGTTCCGGATAATTCATCACCCGCAGCAACATCGGCAGGCTCAGCGCCGACACCCGGCGAACCGGGGTCCCCAGCCGGGCCAGCTGCCCGGCAAGGTTGGCGGGGCTGGCGCCGTACAGGTCGGTCAGGATCAATACGCCTTCACCACTGTCGACCCGCCGCAGAGCGGCCGAGGCGAGCGGGAGCAGGGCGTCCAGGTCTGCGTCGAACGGTACTTCGAAAGCTTCGGTTTTCAGCGGCAATTGCCGCAGGAGCCGGGTCGCCACGTCAAGCAGGGCGGTCCCGACCCCAGGATGTGTTACGAGGAGAATGCCACAGGTCATTACTGCACGTTAACAGGTCAAGGTGAATCGGCGATAGCAGCAGGAGAGGGGCACTGTGTCCCGTATTCAGCGTTGCCGGGGTCGGATCCCTTTTCCACGGGAAAAGGGCTCTGACCCCATCCCCTTTGCTCCCATCCACGCATGGCGTGGATCTACCGTGTCGACCAAGGTCGACACCTACCAACAGCACACGGAATCTGTCAGAGGCGGGGCGGTGTGGGTATGCAGGACCGCAGGCGCCATGGATGGCGCCTACGAGCCCCCATGGATGGGTTCACGGCGTGTCCTGCATACCCACACCGCCCCGCCATCCCACGGAATGCGGCTGTTGCCGTTGCCTTGGCTGTTGACGTTGCCTCTGCGGGTGCCGGGCGCAGCCCGGCCGCCCTCAATCCTGTTCGCGGTGGTACGTTGCCACGTCTTCCCAGCCCATCTCGCGGGCGTGGCGTGCCATGCGCTCGGCCAGGAACACCGAGCGGTGCTTGCCGCCGGTGCAGCCGAACGCCACGGTCACATAGCTGCGGGTGCCATCCCCCAGCTTCGGCAGCCAGGTATCGAGAAAGTCCGTCAACTGGGCCAGATAGCGCTGCACATCCGGCTGCGCTTCCAGGTAGTCGCGCACGCCGGGTTCGCGACCGCTCAGCGCACGCAGTTCCGGGTCCCAGTGTGGATTGGGCAGCGCCCGCGCATCGAACACGAAGTCCGCTTCGGCCGGCACGCCGCGCTTGTAGGCGAACGATTCGAACAGCAGCGACAGGCCGGTGGCATGGTCCATCGTGAACTCGGTGATGATCCGGCGCCGCAGCTGGTGCACGTTGAGGTTGCTGGTATCGATCACCGCATCGGCCTCGCGGCGCAGCGGTGCGGTCAACTCGCGTTCGCGGGCGATGGCTTCGGGCAGGGACAGCCCCAGCTGGCTCAACGGATGGCGGCGGCGGGTGTCGGCGTAGCGCTTGAGCAGCGTCTCGTCGCTGGCTTCGAAGAACAGCACCTTCACGTCCACGCCGGCGTCGGCGGCCAGCTGCCGCCAGTCGCCCAGCTGGCTCAGGTCGGCCTGCCCACGCACGTCGATGCCTACGGCCAGCCGGCGCGGTGCACTGCCGCCGCGATTGGCCAGCAGGCTGCGCACGAAGTCCGGCAGCAGGTTGATCGGCAGGTTGTCCGAGCAGTAGTAGTCCTGGTCCTCGAAGGTCTTCAGGGCGACGGATTTACCCGAGCCGGACAGGCCGCTGACGATGATCAGGGTCGGGGCGGAGGGGGTGACGGTGCTCATGGACAGGCTCTTCGTAGGGCAGGGGGTCAGGGCGTTCGCCGTTCCAGCAGGTTGCTGTGGCGGGCGATGAACATCGCCGCCGGGTCGATGCCCTTGGTCCGCAGGATATGCAGGCGGGTGGCCGCCTCGGTCAGCACGGCCAGGTTGCGGCCGGGCATTACCGGCAGGGTGATCAGCGGCACGTCCAGATCCAGCACATGGCGGGTACCCGAATCGCCGGTGAGGCGCTCGTAGCCATGCGGGGTGGGTTCGGTCATCGGCTTGGTCAGGTGAACGATCAGCCGAAGGTACTTGTTCTTCTTTACAGCCGTGTCGCCGAACATCTCGCGCACGTTCAACACGCCCAGGCCGCGCACTTCCAGCAGGTCCTGCAGCAGCTCCGGGCAGGTGCCGTCGAGTACATCGGGTGCGATCTGGGTGAATTCGGGGGCATCGTCGGCCACCAGGCGATGGCCACGGCTGAGCAGTTCCAGCGCCAGTTCGCTCTTGCCGGATCCCGCTTCGCCGGTGATCAGCACGCCGATGGAGTAGATCTCCATGAACACGCCATGCAGGATCACCCGCGGCGCCAGCGTCCGCGCCAGGTGGTAGGAGAGGTGGTTGAGCAGCTCGTGGCCGCGCTTGGGCGACAGCCACAACGGGGTGCCGGATTCATCGGCGGCGGCGCGCAGGTCTTCCGGGCACGCCTGGTTGCGGGTCAGCACCAGTGCCAGCGGGTGCGACTGCATGATTTTTTCGATCGTTTCCCAGCGCTGGCGCGGTTCAAGTGCGTCCAGCCAGGACAGTTCCTCGGTGCCCAGGATCTGCACCTTGTTGGGGTAGATCGCATTGAGGTAGCCGGCCAGCGAGGGGCGCCGCGAGACCGTATTGCCGGCCTCGAGCTCGCGCTTTTCACCCGACTGGCCCGCGGCCCAGCGCAGCCCCAGCCGCTCGCGCTGCTGTTCGAACAGTTCACGGGCGGTGATGCTGGTATTCATGCGGCACTCGCAGGTGGGGTCATGTCCAGCGCCTCGCGCAGGGCCCGGGCATCGCCTGCCTGGCGCAGGGCCTGGCGGACATCCGCTGCCGAGAACAATTCGGCCAGCTCGGACAGCAGCATCAGGTGCTGGTGGGTGTAGTGGGCGGGAACGGCCATCGCGAATACCAGGTCCACCGGCTCGTCGCCACCGAAGTCGACCGGGGTGGCCAGGCGCAGCAGGGCGCCACGGGGGCGGTCCAGGGTCGGCGCGCGGCCGTGGGGAATGGCGATACCGTGGCCGATCGCGGTGCTGCCCAGCGCTTCGCGCTGGCACAGGTTCAGATAGATCTGTTCGGCGTTGGCCTGGCGGCAGGCCAGCAACCCGGCGGCGGCCTGCAGGACGCTGTCACGGTCGGTGGCCGTGCAGAGCTGGGTCTGCACGGCCGCCAGGAGGTCAGTCAGGGGCATGTCTGCGGGGAACGGTGGCGATCAGCCACCATTGTCGCCCACCGGCAGCGGTGCGTGCTGCTGTTTTTTCTCCTTGTGCTTGATCACCAGGCGGTCAAGCTTGTCCGCAAGCAGGTCGATCGCGGCGTACATGGTCTGGCCGCCGGCCTCGGCGTGCAGGGTCTGCCCAGGGATGTTGAGGCTGGCGTCGACGTGGTGCTCGGTCTTCTGCAGCTTGAGGGTCACCCGCGCTTCGCAGTGCTGGTCGAAGTGTTTGCCGATCCGGGCCAGCTTCTCCTCCACATAGGACTGCAGGGCCGGGGTGACTTCGACATCTTTGCCAAACGTTTCGATGCGCATCGGGTTTCTCCTGTGTTCGGATGTGCCAATGAACCTCTCCGCCGGGCGCGGCGGCGCGTCAAGCGATTCTGACCCTTTCGTGCGAGGCGGAAATGTTCATGGCTTCACGATACTTCGCCACGGTGCGTCGCGCTACTGGAATTCCCGACGATTTGAGCAGGTCAGCCAGCTTGGCGTCAGAAAGCGGCTTGCGCGGGTTCTCGTCGTCGATCAGGCGGCGGATCATCGCCTGGATGGCGGTGCTGGATGCTTCGCCACCGCCCTCGGTATCAATGCCCGAGGCGAAGAAGGCGCGCAGCGGCAGGGTGCCGCGCGGGGTACGAACGTGCTTGCGGGCAATCGCGCGCGAGACCGTGGATTCGTGCAGGCCGAGCTCGGCGGCGATCTCGCGCAGGGTCAGTGGACGCAGCGCCTGCTCGCCGAATTCGAGGAAGCCGGCCTGCTGCAGGATCAGGCTGCGCACGACGCGCAGCAGGGTCTCGCCACGCTGCTGCAGGCCCTTCAGCAGCCAGCGTGCTTCCTGCAGCTGGGCGCGCAGGTAGCCGGCGTCGGCGTCGCCGCAGCGGCGGATCAGCTGTTCATAGCCACGATGGATCACCACCTTTGGTCCGGCGTGCCCGGCCAGCGCCGCGCGCCACACGCCGTTCTGCCGCCACACCACTACGTCCGGCACCACGTAGGTGTCCTGCGACAGCGGCGCGATCTGCGTGCCCGGGCGCGGGTCCAGCGAGCGCAGCAGCGCCACGGCAGTCTCGACCTCGTCCAGCGGCTGCTTCAACTCGTGTGCAAGCCCGGCAACGCCGCTGCGCGGCAACCGCTCCAGTGGTCCTGCGGCAATCTGTCGCGCCAGCAGCAGGCCCGGCGTTTCATCGGCCAGCACGTCCAGCTGCAGCTGCAGGCATTCGCCAAGCGTGCGTGCAGCCACACCCACCGGATCGAAACGCTGGATGCGATGCAGCACGGCAAGGATCTCGTCCTCGTCGGCGTGGATCGCCGGCAACAGGGTTTCGGCGATGGTGGCCAGCGGCTCGCGCAGGTAACCGTCGTCGTCCAGTGCATCGATCAGTGCCGCGCCGATGCTGCGATCGCTGGCAGAAAGATGCGACAGGTGCAGCTGCCACAGCAGATGGTCGGCGAGCGTTTCGGTTTCGGCCACGCGCTCGGCAGCGCTGCCGGTATCGTCGTCATCATCGAAGCTGCCACCGCTGCCGGTCGCCGTCCAGTCCAGTTCGGCCGGCGCCCAGTCGTCGCCTTCATCGCTGCGTTCTGCAGGCGCTTCGTTGTCGTTGACATCGCTGCCTTCATTGGCGGCGCTGCTGTCGTTGCTGTCGGCCCAGTCCAGCAGCGGGTTGCTCTCCACTGCCTGGGCGATCTCCAGCTCCAGCTCGGTGGTCGACATCTGCAGCAGCTTGATCGCCTGCTGCAACTGGGGCGTGAGCACCAGTTGCTGTCCCAACGATGTCTGCAACCGAGTCTTCATGCCTGTGCCGAAAGGAAGGAAAGGGACCCGGCGACCGCAGTCACAGCTTGAAGGAATCCCCAAGGTAGACCCGGCGCACGTCGGCGTTGTCCAGGATCGCCTCCGGCGAACCCTGGGCCAGCACGCTGCCCTCGGCGAGGATATACGCGCGGTCGCAGATACCCAAGGTCTCGCGCACATTGTGGTCGGTGATCAACACGCCGATGCCACGTTGCTTGAGATGGGTGACGATGCGCTGGATCTCGCCCACCGAAATCGGGTCGACACCGGCGAAGGGTTCGTCTAGCAGGATCAGGCGCGGCTGCGCGGCCAGTGCGCGGGCGATCTCGCAGCGGCGGCGTTCGCCACCGGACAGGCTGGCGCCGAGCTGGTCGGCAACATGGCCCAGCTGCAGTTCGTCCAGCAGGCCGTTCAATTCGCGCTCGCGGCCGGCCGAGTCCAGGTCCTCGCGCAGTTCCAGCACCAGGCGGATGTTGTCGGCCACGGTCAGCTTGCGGAACACCGAGGGTTCCTGCGGCAGGTAGCCCACACCCTGCTTGGCGCGGGTGTACATCGGGTCGCCGGTGATGTCCTTGCCGTCGAGCACGATGCTGCCGGCATCGGCGGCGACCAGGCCGACGATCATGTAGAAACAGGTGGTCTTGCCGGCGCCGTTGGGGCCGAGCAGGCCGACCACTTCGCCCGCATCGAGGGTCAGCCCGAAGTCCTTGACCACTTCGCGCTGCTTGTACTTCTTGCGCAGGCCCTTGGCGACGAGCATTACTTCTTGCTCCCGGCCGGCTGTGCCGGCGTGGCGGCCTTGGGCTGTGCCGCCGGTGCGGCCGGGGTCTTGTTCTTCGGCGGGATGACGGTGCGCACGCGGCTGCCGTCACCACCGGAGTTCATCTCGCCGGTGCGGGTGTTGTAGACCATGCGCTGGCCGGCATTGGTGCCGCGCGCGCTGGTGACCTTGTAGTTGCCGGTCAGGGTGATGATCTCGGTCTTGATGTCGTAGTCGATGCGATCAGCCAGCGCGTCCATCCAGGTACCGTCATCAAGCTGCTGTTTCATCTTGGCCTGCTTGCCGGTGAACACCGCGCGCACGGCTTCGCCGTCCTTGAGGTAGATCTCGGCCTCGGACGAGCGCAGGTCCAGCGTGCCCTGGGTGATGACCACGCCCTGCGACAGCACGGTCTTGCCGTCGCCGGTGAGCGTGCCCGACTGGGCGCCGGAATCGATGTGCATGTCTTCGTTGCGGTCGGTGGACTTGGCGAAGGCGGCGCTGGGGACAAGAAGACCAAGCGCGAGTACGGCGGCAAAGGGAATCTTCATCGGGGTCCGTTCTACCGGTGGGGGCCTCCCGGGTGGACCGGGGGCGGGCGGGTGGGGCTGCCGGCCCTGCGCCTGTCCGGAGACGTCGCAGGCTGGCGGCGGAATCAGCGTTTGGGCGTGTAGCGGCCCTTGGACTGGCTGAGGAAATGATACGTGTTGTTCTTCGAATCCACTTCGAAGCCGACGCCGGACTGTTCCATGCCCGGGCGGGTCATGGTTACCAGGGCGTCGGTGCGGGCGCGGTTGTCCTTCGGGAACACGTCCAGATGGTCGGTGCGGAAGGTGGTCGGCACCACGCCCGGGCCCGCCGGGCTGTCGCCGGCGACATTGCCGCGCAGCTTCATCTCGTCGCCCTTGGCGCTGAGCCAGCCGGTCTCTGCACGCAGCGTCCAGTGCTTGCCATCCTTGTCCGGCATCTCGAACAGCGGGGTGGCGATGTTGATGGTCTGGTCGCCGCGCTGGCGCTCCAGCAACGGTGCGCGCAGGGTGGTCGATTCCTTGCCGTGCTCATCCAGGGCGACGATCTGGAAGTCATGCAGGATGTAATCCACGCCGATTTCCTGGCCACCCGTGGCTGGCCCCTTGTCGCGGTTGCGCAGCGCCGCCCAGCTGCTCAGCAGGGCGGCCAGCAGCAGGCCGATGCCGAGCAGGGTGCGCCAGTTCAAGGTGGGCACGTTCATGCGCCGAACCTCGCCAGCACCGCATCCACGCGGCCCTGAGCGGCCAGCAGGATGTCGCACAGCTCGCGCGCGGCGCCACGGCCGCCCTCGGCGCGGGTCTGCCAGTGCACGCGTTCGGCGATCCACGGATGGGCATTGGCCGGGGCCACCGCCAGGCCGACCGCACCCAACGGCGCCAGGTCGGGCAGGTCATCGCCCATGAACGCCACCTGTTCCAGGCCGATGCCGTGCTGCGCACACAGCGCCTGCACGCTGGCCAGCTTGTCGCCCACGGCGATCTGGGTGTCGATGCCGAGGTCGGCGCCGCGCTTGAGCGCGGACTGGCTGTTGCGCGCGGTGATCAGCACGGGGTGGATGCCGTGCTGCTGCAGCAGTTTCAGGCCCAGGCCGTCCTGCACGAAGTACGCCTTGCTCTCGTTGCCGTCCTTGTCGTAGTACAGCCGACCATCGGTGAGGGTGCCGTCCACGTCGAAGCACGCCAGGCGGATCTGGGCCGCGGCGGCATGCAGGTGGGCGGGGAAGGCGGGCAGAGGGGACCAGGGCATCAGGGCGGCAGGCTCGTTGTGGGCGGGTACGGCGTTACAGACTGAATGGGGTCTATGGACTGTCGGTTAAACCACCCGGGCCCGCAACAGGTCATGAATGTTCAGGGCACCGACCGCACGGCCCTGGCCATCGACCACGATCAGGCCGGTGATCTTGTGGGTCTCCATCAGCCGGGCGGCCTCGACCGCCAGCTGGTCGGCGCCGATGGTGCGCGGGTTGCGGGTCATCACGTCGGCGATCTTCGCCGTGCGCACGTCCAACGCGCTGTCCAGCGCACGGCGCAGGTCGCCGTCGGTGAACAGCCCGATCAGCACGCCGTCGGCGTCGACCACGGCGGTCATGCCCAGCCGCTTGCGGCTCATCTCCATCAGCGCTTCGCTGAGGCTGGCGTCGGTGCTCACGCTGGGCAGGTCGTCGCCGGTGTGCATGACGTCGGTGATGTGCAGCAGCAGGCGGCGGCCAAGGCTGCCGGCCGGGTGTGAACGGGCGAAGTCATCAGCGGTGAAGCCACGTGCGTCGAGCAGGGCCACGGCCAGTGCATCGCCCATGGCCAGCGAGGCGGTGGTGCTGGAGGTGGGCGCCAGCGCCAGCGGGCAGGCCTCGGCCGGCACGCTCACGTCCAGGTGGATGTCGGCGGCGGTGGCCAGGCTGGACTGCGGGCGGCCGGTCATGGAAATCAGTACGTTGCCCTGGCGCTTGAGCACCGGTAGCAGCATCAGCACCTCGTCCGATTCGCCCGAATAGGACAGGGCCAGCACCACGTCGTCCTCGGTGATCATGCCCAGGTCGCCGTGGCCGGCTTCGCCGGGGTGCACGTAGAACGCCGGCGTGCCGGTAGAGGCCAGGGTGGCAGCGATCTTGCGGGCGATATGCCCGGACTTGCCCATGCCGGTGGCGACCACCCGGCCACGGCTGGCCAGGATCGCCTGGCAGGCCTGCTGGAAGGCTTCGCCGAGGCGGTCGGCCACGGCATCCAGCGCCTGCCGCTCGATCTCGAACACGCGGCGGCCGCTGGCAACCAGGCCGGCAGGGTCGACGGAACGGGGGGGCAACAGGGATTCGGCCATGCGGACGCCACGCAGCGGAAGTAGAATGGACGCACATTTTATTAGGAAAGCCCGTTGGACGCCGACACCATCCGCAATCTGATCGAAACCGGCCTGCCCGGCGCCCGCGCCGACGTGCAGGGCGACGATGGCGTGCATTTCGAAGCGACCGTGGTCTGCGAGGCCTTTGCCGGCAAGATGCCGCTGGCCCGCCACCGCATGGTGTATGCCACTCTGGGCGACCTGATGGGCGGCGCGATCCACGCGCTGGCGCTGAAAACCGTGACCCCGGCCGAAGCCGGCTGAACCGCAGAAGATCCCGAATACATGGCCAAGATCGTTGTGACCGGCGGCGCTGCGCTGCACGGTGAAGTGAGCATCTCCGGCGCCAAGAACGCCGTCCTCCCCATTCTCTGCGCGACCCTGCTGGCCGATGAACCGGTGGAGATCACCAACGTGCCGCACCTGCACGACGTGGTCACCACTGTGAAGCTGCTGGGCGAGCTGGGCGCCAAGGTCACCATCGACCAGGGCACGTTGTCGCGCGGCAGCGCGATCGTGGTCGACCCGCGCTCGGTGAACCAGCACGTGGCACCGTACGAGCTGGTCAAGACCATGCGCGCCTCGATCCTGGTGCTGGGCCCGCTGCTGGCCCGTTTCGGCGCGGCCGAAGTGTCGCTGCCGGGCGGCTGCGCGATCGGCTCGCGTCCGGTCGACCAGCACATCAAGGGCCTGCAGGCGCTGGGTGCCGAGATCGTGGTCGAGAACGGCTTCATCAAGGCCACCGCCAAGCGCCTGAAGGGTGGCCATTTCACCTTCGACATGGTCAGTGTCACCGGCACCGAGAACGTGCTGATGGGCGCGGTGCTGGCTGAAGGCACCACCATCCTCGACAACTGCGCGATGGAACCGGAAGTGACCGATCTGGCGCAATGCCTGATCGCGCTGGGCGCGAAGATCGAAGGCCTGGGCACTGCCCGGCTGGTCATCGAAGGCGTCGAGCGCCTGTCCGGTGGCCGCCATGAAGTGCTGCCCGACCGCATCGAGACCGGCACCTTCCTGGTGGCCGCGGCGATGACCGGTGGCAAGGTCACCGTCAACCGTGCGCGCCCGAACACCATGGACGCGGTGCTGTCCAAGCTGGTCGAGGCCGGTGCGAAGATCGAGACCACCGACGACAGCATCACCCTGGACATGCAGGGCAAGCGGCCGAAGGCGGTCAACCTGACCACCGCGCCGTACCCGGCATTCCCGACCGACATGCAGGCGCAGTTCATGGCACTCAACTGCGTGGCTGACGGCGTGGGCGTGATCAACGAAACCATCTTCGAGAACCGTTTCATGCACGTCAACGAACTGCTGCGCCTGGGGGCGGACATCCAGGTCGAAGGCCACACCGCCATCGTGCGTGGCAGCGAGCACCTGAGTGGCGCACCGGTGATGGCGACCGACCTGCGTGCGTCGGCCTCGCTGATCCTGGCCGGCCTGATGGCCAGCGGCGATACCACCATCGACCGCATCTACCACCTTGATCGTGGCTACGAGAACATCGAAGAGAAGCTGTCTTCGCTCGGCGCCACCATCCGGCGCGTGCCATGATCCTGCGCGGCAAGTTCAGCCCGCGCCGCAAGGCGCTGCTGGCCCTGGTGCTGATCGTGCTGGCGTGGCTGGGCTATGCCTGGTACGCCAACATCGCCATCACCCAGGGCATCGAGCAGAAGGACATGGACTGGAACGGCGACGGAACGGTTACGCGTGACGAGATCATCGAGTCGTTCTATGCGGTTGCGGTGAACGACAGCCAGGACGGCAACCGCCATTGCCGCACGTTTGTCTGGCGCAGCACCGGCGAGCAGATCCGCGTGGACTGCCGCACCGAGTTCAAGGCGGCCGAAGAGAAACCGGCCGAAGCGAAGAAATAAGAAAACGCCCGCGAAAGCGGGCGTTTTTTTGGGATACACGCATCCACGCATGGCGTGGATCTACTGGAACGTGAAGTAGATCCACGCCATGCGTGGATGACGTGGATCTCCAGTCAGTTCATCGCCTTGATGGTCAGGTCCAGCGCATCGCGGCCGCTCTCACGCTGCAGCATCCGCGCCGGCACCGGGAAGTCCGGTACGATCCAGGCGATCAGCTCCTTGTTGCCATCGGCACGCGATACCTTGGTGGCCTCGTAACTCTTGCCGGCCACGGTGATCGATTCCTTGCCGACCACGCGGTAGGTCATGTTCTTGATCCGGCCCTCGTCCACCATGCGGTAGGTCAGCGGCTTGCCGGCCGCCAGGTCACGGGCAATCGCCAGGTTGATCAGCAGCGCATCCATGTCACCGGCCTTCAGTGCGATCGGTCCGGCGCGGTCGGGCTTGATGTCGCCGCTCCAGGTGGCCTGGTTGCTGTTCCAGTTGTAGGTGGCCTGCACGTTGCGCTTCTTCACCAGCAGGGCCGAACGGTCCTGGCTGCTGAGCGGGCGCAGCTGGCCGCGCACTTCCTCGAACACGGTGCTCTGGCTGAGGTCGGCCAGCTGGTTCTTCACCTGCAGGCTGTAGCGCCACTTGTTGGCGCCTTCGCTGGACAGGGTCATGGTGCCGTTGGCCTGCATGCCCATGTAGCTGGCCAGGTAGTCGGCCTTGAACGGCTCCAGCGCCATTGCCGGCAGGCTGGCCACGGTCAGCGCGGCAGCGGCGATCCAGGTGAGGGGGCGGGTCAGGGTGCTCATGCTCAGACTCCTTGGTATTCGATCAGGCGCAGGTCGACGCGGTCTTCGCCGTCTTCGCGTTGCAGGATGCGCACCGGGGTGGGGACACCGTTGGCGATCCAGAGGATGGTTTCGTTGTTGCCGCCATTGGTCCGGTAGACCCGCAGCGCGTTGTAGGACAGGTCGCCGACCTCGACGTTCTCGGTCTGCGGCGCGGCCTGGTAGTCGTGCTGGCGGACCTTGCCCATGTCCACGTAGCGGTAATGCATGGCGGCGCCGGGGCGCGCGTCGCGCATGATCGCCAGGTTGATCAGCAGTGCGCTCTGGTCGCCCGGCTGCAGCGGGATCGGCTGCGCACGTTCCTTCTTGACGTCGCCGGTCCACTGCGCGGTACCGGCCTGCCAGTTGTAGGTGCCCACGGCCTTCTTGCCCAGGAACAGGCCCTTGCGCACCGTGCTCTGG
This sequence comes from Stenotrophomonas sp. YJH_SMC_79, assembly GCF_059367995.1. Lineage (NCBI taxonomy): Bacteria > Pseudomonadati > Pseudomonadota > Gammaproteobacteria > Lysobacterales > Lysobacteraceae > Stenotrophomonas > Stenotrophomonas sp. YJH_SMC_79. The sequence goes on from NZ_JCAFRK010000001.1 coordinate 247,343, forward strand.
CTGAGCGGTGCGTAGACGCCACTGCGCTCTTCGAACACCGTGCTCTGCTCGATGTTCAGGCCGAGCACGCTGGCAAAGCCGCGGCGGCCGACCACCTGCATGTCCACCCGCCACTGGGTGCCGCCGGTGTGGGTGACCTGCATGCTGGCATCACCCGCTTCCTTGCCCTTGTAGAAGGCCTGGTAGGTGGCGGTGAACGGCTGCAGCGGCGGCGGTTCCCAGGCCAATGCCGGCAGCAGCGGCACACTGGGCTCGTTCGGTGGCAGCGCAGCGGGTGCAGGTGGCGGTGCCGGTGAAGCCGCGGGCGGCTGCGCCTGGCCCCAGCCCACGCCGGGAAGCACGGCAAGCGACAACAGCAGTGAAGTGGACAGCAGCGTCGTGGTCTTCATGGAGGACAGGGACCGCAGGAGGGGGCAGGATGCCAGCCCCGCAGTCAGCGGGGCGTGTGCAAGGGCGTTACCGGTTCAGGTTTCCGGCGGAATCTAGGGCCAAGGGGCTAAACAGGGGGTGACCGTCCAGCCAGGGCTGACCCTCCCGTTCAGCCAGGCGGCCCTCGCACAGCAGCTGCAGCGTGGCGATCAGCAGCGGGTGCTCCACCGCCAGCACCCGCTCGGCCAGGCTGTGCGCGTCGTCGCCGGGCAGCACGGGAACCCGCACCTGCGCCAGCACGGCTCCGGCATCCAGCTCCGGCACCACCAGGTGCACGCTGGCACCGTGCTCGGCATCGCCGGCCTGCAGCGCCCGCGCGTGGGTGTCCAGGCCCTTGTGCAGCGGCAGCAGCGACGGGTGGATGTTGACCAGGCGGCCAGCGAAGCGCTGCACGAAGGCCGGACCAAGGATGCGCATGTAGCCTGCACAGACGATCCAGTCCGGCTGTACTGCTGCCAGCGCATCGCCCAGAGCCTGCTCGTAGGCGGCGCGGTCGCTGAAGGACTTCGGCGTGTGTGCCCAGCCCAGGCTGGAATCGACGCGTTGCAGTGCTTCTGCAGCGGGGCGGTCGGAGAACACGCCGATCACCTCGGCCGGCAGGCGGCCATTGCCGATCGCGTCGAGGATGGCCTGCAGGTTGCTGCCGCGGCCCGAAGCGAGCACGGCGATGCGGGTTGGGGCGGTCATTGCAGGGAACTCCGGCGGATCAATGGCCAGGTCAGCAGGCTGCCGATGGTCGCCATCAGCATGTCGGCATGCGCATCCCACATGTCACCCTGCTGGCCGTTGTAGGCCTCGGCGGCATCCGGCGACAGCGCCAGCGCGATGGCCCATTCGAACCATTCGTAGACCAGGCTGGCGCACATCACCGTCATTACCGCCAGGGCGAAGGCCTGGCCCAGGCGCAGCGCTGGCCACGCATGGCGCGCCAGCTGCAGCAGCGCGGGGGTGAAGCAGACGCCGAACAGGAAGTGGATGAGGCGGTCGAAGTGATTGCGCTGCCAGCCGAATGCCGCGTTGGGCGACCAGCCGGTCAGCGCCTGCGCCCAGGCGTCGTAGGGCACGTTCGAATACAGCCAGCGCGCCGCCACGCAGTGCAGGGCGATGAAACCGCAGATGGCGATGAAAGCGCCATTGCCCAGCCAGCCGCCGCGGCGGTCGACCCATAGCAGCGCGGCCAGCCCGATCACGGTCAGGGTACTGTGCAGGGCCTGTTCGGTAGGCCACAGCGGGTGGATCCAGCTGATCGCGAAGACCGCCAGCACGGCGGCGAAGGCCAGCTTCTTCAGGCCCGAAAAGCGGTAACGGGTGGGTGAGGCGGTTGTCGAGAGGGCAGGCGAGGACATGGAGAGTCGATCTGGGAAGGGCGGGTCGTCTGCCTGCGGGCTCAGACGCCGAGATGGTCGCCGCGGTCGAACAGCGCGGCCATGTCCGGCTTGGACAGGAACACCCAGGCATAGGCGGTCAACGCCATGCCCAGTGGGCCAGCCAGCACGCCCAGCCACGCCGCGCGCTGGCACCAGGCCAGGCCGGTGCGGCGTGACAGCAGGCGCGCGGTATGCAGCTGCACAACACCCAGCACGATGGCCAGCACGGCGATCGAGGCATAGACCGTGGTCAGCATCCAGGCATCGTCCAGGCCGCGTGAGTGGGCCACCCATCCACTGAGGCCAAGGAACGCCACTGCGGCGACCCAGTGGAAACCGGCCAGGGCGTAGAACAGCACTCCCAGTGTCTGCAGATGGCTGACCAGCTGCAGCTGCGCCAGGGTCTGCTGCGGCAACGGCGGCGGCATGTTGGAGGCGGTCATGCGGCCGTGGCGGGAGCGTCGAAGGCAGCCTTGACCTGCGGACGCAGCAGGGTGATCAGGCTGAACACACCCAGCACCGTGCCGACCGGCGTGAACAGGCAGGCCAGGCCAGCCGCGATCAGGCACAGCAGATGGCGGCGACGGCGGGCCAGGCAACGACCCGCATAGGCCACGAACCCGCCCAGCGCGATGCCACCGAACACAACGACGCAGCCGAGAACAGTGAACACCCAGCCCATCAGGCGCTGTTCCTCCGGCGAGGAGGGCTCGCCGCCAGACTTCATCGGCAGGCTGCCGGTCAACGCAGCGATGCCGATCACGATGTGCAGGATGAAGATCAGCGAGAACAGCACGATCAGGCCACCGACCACGAAGTGTGCGATGGCCAGCATGCGCAGGTGGTCGGCATCCTGCGCGCTGAACGGCGGTACCGTCGCCAGCGGCGGCGGTACGGGGGCGGGCGACAAGGGGGGCGTTGCGTCCATGCGGGCTCCTGGTTGCCGGGCTCAGCCGATGTGGACGCGCTCGGCGCCTTCGGCGGTGACCACATGGCCGATGGTCCAGTGCTCCAGGCCCTGCGCCTTGACCGCCTCGGACACGGCGGCCACCTGCTCCGCTGCGACGATCAGCACGAAGCCGATGCCGCAGTTGAAGGTGCGCCACATCTCGCTGTCGGCCACCGCGCCTTCCTTCTGCAGCCACTGGAACACCGGCGGCAGGGTCCAGGACGACGCCTGGATGTCCAGGCCGAGGCCGTCGGGCACCACGCGGATGATGTTCTCGGTCAGGCCGCCACCGGTGATGTGGGCCATGCCATGGATGGCCTCGCCGTGCGACTTCAGCAGCGACAGGATCGGCTTGACGTACAGGCGGGTCGGTGCCATCAGGGCATCGACCAGCTTCACGCCGCCTTCCAGCTCCAGATCGGCCGGGCGGCCGGCGCGGTCGTAGATGCGGCGCACCAGCGAGTAGCCGTTGGAGTGCGGGCCGGAGGAGGCGATGCCGATCAGCACGTCGCCGGCGGCCACGCTGGCGCCGTCCTTCAGCTCGCTCTTCTCGACTGCGGCGACGGTGAAGCCAGCCAGGTCGTACTCGCCCGGGGCATACATGTCGGGCATTTCAGCGGTTTCGCCGCCGATCAGGGCGCAGCCGGCCTCGGTGCAGCCGTTGGCGATGCCGCCCACGACCGCTGCGGCGGTATCGATGTCCAGCTTGCCGGTGGCGAAGTAGTCCAGGAAGAACAGCGGCTCGGCACCCTGCACCAGCACGTCGTTCACGCACATGGCGACCAGGTCGATGCCGATCGTATCGTGGCGGTTCAGCTGGTGGGCCAGCTTCAGCTTGGTGCCCACGCCGTCGGTACCGGACACCAGCACCGGCTCGCGGTACTTGTTGGACAGGTCGAACAGGGCGCCGAAGCCGCCCAGGCCGCCCATCACTTCCGGGCGGAAGCTGCGCTTGACCAGGGGCTTGATCCGCTCGACCAGCTCATTGCCGGCGTCGATGTCGACACCCGCGTCACGATAGGTGAGGGGGGAGGGGGCGGAAGACGGGGTGTTGGTCACGGGCGTCGGCGCTGGCAGGGGTTGAACGGGCGATTTTAACAGGCCGCATTGGCGCAAAGGCCGTATTCGGGCAACAATTCCCCCGGATACGTCGAGCCAATGGATGTCCTGATGCGCCGCAGCCTGATTCTGACCCTGCTCCTTGCGCTGAGCCTGCCGGTGGCCACGATGGCCCAGAGCGGCCTTCGCACCGAGGGTGATGTCGCCACCGCCAGTGGCGCGTACGAGGCCGAAGTGCCCGTCAACAGCCAAGCCGAGGCCGATCGCAACGGCGCCCTGGCCCGCGCCCTGAGCGTGGTACTGGGCAAGCTGTCCGGCGACCGCAGCGTGATGTCCCGCCCCGGCGTGGTGCAGGCGCTGCGCAACGCCAAGGACTACGTGGCCAGCTACGACTACAAGCAGGACCAGAGCGTGAGCGCCAACGGTGCCCCCAGCTTCCGTACTCTGCTGGTGGCCCGCTTCCGCGAGGACGACGTTGATTCGCTGGTGTCGGCGCTGGGCCTGCCACTGTGGCCGCAGCCGCGACCGAAGCCGGTGCTGTGGCTGGCCGTCGACGATGGCAGCGGCCCGCGCCTGGTCAGCGTGCAGCAGGCCAACGCCGCCCGCCCGCTGCTGAACCGCGCCATCGAGCGTGGCTACAAGCTGGGCCTGCCCAGTGGTGGTGCCGCCGAACAGGCGCTGGCGGGTGCGATCTGGCGCCAGGACAGTGCCGCCGTGGCCCGTGCCTCCTCGCGCTACTCGCCGCCGATGCAGCTGATCGGCAAGCTGTACCGCGCCAATGGCGGCTGGCAGGCGGACTGGGTGTTCGTCGACAACGGCCGTGAACTGAACAAGTGGACCAGCAAGGACGCCAACGCCATGCGCGCGATGGCCGCCGGTGCCGACGGCGCCGCCGATGCGCTGGTCAAGCGCTATGCCAAGGCGGGCGCTGCCGTCGGCCAGGCCGGGACCTACCGTGTGGTGGTCACCGGCATCAACAGTGCCGACGACTACCTGCGCCTGCCTGCCGGCCTGCGCGAAGTGCCGGTGGTACGCAGCGTCACCCCGCTGCACGCCTCGGCAAGCCAGCTGGAACTGAGCCTGGAGATGACCACCGGCCTGGCCGGCTTCAACCGCATGCTGGGCGACAACGGCGTGCTGGTGCCAAGCGCGCCGCTGCCGGCCCTGCCCACGCCGATCGATGACACCACCGGTACCCCGGTGGCCGCCCCGGTCAGCAACGAGTACCGCCTGCGATGACCCTGACCCCTGAAGCGGAAATCGCGCAGTTCCTGCGCCGCCTGAAGTACATCCTGTTCGCCGGCCTGATCGGCTGGGTGGTGTGGCTGCTGGCGCCGATCCTGACCCCGTTCGTGCTGGCGCTGGCGCTGGCCTGGCTGGGTGACCCGCTGGTGGATCGCATCGAGGCCACCGGCCGCTCGCGCATGACCGGCGTGGTGCTGGTGTTCGCGGCGATGGTACTGGTGATCGTGGCGCTGCTGCTGGTGCTGGTGCCGATGATCGAGCGCCAGATCACCACCCTGATCGCGGTCGCGCCGCAGGCACAGGCGTGGCTGATGGAGAAGGGGATTCCCTGGTTCGAGCAGAAGACCGGCCTGGAAGTGATGCAGTGGATGGATCCGGACCGTCTGATCGAATGGGTGCGCAGCCACTGGCAGCAGGCCGGCGGCTTTGCCACCACGTTCATGGGCTACGTCTCGCGCTCGGGTTTTGCGATGGTGACCTGGGTGGTCAACATCCTGCTGCTGCCGATCCTGGCGTTCTACTTCCTGCGTGACTGGGACAAGCTGGTCGAGCGGGTGGCGTCGGTGATTCCGCGCAACCAGATCGGCACCATCAGCGCGCTGGCGCGTGAATCCAACGAGGTGCTGGGCGCGTTCATCCGCGGCCAGTTCCTGGTGATGCTGGCGCTGGGCGTGATCTATGCCGGCGGCCTGTCGCTGGTCGGCCTCAAGCTGGGCCTGCTGATCGGACTGATTGCCGGCCTGATCAGCTTCATTCCCTACCTGGGCGCGACCACCGGCATCCTGATGGCGGTGGTGGCCGCGCTGGTGCAGGCGCAGGGCTTCGACCTGAAGCTGCTGATCCTGGTGGGCGTGGTGTTCACCGTGGGCCAGCTGCTGGAGAGCTATGTGCTGACCCCGCGCATCGTCGGCGACAAGATCGGCCTGCACCCGGTGGCGGTGATCTTCGCGGTGATGGCCGGTGGCCAGCTGTTCGGCTTCCTCGGCATGCTGCTGGCGCTGCCGGTGGCCGCAGTGACCAACGTGCTGCTGCGCTACGCGCACCAGCGTTATCGCCAGAGCGAGCTGTACGTGGGTGAGAAGCCGGCGATCGTGCTTGATGGCGTGGTCGATGCCCCCCATATCATCATTCCGAACGACAAGGGCCCCGACCTGAAGTGATGGGTGTGCCGCAACTGCCGCTGGCCCTGCATTACCCGCGGGACCAGCGCCTGGAGACCTTCATCGGCGCGCCGGATGGCGCGCTGGCGCAGCTGCGCGCGATCGCGGTGGGTGCCAGCCACGATTGGGTCTATCTGGAAGGTGCGGCGGGCACGGGCAAGACCCACCAGGCGCTGGCGATGTGCTCCAGCGCCGAGCAGGCCGGGCGGCTGCCGACCTATGTGCCGCTGGCCAGTGCGGCCGGCCGCGTGCGTGCGGCGCTGGATGGGCTGGAGGCGCGCGAACTGGTGGCGCTGGACGGCCTGGACGAGGTGGCCGGCAACCGCGAGGACGAGATCGCGCTGTTCGATTTCCACAACCGCGCGCGCGCGGCGGGCGTGACCGTGCTGTACACGGCGCAGAAGGCGCCGGAAGCGCTGGGCCTGGTGCTGCCGGACCTGCGTTCGCGGCTGGGCCAGTGCGTGCGCGTGCTGCTGCAGCCGCTGGATGAGGAAGGGCGAGCAGCGGTGCTGCGTGAGCGTGCGCTGCGCCGTGGGCTGGCGATCGACGAGGCGTCCATCGAGTGGCTGCTGTCGCACACCGGTCGCGAGCTGGGTGGGTTGATCACGCTGCTGGACTGGCTGGACCGCGAGTCGCTGGCGGCGAAGCGGCGGATCACCGTGCCGTTCCTGCGCCAGGTGCTGGAAGAAGGCCGGCCGCGTTACTGAGGGATGTTGTTCGGCAGGGCTGCGCCCTGCACCCGCAGAAGCCGAAGCAACGTCAACGTCAAAAGCGGGCTATCCGTGGGATGGCGGGGCGCTGTGGGTTTGCGGGGACGCCGTGAACCCGTCCATGGGGGCTTGGTCGCCGCATCCATGCGGCTCACACCCCGCAAACCCACAGCGCCCCGCCTTCGACAGGTTCCCGCGATCTGCCGGGACTGCGTACTGCACTGCTGACTACTGTTGGTGGGTGTCGACCTTGGTCGACACCAGAGCAAGCGCAGCGAAGCAACCCGCTTTTGCTTTTCTTTCTTTCTTCCGTGGCTGGACGCCCACGGAAACTGTCAGAGGCCGGGCGGGTGGGCCATGCAGGGGCGTTGGCGCCATGGATGGCGCCATCGAGCTTACAGGGACGTACTTGCAGCGTCCCCTGCATGGCCCACCCGCCCGGCCAAGCACGCGATCCGCTCTACGCTTCCAGCCACGAGGGGCTCAGCCGTTCGCCGCCAACTCAGCATCCAGCGCACGCAGGCGATCCACGGTGCCGACATCGGTCCAGCGCCCACGATGGTGCTGCCCCGTCATCAACCCCTGCGCCATGAAATGCTTCTGCAGCGGCACCACCGAGAACTTCGGCGGCATCCGCTCGCTGCCCGGTGCCTCGCCGATCACTGCGCGCCAGTCGGCCACGATCGAAGGACGGTACACGCCGATGCCGGCGTAGGTCAGGCAGGGCCCCTCGCGGTCGTGGTGCAGCATCCCCTGCGCGTCCAGCCGGTAGTCACCGTCCGGGTGCTGCGTGGGATTGTCGACCAGCACCAGGTGCGCCTGGCCCTGCGGCTCGCGCGGCAGCGTGGCGAAATCGAAGTCAGTCCAGATGTCGCCGTTCACGACCAGGAACGGGGCGTCGTCCAGCACCGGCAACGCGTTGAGGATGCCGCCGCCGGTTTCCAGCGGGGTCTGCCCTTCGTACATGAAATGCAGGCGCAGGCCCCATTGGCTGCCATCGCCCAGCGTCGCCGGGAACTGCTCGGCCAGCCATGCGGTGTTGACCACCACCTCGCGCACGCCGAGTGCGGCCAGGCGTTCCAGGTGCCACACGATCAGCGGCTTGCCAGCTACTTCCAGCAGCGGCTTGGGCGTGTGCAGGGTCAGCGGGCGCATGCGCTCGCCGAGGCCGGCGGCAAAGACCAGCGCCTTCATCGGGCCACGCGCATCGGTGCGGCCAGGTCGGCCAGCGCCGGCTTGATGCGGTGCTCCAGCAGCTGCTGCAGTGGTGCCAGTTCGCGGTAGCGTGGCAGCACTTCATCCAGATAGGTGATGAAGCGCGGTGCGTCGTCCAGGTAATGGCCCTTGTTGTCGCGGTAACGCAGGCGGCAGAACAGGCCGAGTATCTTCACGTGGCGCTGGATGCCCATCCAGTCGGCATCGCGCAGGAAGGTGGCGCGGTCGGGCACCGGCAGGCCGGCCTCGCGCGCACGCTCGTGGTACTGCGCCAGCCATTCGTCCACACGCTGCAGCGGCCAGCTCAGGAAGGCGTCCTTGAACAGGCTTACCGCGTCGTAGGCGATCGGGCCGCGCACCAGGTCCTGGAAATCCAGTACCGCCGGGCCGTCGTCGACTGGCATCAGGTTGCGCGGCATGTAGTCGCGGTGGGTCATCAGCTGGGCCTGGCCCAGCGCGTTGTCCATCAGGCGGCGATGCACCAGCTGCAGGCCTTCGATCTCGCCGCAGTCCAGCTCCAGGTTCAGGTGCCGCTGCAGGAACCATTCGTCGAACAGGCCGGCATCACGCTGCAGCAGCGCTTCGCCGAACTGGCCGAAGTCGGCCGGCACCGGAATCGCCTGCAGGCGCAGCAGTTGTTCGATCGAGCGGCCGAACCATTCATCGGCGTTGCGCTCATCGAGGATCTTCGCCAGGGTCGGGCCACCGAGATCTTCCAGCAGCAGGAAGCCGGCCTCCAGGTCCTGCGCGAGCAGCATGGGCACGCGCAGACCGTTGTCGTGCAGCAGGCCGCGCATGCGCAGCCACGGCCGCGGATCTTCCAGCCCCGGCGGGGCGTCCATCACGATGTGGCTGCCGCGCGTGCTGGTGGTGCGCCAGTAGCTGCGCATGCCGGCATCGACCGAAGCGCGCTCGACCACCGCGTTGGCATCATCGAGCTGGGTACGGGCCCACCGCAGGCGCTGCGCGCTGCGCTGGGGATCGGAGGCGGGTTCGGTCATGCAGGCATATCCGGGCGCGCCGGGCGCGCCAACGTCGGGAACAGGAAAGGAAGGGGACGGGGTCAGCGGCGGCCGCTGAACAGGCGCAGGACGGCCAGCACGGCCACCGCGCCCACCACCGCACCGAGGAAACCGGCCGGTTCACCGGGGGCGTACCAGCCCATGTACTGGCCGAACCAGCCGGCCAGCAGCGCGCCAAGGATGCCCAGCACGATGGTCAGCAGGCAGCCCATGCGGTTGTTGCCGGGCATGAAGAAGCGCCCGAGCAGGCCAACGAAGAAGCCCACCAGCAGGATGTACAGCCAGCTGCTGCTGCCGAACAGACCATTCATGCGCGCGGATTCCGCTTGAGTGTGGACGCAGCCTAGCAAGGCCAGGCTGCGTCCGTCACGGGTGCCGGATCAGCAGCAGCCGTGGTCGCCGTGGCGGGTGCCGCTGTCGGCGGCCACCGGCGAGCCGCTGGTCTCGCCGCGCAGGCTGGCGGCGTAGTGCTCGCTGATCACCTTGGATACGCAGGCGGTGACCTTCTTGCCCATCGGAATGTGCAGGAACTCGTTCGGGCCATGCGCGTTGGAGTGCGGGCCGAGCACGCCGGTGATCATGAACTGCGCACCCGGGAACTTCTCGCCCAGCATGCCCATGAACGGGATCGAGCCGCCTTCGCCCATGTACATCGCCGGCTTGCCGAAGAAGGCCTGGCTGGCGTCGTCGATGGCCTGGGTCAGCCACGGCGCCATGGCCGGGGCGTTCCAGCCGGTGGACGCCTTTTCAAGGTCCAGGGTGACCTGCGCGCCGTTCGGCGGGTCGCGCAGCAGCGCTTCCTTCAGCAGTTCGCCGCAGGTCTTGCCATCGGCGGTTGGCGGCAGGCGCAGCGACAGCTTCACCGAGGTCTGCGGGCGCAGCACGTTGCCGGCCGATTCCAGCGGCGGCATGCCGCCGACGCCGGTGACCGACAGCGCCGGGCGCCAGGTGCGGTTGAGCACCAGCTCGGTCAGGTCCTCGTTCATCGGGCGCAGGCCGTCGACCATCGGGAACTTCTCGAAGATCTCGGTATCGACCACTTCGGCGGCGCGCTTGGCCTGTTCCTGGCGCTCGGCCGGGATCTCGACGTTCATGCCGTCGATCAGGATGCGGCCGGTGTCCTGGTCCTCGATGCGCGAAAGGATCTGGCGCAGCAGGCGGAAGCTGGACGGGATCACGCCGGAGGCATCGCCGGAATGCACGCCTTCGTTGAGCACCTTCACGGTGAAATTGCCGCCGGTCAGGCCGCGCAGCGAGGTGGTGCACCACAGCTGGTCGTAGTTGGCGCAGCCCGAATCCAGGCAGACTACCAGCGATGGCTTGCCGATACGGTCGGCCAGGTGGTCGACGTAGGCCGGCAGGTCGTAGCTGCCCGATTCTTCACAGGCTTCGATCAGCACCACGCAGCGCGCGTGCGGCAGGCCCTGGGCCTGCAGCGCCAGCACGGCGGCCAGCGAGCCGAAGATGGCGTAGCCGTCGTCCGCACCGCCGCGGCCATACAGCTTGTCGCCGCGCAGGACCGGGGTCCACGGGCCGAGGTCGTCGTCCCAACCGGTCATTTCCGGCTGCTTGTCCAGGTGGCCGTAGAGCAGGATGGTGTCGTCGCCGGTTTCGGCGCCGGTAGCCGGAATTTCCAGGAAGATCAGCGGGGTACGACCTTCCAGGCGCACCACTTCAACCTTCAGGCCGGGCAGCTGCTGGGCCTTGGCCCAGTTCTCCATCAAGGTGACCGCCTGTTCCATGTAGCCGTTCTGCACCCAATTGGCGTCGAACATCGGCGACTTGTTGGGAATGCGGATGTAGTCGACCAACTGCGGGACGATCTCGCTGTCCCACTTGTCATTGACGAATTGGCCGAGCTTGGCGCTGTCCATCTGAAACTCCGGTTGCATGGGCTGTGATCGCGCCATTCTACGCCTGTGCTGGGGTAGGGTTTTTCCTACATCACGTCGGGTATTTGGCTGGCTTACGGAAATCCGGGAAACCGATAGGCTGTGCACATGTGGTGACGGACACTGTTCCTACCGACGGGATTGCCGGTCGGGACGGCCAGAATCACAAGGAGATACACGTCGTGCCTTGGTTTGTCGTGTTGAGGGTGCTGGTACTGGTAATGGGGATCGCTGGGGCGCATGCCGCCGAACCGATCGACATCAACCGCGCTGATGCCCAAGCGCTGCAGCAGGGATTGACGATGGTCGGAGCCGCCAAGGCCGAGGCAATTGTCGAGCACCGGCGCAGACACGGCCCGTTTCATCGCGTCGAGGACCTGACGCAGGTGAAGGGAATAGGGAATGCAATCGTCGAACGGAATCGACAGCGGATCACCGTAGGCAACAGGCTGTTGCCGGCGGATCCGGTACCCGGATCGGTACCGGTGCGAACCGTACCCAGGCGCTGACAGCAGGAATCGTCGGAACTGGCAGGAGGCTGGTTCACCGGACACGGGCAGGACGCCTGTGACCACCGACCGCCGCAGGATGCGGCACCAATCACCAGGATGGTGGCATCACAGACCTGTGGAAGGGGCTGAGATACAAACAGGACAGACGCGGCCGCGTGCAGGACGCAACGCTACCCCCACAGCGCAGGATGCGAGGGGGCGGCAGCAGGCCGACAGGGACGTAACGATTGCCCGGTACGACACATGGCTGTGTCGCCGGGCAGTTTCATTTGCGGCGCCCGGTTTTGCCGCGGCCACCACGGGTCGATGGTGTACGGTGGCTGCTCCGCACGGAAAGGACACCCGCTGGATGTTTCCGCATCGCCCCACGACCCTGATGCTCGCCCTTGCACTGGCCCTGCCGCTGCTGGCCCATGCCGCTGCGCCGACACCGGTTGCCAAGCCCGCCGCTGCCGCCAGCACGGCCGACGTGCGCGGGCCGACCGACCTCAAGCCGGGCGAATACCTGTGGCATCCGGAAATCTCGCCGAGCGGCCCGATCGTGCTGGTGGTCAGCCTCGATGAGCAGCGCGCCTACGTGTACCGCAACGGCATTGCCATCGGCCTGACCACGATCAGCTCGGGCAAGGCCGGGCACGAAACACCGACTGGTGTGTTCACCATCCTGCAAAAGGACAAGGACCACAAGTCCAACCTCTACAACAGCGCGCCGATGCCCTACATGCAGCGGCTGACCTGGGACGGCATCGCCCTGCATGGCGGCAGCCTGCCCGGGCATCCGGCCTCGCACGGCTGCGTGCGCCTGCCGCAGGCCTTCGCGCAGAAGCTGTTCAGTGAAACCCAGCGCGGCGATACCGTGGTCGTGGCCGATGCCAAGAGCTCGCCGATGACCCTGGCCTATCCGTCGGTGCTGGCGCCGGTCAACGCGCGCGGGCAGGCGCTGCCGGAAACCGAGGGTGTGGCCACCCAGGGCTGGTGGAATGACAGCGCGGCGCCGGCCGGGCAGGTCGGCATCCTGGTCAGCCTGCACGACCAGCGCCTGTACGTGCTGCGCGATGGCGTGATGATCGGCGAGTCGCCGTTGAAGGCCGATGCACTGCCGGCCTTCCAGGGCACGACCCTGTTCGTGATGGGGCAGGGCTACAGCGACACCCCCAGCCCGCTGGACGTGAACCAGCGCCTGCACCAGTGGACGGCCTACCCGTTGCTGGGCCAGGACCGTGCCCAGGCCACGCCGGACCTGCTGGCCACGCCCTCGCTGCCGATGGCGCTGCCGACCGATTTCGCCCGTCAGCTGTACCAGGTGCTGGTGCCGGGCACCACCCTGCTGGTGACCTCGCTGCCGGCGGTCCGCCCAAGCCCGGCTGAATCCGGAATGCAGCCGGTCTTGGAATCCGAGCCGCCAGGGTCCACCCTCAAGGGCAACTGAGTCCCCTCGTTGTGCCCATGACTGCATCCCGCCTGTGCCGGCTGGCCGCGTTCGGCCTGCTGGCGACCTCGGCCAGCGCCCCGGCGCTGGCACAGACGCCCGCCCTCGCCACCTCTGCCGATGATCTGGCTGCCCTGCTGTCGCGCAGCGCACCCAAGGCCGACCGCCACGTGCTGCAACTGGCGGCGCATGCCATGCGCTGCGCACTGCAGCGGCCGGAGCTGGGCATCAATGGTGATCGCCTCAGCGTGATCGACTATTCGCGGCCGTCCACCGAGCCGCGCCTGTGGGTGTTCGACCTGGCCCACCAGCGCCTGCTGTTCGAGGAATGGGTGGCGCATGGCCGCAACAGTGGCGAGAACCGCACCGAGCACTTCTCCAACCGCGATGGCAGCTTCATGTCCAGTATTGGTGCGTTCACCGCGCAGGAGACCTACATGGGGGGCAATGGATATTCGCTGCGCCTGGCCGGGCTGGAACCGGGCTTCAACGACCGCGCGCGTGACCGAGCAATCGTCATCCACGGCGCGCCGTACGTGAATCCGGCCACCGCACAGCTGCAGGGGCGGCTGGGGCGCAGCCTGGGCTGTCCGGCGGTGCGGCTGTCGGTAGCCAAGCCGCTGATCGATGCGTTGCGTGGTGGCACGATGGTGTTTGCTTACTACCCCGACCAGGATTGGCTGAAGCACTCGCAGCTGCTGGCCGGTGGGTGCGGTGGCCAGGGCACGCTCGCCACGCGGTGATGCACGACGGCGCGCGGCATGATGCAATGCGCTGATGAACATTGACTCCCTGCTGCACACTCCGAGCCAGGTGATCTCCAGCCTGGACTACCGCCGCGAACGGTGGCGCAACGGCCTGGGCTGGACCCGCGAGATCCTGCGCCTGCCCGTGCAGGGCGATGACTGGGCGCTGCGCCTGTCGGTGGCCGAGATCGAGCAGGACGCGGCGTTCTCCGCCTTCCCTGGTGTGGAGCGCGAGCTGGTGCTGCTGCAGGGCAATGGCGTGCGCCTGCGCTTCGACGATGACCGCGTGGCCGACGTGTTGCCACCGCATGGACGGGTGCGCTTTGCGGGTGAGGAAACACTGCACGGTGAACTGGTGGACGGCATCACCCACGACTTCAACCTGATGTGGAAGCGCGAGCTGCTGCAGGCCGAACTGCTGCACCGGCCATTGGTGGGGTCGATGTTCTTCTTCTGCGAACCGGGTGTGGCCTGGGCGCTGCACCTGTTGGCCGGGCACGCCGAATTTGGTGAGGACAGTGGACTGCCGGCCATGCAGGCCGGCGATACCGCGTGGTTGGCAGCCGGTGAACGTCAGCGGCACGCGTTGCAGGGCGGTGGCGAGCTGTTGGCGATCCGGGTCAGTGCGGCGGGGTGATGATTCGTTGGCGCCGGCAGGCACGGCCAGCCGAGCATGGCTCGGCTCTACAGTAGATCCACGCCATGCGTGGATGCGGCCACCTCAATACACATCGCGCCGGTAACGACCGGCCAACAGCAACGCTTCCTTGCCGTCCGCTCCCAGCACCTGCTCGATCACCGCATCCACCGCCGGGGCCATGCCCTGCAGGCTGCCGCAGACCAGGATCGCCGCGCCTTCATCCACCCACTGCCGCAGCGTTGCCGCTTCGGCCAGCAGCCGGTCCTGCACGTAACGGTGCGCGCCGCCATCACGGCTGAACACTGCATCCAACCGCGCCAGCGAGCCGTCGGCCAGCATCGCCTGCAGTTCTTCACCGAAGTGGAAGTCGTGCGCGGCGGTGCGCTCACCGAACAGCAGCCAGGTACGGCGTGCGCCACGCTGGGCACGTTCGTGCAGGTGCGCGCGCAGGCCGGCGATGCCGGTGCCGTTGCCGATCAACAGCAGCGGCACGTGGGCGGCGACGCCATGGAAGTTGTCGTTGCGACGCAGCCGCAGCTGCACCGGCTCGCCGATGACCGCGTGGTCGCACAGCCAGCCGCTGCCGATGCCGGGTGTACCGTCCGCGCGCAGCTGGCGACGCAGCAGCAGTTCCACCGCGCCACCGGCCATCACCGAGGCGATCGAGTATTCGCGATGCGGCAGCGGCTGCAGGGTCGCCAGCAATGCGGGCAGATCACCCGGGGGAACCAATGAGGGCAGGTGCGAGCGCGCGACGCGTGCCAGCAACGTCTGCCCGTCATCCAGCACGATGTCCGCATCGAAGCGTTGTGCGTCCAGCCAGGCACGTACGGTGTGCGATGCATGCTGCGGGCCGATCTCGGCGATGTCGCCGGCCTGCCACTGCGCATCTGCATCGGCCGGTGGCTGCAGGCGTATCCAGTACACCGGGCCGCCGGGGCTGCCCGGGTTCAGATGCGTGCGCTGCAGCAGCGTCCACGGCTGGTACTCGGCCGGACTCCAGTCGGGCAGTTCGCTGGCGTTACCGCCGAGTTGTCCCAGCAACTGCTGCCAGTGACGCAGCGCGGCCGGATCGGCGTTGTCGACGTCGATCGCATCGAACAGAGGGTGCGCGCCGTGCTGGCGCAGCCATTGGTCGAGCTGGTGGCCGAATCCGCAGAAGTGGCCATAGCTGCGGTCGCCCAGCGCGAGCACGCCGTAGCGCAGGTGCTGCAGCGAGGGCGGCGTGGCCATCACCCCGCGCAGGAAGGGCAGGGCGTGGTCGGGCGGATCACCTTCGCCGGTGGTGCTGGCGATGAACAGCGCGCGCTGGCTGTCGGCCAGCAGCGCCGCGTCCACCTCATGCAGGCCACGCACGCGCACCGGCACGCCGGCACCACGCAATGCCTCGGCACTGCGTCCGGCCAGTTCGCGGGCAAAGCCGGTCTGGCTGGACCAGACCAGCAGGATCGGGGGCGTGTCACCGGTTGCAGTATCGTCGCGCGGTCGCCCACGCCACCACAGTGCGGCGCAGGCCAGCGCATACAGCGCGGTGGCGATGATGGCGATCTGCGATTGCCGTTCCGGCGGCGCGCCCTGCCACCAGGCTTCGCCGAGATGCAGTCGCAGCAGCGCCCAGGCGATCAGCGCCAGCAGGATCAGTACAAGCGCGTTGCCGAGCAGCGCGCGCGACGGTCGTGCACTCATGCGTCCTGCTCGTCGAGCAGGCGCTGGAGGGCGCTGCTGAGGAATTCCCGCGGGCCTTCTGCGGCGCGTTGCAGGTAGCGCGCGGCCAGTCCTTCGCGTTCGGCCAGCGCCATGCCCTGTTCGCGACCGAGTACGGTCAGTGCGGTGGCCCAGGCATCGGCGTGCATGGCGTCGTCGGCCACCACCGTGACCGCCGCTGCAACCTGCCGCACCGGTCTGCCCGAACGCGGGTCCAGGCTGTGGCTGTAGGCCTCGCCATCGGCCTGGTACTGGTGCCAGCGATCACCGGAGGTGGCCACCGCCTTGCCGTCCAGCGCCAGCACCCGCGGTGGTGTTTCGGTGTGCGCGTCTTCTTCCGGCGCCGATTCCACCAGCACGCGCCACGGCTGGCGGTTCGGCTTGCGACCATAGCCAGCCAGTTCGCCACCGACCTCGATCAGTGCAGCAGCAATGCCTTGCCCACGCAACCAGGCGGCCACGTGATCGACGCCAAAGCCCTTGGCGATCGCAGAAAGATCCAGTTCCAGTCCACCCGGTTGCAGCAGCGCATCGTCCTGCCACTGCAGGCGCTGCCAACCGCAGCGATCGCGCGTGGCCTGCAGGGTAGCGTCGTCGGGCTGGCGGCGTTCACCGGCATGTGCACCGAAGCCCCACAGTGCAACCAGCGGGCCGATGGTGGGATCGAAGGCACCGTCACTGGCGGCAGCGATGGCCAGTGCGCAGGCCAGAACGTGGCGCGTCTCGGCCGGCAGCACGCACCATTGGCCGGCGTTGGTGCGGTTGTAGCGGCTTAGATCCGAGCCGGGCTCCCACGTGCTCATCTGCGCGACCACATCATCCAGCCGCGCCTGGATGCCGGCGTGCAGCGGGTGCAGGTCGCGCTGGCGCGGCGCAACCAGCGACACGCTCCAGGTGGTGCCCATGGTGGTGCCGCCGAGGCGGGCGATGTCGAGCAGGGAATCGGTCATGGTGAGGCGTTGCGGCGGCGATGCCGGGGCCTGCCCGGCATCGCGGTCCACGTCATTACTGCGGCAGCACTTCCAGCGTGGCCACGTAGCTCAGGCGGCGCTTCGCGGCCTGCTTCACCGAGGTCTTGTTGTCCTCGGTGCCGGTTTCCAGCCAGTACATGCCGGCTTCCGGCCAGGTCACCTTGATCTCGCCCTTGGCATCGCTGGTCAGCTTCAGTTCGTCCTGCGCGTTGCGGTAGCGGGTGGCGCCACGCACGATCTCGAATTCGAGGCCGGCGGTCGGCTTGCCGTCAACCAGTACGCGGAAGGTGGCTTCCTCGCCGGCGAACAGGTCGTTCGGGTGGCCGACGGCGACCAGCTCGATGCCACGGTTGGTCGGCTTCAGCGCGGTGTCGTTCGGCGCGCCGTTGGTGACGAAGGTCTCCACGCGACCGACCGACTGGCTCACTTCCAGCTTCTTCGCATCCTTCGGCAGTTCACCAAAGGTGGCGACGCTGCCGCGCCAGCGCTTGCGCTCGCCGTTCTGTTCGTAGGTGGCGAACAGGCCGTCGTTGACCGAGGCGATGCGGTAGGTGCCCGCCTGCTTCAGTTCGATGTCGAACACGCTGCGGTACTTGCCGGTCGACGCGTTCTGCGGCTGCACGGTGCTGCCGTCCGGTGCGGTGATCACCAGCGATTCCAGGCGCAGCGGCACGTGGTTGAAGTAGAACAGGTCGTTGGAGACCGCACCGTCGACGGTGATCCACGGCGCGTTGCCGGCGATCACGGTCTGCGAGGGCAGCAGCCAGGCCTTGTGGGCCAGGGCGGAGAAGGGAAGGGCAGCGGCCAGGGCGGCGGCGAGGACGAGCGTGCGCTTCATGCGGAAGACTCCAGTGGATGCGGGGTGATGCGACAAGAGCGAGGGGATTAGGACTTAATCCCCTCCGTCCCCTTTTCAGGGTTTGACGGCGAGGGTGACCTGGCCCAGTTCGGTGGCGCCCTGCGCCTTGCCGTTCTGCGCGGCGGTGGCTGGCCAGGTGAAGGGGATCTTCAGCAGTTCGCGGCCGCCGACTTCACGCACCGCTTCCACTACCAGGGTGTAGTTGCCCGGGGCCAGCTGCTTCAGTGCCGGCTGCTTGTCGTTGAACGACAGCGCGTGCTTGCCGACCGGGCGGGTCGGACCGGTCACGCCATCCACCGGCACCTGCAGGGTGCGACCGCTCTTGCGCCACCACTGGCGCAGGTCGGGCAGCCACTTGGTGCCGTGGCCTTCGCTGTTGCTGGTCTGCTGGTACCAGACCGAGAGGTTGGCCGCGACCTTCTGGTCGGCGCCTTCCAGCCACACGGCCACATACGGGCGGTGGTATTCGGCCACGTTGAGCTTGGGCACTTCGACGTTGATGTCGAGGGTGGTGGCATAGGCTGGCGAGGTGGCCAGCAGGCCGCTGAGGGCGATGGTCAGGGTGACGCGCATGGGGCGGCTCCGGAAACGGGGAAAAGTCAGTGGATCAGCAGCAGGGCGATCAGCAGCGGGATCATCAGGCCGAGGCCGACCAGCGGCCAGGTCATGCGCCGCTGCCGTGCATGGAGGTGCAGCAGGAACAGGCCGGTGATGCAGAACACCAGGCAGGCCACGGCGAACAGGTCCAGGAACCAGCCCCACGCCGGGCCGGCATTGCGGCCCTTGTGCAGGTCGTTGAGGTAGGACACCGCGCCGCGCGAGGTTGATTCGTACTCCACCGCGCCGGTCTCGCGATCGATGCTCAACCACGCGTCGCCACCCGGTCGTGGCAGCGACAGGTAGATCTCCTCGGCCGACCACTCGGCCGGGCGGCCGCCGATGGCGATGCCCAGCTGCGTATCCAGCCATTGCCGGGCGGGGCGCGGGATCGGCGCATTGCCGTTTTCGCGCGTGCCGAGCTGGCCAAGCAGATCGGCTGGCAGTTCCAGGTGCTGGTTCTGCACCTGTGGCTTGGCCTCGATCTTCGCGGCATGGTTGAGGGTCAGGCCGGTCACCGCGAACAGCAGCATGCCGATCAGGCACACCGCCGAGCTGATCCAGTGCCACTGGTGCAGCGTCCGCAGCCAGAAGCCACGGCTTTGTTGCTGCTGCACGGCGGAAGAGGCAGGACGGCTCACGGCACGGTTCGAGGCGGACGGGGACTGCCCATTACATCATTGGTGAGAATAGCTCGCAATTGCGTGTCGTTCTGTATCCCGGAGGGGCCCTTGCTGGTTTCCGCCAGCGGCCGGCACTACCGCTACCGCGGATCGTGGATGAAGCGGTGCCGACCAAGGTCGGCACCCACCGGAGCAGGGCAATGCCGGTCAGTGGCCGGCACTGCCGGTGCGCGGCGGTCAGAACTTCGCGTTCAACGAAATCCAGTAGCTGCGGCGCTGGTCCTTGGTCGCGTAATCGTCCACGCAGTTGAACTCGCTCTGGCTGATCAGCAGGCACGACTGCGAGACGAAGTTCTTGTCGAACAGGTTGTTGACCCGCGCATTGACCGTCAGCCATGGCGTGGCCTTCCAGCTGCCACCCAGGTGGAAGATGGTGTAGTCCTCGTAGTAGCGGGTCTGGCTGGCGCCGTTGGCGTCCAGCAGCGTGTCGCGGTAGCGGTCGTAGCGGCCCTCGCCGATCAGCGACAGGCTGATGGCCTCGTTGAGCTGCCAGTTCAGGCTGGCATTGGCCATGTGCTTGGCCGGGGTGGTGCCGGTGATCGGCAGCCCCTTCTGCGGGCCGCTGGTCTGCTCGCTCCTGGTCCAGGTGTAGTTGCCGCGCAGCTGCAGGGTGTCGAGCAGGTCGACGTGGCCGGCCAGTTCGGCACCACGGGTTTCGGCCTTGTCGATGTTCACGCTCTGGGTGAAGGTGCTGTAGCCCAGCGCCGCCCAGCCCGGGCCGATGTCCACGCAGTAGCCGCTGCCGGCCGGTGCCACTTCGCAGTTCGGGAAAGTGCCGCCGCTGGCGATCTTGTCCTCGAACTTATTGATGAAGCCGGTGACGTTGAAGCCCCAGCGCTGGCCTTCGTAGTAGGCGGCCAGCTCGTAGTTGGTGCTGGTTTCCGGCTTCAGGTTCGGCGAGCCCACCAGCGGCAGCACGCCCTGGCCACCAAAGCCGGTGATGCCCGGGAACAGCTGGTCCGGACGCGGGGTCTTGTAGCCGGTGCTGACGCCACCCTTGAAGGTCCACGCATCGCTGGCATTCCACACCAGGTAGCCGCGCGGGCTGAGATGGCTGCCGAAGATGTTGTGGTCGTCGTAGCGCAGGCCGAAGGTGGCAGTCAGGGTGTCGGTCAGCGCCCAGTTGTCCTCGGCGAACAGCGCCCACATGCGATGCTTCTGCCTGGTGTTGCTGCGGTAGCCGGCGCCGTCCATGCCGAACACGCCGTCGATCATGTCGGTGTCGTTGTACTGGCCGCCGACAGTGAGCTTGTGCGCGCCGAAGTCCAGATCCAGCATCGTGTCGAGCACGTAGCCTTCCAGTTCCATGGTGCGCAGCGGACGCGGCAGGAAGGCCTGCAGGCGCGCCATTTCACTGGGGTTGAGTGCGGTCAGCGCATTGCCACGGCCGGCCGCGCAGTTGCTGGCGGCACCGGTACGACGGCACACGTCGTTCCACAACGTCTGCAGGTTGGCGCGCTCGTCAAGGGTCAGCGGCAGCGATCGGCCGAGGTTGCTGCTCTTGCTGTGGGTCAGCGAGGTCTGCCAGGTGCCGAAGCTGTAACGGCCCTGGTGGGTCAGCGACAGCTGGTCGCGCTCGTAGCGCTGGTAGGCGGTGTAGCCCACGCGCGGCTGCACCACGCGGCGGGTGACCGTGCCGTTGCCGTTCGGGTTGGGAATGACTGCGTTACCCACGCGCCACAGGCTGGCCAGGCTGTCCAGGGTGCCGGTCTGGCCTTGGCTGTTGTCGTACTTCTGCCGCGAGACGTCGTAGTCCAGCCACAGCTCGTGGTCATCGTTGACGCGGAAGTCCAGGCGCACGCCGGTATTCCAGTTGGTGTTTGCCACCGACTTGCCGCCGCCACCGAAGCCGATGCTGCGCTCCCACAGCGTGCCGTCGGGAAGGGTCAGTGCATCCCATTCCGGATTCGATGCCTTGGCATCGTAGTAGCTGCCGCGCACCGCCAGGCTGAGGCGGTCCTTCAGCAGCGGGCCGCTGAGGTACAGGTCGGTGGTGCGTGCATCGCCGAACTGGTCGTCCTGCTGCACGGTGAAGCCCTGGGTGAGCGCGCCATGCCAGCTGTCCTGGTTGCGACGGGTGATGATGTTGATCACGCCGCCCATCGCGTCCGAGCCGTACAGCGTTGACATCGGGCCGCGCACCACTTCGATGCGCTCGATCGCATCCAGCGGCGGCAGGTAGGCGAACTGGCCGCCGCCGAAGTTGTTCGGGTACAGCTGGCCGACATTGCTCTGGCGGCGGCCGTCGATCAGCACCAGGGTGTATTCGGAGGGCAGGCCGCGCATGGAGATGGTGGCGCGGCCGTTCTTGTCGGTGGCCTCCAGGCCGACGTCGATGCCTTCCACGTCGCGCAGCGCATCGACCAGGTTGGTGTAGGGGCGCTTGCTCAGTTCCTCGCGGCTGACCACGCTGATGCTGGCCGGTGCATCGACCACCTTCTGTTCGAAGCCGGAGGCGGTGACCACCACCTTGTCCAGCGTCTGCGGGGCGCCGGCGACCTCTCCATGCGCGAAAGCAGGGGCCGCCATCGCCGCCAGCACGGCGCTGGTCAGCAGGGGGCGGGACAGGGACGAACGGACACGATGGCGCTGGGCCATGGCAGTTACCTCGAAAGATGCAGGGAGGTGCGATGCCGGGCGCGAAGGGCGCGGCATGCGTGGGAAGCCCGGTCAGGGGCGGCAGGGATGAAGCAGGCAGCGGCGTGCGGGCGCGACCGCGCAGGCGGTCACGTCGGGCCGTTGATCAGGCGAGCGGCGGCGCCTGGCCGCGTTGCTGGCGACGCCCGGGCGCGTCGGCCCAGGGCGTGTCCGGAGCGGCCAGTGGCCAGTCCGTGCGCACGCCAGGCATGGCCGGCGTGGCGGGTACGAGTTCAAGTTCGGTACGCAGCCACTGGCTGGCCAGCAGCAGCGGCGAACGGGCCTTCTCGGCCGCTTTCACCGGGGTGGAGGCACAGCGGCGCAGCTTGGCCGGGGCTTCTTCCTGCAATGGGCCTTCGCCGCCGCGTTCTTCCAGCGGTACCTGCACGGTCGCCGCTGTCGCCGGATGCGGCAGCAGCGGCAGGGTGCCCAGCAGCAACGCCAGCATCGCCACCCACGCCAGCAGGCTGGCCAGCGCAGGACGCTGGCCGCGCATGGCGGCACCCATCTTGCGATGGATCAGTGGGCGAGGGCGGAGCGGACGCAGCAAGCGGGGGTCCCCATGGGGCTGCCGGCAGCGGCCGGCATCAACGGGGCGTGATTGTAATGAGAGCCGTTAGCCGTTGCAAATGAGAATGATTGCCAAAATGTCGCAGGCCGGCCCGGCAAGGCTCAGACTTCGCTCCAGCGCCGCAGCAGGTTGTGGTACACACCGGTCAGCTGCAGCACCGCTTCGGCGTCGCCGCCGGTCTGCCGCAGGCGCTCGATCGAGCCGTCCATCTCCCACAGCAGGCGGCGCTGCACATCGTCGCGGATCATGCTCTGCACCCAGAAGAACGAGGCCACACGCGCGCCGCAGGTGACCGGATTGACCTTGTGCAGGCTGCTGGACGGATACACGACCAGGTCGCCGGCCGGCAGCTTCACTTCGTGTTCGCCGTAGGTGTCGCTGATGATCAGCTCGCCGCCCTCGTACTCGTCCGGATCGGACAGGAACAGGGTGCAGGAGATGTCCGAGCGCAGCTGCTCGCCGTTGGCCAGGTTCATCACCGCGCCGTCGACATGGAAACCGTAGGTGCCGCCACCGCTGTAGCGGTTGAAGCGTGGCGGCAGGATCTTCAGGGGCAGCGCTGCAGCGAAGAACAGGGGGCTGCGGCTCAGTGCGGCCAGCACGTCCCGGCCCAGTTCCGCTTTCAGGGGCAAGGCGTCCGGCAGCTGCTGGTTGTGTTTGACCATCGCTCCCTGCGCACCGACGGTCTCGCGACCGTCGGTCCAGTCTGCAGCGTCGAGCCGCCTGCGTGCCTGCGCCACGTCCTGGGGTGAAAGCACGTCGGGAATGTGCAGCAGCATGGCGGTTCCTTTTGGGGCGCGGGGGAGCGTGGCTCCCCCGCGCAATGCATCAGAAGCGGATGTCCGCGCTGAGCAGGAAGGTGCGCGGGGCACCCGGGGTGTAACGGTAGCCGCTCTTGTTGATGCTGGCCACGTACTGCTTGTCGAACAGGTTGTAGCCATTCAAGCGCAGCGAGATGGTCTCGTTGATCGCCCAGGACACGACAGCGTCGTACACCACGTAGGATTTGGTGAACGACGGGGTGCCCACCGCGCCGTCGGTGCCGCGGTGCATGCCAGCGGCGTAGCGCACGCCGCCGCCCACGGTGATGCCGTAGGGCAGGATGTAGCTGGTCCAGCCGGTGAACGTATCGTCCGGGGTGTAGGTCAGGTTGGTGGTGCCATCGGCGGCCACCTTGGCGCCTTCCTTCACTTCTGTATTCAGGTGGCTGTAACCGGCGCTGACCGACCAGTTGTCGGTCAGGCGGCCGACCGCGGAGAGTTCCACACCCTTGACCCGCTTGCTGCCGGTCTGGGTCGGGTTGCCGGCATCGTCCAGCACGGTGGTGTTGATTTCGTTGTCGACGTCGGTCTGGAACAGCGCCAGGTTCACCGCCAGTGCGTCATCCATGAAGCCCCACTTGGTGCCCACTTCGAAGGTCTTGGCCTTCTGCGGGTCCAGCTTGGGGTTGTCGGCGCTGCTGGCCGAGCTGCTCAACTGGAAGTTGGCGCCGCCCGGCGGCTGCTGGGAAATGGCGTAGTTGGCGTACAGGCTGACCGTGTCGCCCACCTTGTACAGCGCGCCCAGCTTCCAGTTCAGCAGGGTGTCGCTGGCTTCCAGGGTGGGGTTGCGCAGCACGGTGCCGGTGGGGTTGTTGCCGCACACCGGGCCGCCACGACCGCCACACACCGACGCGCTGGCGTACTCGGTCTTGTAGTGGTCGGCGCGCACGCCGGCAGTCAGCAGGAAGCTTTCACCGAAGGACAGGGTGTCGAACAGGTAGGCCGAGGAGGTGGTGGTCTTGCCGTGCGCGTCGGCGCCGTTGTGCGCCCAGCTCAGGCCACTGACGTTCCAGTCCGGGTCGTACAGGTTGGCGGCGGGCCAGCTGGTACCGGCGGTGGCGGCCTGGCCGTAGCTGTCCAGTTCCTCGTGGGTGAACTCCAGGCCCGCGCTCAGGGCGTGGCCGACCGCGCCGGTGGCGAAGTCCGCGCGCAGGTTCAGCTGGTCGGTGAGGATCGTGTTGCGCTGGTCCTTGAAGGTCGGCAGGCTGCGCGCGATGGCGTAGCTGGAGAGGTCGGCCGGGTTGGCATAGGTGATGTTGCCGGTCGGGCGGCCGCCCGCGCCGCGTACGCCGGTGCCCATGAAGGCGGTGAGCAGGTAGTCCTGCTCGGTGCGGCCCCAGCGCGCGGTGTTGGTCAGGCGCACGCTGTCGTTGAAGTCGTGCTCGAAGCGGAACGTGGCCATCTTCGCGGTCACGTCATCGTGGTCGGCGCGGGTGCCGTAGAAGTTTTCCGGATCGACCGGGTGCCCGGCCAGCGCTTCCAGTGTCGGCTGCGGCGTCCAGCCCGGCAGGCCCAGGGTGGGCACGCCACCATCGGGCACGTTGTCCTGCTTCACGTACAGCAGGTTGAGGTAATAGCGGGTGGCGGTGCCCAGGCCGAACACCAACGAAGGTGCGATGCCCCAGCGCTTGTTCTGCACATGGTCGCGGCCGGGCTGGTCGCTGTCCTGCCACATGCCGTTGATGCGCAGCGCACTGGTGGCGCCCAGCGACTGGTTCCAGTCGGCGGTGGCGCGGCGCTGCTGGTCGCTGCCCAGCGAAATGCTGGCCGACGTCGCGTCCTGCAGGTTGGCCTGCTTGCTGACCAGGTTGATCGCACCGGTCGGCGCCGAGCGCCCGTTGTCGGTGCCGGCTGGCCCCTTGGTCACTTCCACCTGTTCGATGTTGAACACATCGCGCGAGATCGAGCCCAGGTCGCGCACACCGTCCACGTACAGGCTGTTGGAGGTGTCGAAGCCACGCATGAACAGCGCGTCACCGGTGGTGGTGTTGCCGTTCTCGCCGGCATAGAAGGTGCCCACGCCGGGGCTGTTGCGCAGTGCCTCGGTCAGCGTGGTGGCGCCCTGCTGGTTGAACAGGTCGCTGGTGATCACCTGGATGGTCTGCGGGGTGTCCTGCAGGCGTTGGGTGAACTTCGGCGAGGCGACCTTGTCGGCCTTGTAGCCGCGGGTGGCGTGCACGTCGATCTTGTCCAGGGTGCGTGCGTTGTCGGCGGCTTCGGCGTGGGCCAGCGCGGGCAGGGTGGCCAGGCCGAGGCCGGCGGCAAGACTGGCGGTGGCCAGCGGCAGGGTACGAAGCGGCGAAGCGTGCTTGCGGCTCTTGATCGGGTTCATGGGCGTCTGCAGAAGGGGAACAGGGAAGGGCGGCCGGCGCGGGCCGCGCGGCAGCAGTACGTAGAACGATGGGGGACGTGCGGATGCGGCTGCGCTTGGCGCAGCGGAACGTCAGGCCAGCAGCGCGGGCGGAGCCTGGGAAGGGGGCTGGCGTCGGCCCGGCATGTGCACCGGAGGGGCCGGTGTCACCGGGGCCGGAGCATCTGCAGGTGCATTGTCAGGGTGCTGCAGGCAGAGTCGCCGCAGCACGGGCGGCTTTTCGCCGCGGCTGCCATCGGGTTCGGATTCAGCGCGGTGCATCGCCTGTTCGTGCGGCAGCACGTATGGCGGGGAAGCAGGCGCGGCACCCAGGGCATACACCGTGGGCGCGTCGCTGGTTGTCGTGCCGCGCCCCTCGTGCAGCGCCGACCAGCCCAGCAGCAGCGTCAGCAGCACGGCCACAAGCAGCGGCCACCCCTGGCGGGCAAGCTGGCACAGCGTGGCGGTGGGCGTGGGCGAAGCCATGGCGCAGGGGCGAAGTCGTTACGAAGATGTTACGTAGAATAACATCAACGATAATGATTCGCATGTACGGGGTGTGGTGGGCTGCCGGGGATCCCCTGAGGCGCCCTGGGAAGGCCCTCAAGGCGTTTCTGTGGATCCACCCCATGGGTGTGGGCGCCCTCGCCGGGGCGCGGCCTCAATCCCGGTCGTCGCGCGTCCAGACCGCGTCGTGCTCCCGCTTTACCGGGAACTTGGGCACCGGGGTATAGGCCGGGGCGCACAGGGCGCGGCCATCGCGCACGTCGAAGCGCGCGCCGTGCAGCACGCACTCCACGCTGCCTTCGGTGGTGTTGAACTCGCCCGAGGACAGCTCGAATTCTTCATGCGTGCACTGATCTTCCAGTGCGTACAGCTCGCCGTCGAGGTTGAACACCACGATCGGCGTGCCGGTCACTTCGTCGAACACGCTCTTCATTTCGCCCGGCAGCAGCTCGTTGCCGGCACAGACAAAGGTCCAGGCCTCGCTCACGCGGCGGCTCCGGCCAGCGGCTTTTCCAGGATCTCGAAGCGCAGGTCGTCGCGCTTGGGGATGCCGAAGCGTTCGTCGCCATACGGGAACGGCTTCTTGATGCCGGTACGGCTGTAGCCGCGACGCTCGTAGAAGGCGATCAGTTCGTCGCGCACGTCGATGACGGTCATCTGCATCACCGGCACGTTCCATTCGCGCGCGGCGTGCGCTTCGGCGGCATCCATCAGCTGCTTGCCGACGCCACCGCCCTGCTGGGCCGGGTCGACCGAGAACATGCCGAAGTAGCCCTTGCCGTCGACATCGGCGACGTGGGCGCAGGCCACCAGTTGGCCCTCGCGTTCGGCCAGCAGGATGGTGGAGCGCGGGCGGTCGAGGTCGCCCTGGATGCCTTCGGCGTCGATGCGGGCACCGTCCAGCAGGTCGGCTTCGGTGGTCCAGCCGACGCGGCTGGCGTCGCCGCGGTAGGCCGAGGTGACCAGGGTGATCAGGGCGGGGATGTCGGCCGACGTGGCGGCGCGGTAGGTCAGGGTGCTCATCGGCCCATTCTAGGTGGGCCGTGGGCGGGCGCAAATGGGGGAGCGGCGTGGGGTCAGAGCCCTTTCGCTGGGCGAAAGGGCTCTGACCCCGTCTGCAGGGCTCAGCCCAGCAGCTTGCGTACCTTGGTCAGCGCGGTCATGAAGCGCTCGATCTCGGTGTGGGTGTTGTAGAACGCCAGCGAGGCACGGCAGGTGGCCGCCACACCGAAGTACTGCAGCAGCGGGTGCGCGCAGTGCTGGCCCGATCGCACGGCCACGCCTTCCAGGTCGAGCAGGGTGGCCAGATCGTGGGCATGCGCGCCATCGATCAGGAACGAGACCACGGCGGCCTTCTCCGGCGCTTCGCCGATGATGCGCAGGCCGTCAACGCGGCGCAGCTCTTCGGTGAAGTGCGCCAGCAGTTCGGCCTCGCGTGCTTCCACGTTCTCCTGGCCAAGCTGCTGCAGGTAGTCGGCAGCCACGCCCAGGCCGATGAAGCCGGCGATGTTCGGGGTGCCGGCTTCGAACTTGTGCGGGGCATCATTGAATACGGTGCCGTCGAAGCTGACTTCCTTGATCATCTCGCCGCCACCGAGGAACGGCGGCATCGCATCAAGGTGCTCGCGGCGCGCCCACAATGCGCCGGTGCCGGTCGGGCCACACATCTTGTGGCCGGTGATGGCGTAGAAGTCGCAGCCGATCGCGGCCACGTCGACCTTGCGGTGCGGCACTGCCTGCGAGCCGTCGACCACGGTGATGATGCCGCGCTTGCGCGCTTCACGGCAGATTTCGCGCACCGGGTTGACAGTGCCCAGCACGTTGGACACGTGGGTGACCGCCAGCAGCTTGACCTCGGGGGTCATGGCAGCACGCAGTGCATCCAGGTCCAGCGCCCCATCTGGAGTGATCTCGGCCACGCGGATGGTGGCGCCGGTACGCTGGGCGACCAGCTGCCACGGCACGATGTTGGCATGGTGTTCCATGCGGGACACCAGGATGACATCGCCGGCCTTCAGCCGCGGCAGCGCCCACGAGTACGCCACCAGGTTGATGGCGAAGGTGGTGCCGCTGCACAGCACCAGGTCGCTGGGGCGCACGTTGAGGAAGCGCGCCAGCTTGTTGCGTGCGCCTTCGTAGGCATCGGTGGCTTCGCTGCCCAGTGCATGCACCGCGCGGCTGACGTTGGCGTTGTAGCGGCGGTAGAACTCGTCCACCGCGCCGATCACCTGCACCGGCTTCTGGCCGGTGTTGGCATTGTCGAAATAGACCAGCGGCTTGCCGTGCACTTCGCGCATCAGCAGCGGGAAGTCGAGGCGGACGCGGTCCCAGTCGGGGGCACCGCTGGGGGTTTCGATCGGGCGCGGGGTGGACAGGTTCATGCCACGCCCGCCTCGGCCAGGGCCTTGTCCAAACGGCGTGCCAGCTGCTCGCGCAGGGCGTCCGGCAGGACCTTCAGCGGCTCGTGGCAGAACGCGGCGCTCAGCAGTGCCTGCGCCTGTGCCTGCGGCAGGCCGCGCGAGCGCAGGTAGAACAGCGCATTGGCATCGAGCTGGCCGACGGTCGCACCGTGCGCGGCCTTCACTTCATCGGCGTCGATCACCAGCGTCGGCTGGGTGTCGATCTCGGCATCGGCCGACAGCAGCAGGTTCTTGTTGGACAGGTTCGCGTCGGTGCCGTCGGCGCCTTCGCGGATCTGGATGCCACCATGGAACACCACGCGGCTGCGGTTGGCGGCAACGCCACGCCACAGCAGCTCGCAACTCGTATCGCGTGCGATGTGGTCGATGCCCAGGCGGGTTTCGACGTGGCGGCGGCCATTGCCAAGCAGCACGCCGTTGGCGGTCAGCTGGGCGTTGTCGCCTTCCAGGCGCACGTTCAGTTCATGGCGGCTGAGCGCGGCGCCCAGTTCCAGGTCGACGCGGTGGTACTGCGCGTCACGTGCCAGCACCGCGTCGGTGCGCAGGAAGCTGGTCTGGCGCGCGCTGCCGGTCTGCACGCGGGCGTGCTTGAGCACGGCATCGCGGGCGACATGGGCGTGCAGCACGGTGTTGTCCAGGTGGGCCGAATCGCCGACGCTGAAGCGGTGCTCGACCACGCCCAGGCTGGCGCCGGCACGCAGTTCGATCAGGTGGCGGTGGTGCCAGGCCAGGTCGGTCTCGCCGGCGACGCTGGCGAACACCAGCTGCAGCGGCGCTTCGACCTGCACGCCTTCGTCCACGCGCAGCACCACGCCTTCATCGGCTAGTGCGGCGTTGAGGCGGGCGAAGATCTCCTCGCTGCGCTCGTAACGGCGGCCAAGGAAACGCACGGCGTCTTCGCCGGATGCCAGTGCGGCCGACAGCGGCTGCAGCTGCACGCCGGCCGGCAGGGCCTGCACGTCGCTCAGCGCGGGATCCAGGCGGCCGTTGACGAACACCAGGCGCGGTGCCGGGATGTCCTCCAGCAGCGCGGCATCCAGGGCAGGGCCCTGCAGTGGTGCAGCCGCGAACGCACGGCGCTCCAGCTGGCGCAGCGAGGTGTACTTCCAGGCTTCGTTGCGGGCGGCAGGCAGGCCGTCACGCAGGGCCGCGTCGAGCACCTCGCGGCGCGCATCGCTGCCGCAGAAGGCCTGGGCCATGGAGTCGAGCAGGGCGCTCATCAGACCGCCGCCTCGCGCACCACGCGATCCTTCAGGAAGTCGTAGCCGTGCGCTTCCAGTTCCAGGGCCAGTTCCGGGCCGCCACTCTTGACGATGCGGCCATCGGCCAGCACGTGCACCACGTCCGGCTTGATGTAGTCGAGCAGGCGCTGGTAGTGGGTAATGACCAGGAACGAGCGGTCGGCGCCGCGCAGCGCGTTGACGCCGTCGGCGACGCTCTTCAGCGCATCGATGTCCAGGCCCGAGTCGGTTTCGTCCAGGATCGCCAGCTTCGGCTCCAGCACGGCCAGCTGGAAGATCTCGTTGCGCTTCTTCTCGCCACCGGAGAAGCCCTCGTTGACGCCACGGTGCAGCAGTTCGTCCTTCAGGTGCAGCACGGCCAGCTTCTGGCGCACCAGCTTCAGGAACTGCATGGAATCGAGTTCTTCTTCACCGCGGGCCTTGCGCTGTGCATTCAGCGCGGCGCGCAGGAAGTAGGTGTTGTTCACGCCCGGGATTTCCACCGGGTACTGGAACGCCAGGAACAGGCCGGCGGCGGCGCGCGCTTCCGGGTCCTGGTCGAGCAGGTCGACGCCGTCGAACTGCACGCTGCCTTCGGTCACTTCGTAGCCGTCGCGGCCGGCCAGGACATTGCCCAGGGTGGACTTGCCGGCGCCGTTGGGGCCCATGATGGCGTGCACCTGGCCGGGCTTAACATCCAGCGACAGGCCCTTGAGGATTTCCTTGTCGCCGATGCGGGCGTGGAGGTTTTCGATCTTCAGCATGGTCATGACTTGGTTGATTTCGGGGCTGCGGGGTCGATGCGGACGATCTGCACCGTGCCGTTGCCGGGCTGCCCAGGTTGAGCGGGGAGGGCGGAGAAGACCACGAGGATCTCTTCACCGGGTTCTTGCAGGCAGGAGACCGGGAGGGAGGCCTGTCGGATGGATTCGGCAGCGGCGCGATCCAGCTCACGGTTGCGCGAACTCAGGAGCGGCCGGATCGCGTCGAAGCTGCCGTCCTGCCGCGTCGTCAGCAGCATGGAAAATTCTTTCGGCGTGGAGATGACCGTGCCGGCGGGCAATTTGACCGGGGTCGCACCCGCCAGGTCTTCGGGGGTGCAGGCCGCGTTTGCCACCGCCCAGGGCGAAAGGCCCAGCAGCAACAGTGCGGGCAAAGACGTACGCATCATCCGACGCTTCCCTCCAGCGAGACTTCCAGCAGCTTCTTGGCTTCCACCGCGAACTCCATCGGCAGTTCGCGGAACACCTGCTTGCAGAAGCCGTCGACGATCATCGACACCGCGTCTTCCTGGCTGATGCCACGGGCGCGGCAGTAGAACAGCTGGTCGTCGGAGATCTTGGAGGTGGTGGCCTCGTGCTCGACGGTGGCGCCGGGGTTCTTCACCTCGATGTAGGGGAAGGTATGGGCACCGCACTGCTTGCCGATCAGCAGCGAATCGCACTGGGTATAGTTGCGCGCGCCATCGGCGTTGCGGTCCACACGCACCAGGCCGCGGTAGGTGTTCTGGCCGCGGCCGGCGCTGATGCCCTTGCTGACGATCTTGCTCTTGGTGCGCTTGCCGATGTGGATCATCTTGGTGCCGGTGTCGGCCTGCTGGCGGTGATGGGTCAGCGCCACGGAGTGGAACTCACCGACCGAGTCGTCGCCCAGCAGCACGCAGGACGGGTACTTCCAGGTGATCGCCGAGCCGGTCTCGACCTGGGTCCAGGTGACCTTGCTGCGCGCGCCACGGCATTCGGCACGCTTGGTGACGAAGTTGTAGATGCCGCCGACGCCGTTCTCGTCGCCCGGGTACCAGTTCTGCACGGTGGAGTACTTGATCTCCGCGTCTTCCAGCGCCACCAGCTCGACCACTGCGGCGTGCAGCTGGTTCTCGTCGCGCATCGGCGCGGTGCAGCCTTCCAGGTAGGACACGTAGGCCTTGTCCTCGCACACGATCAGGGTGCGCTCGAACTGGCCGGTGTGGCCGGCGTTGATGCGGAAGTAAGTGCTCAGCTCCATCGGGCAGCGCACGCCCTTGGGAATGAACACGAAACTGCCATCGGAGAACACCGCCGAGTTGAGCGCGGCGAAGTAGTTGTCGCCCACCGGCACCACGGTGCCCAGATACTGGCGGACCAGCTCCGGGTGTTCCTTGATGGCCTCGGACATCGAGCAGAAGATGATGCCCTTCTCGGCCAGTTCCTTGCGGAAGGTGGTACCGACGGACACCGAGTCGAACACCGCGTCCACCGCCACGCCGGCCAGCTTGGCGCGCTCGTGCAGCGGCACGCCCAGCTTGTCGTAGGTGTCCAGCAGCTCCTTGGGCACGTCATCCAGCGAGGCGTACTTCGGGCCCTTCGGCGCGGAGTAGTAGCTGAGCGCCTGCAGGTCGATCGGGGCGATCTCCAGCTTGGCCCAGTCCGGCATCGGCATGGTCAGGAAGTGGCGGTAGGCGTCCAGGCGCCACTGCGTCATCCACTCCGGCTCTTCCTTCTTGGCCGACAGGGCACGGATGGTGTCCTCGTCCAGGCCCGGCGGCAGGGAGTCCGATTCGATCTCGGTGATGAAGCCGGCCGAATACTTGCGGCCGAGCTGCTCGTGGATCTCGCGGTTGGGGGTGTCGTCGTGGGCGACGTTTTCGATGGTTTCGGTGGCCATGGGGGGCTGCCTACGGATCAGGAGACGACGTCGACAGCGATGGTGCGGCGCTGTTCGTCATCGGCAAGGGGGAGAGGGGGCAGGATCTGGGCGAGGGTGACATCGCGCAGGGCCTCGGAAACCACGTCGTTGATCAGCCGCCAGCTGCTGCGCGCGCCGCACTTGGGCGCCATGCCGCACTGGTGGTGGTCGTGGCTGCATTCGGTCAGGGCCAGCGGCCCTTCCATTGCTTCGACCACTTCGAACAGCGAGATCTCGATGGCCGGGCGGGTCAGCCGGTAGCCGCCGCGGACGCCGCGCAGGCCTTCAACCAGGCCGGCCTGGGCCAGCGGCTTGAGCACCTTGCTGACGGTGGGCGGCTCCAGACCGGTGAATTCGGCCAGCTCGGTGGCACTGAGTACCTCGCCCGGACGGGCGGCAAGCACGGTCAGTACCACGGTGGCGTAATCGGTGAGCTTGGTGACACGCAACATGGGAATGCGAGCGGTTCTTAAAGCGGACTGAAATTGTACGCTTTTATTCGCCGGCATCCAACCCGGGCATTCAGCCGACGCTGGGGCCGGGCCGGGAGGACACACCGGGGCCGTTGCCAGGCGCAATGCTGCGCCAACGGGGTGATTTTCGCAATCACCCGGAATGGGCGAGAATCAGCGTTCCTTTCGCTGCAGACCTCCCTTGCCGATGCCCAAGAAGATCCAAGCCCGCAAGTCCGCCATCCACGGCAACGGTGTTTTTTCCGTGGCCCCGATCAAGCAGGGCGAGCGCGTGATCCAGTACAAGGGCCTGCTGCGCAGCCACGGCGACGTTGATGCCGATGACAGCGGCGACGTCGAAAGTGGCCATACCTTCCTGTTCACCCTCAATGACGACTGGGTGATCGATGCCAACTACAAGGGCAATGACGCGCGCTGGATCAACCACAGCTGCGACCCGAACTGCGAAGCGGTGATCGAGGAAGACGAGGACGGTGACAGCCGTGGCGACAAGGTGTTCATCGAAGCACTGCGCGACATCAAGGCCGGTGAGGAACTGACCTACAACTACGGCATCACCCTGGCCGAGCGCCACACCGCCAAGCTCAAGAAGATCTGGGAGTGCCGCTGCGGCTCGCCCAAGTGCACCGGCACCATGCTGCAGCCCAAGCGCTGACCCGCAATGGGTAGTGCCGGCCAGCGGCCGGCACTACCTTACTTGCCCAGCACGCCTGCCGGCACCAGGTTGCCCAGGTTCTGGTTGAAGGTGACCACCAGCTTGCCGTTCTTCACCTGCGCCGACTGTACCTGCAGGGCGCCAAGTACACCGGCCACGGCCGGATCCAGCTTGTAGATCGGCTCGCGCTGGGCGTAGTCGCTCAGCCAGGCGTTGAGCAGGCCGCGGGTGCGCGAGTCGAGACGACCGCCCTGGTTGGCGGGGGTGAAGTCATCCACGCTGGGCTGCTGCAGGTGGAAACCCTGGGTCTGCGCGTCGTAGCGCAGGCCGCTGCTGAGCTTCACCGTACCCAGTCTGGCCGGATTGCCACCGGCGGTGGCCAGTGCAACGTCCATGCCGAGGTTCAAGCGCTCGCCGGCCGGGAGGCTCAGCTGGGGGTGGCTCATGGTCAGCGCGATCAGTCCGCCCAGGGCGTCCTGGGTGCGCGGGAAGCTGCCATCGAGGTACTGCTGCACATCGCTGGCGCCCACCGACAGTTCGCGGCCGGAAATGGAAGGGGCGGCCTGGGCACCGATCGCGGCTGCGATCAGTACGGTGGAGGCGGCGAGGCGGGTCATCAGGGAACGCAGGCGCATGGCGGTGACCGCTGGACAGGGAATGGATGGAGGAAAGAGTAGCCGGGGCGGCTGAATCGTGCGTGCATGCCGCTGCAACGGTTCAGTCCAGCGTTGGCCGCAGTTGCGCCGACTGGATCTGCCAGGCGCGGCCATCGGGGCTGGGTTGCACGCGGTACCAGCCGCCGAAGCGGAAGGTGCCTTGTGCGGTGGTCGCGCGGAGCCGCACCGGCACCTCCAGCAACCGGGATGGCTGCCGGCCGTCGCGTGCCAGCGGGGTTCCGCTGTCCAGGCGCAGCGTGCGCAGGTCCTGCAACTGGCGTATCGCAGCGTCATCTGCGCGGTGCGGATCGGCCGGTGGCATCGCCCATGCCGCGTCGCTGGCGCTGCGGTTGCGGTTGAGCAGCGCGATCACGTAGCGGTTGAGCATCACCGAAGGTGGTTCGGCGTCGGCAGCGACCGCGGCGAACAGCGGATCGATCGTTGCTGACTGCAGGGGCGCTGCGTCGGTGTCTGCAACGGCCTGTGCTCCCGCGCTGGCTGGTGATGGCGCAGGCGCAACGTCCGGTTGTGCAGTGGGCCTGGAACAGCCCAGCAGCACCAGTGGCGCGATCAGGAATAGAGTCCTGCGCATGCCTCCTCCCCGAGGCGACGTGGAGAAGGCAGTGTATCGACTGCGCCCCGGTCAGCGGGAGGTGGGCAACTGTTCCAGTGCATCCAGCGCCGGCAGCACCTGCCCGGCGATGGCGGCCAACGCGTGTCCATCGGTTTCGGCGTGGCGCTGCACGATGTCGCGCAGCAGCTGGGTGGCAATCACCAGGGTCGCACGTTCATCGCCGCTGAGCCCGGCGGTGCGCGGTGCCGCTTCCAGCAGGCGCATCAGGTCGCGGCTGGCGCGATGTTCCAGTTCGATGGTGCAACGCCCGGTGCACTGCACCCCGTCCTTTTCGATGGGGGTCACCGAGATCCGGTAGCGGGTGGAGGGGCTGGCCATGAGGGGATGCTCGCCGTAGCTGTGGAGGATGTGCCAACGATAGGCAAGGCCACGGCCGGCGGCGACGGCCGGCGCTGCACGCAGTGTTCCACCCGGTACGTTCCGGCACCGCCGCAGGCGGGGCCCAGCCAATGGCGACGGGCCTGTACGGGCATTCCCGGGGATGCGGCAACGCTGTGTTGCGGGCCGTGGTTGGGACAAAAAAAACGGGACGGCCAGAGCCGTCCCGTCGGAATCCGCGTTGGGGCGCGCGCTTACAGCGCGGCGTCCTTCAGCTTCTTCAGCGGACGCACCTTCAGCTTGGTGGTAGCCGGCTTGGCGGCGAACCACTGTTCTTCCTTGGTGAACGGGTTGATGCCCTTGCGCTTCGGCTTGGCCGGCACATTGACGGTGGTGATCTTCAGCAGGCCCGGCAGGGTGAAGGAGCCAGCGCCCTTCTTGTGCACCGAGGATGCGACGGCGCTTTCCAGCGAGGCCAGCACAGCGCGGACGTCCTTGGCGATGACGCCGGAGGCTTCAGCGATGTGTGCAACCAGGCCGGACTTGGTCAGCACTTCCTTGATCGGCTTCGGAGCGGCCGGCTTGGCGGCTGCCTTCGTCGCGACTTTCTTCACTGCCTTCTTCGGGGCAGCCTTCTTAGCGGTCTTTGCCATGGTTTCCTGTTCCGTGAACGGTTGGTTGTTTGGTCGGCGCCGAACCCCGTCGGCAAGCGCAATGTAGGGCAACTCTCGGGCGCCGCCAATAGCCCGAAGCGCGGAAAGTGCATGTTTTTTCATATCCAGGCCGATTCAGTACATGGCCGGCGATGGGGGACGGGGGTGTCGGGACGCGGCTGGCCGCCAGCGCCTGGTCATCGGCAGGATGCGCGAAACCACTGAAAACAAGGGGGAAATGCGTTTCCGGCTGGTGAGGAAGTGTCCATCTGCCCAGCGCCGGAGCGACGTGGCGCGTGCGGCGGAGCGACGCAGGGCTAACGCGCCACGTGCGAGGGTGATCGTTCATCACCGTCACGCAGGAGCAGCACATGGGAATCTCGCGACACGCCACCGCGCACTGGGAAGGCGACCTGAAGTCGGGCAAGGGGCAGTTGAGCACGCCGCAGAGTGGCCTGCTGGACAAGACCCGCTACGGCTTCAACAGCCGTTTCGGCGACGAAAAGGGCACCAATCCGGAAGAACTGATCGCTGCCGCGCACGCCGGCTGTTTCACCATGGCGCTGTCGGCCAAGCTGGGCGAAG
This sequence comes from Stenotrophomonas sp. YJH_SMC_79, assembly GCF_059367995.1. Taxonomy (NCBI): domain Bacteria; kingdom Pseudomonadati; phylum Pseudomonadota; class Gammaproteobacteria; order Lysobacterales; family Lysobacteraceae; genus Stenotrophomonas; species Stenotrophomonas sp. YJH_SMC_79. Next base: position 283,696 of record NZ_JCAFRK010000001.1, read on the forward strand.
CCGGCTTTACCCCGACCTCGCTGGATACCGAAGCCAAGGTCGATCTGTCGCTGGAAGGCGGCCCGCAGCTGTCGCAGATCCGGTTGAAAGTGAAGGCCGTTGTGCCGGGTATCGACGCGGCGAAATTCCGCGCGATTGCCGATGATGCCAAGCAGAACTGCCCGGTGTCCAAGGCGTTGAGCGCGGTGCCGATCAGCCTGGAAGCCGAGCTGGGCTGACCCAGGGTAGTGCCGGCCGCTGGCCGGCAACTGCATGAATCGATGATTGCAGAGGCAGCCGGCCAGCGTTATGGCGGCCTTCCTGGCCGCCACCCTCCGGGCCGTCGCGTCCGACGTTGGCAGCGGCTCCTGCCGCTGCCTTCGGCTCTACCCTGCGGCGTTTACCAGTCAAGGGTGCCGGTAATCACCGTCTGCACCTGGCCGCCGGACCAGACCTCGCCGTCCTCATCGACCAACAGGGTCAGGCGCGCATCGTGGCCGACTTCGCGGCCCTGGCTGACTTCGTACGGCGCACGGCCCCGCGGCAGGGCCTCGCGCAGGTCCAGCCACGCGGCCAACACGGCGTTGGCGGCACCCGAGGCGGCGTCTTCGAAGCGGCGACCGTTGCCGACGAAGGCGCGCACGGCCAGGTCGAATCCCTCGCGGCCATCGCTGAAGGCATAGGCGAACACGCCCATGCTGTCGGTGGATTCAGCCAATGCCGCCACCGCATCCCAATCCGGACGCAGGGCGCGCAACGCGGCTTCATCGGCCACCTGCACCACCCACCAGCTGCGGCCACCCTGCATGCGTGCCGGCGGCAACGTGCCCAATGGCCAGCCCTTCAGTGCTGCCTGCAGCCGCGGATCGGTGGCCTCGGCGGTTTCGGCCAGCTGCGCGCGCGGGGTGCGGATGGCGATGCGCTGCTGCGCACCTTCGCCACTGACACGCAGCGGCAGGGCACCGGCAATGCCGTCCTGCACCAGCACACCGTCGACCGGTGCGGCCAGGCCCGCCTGCAGCACCGCATGCGCGGTACCGACGCTGGGGTGGCCTGCGAACGGGACTTCCTTCTGCGGGCTGAACATGCGCAATCGATAGCTGGTGCCGGGCGCCTGCGGCGGAAACACGAAGGTGGTCTCCGGCAGGCGCGTCCAGCGCGCGATGGCCTGCATTCTGGCGTCGTCCAGGCCTTCGGCGTCGAGTACAACGGCCAGCGGATTGCCAGCGCCGGCGCGCGGGGAGAACACATCCAGCTGCAGGAAACGACGGGTGGTCATCGGGGCAAAACTCCAGTAAACAGGCGGCATAGCGTAGCGCGCGGCACCCAAAAGGGGACGGAGGGAATTAAGTCGCTTTTGCCCCATGTGCCATAAGCGACTTAATTCCCTCCGTCCCCTTTTTCCGTGCGCTACCAGCGAATGTGTCCGTCGATGACCGGCTGCACCTGGCCGCCAATCCACACCGTGCCCTGCGCATCGACCTGTACCTGCACGAGGCCATCGCGTCCCACTTCACGGCCCTGGCTGGCCACGTAGCGGCCCTCGTGGCCGGGCAGGGCATCGCGCTGCCGCAGCCAGGCGCCAATCAGCGCATTGGCGCTGCCGGTCACCGGGTCCTCGGGCACGCTGGGCGCATCAGCGGGACAGAACGCGCGCACCACGCGGGTGTGGTCGGTGCCGGCTTCGTCGGCGAATACCGCCACGCCCGTGGCATCGGTCGCCCGACTCCAGCCGGCCAGCGCGGCCATGTCCGGCACCAGGCTGCGCACGGCGGCGGCATCGCGCAGTGGCAGCAGCCACCAGCGTGCACCGTTGTCCCACAATTCGGGTGCGTGCCCGCTGGCCGCCAGCGCCAGCAGCTGCTCCGGCGCGGCGTCCGCCGTCGTGTCCAGTTGTCGTGCCGGTGGGCTGGCCAGCTGGATCTGCAGTGTCTCGGCCGGGCCGCTCACCCGTACCGGCAGCAACCCCGCCGCGCATTGCTGCAGCAGGGCGCCGCCGCGCGGTTGCGCCAGGCCGCAGGTCACCGCCACCCACGCCGCACCGACGCTGGGATGCCCGGCGAACGCCAGTTCCCGGGTCGGGGTGAAGATGCGGATGTGGTAGTCGGCGCCGGGCGCGCTGGGGCGCAGGAAGAACACCGTCTCGGACAGGTTCAGCCAGGCGGACAGGGCCTGCATCTGGCTGCCGGAGAGCCTGTCGGCGTCCAGGATGGCGCCCAGGGGATTGCCGGTGCCGGGGCGGGGGGCAAAGACATCGAGCTGCAGGTAACGGAGGACGGCCATCTACGGGGATATTGCGCTTAGAATCAAAGGTTCCGCCCCCGAGGGCGGCTTCCCCACATTCTACATAGCCAATCCATGTCAGCTTCCCCCCTTGTCGATCGTTGGATCGTACTGAAGTTCGGCGGCACCTCGGTGTCGCGTCGTCATCGCTGGGACACGATCGGGAAGCTGGCGAAAAAACGTGCGGAAGAGACCGGCTCGCGCGTGCTGGTGGTGGTGTCGGCGCTGTCCGGGGTCACCAACGAACTGACCGCGATCGCCGATGGCGCGCCGGACAGCCGTGATCGCGTGGCCGCGCTGGTCGAGCGCCACGAGGGCTTCCTGGTTGAACTGGGCCTGGGCCGTGAGGTGCTGGCCGAGCGCCTGGCGGCGCTGCAGGGCCTGTTGGACGACGCGCGCGCCGCGACCCGTCCGCTGGAATGGCAGGCCGAAGTGCTGGGCCAGGGCGAGCTGTTGTCCTCCACCCTGGGCGCGGCCTATCTGCACGCCTCGGGCCTGGACATGGGCTGGATGGACGCCCGCCAGTGGCTGGACGCGATGCCGCCGCAGCCGAACCAGAGTGACTGGTCGCAGCGCCTTTCGGTAAACTGCCAGTGGCGCGCCGATGCGGAGTGGATGCAGCGCTTCCGCGCGCAGCCGACCCGCCTGCTGATCACCCAGGGCTTCATTTCCCGCCATGCCGACGGCGGCACCGCCATCCTCGGCCGCGGCGGCTCGGACACCTCGGCGGCGTACTTCGGTGCGCTGCTGGGGGCCAGCCGTGTGGAGATCTGGACCGATGTGCCGGGCATGTTCAGCGCCAACCCGAAGGACGTGCCGGACGCGCGCCTGCTGACCCGCCTGGACTATTACGAAGCGCAGGAAATCGCCACGACCGGCGCCAAGGTGCTGCACCCGCGCTCGATCAAGCCGTGCCGCGATGCCGGCGTGCCGATGGCCATCCTCGATACCGAGCGCCCGGAACTGCCGGGTACCAGCATCGATGGCAGTGCCGCACCGGTGCCGGGGGTGAAGGCGATCAGCCGCCGCAACGGCATCGTGCTGGTGTCGATGGAAGGCATCGGCATGTGGCAGCAGGTCGGCTTCCTGGCCGATGTGTTCAACCTGTTCAAGAAGCATGGCCTGTCGGTGGACCTGATCGGTTCGGCCGAAACCAACGTCACCGTGTCGCTGGACCCGTCCGAGAACCTGGTCAACACCGATGTGCTGGCCGCGCTGTCGGCCGACCTGTCGCAGATCTGCAAGGTGAAGGTGATCGTGCCATGCGCGGCGATCACCCTGGTTGGTCGTGGCATGCGTTCGCTGCTGCACAAGCTGTCGGATGTGTGGGCCACCTTCGGCCGCGAGCGCGTGCACATGATCTCGCAGTCGTCCAACGACCTGAACCTGACCTTCGTCATCGACGAGGCCGATGCCGATGGTCTGCTGCCGGTGCTGCACGCCGAGCTGATCGACAGCGGCGCGATGCCAGTGGAAGAGACCGAAGTGTTCGGCCCGCGCTGGCGCGAGATCGCCGGCACCGTGCGCCCGCGTGGCACGCCGTGGTGGCGGGGCCAGCGTGCGCACCTGCTGCAGCTGGCCGATGCCGGCACGCCGCGCTACGTCTACCACCTGCCGACGGTGCGCGCCCGCGCCCGTGCGCTGGCTGCGATCAAGCCGATCGACCAGCGCTACTACGCGATCAAGGCCAACAGCCACCCGGCCATCCTGCAGCTGCTGGAAGCCGAAGGTTTCGGCCTCGAGTGCGTATCGCACGGCGAGCTGAAGCACGTGTTCCAGCACCTGCCGGAACTGTCGCCCAAGCGCGTGCTGTTCACCCCCAGCTTCTGCCCACGCAGCGAGTACGAAGCCGCATTCGCGCTGGGCGTGACCGTCACCGTCGACAACGTTGAAGCACTGCAGCGCTGGCCGGACCTGTTCCGTAACCGAGAGCTGTGGCTGCGTGTCGACCTGGGCCGTGGCGAAGGCCACCATGCCAAGGTCCGTACCGGCGGCAAGGACTCCAAGTTCGGCCTGCCGATCGCCCGCGTCGACGAGTTCGTGCGCGCGGCCACCGATCTGGGCAGCCGCGTGGTCGGCCTGCATGCGCACCTGGGCAGTGGCGTGGAAACCGCGCAGCACTGGCGCCTGATGTGCGATGAACTGGCCGGTTTCGCCCGCCGCATCGGCAGCGTGCAGACCATCGACATCGGTGGCGGCCTGCCGATTCCGTATTCCGCCGAGGACGAGCCGTTCGACCTGGATGCCTGGGCCGAGGGCCTGGCCGAGGTCAAGGCGCTGCATCCGGCCTTCCGCCTGGCGATCGAGCCGGGCCGCTACCTGGTGGCCGAGTCCGGCGTGCTGCTGACCCATGTCACCCAGGTGGTGGAGAAGGACGGCGTGCGCCGCGTCGGCCTGGATGCGGGCATGAACGCACTGATGCGCCCGGCCCTGTACGACGCCTGGCACGACATCGAGAACCTCAGCCGCCAGGGTGGGTATGCCGAGGCGGCGTTCGATGTGGTTGGCCCGATCTGCGAATCCAGCGATGTGTTCGGCAAGCGCCGCAAGCTGCCGGTGTCGACCGCGCCGGACGACGTGATGCTGATCGCCGATGCCGGCGCCTACGGCTATTCGATGGCCAACACCTACAACCAGCGGATGCTGCCGCGCGAAGACGTGATCGAATGATCGCCGCGCGCGCCCTGCACCCGCCCACCGACACGCCCCGCGCCATCGCGCGGGCCCGTGCCTGACCGGATACACCATGACTGCTTTCGACAAACACCAGGTTTCCCGCTTCCGCTTCGTCCGCTGCGAGTTCGCCGCGCAGACCGGCGTGGCCAAGCTGGTCTATGCCTTTGATGACGGCCCGGAGATGGTGGAGACCATCACCGTGCCGGGCGCCCCGTTCGTGCTGGACGAGGCGCGTACCGCTGCCGTGCAGCGCGCGCTGCAGCTGCTGCACCTGATCGCCGGTGTCAGCTACTACAAGGCGGGCGTACCGGAGACGGTCAGCATCGACAGCTATGCCATCGATGCCGATACCGCTGCGCTGGTGGAGACGGTCTATCTCAACGGCCTGGGTGAATTCGCGTACCGCAACGGCCTGAACCTGCGCGGGCGCTTCCGCCTGCCGGTGCAGGGCGAAGCGGTGCAGGCGCCGGTGCTGGGCCTGCAGCCGCACGCGCTGGTGGCGATCGGCGGCGGCAAGGATTCGCTGGTCAGCATCGAAGCGCTGCGCCGTGCCGGCGTGGACGAAACGGTGACCTGGATCGGCGGTTCGCAGCTGATCCGCGCCTGTGCCGAGCGTACCGGCCTGCCGACGCTGAACCTGGGCCGCGCGCTGGCGCCAGAACTGTTCGAGCTCAACCGCCAGGGCGCCTGGAACGGCCATATCCCGGTCACCGCGGTGAACTCGGCGATCATGGTGCTGGCCGCGCTGCTGCAGGGCGTGGACCAGGTGGTGTTCTCCAATGAGCGTTCGGCCAGCTACGGCAGCCAGATTCCGGGCACCGGCGAAGTGAACCACCAGTGGTCCAAGGGCTGGGCGTTCGAGCAGGCCTTCGGCAGCCATGTGCAGGCGCACGTGGCGGCGGACCTGCAGTACTACTCGCTGCTGCGCCCGATGTCCGAGCTGGCGGTGGCCCGCCAGTTCGCCAAGACCGACTTCTACGACGCGCACTTCTCCAGCTGCAACCGCAACTTCCACATCCTCGGCGAGCGCCCGGTGAACCGCTGGTGCGGCGTCTGCCCGAAGTGCCATTTCGTGTTCCTGGCGCTGGCCCCGTTCATGCCCAAGACGCGCCTGGTGCGCATCTTCGGCCGCAACCTGCTGGACGATGCCGAGCAGGCCGGTGGTTTCGATGCGCTGCTGGAATTCCAGGACCACAAGCCGTTTGAGTGCGTCGGCGAAGGCCGCGAATCGCGTGCGGCGATGGCGACCCTGGCGCAGCGCCCGGAGTGGAAGGAAGACGTGCTGGTGAAGCGCTTCTGCAATGAGATCCAGCCGCAGCTGGATGCCGCCGAACTGGAACTGGCACCGCTGCTGCAGCTGCAGGGCGAGCACCGCGTTCCGGCTGCGCTGTGGGAACGGGTGCGTGAAGATTTCCAAGCTTGAAGGAAAGCGCGTTGCGCTGTGGGGCTGGGGCCGTGAGGGCCGCGCCGCGTTTGCGGTGCTGCGTGAGCGACTGCCCACGCTGCCGCTGAGCCTGTTCTGCCCGGCGGCCGAAGTCGAGGCCGCGCGTGCGGAAACGCAGGGCGTGCTGGACGTGCGTGGTGAGCCTTCTGCTGAAGCGCTGGCCGCGTTTGACGTGGTGATCAAGTCTCCCGGCATCAGCCCCTACCAGCCGGTCGCGCTGGCGGCGGCGGGGCAGGGCACCACCTTTATCGGCGGCACTGCGCTGTGGTTTGCCGAGCATGCGGGTGCCGATGGCACCGTGCATGACACCGTGTGCGTGACCGGCACCAAGGGCAAGAGCACCACCACCGCGCTGGTCGCACACCTGTTGCGCGCGGCCGGCCACCGTACCGGCCTGGTCGGCAACATCGGCCTGCCGCTGCTGGAAGTGCTGGACCCGCAACCCGCACCCGAGTACTGGGCGGTGGAACTGTCCAGCTACCAGACCGGCGAAGTGGCGCGCAGTGGCGCCCACCCGCAGGTGGCGGTGGTGCTGAACCTGTTCCCCGAACACCTGGACTGGCACGGCAGCGAGCAGCGTTACATCGAGGACAAGCTGCGGCTGGTGACCGAAGCTGCGCCGCGCATCGCCGTGCTCAACGCCGCCGATCCGCACCTGGCCGCGCTGTCGCTGCCTGACAGCGAAGTGGTCTGGTTCAACCAGGCGCAGGGCTGGCATATGCGTGGTGACATCGTGCATCGCGGTGAGCAGGCCGTGTTCGATACCCGCAACACACCGCTGCCGGGCCGCCACAACCGCGGCAACCTGTGCGCGGTGCTGGCCGCGCTGGAAGCGCTGGGGCTGGACGCGGTGGCGCTGGCGCCGGCGGTGCAGGATTTCCGGCCCCTGCCGAATCGCCTGCAACGCATCGGCGCGGCCGATGGCCTGACCTACGTCAACGATTCGATCAGCACCACGCCGCATGCCAGCCTGGCTGCGCTGGAGTGCTTTGCCGGGCAGCGCATCGCGTTGCTGGTGGGCGGGCACGACCGTGGCCTGGACTGGACCGATTTCATGCAGCACATGGCCCACGACGTGCCGCCGGTGGAGATCGTGACCATGGGCAGCAACGGCCCCCGCATCCACGCGATGCTGCAGCCGTTGGCCGATGCCGGTCGCTTCGGCCTGCACGCTGCAGGTGATCTGCCCGAGGCGATGGCCTTGGCGCGCGCCGCGCTGGGTGCGCAGGGTGGGGTGGTGCTGCTGTCGCCGGGCGCGCCGAGCTTTGGCGCCTATCGCGACTACGTGGCGCGTGGCCGTCATTTCGCTGAGCTGGCCGGGTTTGACCCGGAGAGCATCAGCGCGATTCCGGGGTTGGGTATCGCTTGAAGGTAGTGCCGGCCGCTGGCCGGCAACCTCCGGAGAAATTCATCCACGCATGGCGTGGATCTACTGTTCCTCGTCGATGAACGCGTAGCCGCCGTCGATCAGCTGCTGCAGATACGCATCGAAGCTGGGCGCGATCACCGCGTAGCTGTCCGGATCGTGCAGGTAGCGCACCACCTGGCCGGCAACGCCGCCGGGTGCCGGATCAAAATCCAGGTACAGCATCGAGGTGCCGCCATTGTTCATGCAGTGCGAGAAGCACAGGCGGCGGTTCATCGGCAGATCGGCGTCGATGCCTTCACCCAGGATCTCCGGCTCGTCGTCCAGCCATTCCTCGTAGATGGAACGGATGCTGTCGTCCCATTGCTGCTGGTCTTCGAAGATCTGCGCGACCGAGCGCAGGTAGTACGGATAGCCGCCGTCTTCCACGTCCGAGCCGAGCATCAGCACGCAGACCTCACCGCTGGGGTACTCGCGGAAGTGGGTGCCATCCACGCGGGACAACAGTTCTGCCAGGCTGTCCGGCACCAGCGGCCACTGCGCACGCAGGCGCTGCAGGTCTTCGGCGCTGGCGCCCTGCACATGGGCCCACTGCGGGGCATCGTCGGCAGGCAGGCGTGGGATCAGGCCAGACAGAAAGCGATCAACCAGGTTCATGCGAAAAAAGGGGACGGAGGGGATTAAGTCGTATCCAACCACACCTGCGTCACGTCGCCAATGCAGAATGCGACGCGGGAGGGGCGAATACGGCTTAATCCCCTCCGTCCCCTTTTTCTTGCGGAGCAGGCGCATGAATCGTTGGCGATGCGGTGTGGCGGTGATGCTGGGGCTGGCGGCGATGCCGGCGTGGGCGGCGATGAAGACGCAGCCGGTGGAGTGGAAGCACCAGGGCACGACCTTCAGTGGCGTGCTGGTCTATGACGACGGCGACAACGACAAGCGCCCGGGCCTGGTGATGGTGCCGAACTGGAAGGGTGTGAACGCATCGGCCATCGAGAAGGCCAAGCTGCTGGCCGGCGATGACTACGTGGTGCTGGTGGCCGATGTGTACGGCAAGGGCGTGCGGCCGAAGACCGATGCCGAGGCCGGCCCGGTGGCGACCAGGCTGCGCAACGATCGGCCGCTGCTGCGCGCGCGTGCGCTGGAAGCGGTGAACGTGCTCAAGGCGCAGGCCGGCAAGGTGCCGCTGGATGCTGGCCGGATCGGTGCGGTGGGCTTCTGTTTCGGCGGCACCACGGTGCTGGAGCTGGCCCGTGCCGGCGCGCCGTTGGCCGGCGTGGTCAGCCTGCATGGGGGGCTGGGTTCGCCGCTGCCGGCGCAGGCCGGTGGCACGCACCCGTCGGTGCTGGTGCTCAACGGGGCCGACGACAAGAGCGTGACCGCCGAGGACATCGCCGGTTTCCAGAAGGAAATGAACGCAGCCAAGGTCGATTGGGAGTTCACCAACTACAGCGGTGCGGTGCATTGCTTCGCCGAGCGCGATGCCAACAGCCCGCCGGGCTGCCAGTACAACGAGCGTGCGGCCAAGCGTGCGTGGAAGGCGCTGGATGAGTTCTTCGAGGAGCGCTTCGAGAAACGTTGACCCGTGCAGCGGTAGTGCCGGCCGCTGGCCGGCAACCTCATGATGCTGCCGATGTCATCGGGAATGCCGGCCAGCGGCCGGCACTACCGGATGCAGTCAATGCGAGCGGTCGGCACCCACCGGAATGCCGGTCTGGTGGGTGCCGACCGTTGGTCGGCACGCCTTCATCGGTCAATGCGAGCGCTGCACCGCGTAACGGGCCAGACCACGCAGGGCGGCCACGGCGTCGTTGTCAGCCAGGCCATCGAGCGCGCGCTCGGCGGCTTCGGCATATTCCTCGGCACGCGCGCGGCTGTACTCCAGGCCGCCGGTGGCGCGGATCGCGGCCAGCACTTCCGGCATCGCCGAGGCATCACCATCCTGCACGATGGTGCGCAGGCGCTCGCGGGTGGCATCGTCGGAGTGGGCCATCGCGTGGATCAGCGGAAGCGTCGCCTTGCCCTCTGCAAGGTCGTCGCCCAGGTTCTTGCCCAGCTCCTCGGCGTTGGCCGAGTAGTCCAGCACGTCGTCGGCGATCTGGAACGCGTAGCCCAGGTGCATGCCGTAGTCGAACAGGGCCTGCTGGGTGGCTTCGTCCACACCGCTGGCCAGCGCGCCCAGGCGGGTACCGGCAGCGAACAGCACCGCGGTCTTGCGCTCGATAACGCGCAGGTACGCGGCTTCGTCAGTATCGGGGTTGTGCACGTGCAGCAGCTGCAGCACCTCACCCTCGGCGATGCGGTTGGTGGCATCGGCCAGGATCTGCATCACCGACATGCGCTCCAGCTCGACCATCAGCTGGAAGCTGCGCGAGTACAGGAAGTCGCCGACCAGTACGCTGGGCGCGTTGCCCCACAGCGCGTTGGCGGTGCTGCGGCCACGCCGCAGGCTGGATTCGTCCACCACGTCGTCGTGCAGCAGGGTGGAGGTGTGGATGAACTCGATGATCGCGGCCAGCTGGTGGTGGTCCGCGCCCACATTGCCGACCGCACGGCCGGCCAGCATCACCAGCATCGGGCGCAGGCGCTTGCCGCCGGCGGAAATGATGTGGTCGGCGATCTGGTTGATAAGCACGACGTCCGAGGACAGCCGGCGCCGGATCAGGGCGTCGACGGCGGCCATGTCGGCCGCGGCAAGCGACTGGATCTGGGGCAGGCCCAGGGCGGGACGGGTGTCTTCGGTGATGGTCATGCGATCAGGCTTTCAGGCTCACCACTGATTATAGGCGCTGGCCGTGAATTCGGGCGCAAACCGGGCCGACCGGCGTCCGCGGCCTGGCCAAGGCGGCCGCCTGCGTGAATACGTATGCAGGTTGCGCCATGCCCGGGAGGCCGCCGCTAAGCTTGCCGGAACAGGATTTCGGCCCGCTTCCGGCGGGCCCCGCATGCCCGGAGGGGGGCTGTCGATGTCGCACTATCCATGGTGGCGCGGAGCCGTCATCTACCAGATCTACCCGCGCAGCTACCTCGATGCCAACGGCGATGGCGTGGGCGACCTGCCGGGCATCATCGAGCGGCTGGACCACATTGCCGCGCTGGGCGTGGACGCGATCTGGATCTCGCCGTTCTTCAAGTCGCCGATGGCCGACTTCGGCTACGACATCGCCGACTACCGCGACGTCGACCCGCTGTTCGGCAGCCTGGACGACTTCGACCGCCTGCTGGCCAAGGCGCACGGTCTGGGCCTGAAGGTGATGATCGACCAGGTGCTGAGCCACACCTCGATCGAGCACGCCTGGTTCCGCGAGAGCCGCCAGGACCGCAGCAACCCGAAGGCGGACTGGTACGTCTGGGCCGACCCGCGCGAGGACGGCACGCCGCCGAACAACTGGCTGTCGCTGTTCGGTGGCGGCGCCTGGCAGTGGGAGCCTCGCCGTGAGCAGTACTACCTGCACAACTTCCTGGTCGACCAGCCGGACCTGAACTTCCATCACCCGGACGTGCAGCAGGCCACCCTGGACAACGTGCGCTTCTGGCTGGACCGCGGCGTGGACGGCTTCCGCCTGGATGCGATCAACTTCTGCTTCCACGATGCGCAGCTGCGCGACAACCCGCCCAAGCCGGCGGACAAGCGCGTGGGCCGCGGCTTCAGTCCAGACAACCCGTACGCGTACCAGTATCACTATTACAACAACACCCAGCCGGAGAACCTGCCGTTCCTGGGGCAGCTGCGCGCGCTGCTGGACGAGTACCCGGGCGCGGTCAGCCTCGGCGAGATTTCCTCGGAGGACTCGCTGGCCACCACCGCCGAGTACACCCAGGACGGCCGCCTGCACATGGGCTACAGCTTCGAGCTGCTGGTCAACGACTACAGTGCGGCCTACATCCGCGATACGGTCTCGCGCCTGGAAGCGGTGATGACCGAAGGCTGGCCCTGCTGGGCGGTTTCGAATCACGACGTGGAGCGGGCGGTCAGCCGCTGGGGCGGCCACCCGGCCGACCCGCGCCTGGCGCGGATGCTGGTGGCGCTGCTGTGCTCGCTGCGCGGCTCGGTGTGCCTGTACCAGGGCGAGGAGCTGGGCCTGGCCGAGGCCGAGGTGCCGTTCGAGGCCCTGCAGGACCCCTATGGCATCACCTTCTGGCCGAACTTCAAGGGCCGCGACGGCTGCCGTACCCCGCTGCCGTGGACCGACGCTCCGCTGGCTGGCTTCACCTCCGGCAAGCCCTGGCTGCCGATCCCGGCCGAGCACCGGGCGGCGGCGGTGGCCGTGCAGGAGCGCGACCCGAACTCGGTCCTGGCGGCGTTCCGGGCATTCCTGGCCTGGCGGCATGGCCAGCCGGCGCTATTGCATGGCAGCATCCGATTCATCGAAAGCGCCGAGCCAGTGCTGCTGTTCGAGCGTATGCTTGCAGATGAAACCCTCCTGCTGGCCTTCAACCTGACGGCCGAGGCGGTGAGCCATCCGCTGCCGCCGGGCAACTGGCAGCAGGTGGCGGTGCCGGGCCCGGATGCGGGCACGGTGCAGGGCAATGAACTCCAGCTGCCGCCGCGTGCGGTGTATTGCGCCCGACGCAGCTGACCGTTTTCTCCGGTGGCGGTACTTGCGGGGACGGGGCCGAAGCGCCCCGTCCCTTTTTTGTGGGTGCGGTTGGTGAAAGGCATCCACGCGTGGTGTGGATCTAGCGGGGATGGCGCTTATCCACGCCATGCGTGGATGGACTTTGCCGACCCCTGGCCGGCATTCGCGCAAAAGAAAACCCGCTGCCTGCGCAGCGGGTTTCCGGTCCTGCTCCCTGTTTTCTGTTGCCGGCCAGCGGCCGGCACTACCGAGTCCGGGGCGCCGGGCAGGGCCCGGCGCGACCTCAGAACTTGTAGTTCACGCCCAGCATGTAGGTGCGGCCCCACTCGATGTACTCCAGCGGGCGGTCCTTGCTGCCGGCGTAGGTGCGGTACGGCTCGTTGGTCAGGTTGCTGCCCTGCAGCAGCAGGGTCAGGCCCCGCAGGGCGCTGCTGTCGCTGAAGGTGTAGCTGACCTGCGCATCGGTCACGTTTTCGCCGACGACATAGCGCAGGCTGCGGTTGCCGTTGAAATTGCCGATCTCACCGATGAAGTCCGAACGCCGGCGCTGGCTCACGCGTGCTTCAAATCCGCTGCGCTCGTAATAGGCGGTGAAGTTGTACACGCGCTTGGACAGGCCCGGCAGGCTGATCGGGTCACTGCCCACGCTGGAGGCGCTCTCCGGATCCAGGATGGTGATGTCGCTCTTGTTGAAGGTCGCGCTGGCCTGCACGCCGAAGCCGCGCAGATTGTCGGTCAGCATGTCCAGCGGGAACGACGCGGTCAGTTCCAGGCCCTTCAGCGTGCCGCCCTTGCCGTTCTGCGGAGCGGAGAAGGTGCCGGTGGTCAGCACCGGCGCCGTCATGCCCGGCGGCGGCACGTAGCTGCCCAGCAGCGCGGTGAAGTCGTAGTTGTCCACCGACTGGGTGTAGACGTAGCTCTTCAGGTCCTTGTAGAAGATCGCGGCGGCCACATAGGCCTTCTCGCCGAAGTACTTCTCATAGGAGAGGTCCAGCGCGGTGGCACGCCACGGGTCCAGCAGCGGATTACCGCCGCTGCCGCCAGGGCGGCCGGTGCCGGTGTCCACGCCGAACTCCAGGCCGGCGCGCATCTGGTCCACGCGCGGGCGTGCGACCTGCTTGGCGGCGGCGAAGCGCAGCGTCTGCTGGTGCGGGAACATGAAGGCCAGGTTCAAGCTCGGCAGCCAGTCGTTGTACGTGCGGCCAGCGGAGTAGGGCTGGATGTTGCTGCCGGCCGGCTGCGAGCTGTCCCAGTAGCGCGAATCCGAGCTCTGGTCGGTGTGCTGCATCTGCACGCCGATGTTGCCGCGCACGCCGACCACGCCGATGTCGGTGTTGATGTTCAGGCGCGCCCAGGCGGTGGTGATCTTTTCCTGCACCGTCCACGACTTGGGAATCAGGTAGTCCAGGTTGTCGACCGGGTTGAAGGTCATGTAGCGACCCACCGCGGCCGGCACGTTCCAGGCCGGGATGGTGCCGAGGCCGGCGAAGCTCAGGTCCACCGGGCGGTACTGCAGGTCCGAGGCGATGTTGGCGTCGCCCTGCGCGCCGAGCAGGATGTTGCCTTCGGACTGGGTCTTCACCTTGCGGCGGTCGGCGTAGTTCACGCCGATGTCGATGTCCGGCGCCCACGAGGCGATGGCATCGGGCAGGGCGATGGTGGCGGCCAGCTTGCCACCCTTCAGGCGGTCCTCCACCTTCGGCACCTTGCCGTAGCCGGAACCGTAGATGGTGTTGGTCAGGAACAACGCGCCGGGGTTGGAATAGTCCAGCCCCGGGCTGATCTGCGAGAAACCATCCTGGCGGATCGTCACGCCGACCGTATCCAGCTGCGGCATCGGGGTCAGCTGCAGGTTGTTTTCCAGGTTCAGCTCATCGCGGGTGGCCTTGGAGTAGTTCAGGTCGGCGACCAGCTTGACGCCACTGAAGTTGAATTCGTTGTTCCAGCCGAACGCGTCGATCTTGTCCTTGCGCTTGTTGTACATGCCGCGTACCAGCGGGTACACGCCGCTGGCGGTGCCGCCGGTGAATGATCCATTGGCGTTGATCTGCGGGTTGCTGACCAGCAGGCCGGGTGTGTAATTGCCGTTGTAGTTGCTCAGGTTGAGCTCGAACTGGTTGGCGGTGTCGATCTGCTCGGCTTCGGTGTGGAACGCATCGAAGGTGCTGGTCCAGCTGTTGTTCGGCCGGAACTGGATCGTGGCCATCACGCCGTCGCGCTTGTTGTTGCCGGTGCGGCGCAGCGCCTTGATGCCATCGGAGAAGTAGGTGCCGGCTGCAACGCCCGGGCGGTTGCCCTTGTCGGTGTGCTCGGTGGTCCACGGCTCATACAGGCCGACCTGGTTCTCCTGGATCGGCATGTCGCTGTGCGCGTAGCCGATGGCGATGCCCAGGGTCTTGTCCAGGAACTGGTCGATATAGCTGGCGCTGAAGCGGTTGCCGTACGGATCGACGTTGGCGGCGCGACCGAGCGAGCTCTTCTGGTACCGGCCGCTGACCGCGATCACGCGTTCGCCGAAGCTGAGCGGGCGTGCCGTCTGCATGTCGATGGTGCCCGACAGGCCCTGGCCGACCAGCGCCGCATCCGGGGTCTTGTACACGGTCACGCCGTTGACCAGCTCGGACGGATACTGGTCGAACTCGACGCCGCGGTTGTCACCGGTGCTGACCACTTCGCGGCCATTGAGCAGGGTGGTGGCGAAGTCCGGCGACAGGCCGCGCACGCTGATCACCTGCGCACGGCCCGCCACGCGCTGCGCGGCCAGGCCGGGCAGGCGCGAGATCGACTCGGCGATGCTGACGTCGGGCAGCTTGCCGATGTCTTCGGCGGAGATCGCCTCGACCACCGAGGTGGCGTCCTGCTTGACCGCGATCGCGCTCTCGATGCCGCGGCGGATGCCGGTGACCTGCACCGTGTCCAGGTTGGTGGCGGCGGTGCCGGCCGGCGTGGTGGTGCTCTGCGTGGACTGTGCCGACGCCAGCGTCGGCGCCAGTACAACGGCCAGCGCGAGACTCAGCGGACTGCGCTTGTGGTTCAACATTTTCCCCTCCCAGGCAATGTTGCAGATCGATTCGTGAGCGTCCCGGCCGGGCCGAGGACGTGCGACGCGGTGGCCGCTGTCGTCGCCGCTATGGTAGGCAGCGCGTTCTTCGCGGGAATCACCCTGCATACGTATTCAATGGTGTTTGCAGGGATGTAATCGCTTTCAGATCCTGCTTGCGGTAGTGCCGGCCGCTGGCCGGCAATCGCGTTCACCGGGTTGCCGGCCAGCGGCTGGCACTACCGGGGCATTCACAGCGGCGTGAAGCGAATGGCCTGCCCACCGCCCGGTGCCAGCACCAGCGTCACTGCATCGGCACTGGTCACCTCGCGGGTTTCGCGTGCGAACGCGAACGGGTTGCTGCGGAAATCAGCGCCTTCACCATCACGGTAGATCTCGGCGCGATAGCGCACGCCTGGCTCCAGGAAGCCCAGCGACACCGGCAGCACGCGGCCGTGTTCATCCGTGATGCTGCCGAGGAACCAGTCGCGGCTGTTGCGGTCGCGGCGCACGATGGTCACGTAGTCGCCCACTTCGCCATCGAGCACGCGGCTCTGCTCCCAGTCCACCGCCACGTCTTCGATGAAGCGGAACGCCTCGCGATGCTGCAGGTAGTGCTCGGGCAGGTCGGCGGCCATCTGGATCGGGCTGTACAGCACCACGTACAGCGCCAGTTGGCGGGCCAACGTGCTGGGGATGGCCTGGCCGTGGCGGCCCTTCAGGCTGAGGATGCCGGGGGTGTAATCCATCGGCCCGGCCAGCATGCGGGTGAACACCAGGTTGACCTCATGTTCCGGCGGGTTCGGTGGCTGGCCCCAGGCGTTGTACTCCATGCCACGCGCACCTTCGCGCGAGATCCAGTTGGGATAGGTGCGGCGCAGGCCGGTGTCCTTGATCGGCTCATGCGGGTTCACCGACAGGTGCCGGCGCGCGGCTTCCTGCACCACCTTCAGATGGTGGCGGGCCATGAACTGCCCGTCGTGCCACTCGCGCCACAGCGGGCCCCCCGTGGGATTGCGGCGGTCGACCTGGCCGTCGTCGCAGACATAGCCGGTCTTGAACTGGTCTACGCCCAGCCGTGCGTACAGGTCCAGCGCAGCGCCCAGCTGATCCTCGTAGTGTTCGATGGCGCAGCCGGTTTCATGGTGGCCGATGAGGTGAACACCCTTCTTCAGGCCATACGCCGACAGTGCTTCAATGTCGAAATCGGACGTGGCACGGGTGAAATCGAAGTCGTAGCCATTGCCTACCCACATGCCGTCCCAGCCCGGATTCCAGCCTTCCACCAGCACACCACGGAAGCCGTGCGCGGCGGCGAAGTCGATCACCTTCTTCGTCCTGGCGGTGGTGGCCGCATGCTTCGGTCCGGTCGCCCAGCTCTCGTTGTCCAGGTGCATCGACCACCACACGCCCACGTACTTGGCTGGTTTCACCCAGCTCACATCGCCCAGCGCATTGGGCTCGTTGAGGTTGAGGATCAGGTCCGATTCGACCAGGCCACCGGCACGGTCTGCGATCTGCAGCGTGCGCCAGGGCGTGGCGAAGGGTAGGGCACGGCGCACCTTCCAGCCTTCGGCCGAGGGTGACAGCTGCGCGCGCAGGCGTTGTCCCTCGGTTCGCCGCAGCCACATGCCGGCGTAGTCCACCAACGCGGCCTCGTGGATCGCCACGTGCAGGCCATCACGGCTGCGCAGGGTCATCGGCGTATGCACCAGCGGCACCTCGCGAAGCGGCGTGCGCTGGTACAGGTATTCGTAGTGGATCGGCTCACCGGCGGGAATCCACCAGGCGGTTGATTCGGGCGCGATGGCGAACTCGGTCAGTTCGTCATCGATGATGGCCTCGCGCAGGTTCGGCTGCTGAGGGAATACATAGCGGAAGCCCAGGCCATCGTCGTAAACGCGGAACACCACATCCAGCCGGCGCCTGCTGCCGGTGGTCCCGGCCAGCTGCACGGTCATCTCGTTGAAGTGGTTGCGGGTGAGCCGGCGCTCGCCCCAGGGCTGTTCCCAGGTGTCATCGACGCTGCGCTGCTGGTGGCCGAGCAGGGCGAAATCGCGGTCCAGGCGGCCATCGCGCAGTTCGAAGCCCAGCTTCGAATCGGCCACCACGGGCTCGCCGAAACGCTCGACGCGGTAGCGGGCGGTGCCGCCGTCCAGCACCAGGCTGACCTTGAGCACCTTGCCGGGTGATTCGACGCTGACGACCTGTGGCGCGGCCTGTGCCAGCGTGGTCAATCCCAGCAGGGCCACGCCGAGCATGTGCGCGAACAGTGCGCGTACAACCGTGTGTGACATCGGCATTTCCCCTCCCAAGGCGCCGTTGGCAGACCCGGACCATAAGCCAGCGCAGCAGGCGCGCTACCGCGTGGCGCCATGAATACGTATGCAGCTGGACGCAGCCGACAGCCCCGCGTCTACCATGGGGCCAAGGCACCTTGAGGGAGGGGCCGCGCCCGCCCGCCGGCAACGGCGGTGCGGACCTACAACGCGTGCAGAGAGGGAGGGAGGCCGACGGGCGCAAGCCGGTCCGCCGCTTCGATGCTGAAGATCATTTGCCTGACCGCTGCCCTGGGGGCAGCGCTGGGATCGACCGCGCAGGCGGCCGACCTGCAATTCGACGGCCGCCATGCGCGTGCCGAAGCCGCTGCCAACGGCAGCTACCTGCTGCATGCGCCGAAGGGTGAGGTGCGCATCGCGCCCATGCCGATGCGCAGCCAGACAGGTAGCGTGATGTTCGACGCGTTGTTCGCGCTGGCCCAGCAGGAGATGGACCAGGATCGCGTGGATGCGATCCGCGATCCTGCGTTCGACGAAGGCCGGCCGGTGCCATGCGAGTGCTTCCAGACAGGCGCGCGCTGGCCCTATGTGTGGACCCGCGATGTCAGCTTCGCCGCCGATCTGGCGCTGGCGCGGCTGGACCCGGAGCGCACCCGGCAGTCGCTGCAGTTCAAGCTGTCGGCGGCGCGCGATGGCCAAACGCCCGGCCTGTTCGTGGCGCAGGACACCGGTTCCGGCGGCAGCTGGCCGATCAGCAGCGACCGCGTGGTGTGGTTCCTCGCTGCACGCCAGCTGCTGGATGATCCGGCGTTTGCCGATCAGGTCTGGCAGGCGCTGCAGGGCACGCTGGCGCAGGACCGCGCGATGGTGTTCGACACGCAGATGGGCCTGTACCGGGGGGAAACCTCGTTCCTGGACTGGCGCGAGCAGACCTATCCTGACTGGACCCGCGAGGATGTGCGCTTCATTGGTGATTCCTACGCATTGTCCACCAACGTGCTGCACTACCAGGCATTGCGCCTGGCCGAACGCCTGGCCGGCCAGCACGGCGACGCCCGCGCGGCCGAGTACAAGGCGTGGGCCGATGCGTTGGCGCAGCAGATCGATGCGCGCTTCTGGCGCGGGGATATCGGCCAGTACATGAGCTACATCGGCGAAGCCGCACACCCGGTACCGTACGCCAAGGTCGATCTGCTGGGCCTGTCGTTGGGAATCCTGGCCGACGTGCTGCCGCCCGAGCGTGCGCGCCGAGCGCTGGCGGCGTACCCGATGGGGCCGGCTGGCAGCCCGGTGGTCTGGCCGCAGGAAGCGCAGCAGCCGATCTACCACAACCGCGCGATCTGGCCGTTCGTCAGCGCCTACTCGCTGCGTGCAGCGCGGCAGCTGGATGATGCGCCGCGCATCGCGGCCGAGATCCGCTCGCTGATGCAGGGTGCCGCGCTGGCCGGCTCCAACATGGAGAACTACGAGCTGGTCAGCCAGGCCGTGCATGTCGAGGAAGGCGCGCTGAGCGGCCCAGTGGTCAATTCCGAACGCCAGCTGTGGTCGGTGGCCGGCTATCTGTCGATGGTGGTCGAAGGCGTGTTCGGCGTGCAGGACGATGGCCGCGTGCAGCCCAAGCTGCCGGCGGTGCTGGTGCCGGAGCTGTTCGGCACGCAGCGCAGCATCAGCCTGGAAGTCGCTGGCAAGCGCTACGTGCTGGAGCGCCCGCAGAACGTGGGCGACGGCCTGCTGCTGGCCGGCAGGACCACCACGCGCGGCACGACCACCACGGTGCAGCTGGTCGCTGCACCGGCAGCAACTGGTTTCACCGCCACGACGGCGGATGCCAACGCGCGTGCGCCGGCCACGCCGGTGGCGCCGCAGCCCCTGCGCAAGGGCGCGGGCTGGGACGTCCAGGTCGCCGCGCATCACGTGCTGTGGCAGGACGGCAAGACGGTCACCGCCAGCAACGGCGTGGCGCACATCAGCGACGATGGCCTGCAGCACTGCCTCAGCCTGACCCATCGCCAAGGCATGCTGGAATCACTGCACAGTCCGACGGTCTGTGTCGGACCGGAGCAGCTGCTGAAGGGGGAGCAGCACTGGCAGTTCACCTCGGCCAACGCCGGACACGTAAGGCTGCGGTTGCAGTACGCCAACCCGAACGGCCCGATCAACACCGGCGTCACCGCTGCGGTGAAGCAGCTGGCGCTGCAGTGTCCCGGCCAGCCGCTGCAACGGCACACGGTTGCCTTGCCGCACAGCGTGGGCTTGCAGGAATCGACCTCCGCAACGTTCGCGGTGCCCAAGGGCCGCTGTACGGTCACGCTTGAAGAGGGCTTCAACATGAGCGCGCTTGAACACTTCGCGCACTACACCGGTGGCAAGGGCGGCCGTGAGGGCGTGCTCAACCAGGCGCAGGTGCAGGCGCTGAAGGTGGCACCGGTGGCGATGGAAGAGGGCGCACGATGAATCGTCCCGCCAAACCGCAGCTGTCGTTCTGGCAGATCTGGAACATGTGTTTCGGCTTCCTTGGCATCCAGTTCGGTTTCGCGCTGCAGAACGCCAATGCCAGCCGCATCTTCGAGACGCTGGGCGCGGACATTGATGCGGTGCCAGGGCTGTGGATCGCCGCACCGCTCACCGGCCTGCTGGTGCAGCCGGTGATCGGCTACCTGTCCGACCGCACCTGGACGCGCTGGGGCCGCCGCCGTCCGTTCTTCATGATCGGTGCCGTGCTGACCACGCTGGCGCTGCTGGTGATGCCGAACTCGCCGACGCTGTGGATCGCCGCCGGCACGCTGTGGGTGCTGGACGCTTCAATCAACGTATCGATGGAACCGTTCCGTGCCTTCGTCGGTGACCAGCTGGCGCCACGCCAGCGACCCACCGGCTATGCGATGCAGAGCTTCTTCATCGGCGTGGGCGCGATCGTCGCCAGCTTCCTGCCGTTCATCCTCGCCCACTTCGGCGTGGCCAATACGGCCGCCGCCGGTGAAGTGCCGGACACCGTGCGCTACGCGTTCTACTTCGGCGCGGTGGTGCTGCTGGCAGCGATCACCTGGACGGTGGTGAGCACCCGCGAGTACTCGCCGGCGCAGCTGGCCGCATTCGACGATGCCGAGCCACCGGCGCACCATGCCGCGCGCGTGATCAGCGGACCGGCACCGTGGACGCAGGTGGCGTTGTGGCTGGGATTGGGTGTGCTGCTGGCCCTGCTGATCGCCTGGCGCCAGGGTGACAGGATGCTGTACGTGCTGGCGGGGCTGTGTGCGGGCTACGGCCTGCTGCTGGCCGTGGCCCGCGCACTGCCTGCCACCCATATGCTGGCCGCCATCGTCGGCGACCTGCGCGCGATGCCGGTCACCATGCGCCGCCTGGCGTGGGTGCAGTTCTTCTCGTGGTTCGCGCTGTTCGCCATGTGGATCTACACCACCGCTGCGGTGGCCGGTACCCACTTCGGTTCGACCGATCCACAGTCGGCCGCCTACAACGAAGGTGCCAACTGGGTGGGCGTGCTGTTTGGCGCCTACAACGGCTTCGCTGCGCTGGCGGCGGTGCTGATTCCGCCGATGGTGCGTGCGATCGGCCTGCGCTGGAGCCATCTGGTCAACCTGTGGCTGGGCGGCGCCGGCCTGGTCTCGCTGATGTTCATCCGCGACCCGCACTGGCTGCTGCTGTCGATGGTGGGTGTGGGCTTTGCCTGGGCCTCGATCCTGTCGCTGCCGTATGCACTGCTGTCCGACAGCGTGCCGGCGTCGAAGATGGGCGTGTACATGGGCATCTTCAATTTCTTCATCGTGATCCCGCAGCTGGTCGCGGCCAGTGCGCTCGGCTTTGCCCTGCGCGCCTGGCTGGGCGGTCAGCCGATGCATGTGCTGGTACTGGGCGGCTGCAGCCTGTTCATTGCCGGCCTGTGCGTGCTGCGGGTTCCGTCCCGACCGGAGGTGGTGTGATGCGTGCTGCGTTGGCTGTTGCTGTTTCCCTTGCCCTGTTCGCCGGCCAGGCCGCGGCCGCGCCGCGCCCGGACTACGTCGGCACCACCGAGCCGTTCGCCAGTGATGCGGTGTACTTCGTGGTCACCGACCGCTTCGTCAATGGTGATCCGTCCAACGACCATCGTGACCAGGGGGGCGCGCACCGCACCTTCGATATTCCGGTGCCATGCCCGGACAAGGTGGACGGCAACATCGGGTACCTCGGCGGTGACTTCCGTGGCGTGCTCGACAATGCGCAGTACATCCGCAACCTGGGGTTCGGTGCCGTGTGGATCACCCCCATCGTCGACAACCCGGATGAAGCCTTCACCGGCAGCAAGCCGATCAGCTGCACCAGCACGCTGACCGACCGTGGCAAGACCGGCTACCACGGGTACTGGGGCATCAACTTCTACAAACTCGATGAACACCTGCCCAGCAAGGACCTGGACTTCGCCGGGCTGACCAAGGGCCTGCACGGTGCTGGCTTGAAGGTGGTGCTGGACATCGTCGGCAACCACGGTTCGCCGGCCTGGACCATGCCGACACGGCAGCCGCAGTTCGGGCAGATCTTCGACAAGGACGGAAAGCTGATCGCCGACCACCAGAACCTGCCGCCGCAGAAACTGGATCCGAAGCACAACCCGCTGCACGCGTTCTACAACAACATCGGTCCGGTCGACAGCAAGGATGGCTCGATCTTCGATGGCAACCTGGCTGAGCTGTCCGACTTCAATCAGGACAATCCGGCGGTGATGGACTACCTGGTCGGTGCCTACCTGCAATGGACCGCGCAGGGCGTGGATGCGCTGCGCATCGACACCATCGGCTGGCTGCCGCATCCGTGGTGGCATGCCTTCGTCAAGCGCATCCGCGCCGAGCACCCGGGCATGTTCATGTTTGGCGAAGCTTTCGACTACAACGCGGCGACCATTGCCGAGCACACCTGGCCGGCCAACGCCAATGTCAGTGTGCTCGACTTCCCGCTGCGCGGCGCACTGGAGCAGACCTTCGGCACCGCCGGCAAGGGCTTCGAGACCCTGGCCGAGCCGCTGCACCTGAGCGGGGGGCCGTACGCCAACCCGTATGAGCTGATGAGCTTCTACGACAACCACGACATGCCGCGCCTGCAGGCCAGCGACAACGGCTTCATCGATGCGCACAACTGGCTGTTCACCGCGCGCGGCATTCCGGTGGTCTATTACGGCTCGGAGACCGGTTTCATGCGTGGCCGTGCCGAGCATGCCGGCAACCGTGCGTACTTCGGCCAGCCGCGTGTGGATGCGGCACCGCAGAGCCCGATCTTCGCGCCGCTGCAGCGTATCGCCAGGCTGCGCGAAGCCACCCCGGCGCTGCAGCGCGGCCTGCAGGTGAATGAGCGCCTGCAGGGCGATGAGGCGGTGTTCTTCCGCGTGCTGCAGCATGGCGAGGTGGCGCAGACCGCGCTGGTGCTGCTGAACAAGGGCGATGCCGCCCGTACCTTCCAGGTAGACCGCTACCTGCAGGCCGGCACCTGGCGTGACGTGCTGGGCGGCGGCACGGTGAAGGTCAAGCGCCAGCTGAAGGCTGACGTGCCGGCGCATGGGGTGAAGGTCTATGTGCTGGACGCGGCGGTGCAGCAGCCGGCGCTGCAGGCCGAACTGGACAAGGCCATGGCCGACCAGCAGGCGCGGGACCAGCGTCTGAAGCGCTGAGAGGCCCGGGCCGGGCGGTTGTAGAGCCGAGCCCACGCTCGGCTGCGCTTCGACGGAGCGTAGATGGCGGCAGCCGAGCGTGGGCTCGGCTCTACAATAGGTCCCCCCTACCTCCCTGTCGCAGCCGCCATGACCGACCTTGCCCCGCAGACCCCGATCGAAACCCTGCTCAAGGCCGCCATGGATGGAGCAGTGCCGATCCGCGCCTTCATGGAGGCCTTCGTTGCCTCTGAGGTGGTGCTGCTGACCGGCAGCCTGGTCACCCCCGACGGCAGCGGCTTCGACCCGCTGCTGTTCGACAAGCAGGGCACCCTGCATGTGGCGGTGTTCACCGATCCGTCGCGGGTGGGCATCTACAGCCAGCAGGCCGAACACCAGATCCGCTGGTTGATGCTGGACGTGCTGCGCCGCGTGCCGGGTGGCTACGGCGTGGTGATCAACCCGGGTACTTCGCTGGGCTTTGAGATCTCGCCGAGCGGCGTGGGCGAGATCCTGAAGGACTTCGCGCAGGGCTGATTGTCATGTAGAGCCGAGCCTATGCTCGGCTGCCTTTCGCGCAATGCCGGATCAGTCGAGCACGGCTCGACGCTACAGAAGGCTTCCCTTCGGGCTTCGTACGTGATCCCCTTGGATGACGTCGGGATCGAGGCTTGGCTATGGAATTCAGGGTACTACCCAGCGACGCACCGGAGCGGCAGCAATTGGCCCAGTGGTACCACGCGGAATGGGGCCAGGACGCCGGCCTGACACTGGAACAGGAACTGCAGCGGCTCAATCCGCCGCAGGATGCCGAAGGCTTCCCGCACCTGATCGCCGCATTCGATGACGGTCAGGTGGTTGGCGCAGTCCAGCTCAAGCGCCGGGAAATGCAGGCGTTCCCACAGTACGAACATTGGCTGGGCAGCGTGTTCGTGGCCGACAGCCATCGCGGGCGTGGGCTGGCTGGCGCGCTGGTCGGGCAGGCAGCGGCGCAGGCGGTGAGGATGGGGGTTTCCGACCTGTACCTGCAGACCGAAGCGTTGGATGGAGGCCTGTACGCGCGGCTGGGCTGGAAGCCGCTGCAGGAAGCCGACAACCGAAGCTATCGCGTGCTGGTGATGGTGCGCAGGTTGGCCGCATGAACGCATCCACATCGCGCCATTCCCGCTCCGCCCTGATCTTCCTGATCGCGGCGATCGTTGCCGCGCTAGTGTCCATGCCCCTGCTGCGCGCGGTGGGCATGGTGCTGTGGCCGGTGTTCGTCATTGCCTGGCTGATCAACCTGGGCGCGGCCTGGCATCTGGCCCAGTGGGCGCGCCAGCAGGGCCGTTCAGCGTGGGCATTCGGGTTGCCGGCGGCGCTCGGCACCGTCGCCTCGATCGTGGTCTTCGTGCTGCTGGCGTTGCTGGGGCCGAAGGCCAGGCCTCAGCCGGAAATCACCGGCTGAGTACTTCGTTCCACTCGTTCCACAGGACACCGTCCACGGCGGTGAGCAATGTCTGCTGGACCTCGATCAGCGTGTTCATCTCATCCAGCGCCGCCTCCAGGTCGGTGATTGAGATCTCGAATCTGGCCATGCACTGGCTCATGGCATGTACGTGTTCGGTGCCATGCGCCAGCTCGATGGCTTCCTGGAGGACATGGGGCGCGTCGTTGAGAGAAAGTCCCAGACTAACGTCTTCATCGCCCGTAATGAGAACGCTGTTCTCACCCAGCTCCAATTCGAGCTCAAGACCACAGTCGGCCAATACCTCGGCTGCCCAGTTCAGTGATGCGGAAATTCCGCGTGCGTCGAAGTAGATATGGCTGGATGTCATCGCGGCTTCTCGAAGGTTTACGGAGAGTATCGCTTGCCTTCAAGTGGATCTTGGCGGTGCCACCCGCATCTCTGGCCAATCAGGTCTCTAAATGACGCAATTGGGCGTGGCATGTCGTTTCTGTCTGCAGTAGTGGTGCCAGCCATTTGACTGGCACCACCGCATACCTCACATCGTCACCTTGCGCCGGTTGTCATCGCTCACCCGGTCGATCAGCTTGTTGTACGGGTCGAAGCCTGCTTCGTCCGGCTTTTCGTCCACCGTCACCGTGATCTTCGGATCGGTGCTGGTGATGTGGTGGCGCTGCAGGTACAGCACCTTCTGGTCGCGCTCCTTGCCCGACGGACCATTGGCGAACACGCCGACCTCGACCCAGTCATCCATCTTTCCGTCGCTCTCCTTGCCCTTGCCGTCGGCGTACTGCTTGGCGGCGTGCAGGTCCAAGGTCACGTCGTAGCGGCCGTCATCGCGCTTGCGGGCGCTGGCGGCCATCACGCGGTTGTCGTAGAAGCTGATCTTCTCGAACAGGTCGGTGACCAGCTGCTGGCGGTCGGCCGGGGTCTCGGCCCTGATGTAGTCCAGCAGCTCGCGTGAGGTGGTGTAGGGCGGTTGCTGGTATCCCTTGTCCTGCAGGAAGCGCTTCAATGCCCGGTTAAGCGCCTGCTCGCCGATCTCCTCGCGCAGCCGGTAGAACACCAGCGAACCCTTCTGGTAGTGGATGTACTGCTGGTTCTCCACGCGCTCCAGCGGCTGTTCCTCGATGGCCTCGCCGCCGCGGCCGGACAGGTAGCCGTCCAGTTCGCGCTTGAGGAACTGACGCATGTGCTGGCGGCCGTACTCCTGCTCCATCACCATCAGCGCCGAGTACTGCGACAGCGATTCGGACAGCACCGTGGCGCCCTGCACGTTGGCACCGATCACCTGGTGCGCCCACCACTGGTGCGCGATTTCGTGCGCGGTCACGTAGAACACGTAGTCCACCTTGTCCGGGTCACGCAGGTCAGCGATGAAGCCGATGGCCTCGGAGTAGGGGATGGTGTTGGCGAACGACTGCGCGAAGCGCGCATAGCCTGGGAACTCGATGATGCGTACCTGACGGTGCTGGTACGGGGTGAAGTTGGCTTCGTAGTAGGCCAGCGACTTCTGCACTGCCTCGATCATCCGGTCCACGTTGTAGCCGTGCGCCGGGTCGAAGTAGACCTCGATCGGAATGTCCTTGTACCTGCCCTTGCGCACGTCCCAGCGCGCCGACAGGTAGGCGTAGAAGTTCAGCATCGGGCGATCCATGGCATAGCTGAAACAGCGCCGGCCATTGACCGTGGTCTCGTTCTGCAGGTAGCCCGGGGCCAGCGCGACCTGGTCCGGTGCTGTGCACACCGTGGTGCGGAAATCGAGCCAGTCGGCATCGTTGGAGATGTAGGTGTTGGCGCGTGCTGCTTCATCTTCCAGCTTGGGCATGCGCCGCGGCTCACCCAGGTCGCGCTTGCGCCGCTCGTTGCGGTCGCTGATCTCGGCGCCTTCGTTGTAGCCGAACGACGGCAGGACACGGCTGTTGAAGAAGGTGCCGTTGTCGACGAGGTTGCTCGGCGCCTGGCCGGCGGTGATGCCATTGGGCTTCTGCGCCACCCGGAAATGGACGCTGCGGCTTTCGCCCGGTTGCAGTGGCGTGTCCAGCCGGTAGATGCGGTAGCCGAGATCCTTGTCGTGGAAGGTCAGCTTCTGCCCGCCAAGATCGGTCGCCAGCAGCTGCTTGTCGTCACCCATCGAGACATGCAGTTCCTGGATGGGCTGCGCGTGCAGGTTGCGGATCGTCCAGTTCGCATCGATCACCATCGACTGCGATTCCGGGAACAGGTCCACGCGGTTGTCCACGGCGACGATGCGTGGTTGCGGCAGGTTGCGGTACTTCGACAGCTCGCGCTCGTAGCGGGCCTGCAGGTCCAGTTGCTGGTCGGGCGAGATGAACTCGTTGCGGATGTTGGTGCTCCAGTACAGCCAGCCACCCACGGCGACGAACGCCACTGCGGCCAACGCCGCAAAGGCACCGGTCGGCCCACGCAGGCGGTGGCCGGCCAGGGCCAGGCGCTGGCGCAGCCCCTGGCTGACACCGCGCACCCAGAAGGCGGAGGCCACGCACATCAACGCGAGCAGGAACAACGCCCAATAGCCCTGGAACGCCAGCTGTCCGGTGAGGAAGTGGCCGTAGCCGTTCATGTCCGAATAGGGGGCGATCGGCCAGCTGCCGAAGTTGTAGATGTTCTGCGTGTAGTCGAGCATGCCCAGCACGCCTTGGCAGATCATCACCACGATCAGCAGCGCGTAGCCGACGAACTTGTTGTTGGTCAGCACCTGCAGCACCAGCGCCATGCCGCCCATCAGCACGTACACCACCGAATCCAGCGCCAGACTGCGCAGGTACAGCAGCGGCTCCAGGTGCGTGTAGCCCTTGGCCAGCTGCACGCTCATCGCAGCCAGCGCGCCGGCAGCCTGGAAACAGGCGATCACCGCCACCAGTGCGGTGAACTTGGCCAGCAGCGGCACCCAGTTCGGCACCGGCATGGCGTCGGTCACTTCATTGATGCGCGCGCCGCGCTCCTTCCAGACCAGCTCGCCGGCGAAGAACAGCACGATGATGATCAGCAGCCAGCTGAAAGCCCCCTGCAGGCCCATGATCATCTGCGAGGTGACCGGCCAGATCGAGGTGCCGTACAGCGTCTGCCGGAACAGGGCGCTGGGCAGGAAGTTCGCCAGGCCCAGCACCAGCAGCACGATGAACGGGACGCTGCGCAGTACGCCGCCGGTGTCGAAACGCACCTGGCGAAGGAATTGCTGCCACGCCGTGGTGGATGTGAACGCCGGTATCACGCGCGGCAGCGTCGCGCGGGTGGGACGGACCACGCTGGCATCGGCAACCGGTTGCGCCTGCCTGCGGCCCCAGCGCCGGCGGCCGCTGCCGCTGCGTTCGGTGCGGAACAGCGCGAACGTGGCGGCGAACAGCACCGCGGCCACGCCCAGCCACAGGGCGCGGTTGGCCAGCAGGTAACCGGTCAGCGCGGGAATGCCGCTGTTGCGTTCGGCGGTGGACCAGTAGCGGATGGTGCGGCCCAGCGCACGCATGCCGAGCGGCTCACTCAGCACCGCGATCCAGGTGTTGTCGATGTCGCGCAGCAGGGCCGCGCTGGCACCGAACAGCACCAGGTAGGCGACCAGGCCGATGTAGACCCACAGGATCGAGCGGGTCACCGCGGCCAGCAGCGACAGCAGCGCGGTGGTGAACAGCAGGTTGGGAATGACGATGACCGCAAAGGTCCAGGCATAGCCCTGCCAGCTGATCGGGCCCATGCGTTCGGGATCGACCCAGGGCATGAACGGCGCCAGCCACAGGCCGAATGCGATCAGCACGTAGACCAGCAGCCCGGACGCCAGTGCCGCAGCGATGCGCCCGGCCAGATAATCGCGGCGTTTCACCGGGCTGGCGAAGATCAGTTCGGCGGTGCCGAGCTCGAAGTCACGCAACAGCGCGTTACTGACGAACAGCGCGGTGACCAGCATGCCGAGCAGGGTGAAGATGCCCAGCATCTGCGCGATCACCGTCGGCGCGTTGCTGTGCACGTTGCCGGTGCCGCCACCGATCTGCACCGCATCGCTGGAGGCGGCAGCGAAGGCGAGCAGGGCGAACAGCCCGGCCAGCAGCCACAGCAGCGGGGAACGCAGCTGCTCGCGCAGCTCGAAGCGAAAGAAGTCGAGGATCATGGTGTGCTCCGCTCAGGCCGCCGCGCGGGCACGGGCCTGCAGGCGCAGGCGCTGGAAATACACGTCCTCAAGGTCGGGAGCCACGGCCGCGAAGCCATCGCCGGGGTCGTTGGCGCTGTGCACGTGGATCACCGGGCGTCCCCCGACCAGGCGCGTGGAAAGCACCACGTAGCGCGCCTCGTGGTCGGCCAGTTCCGAAGGATCGACCTGCTTGCGCCAGACCTGCTGCTGCAACGCGTCGATGGCATCGGCCGGTCGCCCGGTCAGCAGTACCTGGCCCTTGTTCATGATCGCCATCGTCGGGCACAGGTCGGTCACGTCCTCGACGATGTGGGTGGACAGGATCACCGCCACGTTCTCGCCGATCGCCGCCAACAGGTTGAGGAAGCGGTTGCGTTCCTCGGGGTCGAGGCCGGCGGTGGGTTCGTCGACGATCACCAGACGCGGGTCGCCGAGCAGCGCCTGGGCAATGCCGAAACGCTGGCGCATGCCGCCGGAGTACGTGCCGAGTTTGCGCTTGCGTGCGTCCCACAGGTTTACCTGCTGCAGCAGTCCATCGACCACTTCGCGCCGCTGGGCGCGCTGGGTCAGGCCCTTGAGTACAGCGAAATGCTCCAGCAGGTCCAGCGCGCTGACCTTGGGGTAGACGCCGAAGTCCTGCGGCAGGTAGCCCAGCCGGCGGCGCACCGCGTCCTTGTCGCGCAGTACATCGATCGGCGCCTCGCCTGGAATGGTGAGTGTGGCCGTACCACTGTCGGCCTCCTGCAAGGTGGACAGCGTGCGCATCAGCGACGACTTGCCGGCGCCGTTCGGGCCGAGCAGGCCGAACATGCCGCGTGGGATGTCCAGGCTGACGTTGTTGAGGGCATGCACGCCATTAGCGTACGTCTTCGACAGCGAATCGATCTTCAGCATGTGACGTACACCTTTCCATGAGCGTGTCTGCGCGTTATCCGCGCATCGGCCTCCGTGCGCATCCGCCGTTGGTCATGGGGGGAGGCGCCTGCCGCTGTGCGTTGGGAGGGGCGGTGGAGGCCACCGCCCGCTCCCGCAGCTGCGTCAGTCGCTGTTGACCGGCAGCTGCCAGCACACCACTGGGCCGTCTTCGGCGTCGATGCGCCGACCGGTGACCATGAAGCCGTTGCGGCGCAGTACTGCCTGCGAGCGTGCATTGCGCACAGCCGTTTCAGCGGTGAGACAGCACACGCGCGCATCGTGCCGCGCCCAGGTCACCAGTTCGGCCAGTGCCCGGCCCGCCAGGCCCCGCCCCTGATGTGCCGGGGCGATGCCATAGCCGATATCCAGCACGCCCTGCTCCGGCGGGCGGGTCAGTGAGAACAGCCCAACTGGCTGGCCGGCATCCACGACCTGCCAGGCAGCGGGCGCGAACAGCGTTTCGATGCGCTCGGCCAGGTCGGCCAGCATCGTCAGTACGGGCAGCGGTGCGATGGCATCGTCTGCGGAGCAGGGGCGTGACAACAGTGCGCGCAGATCAAGCGCGGAAACAGGTGAAAGCATGGGAACCTCGACAGGTGGAAGTGCCCGAAGCGGGCATGACCGGCACGAGGAGGGCCGCGGGCGTCAATCGTGACGCAGCGTGGCTTTCGCCGCCGTTACCGGTGCGGGAAGTGGACGCTGGCGGAGGACAAAGGCCTTCTCCCGGGTGGGGCATGCGATGCCGGGGCGCGCCCGGCGGGTGGGTGCAGCATAGCCGACGCTGCCGCCTCAGCGCAGCGACGATTCCCGCACCACCAGCTTCACCGGGATGCTCTGGCTGTCCACCGGCTGTCGGCCGATCAGCGCCAGCAGGCGCTCCACCAGCAGCTGCCCGGCCTGCTTGGTGTCCTGCTGCACGGTCGTCAGCGCAGGGGACACAGAGGCTGCCAGCGGGATGTCGTCGAAACCGGTCACCGCCACGTCCTGCGGCACCCGCAGGCCGGCTTCGCGCAGGGCGCGGATCGCACCGATGGCGATCAGGTCGCTGGCCGCACAGATCGCATCGAGTGGTTCGCCACGCGCCAGCAGCAGCTGGCAGGCCTCCTGGCCGGACGCCTCGGTGGTGATCGCATCGTGCTGCAGCGCCGGTTCGGCGGCCAGGCCGTGGTCCTGCAGGGCCGCGACGTGGCCGCGGTAGCGCTCCTGGAATTCGGGGTAATGGCTGGAGGCATGACCGAGGAAGGCGATGCGGCGGCAGCCCTGCTGCAACAGGTGGGTGGTGATGTCGTGCCCGCCCTGGAAGTTGTCGCTGCCGATCGACACGCCCGGCTGGCCGGGCAGGGCGGCGCCCCAGCGCACGAAATGCGTGCCCTGTTCGACCAGCCGCTGCAGGCGGTCGCGCGATTCGTGGTAGTCGCCGTAACCGAGCAGGATGATGCCGTCGGCCTTGTTGCTGTCCTCGTAATCGGCCTGCCAGTCGGTGGACAGCTGCTGGAACGAGACCAGCAGGTCCTGCCCGTGCAGGGCGCAGGCGCGGGT
Organism: Stenotrophomonas sp. YJH_SMC_79; assembly: GCF_059367995.1. Classification (NCBI taxonomy): domain Bacteria; kingdom Pseudomonadati; phylum Pseudomonadota; class Gammaproteobacteria; order Lysobacterales; family Lysobacteraceae; genus Stenotrophomonas; species Stenotrophomonas sp. YJH_SMC_79. The sequence goes on from NZ_JCAFRK010000001.1 coordinate 315,020, forward strand.
GATCGAGCCCAGCATCGAATGGAAGAACGGGTTGATCAGCGAATCGTCGTTGGTCGGGTCCTCGAAGAACAGCAGGGCCAGGGTGCCGGCGTTGCGCAGACGCAGGCTGGAGGCGTTCTTGTCGACCTTGTAGTTCAGCTCGCGGGCGATGCGCAGGATGCGCTCGCGGGTCTCGGCGTTGACCATCGGGCTGCCACGCAGGGCCCGCGACACGGTCGGCTGGGAGACCCCGGCCAGATGGGCGATGTCCAGGGAGGTGGCTTTGCCTTTGATGGTCATGTGCGGGTGGCAGGGGCCAGGTGGAAGGTGCCCGGGCATGATGCCATGGGCAGACGCGAATGCCCCCGCATGCGTTCGTCGGAGCGAAGGTAAGTCATTGCCGGACAAGGAAATCAGCCTGATCCTTCGATGCTGTCGGGATCTCCTGACCGGGCGGATGGCGGCGGCAATGCTAAGATGCATCGTTCTCGCATTCCCCCAAATTTCACCAGGGGCGGCCCAGCGTACTGCACCCCCGGCCGGGGCTGTGCTATCACTGGCGGTCTGCCCCTGGACAACGGACGAAGGTACCTATGGCGCGCGGCATCAACAAAGTCATCCTGGTCGGCAATCTCGGCAACGACCCGGACGTGAAGTACACCCAGGGCGGCATGGCGATCACCCGCATCAGCCTGGCCACCACCAGCGTCCGCAAGGACAAGGATGGCAACCAGCAGGAGCGCACCGAATGGCACCGCGTGGTGTTCTTCGGCAAGCTCGGTGAGATCGCCGGCGAGTACCTGCGCAAGGGCAGCTCGGTCTACGTCGAGGGCAGCCTGCGCTACGACAAGTACACCGGCCAGGACGGCGTGGAGAAGTACTCCACCGATATCATCGCCGATGAAATGCAGATGCTGGGCGGCCGTGGTGAAGGCGGCGGTGGCGGCGGTGGTGGCAACTACGGCGGCGAGCGCCCGCAGCGCCAGCAGGCTCCGCGCCAGGAGTACGGCGGCGGTGGCGGTGGCCAGCGTGGCGGCCAGGGTGGTGGCTATGGCAACCAGGGCGGCAACCAGGGTGGCGGCTACGGCAACCAGGGGGGCAACCAGCGCCCGCAGCCGCAGCAGGCGCCGCCGATGGACGACTTCGCTGACGACGATATTCCGTTCTGATCGAACGCTCGTTCGCAGCAGAAAAGAAAGCCCCGCTCATGCGGGGCTTTTCTTTTTGCGCGATGTCATCTGCGTTGTGCTTCGCAGCATCAGTTTTCGTGCACCGCGACTTGCAAACAGACAAATTCCTCCCCTATGGTGCAATCGATTGCATTGCTGTGAATTGTTGCGTTTGATACCGGTTGGGAGGCCGGAAGGTGGATGTCCATCCATTCGATCAGACCGGCTCCTTCGAGGGGGCTCACGCGGCGCGATGCGCTGCGCATCGCGGTTGCCGGCAGCATTGGTCTGGGGGCTGTGACGGCCGCGGGAGCGCTGCCCGCATTCGCCGCCACGGCGCCGCTCAAGGGCAACCTGAAGCATTCCATCGCCCGCTGGACCTTCCCGCAGCTGTCCGTCGCCCAGCTTTGCGCGACGGTGAAGGACATCGGTTTTGCCGCGATTGACCTGGTCGGCCCGGAAGACTGGCCAACGCTGAAGGCGAATGGCGTGTACAGCTCGATGTGCAACGGCGCGGAGCTGGGCCTGACCAAGGGCTTTGCCGGCCGTGAGTTCCACGACCAATTAGTGGAGCGCTACACGCGGCACATCGATCTGGTCGCCGATGCCGGTTACCGAAATCTCATCTGCTTCTCCGGCAACCGCAACGGCATGGACCCCCATGACGGCATGGCCAATGCCGAGGCTGGCCTCAAGCGCATCCTCGGGCATGCCGAGAAGCGCGGCGTGGTGCTGGTGATGGAGCTGCTCAACTCCAGGGTCGACCATCGCGACTACCTGTGCGACCACTCGGCCTGGGGCGTAGAGCTGTGCCAGCGGCTGGGCTCGGACAACTTCGGCTTGCTCTACGACATCTACCACATGCAGATCATGGAGGGCGACATCATCGCCACCATCGGCAAGCATCACGCCTGCTTCAAGCATTACCACACCGCAGGCGTGCCTGGCCGGAACGAGATCGGAGACCAGCAGGAACTCCACTATCCGGCCATCTGTCGCGCTATCCGCGACACCGGTTTCAAGGGGTATCTGGCGCAGGAGTTCACGCCTGCAGCGCCCGACCCCGTTGCCTCATTGCGCGAGGCGATCCGCCTCTGCGACGTCTGAAACGATATCCACCCAGGTGAGAAACCCATGGCAGATAATCACTACGACGCCATTGTTGTTGGCTCGGGAATCAGTGGCGGTTGGGCGGCGAAGGAGCTGACCGAGAAGGGCCTGAAGGTCCTGATGCTGGAACGTGGCCGCAACATCGAGCACGTCAAGGACTACGTCAACGCGATGAAGGAGGCGTGGGACTTCCCGCACCGCAACCGGCCCACGCAGGCGATGAAGGCCGACTTTCCGGTGCTGATGCGCGACTACGGGCTGGCTGAGAACCTGGAAGGGATGTGGGCCAACGAACAGGACTCGCCCTACATAGAGACCAAACGTTTCGACTGGTTCCGTGGCTACCACGTCGGCGGCCGCTCGCTGCTGTGGGGGCGGCAGAGTTATCGCTTCTCCGATCTGGATTTCGAGGCGAACCTCAAGGACGGGATCGCTGCTGACTGGCCGATCCGCTACGCCGACATCGCGCCGTGGTACGACTACGTGGAAAAGTTCGCCGGCATCGCCGGCACGCGCGAGGGACTGGACGTGCTGCCGGACGGCGAGTTCCTGCCGCCGATTCCCTTGAACATCGTCGAGAAGGATGTGGCCGCGCGGATCAAGAAGGCCTTCGGCGGAACGCGCCATATGATCCACTCGCGCACTGCCAACATCACCAAGCCGATGCCCGAGCAGGGGCGCGTCAATTGCCAGTACCGCAACAAGTGCATCCTGGGCTGTCCCTTCGGTGCCTACTTCTCGACCCAGGCGGCGACACTGCCAGCGGCGATGAAGACCGGCAACCTGACCTTGCGTCCGTTCTCGATCGTCAAGGAAGTGCTCTACGACAAGGATCGCAAGCGTGCGCGTGGCGTGGAGGTCATCGACGCCGAAACCGGCCAGACCTACCAGTACACGGCAAAGGTGATCTTCCTCAACGCATCGTCGTTCAATTCGACGTGGCTGCTGATGAACTCGGCCACCGATATCTGGGACGGGGGGCTGGGCTCTTCGTCCGGCGAGTTGGGGCACAACGTGATGGACCACCACTTCGGTGCGGGTGCCTCGGGCCGGGTCGAGGGCTACGAAGACAAGTACTACTTCGGCCGCCGTCCCTGCGGTTTCTATATTCCACGGTTCCGCAACGTCGCTGCCGACAAGCGCGGCTATCTGCGCGGGTTCGGCTACCAGGGCGGTGCCAGCCGCACCGGCTGGTCGCGCGAGATCGCCGAGCTCAACATCGGTGCCGACCTGAAGGAGGCACTGACCGTGCCTGGTGACTGGCGGATCGGCATGACCGGTTTCGGCGAGATGCTGCCGCACCACGACAACACCATCCGCCTGGACCACGACCGCAAGGACAAGTGGGGACTGCCGGTGCTGGCGATGGACGTTGCCATGCGTGCCAACGAACTGGCGATGCGCAAGGACATGGCCGCCGATGCCGCCGAGATGCTGGAGGCGGCCGGCGTCAAGGACGTGAAGATGCACGACAACGACTATGCCCCGGGCAAGGGCATCCACGAGATGGGGACCGCGCGCATGGGACGTGATCGGAAGAGCTCGGTGCTGAACCAGCACAACCAGGTCTGGGATGCCCCCAACGTCTATGTGACCGACGGTGCCTGCATGACCTCCAGCGCCTGCGTGAATCCCTCGTTGACCTACATGGCGCTGACGGCGCGCGCTGCCGACCACGCCGTGCGCGAACTGAAAGCGGGGAACCTGTGATGGATCGTCGCGAACTGTTGAAGATGATCGTGGCCGCCACCGGTGCGGCGATGGTCGGGCTGCCGGCGCTGGTGCATGGCAAGGTGCCGGCTGCCGGGGCAATGCCCGCGTTCTCCGATGCCGAAATCGGCACGCTGGGCGAGATCGCCGAGACCATCCTGCCGCGGACCCGAACGCCCGGGGCGAAGGACGCGGGCGCCGGTGCGTTCATGGCGACGTTCGTCACCGACTGCTACACCGCCCGGCAGCAGGCGACGTTCCGCGCCGGACTGGTCGACATCGACAAGCGCGCGGGTGGCCGGTTCGTGTCGCTCACGCCGGAAGCCCGTACCGAACTGCTGCGTGCTCTGGATGCGGAGGCCAAGGCACGCAAGGCCGATGTGACCGAGACCGGTACGCCTGAAGAGGACGAGGCGATGCCGCACTACTTCACGATGCTCAAGCAGTTGGCCATCTTCGGCTTCTTCACTTCCAAAGTCGGTGCAACAGGGGTGCTGCAGTACGTCGCGGTGCCGGGTCGCTACGACGGCGACCTCGCCTATGTCCCCGGTACGCCCGCGTGGGGGACCAGCTGATGGACACTCCCCTGATGATCCGCCCTGCGTTGATCACGGCCGGCCTGCTGGCCGCCACATCTGCATTCGCGCAGGACAGTGTCGACGCTGCACGTGATCCGAAGAAGACGGAGGTGTGGACGCCGGTGCCTGCAGTCGTGGCAACGCCCGCGGGCAAGGCGCCGTCCGACGCCATCGTGCTGTTCGATGGCAAGGATGTCTCCGCGTGGGAATCGGAGCAGGGCGGGCGCGTGCCCTGGAAGGTTGCTGACGGCGCCATGACCGTCGTTCCGGGCAGCAAGGGCATCCGCACGCGGCAACGCTTCTGCGATGTGCAGCTGCATGTCGAGTGGCGCACGCCTACCGACACCAAGGGCTTCGACGGCCAGAACCGGGGCAACAGCGGCATCTTCCTGCAGGAACTGTACGAGCTCCAGGTGCTCGACAGTTACAACAACCCGACCTATGCCAATGGCCAGGCGGGTTCGATCTACAAGCAGGCGATGCCGTTGGTGAACGCCTCGCGCGCACCGGGGCAGTGGCAGGTCTACGACATCCTCTGGAAGGCCCCGCGCTTCTCGCAGGGCGGCGGCCTGACGTCGCCCGCGCGCATCACCGTGTTGCATAACGGCGTGCTGGTACAGGACGACACCGTGCTGGCAGGCAAGACCGAGTACATCGGTGCGCCTTCGTACGCGCCCCATGCGTGCGCGCCGCTCTATCTGCAGGAGCATGACTCCAAGGTCAGCTACCGCAACATCTGGGTGCGCGAACTGTAGTGGCACGCGGCCGGCGTGGTCGCCGGCCGCTTACTTCGCCAGGTAGCTGGCGATGTCATTGATCTCCTGCTGTGACAGCTGGGAAAAGGGCGGCATCAATCCGCCGCCCTTGCTGATCTTTTCCTTGATCTGCGCGGGTGGCATGCGCTTGCCGATGTCGGTGAGCGCCGGGAACGCGCCCGGCATGCCTGCGCGGTCGGCGCCGTGGCAGGCCACGCAGTTCGCGGTGTAGAGCTTTGCACCGGCAGCCGGGTCGTCCTTGCACCAGGCAGCTGTCGCAACGCTCATGCCGCCCAGGGCCACCGCCGTTGCCAGTATCATTTTCATGTGGGGCTCCTTGATGCGTCAGCGCCGCGCATGGGCAGGCGCATTCGTGGTCAGGTGTTCACGCAGGTAGTCCGCGCCGGTCAGGATCACCTTGGCCGGATCGCGTGGCTGGTCGTGCTCGATGATGTACCAATGCACGCCGGCGGCTGCCGCAGCAGGCAGGATCGCGTTCCAGTCGAGAACGCCCTGGCCCACCGCCGCGAATCCGCCTTCATCTTCGGCCTGGCCCTTGGGCGCATTGTCCTTGGCGTGTACCGCGAACAGGCGGCCGCGGAACTTGCCCAGCATCACCGCCGGGTCGTGTCCGGAGCGTGCCACCCAGGCCAGGTCCAGCTCGGTCTGCAGGTCGGGGCCGGCAGCAGCGAACAGCAGTTCCAGGCCGGTCCTTCCGTTGAAATCGGCAAGTTCGAAGTCGTGGTTGTGGTAGGCCAGGCGCATACCCTTGCCGCGCACCTGCTTTGCAATCTGGCCCAGTTCCTGGCCCAGGGCGGTCCAGCCGGCGGCATCGCTCGGGCGATCCTTCTTGTCCAGGTAGGGCACCACCAGCGTCGTGTTGCCGATCGAGCGGTTGAACGCCACCACGCCGTCCAGGTCCTTGCGCAGCTCGGCCAGTGCCACGTGCGAAGAAATCGCCTTGATCGAATACCGGTCCAGCAGCTGCTTGAGTTCGGGGGCGCTGACGCCCTGCGTGCCCACCGTTTCCACCGCATGCACGCCTGCGTCGTGGACGATCTTCAACTGCTGCTCGAGCGAGCCGGCATCGCGCAAGGTGTACATCTGCACCGCGATCGGCTTCTGCGTGCTGGCGGCTTCGACTGCGAAAGCGGGCAGGGCGGCCAGCAACAACAGGGCGAGGGTTGCAGTTCTACGGACAGGGATGTTCATCAACGGGTCCTCCCGGGATTCAACCGATGGTGGTCCAGGCGTGTGACCTGGCCGATGCGATGACGCGGTCGACGATCCGCGCCGAGCGCACGCCATCGTCGAAGGTGGGCAGGCCCTCGGGGCGCTCGCCTCCGATGGCGCGATAAGTGTCGGCGATGAACGCCTCGAAGCACTGGCCGTAGCCCTGCGCGTGCCCGGCCGGCAGCACCGACAGCCGCCGTTGTTCGGCACTGCCTGCACCCGGGCCGCGCACGAAGATCTCCTCGCGCTGGTCGGGTCTTCCGATCCACAGCCGCTCGGCATCCTCCTGGTTGAAGGCCGCGCTGGCCCTGGCACCATCGATCTCGAACCAGAGGCGATTGTGGCGTCCTGCCGAGACCTGGCTGACCGTCAACGACGCCAGCGTGCCGGCGCCGGTCCTGAACATCGCTGCGGCGACGTCTTCGCTGGTGACCGCCTGCATCGCGCCGCTGGCCGTAGGCGTGCTGAAGCTCTGGCCGGTGATGTCGCCGCGTTCGGCGATCACCGTCTGGAACGCCGCACTGACCTCGGTGAAGCGCTCGCCGCTGACCCATTCCACCAGGTCGCACCAGTGCGAGCCGATGTCGGCGAACACGCGCGACGTACCGCCCAGTGCCGGGTCCACGCGCCAGTTGTTGCTGGCCGGGTCCAGCAGCCAGTCCTGCAGGTAGCTGCCGTGGATCAGGTGCAGCGGCCCCAGCTCGCCGTGTGCGATGCGTGCGCGTGCCTCGCGCACCACCGGGTGGTAGCGGTAGACGAAGGGCACCGTGGCAACCAATCCGACCGATGCGGCCAGCGTCGCCAGCGCCTGTGCATCGTCCAGTGTCGTCGCCAGCGGTTTCTCGCAGATCACGTGCTTGCCGGCTTCCAGCGCAGCCTGCGCCATCGCCCGGTGCAGGTGATTGGGCGTGCACACGTGCACGACCTGCACCTGCGGATCGGTGATCACGTCCTCGATATCCCGGTAGGCGCGCGGGACATTCCAGGATTGCGCCGCCTCATGTGCGCGCTGCGGCGACGAGGCGGCCACGCCGCGTACCTCGGCTCCAGCCAGCAAGGCGGCGCGACGATGCACTGCACCGATCATGCCGGCGCCGACAATGGCGATTCCAAGCTTGCGCATCGACTGGGATCCTCAGGGTGTGGAGGGCGCGGCGGTGGCCGCCGGCCGGTCGCGGAACAGCAGCAGGAAGGCGATCAGCACCACCAGTGCAACACCGGCCGGGAACAGCCAGATCTGCTGCCAGTCCGGGCCGGCCTCGCTGGTGAAGTGCTCCACCACCGCGCCGGACAGGAAGGTGCCGATCAGCATGCCCACGCCGTAGGTGGCCAGGGTGATGAACCCCTGCGCGCTGCTGCGCGCGGCGGGGCCAGCATGCGCGTCGGTGTAGATCTGGCCGGTGACGAAGAAGAAGTCGTAGCAGATGCCGTGCAGCACGATGCCGATCACCAGCAGTGAGAAACCGCCGCCCGCATCGCCGAAGGCGAACATGACGTAGCGTACCACCCAGGCGGCCATGCCCACGGCCAGCATCGTCTTGACCCCCAGCCTGACGAACAGGAACGGCATGGCCAGCATCAGCAGCACTTCGGAGACCTGGCCCAGCGACTGCAGGCCCGCGGCGCCGCGCACGCCCAGGTCGTTGAGGTACGGGTTGGTGAAGTTGTAGTAGAACGACAGCGGGATGCAGATGGCGATGGAGGCCAGGAAGAACACCAGGTAGGCGCGCGACTTCAGCAGCCGCAGCGAATCCAGGCCGAGGATCTGCCCGAGCCCGGCATCGCGCTGCTTCGCCAGCGGCGGCGTGTGCGGCAGGGTGAACGCGTACAGGCCCAGCATCAGCGACGCCACTGCTGCCATCTGGAAGGTGAGTTCGAGCCGATGCGCCTGTTCCCAGCCCAGCCAGCCAATCAGCACGCCGGCCACGATCCAGCCGACGCTGCCAGCCACCCGCACCAGCGGGAACTGTTTCTCAGGCGATTGCATGTGCCGCATCGCCACGCTGTTGGCCAGCGCCAGCGTCGGCATGAACAGCAGCATGTAGCCCATGACGCAGGTGGAGAACATGCTGAAGCTGGTGGCCGTGGAGGCCAGCCACATCAGTACTGCGCCGGCCAGGTGCAGGACCGCCAGGATGCGCTGTGCGGCGAAGTAGCGATCCGCGATCAGGCCGACCAGGAAGGGAGCGACGATCGCACCGATGGACTGGCTGAGGAAGGCCGTCGCCACCTGGCTGGCGCTGGCCTGCAGCGGGCCCTGCACCAGGTAGGTGCCCAGGGTCACGAACCACGCTCCCCAGATGAAGAACTGCAGAAACATCATCGCGCCCAAGCGCGACATGGCGTGCGTCATGGCTTGCCCTCCCGGGGCGGTATCGGCTCAGAGTCCCAGCATGCGGTTCAGTGATGCGGCGTCGGCGCCGCTGTCGGCAAAGTCGTCGAAAGCGCGTTCGGTCACGCGGATGATGTGGTCGCGGATGAAGGCGGCACCCTCGCGTGCGCCGTCTTCCGGGTGCTTCAGGCAGCACTCCCATTCCAGTACCGCCCAGCCGGGGAAGTCGTACTGCGCGAACTTCGAGAAGATCGACTTGAAGTCGATCTGGCCGTCGCCGAGTGAGCGGAACCGGCCCGGGCGATCGATCCAGTCCTGGTAGCCGCCATAGACGCCGCTGCTGGCGCTGGCACGGTACTCCGCATCCTTCACATGGAAGGCGCCGATGCGCGCGTGGTAGCGGTCGATGAAGCCGAGGTAATCCATCTGCTGCAGCAGCAGGTGGCTGGGGTCGTAGAGGATCTTCGCGCGCGGATGGTGATCGACCGCGTCGAGGAAGCGCTCGAAGGTCGCGCCGTCGTGCAGGTCCTCGCCGGGGTGGATCTCGAAGCACAGGTCCACGCCACAGGCGTCGAAGGCATCGAGGATCGGACGCCAGCGCCGGCCGAGTTCGGCGAAGGCCTCGTCCACCAGGCCGGGCGGGCGCTGTGGCCAGGGATAGAAGTACGGCCAGGCCAGTGCGCCGGAGAACGTGGCGTGCGCGGTCAGCCCCAGCCGCTGGCTGGCCTTGGCTGCCAGCATCAGCTGTTCCACCGCCCAGGCCTGGCGGGCGGCGGGATCGTCGCGTTTGTCCGCGGGTGCGAATCCGTCGAACAGGCTGTCATAGGCGGGATGGACGGCGACCAGCTGCCCCTGCAGGTGGGTGGACAGTTCAGTGATCTGCACGCCATGCCCGGCCAGCATGCCGGCGAGCTCGTCGCAGTACGCCTGGCTGCGTGCGGCCTCGGCCAGGTCGAACAGGTGGGGGGCGCTGGTCGGTACTTGTACGCCAGAATAGCCCAGGCCCGCGGCCCACCCGGCCAGCGTGTCCAGCCGATCAAAAGGAGCTGTGTCGCCGATGAACTGCGCCAGGAACAGCGCTGGACCCTTGAGCGTCTTCAACGTGATTCGCCCTCGATGCAATCGATTGCATTATCCTAGCAGGGGCTTACGCTGGACCTGTTGTGCACTGCACAGCGGGCAGGAGAACTAACGCCATGGCCACCATCTACGACATCGCAAAGCACGTCGGCGTCTCTGCCGGCACCGTGTCACGTGCACTTTCGCGGCCGGACAAGGTGCTGCCGGCGACGCGCGCGCGCATCGAGCAGGCTGCTGCCGCGTTGGGCTACGTGCCCAATACGGTGGCCCGTACGCTCAAGACCCAGCGCAGCGGCAAGATCCTGGTCACCGTTCCGGATATTGCCAATCCGTTCTTCGCGCAGATCCTGCAGGGGGCGGAAGACGCCGCGCAGGCCGTCGGCTATGCAGTGCTGCTGGGCGATACGCAGGACCAACCCGACCGCGAGGAGCGCTACGCGCAGATGCTCCGGCGCAACGAGGCCGACGGCATGATCGTGCTCGGCCATCGCCTGCCACCGACGGCGCGCGAGATTGTCCAGCAGAGGGGGGCTGCCGCGCCGGTGGTCAACGGATGCGAGTTCGACCCCGCGCTGGGCCTGCCCAGTGTGCACATCGACAATGCCGCCGCTGCACGTGCCGTCATGGAGCATTTGTACGCACTGGGCCATGAACGGATCGCCGTGGTCGGCGGGCCGCCGGATAATCCCCTGCACCAGCAACGCCTGGAAGGGGTGCGAGCCGCCGCCAAGGCGCGCGGCCGCCTGCGCCAGCTGAGCGTAGTGCCGGGCGATTTCTCGGTGGAATCCGGGCATGCCGCAACGGTGGCGCTGCTGGCCGATGGGGCGGCAGCGACCGCAGTCTTCTGCTTCAGCGACCAGATGGCGCTGGGTGCGCTGGCGGCCTGCCGCGATCTGGGCATCCGCGTGCCGGACGAGCTGTCCGTCGTCGGTTTCGATGACCTTGCGTCTTCGCGCTACCTCACGCCGCCGCTGACGACCATCCGGCAGCCGATGCGGGAAATCGGCGCGCGCGCGGTCAACCTGCTGCTCGCCATCATCGAACAGGTGGACGTTCCGCTTCAACAGACGCTGGATTTCAGCCTGATGGTGCGGGGGTCGACGGCTGCGCCTGGGCCCAGGTGAGGCCATGGACGCTGCAGGTTCGAGTCCTTGATCCCGAATTGACGTAAAGCTGTCAGACTCACGACAGGCAGCCCGGCAGGGGCCGGGGTGGAACGTGCGATCGCGCAAGGGGGTCGGCAATGCCGTTCTTGACTGACTCGACGGAGGTCGCGGTCGAAGGCGCCGGCGCGGCACGGCGCATCGGCTGGATGCGCTTCGTGGGCAATGGCCTGGGCGCGATCCCCATCGCCTCGATCATGCTGGAGCGCCAGGATGGCGCGCTGCCCTGGGTCCTGTTGCTGCTCAATGCGCTGGCATGGCCGGCGCTGGCGCTGGTGCTGACCCAACGCTCGCGCAAGCCGGCCGCGGTCCAGTTCCGCTGCATGGTGGCCGACTCATTGTTCGGCGGCGGCTGGATCGCGTTCATGGCCTTGAGCGCCGTACCCAGTGCACTGTTCGCAGCATTGCTGGTGGCCGACAAGATCGCGGCCGGCGGCGTGCGCCTGGCGATGCGGGCAACGCTGGCTCTGGTGGTGGGCTTCGCGCTCACCTGGTGGGCGCTCGGGTTTCCTTACCAACCCGTGTCGTCGCAACGCACGATCGTGCTCAGCGTGCCGTTCCTGTTCGTCTACGGCATCGGGCTCAGCATCCTCAGCTGGCAGCTGGCGCGTCGGGTGAAGTCGCAGAACCGCCAGCTGCAGCGTCTGAGCCGGATGGATCCGCTGGTCGAACTGGCCAATCGCGGCTTCCTGATCCTGCGTGCGCAGCAGGCGCTGGACAAAGCGCAGGGGCAGGGCGGCTTTGCCTGCCTGTTGATGCTCGATGTGGATGACTTCAAGCACATCAATGATTCGCACGGGCACCGCGCCGGTGATGAAGTACTGCGGCACATCGCCTCGACCCTGCGCGCCTTCGCCCGGCCCGGTGATACACCAGCGCGCCTGGGCGGCGACGAGTTTGTCGTGCTGCTGCACGACTGCGCGCCCGTGGATGCGATGCATGTGGCCGAACGGGTTCGCCTGCACCTGCTCGAAGCGGCACGGCAGGCGACCCCGGGCGTTGAGTTCAGCGTGAGCATCGGGATTGCTGCCACGCCACGCGGCGGCAGCGTGGAGGACTGGCTGGCCCTGGCCGACCGCGCGCTTTACCACGCCAAGCGGCAGGGCAAGAACACCGCCAGCTATGGCGAGTGAGTTCGTACGTCCGCCCTGGAACAGGCCAGTAGCTGTGCGGCCGCCGCTGGGGAATCGCCACGCATCACCAGCTGCAGCGCGGTGATCGGCATGCCCAGCTCCAGTGCAACGAAGCACAGGCCCTGGCGGTGCATGTTCTGCATCGACGCCGTCTCGCCGCACGTGCCCGGGCCGAAGCTGATCAACATGTTCCACAGTGGCAGGACGCCGCTGGTGCCGGTGGAGCGCCTGGCCGAACTCGACTACCGCCTGGTGATCATTCCCTCGGATCTGCAACGGGCCGCGATCCGGGCCCTGCAGCGCACCTTGCAGGAGATTGCGCTGACCGGTGACAGCGGGCGCATCGCCGATGAACTGGCCAGTTTCGGAGAGCGCGAGGCGATCGTGCGTACGGCGCGCTATCTGGCATTGGATATCCATACGGAATCAACGCAATAGCGTCCGGGCCGTGCGCACGTGACGGTCGTTGCGCTGCATCATGGGTCAGTCGGAATCCATGCATATACTTTGCTCACCAAGGAGGGTGAACAGATCGGGGGATCTTCGCGACGATTGAAGTTTCGGGCTCTGACCAAGACCTCTCCGGGTGCTTGGCAAGCTTAGGTGCAGAAGTGACGCCCATTTGGGGATGGGCAGGGTGATGGGAATTCTGGCTTCAGTCGGCTCTGAACGGAGCGACATTGGGGCTGCACGCGCTTCCCCGCATGGTCCAGAAGCTGCGTGACATTCGTTTGGTCTGGCGGAGGACCTGCCGGCAGATGGGCTTATTCTTCGAGGATAGACATGGATCGCTTCAAGCGGATCGTCCTGGCAATGGCGGCACAGCTGCTGGCCTTCGGCGTACAGGCACAGGTTCACTCTTTCGAGACGTATGGGCGAGAGCTGGCACGCAGCGAGTCCATCACTGCGCTTCCTGCGGGGTTTGGCCAGTTCGGCGAGCGCATCGACTTCTACTCAGGCGCCGTGTCCTTCCACAAAACCGTGGTCGAACTCCCGGGCAATAATGCGCTGAGGGTGGCAGCGGACTATGAGTACACCGTCCAGGAGAAGCTCGGGTGGCCGCCCAAGTATGCGTTGAGGCGCGCGGAACCATTCATCATGGGCATTCATTCCACCGAACTGGGCTGGATGGTCGGTAGCCCGAACGCCTACACCGGACGTCGATGCTCCGACCCTCGGAGACGGGGTGTCGCCGAAGTGGTCAGGTCGAGCAAGCCGCCGATCGACAATTTTCTGCCCGAAGACTACTGGGATGGGAATTCGCTGGTTGGCACGGAGGGTGGCGGAATCATCCGACGGCTGGATCAGGGGGAACCGAGCATTCCGAATGTCGATGTACGCTGGGCAACCAACGGCGGATGGCGTTTCAGCTGCTACCAGCTGGCCGATGGTAGTGATGGATTCGTTGGTCACGGTCCGGATGGAAACAGGTACTACTTCGGCCGTCCCGAGCGTGACGAAGAGACGCTACAGATAATGAGCAATTTCCAGCAGTCCGACACCTGGCTGGATGTTTCCCTGTATCGCATGCGACTGACTCGTGTGGAAGACCGGTTTGGCAACTGGGTCAATTACTCGTCCAGCCAGATTACGGCGAGTGATGGCCGCAGCATCACTTTTTCAGGCACGGACGGCTCGGTGATCGAGGCTGGGGGGCGCCAATGGCGCCTTCAGGGGGGAGTGCTGACCAATCCGGATGGCTCCACATGGTCGATCGGCAGCGTGGGGGGCATTGCGGCGAGGCCGGATGGGGGGGCGATCGCCCTGTGTGGAAGTCTCTCGCAGATCCCGATGGCCTTCAGCGGGCAGCTGACGGTGAACGTCAAGCTGGAGTCCAATGTGAGCGCGAGCTTCGCTCTGGAGCCACGCCGGCGGGGCTATTCACAGGTGACCTCCTACTGCCTTCAATCCCCGACGGGCGGGAAATTCTCGGAGCTCCCGCACTATGTCGATGGCATCTCACTGGTGTCGCGTTCGATGCAGGGTGCGGGGGTGCCACTGCTGACTCATTCCATCGACTACGGACCGCCCAACGCCTGCTATCAGCCGGCAGTGGGGCAGGGACTGGCAGAGGTCTGCACGTCAAGTTCGCCGGTGACGCGGACGACGGCAGTCACTGGCTCGGATGGAACGGTTGAACGATATGTGTTCGGCAATCGTGCGCGGATGGACGCAGGCCTGCTGCTGTCGCATTCAATTGGAAGTTCGCAGGTTGTCAGTTACGAGTACGCCCTTCCGTATGAGAACGCGTACGACATGGGGAAGCGCAGGCTTTACGACGTGGGCCAGACCAGCATCACGGTGCTGACCCGTAGTCTGATCAGACGGGATGGAGTGAACTTCGAGCGACGGGTTCCCTCTGACTGTGGTCCCGGCGCCAATGCGCTCTGCATTGACACGTTCTATCGTCCAGTCAAGTTCGTCAGTTCAAGCGCCGCAGTTCCTTGAGGGCAGCGGAAATGCACGACGAATGGATCCGTGGCCCGTGTCTGCGGCTGCTTGCCAGCAGCGCGGCGAGTGCGCAGAACCATTCGCGCACCGAGACGAGCCTGTACTCGGACAACGCAACTTCATGAGCAGTGGGGATCGTGGGATTGCCGCGATGCGACCGGGCGACGCATGGCGGGGCGGCGGCTGTTTCGAGCTTGCGGTGATAAGGGTGGACGACGCGTTCCTGATGCGTCGCCTGGGGCAGTCACTGTTGACGGGGAGTGAGCCCGGAATGGGAGCGTGGCGGTCGCTGGGAATGCGGTTGCCGTCAGGGACCGTTGCTGAATTGATCGCATATGATGCTGAACCAGATGCGGGCTTCACCGTGAGGATCGACAATCAATCCGATCCACGCATCGCATTGCAGGAGGTCATCTCCGCCCTCGGTCTTTGCGCGGACCGGATCATATGGTCCAACATCAATGGGATGCCGTGTGCTGCAGGGTGTCGCCAGGGCATATCAAGGTAAGGTCGATGACGATGCAGGCGGTCAAGGTAGTTTGATCCGTTGGCACGGCCAATCCTCTACCATGGGCCACCCCGCCCGGACGTGCCCCCATGCAAGACGCCCTCGTTGCCCAGCCCAAGCCCCCCGTTGCGAGGATCGCGGCATGGCTGATGATGCTGCTGGGCATGTGGCTGGCGCTGAAGCTGGGCCTTGTGGTGACCCTGCTGTCCGGCCTGCTGGTGTTCCAGCTGACCCACGTGCTGGCCTCCACCGTGGAAGGCAAGCTGCCGCCGGGGCGGGCACGGGCGATCGCAGTGATCGTGCTGTCGGCGGTCATCATCAGCGCGCTGGTGCTGGCTGGCATCGGCGTGGCCTCGTTCTTCCGCACCGAGACCGGTGGCCCGGATGCGCTGCTGGGCCATCTGATGGACATCCTCAACAGCTCGCGGCACCAGGTGCCGGCGCTGCTGCAGCCGTACATTCCCGAGGACATGCCGGCGTTGCGCGCGGCACTGAACGACTGGGCCGCCGAGCACCAGCGACAGCTCGGAGTGGCCGGGACCTCGGCGGTGCAGATCGGCGTGCGGGTGCTGATCGGCATGGTGCTGGGCGCGATGATCGCGCTGTATGACGAACTGCCGCTGCCGAAGATGGGGCCGCTGGCGCAGGAGCTGATCGGGCGCACCAGCCGCCTGGCCACCGCGTTCCGCCAGGTGGTGTTCGCGCAGGTGAAGATCTCGCTGCTCAACACCGTGTTCACCGCCATCTTCCTGCTGGGCGTGCTGCCGCTGTTCGGGGTGCACCTGCCGCTGTCCAAGACGCTGGTGCTGATCACCTTCATCGCGGGCCTGCTGCCGGTGGTGGGCAACATCATCTCCAACACCATCATCACCATCGTCGCGCTGTCGGTCTCGTTCTATGTGGCCGTGGCCGCGCTGCTGTACCTGATCGTGATCCACAAACTGGAGTACTTCCTCAATGCGCGCATCGTCGGCGGTGAAATCCAGGCGCGCGCCTGGGAGCTGCTGCTGGCGATGCTGGTGATGGAAGCGGCGTTCGGCCTGCCCGGCCTGGTGGCGGCACCGGTGTTCTACGCCTACGTGAAGCGCGAACTGGTCGACCAGCGCTGGATCTGACCCGGCATGATGTGACATTCCCGCTACGATGAGGCGGGCCTTCCCATCTTGGCGGCGCGTTCGCGGTCGCTGTGCCATACCTATCGCAACGGTTCGCATGGCGCTGGCTTGGCGCTGCCGGAACCGGTCGTTACAGTGAACCGCACGTCAGGGGAAATTTGCATGGCCGGCAAGGCGTCGCCCATCGGGTTGCGGACCTGGGTCTGGATCCTGACCGGGCTGTTCGTGGTCTGCACCTTGCCCTTGATGGCCATCGCTCTGGTACAGGGCACGCTGCGCTACACCGGCGCCGAAGACAACCTTTCCAGCCTGCGCCAGCTGCGGCAGTCCTTCGAGCTGGCCAACCTGGTTTCGGCCGAGCGCGGCCCGGCCAACAGCCTGCTGGGGGCTGACCCGGCCGACGCCGTCGAACAGGCACGGCTGGCCGCGCAGCTGGCGGCCGCGCGCAAGCGGGTCGACACCGCCGTGCCGAAGCTGGAGACCGCACTCAAGGACGACCCGGGCGTGGTGGATGAGCATGGCCTGCTGGCCGACGCGCAACGTCGCCTGCAGTCGGCGCGCGCTGCGGTCGACCGGGTCGTGGCGCAGCCCCATGACGCACGCCGGGTGGAGGAGGTGGAGCGTGCGATCAGCGGCATGTTCGCCGTGGTTGATCGCCTGCACCTGCTGACTTCGGCACAGACCAACGTGCTGGTCAGCGCCGATCGCGAAGCGGCGATTCCGGCGATGCAGGGCCAGGTGCTGATCGATCTTCGCGAATATGGTGGCCGCCTGGCCTCGAACGTGATGGCGCCGGTGGCGATACCAGGGGCATGGCGTGAGGAGCAGGTACGCGCGGCGCTGCAGACCCAGGGCCGCCTGCTGGAGCTGTGGCGGTTGGCGGGCAGCCACGAGTCGGTGTTCCGCAGTGACCCGGAATTGTCATGGCACTGGGACATGGCGCGACGGCAGTTCTTCGGTGAGTCGCTGCCGATGATCGAGCAACTGATCGAAGACGGTCGCCGCGGCCTGCCGCCGCCGTGGACCGCCGCGGAGTTCACCACGCGCTACGTGCCCACCCTGCAGTCGCTTGAGGCGCTGCGCGATGGCTACCTGAGCGTGTCCATCGCCCGCTTTGAACGCACCCGCAACCGTGAAGCGACGCGCCTGGTGGTGCTGGTGGCGACGGTGCTGGGTACGCTGCTGGTGCTGGGCGTGGCCCTGCGCATTGCCCATCGGCAGATCCTGCGGCCGCTGCTGCAGGCGCAGAAGCAGGTCATCCAGATCGCCTCGGAGGCACCGGGGCCAGAGCAGCATGTCACCCACCCGCTGGCCGAAATGCAGCGCCTGTTCGATGCGATCGAGGTCCTGCGCGAGAAGTCGCGCGAGCGCTCTGCGCTGACCAGCGAACTGCGCCAGCTGGCAGGTACCGATGAATTGACCGGGCTGTTGAACCGGCGCGCGCTGGAAGAAAGGGTGCAGCAGCGGCATGCCGAAGGAGGCGCCGGCGCCGTGGTGATCCTGCTGGACGTGGACCGGTTCAAAGCGATCAACGACGGCCACGGTCACGATGCCGGTGACGAAGTGCTGGTGCAGGTGGCGCAGTTGCTGCAACGGCACCTGCGCCGCAGCGACAGCATCGCCCGCTATGGTGGTGAAGAGTTCCTGGTGCTGTTGGCCGACGGTGATCTGGCCGGCGGCCGCCAGCTGGCCGAGTCATTGCGATTGGCCCTGCAGCAGATGGACATCGTGCTGGCCGGCGGCACCGTGCTGCGGGTGACCGCCAGTTTCGGCGTGGCCGAGGGCGGCACCGACGCACTGGGCTGGCGCACCCTGCTGCGTGCCGCCGATGCGGCCATGTACCGGGCCAAGGCGCAGGGGCGTGATCGGGTACGGGTGGCGGGGGGCGGTCGTGGCGCCCGCTGATCGTGGCATTCATCGCCGGCGCACGCGGTCCTGCCTAGACTGGCCCTCCGATCGCTGCAGGAGCCGTCCATGATCTTTCGCCCTGTTGTTGCCACGGCCCTGCTGGCCGGGTTGTTGGCCGGCTGTGCTTCGACCGCTCCCCAGACCAGCGCCGACGCGCCTCGCCATCCTTCCATCGCTGCCGACCTGAGCCCGGTACCGGCCTTCACCGGCGGTGGCACTGGCTGGAGCATCGAGATCGCCTCCACCGGCAAGGGCAACCACGACGCCAGCCTCAGTGCCGATGGACGCACCCACAAGGGCGTGCTGCGCTACCTCGGCCAGCCGGCCGATGCACCCGGTTCGCTGATCGTTCTCAACGGCGAGCTGGGCAAGCAGCCGGCCATCGTCGAGATCAAGCACGAGTCGTGCCGCAATTCCGAAGGCGTGGACACGCTGGCCAGCGTGCAGGTGACGATGGAAGGGCAGCCCCTGCGCCGTGGCTGCGGCCACCTGGCCGTGTACTGATCCTGTGCGCCGTCGTGCTTGAGATTCCAACCCTGCACACCGTGCGCCTGCGGCTGCGTGCACAGCAGCTGGATGACTTCGGCGTCTATGCCGCGTTCCTGGCCTCGCCGCGTGCGCGGGGCATGGGCGGGCCGTTCGGTGAGGTGGCGGCGTGGGGCCAGTTCTGCCACGACCTGGCCAGCTGGCACCTGTTCGGGCATGGCGCGTTGATGATCGAGCGCAGTGATACCGGTGCCTGCATCGGCCAGGTCGGGATCAATCATGGCCCGCTGTTCCCGGAAAAAGAGCTGGGCTGGTTGCTGTACGACGGCCATGAAGGGCAGGGCTTCGCGACTGAAGCCGCCGGTGCGCTGCGTGATTGGGCCTTCGTGGTGCCGCAGCTGCCGACCCTGGTCAGCTACATGGCGCCGGACAACCTGGCATCGCAGGCCGTCGCACGGCGTCTGGGCGGCGTGCTGGATGAAAAGGCCGCGCGCAGCGACGCGGATGATCTGGTGTACCGCTACAGCGCAGGGTAGTGCCGGCCGCTGGCCGGCATCACCAGTGCACCGGGCGCGCGGCCCACGCATCAAGATCAGCCAGTTCCGGCGCCAGTGCATGCTCCACCGCCCGCCGCAGCAGTGCCGGCGCGACATAGTGCCGGTGCGCAGCATCGATCAGTGCCATGTACATGCTTCCGAACGCATTGAGGGTCTGCACGTGTGAGCCAAGGCTGATCTCGATGCATCCATCGGCACGCCGCTGCACACGCACGCTGCTGCGGAAGCGCAGGTGCCGATCGTCGGCGCCGAGCAGGACTTCGGCGCAGTTGTCTTGCGTGTCGATGTGCGAATCCAGCACCGGGAATCGACCGGCGAACAACCGGCTGCGATCGGTCGACAGTAGTGACGACACCGGGCATCCCAGCGGCGACGTACGCAGCCGCAGCGGTGCCACCAGGCGGTTGCGCAGGGCCATCAGATGGCCGACGCCGCTGGGTGGATTGCGCAGGAAGCCCTCCAGTACATCGGCCAGCAGCGCCGACGCGGAACGGTAGGCCACCTGCGAGGGTTCCAGGCACAGGGTGGTCAGGTCCTGATAGTGGCTGTGCGGCAGTGCCGTGGGCAGCAGGCCATCGCTGGCAGCAGACCGTGCATGGATGGGATAGGCCGGCGTGGCGCGTTCGACGAAGCCACGCAGCGGCCGCAGCGGGATCCGCCGCAGCGGACCGAACAGGGCGCGGGTACGAGCGCACAGATGCGCGCACAGGCTTGGGGGCGCCGCCTGCAGCGACAGTTGCAGCAGCGGTGCCGCTGCAAGTGTGGTGCCCGAAGGCCAGTGCGATTCCGGCAGCACCTCGGTCAGGCTGGGGATATCGGCGGCATTGCGCTCCACCTGCGCACGGGCCTGTTCGCTCATTTGGCCTGCCAGTTCATCGCTGTGGCAGGACAACGCGAACAACGCCGGGTGTGCACGATGGTTCGATGCGAACTGATGCCAGGTGCCTCCACCGAAGCGCACCGTGAACAGGCAGTCAGGTGGAATGCGGACACGCCGAAGCGTGCGCGCGAAGGCACCGGGATCTGCTGCCAGCTGCGTGTCGGAGACGGTGGCGAAACGCAGCTCGGCACCGGCGCTGCCGGCAATGGCGGTGAACATGCGCGGGCCTGCATGGCGATGAAACGGGTGGCCACCGGCACCGACGGTGAAGCTGTACAGCGAGGAGGCGTCTCCCTGCTGCAGACGCATGCCGCCCAGTCGCGCCGAAGGCTCGTCCAGCGCATCGATGAAGGCCGGGTGGTGGCGCTGGCGCTGGCTGGCGTCGGTCACCAGCGCATCACCGGCGCCGATGCCGAGCTGCGCGATCAGGGTGACTTCGGTCGGACTGCCGCCGTCCTGTGCCGGAAGCTGCACTGCTGGAAACGAACGGCGATCGCGGGTCGAACCAGGCATCGTCATGCTCCTTGGCGGGCGGATCAGCGGGCGGGGGACTTGCGGCGCGCGCGTGCTTCGCGCTTGAGCGGACCGCCGACCGGACAGACTTCGGCCGCCCACGAGAACAACGTGTTGGCCAAACGGTCGGGCACCTGCCGGAAGTACACGAACTGGCCGCGCTTCTCGCGTTCGATCAGGCCGGCTTCCTCGAGGATGCGCAGATGGCTGGACAGCGCCGGCTTGCTGAAGTCGAAGCGTTCGGCCAGTTCGCCCGCGCTGAGCTCGCCGGCGCTGAGATAGGCCAGGATCTGCCGGCGGGCGGTGGAGGCGAGGGCTTCGAAAATACGGTCCATGACGAGTTAATTAACTAATTCGTTAACTGATACTCCTCCCGCCGGTGGCGGCTGTCAAGCCATGACCCGTTGCGCGGCACGCCTGGGCTTTGCCATCCTCCCTGCTGTTTTCCGTAGCGTGGAATCCCGATGCGTCCTGCGTTCTGGCTGGCTTTGGCCCTGCTGCCCACCCTGGCGGTGGCGCAACCCGCGCGTACTCCCAAGACCAAAGCTCCGGCGCAGGATCCCTTCAGCGAGCTGTTCGATACCGCCTGCATGCAGCACATCGGGGCCCCGGCGCGGTTGCAGTCGCTGATGGAATCCAATGGGCTGTCGCCGCTGCAGCCCGCCGAAGCCGCGACGCTGTTGCAGGGGCAACCGGGCGTGGCCTGGATGGTGCCTCTGGCCAGTGGTCGCTATGCGGTGAGCTGGGCTGACGATGGCACGTGCACGGTCTACGCCGAAAAGGCCGACGCGGCGGTCGTGCAGAAGGGATTCGCCCGGTTGGTGCAGGCCGCACCGATGCCGTTGCAGGTGCGCTCGCTGCCGGGACGTGGGCCGCTGTCGGCCGATCAGGTGGCGATCCAGTACGGCTGGGCCACGCCGGGGCAGGGCAAGCTGCAGGTGCGCTTCCGCCTGGTCACGCGGCAGGCCGCCGATGCGGGCGTGCAGGCGATGGCCTCTGCGGCGCCGGGGGAGGCGATGCTGGAGCAGGGCGCGTCCGGGCCCTGACAGGAGCCGCGCCTGCGGTTCAGGCTTTCACGTGGGATGTGATATATCGTTTATCGATAAATCCACCCCGGGGCGGCGAGGCCACCCCAACACCGGAGGCCGCTTGACCGCTCGTCTCGCCCGCGCAAGACCCGCGCGAGGCCTGTTCACCCTGGCCCAGGCCGCCGTACAGGCCGTCCGGGCGATGTGCTGGCTGGGCATCCTGGCCGCACTGCTGGCGGTGCCGCTGGTCGCCCACGACCGTCGCTGGCTGCTCGACAGCGTGCACGACGCTGCGGCCGCCGCCGCGCACGGCAATGATCTGTTCCTGCACTTCTGCCTGGGCCTGGGTGCGATCATCGCGCTGCTGGTGCTGTGCCTGCTGTTCCTGCGCCATCTGCTGAGGCTGCTGAAGTCGGCGGCGCGCGAGCGTCCGTTCACCCATGCCAATGCACAGCGCCTGCAGCGCATGGCCTGGCTGATGCTGGCGATGGAGCTGCTGTCGATCCTGATCGGTGCCTATGCGGCCTGGATGGGCCCGGATTTCACCTGGATGGAGGTCGGCGGTGGCATGTCGATCACTGGCCTGGTCGCCGTGCTGATGCTGTTCGTGCTGGCGCGCGTCTTCGCCGTGGGCGCAGCGATGCGCGACGACCTCGACGGTGTCATCTGATGGCGATCGTCATCACCCTGGACCGCATGCTGCAGGAACGGGGCATGACCCTGTCAGAGCTGGCCGGGCGTATCGACATCACCCTGGCCAACCTGTCGATCCTGAAAACCGGCAAGGCGCGCGCCATCCGCTTTTCCACGCTGGATGCGATCTGCCGTGAGCTGCAGTGCACGCCCGGTGATCTGCTCGGGCATGACCCGACGCAGGCGCAGGACGCTGACTGAGTGCTTTCCCTTTCCCCTTACCTACTGACGAAACGGACCTGAAATGGAATGGTTGGCTGACCCCTCGATATGGATGGGCCTTGCAACCCTGGTCGTGCTGGAGATCGTTCTCGGCATCGACAACCTGGTGTTCATCGCGATCCTTGCCGACAAGCTTCCGCCGCACCAGCGTGACCGCGCGCGGGTGATCGGCCTGGCACTGGCCCTGCTGATGCGGCTGGTACTGCTGGCCGCGCTGGCCTGGATCATGAAACTGACCGAGCCGCTGCTCACGCTGTTCGATCACAGCTTCTCCGGGCGTGACCTGATCCTGCTGGGCGGTGGCCTGTTCCTGCTGTTCAAGGGCACCATGGAACTGCATGAACGGCTGGAAGGCCGCGAGCACCACGAGGATGGCAAGAAGGTCTATGCCAGCTTCGCAATGGTGGTGGCACAGATCGTGGTGCTCGACGCGGTGTTCTCGCTGGACTCGGTGATCACCGCGGTCGGCATGGTCGACAACCTGGGCGTGATGTATGCCGCGGTGACCATCGCGATGGTGCTGATGCTGGTGGCCAGCAAGCCGCTGACCCGCTTCGTCAACAAGCATCCCACGGTGGTGGTGCTGTGCCTGGGCTTCCTGTTGATGATCGGCTTCAGCCTGGTGGCCGAAGGCCTGGGCTACAAGATTCCGAAGGGTTACCTGTACGCGGCGATCGCCTTCTCGATCCTGGTCGAGGCGTTCAACCAGTGGGTGCGCTTCAACCGTGAGCGCAACGAGCGCCGCCAGCCGTTCCGCCAGCGCACCGCCGACGCCGTGCTGCGCATGCTCGGCGCGCGTCCGGCCAATGGCCACGACGACGAAAGCGCTGACGAACACGTCGATGCCGAAGAGCGGTTGCAACCGGCCGAGCACGAGATGATCCGCAGCGTGCTGGGCCTGGCCGATCGCCCGGTGTCGAGCGTGATGACCGTGCGCGCCGACGTACAGTGGATCGACCTTGCGCGTGGACGGGACGATGTGGTGGCACGCCTGGTGGCATCACCGCACACCCGCCTGCTGGTCGGCGATGGTGATCTGGACAGCCTGTGCGGCGTGGTGCAGAGCCGCGATCTGCTGGCCGACCTGCTGCAGGGCAAGCCGCTGCAGCTGGAAGGCAACCTGCGCGAGCCGCAGTACGTGCTGTCCAGCGCCAGTGCGCTGCAGGCGCTGGAGCTGATCCGCCAGCATCCGGTGCCGTTGGCGGTGGCGGTGGACGAGTACGGCAGCGTGGAAGGCCTGGTGACGGCCAACGATCTGCTGGCGGCGATTGCCGGTGATCTGGTCGACACCCAGGACGAACGCTATGGTGTGATCGCGCAGGGGGAAGGCCAATGGGAGGCCGATGGTGCGTTGACCCTGGACGATCTGCAGCGCCTGGCCGGCGTGTCGCTGCCGCGCAGTGCCGACTACATGACCATCTCCGGACTGGTGCTGGAGCAGTTGGGTCGCCTGCCGGACATCGGTGATGCGGTGGACGTGGCCGGTGTGCGCATCACAGTGCTGGCGATGGAGAAGCGCCGCATTGCCCGCCTGCGGGTGGAGCGCCTCGACGAAATGGCCTGACCCACCTGTTGTTGCAGGGCCGAGCCCATGCTCGGCTGCAGGTTGGGACACCGAGCATGGGCTCGGCTCTACACAACACGGCCCGCAGCCTTCACCATGGCGGGCCGCTTTCTGTCATGGATGGTTGCAGTGCTGAGTACGATCGGTTTGTTGATGGGCCTGTATGTGGCCTGGCGCCTGTTCTGGCCGCTGCGCATGCCCATCGGGTTGAAGGTCGTGCTGTCGCTGCTGGTGGTGGCCGTAGCCGTGCAGCTGCGCATCGTGGCCACCTTCTGGGGCACGATGGCGTCGCCGGAGATCCCGAAGATGGCCATCGCCGTGCTGGCCACCGGCTCCACTGCGGTGCTGCTGCTGGCCTTGATGATGCTGGTACTGGACGCCGGCCTGCTGCTTTCGCGCCTGCTGCGTTGGCCGCGCATGGTAGCGGTCCTGCGCGCACCGAAGCTGCGGCCATTGGCCGGCCTGCTGGCCCTGCTTGTGAGTGGCTATGGCATCAGCCAGGGCATGGCCGTGCCCCAGCCTCGGCAGATCGACGTGGCGATCAGGGATCTGCCGGCCGCGTTCGACGGTTATCGCGTGCTGCAGCTGACCGACATCCACGCCAGCCGCCTGCTGACCGGCGACTGGGTACGCAGGGTAGTGGACGAGAGCAACGCGCTGAAGCCGGACCTGATCGTGATCACTGGCGATCTGATCGACGGCAGTGTCGAGGCCCGTCGCGACGACGCGCGTCCGTTGGCCGATCTGCAGGCGCCGGATGGCGTCATTGCCATCACCGGCAACCACGAGTACTACGCGCAGTACCAGGACTGGATGCAGGCGTTCCGCGCGCTGCACATGCAGGTGCTGGAGAACAGCCATCTGCAGGTGCGGCGTGGTGATGCGGCGCTGACCATCGCCGGTGTCACCGACCCGGTGGCGGCACGCTACGGCCTGCCGTTGCCGGATCTCCAGGCTGCACTGGAGGGTGCCGATCCCTCCGCACCTGTGATCCTGCTCGATCATCGCCCACGCAATGCGCGTGAGGCTGCTGCGCGCGGTGTGAAGCTGCAGTTGTCCGGACATACCCATGGCGGCCAGATCATCGGCATGGACCAGCTGGTGAAGCGGGCCAACGGCGGCTACGTCTCCGGCCGCTACGAGGTGGACGGGATGACCCTGTACGTGAGCGATGGCGCTGGCCTGTGGGCCGGATTCCCGGCACGCATCGGCGTGCCTTCGGAAATCACCCTGATCACCCTGCGCCGCGCCCCGTGACCTGAAGTGGGGTCAGATCCCTTTCCTGCAGGGAAAGGGACCTGGCCCCTGACAGACCATATGGAGGGAACCATGTCCCGTACCCGCGCGCCGATGGAACGCCTGATCCGCGCCAATGCGGACGAGATCAACCGGCTGCGCCAAGCCATCCGCGAAGCCGCTGGCGCGCGCTGGCGTGGCCCGGAACAAATGCAGCGGCATGCGGCAGCCTGCGCGGAATACAACCAGCGCTATGCACAGCTTGCTTTCCCGGGTGGATACGCCAACGCGCTGAGGCAACTTGCCGAACACGATCCAAACACGGTGGATGTCGTGCTGACCTTCCTTGAGGTGCGCCCGTACTTCTTCCGTTCCGGATACATGTGGAAGACGCTGCTGAAGCGCGTGCAGCGGACGCCGATGGGCGTGAAGCAGCAGGCCCGGATGCAGAAGATCCTCGAAGCCTACGCCGCTTACAGGGCGGGAAGCCAGCACACCGGGTAGCGCCACGCCATGCGTGGAGGTCGTGTCCTTCCCGCCGCGGGCCCAGGATCGGCGATCATCTGCACGGTCCATGCGGAATCAGGGAGCACACAATGCAGGGAATGCCTCATCCAGTCCGGCGTCCACGCCACGTCGCGCTGCTGGCCGGCCTACTCGCGCTGGCCGCATGCCAACGCACATCGGATGCGCCGACCGGGGCACCCGCAGCAGGCACACCGCTTGCCGCCCCGGCCACCGCAACAGACCTCTCTCCGCTGCTGGATGCGCTGCCGACCTGTGCGCTGGACGGCTGGTACATCGACCTTCAGACCGATCGCCCGGCCCATCCCTGGCTGGCCGCGAACGCGCCGAAGCCCTGCAAGGTGGACGAAGAGAACGAGATCGCCACGTTCTGCACGCGTGGGCAATGGAAGGGACTGCCGGTGGAGGAGGTGGTCCTGCCGACGATGACGTTCGTCTCGTTCCGTGGGGCGAAGATCGGTCTGCCGCTGGAGAAGGCGCGTCCCGTCGTCCGCCAGCGCTTCGGGCAGGAATTCCCGGGTGGTGCGGCGTACGAGGCGGGCCGCGAGCCGAAGCTGATGGCCGATCCCGAGGATGCGCAGCGCTCATGGCTGCTGTGCAGCACGCCGGAACTGGGCCACGACGTGGACAGCGGGGGAAGCATCAGCTATTCCGGCATGAACCTGCCCTACGATCACGACGGTTGCAGCTACCGCTACAGCCCGGTCGACTTCTGCGATGCGCCGCACCGGGCCGCCATCGAAGATGCGCTCCAGCACCAGGAGCCCAATTTCAACCAGCACTACCTGCTGGTGCAGGTCGATGATCGCCCCGAGTTCTTCCAGCGCACACTGGTGCTGGTCGACACCCGCACGGGACGCGCCACGCCATTACCGATCGATGCCTTCACCGGCCCGGCGGGGAAGGGCGGAGATGCCACCGGCTACGGGACACTGGAAACGGGCGTGGACCAGCCGCAGTTCTGCCTCGATGGCGCGTTGCTCGTCTACCGCGTGTTCGAGGAAGGACGCTTCTGCTTCGGCTTTGACGGTGAGCGCTTCACCGGGCACGAAACCCAGTACATGCAGCCGATGGATGACCGATGACCGGCATTTCACCCGGGCCGTGACACTCTGCCTGCAACCTGCATCCACGGGAACGAGGCTGTTGAAGGCGAACACGCAATGACCGCGGCGCGGCAGCGCTCGATGTGGGTGGCCGGCCTGTCCACGGTGGTGGAGTGGTACGACTTCACGCTGTACCTGTACTTCGCCACGGTGCTGTCGCGAGTGTTCTTCGGCGGTGGCGAGCAGGCGCTGCTGGTCACCCTGGCCGGCTTTGCGGTGTCCTACCTGATGCGCCCGCTGGGCGCGCTGTGCTTCGGCCACCTGGGCGACCGCCTGGGCCGGCGCTGGATGCTGCTGGCTTCGATGGCGTTGATGGCAGCGGCAATGCTGGCCACTGCGCTGCTGCCGACAGTGGCCACGGCCGGTACGACGGCGGGCGTGCTGCTGCTGATCCTGCGCTGCGTGATGGCGTTTTCGGTGGGCGGTGAGTACACCGGGGTGGTGGCGTACCTGCTGGAAAGCGCACCGGAGAGACGACGCGGGCTGGTCACTTCGCTGGCCTCGGCGGCCAGTGAAGTGGGCGCACTGCTGGCGGTGGCGATTTCCGCGCTCACTGTCGCGCTGCTGCCCACCCCGCAGCTGGACAGCTGGGGCTGGCGCATCCCGTTCTTCTTCGGTGCGGCGCTGGCACTGGTGATCCTGATCGCACGCTCGGGCATGCACGAATCGCCCGAGTTCGAGCGTCAGCGCCGTGAGGGCAGCATTCCGGCCACGCCGCTTCGCCATGTCCTGCGCAACCATCCGCTGGCGGTGGCGCGCACGTTCGCGATTTCGGCGCTGGGGTCGATCACCTACTACGTGGGTATCACCTATGTGCCCGCATTCCTGCATGCGCGGGGCCACGATGAGGGCGATGCGCTGTGGCTGTCGACGATTGCGGCGGTGGCGGTCATTGCGATCACGCCACTGTTCGGCGCATTGTCCGACCGCGTCGGACGACGGCCGGTGCTGTTGGGCCTGACCGTGCTGGCAGCGCTGCTGCCACTGTCCTTGTTTGCGTGGATGGCGCAGGCGACAGCGCTGGGCATCGCGCTGGCTGCGGTGCTGCTGGCCTGCGTGGCCGGTGGCGTGAGCGCGGTGGCGGCGCCGGCCACGGCCGAGCAGTTCCCCGGTGAAGGCCGGGTCAGCGGGCTGGCACTGGGCGTGACCATGGCCACTGCATTCTTTGGCGGAGCAACACCCTGGCTGGCGCAATGGTGGGTGGAGCGCAGCGGCTGGGCAGCAGCGCCAGGTGCGATGATCGCGTTGGTGGCAGTGCTGGTGTTGCCGGTGCTGTGGACCCTGCCCGAGACGGTCCCGGGCAGGGCCAAGCGCTAGCGGGTCAGACCTTCAGGGTCTGCTCGATGTCGGCCAGTACCGCGGCCGCATCCACGCCGATGGCAATCGACTGCACCACGTGGCCGTCCCACACGCTGGGGCCGAATGCCAGGCCTTCCGGCTTGGGAATGGTCATGCCGCGGGCGACGCCGTCGGTGGCCACGCGCACGCTGGCGCGCTCGAACTGGAACAGCTCCGGACGGGTCAGCGCGATGCAGGCGCAGCAGTCGTGCACGACCATGCCCTTGTGGCCGGCCTGCAGGTAGAAGTCCACGTAATCCTGCGACAGCGCACGCACCAGTTCGGCATCGGCACCGCCGATGGCGGCCAGCTTGTCCAGACCGTCACGGTTCATTTCCACGCGGGTGGTCACGTCCAGGCCGATGGCAATAACCGGCCAGCTGGCGGTGAACACCACGTCGGCCGCTTCGGCGTCGCCCCAGATGTTGGCCTCGGCGGCCGGGGTGATGTTGCCGTTGACGTGGAAGGCGCCGCCCATGATCACCACGCCGCGCACCAGGCCGGCGATGTCCGGGGCCTGCTGCAGGGCCAGGGCCAGGTTGGTCATGCGACCGACCGCGACCAGAGTCACTTCGCCCGGATGGGCACGGACCAGGTCGATGATCAGCTGGTGGGCGGGGCGCGCGTCGGCGGCCACGTCCAGTTCGGCCGGCACCGGGTGATTGCCCAGGCCGTTGTGGCCATGGATGTGCACCGGCCAGGCTTCCGGGGTGGCTTCCGGCTGCAGCGGGCCACCGGCACCGCGCGCGACCGGGGCGGCAAAGCCCCAGGCCTGCTTCAGGTACAGCGCATTGTGCGTGGTCGACTCCACCGAGGCATTGCCGAAGGTGGTGGTGACGCCGATCAGGTCGATCTGGGCGTGCTTGTGCAGGTACAGCAGGGCCAGGGCGTCGTCGACGCCCGGGTCGGTATCGAAAATGACTTTCAGCATGTTGTTGTTCTTCTTCTTCCGTGTGGTGCGGGGAGCGCCGGCGGCCCGGAAGCAGGCCGGCGCGCCCTACATTGTCCCATCTTCATGACAGGCAGGGCCATTGCCGGGGTGGCAGGCCATAATGCCCTCCAGTCCAGGCATGGAGCCGCCGAATGCTGATCGTTGCCCTTCTGCTGGTCCTGCTGGTGCTGGGCCTGAACGTGGTGGCTACCGTGGTGATCGTCAGGCGTGATGGCCTGTCGGCGGGCGGCCGGACAGTGCAGTTGCTGCTGGTCTGGCTGCTGCCGCTGGTCGGCGCGATCCTGTGCATGGCGGTGGCCACGGCCGATGGCTCGGGCAGCCGGGGGGAGGGGGGCGGACGCCATGACACCTCCGTTGGCTATTCCAGTGACAACCACAGCCATCACAGCTACAGCAACTCCGACTGCGGAAGCGACAGCGGCAGCAGTGACGGTGGTAGCTGCGGTGGTGGCGATTGACGAGATGTTCCGGGATGCCGGCCAGCGGCCGGCACTACCAGGGCGTGACCTCGGCTGGGTAGTGCCGGCCGCTGGCCGGCAACCTCATCCGCTCAGCCGCCGCCTTCGGTCGGCAACGGCGCTGGCACGTTCAGCACGCCTCCCGCCGCCACATAGGCGGCCAATGCCTGGCCCTGGCTGAGCAGGTGGCGCTCCATGGTGCGTTCGGCGGCCTGCGCGTCGCGGCGACGGAAGCACTCCATCAGCTCGCGGTGTTCGGCCAGCGACTGCGCGGTGCGGCCCGGGGTCAGCAGCTGGCGGCCGCGGTGCATCTTCAGGATGCGGTGCAGGTCGTGGGTGATGCGGATCAGCCACGGGTTGCCGGCGTAATGCTGCACGGTTTCGTGGATCAGGTAGTTGTTGCGGTAGTACTCGGCGATGTTGCCCTCGGCCGCTGCGGTTTCCATCGCTGCATGCAGGTCTTCCAGCTGCTGCACGCCGGCATCGTCGATGTGCCTGACCGCCTCGTGCGCGCAGCGGCCTTCCAGCATCGCCATCACCGGGAACAGCTGGTTGAGGTCTTCCAGCGTCAGTCGTGTGACCCGGCTGCCACGGCCGGCATCGATCTGCACCAGGCCTTCGGCAGCCAGCAGCTTCAGCGCCTCGCGCAGCGGCGTACGACTGATGCCCAGTTCCTCGCACAGTGCGGGCTCGTCGATCCACTCGCCCGGCGGAAGCCGGTAATCGTAGATGCGCTCGCGCACATGTTCGGCCACCTCTTCGTACAGAGGTGCGCGTTTCTTCGGTGACCGCGGGGCAGGGGCAATGGCCATGGAGGAAGTGTACCGCCAGGTAGTGCCGGCCGCTGGCCGGCAACCCATGATCGCTGGATGGCTTCATGAGAGTGCCGGCCCGCGGCCGGCACTACCGTTGGGTGCTTACATCCAGCCCGGCACCACGAACACCAGCCAGGCCAGCAACGGCCCCAGGGCCACCACCAGACCGCTGTACACCAGGAAGCGGCGGAACAGGGTCTCGCGTTCTTCCTTCGCGGCCGAGGCCACCACCAGTGCACCATTGGTCGAGAACGGGCTGACATCGACGATGGTGGACGACACCGCCAGCGCGCAGATCACGCCGGCGGCGCTGAGGTGACCCTGCATCAAGAACGGTACCGCCAGCGGGATCGTGGCACCCAGTACCGCCGCCGACGAGGCGAATGCGGAGACGATGCCGCCGACGTAGCAGACCAGCAGCGCACCGAGCAGCGGGATGCCGATGCTGGAGACGCCGTGGCCGATGAAGTCCACCGCGCCGGCATGTTCCAGTACGCCGATGTAGGTCACCACGCCGCAGATCAGCAGCACGGTGGACCAGCTGATGCCATCGACCGCACCCTTCTGGCTTTGTGGCGACAGCAGTGCCAGCGCGACAGCCACGGTAATCGAGACCAGGCCGACGTTGAGGTTGTAGATCAGCGCGGCCACGCCCAGGCCGAGCAGGCCGATCAGGGTGAACAACCGCTCGCGGGTCAGGCTCACCGCGTCCAGTGCCGCCGGATCATTGCTGAGCGTGCCACCGCCCGCCGCGACCAGCGCACCATGGCCTTCGATCGCGAACTGGCGCGACGACGCCTGCGAGCCACCGGCCATTGCCAGCTCCGCATTGCCGATCGTTCCTGCTGCGGTGATTGAGCCGCGGCGAAGCAGGCCGATGCCACCGAAGGCGAAGAAGCAGATCGTCGCCATCATGAAGTTGAAGCCCAGACTGGTCAGGAACACCGCCATTTCGGTCACTTCCAGCCCGGCTTTCTGCACCACGCCGTTGGTGATGCTGCCGTACACGCTGATCGGCGAGAAGCCGCCGGCCTGCGCACCATGGATGACCAGCAGGCCCATCATCAGCGGATTGATGTTGTACTGCTTGGCAAAACGCAGCGCGACCGGGCCGATGATGGCTACCGCTGCCGGGCCGAGCGCGCCGAAGGCGGTCAGCACCGCGGTGATCACGAACATCACCCAGGGGATGGCCACGATGTGCCCGCGCACCGCTTTCACAGCCCAGTGCACCAGCAGGTCGATGGTGCCGTTCTTCTGCGCGATGGCGAACAGGTAGGTGATGCCGACCAGGGTCAGGAACAGATCGCCGGGGAATCCGGCCAGGACCTCCTTGCCCCCCATGTCGACCCACAGCCCGCCGATGATGAAGGCCAGCGCAAAGGCGACGGCGCCCATGTTGATCGGCATCGCCGTGGCAACAATGAACATGATCACCAGACCGATGATCGTTGCGATTTGTGGACTCATGCGCCCTCCCAGACACGTGACTCACGTACAGCGCGGATGGAGACCCGCCATCCCGGGGTAAGGCGACGTACTGCGTGTTGCGTGATACGTACTGCTCGAACCCGTTACTGCAGCCGTTCCAGCGCGCTGCGGACCCATGCCGAGGCGCCGTCCAGGCTCTGGAACTCTTCCACCGCGCGCACTTCGCAGCACGGGTATGACGGCGCGACCATGCGCGCCAGTGCATTGCCCGGGCCCAGCTGGAGGAATACCCGCGCGCCTCGCTCGAAGGCCTGGCGCATCACCTGCGCCCATTCGATGGTCTGGGCCAGCTGTGCCGACAGGGTGCGCACCGCTGCCGCGCGATCACGTACCGGCCGTGCATCGATACCGGCCAGCAGCGGCAGGCGCGGGGCCTGCAGCGCAGAGGCATCGAGGGCCGCAGCGAACGGTGCGACCGCCGCTGCCAGCAGCGGTGTGTGCGCCGGAACGTGTACCGGCAGCGGACGGATGTCTGCACCCTGTGCACGCGCTGCATCGGCCAGGCCCTGCAGCGAGGCGTGCGTGCCGCCCACGATGAAATGATCCTGGCCGTTGGCGATGGCCACGTACGCGCCCTGTGCATCGCACAGCGACTGCAGGCTGCGGCGGTCCAGCCCGAGCACCGCCTGCAGGCCTGCATCGGTGGGGCTGGCGCTGTCCATCAGTTGCGCGCGCCGTGCGGCGAGGGCCAGGCAGCTGGCGGCATCAACGCTGCCTGCGATCGCATGCGCGGCCAGTTCACCGATGCTGTAGCCGGCCACCAGCACCGGTGCCGGCACCGTTTCGCGAAGTCCCTGCCAGTGCGCGAGGCTGGCTGCACACAGCAAGGGTTGCGCCAGGGCATTGTCGAAGCGCGATTCGTCAGCGGCCGCCGCGAACACGTCGCGTCCAAGCACTGCGCTGGCAGTCTCCAGTACCTCGTACGCGGCCGGCAGATCGCGCACGCGGTCGAACATCGCCGCGTGCTGCGCGCCTTGGCCGGGGCAGAGCAGGGCAAGGCTCATGCACCCTCCTGCTGCAGCAGGAACCAGCTGCAGGCGAGCAGATCAGCACTGCCACCGGGGCTCAGGCGGCGTGCGACGAAGCGCTCACCGATGCCGTGAAGGCGTGCCTGCCAACCGACTGTGAAGGCGCCGCCGCTTTCCAGAAAGCCACGTGCCTGCTGCTGGGCCCAGTGCAGGCCGTCGGCGCCGCCGCGGTGCAGCAGGTTGAGGTCATCGATCTGCGCGACCAGCTGCATCAGGGTCTGGCACAGCGCCGCATCGTGCGTCAGGCCTTCCTCCAGTGCATGACGCAGCGTGGGTATCGCCAGCTCGCGCAGCACAGGGTAGCCGGCCGCCGCCTGCTCGCGTACGCCCGGCACGCCATGGCGCACGCGTGCCCGCTGGCCCGGGCTCTGCGCATCCAGCGGTGCACCGGCGAAATCATCGGCCCAGTGCTGCACGCCCAGACAGACCTCTGCGGCGGACACGCTATGGCCCTGCTGGCGCCGGCAGCGTGCGGCGGAAGCGACCAGCAGGCCGAGGCTGAAGATTGCACCACGATGAGTGTTGATGCCGCCGGTGGCGTGCAGCATCGCGGTTTCGGCGGCGATGCCCTGCATGCGCAGCAGTGCGAAGGGTGCATCGTCAGCCCCGGCATGGGCGATCGCAGTGAAGTAGTGGCGCAGCGAGAACAGGCTGCGCAGGAAGGTGCCGGCATCCATGTCGTGATGGCTTCCGGCATCAAATGGAGTGACCAGGCCGGGTTTGGGAGCCAGCGCCAGTTCGGCATGCAGACTGGCGATGGCCAGGCGGCCCAGTCGCGCGCTGTCGATCGCGCCTGCATCCGGCTGGCGGGACTGGAAGGCCGCGCTCACGCCGCCACTCCAGCTGCCTCGAACAGGCGCTCTCGGGCGTCCAGTGCAGCACCTTCCAGGCGCTTCACCAGTACCTGACGGCTGTCACCGGCAAACTCACGCCAGTTCACCGCGCCGCCATCAGGCAGGCACAGTTCGCCATCGGCGCGACGGGCATGCTCGTGCTCCCAGGCGTTCAGGTGTGCGGCAAGTGCATTGGCCTGCGTACGGGTCTCCACCTGCCACAGCAGATCGATGTCCGAGCGTGCGTGCACATAAGGCAGGCCAGTGAGGTGCTGCCACGCGAAGGCACCGAATACGCGCGCCTCAGCGATGTTCTGCAGCGCTTCAAGGGGCCGCTGCCAGTCCTGCGGAACGTCGCCTTCCAGCACCGTTTGAAGTGCCGGCAGTGGCGTGGTGCGCAGTACATCGTGTGCTGGCACGCGCAGGGCCAGGCGCAGTTTGCCCTCGGCGGGCGGCAGCGGCACACCGAGACGCAGGCGGGGGTCTGCATCGTCGGCGGCACGTCGCGCGACGATGGCCGGCAATCCCTGCGCAAACCAGTCGGCCAAGCGTGACTCATGCGCGGCGATGTCCGCCTGCCAGCCGGCGTGCGCTGACAGCCACACCAGCGCATGGCGGGGCAGCCGCTCAGGCATCGCCCTGGCTCACGGCAACAGCCACGCGTGCGGCCAGCATGCGCCCGCCACGTTCGGCGCCGCGCATCGCGCGACGGTCACTATCGGCGCGCGTGCGCAGCGCCTGCAGCAGGTGGGCAGCCAGGTTGCCGTTCCAGATCGAGTCCACCGCACCCATCGCTACGTAGTTCTCCACGCCCGGTGCGAACACCGGGGATGTCTGGCTCAGCGCCTGCAGTTTCTCTAGCGGCTGCTTGGTTACCCTTGCCATCGCACGCAGGTCCATCACCCGCACCTGGGCGTCGGGTAGAGCATGGATGTGGTCGGCCATCAGCCCGAACGAGAGGAAGCCGCCGCTGACGGATTCACCGTAGACCAGCGTGACCAGTCGCGCGCCACGTCGACGCGCGAGATCCAGCGTCTGCGCCAGGTGCGCGAAACAGCCGTTGATGCCGAGCAGTTCGTCGCGGCGTGCCAGACGCTGGCCGGCGGTGTCGACCAGCATCACGATCGGTTGCTGCGGATGCGCGGCGGTGCTGGCCAGCACCGTTTCGGCCAGTGCCAGTGCGTGGTCCACGCCCACCTCGAGCTTGTCGGCAGTGCCGATCACGGTCACGTCGCCGTCGTCGGTGGTGGCGCTGCCGGTCAGCACTGAATCGTTCACCGCAATGGCATGCCCATGCGGAAACAGGGCATCGAGCAGTGTCTGCAACGGCATGCTCATGGCAGGCTCCGGTTGGCGGTAGCGATGAGGAATTCATCGGTGTCGAGCAGTGGCAGGCGTTCGGGGTGGGGAATGCCCAGCCGCGCCCAGATCTCCAGACCATCGCGGCAATCGCTCCAGGCCTGCACGCGCGCCTTCAATGCCACATGGCGTTCCTGCAGCGTGGCCAGTGCAGCATCTGGATCGGCACTGTTGGTATCGGGCTGCAGCGCATTGAATGCCGCATGCGCGAACGCCTCGATGGCATCGGGTACCAACACCTGTGCCTGATCGATCAGGTAGCGGTGCTTGCCACCGGTCACGCGCCAGACCAGGGCACGGTCGCGTGAGTCGAACTCTTCCACCCCACGTACGGTCTCGATCACTTCCGGGCCGGACAGCGACAGCCGGCCTTCCTCGGACATGATCACCATGGTGCAGCAGCGGGCGACGATGCCCATGCCGCCGAACGCACCGTTGCCGCTGCCGATCAGCGCGATGACCGGCACGCCGGCTGCACGCGTGCCCAGCGTGGCACGCATGATTTCTGAAATCGCGATCAGGCCTGCATTGGCTTCGTGCAGGCGCACGCCGCCGGTGTCCAGCAGCAGCAGTACGCCATCGGGTCGTGTCTCGGCTGCGCGGCGCAGCAGTCCGGTCAGCTTGGCGCCGTGCACCTCACCCACGCCGCCGCCCATGAATTCACCCTGCTGCGCGGCCAGCAGTACGCGCCTGCCGCGCAGCAGGGCTTCGCCCACCACGATGCCATCGTCGAAGGCGGCCGGCTGGTCCAGCTGGGCCAGGTGCGGGCTCATCATCCGCCGCGCCGGGCCAAGGAACTCGCGGAACGAACCGGCGTCGACCAGCCCGGCAATGCGTTCGCGCGCATCGGCTTCGTAGTAGCTGTGGCGCTGTATGTGGCTCATGGCGTGCCTCCGGCCAGCAGGGTTTCCACCGCCTGGTCGAGGCGCAGGCTGACCACCGCCGGGGTCGCACCGGCATCGTTGATGGATACGCGCACATCGCGCAGCGGATGGCGCTGGGCGAAATCGGCGATCACCGCCTGCCAGATGCTGCCAAAGCCCTGTGCGGCGGTGATGACACGCACGGTCATTGCGCCGTCCAGGTCGGCCGGTTCCAGCAGGATTTCCAGGTTGCCCGAGGCCAGCACGCCCACCAGCACCGCATCGCGCGGGAACTGCACGGCGGTGCGGCCGTCGAATCGATAGTCGAGGGTTTCCATGCTCTGTCCCTTACCAGTTGCGGAAGCGCTTGGGCGGGTCGTAGAGGCCGCCAGACCAGCGCACCAGGTCCTTCACCGAGCGTGCGGCCAGCAGGTCGCGGCTGGCATCGCGTACTGAAATGCCAAGGTCTTCAGGTCGACGGATCACACCGCGGTCGCGCAGGTTTTCCACCATCGCGCGGTCGCGGCCAAGGCCGACGGCGGTATAACCGGACACACCGCGGATCGCCTGTTCGCGTTCTTCCGGCGTGCGGCACAGCAGCAGGTTGGCGATGCCTTCCTCGGTCAGCACGTGGCTGACGTCGTCGCCGTAGATCATCACCGGCGGCAGCGGCATGTCCGCGCGTTCGGCCAGTTCCCAGGCATCGAGGCGTTCGACGAAGGCCGGCGCCATGTGCTCGCGGAAGGTCTCCACCATCTGGACCACCAGCTTGCGGCCGCGTGGCATCTCGCCCGGCCGCGCACCCTGCTGGCCAGCCTTGATCCAGGCATCGCTGGCGTGGCGGCGGCCACGTGCATCCGAGCCCATGTTGGGCGCGCCACCGAAGCCGGCGATGCGGTCGCGGGTGGCGGTGGAGCTGTTGCCCTGCAGGTCGATCTGCAGGGTGGAGCCGATGAACATGTCGCAGGCGTACAGGCCAGCGGTCTGCGAGAACGCGCGGTTGGAGCGCATCGAGCCGTCGGCGCCGGTGAAGAACACATCGCCACGAGCAGCGATGTACTTCTCCATGCCCAGTTCCGAACCGAACGAGTGCACCGATCTGACGAAGCCCGATTCGATCGCCGGGATCAGCGCCGGGTGCGGATTCAGTGCCCAGTGCTGGCAGATCTTTCCCTTCAGCCCCAGCGATTCGGCATAGGTAGGCAGCAGCAGTTCGATGGCCGCGGTGTCAAAGCCGATGCCGTGGTTCAGGCGGTTCACGCCGTACTCGGCGTAGATGCCCTTGATGGCCATCATCGCCATCAGCACCTGGATCTCGGAAATCTGCGCCGGGTCGCGGGTGAACAGCGGTTCGATGTGGTTCGGGCGCGGCGCCTGTACTACGAAGTTGACCCAGTCAGCGGGGATATCAACGCGGGGGAGGGTGTCGACGATTTCGTTGACCTGGGCGATGACGATGCCGCCACCGAAGGCGGTGGCTTCGACGATCACCGGGGTGTCTTCGGTGTTCGGGCCGGTGTAGAGGTTGCCGTGGCGGTCGGCCGCCTGCGCGGCGACCAGGGCCACGCGCGGGGTCAGGTCGATGAAGTAGCGGCCGAACAGTTCCAGGTAGGTGTGGATGGCACCGATCTGGATGCGGCCTTCGGCCACCAGGTTGGCCAGCCGCACCGACTGCGGGCCCGAGAAGGAGAAGTCCAGCTTGGACGCGATGCCGCGCTCGAACACATCCAGATGCGAGGGCAGGGACAGCACCGACTGCACCATGTGCAGGTCGTGCACCCGTGCCGGGTCCAGATCGGCCAAGGCCTGCGCCAGGAAGTCGGCCTGCTTCTGGTTGTTGCCCTCCAGGCAGACCTTGTCGCCGGGCTCCAGCAGCGCGTGCAGCAGTTCGCCCACATCGGTGGCGGCCACTTCGCGGCCCTGGGCCCAGGGCGCCGCCCGTTCCAGGCGGGCCTGGCGGCTGCGTTCCAACGTATCCCAGCTCGGGTTCATCGACCGGCTTCCGATTGGCGTTGAGATAATTACGGCATAATTACAGCGGGACGTGCAACCCGCAGTGCAGCAAATTCCCCGGTATCACGTATTCAGTAGATCCACGCCATGCGTGGACAGGTGCATGGCATGCCGACCAACAGTCGGCGCCCACCCAAAAGAAGGGCCCGCGCGGAGGCGGGCCCTTTCCTGCGGCCTGGGGTCAGGGCCCTTTCCTGCGGAAAGGGATCCGACCCCGGGCACGTGCTTGGCTCAGAATTTCCAGCGCAGGCTGGCCGACACGAAGCGCGGTTCGCCGTAGTTGTTGTAGTCCAGGTTCGCCCAGTAGCTCTTGTCCAGTGCATTGCGCACGCTCAGCGTTGCCGTCCAGTTGTCGCTGATGCGGTAGTTGGCGTTGAACTGCACCAGCGAGTACGCCGGCTGGTTCACCGTCACCGTGCCGCCGAGCGGGTAGGCGATGTTGTAACCCTGCACCTTGCTCTGCCACTGCACCCCGCCACCGATGCTCAGGCGTTCCAGCGCACCGCGCAGCTGCAGCTGGGTATTGAGCTGAAGCAGGTCTTCGGGTGGGTTGGCGTACAGCAGGTCGGTGGCGGCACGGGTGACCTTGACGTGGGTGTAGCCGGCGTTGATCGTCCAGCCCGGCAGGATCTCGCCGTTGACGTCCACTTCCCAGCCGCGCGCCTTGGTGCCGTTGATGCCGATGTAGGCCGAGCTGCCGTCGCTCAGCGTGCCTTCCGGCACGCTCATGTCGCGCACCGCGTAGTTGTCCTGCTTGGCCTCGAACACCGCCGCATTGGCGGTCAGGCGGCCATCGAACCACTGCGTCTTGATGCCCGCTTCCAGGTTCGAGCCCTGCACCGGTGCCAGCAGGTTCTCGTTGCGGTCCTTGTAGTTCTGCGGATTGAAGATCTCGGTGTAGCTGGCGTAGGCCGACACGTTCGGGGTGATCTCGTAGACCAGGCCCACGTACGGGGTGACCTCATCGCTCACCTTGTACGCACCGCTGGTGCCGGTATAGGCGCCGGCGGCGTTGTACGAGCGGCTGAGTGTTTCCCAGCGGCTCAGGCGTGCACCGGCAATCAGCGACAGCGGCTCGGCCAGGTGCAGGCGGGTGGCCAGGTAGACGCCGCTCTGCGTGGTCTTGGCCACGCGGCGCGCGCCGGTGCGGGTGTAGGTCACCTCGGAAATATCGCCGTTCCAGTTGAACACGTTGGGGATGTAGTAACAGCGTTCACGCCCGCAGGTGGCCCAGTCGCCCGGGAAGTTCAGTGCCACGGTATTGGTGGTGCCTTCCAGGTCCGACCACTGGGCACCGACGGTCAGGTCATGGTCGCGGCCAAACAGCGGGAACGTGCCGGTCAGATAGGCGTCGACGTTGCGGCGGGTGTCCTTGGAATCACCGGCGGCCGCGCGCAGGTAGATGCCCGCGCCGGTCGCCGGGTCCGGGTTGCCGGTGCCGTACAGGCGCACGTTCTGCACGTTGCCGCGGGTGTAGGCGGTGTTGATCTTCAACAGCCAGTTGTCGCCGAAACGCTGCTCCAGGTTGGCGAACGCGGTGCTGCTCTCGCGCTTCCAGTAGCTCCACTTCGGCGACAGGTTGGTCGAGCGCGCCAGATGCGCGAAGTTGCCCTGGTTGTCGAAGAACGCCACGGTGCCCCAGGTGGAACCGGTCGGGTTGTTGTCCTGGGTCTGGTAGCCGACGGTGACCATGGTGCTGTCGGTGACATCGCCTTCCAGCACCGCCATGCCGGCCATCTTGTTCTCGTCGTAGCGGTCGTAGTACAGGCCACGATCGGTGTAGGCGGCGACCACGCGGCTGCGGAAGCGGCCGTCATCGGTGAGCGGGGCGGTCACATCGGCCTCCATGCGGCGATAGTCCCAGCTGCCCGCGCTGACCGCGAACGAGGCATCGAACTCCTTGCCGGGGCGCTTGCGCAGCAGGTTGACCGTGGCCGACGGCACGCCGGCGCCGCTGAGCAGGCCGTTGGCACCGCGGATCACTTCGATGCGGTCGTAGAAGGCGGTGTCGTATTCCTGGTTGGTCGAACCGCTGTAGGTCGGGATGCCGTCGACCTGGAAGTCAGTGATGGCGAAGCCGCGTGCGTAGTAGAGCGGGCGCTGGGTGTCGTAGAAGGACACGCTGACGCCGGTCACGGTGCGCATCACGTCGTTGATGCTGAACAGCGATTCGTCCTGCAGGCGCTTCAGGCTGATTGCGGTGGCGGACTGCGGGGTTTCCTGCAGCGTGATCGGCAGGCGCGTGGTGCTCGACGGTGGTGCGGACTGTTCGGCGCGGACGCTGACCCGGTCCAGGGTCTTGGCATCGGCGGCGCCATCGGCCGCAGCGAACGCACCGGGTGCGGCCAGCAGGGACAAGGACGAAAGCAGGGCAGCCGGCAGCAGCGCGCGGCGGGGCAGGCGGTTGGTCAGGGTCGGGGACATGGTGGGCTCGAAGCTCGGAAGCGGGGAAGGGCGGCAACAGTCGTCCAGCACCCGGGGCGGCGGCTTCGGGCACAGCAGGTCCATCTGGGAGGGGCGCGGTCACTGCGCAGGACGCAAATGTAAATAATTCTTAACAACATTACAATTCGCGTCATTGTGGAGGGGCTTCTGGGCGCATGGCAGTGGCTGGGCCGGGGTCGGATCCCGTTGCCGCAGGCAATGGGCTCTGGCCCCATCATCGGCGCCCAAGCGCAGGTCAGAGCCCTCCCGTGCGGGAGGGATCCGACCCGTAGTTGCCCAAACGCGAACGGCCACCCGTAGGTGGCCGTCCGTCTGCCTCGAATGGAAACTGCGGGCTTACAGTGCCTGCAGTTCCTCGTTGGCGTTGCGCTTTTCCTTGGCCGGGGCCGGAGCCGGAGCTGCGGCCGGTGCAGGCGCTGCCGCGTTGGCATCCACCGGCACTTCCAGATAGGGAAGGTGCAGGGTCTGGCTGGTCAGCGTGCGGATCTCGTTGGTCAGCGCGGCGCTGTCGTTGAGCTTGCGCCCGTATGACGGGACGATTTCGCGCAGGCGCGCTTCCCAACCGGCCTTCATCTGGTCCGGGAAGGCCTTGGCCATCAGGTCCAGCATGATCGGCGGCGAGGTCGACGCACCCGGCGAGGCGCCGAGCAGGGCCGCGAGGGTGTGGTCCTTGTCGGTCACGATCTCGGTACCGAACTGCAGCACCGGGCCCTTCAACGGGTCACGCTTGATGATCTGCACGCGCTGGCCGGCGGTGACCAGCTTCCAGTCGCCCGGCTTGGCGTTGGGGAAGTACTTGACCAGTTCGGCCTGGCGGTCGGCATCGTTCAGGCGCGCCTGGCCCATCAGGTACTGCACCAGGTCCAGGTTGTCCTTGCCCACTTCCAGCATCGGGCCGACGTTGTTGTGGGTGACCGACGAGTACAGGTCCCACCACGAGCCGTGCTTGAGGAACTTGGTGCTGTACAGCGCGAACGGCCCGAACAGCACCACCGGCTTGCCATCCAGCTTGCGCGCATCCAGGTGCGGCACCGACATCGGCGGTGAGCCGGTCTCTGCCATGCCGTAGGCCTTCACACCGTGGCGCGAAGTCACGTCCTGGCCCTGGAAGGCGAGGAACTGGCCACCGACCGGGAAGCCGGCGTAGTCCTTCGATTCCGGGATGCCCGACATCTGCAGCAGCTTCAGCGCAGCGCCACCGGCACCAATGAACACGAAGCGGGCGTGGGTGGTGGACTCGGTGCCGGCCTTGAGGTCCTTCACGGTCACGTTCCAGCTCTTGTCGGCGTTCTGCCGCAGCGCGCTCACTTCGTGGTTCAGGTGCAGGCTGAAGTTCGGGCTGCGTTGCAGGCCGGTGGTCAGCTGGCGGGTGATCACACCGAAGTTGACGTCGGTACCGAGCGGCATCCAGGTCGCGGCCACCTTCTGCTTCGGGTCACGGCCTTCCATCAGCAGCGGGGCCCACTGCTTGATCTGCGCCGGATCTTCCGAGTACTGCATGCCGTAGAACAGCGGGTTCTTCACCAGGGCCTGCTGGCGCTTGTGCAGGTAGGCGATGTTGTCATCGCCCCAGACGAAGCTCATGTGCGGCGTCGGGTTGATGAAGTCGCTGGGCTGGCTCAGCCGGCCTTCCTTCACCTGGTGCGACCAGAACTGGCGCGAGACCTCGAACGATTCGGCGATGCCGACCGCACGCTTGGTCTCAATGCTGCCGTCAGGCAGTTCCGGGGTGTAGTTCAGTTCGGCGAAGGCCGAGTGGCCGGTGCCGGCATTGTTCCAGCCGTCGGAGCTTTCACCGGCGACGCCGTCGAGGCGCTCATAGACCTGGATGTTCCAGTCCGGCTGCAGTTCCTGCAGGTAGGTGGCCAGGGTGATGCTCATGATGCCGGCGCCGACCAGCACCACATCGACGGGCTTGTCGTTGCTGGCGGCGGGCACCGAACGCTGGGTCAGCGGCCAGTACAGGAACAGCGCGGCGGCCAGCAACAGCAGCACGAGCAGGGCGAGCAGGGCCTTGCCAAATTTCTTCATGGGGGCGGGATCGTTGGCGGAGGGGAAGGGGTCAGGATGCGCGTGGGGCAGGGAAAGGGCGTGAAGAAACAACGCCTTGCGCCATCCAACTGCGATTCTAACCGGATCCGGTCCGTTTTTGATGCAACGCAGCATCCGACGTTTCGCGGCCCCGTCATCTGGGGGGGGGCGGGCTCGACCTGGTGACCTCAGCCCCTGTAATGCCGGGCCACGCCTGACGACCGCAGCCCCAGTAGCGCCAGGCCATGCCTGGCGACGTCGTCAATCAGACCAGCTCAAGAATCTCGTCGCCGGCCTCGTCGACCTCCCCGGTCGGGCGCCAGCCCAGGCGGCGGTAGAACCCATGCGAGCGCGAGCGTGGGTCGGCCGAGCAGGCCAGGAACAGCCGCGGGTGGCCGGCGTCGCGAGTCAGGCTGACGACCTCCTGCAGCAGCTGGCGGCCGATGCCGCGGCCTTCATATTCAGGCAGCAGGGCCAGCACCAGCACCTCGCCGCTGTCGCGGTCGGCGAAGCAGTAGCCGGCCATGCGCTCGCCGTCCCAGGCGATGCGGCCGATGAAATCGCCACCGGAGATGCCTTCGGCCCAGCTGTCCCCGGTGATGCCCAGCGCTGCCAACTGCGCGGCGCTGAAGGCGTTCTCGCGGGTGCGCCCGCGCAGGTCGATGCAGGCGGCGGCATCTTCGGGGCGCGCATCGCGCACGGCTATGGGCATGTCGGACATCCTTGTAGTGGTCGGCCCGTCAGTATCCGCATCACGCATGGACCCGGTGTGGAGGTTGCGTGGAGATCCGATGGAGCAAAAAGGGGACGGAGGGAATTAAGTCATCTTTGCCCTGTATGACGCTAGAGCCTTAAACGACTTAATCCCCTCCGTCCCCTTTTCCTGCGTGCGACTCAGCGCTTGCGCCGGATCAGCGCGGAGGAGGCATCCAGCACCGCGCGGGTCAGTAGCGCCATGGTCTGCACGTCGCCCTTCCAGTGCTGCCAGTACAGCGGCACGTCTTCCCACGCGCGCTGCCGCACGTAGACCAGTCGCCCGGCATCCAGGTGGCGCTTCACCAGCGGCAGCGGGTTCATCGTCCAGCCCAGCCCGCCCAGGTTGGCCTGCACGAAGGCCCGGGTGGACGGGATCCACCAGGTCGGTGCGGTGCTGGGCAGGTCGTCGCCGGCCATGCGCCGGGCGAAGCGCGACTGCATCTCATCCTTGCGGTTGAACACCAGCACAGGCGCCTGTGCCAGCGCCTGCGCGGTCACGCCCTTGGCAAAATGGCGCTCGCGAAACTCGGGCGTACAGGTCGCCGCGTAGCGGATGCTGCCCAGCGCGTGGATCTGGCAACCCTGCACGGGCTCGTCCAGCGTGGTCACCGCCCCCAGCACTGTGCCCTGGCGCAGCAGCTCCACCGTGTGGTCCTGGTCCTCCACGCGCAGGTCCAGCGTGGTGCCGGTGGTCTGCGCGAACTGGTAGGCCGCCTGCGGGAACCAGGTTTCCAGGCTGTCGTGGTTCACCGCCACCGGAATACTGGCCTGTGGCAGATCCTCGTCGGCCAGGCCCATCCGGTGCAGCGCATCGTGTTCGAGCAGGGCAGTCTGCTCAGCCAGCTGTACCAGCAGCTGCCCTTCTGCGGTGGCGGTGGCCGGAGTGCCACGCTTGACCAGCAGCCGGCCGATCCGATCCTCCAGTGCCTTGACCCGCTGCGAGATGGCGGACGGGGTGACATTCAGCGACTGCGCGGCGCGGTCGAAGCTGCCTTCGCGGATCACTGCGGCCAGGGCGCGCAGCTGGGCATGGTCGATACGCATCGGATTAAGTTCCGCTAATGTTGGTTTAGGAAGTTTAGCTCGTCTTTTCCATGTTGCGGCGCGACAATGGCGCTCGTTCCGGTGCTGTCCGCCTTCGCGAGGCACCGTCCCCCCAAGCAATAAAAGGCAGTGAATCCCATGTTCTCGGTCATCTCCGCCAGCACCGGCCTCGGTGCCTGGTTCTCTGGTGCAGCCACCGGCATCGGCCTGTTCGCCGTGGTCGGCGCGCAGAGTGCCTTCATCCTGCGCCAGGGCATCCTGCGCAAGCACATCGTGCCGGTGGTCGCCACCTGTGCGGCCATCGATGCCATCTTCATCTTCGCCAGCGTGGCCGGCCTGCGCACGCTCACCTCGGCGCTGCCGTGGCTGACCACCGCCGTGCTGTGGACCGGTGTCGCGTTCCTGGCCTGGTATGCGATGAAGTCGGCACGCCGTGCGATCGCCGGTGGCGGTGGCATGGGCGAGGCCGACAGCGATGACGGCAGC
The DNA here is from genome assembly GCF_059367995.1 of Stenotrophomonas sp. YJH_SMC_79. Lineage (NCBI taxonomy): Bacteria > Pseudomonadati > Pseudomonadota > Gammaproteobacteria > Lysobacterales > Lysobacteraceae > Stenotrophomonas > Stenotrophomonas sp. YJH_SMC_79. Next base: position 359,966 of record NZ_JCAFRK010000001.1, read on the forward strand.
CGCCGCGCGGTGCTGATGGCTGCGGTCGGCTTCTCGCTGATCAACCCGCACTTCTGGCTGGACATGATGGTGATCGGCTCGATCGCCGAGAACTTCGGCAACGCCCGCATGGCCTTCGCTGCCGGCGTGGTGACCGCCAGCTGCCTGTGGCTGACCGCGCAGGGCCTCGGCGCACGCCTGCTGGCGCCGCTGTTCACCAAGCCCAGCACCTGGCGCGTGCTCGACGGCACCATCGCGGTGATCCTCAGCATCCTGGCCCTCACGTTGGCGGTGCGCGGGGTCCACTGACCCGGCGCACGCCCCCCGAACCCACGTCCTGACTCTCTCTCCAAGGTAGTGGTAACGACGGCACCGGCAACGGTGCCGTCGTTTTTTGTGCGCCACTGGCGGCCCGGGCGCCTGCCTGCCTAGAATCGGCCAGCCGGGACAAGGGGTCCAGGCAGGGGAGATATGGATGCACAAGCGCTGGCTGGCCGCCCTCATCGTGGCGGGACTTTGGTGTGGAACCGCTGCTGCGATCGATCTGGGCGCCTATGTGCGAGCGGACAAGTTCGGCGATGTCATGCTGTCTCCCGGGGGCGACTATCTGGCCGCGACCGTGCCTGCGGACGGCTTCACCGCCGTGATCATCCTGCGTACGGACGACAACACGCCGGTGGGCAACCTGCGGCCACCCCTCAATTCGCATGTCTTCAACATGCACTGGGTCAACAACGATCAGGTGATGTTCGGTCTGGCGCAGAAGTTCGGCACCCGTGATGCGCCGTGGGCCACCGGCGAGCTGCTGACACTGGATGCGCGCACCGGGCGACCGGAACTACTGGTGGGCTACCGCGATCTTGGCCTGCGCGTGCGGCCCAAGTACCGGACGTCGGCTGCGGCGTTCCTCAGTGACGCCTTGCCCGGCGATGATGCCCACGTGGTCATCGCGGTAGGCGGATCGCGGCTGGATGCCAACGGCTATGCGGCCCAGCTGGAACTGGCAAGCGGCAAGCAGCGGCTGCTGGCCCGCGCGCCGATGCCGGGTGCCTCCTATGTGGTGGATGCCCGAGGCGAGGTACGTTTCGTCCAGGGCGCCGGTACCGATAATGTCCATCGGCTCTACCACCGCAACGGTGGTGACTGGGTGTTGGTCAATGACGAGAAACGCAGTGGCCGCGGCGAGGCGGCGCTGGGCTTTTCCGCCGACGGCCAATTGGCCTACCTGCTCAGCGAGCAGGCCAGCGGTCCCGATGCCATCGTCAGCTGGAACCCGGCCACGCAGGAGCGCAAGGTCGTGCTGCGCGACGAGGTCGTCGATCCGGCGCGACTGATCCGCCGCCCGGGCAGCACCGTGCCGGTCGGTGCGCTGTTCCAGGGAAACACACCGCATACCCGGTTCTTCGACGAAAGCTCCGAGGAGGCGCGGTTGTACCGCAGCCTGGAAGCGGCATTCCCAGGGCGTGCAGTGTTCATTACCTCAAGTACCCGCGACGGTCGCCGCCTGCTGGTGGAAACCGGGTCCGGCTCCAATCCGGGCGAGTTCTACCTGTACGACCGCGACCGCAACCAGGCGCGCTTCCTGATGGCGCGCAGCGAATGGATTGACCCGGAGACCACTGCGTCGGTGCGGCCGGTCCTGCTGAAGGCGCGCGATGGGTTGGAGCTCCATGGATTCCTGACAGTCCCGCATGGCAGTACCGGCCGTGACCTGCCGATGGTGGTGGTGCCGCATGGTGGGCCGATCGGGATATTCGACAACGGTAGTTTCGATCACGAGAACCAGTTGTTGGCCGCTGCTGGCTACGCCGTGCTGCAGATCAATTTCCGCGGCTCGGGCAACTATGGCCGTGCCCACAGCCGGGCAGCACTGAAACAGTGGGGTGGCGCGATGCAGGACGACGTGACCGACGCCACGCGATGGGCGATCAGCGAAGGCATTGCCGATCCCCGGCGCATCTGCATCTACGGTGCCAGCTACGGGGCATACTCGGCGATGATGGGTGCCGCCCGCGAGCCAGGGCTGTACCGGTGCGCGGCCGGCTATGTGGGCGTCTACGACCTGCCGCTGATGTTCACCGGCGGAGATATCCAGGACCGGGATTCCGGGATGAGCTACCTGCGCGAGTGGCTGGGCGATCCTGCCACGTTGGGCGCGGTCTCGCCGGTCAATCTGGCTGGCCAGATCAAGGTTCCGGTGTTCCTGGTGGCCGGTGGTCAAGACAGGCGCGCCCCGATCCAGCACACCGAGCGCATGGAGGCGGCGCTCAAGCGTGCCGGTACGCCGGTGGAAAGCCTGTACTACAAGACCGAAGGGCACGGCTTCTATACCGAAGCCCATCGCAGCGAGTACTACGGCAAGCTGTTGGCCTTCCTGTCACGCAGCCTCGGTGGCAAGACCGCCACGACTGCGGCTGCGGACGGCAAGGGCAAGGCGCCGTAAGGCAAAGGGCGGCGGATGGTTCATCCGCCGCCCCGGTTCCTGCCTGTGGGTGGGCTTACTTCACCCCGTGCATCATCTTCTTCAGCAGCGGCGCGGCAATGAAGGCCGCCAGCGCGCAGCCGAGGCCGATCCACATCAGCAGCCAGAACAGGTGTGCATAGGCACCGGCCGCGGCCACCATGTCCAGCGATTCGCCTTCCGGTACCTCGATCGCAGCCAGCTTGCCGAACAAGGCGGCCAGCGTTTCCGAGAACGCGGTGGCCAGGAACCAGGTGCCCATCATCAGGCTCATCACCCGCGGCACGGCCAGCTGGGTCACCGCCGACAGGCCGACCGGCGACAGGCACATCTCGCCGCTGGCCAGCAGGAAGTAGGCCAGCACCAGCCACCACACGCTGGCCATCTCGCCGGTGGCGCCCACCTGCTGTGCGGCCAGTGCCAGCGGGACGAATGAGAGTGCACCGATCACCAGGCCCCAGGCCGATTTCACCGGCTTGCCCGGTTCCCAACCACGGCGGTCCATCCACGTCCACAGCGCGGCGAAGGCCGGTGCCAGCAGCACCAGGAACAGGCCGCCGAGGTAGGTCAGCGAGCCGGCGGTCTGCGGAATCACCAGGCAGTCGCGCACCAGCAGCACCAGCATCAGTACGACGATGGCGGCGAAGAAGGTGCGCGGTGCAGATGAGCCCGGACGGCGCTCGGACAGCCGCGCGCTGACCACGAAGCCCAGCGGTGCCAGCAGCAGCGAGATGATCGACCACGGCAGCGGGGTACCGCCGGTGATCACCAGCGAGGGCACGATGTCCTTGGTCAGCAGGCGGTCGGTGAAGGTCACCCACGAGCCGTAGGACTGCTCGTACATCGTGAAGAACACCAGCGCCATGAAGATCAGCACCATCAGCGCGATCATCTGCTGGCGCTGTACCGGCGTGCATTTGGTGCCGGTGAACCAGGCGAACCAGACCAGTACGCCGCCCAGCACGACCAGCATCAGCATCAGCGCCAGGCTGATTTCACCGCCCAGCGCGAACGCGCCGTTGCCGGCCGCCCACATCAGCCACGCCACCGGCAGCACGCCGAGCACCGCGCACAGATAGATGAGCCATTCGCGTGGCAGGCCCAGCACCTTCTGCTTCAATGCCGCCGGCTGCGGTGGTTCGGCATGGCCCTGCAGGTACTTCTGGCCCCACAGGAACATTGCCAGGCCGGCCAGCATGCCGATGCCGGCGGCGCCGAAACCGTATTTCCAGCCGTAGGCTTCACCGAGGAAGCCGCACACCAGCGAGGAGAACAGCGCGCCCAGGTTGATGCCGGCGTAGAACAGCGAGAAACCCGAATCGCGGCGCGGATCGTCCTTGGCGTACAGCTTGCCGACGATGGTGGAGATGTTCGGCTTCAGGAAGCCTACGCCCATGATGATCAGCGCCAGCGACAGGTAGGTCACCGCCAGTGCCGAGGTGTCGCGCACCACTTCACCGTTGACCCGGTAGGCCGCATGGCCCTCGAAGGCCATGCCCAGGTGGCCGAGTACCAGCAGGATGCCGCCGAACAGCACCGCCCGGCGCATGCCCAGCCAGCGGTCGGCCAGCATGCCGCCGAACACCGGGATGCAGTACACCAGGCCGCCATAGGCACCGAGCAGGTCCAGGCCGGCCTTGTCGCCGAACAGGTGGTACTTGGTCAGGTACAGCAGCAGCAGCGCCTTCATGCCGTAGAACGAGAAGCGCTCCCACATTTCGGTGAAGAAGCAGACGTAGACGCCCTTGGGGTGGCCCAGGAAGTCGTCGGAGGCAGGAGCGGCAACGGTCATCGACAGCGCGGACAGCGGAAAGGGCGCGATTATAGGCCTCTGGGCCTGGGCAGGCAGCCGCTGGTGGAACCACGCCATGCATGGCCGGCGCTCCCCCGGCTGCCGCCGCTCACAGGTATCGCAACCATGGCAGATCGCGCCTTCGTGCTTTGAACCGCGCGAATACCCGCGTTGGCGGGTACAGCACCACCGCCAGCGCACAGGCCACCAGCAGCAGGCCGCTGACCGAATCCAGGGCATACAACTCGCCATGTGTCGGCCCCCAGGCTGCCAGCGCGCCCAGGTACAGCCCCTTCAGCACGTACAGGTGCAGCAGGTAGAAGAACATCGGCGCGGCGCCGATATCGGCCAGCGGGCGCAGCGCACGCGCCAGTGGCGGCCATTCGTACAGGCGCAGCAGCAACACGCCCACGCCCAGGGTCAGCAGCAGGAACTGCAGCGACGGCGGGTACTTGGTCACATTGAGGATGCTCAGCCAGGTGCGCAGCGCAGTGGTCTGGTACTGCCAGGGGGCGTCCCCGTACTCGTTGGCGAACCGCAGCAATGCGAACAGGGCCAGCGCGCCGACGCCTGCCCACAGCAGCCAGCGCTGGCGCTGCTCCGGCGCGCGCTCGTGGGCGAACCAGGGCCCCATCAGATAACCCAGAGCGATCACCCCGATCCACGGCAGTACCGGATAGGAGGTGCGCAGGCGCAGCGCGCCGGCCTCGATCCAGTCGCGCTGGTGCAGCACTTTCCACAACACCGCCAGCAGGCCATTGCCTTGCAGCCGTACGTTGTCGAACAGGTTGTGCCCGGCCACCACCGCGACTGCCAGCACCAGCAGGGCCGGGCGCGGCAGCCACAGCAGGCCAGCCAGCGCGATCATGCTCAGTCCGATGGCCCAGATCACTTGCAGGTACAGCGTGTCCGGCGGCAGCTGGAAGGTCCAGGCGAAATTCACCAGGGTCAGTTCCAGCACGACCAGGAACAGGCCTCGCTTGAGCAGGAAGGCGGCCGTGGCCCGGCGCGGATCCGCTTGGCGCTGGCCATACAGCCAGGCCGACAGGCCGGTCAGCAGGACGAACACGGGTGCGCACAGGTGGGCCAGAAGACGGCAGGCGAACAGCGCAGGGGAGACCGTCGCCGCGTCCAGCGGGTCGCTTACCTGATGCTGCAGGAAGAAGGTCTCGCGCACGTGGTCCAGCAACATCAACAGCATTACGGTGCCGCGCAGCTGGTCGATGGAGGCCAGGCGGGTAGTGGGGGAGGGGGCCACGTACGAGGTTCGGTCGGCGTGACAGGATATAACATAACAATTACGTCTTTCCAGCGCGTGCTGAGCTGTTCCGACGAGCGCGCGCGTCGGCTCAGGGCAGGCAAACCGAGGGGCTCCAGCCCAGCGCCTCGTCGTAGTGGACCTGGATCGCTCGCAGGCTCCCGTCAGGGTTGGCCTTCAAGCAGAATCGGGCGCTGTGGTGTTGCGTGGCGCCGGTCCTGGTGGCCGACAGCGAAACGTCGTACAGGCGTCCGGGCTGCAGCGGCATCGCCGTTTGCCTTGAAATGGCGTTGGCTGGCACTTCTCCGTAGACCACGCAGGCTCCGGATGGAAGTGGGATTGATGCGGGATGGGCAAAGTAGAAAGACCATTGCCGCCGCAGCGGTGGAGTAATTGCGTCATGCACCTCCACACCAAACACCTCCGGAGTTTTACCGATACGCTTGCGCTCTTTCTTGGGTAGTCCGAAACAAGGTTTGCCGGCGTGGTCAGTGATCTCGACTGCGCCAATGCGGCTCCAAGCAGATGCGTAATCGCAAAGCGGCATCAGGCAGATCAGGGTCACGAGAGCCACGACCGGTGATTTGATCGGGCGGATCCGCAGTGGGTTGTTCATCGGGCAGCTCAGCGTCATGGGTTCAGTTCATGAACACGATGCACGGGGCGTTGAGGCACTTCAAACGGTGCTGGCTGGAATGCTGCAGTACTGGTTGGCCTGGCCTCTGCAGGACAAGGAGACAGCGAGGCCCAGCAGCCCTCCGGGATGTGCCTCATGCGCTTGATGCGTTGGCCGAGTTTGGCCAGAAGCGACTATCTCACTGCCGACCTGGCCGCAACCCTCCCGAACCGCACTGGACTTGCCGCCCCCTGAACGCTAGCGTGATCGGGATTTTTTGCCAGCAGGGGCTTCCATGAACCACGACGCTGCGCCCAAGCAGCTCACCTTCCGCGCAGTGGCCCTGGCCATCGTGCTGGCGGTGGTGCTGTCAGCGGCCAACGCCTATCTCGGTCTGTTCGCAGGCCTGACCATCGCCACCGCCATTCCCGCCGCGGTGATTTCCATGGGCGTGCTGCGCCTGCTGGGCGGTGGCTCCATCCTCGAAAACAACATCGTGCAGACCGGCGCTTCAGCCGGTTCGTCGATCGCCGCCGGTGTGATCTTCACCATCCCCGCGCTGGTGATCATGGGCTACTGGCCGGACTTCAAGTACTGGTGGGTGCTGGGCATCGCCGGCCTGGGTGGCCTGCTGGGCGTGCTGTTCTCGGTGCCGCTGCGCCGTTCGATGATCGTTGAAGACCCGCTGCCGTTCCCGGAAGGCAAGGCCGCCGCCGAAGTGCTCAAGGCCGGTGAGAACCCGGGCCCGGGCCTGAAGATCCTCGGCCTGTCGGCGGTGATCGGTGCCTTCGTCAAGCTGGCCGCGGAAAGCGGCATGCGCCTGATTCCGGACGCCTGGGCCACCTCGGCCTACGTCGGCAGCTCCAAGGTCACCGCCTTCATCGGCACCAACCTGTCGCCGGCGCTGCTGGGCGTGGGCTACATCGTCGGCCTCAACGTCGGCATCGTGGTGGTCTCCGGTTCGATCCTGACCTGGCACATCGCCATCCCGATCTACCAGGCGTTCTTCATGAACACCGATCCGGCACTGGCCGCGTCGGTTGCCACCGCTTCGTCCACCGAAGCCGCGTTCGCCATCTGGGGCGCGAAGATGCGCTACCTGGGCGTCGGCGCGATGCTGATCGGTGGCATCTGGACCCTGATCTCGCTGCGCAAGTCGCTGCTGAACGGCGTCAAGAGCGGCTTCGCGGCTGCCCGCAAGAGCGGCGGCCCGGTGCTGGCGCACACCGAGCGCGACCTGCCGATGAAGTGGATGCTGGTCGCCCTGGTGGCCTTCGTGCTGCCGCTGCTGGCCCTGTACCAGGCCATCGTCGGCCAGTGGCACGTGTCGATCCCGATGACCCTCATCATGATCGTCGCCGGCTTCCTGTTCGTTTCGGTCTCGGCGTACCTCGCCGGCCTGATCGGCTCGTCCAACAACCCGGTGTCGGGCATCACCATCTCCACCATCCTGTTCGCCTCGGCGGTGCTGGTGGTGCTGCTGGGTGCCGATGGCCTGAAGCCGGTCGGTGCCGGCGGTGCGCCGCTGGGTGCGGTGGCCGCGATCATGATCGGTGCGGTGGTGTGCTGCGCCGCCGCGGTCGGCGGTGACAACCTGCAGGACCTCAAGGCCGGTTACATCGTCGGCGCCACCCCGTGGAAGCAGCAGCTGATGCTGGGCATCGGTGCGTTCTCGTGCGCGCTGATCATGGCTCCGGTGCTGAACCTGCTGGCCACTGCCTACGGCATCGGCGTCAAGTCCGAGCTGCATCCGAACGCACTGGCCGCGCCGCAGGCCAACCTGATGGCCTCGGTGGCCAAGGGCCTGTTCGGCGGTGAACTGCCGTGGACCTTCATTGGCATCGGTGCCGTGGTCGGTGCCGCCATCATCGCCTTCGACAGCTGGCTGAAGTCGCGCAACGCCCGCTTCCGCGTGCCGGTGCTGGCCGCCGCCATCGGTATCTACCTGCCGCTGGAACTGATGGTGCCGATCTTCCTCGGTGGCCTGATCGCCTACCTGGTCGAGCGCTTCCACAAGGTGCGCGCGGATGACGAAGAAGGCCGCGACCGCGTGCACAAGCCGGGCGTGCTGTTCGCCGCCGGCCTGATCACCGGTGAGGCACTGATGGGCATCGCCATCGCGATTCCGATCGTGGTCAGCAGCCGCGCCGACGTGCTGGCCGTGCCGTTCCACCTGCCGGGCGCACAGTGGATCGGCCTTGCCGTGCTGTTCCTGGTCGGCTGGCTGATCTACCGCACCGGCAAGCGCGCCGTGGCGTAACACCCACGGGGTCGGATCCCTTCCCGCAGGGAAGGGCTCTGACCCGGTAGGGCCGGCCAGCGGCCGGCACTACCGCAAACCGCGCTACGGCGCGGTTTGCCTTTTCTGGCGAAGGCATCGACCCGTCCCCGGCCATGACCGATGGCCTTGGCAGCCCCGGCCGCACGGGCCTACCATCGGTTTTTTGCCGTCCTGCGGAGACCCCGATGAAACTGCGTCATGCCCTGCTGCCACTGAGCCTGCTGGCTGCCCTGCCCAGCGTTGCCGCTGCCCGTGGCCTGGAAGTCCGCGACATGGTGGCCATGGACCGCGTCTCCGCGCCGGTACTGACCGCTGACGGCGGCACCGTGGTGTTCGCCAAGCGCAGTGTGGACGCCAACCTGAAGGCCTCCACCGCGCTGTTCGCACGCAACCTGCGCACCCGCGATGCGGCGCCGCCGAAGCAGATCACCCCGGTCGGCTGGAACGTCAATTCCGCTTCGCTGTCGGCTGATGGCCAGACGGTGTATTTCCTCAGCGCCAAGAACGGCAGCCAGCAGCTGTACGCGCAGCCGCTCAGCGGTGGCACCCCGCGCCAGCTGACCGATTTCGCGGTCGACGTGGACAGCTACCACGTGTCGCCGCAGGACGACCGCGTGCTGTTCAGCGCCGGCGTGTTCCAGGCCTGTGCCTCGGACCTGGCCTGCACAGAGAAGAAGTTGAAGGACGTCGCCGGTGCCAAGGCCAGCGGCAAGGTGTTCGACTCGCTGTTCGTGCGCCACTGGGATACCTGGAACGATGGCCGCCGCAACACCCTGTTCGTGGCGCCGCTGCCGGCAGCCAAGGCCGGTCCGGTCAAGGGCGCTTCGGCGCTGAGCGCCACCATCGATGGTGATGCACCGTCCAAGCCGTTCGGTGGCAATGACGATTTCGTGTGGTCGCCGGATGGCGCGAGCGTGGTGGCCAGCATCCGCGTGGCCGGCAAGCAGGAACCGTGGTCGACCAACTTCGACCTGTACCGTTTCGACGCTGCCGGCAAGCAGGCGCCGGTCAACCTGACCGCGTCCAACCCGGCCTGGGATGCCGGCCCGGTGTTCAGCGCCGACGGCAAGACCCTGTTCTACCGTGCGATGAAGCGCCCGGGCTTCGAGGCCGACCGCTTCGGCCTGATGGCAATGGACCTGGCGAGCGGCAAGACCCGCGAGATCGCCCCGCAGTGGGACCGTTCGGCCGGCGGCATCACCCTGTCCGCTGACGGCGCCAGCATCTACACCACCGCCGATGACCTTGGCGAGCACCCGCTGTTCCAGATCGACGTGGCCAGCGGCAAGGCGACCAAGCTGATCGGCGACGGCAGCGTGACCTCGGTCGATGTGGCTGGCACCAGCGTGGCGATCACCCGCAACAGCCTGAAGAGCAACGACCAGGTGCTGGTTGGCCTGCTGCCGGCCGCGGGCGAAGCCATCGGCGAACTGCGCGCGCTGACCCCGGCCGCCGGCGACGTGCTGAAGGACGTGTCCTTCGGTGACTACGAGCAGTTCGAGTTCAAGGGCTGGAACAACGACACCGTGCACGGCTACGTGGTCAAGCCGCACAACTACCAGGAAGGCAAGTCCTACCCGGTGGCGTTCCTGATCCACGGCGGTCCGCAGGGCAGCTTCGGCAACGGCTGGAGCTACCGCTGGAACCCGCAGACCTACGCGGGCCAGGGCTACGCGGTGGTGATGATCGACTTCCACGGTTCCACCGGCTACGGCCAGGCCTTCACCGATGCGATCAGCCAGCACTGGGGCGACCGCCCGCTGGAAGACCTGCAGAAGGGCTGGGACGCGGCGCTGAAGAAGTATTCCTTCCTCAACGGCGACAAGGCCTGTGCGCTGGGTGCCAGCTATGGCGGCTTCATGGTCAACTGGATCGCCGGCAACTGGAACAGCCCGTTCAAGTGCCTGGTCAACCACGATGGCGTGTTCGACCAGCGCATGATGGGTTACGCCACCGAAGAACTGTGGTTCACCGAGTGGGAGCAGGGCGGTACCCCGTACCAGAAGGCGGCGAACTACGAGAAGTTCAACCCGGTCAACCACGTGGCGGACTGGAAGAAGCCGATCCTGGTGATCCACGGCCAGCAGGACTTCCGCATTCCGGTCGAGCAGGGCCTGGCTGCGTTCACCGCTGCACAGCGCCAGGGCATCGAATCGAAGTTCCTGTACTTCCCGGATGAGAACCACTGGGTGCTGAAGCCGAACAACAGCATCCTGTGGCACGACACCGTCAATGCCTGGCTGAAGCAGCACATCGGCAACTGATGACTGCAGCGCCGCCCTTCGGGGCGGCGCTTTTGTTTCACCATCTGCTGTACCGGTGGGTGCCGACCGTTGGTCGGCACACCTTCCTGATCTGCCGCCAACAGCAGCCGGCCAGCGGCCGGCACTACCCAGAGCACCTGCATGATCCAGAACGACATCGTCGTCTTCGGTTTGATCGCCGCCACCCTCGGCGCCGTGTTCTGGACCGCCTCGCGCGAGCAGGGCCTGTGGAAGCGCTTCTACACCTTCGTGCCGGCGCTGCTGCTGTGCTACCTGATTCCCGGCATCTACAACACTGTCGGCCTGATCGACGGCCAGAACACCAAGCTCTACAACCCGATCGCGCGCGACATCCTGCTGCCGGCGGCGCTGATCCTGCTGACCCTGGCAGTGGACATCAAGGGCATCCTGCGGCTCGGCCCGAAGCTGGTGCTGATGTACCTGGGCGCATCGGCCAGCATCATGCTCGGCGCGGTAGTGGCCTTCCTGCTGATGCGCGCGGTGCATCCGGAAACAGTGGCCGGTGATACCTGGGCCGGCATGGCCGCGCTGGCCGGCAGCTGGATCGGCGGTGGCGCCAACATGCTGGCGATGCGCGAAGTGTTCGACGTCAACGCAACCACGTTCGGCCAGTTCGCAGTGGTCGACGTGGGTGTCGGTTACGTGTGGATGGCCGCGCTGATCTTCCTGGCCGGTCGTGCCGCGAAGATCGATGCACGCAGTGGCGCCGATACCTCGGCCATCGATGAGCTGAAGGAGCGTATCGCGCGCTTCCAGGCCGAACACGAGCGCATTCCCAGCCTCACCGACCTGATGCTGATCGTGGCGGTGGCCTTCGGCGGCGTCGGCCTGTCGCATGCGATCGGTGCGCCGCTGGCGGCGTGGTTCAAGGCCAACGTCAGCTGGGCCGCGCAGTTCAGCCTGGACGCACCGTTCGTGTGGGTGGTGGTGCTGTCGACCACGCTGGGCCTCAGCCTCAGTTTCACCCGTGCGCGCAATCTCGAGGGCGCGGGTGCATCGCGTCTGGGCTCGCTGCTGCTGTACTTCCTGATTGCCTGCATCGGCATGCAGATGGATCTGCTGGCGCTGCTGGATCGCCCGTGGCTGTTCCTGCTGGGCATCATCTGGATCAGTGTGCACATCGTGCTGCTGTGGTGCCTGGGCAAGCTGCTGAAAGTGCCGTTCTTCTACTTCGCCATCGGCTCGCAGTCGAACATCGGGGGCCCGGCCTCGGCGCCGGTGGTGGCCGCCGCGTTCCACCCGGCATTGGCGCCGGTGGGCGTGCTGCTGGGCACGATGGGCTACGCCACCGGCACGTACCTGGCCTACATCGTCGGCATCACCCTGCGCGCGCTGGCCGGGCAGGGGTGATTCCGGCACTACCGATGCTCTATGCCACCGGCAATCCGCGTTCGATCAGCCACGCCTTCGCGTCTTCGGCGTCCTCTTCAAACCACGCCCGGGTAGATCCCAGCCGATACGTATACCCCCAGGCATCCATATCGGCCATCAGCCGCTGGCTGCCGACGCCGGGCAGTTGCCCGGCCAGCACGATCTGCAGGTAGCAGGTCGCGTCTTCCTCGGCCACCGAATCGGTGGCATCGGTGTGCACCTGCGCGCGCCGCTCCGGTGGCAATACGATCAGGTGGCAGGCTTCGTGCAGCATCGAATGCACGGGGGTGTCATCGCGCACGTACACGTTGCTGGCAATGATGCCCGCCTCGGGCTCGCCCCAGTAGCTACCGGGAATCGGTTCACCGGCCGCCACGTGGTGCAGCCGAAGGCCATGCGCGGCGAGCAGGCACTGCGCATCTGCGAAGGCGATGTCGCCCACGCAGGTGATGTCCACGGCGGTTGTCGTATCGGTCATGCGGGTCAGGCAGCCCCGCCCATGCAGGCACGGGCGGGGCAGGGCATCAGGGTTTGTCCGGGCCTTCAGGCAGCGCCACGGAGATGTCCAGCACATCGTGCTGGCCATCCTTCACCAGGTCGACCTTCACCGCATCGACGTCGATGTTCACGTACTTCTTGATCACTTCCAGCAGCTCGCGCTGCAGCAGCGGCAGGTAGTCCGGGCCACCGCGGTGGCTGCGTTCCTGCGCGATGATGATCTGCAGGCGGTTCTTTGCGGTTTCGGCGGTGGTCTTCTTCGCTTTGAGGAAATCGAACAGGCCCATGCTTACCCTCCGAACAGCTTGCTGAAGAAGCCCTTCTTCTCGACGCTGGTGAAGCGCATCGGGCGATCTTCGCCGAGGATGCGCGCGACGGCATCGTCATACGCCTGGCCGGCGGCGGATTCGACATCCAGGATGACCGGCTCGCCCTTGTTGGAGGCATTGAGCACGTCGCCCGATTCGGGGATCACGCCGATGGCCTTCAGCCCCAGCACTTCCTCGACGTCGGCGATGCTGAGCATCTCGCCGGTTTCCACGCGCAGCGGGGTGTAGCGGGTCAGCAGCAGGAAGGCCGGCACGTTCTGGCCGGATTCGGCCTTGTGGGTCTTCGAATCCAGCAGGCCGATGATGCGGTCGGAGTCGCGCACCGAGGACACTTCCGGGTTCACCACCACCACCGCGCGGTCGGCGAAGTACATCGCCAGGAACGCACCCTTCTCGATGCCGGCCGGCGAGTCGCAGATGATGTAGTCGAAGCCATCGGCGGCCAGGTCCTTCAGGACCTTGCCCACGCCTTCCTGGGTCAGTGCATCCTTGTCGCGGGTCTGCGAGGCGGCCAGCACGTACAGGTTGTCGAAGCGCTTGTCCTTGATCAGGGCCTGCTTGAGGGTGGCTTCGCCGTGCACGACGTTGACGAAGTCGTACACCACTCGGCGTTCGCAGCCCATGATCAGGTCGAGGTTGCGCAGGCCGACGTCGAAGTCGATCACCGCCACCTTCTTGCCGCGCCGCGCCAGGCCACAGGCCAGGCTCGCGCTGGAAGTGGTCTTGCCCACGCCGCCCTTGCCGGAGGTGACTACGATGATTTCAGCCAAAGGACTTCTCCTGGTTCTGCATTAGTTTGGGGCTGCGTCAGTCCAGCGCAGCGATCTTGATCTGGTCCTGTTCCAGCCAGACCTGCACGGCCTTGCCGCGCAGGTTGTCCGGGACATCGTCCAGTACCTTGTAGTGGCCTGCAATGGCCACCAGTTCCGCATGGAAATCACGGCAGAAGATGCGTGCCGCGGTGTTGCCCTGGGCCCCTGCCAGCGCGCGGCCGCGCAGGGTGCCGTAGATGTGGATGCTGCCATCGGCGATGACCTCGGCGCCGGCGCCGACAGTGGCCATCACGGTCAGGTCGCAGTTTTCCGCGTACAGCTGCTGGCCCGAACGCACGTTCCCCAGCTGCATGCGGCCTGGCTGTGGTGCGGCCGCATCGGCGACCTTGGCCACCGGTGCGGCCGGGGCCGGCTTCGGCTCTGTACGTGCGGCGCGGCGCGGTTCCGGCGCGGGCGGCGGAGCCGGTTCGGCTTCGGCACGTTCGTACTGGGCGCGGAACTTGGCCAGCAACGGCAGGCCGAGCTGCTGCGAGAGCAGGTCGACCGCGCTGGTGCCATAGGCCAGCGCCACCGGCAGCACGCCGGCGCTGCGCAGGCCATCGACCAGCGCCTGCGCGGTGGCCACGTCCGGCACCTGGCTCAGGCCGCCGAAATCAAGGATCACCGCCGCGCGGCCGAACAGCTTCGGCGCGCGGGTCACGCGCTCGCGCATTTCCTGCACGAGGCGTTCGACATCAAGGGTACGGATGCGCAGGTTGGCGATGCCCACCTGGCCGATCTTCAGTTCACCGGCCTGTTCGTAATCGAAATTCACCGCCACGCTCAGGTCCCCGTCGGCCGCTGTGCCTGCGCCGGCAGCTGCCGGGCGCGTGTCCATGCCACATCCGGCAGCTTGCCGCCGTAGGTCTCCTGGACCCACGGGTAGCTGCACAGTTCCTTGGCCAGCATGCTGGCACGCACATCGACCTGGGCCATGGTGTTCTGGCCCAGCTCGCGGAAGCCGAAGCTGCCGTGGAAGAGCAGGGCGGCATCGGCGCCATGGTCGAGGAAGACTTCGCAGGTCATCTGCGGGTAGCGCAGCTCGGCAAAGCTCTGCGCGTCGGCATAGAACGCACGGCCGACGCCACCGCCGCGGCGGCGGCTGGCGACCACGATGCGGTCGATGTAGAAGAACGGGGTGTCCAGCTGCTGCTTGAACCAGGCGAAGTTGCTGCTGTCGTGCTGGCTGTCGCTGCCGAAGCCGATCAGGAAGCCGGCCAGGTTGCCGTCGCGCTCGGCGACGCGGAAATACTCAGCGGTTTCATAGAACAGGCGCAGGCGGGCCGCATCCAGGGGAAGGATGGCCAGGCCAGCGTTGTTGTTCAAAGCCAGGACGGAATCGAGCTCGTGCTCGCGCACGTCGCGGATGACAATCGACATTGTGACTCCGTGGGGTAACGCGGTTGGTCCATCGAAGGGACCCTGCGCACGATTATTGCATGCCCGGGGTGGGCTGCGGCATGAACAGGCGACCGGGCAGGCATGACTTCCGTGGGGTGCGGTGCGCAGGCCGGGCCCGTAGAGTGCTGCCATGTTGGGAGTCCTCAGCCATACCCGCGTCCTCCGCCTGGCCGGCCTGTTCACCTGGGTCATGGTCGGTCTGCCGTTGGCGTACTCGCAGTTCGAGAACCTGCACAGCCGCGGCGACATGGGGGGCTGGGCGGTGCTGCTGTTCGTCGCCTACCTGTCTTTCGGCACCTCGTATTACTGGCTGACCCGCATCCTGCGCAGCGACAGCCCCACCAGCTGGCTGGACCGGGGGCTGCTGTTGCTGCTGACGATCTCGGCGCTGGGCGTCAGCTTCCTCAGCGGCTCGGGCCTGGGCAGCATCCTGATGATGGTGGCCGCCGGGGTCATTCCGTGGATGCTGTCGGTGCGCCTGGGCGTGCTGTGGCTGCTGGTCAGCCAGCTGGCGGTGGCCCCGGTCTACTACATGCTGCTGCGCTTCCCGTTGTTCGAAGCAGTGATGCAGTCGCTGCTGTACGGCGGCTTCTCCATGTTCATCTTCGTGACCAGCCTGGTTGCCCGCCAGCAGACCGAGGCGCGCGACGAACAGCGTCGGCTCAATTCAGAGCTGCGTGCCACCCGCGCCCTGCTGGCCGAGAGTGCCCGTGTCAATGAGCGCACCCGTATCTCGCGCGAGCTGCATGACCTGCTGGGCCACCAGCTGACCGCGCTGACCCTGAACCTGGAAGTGGCCGGGCACTTGGCCGAAGGGCAGGCGTTGGAACATGTGAAGCGCTCGCACGCATTGGCCAAACTGCTGCTGGGCAACGTGCGCGAGGTGGTCAGCCAGCTGCGCGAGACCGGCGCCATCGATCTGGCCGCGGCGCTGCGCCCGCTGACCGAGAATGTGCCCTCGCTGGACATCCAGCTGGACATCGAGGATCCGCTGAACGTGGAGGACCCGCAGCGGGCCCACGTCCTGCTGCGCTGCACGCAGGAGATCATCACCAACGCGGTGCGCCACGCCGGTGCCCGTCACCTGTGGATCAAGGTGTACCGTGAAGCCCCGGACCGGGTGGTGGTGGAGGCCCGCGACGACGGTGTCGGTGCGGACATGGTCAATGTGGGCAATGGCTTGCGCGGCATGCGCGAGCGCCTGCAACAATGTGGTGGCCAGCTGCAGGTCGAGACCCGTCCCGGCGAAGGCTTCCGCCTGCGGGCGACGGTGCCGGCAACGGTGCTGGTGGCCGCCCTTACCAAGGTTCCTGAAGGAGTACGTTGATGATTCGCGTCTGCCTGGTTGATGACCAAACCCTGGTGCGGCAGGGAATCCGCTCCCTGCTGGCACTCGACGACGGCATCGAGGTGGTGGCCGAGGCCGGCGATGGCCGGCAGGCGGTGGAGATGATCCCGCAGGTGCGCCCCGACGTGGTCCTGATGGACATGCGCATGCCGGTGATGTCCGGGCTGGAAGCACTGCAGGTGCTGTCGCGGCAGGAACAACTGCCGCCGACCATCATCCTCACCACCTTCGACGACGATCAGCTGGTGCTGGCCGGCCTCAAGGCCGGTGCCAAGGGCTACCTGCTCAAGGATGTGACCCTGGCACAGCTGGTCGGTGCCATCCGTACCGTGGCCGAAGGCGGTTCGCTGGTGCAGCCGGCGGTGACGCAGCGCCTGTTGTCGGGCCTGGAGCACATGCGCAACGAGTTCGTCAGCCTGGACCGCCCGGACCCGCTGACCGACCGCGAGACCGAGATCCTGCGGCTGATGGCCAGCGGTTTCTCCAACAAGGAGATCGCCAACTCACTGGGCGTGGCCGAGGGCACCATCAAGAACCACGTGTCCAACATCCTCTCCAAGCTGGGGGTGCGCGACCGTACGCGCGCGGTACTGAAGGCGTTCGAACTCCAGCTGGTCTGAGGAAAATCGTTTCGGTACAAAGACTTGGATGGTGGCAGGGGGTTCCGGCCAAGGTTGCCCCCTACTTGCCGGGTAGCGGTATGCGTTACCCTTCGAATTCTTTGTCCATACAAATACGCAGCCGGCAGGGAAACCGGTGCGCCAATCCCGATAAACAATGCCCGCGAAGCCTGCTAGGATTGGCGCTTCGCTTCAATCAACCCGGCCGTGGGATCGGCCCCGGAGACTCTCTGAATGACCCGTATTATCGAGTTCCTGATCGCCTTGGGGATCGTGGCTGGCCTGTTCGTCATCATTGGCGTATGTCTGCCGGGCGAGCGTCACATCACCGAAAGCATCGAGACCAACCGCAAGATGACGATCGTGTACGACACGGTCAGCAGCCTGCGCCGCTTCAAGGACTGGAACCCGCTGGTACTGCGCGATCCCGCCGTTGAACTGAAGCTGTCCGGCCCGGCCTCCGGCAAGGGTGCCACCCTGGACTTCACCTCCAAGGACCTGGGCACCGGTTCCTGGAAGATTACCGACGCCGAAGAGAACAAGCGCGTTGCGATCGCCATCGAAGACGCCACCAAGGGTCACGACAAGGTCACCACCTTCACCCTGGAGCCGACCGGCAAGGGCGGCCGTAACGTCAAGATCACCCAGGACTACTCGGTGAAGTACGGCTTCGACCTGTTCGGCCGTTACGCCGGCCTGTATGTCAGCCGCCAGATCGGCGACGACATCAAGATGGGTCTGTCGCGCATGGCCAACATGCTGGCCAGCGTGCCGAACGTCGACTACCGCACCCCGGAAGCGCCGCTGACCGAT
Organism: Stenotrophomonas sp. YJH_SMC_79; assembly: GCF_059367995.1. Lineage (NCBI taxonomy): Bacteria > Pseudomonadati > Pseudomonadota > Gammaproteobacteria > Lysobacterales > Lysobacteraceae > Stenotrophomonas > Stenotrophomonas sp. YJH_SMC_79. Next base: position 377,830 of record NZ_JCAFRK010000001.1, read on the forward strand.
CTGGCCATCGTCGATGTACCGGCCGAGGACCTGCTGGTCGTCAACGCCGGTAACGTGGATCGCGGTCAGGACACGATCACCAAGTCCATCAAGGACAACCAGGAGTGGATCAAGCGCGTGATGGAGGCCAATGGCCTTGAAGCCGCCGGTCCGTTCCGCATCATCACCACCGACTTCGGTCAGGAGAAGTACGCCTTCGACATCGCCCAGCCGGTGAAGAAGAAGGGTGCTGAAGGTGCTGCTGCTGAAGCTCTGACCGTCAAGATCGACGGTGGCGCTCCGGTCAAGTACGTGCACGTCGCTCCGCACCGCTCGGCACATGCGGCCTACAGCGGCCACATGGCGGGTCTGGACGTGGCCCGCAACGGCCTGCGCGCCTGGGCTGTGACGGCGGGCAACGAAGTGATCGACCGTCCGTACGAATCCTGGAAGGACGGCATCGACAAGTCGTTCACCCCGGAAGGTACCTACGACATCTACTGGGCCGTCAAGTAAGCCTCGGCTGACCCATGTAATGCTGGACACGAAAACGCGCCGCTCATTGCGGCGCGTTTTTTTTCATCTGGCGCCCGGCAAGGGGCGCTGCGCAAGGAGCCCTCATGTTCAATCTGGAACGTCGCGCACGTAAGCCTTCCCTGCTGGCCTGTCTCGGCGCGCTGCTGGCGGCCGCCTCGATCGGCCTGTCCGCCTACGCATCGCACGGTGTGGCTGACCCGCTGGCGCAGCAGCATCTGAACATGGCGGCGCTGTACGCGTTCGCACATGGTGCGGTGCTGGTGGCGCTCGGGCCGCGCGCGCAGGGCGCGATCGCGCACCTGGCGCTGTACGTGCTGCTGCTGGGAGTGCTGTTGTTCTCCGGCAGCCTGGTGGGCGGCGCGCTGTGGCAGTGGCCGACGCGGATGGCACCGATCGGTGGCACCAGCATGATGGCCGGATGGGTGTTGCTGGCGATCAATGCGTTGAGGCGGTGAGGGCCGCAGGGCTGTCGCTCCGATCCATGCCGATGCGATCGTGAAGGTTCATGGGCGTTACTTTTCTTTTCGCGCGAAAAGAAAAGTAACCAAAAGAAACGCGCCGCCGACCGCGAGCCGGTGCTGCGCACCGGTCCCCCGCGCTCCTCGGCCCGTCGAGGGACGGTGCGGGAACTCGCTGCGCTCAGACACCCGCACCTCTTCGCCCTCGCCGGACCTGCGGTGCTCGGCTCGCTTGAAGGCGGACCCAACAGCCGCGCACTGATCCGTTGTAGAGGCTTCGAGCGAAGCGACCCGCCTTTGTCTTTGCTCTCTTGTTTCATTCCGTGGCGGACGCACGCGGAATCTGTCCGTGGCCGGGCGGGTGGGGTGCGCAGGGGCGTAAGCGCCAAGGATGGCGCGCCCGAGCCTACAGGGACGTATTTACGGCGTCCCCTGCGCAGCCTGCCCGCCCGGACAGCTCCAATGAATTCCGCATTGCAGTCGCCACGAGGGGCTCAACCGTTGGCCGGTCTCCAGCACCAATGCCACGGTTCGTAGACGATGCCGTGCGGGTTGTCGCGCGGGTAGCTCAGATGGAAGCCATGCGCGCCGGCATGCGCCTGCAGCCACGCGAACGCGTCGGTGGCTTCGAACGATTCTTCGGCCGGGGCGTCGCCCGGCGTGCCGATGTCCAGCGCGTGGCCGCTGTGGTGTTCGCTGAAACCCGGTGCGGCATTCACCTTCAGGATCTCCGCCACGCTCAAGCCGCGCGCCAGTTTCCGTTCGAAGATGCCCAGCTGGTAGGCATGGCTGCGGAAGCCGGAGATGGCGTCCAGCGCAATGCCATCCTGTGCCGCCTGCAGTCGCATCCGTCGCCAGCCCTGCGCGGCGGCACGGCGCAGCCACAATGGGCGGGCGAAGCGGTCGCGACCGGCGAAGTGCAGCAGGCACGGTTCGGATTCCAGTGGCAGGCCGCTGTCGTCGGCATAGCGCTGTGCATCCAGGCCAAGCTGCTGCAGGCGCTGCTGCAACCCGGCCAGGGGCAGCCACTGATCTTCCAGGCCGGCGCCGAAGGGCCGCGCTGCCGCGTCATCCAGCAGCGCCAGTGCTTCCTCGACCCCGGGCTCGCGCGGCAGGCGCGGCACCATGGCGTGCACACCCTGCGCCAGCACCGCCGCCAGGTAGCGGCCATCGCGCTTGCGCCGCAGCACCCAGTGCGCCTGCGACAGCAGGCGTGCATCCAGGTTGCTGCGTGCACGCAGCAGGTGAGCGGGCCACAGCTCGATGGCCTCGGTGTTGATCAGCAGGGGCGCGCGTCGTTGCATCGCCGCAGCTTACTGCCGTGGCGCCGACGCGGCCACCTTGCGCAGCGCATCGAGCAGCGCCTGCGGCCGGTCCACGCTGAGCAGCAGCGTGCTGCCATCACTGACCGGCAGTGCGAGGACGCGCGCACGGTCGGTGACCAGGGCGAAGCCCTTGCCGCCCCCCTGCAGGCGGAAGTGGCCCGAGTAGAAGCCCGGCATTGAATAGCCATTGGTTTTGAGACGGATGCCATAGCGGCGGTCACGCTGCAGATCGACCACCTCGGCCTGGTCCAGCCGCAGCTGCGCCACCGGCACGCGCCGCCGATACATGGTCGAGCGCACGTCCAGCACGTCGCCGGCCAGCTCCACGCGGCGGCGGAAGAATGCGGCCCCCAGCCCGACAGCGAGTACAGCGATGACGATCAGGCTCCATGCCGCGCTGCCGCCCATCCGGAACCAGGGCGGCGACAGCGTTACTTCGATCCAGGGTGCGCTCGCCGGTGCCTTGTACAGCTGTGCATACAGGCAGGCCACGAAGGCAGCCAGCAGCGGCAGCACGATCCAGAGCACGCGCAGCGGCGAACTCTCGGCCACGTCAAAGGGTTTCGGGTCGCTGCCGCCCATGGTTCAGGCCTCCTTCTTGAACACCAGCATCGCCGGGCGCATCGGCGCCGGGATGATGATGTTGACCAGTTCCCAGCCCAGTTGGCCCTGGCGGCTGAGTTCGGCCTGGATGTCTTCGGCCTTGTGCAGGCCCATCATGGACGTCTTGACCTCGATGGTCTGGTAGCTCCAGCGCTTGCTCATTCCTTGTCCTCCGACGATGGCGTGGGTTTCGGCAGGCGTCCTGCCCTGCGCAGGGCGTCGCGCAGCACGTATTCGATCTGCGCGTTGAGGCTGCGCAGCTCGTCATCAGCCCAGCGCTGCGCGGCAGCCAGGACGTCGGCGTTGATGCGCAGCGGGTAGGCTTTCTTCTCACTCATGGGGGCTCCTGGCGGGGCGGTGGGGCGCCCCGTTGCGAGTGTGGCTCAATACAGCGAGCCGGCATTGACGATCGGCTGGGTACCGCGGTCCGAGCACAGCACGGTCAGCAGGTTGCTGACCATGTGTGCCTTGCGTTCCTCATCCAGCTGCACCACGCCGTTCTTCTGCAGTTCGGCCAGGGCCATCTCGACCATGCCCACCGCACCGGCCACGATGCGCGTGCGTGCAGCGATCACCGCGTTGGCCTGCTGCCGCTGCAGCATCGCCTGAGCGATTTCGGCGGCATAGGCCAGGTGGCTGATGCGCGCGTCGATCACCTGCACGCCGGCGTCGGCCAGGCGCTCGGCCAGCTCGTTCTTCAGGTGCTGGGAGATCTCGCTGGCATGGCTGCGCAGGGCCAGCTGGCCGTCCTCGTGCTGGTCGTAGGGGTAGCTGGTGGCCATCGCGCGCAACGCCGATTCGGACTGGATGTGCACGAAGCTCTCGTAGTCGTCCACGTTGTAGACGGCCTCGGAGGCATCGACCACCTGCCAGACGATCACCGCGGCGATCTCGATCGGGCTGCCGTCCAGCTCGTTGACCTTCAGCTTGCCGCTCTCGAAGTTGCGCACGCGCTGGCTGACCCGGCGCTTGGCGAAGAAGGGGTTGTTCCAGCGCAGGCCGTTGTCCTTGACGGTGCCCACGTACTTGCCGAACAGGCTCAGCACCGCCGCCTGGTTGGGCTGGATGGTGTACAGGCCGGCCAGGATGAACACGCCCAGCGCCACCAGCAGGGCGCCCAGCAGCATCAGCAGCAGGTTGGGTGAGCCGGTACTGGCCTTCGCTGCCACGCCCACCACGAACAGGGCGGCGCCGGCGAGGGCGACGAGCAGGGCGCCGGCCAGCGTGCCGAGGCCGTTGAGGGAAGACAGTGACTTCTCTTTCATGGCGGTACGTCCTTGAGGGTTCGGAGAAAAGATATCAAAGTGATATCACTTGTCCACTACCGTTCGTCGGATGCCATGGCCGGGGTGCCCGGCCAGCTAGAATGCCCACCCGCCTTCACATCGCTGCTGGAACCGCCATGGCCAAGCTTGGAACTCCGTTGTCCCCCTCCGCCACCCGCGTGCTGCTGCTGGGCTCGGGCGAACTCGGCAAGGAGGTGGCCATCGAGCTGCAGCGGCTGGGCGTGGAAGTGATCGCCGCTGACCGCTATGCCGATGCGCCGGCCATGCAGGTCGCGCACCGCTCGCATGTGATCGACATGCTCGATGCAATGGCCCTGCGCGCGCTGATTGCCCAGGAGCAGCCGCACCTGGTGGTGCCGGAGATCGAGGCCATCCACACCGAAACCCTGGTCCAGCTGGAACAGGAGCAGGGCCTGCGGGTGATCCCGACCGCGCGTGCCGCACGCCTGACCATGGACCGCGAAGGCATCCGCCGCCTGGCCGCCGAAACTCTGGGCCTGCCGACCTCGCCGTACCGCTTCGTCGATACCGAGGCCGAATACCGCGCTGCCGTGGCTGCCATCGGCCTGCCGTGCGTGGTCAAGCCGGTGATGTCGTCCTCGGGCAAGGGCCAGAGCACCTTGCGCAGCGAGGCGGACATCGCCCCGGCCTGGGATTACGCGCAGACCGGTGGCCGCGCCGGTGCCGGTCGCTGCATCGTCGAAGGCTTCATCGATTTCGATTACGAGATCACCCTGTTGACCGTGCGCCATGCCGGTGGCACCGCGTTCTGTGCGCCGATCGGGCATCTGCAGAAGGATGGCGATTACCGCGAAAGCTGGCAGCCGCAGCCGATGTCGAACGCGGCACTGGCGCGTGCCGAAGAGATTTCGCGCGCGATCACCGACGACCTCGGCGGCTGGGGCCTGTTCGGCGTCGAGCTGTTCGTGAAGGGCGACGAGGTGTGGTTCAGCGAAGTGTCACCGCGCCCGCACGACACCGGCCTGGTGACGCTGGTATCGCAGGAACTGAGCGAGTTCGCGCTGCACGCGCGCGCCATCCTCGGCCTGCCGATCCCGGTGATCCGCCAGAGCGGCCCGTCGGCCTCGTGCGCGCTGCTGGCACACGGCGAGGGCGTGCCGTACTTCAACAACGTCGCCGCTGCATTGCAGGTGCCGGATACCGCCGTGCGCCTGTTCGGCAAGCCGAGCGTGCACGGTCATCGTCGCGTCGGCGTGACCCTGGCGCGCGCGGAAACCATCGACGAAGCACGCGCCATCGCACGCGATGCCGCCGACGCCATCGGCGTCGAACTGCGCCCGTAAAGCAAAAAGGGGACGGAGGGGATTAAGTCGTTTGTGGCACAAACGACTTAATCCCCTCCGTCCCCTTTTTATTACTTCACGTCCACCCACACCAGGTGGTGGTCGCTGCCGTCGGCGATCTTCGCTTCCGGGCTTTCATTGGCCGGCCAGAAAATACCACTGCCCACGTATTCGAAACCGGTCGAGGGCAGCACATAGTCCAGGCGCATGGTGCCGGACTTCGGGCCGAAATCGCCGGTGGCGTGGAACGGTGCGCCCTTGCGCTCGATGCCCTTGGCCGCATAGGCCAGGCTGGTCTGCTCGCCGCCGACGCTGCGCGGGGTGGGGTAGCGCAATACGCGGGCGTTCTCGATCAGCTCAACGATCGCTTCATGACGGCCATCGCCATCGACCGGGTCGTTGTTCAGATCGCCGAGGATCACGAAGCGCGCGTCCTGTGCCAGGCCGCCGCACTGGCCCTTGTCGTCGCACAGCCACGGCTTCTCACCCTTGGACAGATATTCCTGCCACAGGCGCAGTTCGTCGTGGTTGCGTGCCGCGTTGCGCTTTTCCGGGCCGTCGAACACCGGCGGGGTCGGGTGCGAAACCAGCGCGTGGACCACGCCGGCTGGGGTCTTCACCGGCACGTCCCAATGCGACTTCGACGACAGGCGCAGCTGCGACCACACATGGTCGTTGTAGAAGCTCTGGCCGGTACGCGGATCGACCGGGCGGATCGCGCCGGGCATCGCACTCCACTTCAGCAGCTGGAAGCTGCGCACCTTGGCTTCGTCGATCGGGTAGCGCGACAGCACCAGCATGCCGTACTGGCCCGGGTGCAGGCCGTAGCCCCACGCATCGTTGCCACGGCTGCGGCCTTCGCCGCCGACCACGCCGTTGTTGTCCAGGTCCAGTCCGCTGGGCACGCCGGTATTGACCGGGGCCAGGTAGCGGTAGGCGAAGTGCAGCGGCTTGCCGCCGCCGGGCTGGGCTACTTCCAGATAGCGCTTCTGGAACAGGTCGGCGGCGCGATGGGCGTCATCGAAGTCGAATTCATTCAGCAGCACCAGGTCCGGGCGCACCTGCTGCAGCACTGCGGCGATCTTGCGTGCATGCTCGCTGTCGCCTTCCAGTTCCTTGATCAGGCCGCCGGCGTCGTCGGAGTACAGCGAAGTGTTGTAGGTGGCCAGGCGCAGCGCAGTGGACGGCTTTTCGGTCATCGCGGGGGACGTGGCGAAGGCGGGGGCGGTGGCGCCGCAGAGCAGGGCCAGGGCGAAGATCAGGGGTTTGGCGTTCATCCCCCTATTCTGCACCCGGCCCGGTGTCAGCGGTTTGTCAGCGCCCGTCCAGATCATTGTCGAAATCGTGCCAGCGGCGGCCATCGTAGGCTTCCAGCGGATGGAAGCGGCGCTTGTAGTCCATCTTCTGATGGCCGCGGATCCAGTAGCCCAGGTACACGTGTGGCAGGCCCTCGCGGCGCGCCCATTCGATCTGCTGCAGGATCGCGAAGGTGCCCAGCCCGCGCGTGGCGTGGTCCGGGTCGAAGAAGGTGTAGACCGCTGACAGGCCGTGCTCGGTGACGTCGGTCACCGCCACCCCCAGCAGCTGGCTGGGCTGGCCGTCGTGCCCGGGCAGGCGCATCTCCATGAAGCGGGTGTGCGACCAGCTGCCGATCAGGAACTGCTCGAACTCGTGCGGCCCGTGGTCGTCCATGCCGCCGTTGGCGTGGCGGTGGGTGAGATAACGGTGGTACAGCGCGAACAGGTCATCGCGGGCGGTGGCGGCGGTGATCCGCACCTCCAGGTCGTCATTGCGGGTAGCGCAGCGGCGCTGGCTGCGGTCCGGGGCGAAACGTGCCACCGGGATACGCACCGCCACGCAGGCCTGGCAGTGTGCGCAATGTGGCCGGTAGACCAGATCACCGCTGCGGCGGAAGCCCCAGCTCAGGGCCAGCGGATACAGGCCGCCGAGGCGACGGTCGTGCGGGTCCAGCACCAGGTCGCGCGCCACCCGGTCCGACCAGTACCCGCAGGGGTGCTCGCCGGTCTGGAAAAGCCGCAGTTCGTCGTCTCTGTCGCCGTGTATTGCCATGGGCACAGCATAGCTCCAGCCCGTCGCAGTGGCGGCGACTGTCCGCCGGATGAATGGAACCGTCCACGGCGTCAACCGATGGCGCGCCCGGGCGTTGTTGTCTCCCGAGGGTGAAGTGATCACCCCGACGCAATTCCCATTCCCAGGAGTGACCCCATGATCCGTACCCCCCTGCTGCTGGCCCTGCTGCTCGGCACCTCCGCCTCCGGTATCGCGCTGGCGGCCGACACCCCGACCACGCCGGCGCAGCGCCCGGCCAAGCTGGACACCAATGGCGACGGCGTCATCGACCGCAGCGAGGCGGCTGCCAATCCGCGCCTGGCCGCGAAGTTCGACGAGCTGGACAAGAACAAGGATGGCAGGCTCTCGCGCGATGAGCTGCCGCGCTGGCAGCATGGCCGCCGTGGCCACGGCGGTGAGCGCTGGGCCAAGCTGGACGTCAACAAGGACGGCCGCATCAGCCGTGAAGAAGCCAAGGCCGATCCGCGCCTGGCCGCGCGCTTCGACCAGCTCGACCTCAACAAGGACGGTTACCTGGACAAGGCCGACCGCGAGCTGCGCATGAAGCAGCATCGTGATGCCTGGTTCGCTGCCGCCGACACCAACAAGGACGGCCAGCTGAGCAAGGCCGAGTTCGACGCAGCCAAGGGCCCGATGCACGGCGGACCGCGCCATGGCGGCCCGCGCGACGGCACTGCACCGAAGCCGCAGCGCTGAGGTTCAATGCAGTGATTGATGACAACGCCGGCGCACTGCCGGCGTTGTCTGTTACAGGCCGCCGCCGCGCAGCAGCGAGTACAGCACCAGCGTGATGACCATCAGGTTCATGGCGATGATGCCGGTGCGGCCGTACATGGACTCGTACTTCCAGTTGGTCCCGCTGCGCCCGCGCCGTGCCGAATCGCGCACGATCATCGGTGCCATCACCCGCTGCAGCGTCACCAGGCACTGGTAGTTGACCACGCCCAGGCCTACCGCCAGCACCGTCAGCTGCGCCCAGACCGGCGCCTGCAGCATGACTGCCAGCAGGATCGCCATGCACCAGAACATGCCGGTGATGATGTTGAGATAGAGGAAACGGCGCACGTCGGCGCGCTCGGACGCCGTTTCGGTGTACGACATCAGGAAGCGCCCGCCCAGATAGCTGCCGATCGCGCCACCGACCACGCCGCCGATCACCGCCCCCCAGCTTTCGGCCGGCAGCACGTGCAGTTGGCCCAGGGTGGCGGTCAACGATCCCATCGCGGTACCGCCCGCTGCACTGGCGCCGCCGAGGCCCAGCTTGCTGCCGCCGATGCCGACGCCGGTGCTGAGCAGGACCGCGGCGCTGGCGGTGCCGGGCGCGGCCACCAGTACCATCGAAACCACTGCCGTAGCGAACGCGGCACTGGGTGCGCTGCTGCGGGCGAACTCACCGAAGCGCTGCAGCAGGCCGTCGCGCACCAGGGCACGGGCGCGCGACAGGCGCTTGCGCACCGCCGCGTCGCTGAGGCCGAGCAGGTCGGCCACCTGCTGCGAACGCTGGCCTTCGCGGTAGTACAGCAGCAGTACTTCGCGGCTGTCGGCAGGCAGGGCGGAGATGATGTCCCCGGCGGCGATCTCTTCTTCCACCCGCTGCAGGCGGTCGGCGGCACCCGGGGCCGGGTCTGCGGCCATGCCCATCGCCACCTCGGCCGCCTCGCCGGTCAGCGGCCGGCCACGTTGCGCACGCAGCCAGTCGCGGGCAAGGTTGCGGGTGATCTGCCGCAGCCAGGGCAGGAAGCTGGTCGAGCTACGCAGCTGGTGCAGCTGCTGCCAGCCCTTCACGAAGGCTTCCTGGGCAATGTCCTCGCTGGCCTGGCGGTCGCGGGTGATGGCCAGCGCGATGGCGGTGACGGTGTTCTGGCAGGCCAGAACGATGCGGCCATAGGCGTGCTGGCAACCGCTGGCGGCGGCCGGCAGTTCGCGTTCCAGGGTCTGGTCGATCGATGCGGCGAACGTCGTCATGGCGGCGGCTCTCCTGCTGGGATTGTGTCCCATGACGGAGCCGCGCGCTCAATGTGACCAGCATTCTGTGCGGTAGTGCCGGGCGCTGGCCGGCAACCTCATGGCAAAAAAGGGGACGGAGGGGATTAAGTCGTTTGTGCCTCAAACGACTTAATCCCCTCCGTCCCCTTTTTGCGGCTGCCGGCCAGCGGCCGGCACTACCCGTGCGTCATTTCGAGGGCTGGATACGGACCCGGATTTCTTCCTCTTCCGGTGCCGCCTGCGGGGCCGGCTGTGCCTGCTGCGGCTGGGCCTGCGGGGCAGGGGCCGGTGCGACCGGTGCCGGGGTGCCGCGATGGCGCAGGCCGATCACCAGCGCCACGCCGGCGATCACCACCAGCAGGGCGATGCGGATGCGCCAGGCCCAACCGCGGCCGCTGCCGGTCGTTTCGGCGGTGTCGCGGAAGGCGAATTCGGCGGTCGGATGGTCGCGGCGGGTGGTGTCGAGCAGGCGCGCCTCGCGCAGGATTTCACGCGCGCGTGGCTGGTCGTCGGCGCGCACGATCCACACCGCCGGGTAGGCGTTGGCGTTGCCCAGGTCGGTATAGCTGAACTGACCGCGGCGGCGGGTCTTGTACGAGCGCCCATTGGTCACCTTGACGTCGATGCCATGCTCGCGCAGGAGCTCGGCCACGCCTTCGACGGTTTCCACGCGCTGGCTGCTGAAGATCTGGCGCATGGGTTTACTCCTTGGCCGGCACGGCGGCGGCCGCAGCCTGGTCGGGAACGACGCGGATCAGGCCTTCCTGCGCGGTGCTCGCCACCAGCACGCCGTTGCGGGTGAAGAACTGGCCGCGGGCGAGGCCGCGCGAATCCTGCGCGCTGGGGCTGTCCAGCGAGTACAGCAGCCAGTCGTCGGCACGGAACGGGCGGTGGAACCAGATGGCGTGGTCGAGCGAGGCCATCTGCACGTGCGGGTGGTAGTAGCTGATGCCGTGCGGGAAGGTGGCCGTGCCCAGCAGATGGAAATCCGAGGCGTAGGCCAGCAGGGCCTGGTGCAGCTCGGGCGCATCGCCCACCGGTTCGCTCAGGCGCAGCCAGACCTGGTGGTAAGGCGGGCGCTTGGGCGGGTTCAGTTCGTCGCGCGGGTACACGTGGCGGAACTCGAACGGGCCGCCGCGGGACAGCCAGCGCTGCACTTTGATCGGCAGCCGCTCCAGCACCTCGGCCGGCAGCGGGCGGTTCGGCTCGATGTCTTCCGGCTGCGGCACCTCGGGCATCTTGTGCTGGTGCTGGGCACCGGTTTCGGCCTGCTGGAACGAAGCCGCGCAGAAGAAGATCACCTTGCCGTGCTGGATCGCGGTGACCCGGCGCACCGAGAAGCTGCCGCCATCACGGGTGCGGTCCACGTCATAGACGATGGGGTGGTCGATGTTGCCGGCGCGCAGGAAATAGGCGTGCAGCGAATGCACGTGGCGACCGTTGTCGACCGTGGTCTGTGCCGCCGCCAGCGCCTGGCCCAGCACCTGGCCGCCAAACACGTACTTGGTGCCGATGTCGCGGCTCTGCCCGCGGAACAGGTTGTCCTCCAGCCGCTCCAGCGTGAGCAGGTCGATCAGCTCGGAGACGACGGGTTCGGGCGTGTCGTTCAAGGGGGGCGGCCACAGCAATGAAGAAGCCCCGATTATACCGGTGCATGCCAGCCCATCATCGGTAGTGCCGGCCGCTGGCCGGCAACCTCATGATCCTTCTGGGGCGCCTGCGGTTGCCGGCCAGCCGCCGGCACGATCATTTACTTGCCCAGCCGGGCGACCAGCGCCTGCAGGGCATTCTGCGCATCCGGGGCGAACCAGGCCTCCACGAAGCGGTCCAGCTGGATCAGGTCCGGGTGCAGCGCTTCGTGCAGGTCGGAGCGGGCGATGGCGCGGGTCAGCAGCATCGGTTGGCGTGGCTGCTTGAGCAGGTTCTGCAGCCAGGCGATGGCGCGCGCCACCACCAGGTCGCCTTCGGCCAGTTCATCAACCAGGCCGATCTGCAGCGCCTGTTCGGCCGGCACCAGCGAACCGGTGGTCAGCAGCACGCCGGCGCGGTGCACGCCCACCGCACGGCGCAGCAGGCGCTGGATGCCCTCCGGTGCGATCAGGCCGACCTGCACTTCGTTCAGGCCGATGGCATACGGCCGCGATGGATCGGCGCTGCGCGCCATCACCCGGTAGTCGCAGCACAGCGCCAGCACGCAGCCACCCGCAGGGGCATGGCCGGTGATCGCCGCGACCACCGGAATGCGGCTCTCGGCCAGCGTGCGCACGGCGCCAAAGAAGGCGTTCCAGGTGTCCAACAACTTGTGCTTGTCATCGCCATGCGAGAGCAGGTGCGGCACGTCCATGCCACCGGTGAAGATACGCTCGCTGCCCGACAGCACGATGCCATGCGCGTCTTCGGCCATGGCCAGCTCGATGGCATGGATCAACTGCCGGCACAGTTCGGTGTCCAATGCGTTGACCGGCGGCCGCGCCAGGCGCAGTTCGCGGATGGGGCCATGGTTGATCACCTCGATGAGCGTCGTCATGCTGCGGTCTCGTTGCGAAGAAGGAACCTGGGCGATGATAACCAAACCATTCGTTGGCGTACTGTTGGTTCTGTGTGCGGCTGCAGCATCGGCCTCGGCCGCAGAACCGGCCTGCGTCACGGTGGAGCAGGGGTGGGCGCGGTTGCCACCGAATCCGGCAATGCCGATGACCGCTGGTTACGGCGTCATCCACAACGGCTGCAGCAAGGCGGTAGCGATCACCGGTGCGACCAGCAGCAGCTTTGATGATGTCTCGCTGCATGAGACCACGATTGTCGATGGGGTCAGTCGGATGCGCGCGATCGAGCGCCTGCCGCTGGCACCCGGCGCGCGTGCCGAGCTCAGGCCCGGTGGCCTGCACCTGATGCTGATGCAGGGCAAGCGCGCGCTGAAGGAGGGGCAGGCGGTGCCGCTGCGGCTGCAGCTGGAGGGCGGTGGTGAAGCGAGCACGACGCTGACCGTGCGCAGGGCCACGCCGTAGCGGGATGGTAGTGCCGGCCGCTGGCCGGCAACACGGGTATGCCGGCCAGCGGCCGGCACTACCAGGCGCGCTTATGACCAGTCGTACGAGAACAGCACCGTGCGGCTCACCGGCTCGTACAGCATGACGATCGCATCGGCGCCAGTCGCACACCAGTTGTAGCCAGCGACGTCGGCCACGGCAAAGAACTTGTTGCCATTGCGGGTGATGATCACCGTTTCGGCGTCGTCCGGGGCGTCGGGGTCATCGGCAGCCTCGGTGAAGCCAAGCTCGAAGGCGGCGGGAATTTCTGCAGTCTCGGTCCAGTTGCCGAAGCCGATCGGTCCCCCCAGCGCATCCAGGTAATCGCGCTCGCTGGCCTCACCTTTGCCATAGCGCGAGTAACAGGCGAGGCGACCGTGCGCGGCATGGTAGTCGCGGGCCTTGGCGTAGCTCTCACGCATCTGCGCGATGTGGTCCTGCGCGTCCTTGTCCTGCGCAGCGTCGCCGATGAAATAGCCCTCGTTGCCGAGGAAGCGCATCTCGTTGCCGGCAGTCAGCTCGAAGGCGATCCAGTTGGTGCCGGTGAAATCGTTGTGGTGCGCCTCGGTGGTCTCGCCGATGCAGCCGTCATACGGCTCGATCGGGCACAGCATCGTTGCCACCTGGCCGGCCAGTTCCGGGCGCAGCACACCCAGGTCGATCTTCAGCAGCGGCAGCAGGTGCTGACCGAGCCACGCCTGATCGGCAGGAAAGACATCGGCGGGGAAGGGGACCATGCCGGGCAGCAGGTCGCGCAGTTCGGTGTGGTGGATCATCTCAGTCCTTTGAATGGTGTCGGTAGTGCCGGCCGCTGGCCGGCAACCTCATTGCCGCCGAAGCGTGCCGACCAAGGTCGGCACCTACCAGGGCGCGTCAGGTAGAGGCGTTGCGGATCGCCTCCGGCAGCGGCGCGCTCTTGCCGGTCTGGGTGTCCATCCAGACCACCACGACGTTGCCATCCGAGTACAGCTTCGACTCGTCCTGCTGGTCGACGATGCGGTGGCCGATGGTCACGCTGCTGTTGCCCAGGCGCTCGACGAACAGCTCGACCAGGATGTCGTTGGGCCACACGATAGGCAGCCGGTAGTTGACGTTGGTCGCGGCCACCACCGGTGCGATGCGGTCGGTCATCGACACGCCTTCCACGCCCAGCATCCAGCGCACGCGCGCTTCTTCCAGGTAGGAAATGTACTTGGCGTTGTTGACGTGGCCCATGCTGTCCATGTCACGCCAGCGCACGCTGATCGGGATGCGGGCCAGGATCTTGTGTTCGCTGCTCATCAGGCGTCCTTCTTCTTCTTGCTGGCCGTGGCGGTCTTGCTGGCCTTGCCGGTACTCGTGGCGGCCACGGCCTTCTTCGTCGCCTTGGCGGGCTTTTCAGGCTTCACCTTGCGCGGCGGGCGGGCGTCGGGCTTGTTGGCCACGGCGGCCGGCTGGTCCGGGCGCGCGCTGGTGGAGGGCAGCATGCGGGCCAGGAACTGGCCGGTGTACGACTGCGGGCAGGCTGCCACATCTTCCGGCGTGCCGGTCACCAGGATGGTGCCACCGCGATGGCCACCTTCCGGGCCCAGGTCGACGATCCAGTCGGCGGTCTTGATCACGTCCAGGTTGTGCTCGATCACCACCACCGTGTTGCCCTCGTCGCGCAGCTTGTGCAGCACGCCCAGCAGCGCTTCGATGTCGTGGAAGTGCAGGCCGGTGGTCGGCTCGTCGAGGATGTACAGGGTCCGGCCGGTATCGCGGCGCGACAGTTCCTTGGACAGCTTCACGCGCTGCGCCTCGCCACCGGACAGCGTGGTCGCGCTCTGGCCCAGCTTGATGTAGCTCAGGCCTACGTCCACCAGCGTTTCCAGCTTGCGGGCGATCGACGGCACCGGTTCGAACAGCCTCAGCGCATCTTCGACGGTCATTTCCAGCACGTCGTTGATGTTGAAGCCCTTGTACAGGATCTCCAGCGTCTCGCGGTTGTAGCGCTTGCCGTGGCAGACATCGCACGGCACGTACACGTCGGGCAGGAAGTGCATCTCGACCTTGATCAGGCCGTCGCCCTGGCAGGCCTCACAACGGCCGCCACGCACGTTGAAGCTGAAGCGGCCCGGCGAATAGCCGCGCGCACGTGCTTCGGGCACCTGCGCGAACAGCTCGCGCAACGGGGTGAACAGGCCGGTGTAGGTGGCCGGGTTCGAACGTGGGGTGCGGCCGATCGGCGACTGGTCGATGTCCACCACCTTGTCGAACAGGTCCAGGCCATCGATCTCCTTGTAAGGGGCGATCGGGTGCGAGGCACCGTTGATCTCGTTGGCCGCCAGCGAGAACAGGGTGTCGTTGATCAGGGTCGACTTGCCCGAGCCGGACACGCCGGTCACGCAGGTCAGCAGGCCCGACGGAATCGCCAGGTCCACGCCCTTCAGGTTGTTGCCGCTGGCCCCGCGCAGGTGCAGGGTCATCTTCGGGTTCGGCTTGTGCCGGCGCGCCGGAATCTCGATCGCGCGTTTGCCCGACAGGTACTGGCCGGTCAGCGAGCGCGGTGCCTCCAGGATGTCCTGCAGGGTGCCCTGGCCGACGATCTCGCCGCCATGCACGCCCGCCCCCGGGCCGATGTCCAGCACGTAGTCGGCCAGGCGGATCGCATCCTCGTCATGCTCGACCACAATGACCGTGTTGCCGAGGTCACGCAGGCGGGTGAGGGTACCGAGCAGGCGTTCGTTGTCGCGCTGGTGCAGGCCGATGGACGGCTCGTCGAGCACGTACATCACGCCGACGAGGCCGGCGCCGATCTGGCTGGCCAGGCGGATGCGCTGTGCCTCGCCACCGGACAGGGTGTCGGCCTTGCGTTCCAGGGTCAGGTAATCCAGGCCGACATCGACCAGGAAGCCGAGGCGTTCGCCGATTTCCTTGACGATCTTCGAGGCGATTTCGCCTCGCCAGCCCGGCAGGCTCAGTTCGCTGAAGAACTTCAGCGCCTCGTCGATCGGCAGCACCACCAGGTCCGGCAGCGGGCGATCGGCCACGAACACGTTGCGCGCGGCCTTGTTGAGGCGGGCGCCATGGCATTCCGGGCACGGCTGTTCGCTGATGTACTTGGACAACTCCTCGCGCACCGCCGGCGATTCGGTTTCCTTGTAGCGGCGTTCGAGGTTGGGAATGATGCCCTCGAAGCGGTGCTTGCGCTGGGTGCGGCCACCGGCTTCGGTGAAGTAGGTGAAGGTGATCGCCTCATCGCCGCTGCCGTACAGCACGGCCTGCTGCACGTTCTCCGGCAGCGAGTTCCACGCCGCGTCGACGTCGAACCTGTAGTGCTTGGCCAGCGAGGCGATCAGCTGGAAGTAGTAGGCGTTGCGGCGGTCCCAGCCGCGCACCGCACCGGCGGCCAGCGACAGCTCGGGGTGCACCACCACGCGTGAGGGATCGAAGAATTCGGCCATGCCCAGGCCATCGCAGCCGGGGCAGGCGCCCATCGGTGCATTGAACGAGAACAGGCGTGGTTCCAGTTCCGGCAGCGAGTAATCGCAGACCGGGCAGGAATACTTGGAAGAGAACAGCGTCGGCGCGGTCTCGGCGTTGTCCAGGCTCTGCACCGAGGCCATGCCGTCGCCCAGTTTCAGCGCGGTCTCGAAGCTCTCGGCCAGGCGCTGCTTGATGTCCTCGCGCGGGCGGAAGCGGTCGATCACCGCCTCGATGGTGTGCTTCTGGCGCAGCGCCAGCGGCGGCACCGCGTCGATTTCATGCAGCTCGCCGTCCACGCGCACGCGCACGAAGCCCTGCGCGCGCAGCTGATCGAACACCTGGGCATGTTCGCCCTTGCGGTCGCGGATGACCGGCGCCAGCAGCATGTAGCGCTGTTCCGGGTCCAGGGTCAGCACCTGGTCGACCATCTGGCTGACCGTCTGCGCCTCCAGCGGGTAACCGTGGTCCGGGCAGCGCGGAGTGCCGACGCGGGCGTACAGCAGGCGCAGGTAGTCGTAGATCTCGGTGATCGTGCCGACCGTCGAACGCGGGTTGTGCGAGGTCGACTTCTGCTCGATCGAGATGGCCGGGGACAGGCCCTCGATGTGGTCCAGGTCCGGCTTTTCCATCACGCTCAGGAACTGGCGTGCATAGGCCGACAGCGACTCGACGTAGCGGCGCTGGCCTTCTGCATAGATGGTGTCGAACGCCAGCGAGGACTTGCCCGAGCCGGACAGGCCGGTGATCACGATCAGCTTGTCGCGGGGCAGGTCGAGGTCGAGGTTCTTCAGGTTGTGCGTCCGCGCGCCGCGGATGCGGATGAAATCCATCGCCATGGGGGATCCGGTTGTGGGGGCGTTGGCTGGGTGCCGGGCCAGCAGGGAACGGCAATCGGTCAGCCTACCGAGGTGACCAGATGGGGGCAATGGGCGACAATGCCAGTCCGGTGTCTCACCTTGTGAGACAGGCCGTCAGGCAGGGGTCAGATCCCTTTTCACAGTGTGAGAAGGGATCTGACCCCGTTCCGACCGGGCCCCCCGGACCGTTCAGGGGTTGACTTGACCCACGCGCACTGATCTGCGTACAATCCCGCTCCTGTCCGCCCTCGATGGCGGCAGCTCAGACCACAATAACTACAGAGGAAGGCCTGGTCATGTACGCAGTACTGGTCACCGGCGGTAAGCAATACCGCGTGGCGCAGGGCGAAAAGCTCCGCATTGAAAAGCTCGAAGTCGAAGTCGGCAGCGAGATCAAGTTTGACAACATCCTGATGCTGGGTGACAGCGACGGCGTGAAGCTGGGCGATGCGCTGAAGGGCGCTGCCGTCACCGCCAAGGTCCTGTCCCAGGGTCGTGCTGACAAGGTCCGGATCATCAAGTTCCGTCGCCGCAAGCACCACATGAAGCGTCAGGGTCACCGTCAGTACTACACCGAAATCGAGATCACCGGCATCGCCGGCTAAGCATCAGGAGAAGCAGTCATGGCACATAAAAAGGGCGTAGGCTCCTCGCGCAACGGTCGCGACTCCAACCCGAAGTACCTGGGCGTCAAGATCTTCGGCGGCCAGGCCATCGAAGCCGGCAACATCATCGTGCGTCAGCGCGGCACCCAGTTCCACCCGGGTTCGGGCGTTGGCCTGGGCCGTGACCACACCCTGTTCGCCCTCGTGGACGGCAAGGTGGAGTTCTCGGTCAAGGGCGCCAAGAAGCGTCGTACCGTCAGCATCGTCTCGGCCGACGCCTGATCCAGGCATCGCCGGCGCCCATGCCTTGGCATGGCCGTGCTGGATGAAGAGCACGCTGCATGGAGAGCCCCGCTTCGGCGGGGCTTTTCGTTAGAGTGAACGCAAGACCGGCCATGCCGGGTTGCCGGCCCGCGGCCGGCATGACATTCAAGGCGGCGGCCCGCAGGCCTCGCCCATCGCAGGCATCGAAACAATGAAACTGGTAGACGAAGCAGAAATCGAAGTGTTCGCCGGCAACGGCGGCAACGGCTGCATTGGCTTCCGTCGCGAGAAGTTCATTCCGCTCGGCGGCCCGGACGGCGGCGACGGCGGTGCGGGCGGCAGCGTGTACATCCGCGCCGACGAGAACCTGAACACCCTGGTCGACTTCCGCCATGACCGCATCTTCAAGGCGCAGCGCGGCGAGAACGGCATGGGCCGCCAGGCCTATGGCAAGGGCGGCGAAGACCTGACCATCACCGTGCCGGTCGGCACCGTGGTGATCAATGTTGCCACCGATGAAGTCATCGGCGACCTGACCCAGCACAACGACCGCCTGCTGGTGGCCAAGGGCGGCCGTGGTGGCCTGGGCAACATGCACTTCAAGAGCTCGACCAACCGCTCGCCGCGCCAGGCGCTGCCGGGCGAGCCGGGCGAAGAGCGCACGCTGAAGCTGGAGCTGAAGCTGCTGGCCGACGTCGGCCTGCTGGGCTTCCCCAACGCCGGCAAGAGCACCCTGATCCGCGCCGTTTCTGCGGCGACGCCGAAGGTGGCTGATTACCCGTTCACCACGCTGTACCCGAACCTGGGTGTGGTGAAGGTGGAGAACTACCGCAGCTTCGTGATCGCCGATATTCCGGGCCTGATCGAGGGCGCGGCCGACGGTGCCGGCCTGGGCGCGCAGTTCCTGCGCCACCTGCAGCGCACCCGCTTGCTGCTGCACCTGGTGGACATCTCGCCGATGGAAGGTGGCGTGGAAGGTATTTCCCCGGTTGAGCAGGTGCGTGCGATCGAACGCGAACTGGAAAAGCACGATCCGGAACTGCTGAACAAGCCGCGCTGGCTGGTGCTGAACAAGGCTGACCTGATGTTCGAGGACGAGGCCAAGGCCGCCGCCGAGCAGATCGTCGCCGAGCTGGGCTGGAAGGAGCCGTGGTTCCTGGTTTCCGCGCTGGGCCGCGAAGGGACCTTCCCGATCATGAGCCGGATCATGGCGTTCTTCGATCGCCAGAAGGAAGACGAGCTGGAAGCCCGCAACGCGCAGTGATGCCGTTGTGGTTCCGCACGAAAAACCCGGCTTCGGCCGGGTTTTTCATCTTCCGGTAGCGCCGGCCGCGCGGACCCCGAGGATCGCCCGGATCGCAGGCAACAAAAAACCCGGCCGGGGCCGGGCTTTTGTCTGCTGCCCGCGCCCCGAAGGGCAGGGCGGCAACGCCGTATCAGGCGGCCTTGAGGGCCTTGATGCGGTCGTTCAGGCGGCTCTTGTGGCGAGCAGCCTTGTTCTTGTGGATCAGGCCACGCGCGCTGAAGCGATCCAGGATCGGCTGGGCAACGGCGAAGGCGGCTTCGGCGCCGGCGGCATCGTTGGCGTCCAACGCCTTGATCACTTTCTTGACAGCGGTGCGCAGCATCGAGCGCTGAGCCACGTTGCGCGCGTTGCGCACGACGGTCTGCTTGGCGCGCTTCTTGGCGGACTTGATATTGGCCACGGTGGTGGTTTCCTGAAAAAATCGGTGTTATGGGAACAGCAAGCTAGCTAGTATGATGGCGTAAGAAATGCACGTCAAGTCGATTGTCAAGAGGGACGCTGAGTGAGTTCACCCAAGTTGTTGCGGGGCCTGCTGTCGTTCAGCAGCATGACCATGGTCTCGCGCGTTCTCGGACTTGTCCGGGACTTCGTGGTGACCACCACGTTCGGCACCAACGCCATCACTGATGCTTTCTGGGTCGCCTTCAGGGTACCCAATTTCCTGCGCCGGTTGTTCGCCGAAGGGTCTTTCGCCACCGCTTTCGTGCCGGTGTTCACGGAAGTGAAGGAAACCCGCAGCCACGCCGAGCTGCGCGAACTGATGGCCCGGACCGCCGGCACCCTGGGTGGGGTGCTGATGCTGGTCACCGCGCTGGCGCTGATCTTCGCGCCGCAGCTGGCCTCGGTCTTCTCAAGCGGCGTTGATACCGACCCGGTCAAGCAGGGCCTGCTGGTCGACCTGTTCCGCCTGACCTTCCCGTTCCTGCTATTCGTCTCGCTCACCGCCCTGGCCGGCGGCGCGCTGAACAGCTTCCAGCGCTTTGCCATGCCGGCGCTGACCCCGGTCATTCTCAACCTGTGCATGATCGCCGGCGCGCTTTGGCTGGCCCCGCGGCTGGGCGGCACTCCAGAGAAGCAGATCCTGGCGCTGGGCTGGGCGGTGCTGGCTGCCGGCCTCCTGCAGCTGCTGTTCCAGCTGCCCTCGCTGAAGGGCATCAACCTGCTGACCCTGCCGCGCTGGGGCTGGAGCCATCCGGGTGTGCGCAAGGTGATGACGCTGATGGTGCCGACCCTGTTCGGTTCCTCGGTGGCGCAGATCAACCTGCTGCTGGATACGGTGATCGCGGCCAAGCTGACCGACGGCTCGCAGTCCTGGCTGTCGCTGGCCGACCGCTTCCTGGAGCTGCCGCTGGGCGTGTTCGGCGTGGCGCTGGGCACGGTGATCCTGCCGGCGCTGGCCCGTCACCACGTCAGCACCGACCGCGAGGGCTTCTCGCGCTCGCTGGACTGGGGCCTGCGCATGACCCTGCTGATCTCGGTGCCGGCGATGCTGGGCCTGCTGCTGCTGGCCGAGCCGCTGATCGCCACCATCTTCCAGCACGGCCAGTTCAGTGCCTTCGATACCCGCATGACCGCGCTGTCGGTGTACGGCCTGAGCTTCGGCCTGCCGGCGTTCGCCTTGCTGAAGGTGGTGTTGCCCGCTTTCTACGCCCGGCAGGACACCAAGACCCCGGTGCGCGCCGGTGTGGCCGCGCTGGTGGCCAACATGGTGTTCAACTTCGCCCTGCTGGCGGTGCTGTACCAGGTAATGGTGCCGGACGAACTGAAAGCGCAGGGCGTGATGGCGGCCATCGGCAAGCAGCCCGGCCTGCATCTGGCGCTGGGCATTGCCAGCGCATTGTCCAGTTACCTGAATCTGGGCCTGCTGTGGTACTGGCTGGGCAAGACCGATGTCTACCAGCGCCGACCGGGGTGGGGCGGCTATCTGCTGCGCCTGCTGCTGGCCTGCGTGGCGATGGTTGCCGCGCTGCTGGCCCTGCTGCACTGGCTGCCGGCATTCTCGGCGATGGGCGTGTGGGAGCGGATCGGCAGCCTGTCGCTGCTGGTCGGCGGCGGTGGTGCGACCTACGCGGTGGCCATGCTGGCGATGGGCTTCCGCCCGCGCGACCTGCGCGGGCATTGATCGCGGCCCGTGGCGGCTATACTTCAGGGTTACACCATTGAAGCGGCGGCCCCGGTCGGGCCGGAACGAGAGTTGATGAGCAGGCTGTTCAGAAGCGTCGAGGGCGGGGAGCTGTTCCCCAACGGAAGCGTGGTCTGTATCGGTGCATTCGACGGCCTCCACCTGGGCCATCGTGCGCTGGTGCGCCATGCGGTTGCCCGCGCGCGCGCCTTGGGCGTGGCCGCCGTGGCCGTGGCCTTCGAGCCGTTGCCGCGTGAATTCTTCGCCCAGGGCACGCCGCCGCCGCGGCTGACCCTGGCGCGCAGCAAGGTCGAGATCCTGCGCGAGCTGGGCGTCGATGCGGTCGGCCTGCTGCGCTTCGACGCGGCAATGGCAGCGATGCCGGCCGAGACCTTCGTACGCCAGCTGCTTGTGCAGCGCCTGAACGCCCGCGAAGTCTGGATCGGCCCGGAGTTCTGCTTCGGCAACCGCCGCCGTGGCGACCTGGCCCTGCTGCAGGCGATGGGCGCCGAGCTGGGGTTCAGCGCCGGCGAAATCGAAGCGGTCGACCTGCATGGCGAACGCATTTCCAGCACCCGCATCCGCCAGCTGCTGCAGGAGGGCGACTTCGCCCGTGCCAACGACCTGCTCGGCCGTCCGTACGCGATCAGCGGCCGGGTGGTGCGCGGGCGCCAGCTCGGCCGCACGCTGGGCTTCCCTACTGCCAACCTGCGCTTCCCGAAGACGCCGGCGCTGTCGGGCATCTACGCGACCTGGGTGCACGGCGTGTTCGACCAGCCGTGGCCGTCGGTCTCCAGCTTCGGCACGCGGCCGACGGTGGAGGGCGTGGAGCCGCTGCTGGAAGCCCACCTGTTCGATTTCCAGGGCGACCTGTACGGGCGCCACATCGACGTGGAGTTCGTCGCCAAGCTGCGCGACGAAGAGAAATTCAATGATCTGGCGGCCCTGACCGACCAGATGCACCGCGACGCCGAACAGGCGCGCGCCATCCTTTCCGAACATAGATTGCGAGCCACTGCGTGAGCCAGGACTACAAGACCACCCTGAACCTGCCAGCCACCGAATTCCCGATGCGCGGCGACCTGCCCAAGCGCGAGCCGGGCATTCTGGCGCAGTGGGAGGCGCAGGGGCTCTACCAGCAGCTGCGCGACAACGCCGCCGGCCGCCCGCTGTTCGTGCTGCATGACGGCCCGCCGTACGCCAACGGCCGCATCCACCTGGGCCACGCGGTCAACAAGATCCTGAAGGACATCATCGTCAAGTCGCGCTACCTGGCCGGCTTCGATGCGCCCTACGTGCCGGGCTGGGATTGCCATGGCCTGCCGATCGAGATCGCGGTCGAAAAGAAGTGGGGCAAGGTGGGCGTGAAGCTCGACGCCGTCGAGTTCCGCCAGAAGTGCCGCGAGTTCGCCGAAGAGCAGATCAACATCCAGCGCGTGGACTTCAAGCGCCTGGGCGTGACCGGTGACTGGGACAACCCGTACAAGACCCTGAGCTTCGACTTCGAAGCCAACGAGATCCGTGCGCTGGCCAAGATCGTGGCCAACGGTCACCTGGTGCGCGGCGCCAAGCCGGTGTACTGGTGCTTCGACTGCGGTTCGGCGCTGGCCGAGGCGGAGATCGAGTACCACGAAAAGGAATCGCCGGCGATCGACGTGGCCTACGCCGCGCGTGACGCACAGGCCATCGGCCAGGCGTTCGGCGTGAGCGTGCCGGCTGACGTCGAGGTGGCGGTGCCGATCTGGACCACCACCCCGTGGACGCTGCCGGCCTCGCTGGCGGTGTCGCTGGGTGCGGAGATCAACTATGTGCTGGCCGAAGGCCCGGCCCACAACGGCAAGCGCCGTTGGCTGGTGCTGGCCGTGGCCCTGGCCGAGCGCGCGCTGCAGCGCTATGGCGTGGACGAGGTGGTGCTGCACGGTGAAACCACCGGTGCGGCGCTGGAAAACCAGCTGCTGGCGCATCCGTTCTACCCGGAACGCGAGATCCTGGTGCTCAACGGCGACCATGTGTCCGACGAGGACGGTACCGGTGCGGTGCACACCGCCCCCGGCCACGGCCAGGAAGACTTCGTGGTCAGCCAGAAGTACGGCCTGCTGGACAAGTACAACGCCGGCCAGATCACCCCGATCGACGGCCGTGGCGTATACCTGGAATCGACCCCGCCGGCCGGTGACGTGGTGCTGGCTGGCCAACATCTATGGCAGGCGCAGGAGGCCATCGTCGGCGTGCTGCGTGACAACGGTGCGCTGCTGGCCTTCCATCCGATCCGCCACAGCTACCCGCACTGCTGGCGTCACAAGAAGCCGGTGGTGTTCCGCGCCACCCCGCAGTGGTTCATCTCGATGGACAAGGCCAACCTGCGCAACGATGCGCTGGCCGCCATCGACACCGTCGGCTGGTTCCCGAGCTGGGGCAAGGCGCGCATCCAGAGCATGGTCGACGGTCGCCCGGACTGGACGATCTCGCGCCAGCGCACCTGGGGCGTGCCGATCGCACTGTTCACCCATCGCCAGACCGGCGAGATCCACCCGCGCTCGGTGGAGCTGATGCAGCAGGTCGCCGACCGTGTCGAAGCCGAGGGCATCGACGTGTGGTACTCGCTGGATGCCGCCGAACTGCTGGGCGCCGAAGCGGCCGACTACGAAAAGGTCACCGACATCCTCGACGTCTGGTTCGATTCGGGCGTGACCCATGAGGGCGTGCTTGCCGCGCGTGGCTTCGGCAAGCCGGCCGACCTGTACCTGGAAGGTTCCGACCAGCATCGCGGCTGGTTCCAGTCCTCGCTGCTGACCGGCGTGGCGATCGACAAGCGCGCGCCGTATAAGCAGTGCCTGACCCACGGCTTCACCGTGGACGAGCAGGGCCGCAAGATGTCCAAGTCGCTGGGCAACGGCATTGAGCCGCAGGACATCATGAACAAGCTGGGCGCGGACATCCTGCGCCTGTGGATCGCCTCGGCCGACTACAGCAACGAGATGTCGCTGTCGCAGGAGATCCTCAAGCGCAACGCCGACGCCTACCGTCGCCTGCGCAACACCGCGCGCTTCCTGCTCGGCAACCTGGACGGCTTCGATCCGGCCCAGCACCTGCGCCCGCTCGACCAGATGGTCGCGCTGGACCGTTGGATCGTGCATCGCGCGTGGGAGCTGCAGGAGAAGATCAAGGCCGCCTACGACGGCTACAACATGGCCGAGATCGTGCAGCTGCTGCTGAACTTCTGCAGCGTGGACCTGGGCTCGCTGTACCTGGACGTGACCAAGGACCGCCTGTACACGATGCCGACCGATTCGCACGGTCGTCGTTCGGCACAGAGCGCGATGTACCACATCGCCGAAGCGTTCACCCGCTGGGTCGCACCGATCCTGACCTTCACCGCCGACGAGCTGTGGGGCTACCTGCCGGGCGAACGTGCTGGCCACGTGCTGTTCACCACCTGGTACGACGGCCTGGCGCCGCTGCCGGCCGATGCCCAGCTCAACGCCACCGACTTCGACCAGCTGCTGGCCGTGCGTGAGCAGGTGGCCAAGGTGCTCGAGCCGATGCGTGCCAACGGCGCGATCGGTGCCGCACTGGAAGCGGAGATCACCATCGCTGCCAGCGAAGAGCAGGCAGCGCGCTGGCAGCCGCTGGCCGATGAACTGCGTTTCCTGTTCATCAGCGGCGACGTGCAGGTGCGCCCGGCGACCACCGACGAGGTGTTCGTCAGCGCCCAGCCGACCACCAAGGCCAAGTGCGTGCGCTGCTGGCACCACCGTGCCGATGTCGGCAGCAACGCCGACCATCCGGAACTGTGTGGCCGCTGCGTGAGCAACATCACCGGCGCCGGTGAAGTGCGGAGCTGGTTCTGATGGCCGCGCCCCGTCCGCACCCGAACGCCCTGGTCTGGCTGCTGCTGTCGGCGGCCATCATCGGGCTGGACCAGTGGTCCAAGGCCTGGGTCCTGTCGAGCCTGCCGGAGTTCCAGCCGGTGGTGGTCATCGACGGCTTCTGGAACTGGTACCGCACCTACAACACCGGCGCCGCGTTCAGTTTCCTGAGCGACGCCGGTGGCTGGCAGAAGTACTTCTTCACCGCGCTGGCGATCGCCATCAGCGGCCTGATGGCCTGGTGGCTGCGCGGCACTGCCCGAGGCAACTGGAAGGCGGCCGTGCCGTATGCGCTGATCATCGGCGGTGCGATCGGCAACGTGATCGACCGCCAGGTGCATGGTCACGTGGTCGATTTCATCCAGTGGTACGTGGGCAGCTATACCTGGCCCTCGTTCAACATCGCCGATTCGGCCATCGTGGTCGGTGCCATCGGCATCGCCCTGTTTGGCCTGTTCGAAGGCAAGTCCGCCAAAAAGGCGGATAATGCCAACCCGAAACCGTAAGCCGGCCGCTGCCGGGAGATTGAACTGATGGATGTGCTGCTCGCCAACCCGCGTGGTTTCTGTGCCGGTGTCGATCGTGCGATCGAGATCGTCAAGCGCGCGATCGAAACGCTGGGCGCGCCCATCTATGTCCGCCATGAAGTGGTGCACAACCGCTTCGTGGTGGACGACCTGAAGCAGCGCGGTGCGATCTTCGTCGAGGAACTGGACGAAGTGCCGGACAACAACACGGTCATCTTCAGCGCACACGGCGTCTCCCAGGCCGTGCGCCAGGAAGCCGAACGCCGCGGCCTGAAGGTGTTCGACGCCACCTGCCCGCTGGTGACCAAGGTCCACTTCGAAGTCGCCCGCCACTGCCGTGCCGGCCGTGACGTGGTGCTGATCGGCCACGCCGGTCACCCGGAAGTGGAAGGCACCATGGGCCAGTGGAACCGCGAAGCCGGTACGGGCCAGATCTACCTGGTGGAGGACGTGGAGCAGGTTGCCACGCTGCACATCAACCAGCCGGAGAATTTCGCCTACACGACCCAGACCACGCTGTCGGTGGACGACACGCGCGGCATCATCGATGCGCTGCGTGAGCGCTTCCCGGCGATGCAGGGCCCGAAGAACGACGACATCTGCTACGCCACGCAGAACCGCCAGGACGCTGTGCGCGACCTGGCCAAGCGCTGCGATCTGGTGCTGGTGGTCGGTTCGCCGAACAGCTCCAATTCCAACCGCCTGAGCGAGCTGGCCCGTCGTGAAGGCGTGGAAAGCTACCTGATCGACGGTGCGCATGAAATCGACCCGGCATGGGTGGTGGGCAAGCAGCACATCGGCGTCACTGCCGGTGCCTCGGCACCGCAGGTACTGGTCGATGGCGTGCTGGCACGCCTGGCCGAGCTGGGTGCCAGCGGCGTGGGCGAGCTGGATGGCGAACCGGAATCGATGGTGTTCGCGCTGCCGAAGGAACTGCGCCTGCGTCTGGTCGACTGACCGGGAAGGCCTCATCCACGCATGGCGTGGATCTACTGAAACCGCTCTGGTGGGTGCGAACCTGCACACGGTGGGTGCGAACCTTGGTTCGCACGCTTTCGGGCATGCGCGGATGGGCGCACCGCCCATGACCTTTGGCCATGGGGCGGGGCACTTTACAGGCCTAGCATCGGAAGATTCTCCGTTGTTGGATGCTGCCGATGAAGACCCGAGCCCTGGCCATGTCGTTGCTGTTCGCGCTGGCGGCCACGCCTGCACTTGCGCAGATCTCGCCACCGGCGGACGCGGCGGCTCCCGGCCTGCTGCGCATCGACGTGGACGCGCGCGACCTGGCCCGGCGCATCTTCAAGGTGACCGCCACCGTGCCGGCCAAGCCGGGCCCGATGACCCTGCTGTACCCGCAGTGGATTCCCGGCAACCATTCGCCCACCGGCCCGATCGACAAGCTGGCCGGCCTGCGCGTGACTGCCAACGGCAAACCGTTGGCCTGGCAGCGTGACCAGTTCAACGTCTATGCGTTCAAGGTGGACGTGCCCGAGGGCGTGAGCGAGATCGTCGCCCACTTCGATTTCCTGTCCTCGCAGGGCGGCAGCCAGGGCCGGGTGGTGATGACCCCGGAAATGCTCAACCTGCAGTGGAACGCCAACTCGTTGTATCCGGCCGGCGTCGATGCGCGCAACCTGCAGGCGCAGGCCAGCGTGACCCTGCCCAAGGGCTGGTCGTTCGCCACTGCGCTGGAGACCGCGCGTCGCGACGGTGACACCGTGGTGTTCAAGCCGATCTCCTATGACCATCTGGTCGATTCGCCGTTGTTCGCGGGCGAGCACTACCAGCGCATCGATCTCGACCCGGGCGCGAAGGTGCCGGTGCACCTCAACGTGTTCGCTGACGACGCCAAATCGTTGAAGCCGAGCGAGGCGCAGATCACGATGCATCGCGCGCTGGTGCAGCAGGCCGACAAGCTCTATGGCGCGCGTCACTACAACCACTATGAATTCCTGCTGGCGTTGACCGACCGCCTCGGCGGCATCGGCCTGGAGCATCACCGCTCCAGCGAGAACAGTGCCGACCCGGGCTATTTCACCGAGTGGGACAGCAACGCCTGGATGCGTGACCTGTTGCCGCACGAATACACCCATTCCTGGAACGGCAAGTACCGCCGTGGCGCCGATCTGGCCACCGCCAACTTCAACGTGCCGATGGGCGACAGCCTGCTGTGGGTGTACGAGGGCCAGACCCAGTTCTGGGGCCAGGTGCTGGCCGCACGCTCAGGCCTGTGGTCGACGGCGCAGGCGCGCGACATGCTGGCCAACGTGGCCGCGACCTATGACCGTGGTCGCCCGGGCCTTGCCTGGCGCCCGCTGCAGGACACCACCAACGACCCGACCATCGCCCAGCGCCGCACGTTGCCTTACCGCAACTACCAGATGAGCGAGGACTACTACTCCGGCGGCCAGATGCTGTGGCTGGAAGTGGAGGGCAAGCTGCGCGAACTGAGCGGCAACCGTCGCAGCCTGGACGACTTCGCACGTGCATTCTTCGGCGTCGGTAATGGTGACTGGGACGTCAACCCGTACACCTTTGATGACGTGGTCGCGACCTTGAACGGCATCGCGCCGTATGACTGGGCCACGTTCCTGCGCGGGCGACTGGACGGGCACGGTTCGTTGACTGGCGGCCTGGAGCTGGCCGGCTGGAAGCTGGTCTACCGCGATACCCCGAACGACGCCTACAAGGCGCAGGAAAAGCGTGCCAAGGCGGCATTGCTGGCCTACTCGCTGGGTGCCACCGTGCTCGACAGCGGTTCGGTCGGTGATGTGATCTGGGACAGCCCGGCGTTCAACGCAGGGCTGGCGCCGGGCATGAAGGTGATCGCGGTTGGCGGCCGCGAATACAGCAGCCAGCGGCTGAAGGACGCGGTGGCTGCGGCAGCGAAGGACAAGGCGCCGATCGTGCTGCTGGTGAAGCAGTTCGACCGCATTGAAGCGATGAACATCGCCTACCACGGTGGCCTGCAGTACCCGATGCTGGAGCGCATCACCGGCAAGCCTGACCGCCTTGCGGACCTGTGGAAGGCACGATGAAGCCGCGCGCCCGCGATGGCGTGATCCTGTTGATGGCGATCCTCGCCATCGTGGGCGCATTCCTGCACGGCGATGGGCGTTGGCTGCACTGGCTGGCCAAGCCGACCACCACGCTGCTGATCGCCGCCATCGCCTGGCGCGTGCATGATCCGGCGCAGCCGTTCTACCGCCGCGCAGTACTGGCCGGCATGCTGCTGTCGTGCGTGGGCGATATTGCGCTGATGCTCCCGATCGACGCGTTCGTGCCGGGCCTGGTCGCGTTCCTGCTGGCCCACGTCTGCTACATCGTCGCCTTCCGCGCTGGCCTGCGTGCCGGTCGTGGCCTGGTTGGCGCCAGTGTGCTGCTGGGTGCCTTCGCCACGCTCAACGTGCTTGGCCTGTGGCCGTACCTGCCGGTGCCTATGCGCATCCCGGTGCTGGCCTACGTGGTGGTGCTGGCGTCGATGGCGGTGTTGGCGCTTGCACGCGCATGGGCGCGTCCTCAGGCGGTCGCACCGGAACCGTGCAGTGCACGCTGGGCGGCAACCGGTGCCGTGCTGTTCGTGGCCAGCGATTCATTGCTGGCCTGGGACCGCTTTGCCGGTGGCCTGCCGCTGGCCAGCCTGCTGGTGTTGTCCACCTACTACGCCGCGCAGTACGCCATCGCCCGCTCCGTAAAAGAGAAAATGGGGACGGAGGGGATTAAGTCGTAATTGCCTTGATGCCGATGGCGACTTAATTCCCTCCGTCCCCTTTTTTGACGCTGCGTGCGACGCCCCGTGCGTCGAACTGCAGGCGGGCCGATTCGCGGTCGCCGGCGACCTCGTCCGGCAGCCATGCCAGCCTGCCGGCCTTGCGGACGATTACGTAGACGTGGCCGACTTCCGAGGCCGGGTTCTGCAATGCGTTGCGTTGTTCCTGCAGTGCCTTGGCCACGCGTGGTACAGCATCGAAATCGATGTTGGCCAGCGGCGTGCTGCTGCGCTGCAGGCTGATGGTGGGTGCGAACTGCTGGGGGTTCACCGGGTTGCCCTTGCGCCACTGGCCACGTTCGAAGTGATAGCTGTCGACGTGACCCGGCTGTTGCGGATCGACCAGATCGAGGTTGATGCGGCCATCGTCGTAGAAGTGGATGCTGTGGAATACCGTCAGCCGGTGTCCGGACAATGCGGGCAACTGCTCCAGTGCCTGGCGTGCGCCCTGCAGGTATTCCGAATCGAACAGCCGGTTGCTGCGTTCGGGCATCAGGGCGGGCTGCAGTCCGGGTGCCGTTGCCAGTGAGTCGGCCTGCTCGCGCGGTGGCTGCGAGGCAAGTGGCCTTGGCGAAAGGTCGGGCCGCACCGGATGTCCCAGTGTCTCGGCGATGGTTCCCAATGCACCGCCGGCAACGGCCACGCCAGCCAGCGCCAGCAGCACCAGCGAAAACGCCCGTCGGGTGGAAGGAGGCTGCTTCACATGCCCTCCAGGCGCACGTTGCCATGGTCATCCGGGTCGTACAGCAGGGTCACGTGTTCGCGCGGGATGTTGGCCAGGTCGATCAGTGGAATGAAGCGACGCACGCTGGCGCGCTGCACATCGCCGTCACGATCGGTGTACTCCAGCTGGAACTCCACCTGCGGCTGCTCGTTGAGGTAGGTGCCGGTCTGGCGCACCTTCAGTACCCTGGCCTCCACGCCGATGCCGCGATACTTCAGCGCATCGCCGCGGGCATCAGCCTGCAAAAGGCGGCCGAGCAGGCGCAACCCCAATATGTACCCGCACAGCACCAGCGGGCACACCAGCAGCGGGTGGCCGAAGGACAGGAAGGTCCAGCCCAGGCCCTCGCTCTGCAGGCGGTAGGCCGCCACATAGGCGGCGGCCACCAGGACGATGCCGATCGCAGCGCCGATGCTTCGCCGCCACAGGCTGGCGACGTTCAGTTCGGGCTGGGCACCGTCCAGTACCACGTTCGGGAACGCGCCCGGCATCCGGTTCAGGCGCGCATCGATGTGCCTGCCCACCTCGAATCGATGCAGCTGGGGTTTGCTGTCGACCACCAGCAGCTGTTCGCGGATCGGGGTGCCCGACAGATTCTGGAAGGACAACTGCAGTTTCCATTGCGCGAAGCCACGCACCTGCACGCCGGTCTGTTCGGCGTGTTCGAT
Organism: Stenotrophomonas sp. YJH_SMC_79; assembly: GCF_059367995.1. NCBI lineage: Bacteria > Pseudomonadati > Pseudomonadota > Gammaproteobacteria > Lysobacterales > Lysobacteraceae > Stenotrophomonas > Stenotrophomonas sp. YJH_SMC_79. Next base: position 408,589 of record NZ_JCAFRK010000001.1, read on the forward strand.
CAGCGCATCACGAGGTTCGCCATCGGCGAGGATCGAATGCACGCGATGCAGGGCGCGCGGTGGTCCGAGCAGCAGGGTATGCAGGAAGGCGAGCAGCAGGGCCAGCCATGCGCTCAGTGACAGGGCGAGCAGCAGCAGTGCCAGCCATGGTGCACTGCGGTCGACCAGGGCCACCGGCCACGAGGTGCCGAAATAGAGAATGCAGGGAAAAGGCAACGCGAAGAACAGCAGGAACGCGCCCCAGAACCAGAGATAGGCTTTCATGGGGGAGGTGGCGGGCCGGTGGAACAGGCCGCGTAGCGTACTACGCTCAGCGGAACTGCAGGGTAAGCAGGTAGTAGCGGCCCAGTGGATCGTCCAGTCCCGGCATCTGCCCACCATTGCCGACCAGGTAGTTCACCGGTTGCGCATCAAGCACGTTGTGCACGTCCAGTGCCGCGATGACGCGCGGACCCAGGCGGCGCGCCAGGTGCAGGTTCCAGCGCAGCTGGCGCGGATTCATGCAGTGGTTCCGGTCGATCTGCCGCTGCGGGCACTCGTCGCCGGGCAGCCATGCACGGGTGCGGCCCACCTGGTTGCCGCGCAGGGCGATGTCCCAGTTGCTGTTCTGCCATTGCACGTTCAGGACCGCTGCCATCTCGGGCGTGACGTGCCCGCGCAGGTCGATCGCCGGTTCGTGGTCGCGACGGCGGCGCAGCTCCTGCTGCTTCAGCGCGTCCAGCGAGAACATCCACTGGCCGCTGCTGCCGGTGTCGATCCGGTATTCGCCACGCAGCACCCAGTTGCGGGAGGTGGTACGGCCGATATTGTCGAACGACAGCCGCAGGCTGCTCAGGTTGCCATCCTCATCCAGCTGCCAGGTATCACGGTTCCACACGGCATCGACCGGCTGCAGCGCGAGGATTTCGTTGCGCAGCTCGACGATGTTGTGGGTCAGTGACAGCGAGAACGCATCGCTGGGTGACCAGGTCGCCGCCAGCGAATGGCTGCGTGAGCTTTCGGCCTTGAGCGTGGTGTTCTCCTCCACATCCGCAGTGACCACGCAGCGGCCGTCGGGCCCGCTCTGTGCACAGGGCGGCAGTGCGCTTGAGGCGGGCAGAGTGAGGGTGCCGAACTGTCCTGGCGGACGGCGCTGTTCGAACAGGCTGGGCGCGCGATAGCCGCGACCGCTGGCCAGCAGGAACGACCAGTGCGGTGTTGGCGTCCAGCGCAGGCCGGCACGGGGCGAGAATGCCGTGTAGTCGCCGTCGTAGTCCCAGCGCGCGGCCAGGTCCATGCGCAGTTCCGATGTCAGTGGCAGGCCCAGTTCCGCATACGCGCCGCCACTCTGCCGCGACAGGCGCCGCTGCTGCTGCGGCAGCCCCAGTGCCAGATCGCCCTGGCTCAGCAGGGTGTCCGGGTGGGACGTCCAGCGTTCATGGCGCAGGTCGATGCCGGTGGCCAGCTGCGCATTGCCACCCCGCATCGGCATCAGTGCGCGCTGTATGCCCCACCAGCCCTGCCATTGCTCGGTAAGTCCACGGTTTCGGATCGCCGGGAACAACGACTTGGCTTCATCGGCGGGCAATGCATTGAACCCTGGCAGGAACCTGAGTGACTGCGCGGCCTCGACGAAGGGGGCGGCGCGCACGGTGCCTGGCGTGGACAGGGTGACGTCGCTGCGCTGCGCGCTGATGCCGGCGTCCCAGCTGTGGCTGCCCTGGTCCCGGCCGATGCCAAGGGTGAGATCGGCATCCGTGGCACGTACCTGGGGACGCACATTGCCGGCTTCGCGCAGGACGCTGTTGAAGGTGTAGCCGTACAGATTGAGAGCCACGGCGGTCGGGCCCAGATCAAAGCGCTGCCTGTTGTGGCTGGCACGGGCCTCGGCGTAGACGTAACGGCCCTCGCCACGCTCATGCCGATAGCGCAGATAGGCAGAGGCGGTATCAGAGGCGGGTTGAAGCGAACGTGGGCGCGAGCTGTCGAACCAGCAGGCGCCATTGCGTCGTTTCAAGGGTCCGTCGCAGCGCGTGGCGGGCCAGTAGTCGCCCTCGCGGAAGGCGCCGATCAGATACTGCGACGTTTCTGCGTGCCAGTCACGCTGGTTCCCCGCCAGATGGTCGACGCGATGCAGGTCGACACCGGCGAACCAGCGGTCGCCGTTCCCGCGCAGGCCTCCAGTGGCGGCCTGCACGCGGTACTGGCCGGCGTCGCCACGGCTGCTCAGGCCGGTCTGCAGCGTGGCTTCCGGGCCGTCGGCCTGGTCACGCAGGATGATGTTGACCACGCCGGACATGGCATCGGCGCCGTAGATGGCCGAGGCGCCACCGCGCACCAGTTCGATGCGTTCGACGAAGCTGAGTGGAATGCCGCCCAGGTCGGTAAGTCCGCCCTGTTCCAGGGACACCATCGGGTAGCGGGGCAGGCGCCGGCCATTGACCAGGAACAGGGTGGCGCGCGGTCCCATGCCATCCAGACTGGTGGTGGCGGCCGCACCAACAGGCAGGTACTGCGAATCGCCACTGCGTGCGCTGCTCATCGCAGGCAGCCCGTTCATGCCGGGCAGGTGTCGCAGCAGGTCGAACAGGCTGCCGTAGCCGCTGCGCAGGATGTCCGCGCGGTCGATCGTGGTCACCGGCAGGGTGGTCTGCACGGAGGTGCGTGGCAACCTGCTGCCGGTGACATGGATCGGCGCTAGGTCTACCTGGGGCGGGGATGGCGGAGGCGTGCGCGGGCGCGGCGCCACCGTTGCCGGAACCGGCGGCGCGACGACGGGCGCGACGCGGATGCGACGGACCACGAAGCCTCCGGACGGTGTTCGAAGGATGGTCACCGGCATGCCGGCAACCAGCTGTTTCAGGGCCGATGCCGGATCGGCCAGGCCATGGGTGCCGTTGGCATGGAGCCCCGCGAGCTCCCGGGCATCGAACACCAGTGCGATGCCGCTTTGCCGTGCCCACTGCTGCAGTGCCGAAGTCAACGGGCCAGCGTTGATGTGGTAGTCGTGGGTGGCAGCCGGACCGCCTGCGATGGCGGCAGGCGGCGCGGCGACCAGCAGCGCCAGGCACAGCAGGGGGCGGAGCAGCCCCCACTGCAGCGCGCCTGGTCCTGCCATCACCGCAGGCCTCCTCAGTACGTGCGGCGCAGTTCCAGCGCGCCATCCGGGCGCGTCTGGCCAGCAATGGACCAGCCAAGTTCCAGCGCGGACAGCAACTCCTGTGCGTCGCCTGCGCGGAACGTGCCGCTGACCGCCAGATCAGTGATCTCCGGGTCAGCGATCACCAGCGGTGCATGGCCATAGCGGTTCATGCGTTCGACCACGATCGACAGCGGGGTGGCATCGAAGACCAGCTGCCCATGCAGCCAGCCCTCGGCGGCTGCCGTGGAGGACAGCGCTGGACCAGGCTGGATGCGCCCGGAGGGCAGTACCTGCAGTTGCTGGCCAGGGGCCAGCGTGTGCTGGGCGGCGCCGTTGCTGACTTCCACCGCACCCTCCAGCAGCGCGACCTCGACCAGGCCATCGTGCAGGCGCTCGACCTGGAAGGTCGTGCCGATATCGCGGATCGTGCTGGTGCCGGCGCGCAGCTGCAATGCCTTGTTCGATGGCGCGACCTGCAACTGCAGGCGGCCGCGTTCCAGGTCCAGATCGCGGTGGCGCCAGCCGAAGCGGGCGTGCAGCGTCGTGCCGGCATCGAGCATGGCCACGCTGCCATCGGGCAGGGTCAGCCGCTGTGCCTGATGCGTGTCATTGGCAAAGCGCTGCGGGGCAGGGTTGCCATCCACCGCTACCATCCAGCCCACGCCGATGGCCAGGCAGATACCCGCGGCCGCGGCCACCGCAGGCAGCCAGCGGCGTCGGGCAGGCCGTGCCGCACGCGCCGCAGCCGTCCGCAGCCACGGGTCCGCAGCCAGGCCCTGGCCCTGCTGGAAAAGGTCTTCGGCCTGCACCCAGGCTTTGACATGGGCAGGGTCTTCAGCAAGCCAGTCTTCGAACGACTCGCGTTCGGCTGCGGTGCAGTCCGGAGCTTCCAGACGCGCCACCCAGGTGCTGGCGCGTGCGAACAGCGAGGCGTCTTCCATGTGTCGGTGGCTGCTCATTCGGCATCCCTGTCGTTGTGCAGCGGATCCGGTCCCAACTCCTGGCGCAGGCCCTGCAGGGCGCGGGCGATATGTTTTTCCACGGTCTTGGCTGTAATTCCACAGTGCCGTGCGATCTGCGTATAGCTCATGCCGGTGATCCGGTTGAGCAGGTACACCTCGCGCGCGCGCTCGGGCAGTTTGAAAAGGGCCTGCCGCAGCAGGGACAACATCTGCCCGGACTCTGCCTGGCGCAAGGGGTCCGGCGACGGGCTGGTGGGCTCGTCGTGACCATCATGCTCGGCCAGTGACAGGTGCGGTCGCGACTGCGGCGATCGGCCGCGATCGGCCAGGCGATTGCGCGCAATACGATACAGCAGCAGGCGCAGTTCGTCGGTGCCGTGCGCGCGATAGCGGATCAGCCGCTCCATGCAGTCCTGCGCGATGTCCTCCGCATCCTCCGGCCCCACGCCCCGTGTGCGCAGGAACGCGCACAGTGGCGCGCGTTCCTCGCGTACGAACGCGATGAAGGCGTCCGCAGGCGCGGATGGCTCCGGCGCGTGGTGGATCAGGGGGGACGGAACGGACAGGGCTGGCCTCGGCTGACGTTGGTGGATGCGCCTTCGAGTTTTACGCGACGATGACCGGATGGGGAAGAGTGCAGGGTGCCCCCTCTCTCATTGTGAATGCATTCATTTTTCCCTGCCGGCCGCGCTGGGGGAGATTCCGGCGTTCTGCCGTTTGACTCTTTACCCGCGTGTTGCGGGTGGAGAGAGAACGTATGAAGCATTCGAAGTTGAGCCTGGCCCTGGCCGGGCTGATCGGCGTTGGCGCCATCGCGGCGGCTGATGACGTCATGGCAATGAGTTATCACGTGCAGGGGGATCGCATCTTCCTGAGCGGCGGCGTCACCTACGCCGACGTGGTGTCGCTGCCGGCGTTGCTGGCCAAGGCGCAGGCCGAGGGCCGGCCGATCCGCGAAGTGGTGCTGCGCACCTCCAATGGTGGCGCGTTGATCGCCGGCGAGTGGCTGCAGGGCATCATCCGCACCGCCGGCCTGAACACCATCGTGTCCGGCAACTGCATCTCGTCCTGCTCGATCATGCAGTCCGGTGGCGTCGAACGCTATCTGGCCGGTGATCTGCCAATCGTCGATTCGGTACAGATCCACGCGGCCAGCAACAGCGGCAAAGTGATCTACACGCCGTCGCCGCGGATGACCCAGATCTACACCGGCAACTACGGCGGCGGCATCGATGCCGGGCTGCTGCACAAGGCCATGTATGAAGTCGTGCAGCCCAACGGCCTGCTGGTGTTCCGCGATCCGGCGCGCACCACGGGTGCCTCGGTCACTTTCGATCCTGATGGCAGCGGCAGCAAGCTGGAGTCGTTCCCGGGCCAGGACATCTACAACAACAGGATCATCACCGCGAAGGGCTACCGCGATCCGGGCGATACGTTGAATGTCACCGCCAACGTGAGCGGCGACATCAACCCGGGCTACCTGCGCACCGGTCGCCAGCTGCAGACCTTCGTCGATGATGATTTCGCGCGCTGGAACACCAATGCGTCGTCGACCTACATCAGCCTGGCACAGGGCATCTACAACGCATCCGGCAATGGTCCGCAGGGCATCGGCCCGAGGTCGGTGCAGAGCTATCAGAACGATCCGATCTACAGGGCTGCGCTGCTCTCCAGGCTGCGCCTGGGCGACCTGGACGTGTCCACGCTGGACAATTCGATGGGCGTGATCCGCGTGACCAACGGCGCCACCTGGCGTACCTCCGCCACCACCGGTGCCGACTTCATGCTGGTCGACAACGGCACCATTGCACTGGAGGGCGGCGCCCTGCGTGCTTCGGAGGTGCGGGTAATGGGCGCAGGCATGCTGGTCGGCAATGGTGACGTGGCCGGCACCGCGATGGATCTCAGTGCGCTGGCCAGCGGCACCCGCCCGTCCTGGCGAGAGGACGGCTTCAACCGCCTGCGCGTCTATGGCACGTTGATGCCGCGCGGCGGCGATCTGGTCACCCACGGCTACGTCAACATCATGCCGGGCGGCAAGGTGCTGTTTGATGTGACCGAGAACGGCGGCGCTGGCAGTGGCCGCCTGCGCGTAGGCAGCTTCTTCGACAGCAAGCAGACCGACGGCGCGCTGGTGATCTCCAAGGGTGCCTTCCTTGAACTGAACGTGGCGCAGGGCTACTACGGCCAGGATTTCCGTCGCGATCTCGTGCAGGGCCCGATCTACCAGGGCGGCTTCGAAGACGTCGTGCGCCTGGGCGACACCGGCTACAGCGCCAGCATCATCGGCGGTGAAGTGTTCCGCCCACGCCACAACTCGCTGCTGAGTTTCAACGTGAAACAGACCGCGGACGGCCTGTGGTTGACCGCCAACCCGGGCTTCGACCAGTTGGGGCTGTTTGCCAATGGTGCTTCGGGAGATGCCCTTGGCCGTGCGCTGGCGACCGCTTCCGATCGCAAGGATGGTGGCCTGAAGTCGCTGCTCGGCGCTCTGCAGTTCGCTGACCGTGATGTGATCGCACGGCAGGCCGGTGCCCTGCGCGGTGACGCGCACGCGAGCCTGCGCCTGGCCGACACCGCATTGGTGGGCAGCATCGGCAATGTGGTGCAGCAGCACCAGGCTGCGATGCGCAGTGGCGGTGATGCCGACGGCCTGGCCTCGCAGGCCGCGCAGTCGGTGTCGGCGCAGCCCGGGATGCGGCACGGCAGCCTGTTCAACCAGCTGGCCATGCATCTGGTCGAGCCGGCGGTGGGTGGCGGTGAAGGCAGTGGCTCTGGCCGCAGCCATGGCCTGTGGGCGCGAGGTTTCGCCAGCCACGGCCGCATTGATGCTGACGGTGGCGTGGCCGGCTTGAGCCACAACATCGGCGGCATCGTCGTCGGTGCCGATACCCGCGTTGCCGATGACCGCGTCACCCTGGGCGTCAGCGTGGCAGCGGCAGATATGTCGACCAAGGGCCGCGACGGCTCCGACTTCAGCGGTGACGTGCGCGCGCTGGACGTGGGCGGCTACCTGGACGCGACCTATTCGCGCGGCTATCTGTCGGCGGCGGTGCGCTATACCGACCTGCGTCATGACACCCGGCGCAGCGTCAGCGGTATCGATGGCCTGCAGCAGCCGCTGCGCGCCAAGTACAACAACGATGCGATCTCGGCACGGGTGGAACACGCGTTCTCGTTCACCACCGGCAAGGGCCTGGTGATCCAGCCGTTGTTGCCGGTGGTGGACTACGCGCGGACCTCGGCCACGCGCTTCAATGAAGGGCAGGGCGCGGGTGCACTGGTCGGTCGCAGCGGCAGCCTGGAAAGCATTCGCGTTGGTGCCGGCCTGCAGCTGTTCAGGACCTTCGAGGGCAACAACGGCGAGCGCATCACCCCGCGCGCCCGTGTGGTCTGGCAGAAGGAACTGGGCGATTCGCAGGCCCGCTACAGCACCGGCTTCGCCGCCGCACCTGACCTGGTGTTCGGCGCCAGCAGCCAGGCCGTGGGCGAGCAGGTGCTGGCCTGGAACCTGGGCGTGACCAGCCGCGCCAGCGAACGCCTGTCGATCATGGCCGACTACGTGGGCGAGCGCCGCGACGGGCAGATCCAGAACGGCGTGATGCTGGGCCTGGGCTACCGGTTCTAAGTGGTACAGGGCACCGGCGATGTTCGCATCGCCGGTGCCATCCCCACGGACGCGTGGCTGCGGTATGGTCGGCAGGGCATTCCACCCAGGTCCTTCCATGCAGATCGCCGTCTTCAGCGCCCGACCCTACGACCGCCGCTTCCTCGACGAAGCCAACCAGCGCGATGCTGCGGGGCAGGGTTGTACGTTCGTCTACTTCGATGCCGCGCTGGATGTGCATACCGCCGCACTGGCGCAGGACTGCGCCGCCGTCTGCGTGTTCGTCAACGACCGGCTGGATGCGGCGGTGCTGCGTGCGCTGCACGCGTTGGGCGTGCGTGCGGTGCTGCTGCGCTGTGCGGGCTTCAACAATGTGGACCTGGCCACGGCGAAAGCACTGGACCTGTTCGTCGCCCGGGTGCCTGCGTATTCGCCCGAAGCGGTGGCTGAGCACGCGCTGGCGCTGGTGATGACCCTCAACCGCCAGACCCATCGCGCCTACAACCGCGTGCGCGAAGGCAACTTCATGCTCGATGGACTGCTTGGCCGCACCCTGCACGGCCGCACGGTCGGCATCGTCGGTACCGGCAAGATCGGCCTGGCCACCGCGCGTATCTTCAACGGCATGGGCTGCACCGTGCTGGGGCATGACCCGTATCCGTCGGCCGCCTTCGCGGGCGTCGGCGAGATGGTGGCGCTGGATGAACTGCTGGCGCGGGCTGACATCGTCTCGCTGCACTGCCCGCTGATGCCCGATACCCAGCACCTGATCAATGACGCGTCACTGGCGCGGATGAAGCCGGGCGCGATGCTGGTCAATACCTCGCGCGGCGGGCTGGTCGATACCCACGCGGTGATCCGCGCGCTGAAGTCGCGCCGGCTCGGCCACCTGGCCATCGACGTGTACGAGCAGGAAAGCGCGTTGTTCTTCCAGGACCTGTCCGGCGAGATCATCGACGACGAGGCCTTCCAGCGCCTGATGACCTTCCCCAACGTGCTGGTGACCGGCCACCAGGGCTTCTTCACCGTGGAGGCGCTGCAGGAGATCTCGGCGATCACGCTGGGCAACCTGGCCGATTTCGCCGCCGGGCGGCCCTGCGCCAACCGGGTCGAGGCGGGCTGAGCCGGGTGGATTGACCGCCGGGGCGCCCAACCCGTAAAATCGCGGGCTCCGCCGGAATAGCTCAGTTGGTAGAGCGGCGCATTCGTAATGCGTAGGTCGCAGGTTCGACTCCTGTTTCCGGCACCAGTTGCAATGAAAAGCCCCGGCCTTGGTCGGGGCTTTTTTGTGCTCTGGTAGTGCCGGCCGCTGGCCGGCAACCCCAGAATTGCCGTGCGTCTGGCATTGCTCACGAGGCATGTCCCGTTTCTCGCGTGCCAGCCTGCTTGCGCAAGGATCCGGGGACGTTGTTCACCCTCGAAACTACAGGTCGATTTCCCGAGTCCCTTCCTGTGCTATGAATGCACAGCCTTGCTTCGAGGCTCTTTCAGGAGTTGCAGGGATGCGCAGGTTCGGGGGGACTGCAGGCGGTGTGTCCAGCCGCCTCAGGAAATTCGAGGATCTAATTCGGAAGCTGGACGCAACAGGCGCCTGGCTGCGTGGTGTGCTGCTGATCGGCCTTGGCCTGTCACCAACCGCAATCGCCCAGACCACGGTGACGTACATCCACACTGACGCCCTGGGCTCGGTCGTGGCTGAGAGCGATGCCAATGGCAATGTGATCAAGCGCTATGACTACGAGCCCTACGGGGCCGTGGTCGGTGGTCAGGTCACGGACGGGCCGGGGTATACCGGGCATGTGAGCGACTCGGCTACCGGGCTGAGTTACATGCAGCAGCGATACATGGACCCGCAGTTGGGGGTGTTCCTGTCGGTTGATCCGGTGACAGCGTACGAGCAGCCTGTTGCGCAGTTCAATCGGTATAGGTATGCGGACGGGAATCCGTACAGGTTCACGGATCCGGATGGAAGAGAGGTCGTGTATCAGTACCTGGAAGGCGTCAGTGAAAGACGGGGCCGTCTGCACATGATGGGAGTCGTAATGTCGCCTTCCGCTCACTCGGAACTACAGCAACTCGAAAGGTCTGCGGAAATCTACACTATTGTGATGGGGAGTGATTTGGAGCCGGGGTACGTAACCGACACGAGGACCATAAAGTTGAATCCATCTTTGGGGATCAAGATTAGCTCCACGGGCGAGGTGCAGCCTCCTGCTGTGAATAGCGCTCATGAGATTTCGCATGCTGCCGAACATGATCGCGTGGGTACAATGGAGTTTACAAAGTCTAAGCGGGACGTCCAGAAGAACGGTGTAGACCGTGAGGAAAATCGTGCGAGCTCCTTCGAGCGTCAAGTAGGTAGGGAACTCGGAGAGCCTACCAGACAGTATTATCGTGACTACGACAAGGGTGTGAAGTGTAGCTCTGATATGTCTTCTGGCTGTGGAAGGTAGCTTTGGGAGGGCTGTGAGTGGATGCTCGAATTGCGGGTTTAGTCCTCGTGCTGCTGGCGAGTTGTTCGTCCGCAGTGGATGAGCCAGTAGCTGTTGTGGAGGCTCTGAACTCGGAAGCCTGCCAGCTGCCTGCGGAAACGCCGATGGCAATCACAATTGCGGACGCCATAGCGGATCCCGCAGCTTTTAATGGAAAACTCGTCTCCCTGGAGGGCTACTATTGCGCGGCTTTCGAGATGAATGCACTCTACGAAACGCCTGATTGCTACTCAAAGCCGGAGTTGGGATTATGGCTGGGAGGTATGTCGCCATTTTACTCATCCCGGGGGCGAAGAGTTTCGGTGACAGGGATATTCGATTCCCGATTGCAAGGCCATCTGGAAAAATGGCCGGCAGGGATCTGTACCGCCAAGCTGGTGGAACTGTAAGTCAAATGATGTATGAGCCCAAGTCCCTCGCCTTCAGTGGCGACGACTATCCATGCTGTGTCATGGACTTTTTATCCAGCTTGCAGAGGTCCAAGGTCTGCATCGCAGATCCGGCCCCGAGGCGCTGAGCAGCACGTCTGCGCGGAGTGCTGCCTCAATAGGCAAGGTCGGAATAGTAGATCTTCTTTGCTCCGAACACGCCGCATCCTTCGCTGGTGAGGGCGTGGAAGCCGATCGGTGTCCGCGATGACGCCGCCGACAGGATGGCCGCGTATTTTTCCCGTCCGGATTTGTCGCTGGACAGATCGATTACCCAGCGCCCGTCGGAAACACACTCGTTGTTGGTGGGCTGGCCTTCCAGCCATACGGAAACGAACGTGGATTCGACCACCAGCTTGGTGATTTTTCCGGTCTGGTGTGTATCGGCCCATGCGCTGCCGGACAGCAGCAGTGCGCCGAGCGTGATAGCGAGCTGTTTCATGTCTTCCCTGCAGGCCCGGGTGATCAAACCCTATATATAGCGCAGTACGTGCCGGATCTGATGAGCACGAGCATCATCAGTTGCCGCAGAAAGCCGCCGATTACCCCGGCCAGCACCCCGGCCGCGATCCGCATGGCCAGCCGGACCCATCGCCCGGTGCGTTCCCGCAACCAGGGCAATACCGCCGTTACCTGTGCAGCCAGCAGCAACACCACTACATCCAGCCCCAGTGCATCGACCAGCGACAGCAGCGGCAGCAGGTCGGGATTGCAGGCCAGTACAAGCAACAACACGCTGCACAGCAGCGCAATGGTCCGGCGGCTGGTCGGCAGGGTGGTCCAGCGCAGCAAACGATCAACCAGGGGCATGAATCTACGGGTCCTTGTCAGAGCGGTGCATGCAGGCGGTCATTCCGCGCGGACGGGCTGCCGCAGCACTGTCTTCAATCGAGCGGCTTCGGTCCTGCGCGGGTCGCTCAGGTAGATCTCATGGTGGGGGCCGGCAAAGGCATACCCCAGAGAGGGCATCAGTTCATCGTGCAACTTCGCCAGGATCGGGCCCTCGTCATCGTAGGCTCCAATATGCAGGGTCTGCAGGCAGAGGCCCTCTTCAAGAATGTCGTGGCGAAGGCTGGCCGGAACGTTGCTCAGTTTCTTTCCCGCCTTGGCGATGGCAGCCTCCAACTGCTCTGGACTGATCCCGCCCGGCGTACGGATCATCACCGTCCACCTCCACTCATCCTTGCGGCGTGCCACAAAGCTCGACGGATCCCTGGCGGTCCACAGCGCTTCCAGCGGCGGCACCACGTAGTCCTGGCCTTCGCTCTTCAGTGCGAACTTCAGTGCATAGCTCACCGCGTACAACCACTGCACCGCCTGCAGGTAGGCCGGGGCGGTGTTCGGGTCACCGCGGCCGTCGATCATCAGGTAGGGCAGGGGCGGTACGTCCACCGTCACGAACCGGCCCGCCGGGGGCTGGTACAGCGCGCGATCGCGCTTCTTGAAGTCGATCTTGTCCATGGGGCTTCCTCCGCCGCCGAGCATCCCACGCATTGCCCGCGCAGGCATGCCTGAACCCGTTCAGGCGACTTTGCCGAACGCGGGCGGAGCACCCGCCATTGCCCTATGCCAGGATGCCGCCCTCGGGCGTTCTGCCCGCCGTGGTCGCGCACTGCGACAACGTGTCGCAGCCTGAAACGGGCCTTTCCTGCGCCTGATCATTGTCAATGCCTTTCTTAAATGGTGGGTGACGGCCTAAAATTGAAAGGCTGACTCGACCCCACCTCCCTGCCTGTCTTCCGGACCGGCGGGACCGGCTTTTGCCGGATCAGGCAGGACGGGGAACGGCATTCCCTCGCAATTGGATCGACCGATGATTCCGTTGAAAACCCTTGGGCGCTGGTTGCGCCCGGGCCTGCTGCTGTCGTTGCTGGTGATGCTCACCGGCTGCGATGCCGTGGCCATCCTCAGTCCGAAGGGCCAGATCGGCCAGGATGAGAAGACCCTGCTGATCACGGCCACCGTGCTCATGCTGCTGGTCGTCATCCCGGTCATCATCATGACCCTGACCTTCGCGTGGAAGTATCGCGCCTCCAACACCAAGGCCCGTTACGAGCCGAAGTGGTCCCACTCGACGGCGATCGAGGTGGTGGTGTGGTCCATTCCCTGCATGATCGTGCTGGTGCTGGCGGTCCTGACCTGGCGTTCGTCGCACGCGCTGGACCCGTACAAGCCGCTGGATTCGGACGTCAAGCCGGTCACCATCGAGGCGATCTCGCTGGACTGGAAGTGGCTGTTCATCTATCCGGAAGAGAAGGTGGCGGTCGTCAACGAAATCAAGTTCCCGGTCAACACGCCGCTGAACTTCAAGATCACGTCCGATTCGGTGATGAATGCCTTCTTCATTCCGCACCTGGGCAGCATGATCTACTCGATGGCTGCGATGGAGACCAAGCTCCACCTGATCGCCAACGAGACCGGTGAATTCCCGGGCATGTCCTCGCACTACAGCGGCGCGGGCTTCGCCAAGATGCACTTCACCGCCTACTCGGTCACCGATGCTGAATACCGCCAGTGGCTGGACCAGGTCCGCGCCGGTGAGCAGACCCTGGACAAGGCCTCGTTCAAGGCCCTGGGTGAAGCACGCAACGCCGAGTGGTATCCGGTCACCTACTTCGGCAAGACCGAAGAAGGCCTGTTCGACTGGGTCATCGCCAAGCACATGGGCGACAACAAGCATTACGGCATGAAGCACGAGCACAAGGCCCCGGCCGATGGTGCTGCTGCCGAAGGCCACGATGCCCACGCAGGTCACGAGGGCCACCAGGGCCATACCGACGCTGCCGCCGCTCCGGCTGAACACGCCGGACACACTGCTGACGAGCACGCCGCCGCCGGTCACGCCGGCCACGCGGGTTCGGGAGAATGAACATGCTGGGAAAACTCTCTCTTGAGTCGATCCCCCACGATCCGATCGTGCTGACCACCCTGGTCGGCGCGGTGCTGGGTGGCCTGGGCGTCATGGCCCTGATCACCAAGTTCAAGTTGTGGGGCTATCTGTGGAAGGAGTGGTTCACTTCGGTGGATCACAAGAAGATCGGCGTGATGTACCTCATCGTCGCCTTCGTCATGCTGCTGCGCGGCTTCTCCGACGCCATCATGATGCGTACCCAGCAGGCGCTCGCCGTCGGCGGGTCCGAGGGTTACCTGCCGCCGCACCACTACGACCAGATCTTCACCGCCCATGGCGTGATCATGATCTTCTTCGTGGCGATGCCGCTGATCACCGGCCTGATGAACCTGGCCGTGCCGCTGCAGATCGGTGCGCGCGACGTTGCGTTCCCGTTCGTCAACTCGCTCAGCTTCTGGCTGTTCGTGTCGGGCGCGGTGCTGATCATGCTGTCGCTGTGGATCGGTGAGTTCGCTGCCACCGGCTGGCTGGCGTTCCCGCCGTTGTCGGGCATCGAATACAGTCCAAGCGTCGGCATGGACTACTACATCTGGGGTCTACAGGTCGCAGGCCTGGGTACCACGCTGAGCGGTATCAACTTCTTCATCACCATCTTGAAGATGCGTACCCCCAGCATGAAGCTGATGCAGATGCCGGTGTTCACCTGGACCGCCCTGGTGACCAACGTGCTGATCGTCGCCGCCTTCCCGGTGCTGACCATCACCCTGGTGCTGCTGACCCTGGACCGTTACCTGGGCACGCACTTCTTCACCAATGACGGTGGCGGCAACGCCATGCTGTACATCAACCTGATCTGGATCTGGGGTCACCCGGAGGTGTACATCCTGGTCCTGCCGGCGTTCGGCGTGTTCTCCGAAGTCATCGCGACCTTCTCGCGCAAGGCGCTGTTCGGCTACAAGGGCATGGTCTACGCCACCGCCTGCATCGGCGTGCTGTCGTTCATCGTGTGGCTGCACCACTTCTTCACCATGGGCTCGGGTGCCAACGTCAATGCCTTCTTCGGCATCACGACGATGATCATTTCGATCCCGACCGGCGTGAAGATCTTCAACTGGCTGTTCACCATGTTCCGCGGCCGCGTGCAGTTCACCACGCCCGTGCTGTGGACCATCGGCTTCATGGTCACCTTCACCATCGGCGGCATGACCGGCGTGATGCTGGCGATCCCGGCCATCGACTTCGTGCTGCACAACAGCCTGTTCCTGATCGCCCACTTCCACAACGTCATCATCGGCGGCGTGGTGTTCGGCATGTTCGCCGGCATCACCTACTGGTGGCCGAAGATGTTCGGCTTCCGCCTCAATGAGTTCTGGGGCAAGTGCGCGTTCTGGTGCTGGTTCATCGGCTTCTACGTGACCTTCATGCCGATGTACGTGCTGGGCTTCATGGGCATGACCCGTCGCCTGCAGAGCACCGTCAACCCGGCCTACGAGCCGCTGCTGCTGGTGGCTGCTGCAGGTGCCTTCATCGTGGGTGCCGGCATCCTGTGCCAGATCATCCAGGTGGCCGTGTCGATCCGCGACCGCAAGAAGACCGCCGACCTGACCGGCGACCCGTGGGACGCCCGTACGCTGGAGTGGGAAACCTCTTCGCCGCCGGCTTTCTACAACTTCGGCAGCCTGCCGGAAGTCACCGAGCTGGACGATTTCTGGGAGCGCAAGCAGCGTGGTGAAGCCTGGCCGAAGCCGGCCAAGTACACCGACATCCACATGCCGCGCAACACCGGCACGGGCGTTGTCATCGGTGCCTTCAGCCTGGTGTTCGGCTTCGCGATGATCTGGCACATCTGGTGGCTGGCCATCGTCGGCTTCGTCGGCATGATCGCCACGTTCATCTACCGCACCTTCGACCAGGACGTGGACTACTGGGTCCCGGCCGCCGAGGTGGAACGCATCGAGAACGAACACCGCAAGCACCTGGAATCCCAGGGCCTGGTGAAGTCGGAGCTGAAGGCATGAGCACCAATACCTCGACCCTGAGCCACGGGCACGCCGCGCAAGCGGCGGCCCATGGCCATGACGACCACGAGCACCACGACACCGGCGGCAACACCGTCTTCGGTTTCTGGGTGTACCTGATGAGCGACTGCCTCATCTTCGCCTCGCTGTTCGCCACCTATGTGGTGCTGGCAGGCGGTACCGATGGTGGCCCGACCGCGAAGGACCTGTTCGAGCTGCCGTTCGTGGCGTGGGAAACCGCGCTGCTGCTGACCTCCTCGCTGACCTTCGGCCTGGGCATGATTGCCATGCACCGCAAGCAGATGGGCCAGATGTACCTGTGGCTGGCCATCACCTGGCTGCTGGGCTTCGGCTTCATGTGCATGGAAGTGTGGGAGTTCCAGCACCTGATCCACCAGGGCTACGGTCCGGACCGCAGTGCCTTCCTGTCGGCGTTCTTCGCCCTGGTCGGTACCCACGGCCTGCACGTCAGCGCCGGCCTGCTGTGGCTGCTGGTGATGTTCGTGCAGCTGAAGAAGTACGGCCTGACCCCGACCAACAAGACCCGCATGGCGTGCCTGAGCCTGTTCTGGCACTTCCTGGACCTGATCTGGATCGGTGTGTTCTCCGTCGTCTACCTCAATGGAGCCCTGTAATGGCACATGACAACCATGCACACGACCACGGCACTGGCGGCGAAAGCCATGGCACCGTGAAGTCGTACCTGATCGGCTTCGTGCTGGCGGTGGTGCTGACCGTCATCCCGTTCTGGATGGTGATGTCGGGCGATTTCTCGCGTACCGTCAACGGTGTGGTCATCGCCATCACCGCGGTGCTGCAGATGCTGGTCCACCTGGTGTTCTTCCTGCACCTGGACCGCTCCTCGGAAAGCCGCTGGAACGTCAACGCTGCGGCCTTCACCGTGGTGGTGATCGGCATCATCGTGGTCGGTACCCTGTGGGTCATGCACAACATGAACGTGCACATGATGCACTGACGTCTTCGCGACGTTGCCACGCAGAAAGGCCGCCCTCGGGCGGCCTTTTTGTTTGCAGTGCGGATTCGGATGGATGGGGTCGGATCCCTGTCCGCAGGACAGGGCTCTGACCCCGGGGCGTCAGCCCACCCGGCGCAGGAACTCCTCGGCCTCCATCGGCCGGCCCAGGTGGTACCCCTTTTTCCGTTGTCCGGTAGTGCCGGCCGCTGGCCGGCAGCCAGTAGATCCACGCCACGCGTGGATGGCGGCACGCGCGACGCCTGTGGGGTCAGAGCCCTTGCCTGCGGCAAGGGGGCCGCCCCCGAAACCGGGGCGTCAGCCCACCTGGCGCAGGAACTCCTCGGCCTCCATCGGCCGGCCCAGGTGGTAACCCTGCAACTGATCACAGCCCAGCTCGCTCAGGTATTCGCGCTGCGCCTGCGTCTCCACGCCTTCGGCCACCACCTGCAGCTGCAGGGTGCGGCCCAGCGCGATGATCGACGAGACGATGGCGGCATCTTCGGCGTTGCACTCCAGATCGTGCACGAATGCACGATCGATCTTCAGTTCGGTGGCGGGCATGCGCTTGAGATAGAGCAGGCTGGAATAGCCGGTGCCGAAGTCGTCGATGGCAATGTGCACCCCCATCGCGGTCAGGTCGTTGAGGATCGCCAGGCTGGCGTCGACGTCCTTCATCGCAGTGGTTTCGGTGATCTCCAGGGTCAGGCGCGCCGGTTCGATGCGGTGCCGCTCCAATGCATCGCGCACGCTGTCCAACAGGGCTGGCGAGGAGAACTGCAGCGGCGACAGGTTCACCGCCATCGACCATTCCGTGTGCCCGGCATCGTGCCACGCACGCAGCTGTGCGCAGGCGCGGTCCAGTACCCAGTCGCCGATCGGCAGGATCAGGCCGCTGCGTTCGGCGATGGGAATGAACACATCCGGTGCCAGCAGGCCCAGTTCCGGGTGTTGCCAGCGCAGCAGGGCCTCGGCGCCGGTGGCCGGTGCACCCGCCGCGGGGAACTTGGGCTGGTAATGCAGCACCAGCTCGTCGCGGGCGATGGCCTTGCGCAGGTCCTGCAGCAGGCGCAGCTGGCGGTTGGCACTGAGCTGCATCGACGGCGTGAAGAAGGTATAGCCGTTCCTGCCGGTTTCCTTGGTGTGGTACATCGCCGCATCGGCGTGTGCCATCAGCTCGCGTTCGTTGCCGGCATCATCCGGATACAGGGCGATGCCGAGGCTGGCGCTGACCTGAAGTTCGGCGGCATCCAGGGTGAACGGTTCGCCCGCCGCCGCGATGATCCGCTCGGCGACCACCACGGCATCGTCGGGAATATCGATGGCCAGCACCATCACGAACTCGTCGCCGCCGAGGCGGGCGAAGGTGTCCTGCGGCCGCAGCAGGCTGCCGATACGCTGCGCCACCGCCACCAGCAGGCGGTCACCGAGCTGGTGGCCATAGGCATCATTGACCGCCTTGAAGCCGTCCAGGTCGCAGAACATCACCGCCACCGCGTGGTTGCGGCGGCGCGCCTTCTCGATGGCCTGCTCGATGCGGTCCTGCAGCAGCATGCGGTTGGGCAGCTGGGTCAGCGGGTCGTGCAGGGCGGCCTGGATCAGCTTGTCGTTGGCGTGTGCCAGTGAATCGGCCAGCAACCCGGTGCGCACGCGCATCTGCCGGTCGAACAGCGAGGCGACCAGGGCGATACCCAGGGTGGCAACGGTGGTGACGATCACCAGCACCGCCAACCAGCGCGTGTCGATGCCGCCACTGCCGACCGCGCCGCAGATGCTGCCTTCGGGAAAGCGCGCGGCCGCCATGCCTGTGTAGTGCATGCCGACGATGGCCAGGCCCATCACCAGCGACGCCAGCGCGCGCAGGAGGATGGTGTTGCGCTGTTCGGTGCGCAGGCGGAAGGCGATCCACAGCGCGGCACCTGCGGCACCGATGGCCACCGCGATGGAGGCGGCGAACCAGCCGGGGTGGTAGTCGATGCCCGGCTGCATGCGCATCGCGGCCATGCCCAGGTAGTGCATGGTGGCAATGCCCAGCCCCATCAGTACGGCGCCGGCCAGCAGCCGGCGCCAGGGCAGGCTGGGCCGCGACACCAGCCACAGTGCGTAGGCCGAGGCGCCGATCGACACTGCAAGCGAATACAGGGTGATGCCGAGGTCGTAGCCGACCGGGATCGGCAGGTCGAAGGCCAGCATGCCGATGAAGTGCATCGACCAGATGCCAAGGCCCATCGCCGCCGCGCCCCCGGCCAGCCACCAGCGGGCCACGCGGCCCTCGGCCGTGGCCAGGCGGCCGGCCATGTCCAGCGCCGTGTACGAAGCAAGAATGGCCACCAGCAGGGAGATGGCGACCAGGCTCTGACTGTAACTGCCAGTCATGTTGAATCCAGAGGGGGAGGGAGGGGGCGCCCGCAAGGCGCACGCCCGCGACAGCTATCGGCGCGGGCAGGCGGGACTTGAGCGGTCGCAGCACCTGCGACCCGGCTCGGCTATCCTGCCACGCCTGTTCCTGTTGCTGGAAATCATCCAATGGCAAAAGCCCGCACCGCCTACGTCTGCAATGAATGCGGCGCCGAATTCAGCAAGTGGCAGGGCCAGTGCACCGAGTGCAACGCCTGGAACTCGCTGTCGGAAATCGTGCTGGAGAGCGCGGCGGCGGCCAAGGCGCCGGCGTCGCGGCGGGCGGGCTGGGCGGGCAAGATCGATCCACCGAAGATCACCTCCCTGAAGGACGTGGAGCAGACCGAGCATCGCCGGGTCTCGACCGGCATCGGCGAGTTTGATCGCGTGCTCGGCGGCGGCCTGGTCGAGGGCGCGGTGGTGCTGGTCGGTGGCGACCCGGGCATCGGCAAGTCGACCCTGCTGCTGCAGGCGGTGGCGAAGATGGCGGCCGAACTGCCTGTGCTGTATGTCACCGGCGAGGAGTCGCTGGCGCAGGTGGCCGGCCGCGCGCACCGGCTGGAACTGCCGCTGGATGGGGTCAACGCGCTGGCCGAGACCGGCGTCGAGTCGATCCTGCAGCATGCCTCCAGGGCGGGCCCGCGGCTGATCGTGGCCGATTCGGTGCAGACCCTGTGGACCGAGAGCCTGACCGCCGCGCCGGGTTCGGTCAGCCAGGTGCGCGAGAGTGCCGCGCGGCTGGTGCGCTTTGCCAAGGAGACCGGCACCGCCGTGTTCCTGGTCGGCCACGTGACCAAGGAGGGCGGCATCGCCGGCCCGCGCGTGCTCGAGCACATGGTCGACGCGGTGCTGTATTTCGAAGGCGAGAGCGGCAGCCGCTTCCGTTTGCTGCGCGCGTTCAAGAACCGCTTCGGCGCGGTGAACGAGCTGGGCGTGTTCGCAATGGGCGACAAGGGCCTGAAGGAAGTCTCCAATCCGTCGGCGATCTTCCTGTCCGGTGGCAGCACCCACCAACCCGGCAGCTGCGTGATGGTCACCCGCGAGGGCACCCGGCCGCTGCTGGTGGAGGTGCAGGCACTGGTGGATGCCTCGCCGCTGTCGAATCCGCGCCGCGTCGCGGTCGGCCTGGAGCAGAACCGCCTGGCCATGCTGCTTGCAGTGCTGCACCGTCATGGTGGCGTGCTGGTCGGCGACCAGGACGTGTTCGTCAATGTGGTCGGGGGTATCCGCGTACAGGAGACCGCGGCCGATCTGCCAGTGCTGCTGGCGGTGCTGTCCTCGCTGCAGGACCGGCCGTTGGCGGAAAAGACGATTGCCTTTGGCGAGGTTGGCCTGTCCGGCGAGATCCGCCCGGTACCCAATGGCGAGGATCGCCTGCGCGAGGCCGCCACCCATGGTTTCAAGCGCGCCATCGTGCCCAAGGCCAACGCGCCCAAGGGCGGTTCGGTGAAGGGCATGGAAGTGATTGCGGTGGAACGCCTGTCCGAGGCCATCGACGCGGCGTGATCGCGCCGGGCATGGCCCGGCGTTGCCACTGCACACTTGGAATACGGCAGCCGACACGGCAACGGTCAGCCTGCCTGTGCTAGTTTTTCCCGCTCGACGAAGGCGCCCTCCGGCGTCTTTCCGTGCCCAGGAGTAAACGATTACATGCAGGACACCGCGCTCACCGCCCCCAACGCCGAGATCCGTCGTGCCGGGGTCGATCTCAATGGACTGATGACGGTGCTGGGCAAGCACCTGTACTCCACTCCGGTGGTGGCGCTGCGTGAGCTGGTGCAGAACGCGCACGACTCGATCATCCGTCGTCGCATCGAACAGCCCGGCATCGAAGTGCCTTCGCGCATTTCAGTGCAGGTCGATGCCGCTGCCGGCGTGCTGCGCATCACCGATACCGGTGCTGGCCTGACCCGCCAGGAAATCCACGACTACCTGGCTACCGTGGGCGTCGGCTACACCCGTGGCCTGCGTCAGGGCGGCGAGGACGATGAGGGGCTGATCGGCATGTTCGGCCTCGGCTTCCTGTCGGCATTCGTGCTGGCGCGCAGGGTCAGCGTGCGTACCACCTCGTACCAGACGCCGGAACTGGGGCATCTGTACGTATCCAGCAACGCCGAACAATACACCGTCAGCGAAATGCCGGCGCGCGCGGTCGGCACCGAGGTGGAGCTGGAGCTGCATCCGGATTTCCTGCCGCTGGCCAACGAAGCGCGCTTGCATGAGGTACTGGGCCGCTACTGTGCCCTGCTGTCCGAGCCGATCTTCATCGGTGCCGCGGCCGAAGCGCTCAACCCCGAGCCGCCGCCGTGGCGCGGGCAGGGTGATGTTGCCCTGCATCCGGTGCAGGCGCGCCGCCAGGCGCTGCAGTTCGCCGCGCGTTTCGAACATGATTTCGAGCCGATCGTCACCGTGCCGTTGCGCGCGGATGGCAGCAGCGATGCCACCGGCCTGTTGTGGGTGCAGGACGGCGCTACCTACGGCACCAGCGACAACCGCAATCTGTCGGTGTTCGTGCGCGGCATGCTGCTGGACGACGATGCGCGCGACCTGCTGCCGCCGTGGGCGGGCTTCATTGGTGGGGTGATTGAATCCTCGCGGCTGACGCCCACCGCCAGCCGCGAAGACCTGCAGCGCGACGACCAGTACCGCGCCGTGCAGCATGCACTTCTGGAAGCGCTGATCGACGGCCTGGCCGACGTCGCGCGGCAGCAGCCGGAAGCCTGGCGGCGCGTTCTCACGCGCCACAATGAGGCCTTGCTGGGCGCAGCGCTGTGCGATGACCGCCTGTTCGACCTGCTGCTGGAACACGTGCGCGTGCCGACTTCGCAGGGCGACCTGCCGGCCAGTGCGTTGCCGGCACGCGGTGCCGTGCACGTGATCCTCGACAATGGCGGCGGCTTCGAGGAAATGCTGTTCCGCGCGATGGGCGTGCCGGTCGCGCATGGCCATCGCTATGCGGTGGTGCCGTTCCTGCGTCGCTGGGCCCAGGCCAAGGGCCTGCGTCTGGTTGAACTCGGCACGGAGCAGGGCAACCGCGCGCTGTTCCGCACTGACGACAGCCTCGACGAGGCGCAGCTGGCGTGGCTGCGCGAGCAGCTGGGTGACGGCGAACAGCTGCTGCCGGCACGCTTCAGCCCCGAGTCGCTGCCCGTGGTGGTGGTGCCCGACCGCGAGGCTGAGCTGAAGCAGCGCCTGGAAGACGACGAGAACGACAAGCGCGTTTCAATGGCGGCGCTGCGCCTGGCCCGGCAGTTCACGGCGCGCATCGAATCGCGTGCGCCGTCGCGGTTGTACCTCAACCTCGACAATCCGGCCGTGCAGGCGCTGTTGCGCGCCCAACGCGATGGCCACCCGCAGGCCGAAGCCGCAGCACGCCTGCTGCGCTCACTGAAGATCATCGTCGCAGCGCAGGGCCGCCCGCTGGCCCGTGCGACCGCCACGCCGGGGCCGGACCTCAACGGCGCTTTCACTGATATCGCCGGTGCCCTGCAGCAGATGCTGCGCTGAGCACCGCCCCCCTCTCATCCAGCCTTCGCTAGACAGGAGCACTTACCCCATGGACATCTGGAACTGGGTCGAAAAACTGCAGGGCGACCTGCGCCAGGCAGGCCAGGCGCAGAACGCGCAGCTGCTGAACCGCCTCGCCGACGAGGTGAGCGAACTGCGTGTCGACCGCGTCGACGCGCTGCTGCCCGAAGCGCGTGCACTGGGCAAAGCGCTCGACAACCCCTGGGTCGACGTCTACGTCGGCCATTGGGCGCTGCGCAACCGCGTCGGCAACCGTGTGGAAGGCGAGAGCGCGCTGGGCGAAGCCGTGGCGCTGTTCGAACGCGCGCATCGTGATGACACGCTGGAGTGCCCACAGTCGATCTGCGTGACCCAGGATCTGGCTGCCTGCTACGGCAACATCGATGGCCCGGGCTGGGTTCCCGAGCGCGTCGAGGTGTGTGATGAAACGCTGGCACGCATCGACCCGAGCTGGGCGTGCTTCCAGTGCCTGAGCTGCGAGAAGGCTGATGCACTGCTCGACGATGGCCGCGGCCAGGATGCGCTGGATTACCTGCAGGTGCAGTCCGATGCGATCGAGGCCTGCGGCAAGGAAGTGTTCGACAGCTTCCCGGAGATGCAGATCAAGATCCTGCTCGGCATGGGCCGCGCCGAAGAAGCGTTGGCGCTGATCGAGACGCGTGAGGCCGAAGTCGCCGCGTCCGGCGAGTACGAGCCGGCCAACTGCACGGTGCCGCGCCGCCTGTCCAAGGCCTGGGCGCTGGCGCAGCTCGGCCGCGACGAAGAAGCGCTGCAGCAGCTGGTGCCGTGGAACGAACTGACCCCGACCTATTGGCGGCTGTGGGCCAACACGGCCGCCGCGCTATGCCAGCGTGATCCGTCGCGCAACACCTGGGACCTGGGTACGCGCTACACCACCATCATCGAGCACTTCGCGAAGGTCGGCTCGCACCGGCTGCTGATCGAAGTGGCCGCGCTGAGCCTGGAGCTGGCCCTGCAGCGCGGCGCACGCTGGGTGGCACAGCGCCAGCTGGAGCTGGCACGGACCCATCTGGCGCAGCTGCGCCAGGACCGCGGTGCCGCAGCGCTGGTGGCCGGCCTGGCCGCTCGCATCGATGCTTTGCCGGATGTCGCACCGCTGCCGGTGCCGGCACCGGAACTGCTGGCCTGGCTGGAGGTACAGGGCGAGCAGAACCAGTCGCGTGATCCTGAGCGCGAGGCGCAGTGGCTGCTGCAGGCACAGATGCAGTTGCCGGATGATGAAGCACTGGCCGAGATGGCTGCCTCGGCATTGAGCGCCTGTGGTGCGCAGGCGGAAGCGCGTGCATTGCTGTGGCGTTTCGTGCGTGCGCACACGCAGGATGATGGTCCGGCCGCGTACACGCTGATGCGCTGGCTGACCGAGCAGGGCGACGACGATGGGCTGCGCCAACTGGCTGAACTCTACCGCGGCAGCGTGCCGGTGTTCGCGCACTGGTGCGAAGTGCAGCGCGCCCGTCGCGTATCCGACTGGCCGGCGCTGGAGCAGGCCGCACAGGCGCTGCTGGCCGCCTCGCCGGGTTCGCACGGCGCACGTGGCACGCTGGCGCGGATGTACATGGAAACCGGCCGCTTCAGCGAAGCACAGGCCTGCTATGCGCAGCTGGTGGAGCTGCTGGAAGAACCCAACGCCGCGCACTGGGACCACATGAGTGCCGCCAGCGCGGCGCGGGATTGGGACGCGGTGCGTCGCTCGGCGGCGGCGATCGGCATGGAGCTGTCCAGCCAGGACGGCGTGGTCGAAGAGCCGTGGGGCTGGGTGATCATCCGCAGCGAAGAGAATGGCGAGCCGATGGAGTACTACGCCCGGCGCAGTGGCCCGGTGACCGCGCGCATCGTCGAGAACGCACCGGCCAACCGTGCTCAGCAGGTCGGCGACTGGGTGGTGTTCGATGCCGCGCTGGTGCACCCGGCGCCGGAGGAGGAGGAGGCTCGCGAGCACTTCATTCCGACCTATGCGCAGGTACATGTGCTGGAACGCGGCGGCTTCGCGCGCAGTTGGCTGATCGATGGCGCGCACCCGGGCGAAGAGGCCTGGAATGCCTTTGTCGAAGCTGCCGAGGCGCAGGGCTGGCAGGTGTGGTCGCATAGCCGCGCGGACTACACCGTGACAGACCCTGGTGTGGAGGAGGGCACCCTGCCGGGCGTGCTGTTCACCGTTGCCCAGCCGCAGGATCATGCGCCGCTGGCGCTGCACCGCTTCCTGCAGCAGGAGACCGCAGCGTGGCCACATCCGCATTGCTGGCTGCGCCTGGCCGAGGCCTGTGACCAGGACCGGCAGCCGCACCTGGACGTGATCGAGCGCTACGGGTTGTAAGCCCGGTATCGGGTAGTGCCGGCCGCTGGCCGGCAACGCCATGAGATCCTGTGTTGCCGGCCAGCGGCCGGCACTACCTCAAGGAGAGAACCATGCGAAAGACAGGGATGTTCGTGATCGCCGGGCTGTTGCTGGCCGCCAGCGTGCAGGCCGCACCGGCCTGCCAGGAGCCCACTGCCATTGCCCGCGCCTTCTTCGAGGCGACCACCGGCAATGGCGATCTGCTGGAACCACCGCCGGCACTGGTCAGCCCGGACTTCGGCAAGGCACTGCGTGATGAGCGTGCCTGCCAGCAGCGCGAGGAAGGCATCTGCACGATCGATTCGGACCCGTGGCTGGATGCGCAGGACGGCGACATCGAAACCCCGGTGCGCTACAGCTGGAAAGAGGTCTCGGCCACCGCCGGCCAGGTCGAGATGCGCTATTCGGTCTGGAAGAAGGCCTACGTGACCCGGCTGCCGATGGTGCGCCAGGGCCAGGGTTGCTGGCAGGTCGATGACATCCTCACCAACAGCGGCCGTTCGGTGCGGAAGATCCTGGCCCAGCCGGTGCCCTGATCGCCTGCGGCATCCTCGCAGGGCGTGGTTCCACGCCATCTAGCGGCCGGCACTACCAGGGTGGGGGCCGACCGTTGGTCGGCACACCGCCTATCGCGTATGCCCGAACACCAGCTCGATCACGAACTGGCTGCCGAAGAAGGCCAGCAGCAGCAACAGCATCGCCGCCAGCGTCCAGTGCACCGCCTTCATGCCACGCCAGCCGTAGCGGCGGCGGCCGATCAGCAGCACGCCGAACACGATCCACGACAGCACGCTCAGCACGGTCTTGTGCACCAGCTTCTGCGCCAGCAGGTCATCGACGAACAGCACGCCGGTGACCAAGGTCAGGGTGAGCAGCGCGAAGCCGACGGTGATCACCCGGAACAGCAGCGATTCCAGGTCAGCCAGTGGCGGCAGTGCGCGCAGCCACGGGCGGAATTCACGACGGCGCAGGGCACGTTCCTGCAGCCACAGCATGATCGCCAGCAGCGCGGCGATGCTCAGCGTGGCGTAGGCCAGCAGGGCCAGCCAGGCGTGGCTGGCCAGGCGCCAGCCCAGCACCTTGCTTGGTTCGTGGCCGTAGCCGTGGTAGGCCAGCAGCAGTACGGCAGCCAGCGGGAACACCACCACGCCCAGCGCCGACATCCGCCCGCGCGCGCCGACCAGCGAGGTCAGCCAGGCCATGCCCAGGCCGACCAGCGACAGCGCGGCGAAGAAGTGCATGTCCGGCCCGCCGTTGGTGCGCATCGCCACCATCACGTGGTAGCCGCCGTGCAGCAGCATCGCCGGCAGGGCGGGCCACAGCCAGGCGGGGGAGCCGGTGCTTTCATCGCGGCCAAGCGCACGCACCAGCAGGGCGCTGGCGGCCAGGTAGAGCAGGGCGGCGATGAGAACGATTAACATCGTTGCAGTTTCGCATACCCCTGCGATGGTGGCGACGGCCCCGTGGTCGCAGTCCGGGGAGGGGAGCGGACCCGTTATACTGTCTGTCTTATTGTCCCCCGCTTTCAGACAGGTTGCGCCGCATGTTCGAGTCCCTGACCCAGCGCCTTTCCGGCACCATCGAGCGCCTGCGTGGCCGTGGCCGCCTGACCGAGGAGAACATCCGCGAGGCGACCCGTGAGGTCCGCATCGCGCTGCTCGAAGCCGACGTCGCGCTGCCGGTGGTTCAGGCCCTGATCGAGCGCATCAAGGTGCGCGCGGTCGGCCAGGAAGTGCTGAAGTCGCTGACCCCGGGCCAGGCCCTGATCAAGGTCGTGCGCGACGAGCTGACCGCGGTGATGGGCGCCGAAGCCAGCGACCTGAACCTCAATGTGCCCGCGCCGGCCATCATCCTGATGGCGGGCCTGCAGGGCGCCGGCAAGACCACCACGGTGGGCAAGCTGGCCAAGCACCTGAAGGAAAAGCGCAAGAAGAAGGTGATGGTGGTCTCGGCCGACGTCTACCGTCCGGCTGCGATCGAGCAGCTGAAGACCCTGGCCGAGCAGGTCGGCGTGCTGTTCTTCCCGTCCAGCGCCGACCAGAAGCCGGAAGCCATCGTCCGTGCCGCCATCGACGATGCGCGCAAGTCCTTCGTCGACGTGCTGCTGGTCGATACCGCCGGTCGCCTGGCCATCGACGAAGCGATGATGGCCGAGATCAAGGCCCTGCACGCTGCGGTGAACCCGGCCGAAACCCTGTTCGTGGTCGACGCCATGACCGGCCAGGACGCGGCCAACACCGCCAAGGCCTTCGGCGACGCCCTGCCGCTGACCGGCGTGGTGCTGACCAAGACCGACGGTGACGCCCGTGGCGGTGCCGCGCTGAGCGTGCGCTACATCACCGGCAAGCCGATCAAGTTCGTCGGTGTCAGCGAGAAGCCGGAAGGCCTGGACGTGTTCCATCCGGACCGTATCGCCAGCCGCATCCTCGACATGGGCGACGTGCTGTCGCTGGTCGAGCAGGTCGAGCAGCAGGTCGACAAGGACAAGGCGGCCAAGCTGGCCGAGAAGGTCGCCAAGGGCAAGAAGTTCGACCTGAACGACATGCGTGACCAGCTGGAGCAGATGCAGAACATGGGCGGCATCGGCGGCCTGATGGACAAGCTGCCGGGCCTGGGCAACATCCCCGACCATCTGAAGCAGCAGGTCAGCCAGGGCAAGGAAGTGCCGCGCATGATCGCCATCATCGGCTCGATGACCAAGAAGGAACGGCGCAATCCGAACCTGCTCAACGGCTCGCGCCGCGCGCGTATCGCCAAGGGCTCGGGCGTGACCCCGGCCGACGTCAACAAGCTGATGAAGCAGTACATGCAGATGGAAAAGATGATGAGCAAGATGGCCGGCGGCGGCATGAAGGGCATGTTGCGCAGCATGAAGGGCATGATGGGCGCCATGGGCGGCCGCGGCATGCCGTTCCGTTGATGCAGCGACGGGGCCGGCGCGCATTGCGACCCGGCCCCGGTCACAATGACTGGCGTATGCTGGATGGCGACTTCTCCAACAGGTATGTCGCGTGAACGCATCGCCGATTCTTGAACGCGCCGACACCTTCTGTCGGCGTTTTTCATTGCAGCTTCCGATCCTGCTGGCACCGATGGCCGGTGCCTGCCCGGTGCCGCTATCGGCCGCGCTGGCCAATGCCGGCAGCATGGGCGCGATGGGCGCGGTGCTGTCGTCAGCGGCCGACATCGGTCGCTGGATGGACGACTTCCGCACGGCCTCCAGCGGTCCGGCGCAGGTGAACCTGTGGCTGCCGGATCCCGCACCGACCCGTGACGTTGCCGCCGAAGCCGCCAGCCGCGCCTTCCTCGCGCAGTGGGGCCCGGACGTGCCGGCCAGTGCCGCCGACGCCACGCCCGCCGATTTCGAAGAACAGTTCGCCGCGCTGCTGGCCGCACGCCCGGCAGTGGCCTCGACCATCATGGGTGTGTTTCTGCCGCGCCACGTGCAGCAGTTGAAGGATGCCGGCATCGCCTGGATCGCGTGCGCGACCACGTTGTCTGAAGCACGCGCTGCCCAGGATGCCGGCGCCGACGCCGTGGTGGCGCAGGGCATGGAGGCCGGTGGCCATCGCGGTGCATTCGATCCGGCGATGGCCGAGCGCCAGCTGGTCGGCCTGTTCGCGCTGCTGCCGCGCCTGGCCGATCACCTGCAGATTCCAGTGATTGCCGCTGGCGGTATCGCCGATGGCCGTGGCATCGCTGCCGCACTCACCCTGGGGGCCAGCGCCGTGCAGATTGGTACTGCGTTCCTGCGCACGCCCGAAGCGGCGATCGCCTCGGCGTGGGCTGATGGGCTGGCCGCCAGCGAACCCGAAGACACCTGGCCGACCCGTGCGTTCAGTGGTCGCCTGGGGCGTGGCCTGGCCACGCCGTATGTGCGCACCGCCGCCGCGGAAGGTGCCCCGGCGCCACGCCCGTACCCGGTGCAGCGCGGCCTGACCGCGCCGATGCGCAAGCAGGCCGTGCAGGAAAATCGCCTGGCCGCGATGCAGGCCTGGGCCGGCCAATCAGCCTGGATGGCGCCGGCAGCACCCGCCGCCGACGTGCTGCGCGACATGTGGCAACAGGCGCAGGCCCTGCTGCGATGACGGTGTTCTGCAACGGCCAGCCGGCACAGGTAGAGGATCTGCTGCCGGCCCTGGTCAACTACGGCCACTTCACCTCGCTGCAGGTGCGCGGCCATGCCGTGCAGGGGCTGGATCTGCATCTGGCGCGGTTGTCGCAGGCCACGCGCGAACTGTTCGGCAGCGAACTGGATGTCGGCCAGGTGCAGGCCTGGATGGCGCAGGCGCTGCAGCAGGCGGGGCAGGGTGATGCCTCGCTGCGGGTGACCGTGTATTCGCGCCGTTTCGACTTCCGCAATCCAATGGCGGCTGTGCCGGTGGACGTGCTGGTGGCGGTGTCCGCGCCGGTGGCGCTGGCTGCGCCCAAGCGTGTGCGCAGTGTGGTCTGGCAGCGCGAGCTGCCGCAGATCAAGCACGTGGGTACGTTCGGCCTGTTCGCCGAGCGCCGCGCGGCGATGGCGGCCGGCTTTGACGACGCCCTGTTCGTGACCGCCCGCGGCGAGATCAGCGAGGGCAGCACCTGGAACCTGGCCGTGCACGATGGTGAACGGCTGCTCTGGCCACAGGCGCCGGCGCTGCGCGGGACCGCCGAAGCGCTGCTGCAGCGGCATTGGCCGGGCGCACAGGCCACGCAGCCCTTGCCGCTGGCCGGGCTGGGCGCTGTGAAGGCGGCTTTTGCCTGCAATGCCAGTGGCCTGTGGGCGCTGGACGCCATCGATGGGCAGGTGTTGCCGGGGTCGAAGGCGCTGGCTGAACAGGGCAGGGCGGTGCTGGCGGCGGTGGCTTGGGACAGATTGGGGTCAGATCCCTTTTGCGCCGCAAAAGGGATCTGACCCCGGGAGTTCATCCCCGGGGTTGGCTCGGCCGGGCTCTGCCGCTATAATCGCCCGCTTACCTCGCCATCCTGGCGACTGGGCAACAGGAAAAACACCATGGTCAAGATTCGACTGACCCGCGGCGGCGCCAAGAAGCGTCCGTTCTACCACATCATCGTCACCGACGTGCGCAGCGCGCGCGACGGCCGCAACATCGAGCGCGTTGGTTTCTACAACCCGGTCGCCCAGGGCGGCGAGAAGCGCATCGAGCTGGACCTGGCCCGCGTTGACCATTGGGTCAAGAACGGCGCCCAGCCGACCGACAAGGTCCGCAACCTGATCAAGGAAGCGACCAAGTCCCAGGCCGCTGCGGCCTGATCCTGACGGGCCACGCTTCGGCGTGGCCCTCTTGGTTGAAGCAGATGAAAGATATCGAGCGCCGCATCCTGCTGGGCAGGGTTGTCGGCGCTTTTGGTGTGCGCGGCGAGATCAAGCTCGAGTCCTGGACCGAGCCACGTTCCGCCATTTTCCGTTACCAGCCGTGGATCGTGCGCAGCCCGTCCGGCGTGGAAACCACGATTGAAGGTGTGCGTGGCCGCGACAGCGGCAAGCACCTGGTCGCCCGTTTCCCCGGCGTCGAGGACCGCGATACCGTCGAAGCGATGCACGGCACCGAGATCTACGTGGCCCGCAGTGCATTGCCGCCGCCGAAGCCCGACGAGTACTACTGGGTGGACCTGGAAGGCCTGGACGTGAAGACCACCGAGGGCGTTGCCCTGGGCCAGGTCTCGCACCTGTTCAGCACTGGCGCCAACGACGTGGTGGTGGTCCGGGGTGACCGCGAGCGGATGATTCCGTTCCTGCAGCCGGACTTCGTCAAATCGGTCGACTTCGAGGCCAACCTGGTCGTGGTCGACTGGGATCCCGAGTTCTGAGTGTGAGCATGCGTTTCGACGTCATCACCCTGTTTCCCGAGTTCCTCGCCCAGTCCGCCGGACTGGGCGTGGTCGGGCGTGCGCAGGAAAAGGGACTGTTCAGCCTGCATGGCTGGAATCCCCGTGATTTCGCCGAAGGCAACTACCGCCGGGTGGACGACCGTCCGTTCGGTGGTGGCCCGGGCATGGTGATGCTGATCGAGCCGTTGCAGGCCTGCCTGCAGGCGATCCGGGATGCTGATCCGACCCCGGCGCGGGTGATCCATCTCAGCCCGCAAGGGGCGCCGTTGACCCAGGCCAAGGTGCGGGAACTGGCGGCATTGCCGCGCATGGTCCTGCTCTGCGGCCGCTACGAGGGCATCGACGAGCGTTTCCTGGAGGCCAATGTCGACGAGGAAATCTCCCTCGGCGACTACGTGCTGTCCGGTGGCGAGCTGGGTGCGGCGGTCATCATCGACGCCGTGGCCCGCCTGCAGGACGGTGCCCTGAATGACGCGGAATCGGCGGCGCAGGACAGCTTCGAGGGCGACCTCGGCCTGCTCGACTGCCCGCACTACAGCCAGCCGGCCCAGCACCCGCTGGGTGACGTGCCGGACGTACTGCGCTCGGGCAACCATGCGGCCATCGCCGCCTGGCGCCGCCAGCAGTCGCTGGTCCGTACCGCCCAGCGGCGCCCGGACCTGCTGGATGAACAGGCGCTGGGCAAGGCCGACCGCAAACTGCTGGACCAGGCCCGCCAGGCCCCGAAACAGAAGGCTGACCCCTAGCGCAGGGCTGGCTTTATCGGCTATCATGGCCAATTACCGCCAGCCCCGGCCGGCGCGCGCAGTACCCACAACAAACGTGCAGCACAGTCCGGTGACTGCATGAGCCTACGTTGTCGACACGACACGCCCACCCGAACAAGAATCGGTGTAACCCATGAGCAAGCTGAACAAGTCCATCGTCGCGGAATTCGAATCCGCCCAGATCACCCGTGAACTGCCGAAGTTCAGCCAGGGCGACACCGTTGTCGTCAACGTGAAGGTGAAGGAAGGCAGCCGCGAGCGCGTGCAGGCCTACGAAGGCGTCGTCATCGCCACCAAGAACGCCGGCCTGAACTCCTCGTTCACCGTCCGCAAGATTTCGCACGGCTACGGCGTCGAGCGCGTTTTCCAGACCCACAGCGCCATCATCGACTCGGTCGAAGTGAAGCGTCGTGGTAAGGTCCGCGCCGGCAAGCTGTACTACCTGCGTGGCCTGGAAGGCAAGGCTGCCCGCATCAAGGAAGACCTGGCTGCCGCTGCTGCCGCCAAGGCTGCCCGTCTGGCCGAAAAGGCCTGATAAACAACTTCGGTTGTTGCCGCGACGGCCACCTTCGGGTGGCCGTTTGCGTTTCCGGCATCGCATCGGCCACGATCAGGTGATGAACGACATCAACCCGCGTTATCCGGCCGTGATCCAGTCGGCGTTGCGCTTCCTCGACGGCAAGGGGCTGGCGCGCGTGCAGTCGGCGCCGCTGCTGCACCGCCTGCTGTGGCGCCTGGGCATTGCCCTGCCGCCACCGATCCTGGCGGGCTTCGGCATCAATGCGCTGGTGCAGGGCCTGTTGTTCGGGCTGTTCTGGACCGCGCTGATGTGGCTGATGCTGTGGCAGGGCAGCGAGCGCCCGCTGGCGCTGTTGCTGGTTGCCGGCCTGGTGGCCGGTGCGCTGTTCGGCATGGTGATGGCGGCGCTGATGCGCTCGCTGCGCCGGCACCGCAAGCTGCCGGACTGGCGGCAGTTCCGGGCGCGGCAGGCGGACTGAGCCGATGGCGCACTGCGCCGTGACCACCGGCTACGGGCCGCGCTAGGCTGCAGCGTCATCCCGATGGTCGTACCGTGCGATGCCTGCCAAGCGAACCGCACCTTCCGCCGCGCCTACGTTGCTGTCCGGCGGCAACCCACAGATCGCCAAGGGCGAGGGCGATGCCCCGGTGCAGGCGTACATCGCCGCCATGCCGGACTGGAAACGTCCGATCGGCGAACAGCTGGATGCGCTGATCGAACAGGCTGTACCCGGCGTGCACAAGGCGGTGAAGTGGAACTCGCCGATGTATGCGGTAGCGCCGGGCGAAGGCTGGTTTCTCAGCTTCCATTGCTTTACCCGCTACATCAAGGTGGCGTTTTTCCGCGGCGCGGCGCTGACGCCGGTGCCACCCGAGCCGTCCCGGAGCGCCGATACGCGCTACCTGCACATTGCGCAGGATGGCGTGCAGGATGAGGCACAGTTCCTCGATTGGGTGCGCCAGGCCGCCGCGTTGCCCGGCGAACGCATGTAAGTCCACCGTTACGATCTCCTTGCCGACGAGAACCGCTGATGGCCACGCACGCACCGAACCCTGACGATGCCGGAACCCCGGCGGCTGAACTGATCGATGCACGCATCGCCGAACTGGGCGACTGGCGCGGCGAAACGCTGGCGCGCGTGCGTGCATTGATCCATGAGGCGTTGCCTGACGTGCGGGAAACCTGGAAGTGGCGTGGCACGCCGGTGTGGGAGCACAACGGTATCCTGTGCACCGGCGAGACCTACAAGCAGGCGGTGAAGCTCACCTTCGCCAACGGTGCGGCGCTGGCCGATCCGAAGGGCCTGTTCAACGCCAGCCTGGAGGGCAACACGCGGCGCGCGATCGATATCCATGAAGGTGCGATGCCCAATGGCGCGGCGTTGAAGGCGTTGCTGCGCGCAGCGGCCACGTTCAACGCGGCGAAGAAGAAACGGTAGAGCCGGCCGCTGGCTGGCTGTTGCGCGGTGCTTCTGGAGAGGTGTGAAGTTGCCGGCCAGCGGCCGGCACTACCGTGGTGGTGCGGCATCCGGGTCGGCCACCGGCGACGGCGGGCAGGCCGGGATCTCCGACGGGGTGGCCAGTTCCTCGGCGTGCGAGGGCTTGCCCATCATCTTCGCCTTGCGCCAGCCGCCCCAGCGGTAATACGCCAGCGACAGCAGCATCGACACGAACGAGCTGACCGGGAAACTCCACCAGATCGCATCGGCGCCCCAGTACGGCTGCAGCAGTTCGGCGAACGGCACGCGCACGCCCCACAGCGAACCGGCCAGGATCAGCAGCGGCGGAATCACCGCGCCGGTGGAGCGCACCACGCCGGAGATGACGAAGCTGACACCGAAGAACAGGAACGAGCCGATCACCACGTGGTTGAGGTGGCGGGCGATGTCCAGCGCCTGGCTGGCCGGTGGCAGGAACAGGGCCAGCAGCTGGCGGTCGAACACCACCAGCGGCAGGATCAGCGCGCCGGTCAGCAGGAAATTGAACAGCACGCCCTGGCGCGCGGTGCCGCGCACCCGGTCCCAGCGCTGAGCACCGACGTTCTGCGCCGCCATCGACGAGCACGCCGCGCCGATCGCCATCGCCGGCATCTGCAGGTAGTTCCACAGCTGCAGCGATGCGCCATAACCCGCGCCGGTGTCGGTGCCGTACTGGTTGACCATGGTCATCAGCAGGATCACCGACAGCGAGATCAGCACCATCTGCAGGCCCATCGGCACGCCCTTGATCACCAGGGCTTTGAGGATGGCCAGGTCGAGCTTGAACAGCCGCATGTCGGCACGGCCCAGCCACAAGGTGTGGCGCTTGTGCCGCATGTACAGCAGTAGGCCGGCCAGCGACAGCGTCTGCGCGACCAGCGTGGCCCAGGCCGAGCCGGCAATGCCGAGCGCAGGGAACGGGCCCATGCCGAAGATCAGTACCGGGTTCAGCACGATGTCCAGCGCCACCGAGACCATCAGGAAGCGGAACGGCGTGCGCGAGTCGCCCGCACCGCGCAGCGCGGCGGTGAGGAAGGCGAACGCATACAGCGTTGGCATCGCCAGGAAGATGATCTGCAGGTAGGCCTCGGCCAGCGGCAGCGAAGCGGCCGGCGTGCCCATCGCTGCCAGCAGCGGATGGGCCATGAACCAGCCGGCGATGGCGATGATCACCGACAGGCCGATGAAGAAGGTGGCGCTGGTGCCGACCACGCGCCGCGCCTGCGCGATGTCGCGCGCGCCGATGGCCTGGCCGATCAGGATGGTCGAGGCCATGCCGAAGCCGAACACCGAGCCGATCAGGAAGAACATGATGTTGTTGGCGTTCGCGGTGGCGGTCAGTGCCGCCTCGCCGAGGAAGCGCCCGACCCAGACCGCATTCACCGAACCGTTCAGCGACTGCGCGATGTTGCCTGCCAGGATCGGCAGTGAAAACAGCAGAAGATTGCGCCCGATCGGGCCGGAGGTCAGGTCAAGCGGCGCTTTGGCCATGGAGTGGTGATCGAATCCCGGGAGGCGCACACTAGCACCAAGCCGGTTTGCGGGATGTGGCAATGCATCAACGACTGCGGGTGACGCGGGCCCTGGCGCTGGCCTTGATCGGCGCCGCACTGGCCGCATGTTCGACAGGTGACCGGCTGGGCGATACCCAGGTGCGGCCGACCGACCGCGCCGAGTGCCTGGTCGGCAGCCAGCGGCAGGATCTGTCCGCGGGTGTGCCGACCCTGATCGGCGGCACCGGCTGCCGGACCGACCCCGATCATCCGCGTCCCCTGAACAAGCCACCGGAGTAGTCCAGATCGATGCATGAACTTCCCCCGCTGTCGCCCAGTGTCCGCCTGGACATCTGGCTGTGGGCGGCCCGTTTCTTCAAGACGCGCAGCCTGGCCAAGCAGGCCATCGAAACCGGCAAGGTCAGCGTCGCCGGCCAGCGTCCGAAATCCTCGCGCGCGGTGCGCGTGGGCGAGCAGCTGCAGGTGGATCGTGGCGAGGAGCATTTCGAGATCCAGGTGCTGGGCCTGAGCGATCAGCGCGGGCCGGCACCGGCGGCGCAGCAGCTGTATGCCGAGAGCGAGGCCTCGAAGGCGCGTCGCGCGGAACAGCGTGCGCTGCGCATCGCGGCGCGCGACGGCTTCCAGCCGCCGGAGCACAAGCCGGACAAGCGAGCGCGGCGGCTGATCCGTGCGCTGGGAGACATCGACGCGTTGTGACGCATCCGCAATGCATGGCGGATGCCGTGCGTACGGAACACCGTCGGCAACGCCGGGCCATGCCCGGCGTGCAAGGTTCCGGTCAGCCGCTGTTGGGTTGACCTCCTGCAGGGTCGGAACATCCTGTCATGGAAGATCGCAATGCGCCTGCGCCACAGCCTGCTGTGCCTGACCCTCGCCGCCGCCCCGGTGTACGCCGCTGACATCACCTTCTGGGATGCTCCGCAACGCGGCGGTAACAGCATGAACATGTCGCCGCCGGACCGGGCCTACTTCGACGCCCTGCGCGCGACCGGCGCGACCTGGGTGCGCCTGGTACCAGACAAGTGGAAGGGGCAGGGCGGTCGTGACTTCCTGATCGGCAATGCCGATGACTACCGCGGCTTGGTTCCGGCCGATCTGGCCACGCTGCGCCGGGTGCTGGATGATGCCGACGCGGCTGGGCTGAAAGTGGTGCTGACCCCGCTGTCGCTGCCACTGCTGCGCTGGAAGCAGCACAACGGCGACAAGGTCGACCCGCGCCTGTGGCAGTCCTTCGACAACCACGCGCCGGCCCGGCGCTTCTGGAGCGACCTCGCCACGGCATTGAAGGGCCATCCCGCACTGGCCGCCTACAACCTGATCAACGAACCGGTTCCCGAATACGGTGCTGGCATGGCCGAGCATGCTTCGGCAGAGGCCATGCGCCAGTGGTACACCGGTGTGCAGGACGGGCCGCGCGATCTGCGCCGCTTCTACTCGGAACTGATCGCCAGCATCCGCGCGGTCGATGCGGACATGCCGTTGATGCTGGATGCCGGCTGGTACGCCGCTGCCGATGGCTTCAACTACTGGCCGGCGCCGCTGGCGGACCCGAAACTGCTGTACAGCGTGCACATGTATGAGCCGTATGCCGCAACCAGCGCGCCGAACCAGAAGCGCACCGCGCCGTACCGCTACCCGGGCGTGGTGCCGTTTGGCGAGCACAGCGAACGCTGGGATGCCACGCGTGTCCGCAGTTACCTGCAGCAGCCGATGGACTGGGCGAAGACGCATGGCGTGGGGGCCAACCGCATGGTGGTTGGCGAGTTCGGCTGCATGCGGCGCTGGCCCGACTGCCAGCGCTACCTGCAGGATGTGCTGCAGGTGCTGGAGCAGGAGAAGGTGCATTGGGCCTTCTACGCCTTCCGCGAGGATGGGTGGGATGGCATGGACTACGAGCTGGGCGACGGGCCGCTGCCGTGGTCGTACTGGCAGGCGCAGGAGAAGGGGAAGACCGTGGCGCCGCCGCGTTCGATGCAGGCGCCGTTGTTCGCGCCGGTTCTGGAGCGGCTGAAGGCGGGCAACCGGTAGGACGCCGGGCATGGCCCGGCGCTACCCACGGAGATGCCGGTCTCGCCCGGCGGATATCGATGAACGCGACGCCCGGTAGCGCCGGGCCATGCCCGGCGACACCTTCCGTCAGCGCTTGCCACCCAGCAGGTTGCCGCCCAGCTTCAGCAGGTCGCCCACACCCAGCTGGCCATCGCCGTCCTGGTCCAGCAGGCTGCCGAGCAGGCCACCGGCAAGACCGCCCTGTTGCTGCACCTGCTGCTTTTCCTGGCCGAGCGCCTGGCTGAGCGAGCCGGCATCGGCCTGGCCGCCACCGAGGCGCTGGGCAAGGAAGGCCATCACGATCGGGGCGAGGATCTGCAGCAGCTGGCTGGTGCGGCCGCTGTCGAGCTGGGTGGCCTGGGCCAGGCCGGTTTCCACCTTCTGCTGGCTACCGCCGAAGATGTGGCCGAGGATGCCGGCGCCGTCGCTGGCGGCACCACCGCCACCGCCGCCCAGCACCGAACCGAGCACGCTGCCCAGGTCCAGGCCACTGTGGTTGTTCTGCAATGCGCCGAGCAGCGCCTGCGCGCCCTGCGGCTGCGAGGCGTTGTTGCCCAGCGCGCCCATCAGCACCGGCAGCGCGGCGCTGATCGCACCGGAGGCCTGGGTGTCGCTGATGCCGAGCTGCTGCGACACCTGCTGCAGCGGGGCGCCCTGCAGTTTGGAGAGAAGTTCATCGGTCAGGCTCATCAGGGAGATCCTTGATTGGGTTTGGGCGTGCAGACGATACGACGCGGACCGTTAAAACGGCGACGCCGCCCCACAGGGAGGCGGCGTGCCGTACGCGCGGAGGGGCGATCAGAGCTCGATGTCTTCCGCACCCGGGGTAGCGGCCGGGAAGTCGCTTTCCGGCTGGGCCGGCTTGAACGGATCCGACGGCTGGCTGGCCAGCGCCTTCAGGGCCGCGGCAATGCCGGCGCCATAGGCCGGGTCGGCCTTGCTGCAGTTGTCGATGTGGCGCTGCTTGATGAAGTCCGGCGCATCGCCCAGGGCACGGGCGGTGTTGGCGAACAAGCGGTCCTTCTGCGCCTGGTTGTAGCTGCGGAACAGCGCACCGGGCTGGCTGAAGTAGTCGGCGTCGTCCTCACGGAAGTTCCAGAAGTCGGCGTCACCGCGGATCTTCATTGGCGGCTCGCGATACTCCGGCTGCTCCTGCCACTGGCCGTAGCTGTTCGGCTCGTAGTGCGGCAGGCCACCGTAGTTGCCGTCCACGCGCATCGCACCGTCGCGGTGGTTGCTGTGCACCGGGCAGCGCGCGGCGTTCACCGGAATCTGGTGGTGGTTCACGCCCAGGCGGTAACGCTGCGCATCGGAGTAGGCGAACAGGCGCGCCTGCAGCATCTTGTCCGGCGACGGACCGATGCCCGGCACCAGGTTGCTCGGTGCGAATGCCGATTGCTCTACGTCCTGGTACCAGTTGACCGGGTTGCGGTTCAGTTCGAACTGGCCCACTTCGATCAGCGGATAGTCGCTCTTCGGCCACACTTTGGTCAGGTCGAACGGGTGCACGCGGTAGGTTTCCGCATCCAGTTCCGGCATGACCTGGATGAACAGCTTCCACTTCGGGAAGTCGCCCTTCTCGATCGCAGCGAACAGGTCGCGGCCGTGGCTTTCGCGGTCATGGCCGACCAGGATCTGCGCCTGCGCGTCGGTCAGCGATTCGATGCCCTGCTGGCTGACGAAGTGGAACTTCACCCAGAAGCGCTCGCTGTCGGCGTTGGTGAAGCTGTAGGTATGCGAGCCGAAACCGTGCATGTGGCGGAAGCTGCGCGGAATGCCGCGGTCGCTCATCACCACGGTCACCTGCAGCAGCGCTTCGGGCAGCAGCGTCCAGAAGTCCCAGTTGTTGCGCGCGCTGCGCAGGTTGGTGTGCGGGTCGCGCTTGACCGCCTTGTTGAGGTCGGCGAACTTGCGCGGGTCGCGCAGGAAGAACACCGGCGTGTTGTTGCCGACCAGGTCCCAGTTGCCTTCTTCGGTGTAGAACTTCAGTGCGAAGCCGCGGATGTCGCGTTCGGCGTCGGCGGCGCCACGCTCGCCGGCCACGGTGGTGAAGCGGGCGAACATCTCGGTCTGCTTGCCGACCTTCTCGAACAGCTTGGCGCGGGTGTACTTGCTGATGTCGTGGGTGACGGTGAAGGTACCGAACGCGCCCGAGCCCTTGGCGTGCATGCGGCGCTCGGGAATGATCTCGCGGTTGAGGTTGGCCAGCTTCTCCAGCAGCCACACGTCTTCCATCAGCAGCGGGCCGCGCGGGCCGGCGGTCTTGCTGTTCTGGTTGTCCACCACCGGTGCGCCGAAGGCCGTGGTCATCGGCGTGACCGGGTCATCGCCGTGCTTCTGCTTGGGCGTGGTGCTCAGCTCGCGCTGCTGCTCGGCGCCCTGCTCCGGCGACGGGGCGGTGTGATACGGGCACTTGGCGTTGTTGTTGTCGGACTGGCTCATCGGCTGGCTCCTGGTGGCGGTGAAGACGTGGGAGAAACATCTTCACTCGACTTTAGCTATGGCCAGATGAAATGAATAATCGAATGATTCGTTCAGGTTGATAGATTCTGTCAATTGAAATGCAGAATCGGATTTGCGGAATCTTTCGACTGGCCTCCCGCACGGTAGCGGGAGGCCCTTGCCGTTTGCTGCGGTTACAGCAGCGCTTTCAACCGGTACAGGGCTTCCAGTGCCTGCTTCGGGGTCAACTCGTCCGGATCGATCGTCGCCAGCGCTTCCTGCGCCTTGCTGGCCGGTGCGCTGAACAGGCCGAACTGCTGCGGCGCATCCAGTGCCTGTGGCGCCAGTTCGGCGGCATGGCTTTCACCACCGCGCTGCTCCAGCTCGGCCAGGCGGCGGCGGGCCTGCGCCACGGTGGCACGCGGCAGGCCGGCCAGCGCGGCCACCTGCAGGCCGAAGCTGCGGTTGGCCGGGCCGTCCTTCACCGCGTGCATGAACACCAGCGCCTCACCGTGCTCGACGGCATCCAGGTGCACGTTGGCGATGCCGCTGCGGCCGCCCTCGTGCTGCTCGTCGGCCAGCGCGGTCAGCTCGAAGTAGTGGGTGGCGAACAGCGTATAGCAGCGGTTCTGGTAGGCCAGGTGACGGGCCACCGCGTCGGCCAGCGCCAGGCCATCGTAGGTGGAGGTGCCACGACCGATCTCGTCCATCAGCACCAGCGAATGCGCGGTGGCGTGATGCAGGATGTAGCTGGTCTCGGCCATTTCGACCATGAAGGTCGACTGCCCGCGGGCGAGGTCGTCGCCGGCGCCGATGCGGGTCAGGATGCGGTCGATCGGGCCGATCAGCGCACGGCTGGCCGGCACGAAGCTGCCGATGTGGGCCAGCAGCACGATCAGTGCGTTCTGCCGCATGTAGGTCGATTTACCGCCCATGTTCGGGCCGGTGATGACCAGCATGCGACGGTCCGGATGCAGGTCCAGATCATTGGGTTCGAACGGCTGCTCGCGTACCGCCTCGACCACCGGATGGCGACCGCGCTCGATCTTCAGGCACGGCTCGGCCTGCAGCTCCGGACGCGCCCAGTCCAGCGCCTGCGCGCGTTCGGCGAAGGCGGCCAGCACGTCCAGTTCGCTCAGTGCAGCGGCGCACTGCTTCAGCGGTTCCAGCTGCCCGCCAAGGGTATCCAGCAGCTGTTCGTACAGGTACTTCTCGCGCGACAGCGAACGGTCGCGCGCGGACAGCACCTTGTCTTCGAACGCCTTCAGTTCCTCGGTGATGTAGCGCTCGGCATTGGTCAGCGTCTGGCGGCGGGTGTAGTGCACCGGCGCACGGTCGGACTGGCCCTTGCTGATTTCGATGTAATAACCATGCACGCGGTTGTAGCCCACCTTCAGGGTGGCAATGCCGCTGCTTTCGCGTTCGCGCTGTTCCAGGTCGACCAGGAACTGGTCGGCATGGGTGGACAGGCGTCGCAGTTCATCCAGCTCTTCATCGAAGCCGTCGGCCAGCACACCGCCATCGCTCAGCTTCAGCGGCGGCATCTCAGCGATGGCGCTGGCCAGCAGCTGCGCGCACTCATCGTGTTCGCCCAGCGCGGCATGCAGGGCCTGCAGGCGCGGCGAATCCAGCGGCGCCAGCACCTCGCGCACCGCCGGCAGCAGGCCCAGGCCATCGCGCAGGGTGGAGAAATCGCGCGGGCGCGCCGAACGCAGTGCGACGCGGGTGAGGATGCGTTCCAGGTCGCCGAGGCGACGGAACTGTTCGCGGATGTCGGCGTCGCTGCCGCGATCGATCAGGGTTTCCACCGCATGGTGGCGCTGCACCAGCACCTCGCGCAGGCGCAGCGGGCGGTGCAGCCAGCGCCGCAGCAGGCGGCCGCCCATCGGCGTCACCGTGCTGTCGAGCACGCCCAGCAGGGTATTGCGGGTATCGCCGTCGACGCGCGTATCCAGTTCCAGGTGGCGGCGGGTGGCGGCGTTCATCGCGATCGCCTCGCCGGCGGTTTCCATCGCGATCGAAGTCAGGTGCGGCAGGCGCTGCTTCTGGGTTTCCTCGACATAGCCGAGCAGGGCGCCCGCGGCAGCGGTCGCGCGCGGCTTGTCATCGATGCCGAAGCCGCTCAGGTCATGCAGCTTGAAGAAGTTCAACAGCTGGCGGCGGCCACTGTCGGCGTCGAACAGCCACGGCGCACGACGGCGCACGCCGGTGCGCTGGCGCAGGAATTCCGGCCAGTTTTCTTCGTCGGGCACCAGCAGCTCGGCCGGCTCCAGTCGGGCCAGCTCGGCTTCCAGCGCGTCGTCGGTTTCCACTTCATTTACCAGGAAGCGGCCACCGGCCAGGTCGGCCCAGGCCAGGCCGTAGCCCTGCTTCGTGCGCGACAGCGCCATCAGCAGGGTGTCGCGGCGCTCGTCCAGCAGCGCCTCGTCGGTGACCGTGCCGGGGGTGACGATGCGCACCACCTTGCGCTCGACCAGGCCCTTGGCCAGCGCCGGGTCGCCGATCTGCTCGCAGATCGCCACCGACTCGCCCAGCGCCACCAGCCGGGCCAGGTAGCCTTCATAGGCATGTACCGGCACGCCGGCCATCGGAATCGGCGCGCCGCCGGAGCTGCCACGCTGGGTCAGGGTGATGTCGAGCAGGCGCGCGGCCTTGCGCGCGTCGTCGTAGAACAGCTCGTAGAAGTCGCCCATGCGGAAGAACAGCAGCAGGTCCGGGTAGTCGGACTTGGCTGCGAAGAACTGCTTCATCAGCGGGGTGTGTTCGGCGGACTTGTCTTTGGACATGGGACTCGTGGATCTGGGCGTCCGGCCGCGCCGGAGGGCGGCGGCAGCGGAGCAGGTACAGGGCCGTCCATGGTAACTGCTGGGGCCGGTGGACGCCGCTGCGGTTGGCGGGCACTCCCCGTGCAGGGCACGCAGTCAGGCCGGAACCAGGGTGATCTGCCGGTGGCTGGCGAAGATCTCCATCACGATCTCGAAGTAGGTCGGGCCTTCGCCCCGTTGCAGCGTGTCCAGCTGGCGGGCAATGGCCTGCGTATTGAAGCTGCCCGGTGTGTCGAGCTTGGCCTGCAGCCATTGGCGGGTGGTCTCCACGCCCAGGGCCGTGCGGCTGTGGGCGATATCGCGCCAGATCAGCGTGGCCTGCGCCTGGCCGGCCAACGCGCCATAGCCGCCATGCAACAGATCGTCCAGAGCATCCAGGCTCGGTCCGAGCTGCCAGTCCTCGCCGGCCATGAACACGCGGTTGATCTCCG
This sequence comes from Stenotrophomonas sp. YJH_SMC_79, assembly GCF_059367995.1. Lineage (NCBI taxonomy): Bacteria > Pseudomonadati > Pseudomonadota > Gammaproteobacteria > Lysobacterales > Lysobacteraceae > Stenotrophomonas > Stenotrophomonas sp. YJH_SMC_79. Next base: position 451,182 of record NZ_JCAFRK010000001.1, read on the forward strand.
CGTACAGGCTGGCGATGTCATTGATGGCGCTGCCTTCGATCTGCAGGACGAGTTTCATGCGCCACTGTAGCGTTGCCTGCGGCCCTCCGCTGGCCTTCAACACAGGAACCAGGACCCGGAATAGTCCGGGCGGCCTTGATCATGGAATCGGTTCTACGACTGGAAAGCGTGTCAAGCATGCAATGACACATGCGCTTCCAAACCCCGCAACGTCGACGCATGCCGTTTTTTTCGTTGCGGATGGAGCCTGGTTGATTTCTCTCGTTGCCGAGACCGGGAGAATGAAGGGAACGGCGATGCCTGGAGATTCGGGAGCACACATCGGCCCAACGGGGCGAGTGATCAGCCTTGCTGGCGGGAACAACGCGAGAACTATTGTTGAACCTGGTGCCAGCAAAATAAAATTCGGGTGTCACTGTACGGTGAGGTGTTGGTGATCTGTCCACGTTGTGAGCAAGGTGAGATGCTTGAGGCTCACGTCAAGGAGAGTGGTGTTCAGATATTTGTCTGCGACGAATGTGATGCCTTCTGGTTTTCTTTGATGGATATCGGCGTTTCTCCGTTCAGGGATCTTGAGACGTATCTTGAGGAGAATTCGATTGCTCCATTTTGGGAGTCAATTTCCGTGGATGAGCGCCGGTGATGCTTTGATGCACGTGAGTGAGTGGGCGAAGATGGCCGCCAGCCGCGAAGTGCTGGCGAAGGAACTATCCGTCTGAAGGTGGATGTCTTCGCTATCCAGCGCAGGGCGGTTGCGCCCGATCGGCCGCAAGCGGCATCCCAAGGAGCCTATTGATGAGTGACGCGTTTGAGATTGTCATGGAGGCGGTCCCATCGGTTCATGTGTCCACGCTGCTGGAGGAGATGGCCCGCATGGCTGAGTCCGTTTCGTCGACCGGGTGGGAAGGTGAACCCATCGCGGCTGGCGAGCACTCTGCAGGACGTTTCCATGAGTTTCCGTATGGCTCATGCATGGCCCAACAAGTAAAGGGCTTCCGATTGGGCTCGGCTGTTCATATTCCCATGCTGTTGATTCGTGTCATCAGGTTTGAAGGAATGGTGAGCATCGAACTGTCATTCGATATGGAGTGGGCGGATATCGGTGTCGCGATGTCGGAACTCCAACGGCATTTTCTGGAATTGAAGACGCTGAGTGGATCGCGAACCGTATACGGTGGCATGGAGCCCGCTCAGGATCTGGAGACCAGATTCTTCACTGACGATGAGTGCGGTCCCTTGGGGGGCACCGGTGCCTGATTCAGGCCGGGGATCGCTGTCCTGCGAGGGAGTGGCTTGGCTCTCTGAAAGGCTTGCGACCATTCACGATGAGCAGAGGGAGATTCGCCCAGTTCGCGGGCGAACATGTCGTCCTCCGCATGGGAGAGCTGTTCCTGGCGTTCCATTGTTGATGGAGATGGCGTTGCGGAGGAGCGCGCTGCAATGATGCCTGAGGTTGTCAGGAATGTTCTTCATTACTCCTATGGCTATTCCATGGGGTCACTGTGGATCAACATGAACGTTGAGTTGGAGGGGCGTGACGTCACCTTCGAGCAGCAGACGGAAGCGTTCTTTTCGATGCTGAAGTTGCTGATGATGGAAGGTAAGCTGAAGCTGGCTTCGCAAGGCGTCTTCGCCGATGGGGATGTTGATGGGCAGTTGGGTGCGCTTCGCCGCGCATGGCCGGCCGCCAGAGATCAGGCGGATCTCGATGAGCACGGGTTCTGGTTCCTTTCGGATGCGCCGTTTGGATTGGTCTGGATGTCACCTGAAGGCGACGTCTGGAGCTGAAATGCCTGATGCCGCTGCGGCAGTGTGCTCCTGAGGATGTCTGTGGCATCCAATGGAAACTTCAGGGGGGCACGTTGCTCACCCGGCCACTGCAGAGGCGGGTCTCATGCGGGTATGTGTGCGATGTTCGGACGGTACATGCATTCTGTTGCATTGATTCATCGAAATGCGGTTCCCACAGCCGGTTTCGTGAGCTGCGCGTGACGATAATCACCAGTCCCTCGTCATTCCGATATTCCTGAAAGATATAGCGCTTGCCGTTCCGGGTGCGTTTCACACCTGTCTGCACAGTTCCAGAGTTTTGGATCGATATAATAATATCGACCCATAAAGTTTCCCCTGCCTGCGCCGCCATCGATCGTACGGCCATGATCAAGGGAATTGAGATGCTCGCCTTACGCAACCTCCGAGTGGGATCCCGGCTGGGTGCCGGGTTTGGTCTGCTGCTGCTGTTCATCGTGGCCATCGTCGGCCTGGCGCTGTACGGAAATCACCTGAAGTCTGCCCAGTTCGAGAAAGTGGTGGACGTCAACATGGTGAAGATGCGGCTGTTGAACGACATGCTGGATACCAACAACGCAGTGTTGATGCACCGCCGGCTGATGGTGATCAAGCGTGGCGAGGATTTCGACAAGGATTATCAGAAGGCGCAGGAGCTGTCGCGGACCTACGACGGCATCTGGGCCAAATACATCAAGATTCCGCGTGATGCCACCGGCGATACCCTGGTTGCGAAGATCGACGCGGCACGCAAGGCCACCGATGCCTCCACCCAGCATCTGCACGAGCGCATGAAGGCCGGTGATTTCGACGGCGCGGCCAAGGAACTGCTCGCCGAGCATGGGCTGGCAACCGCTTGGAACGAGGCCATCTCGACATTGCTGCGGCATCAGGAAGCGCTGACCGAGCGCAGCCGCGAGGAATACCGTTCAACCGAATCCTGGACCGGCACGTTGTCGATCGTGTTCGGTGCGTTGAGCCTGGTACTGGGCTCGCTGGCCGCGTGGGCCATCACCCGCAGCCTGACCCGCCCGCTGGAGGGTGCGGTGAAGCTGGCCGACGGCATCGCCAACGGGCGGCTGGACAACAGCATCGACGCGTCCGGCAACGATGAGGTGACGCAGCTGCTCAGGTCGATGCAGCGCATGCAGGCGCAGTTGCAGTCGGTGATGGCGGCGCAGGGCGAGCTGGCCCGCCAGCACGATGCGGGCAGCCTCAGCTATCGCATGGACGAGAGTGCCTTCCCCGGCGACTACGGGCGCATGGTACATGAGACCAATGCGCTGGTCGGTTCGCACGTGCAGGTGCAGAACCGGCTGATCGAGGTGATGAAGCACTATGCCCGTGGCGACCTGTCGGTGGACATGGATCCGTTGCCGGGCGAGAAGGCGGCGATCACCCAGGCAATGGACGAGACCAAGACCAGCCTGTCGGCGATCAACAGCGAGATCCGCCGGCTGGCGACGGCCGCGGCGGCAGGCGACTTCAGCCTGCGCGGCGATGAAGATCGCTTCGCCTATGATTTCCGCGACATGGTGGCCGGGCTCAATCGCCTGATGCAGACCACCGACGAGAACCTGGTGCAGGTGTCGACCCTGCTGCAGGCGATCTCGCGCGGTGACCTCACCGTACGCATGCAGGGTGACTTCCACGGCGTGTTCGCCCGCATGCGCGATGACTGCAATGCCACCGTCGATCAGCTCAAGCAGATTGTCGGCCGCATCCAGTCCAGCGCGTCCAGCATCAACCTGGCGGCAGGCGAGATCGCCTCGGGCAACACCGATCTGTCGCGGCGCACCGAGCAGCAGGCGGCGAACCTGGAAGAGACGGCTGCGTCGATGGAGGAACTGACCTCCACTGTGAAGCAGAACGCCGAGCACGCACGCCAGGCCAACCAGCTTGCCATCGGCGCGCATGGCGTCGCCTCGCAGGGCGGCGAGGTGGTGGGCCAGGTGGTCACCACGATGTCGGCCATCGAAGCCTCGTCGAAGAAGATCGCCGAGATCATCAGCGTCATCGACGGCATCGCCTTCCAGACCAACATCCTGGCGTTGAACGCGGCGGTGGAAGCCGCGCGTGCCGGCGAGCAGGGCAGGGGCTTTGCGGTGGTGGCCAGTGAGGTGCGTACGCTGGCACAGCGCTCGGCCGGTGCGGCCAAGGAGATCAAGGGCCTGATCGAGGATTCGGTCGGCAAGGTCGCTGACGGCTCGGCGCTGGTCCGCCAGGCAGGCACCACGATGGGCGAGATCGTGGCGTCGGTGCAGCGCGTCACCGACATCATGGCTGATATCTCCGCCGCATCGCAGGAGCAGAGCTCGGGTATCGAACAGGTGAACCAGGCGGTGGTGCAGATGGACGAGACCACGCAGCAGAATGCGGCGCTGGTGGAAGAAGCCAGCGCCGCAGCGCGGTCCATGGAAGAGCAGGCCAACCTGCTGACCGAGGCGGTGTCGGTGTTCCGCACCGGTGCGGCCGCGGCAGCCGTATCGGTCCCGCGCGCGCTTGCTGCAGTAGCCGCCTCGGTCACGCCAGTGAGACGCCCGGCGGTGCTGTCGCCGCGCATCGAGCCGACGTTGGCTGCCAACGCGGGTGGTTGGGAAGAGTTCTAGCAACAGCGCGTGCCGGCAGGGAGACGGCGCCCATCGCGATGGTTGATCGCGATGGGCGCAACTTTCTTCCTGAACGCGCGATGGCCGATGAGGCGGCGGACACGCGCATTTCACTTCCGGTTGCCAACCGCAGGAGGACACTTGCGCCATACCGGAACTCAGGAGATGGCCATGAAGACCTCGACCCGATTGCTTGTGCTGGGCACGCTGCTGGCGGCTTCGTCGGTGGCCGGTGCGCAGACGTATGGGCCGCGCGATGAGGGACGCAAGTTCAACGACGGCAGTCGCGTGGTCTGCAAGAACGTGGAAGTGCAGCGCAACTCGCGCGATCCGAACCGCATCACGGGTACCGCCACCGGCGCAGTGATCGGTGGCCTGCTGGGCAACCAGGTGGGCGGCGGCAATGGCAAGAAGCTCGCTACGGTGGCCGGTGCTGTTGCCGGTGGTGCGGCCGGTCGCCAGATCCAAGGCAACAGCCAGCAGAAGAACGGCGACCGCGTCGTTGAACGCCGCTGCGAACGCGTCTACCGCTGATCGCTCACAGCCATACCTCGTTTCCCCTTCCACACCGCAGTACCCGAACGCCGGCCCCGCGCCGGCGTTCTTCGTTGCAGGAAAAAGGGACGGAGGGGATTAAGTCGCAATTCCCCCAACCGGCCGTTTACGACTTAATCCCCTCCGTCCCCTTTTTTGCGAGGAGGCGCCAGGTGGCGAGGCTGCCGTAGAGCAGCAGCAGGACGTTGAGGGTGATCAGTTCGTGGCTGACTTCGGCCAGGCTGGCGTCCATCTGGTTCAGGCGCACCATCAGGTTGATGCCCGAGGTGGTGGGCAGCAACTGCGCCAGCCAGACCAGCGGTGGCGGCGTCATCACCGCCGGCCACGACAGGCTGGCCAGGAAGAACAGCGGGATCGAGGTGGCGATGATGTACTGGAAGGCGCGTTCGCGGGTGCGGAAGAAGCTGCCGACGAACAGGCCGAAAGCCACGGTGGCGGCGATGAACAGGGTGCCGCCGAGCAGCTGGCCCAGTGGGTTGCCGCCACGCGGATAGTCCTGCACCCAGGCGGTGAAACCAGCGTAGTAGAACAGGCCGAACAGGCCGATCAGACCGAAGCCCATCGCCATGCCGGCCAGGGTCGGCAGGTCGAAGCGCAGGCGCCGGCCGAGTGCGAGGCGGCGGCCGCCGAGCAGGACGCCGATGCCCATCAGCAGCGTCTGGTGCACGATCAGTTCGGCCACGCCGGGCACGATGGCGCTGCCATAGCCTTCCTGCGTGTTGTACAGCGGGCGCTGCACCAGGGTGACCGGCGGTGCCTGCGGCGCGCCCATGAAGGCGGCCTGGCCGACTACCGCCTCACGCCCGAACGCGCCCAGTGCATCGGCCACGCTGCCCAGTACCCAGCTGGCACGGCCCAGGTAGGCGCCGTTGCCGAGCAGCACCAGCTTGGCCGGATGGCCGCGCAGGATGTCGCGCTCCAGGTTGGCCGGAATCAGCACGATCCCTTCTGCGTGGCCGGCTTCCAGCTGCTGGCGCGCACTGTCGATGTCCGCCGGTTGCCCGACCACGCGTGCAACGCGGAGTGCATCGAGCTTTCGCAGCAGCTCGCGGCTGGTCGCGCTGTGGTCTTCGTCCACCACCAGCACCGGCAGGTTGCCCGCCACCTGGTGGCGATACGCGGCCGGGTAGAAGAACGAGTACAGGATCACCGCGCCGACCATCACCACGATCGCGTAGCGGTCGCACAGCACTGCCATCAGCGTCTGCCGCAGGCTGCGCCAGAGTGCGCTCATGCGTCGGCTCCCGCAGGCTGCGCGGCTTCAGGTGTACGCGCAAAGGCGATCAGGCGCAGGCCGCCGATGCCACCGGCCACCATCGTCATCAACAACAGCGTGGTCAGCGGCCATATCGAAACCTGCAGCGGCGAACCGATGAACTGCTGCTGGGTCTGCAGCTTGATGTAGGCGCTGAGTGGCAGCAGCTGATGCCAGATGCGGGTGAACAGGGGGCCATCCAGCACCGGGAAGGTGGCACTGGAAAATGCCAGTGCGGTGCCGATGCTGAGGCCGACCGCGGACAGCGCGGTACCCATGTCGCGGGTGACGCCGACGAAGAACAACGCGTAGGCGGCCGTTGCCAGGTAGAACAGTGGCTGTGCGAGCAGCAGCACGAGCACGCTGCCGGCCACACCATCGCCGCGCAGCCAGGCCAGGTAACCGATGCCGAGCGCGCCATACAGCGAAAACAGCAGGATGTACGGCGCGACCTTGCCGGCAATCGCCGACCACGGCGTGCGATCCAGCCAGGCGGGCAGGGTGCCGTCGCGGATCTCGCGGCCAAGGCTGCCGGCCACTGCCAGCGCCAGTACCAGCGACAGCACTGCCGGGAAGATCAGTGGCAGCAGGAACAATTCGTAGCTGCGCGCCGGGTTGTACAGAATGTCCGACTGCACCGCGATCGGCGCCGCACGCAGCTTGCCCGGACCGACCTGCAGGCCAATACGCTCACGCAGCAGGCGCGCGTTCCAGGCCGAGACCGCGTCGCCGATATCGCGCGCCGCAGATTGGCCGGTCGTCATGTAGGTGGCGTTGTAATAGGCGAACAGCGTGCCCTGGCGGCCACGCAACGCCTGCCGGGTGACATCGCGCGGCACCAGCACGATGGCGAACACATCCAGGCGGCGCAGCTGCGAACGTGCGTCTTCCATATCCGCAGGCTGGCTGGCGATGCGCACGCCGGGGCTGGCATCGAGCATGCGCAGCAGCAGGCGGCTGTCACTGCTGTGGTCGAGGTCGACCACGGCGATCGGGATGTCGCGCATCACTGAAGGCGTGAACATCCACGCCATCACCGCCAGCATCAGCAGCGGCAGCACGGTGACCAGCAGCAGGTCGGCGCGGTTGCCGCGCAGCGACTGCAGCTCGCGCCGCCAGCTTGCGGCGAAGCCGCCGCGGCCGGGGCTCAGTGCTGGGGCCATGCGAACAGCACGCTCATGCCGGGGCGGAAGCCCTCGATGCGGCGTACCGGGCGCACCCGCACCTCGAAGCTGCGGACGTCGTAGCCGGACGACTGGCGGGTGGTACGCCAGGTTGCATAGTCGCCGGCGGGGTTGATGAAGTAGACCTCGAATTCGCCGTCCAGGCCGAGTGCCGGCACGCTGCCCTGAAGCTTGCTGCCGACCTTCAGGCCCTGCATCTGCGATTCGCGCAGGTTCATCGCCACCCACATGCGGTCGATGTCGACCAGGGTGAACACCGGGTAGCCGGCCGGCACCAGTTCGCCCGGGTCGGCCATGCGCTTGTTGATCTCGCCGGCGACCGGCGCGCGCCCTTCCACTTCGACACGCGCGGCATTGACTTCGGCCACCGCGCCCTGCGCCTGCTGCACCTGGCCCTGCGCGGCGCGCTTGTCCTGCTCGCGTGCGCCTGCCAATGCCATGTCGTACTGCGCGCGGGCGGCACGCGCCAGTTCGCGCGAGCTGGTGGCCTGGGCATGCGCTTCATCGCGCTTCTGCCGGGTCATCACCCCTTCGTTGAACAGGTTCTGCACGCGCTGGTAGGTGGCTTCGGCCAGCGTCGCGCCGGCTTCGGCCCGCTTCCAGTTCGCTTCGGCGGCGCGGATATCTTCGCTCCGCGCGCCTTCGTCGGCCTTGTCGGCCACCGCCTGTGCGGCGGCCAATGCGCCGTGGGCCTGCTGTTCCTTGGCGGCTACCTCCGGGCTGTCGAGCAGGAACAGCACCTGCCCGGGCTGCACACGGTCGCCCTCGCGCACCTTCAGTTCGGCCACGCGCGCGGTGATCTTGGCGGCCACGTTGATGGTGTCCGCATCGGCCATGCCCTGGATCTGGTCGGCCGGGCTGCGCCAGGCCAGCCACAGGCCAAGCACCACCACGACCAGCAGCACCACTATCAGGATCGGGCCCAGACGGCGCTTGGCCGGGGGCGTCGTCGCATCGTCGTGCAGCACATCACTCATGGTCGATCACCTCGTCCGCACGCCGCCGGAACTCTTCGAAACGGTCCATCTGTCCACTGACCTCCAGCAACTGTGCCAGCGCAATATCGTATTGGTAGGCGGCCTGCGCGCGCTCGACACGTGCGCCGCCCAGGCCGAGCCGCGCGTCGATCACATCCAGCGAAGTCGCCTGGCCTTCGCGGAACGCCAGTTCCTGCAGGCGCAGGTTTTCCTGTGCCTGGGCGATGCTGCTGTCGAGCAGCACATACTGCTGGCGCGCGGTTTCCAGCTCGTTCCAGGCCTTGCGCACGCCCAGTGCGACCTGGTTCTCAGCCTCGCGCAGGCCGGCTTCTGCCTGGTCCTGCTGCGCACGCGCGGCGCTGATCTGCGCCGGCCGCGAGTTCGGCGACAGGAACGTGTACTTCAGGCCGATGCCGAATGCCCAGTCCGGATCGGTCAGCATCTCGTCGCGGCGGCGGAAGTCGTACTGGCCGAAGGCGAAGATCTGCGGCTTCAGCTTGGCCTGCTGCACGCGCACGCCCTGTTCGGCCTGCGCCACCATCGCCCGCAGGCGTGCGATCTGCGGCTGGCGCGCCTGCGCGGTGCGCTCGAAGCTGGCCACCGGTTCCAGTGGCACGCGCTGCACGAACAGTGGTGATACCGGCTGCACCTCACCGCCACTGCGCAGCAGCGTGGCCAGCGCTGCCTTCAGCGTGGCCAGGTCGTTCACTGTCTTCTGGAATTCGCGCTCGGCCTTGTCGCGGGCTACGGTGGCCTGCAGGCGCTGCGCGCGGGTGGCGAAGCCCTCGCGTTCCAGCTTCTCCGCGTCGGACAGGTGACGGTTGAGGCCATCGCGCACATCGCGGCGCACGTCCACCGCCTGCTCGGCCAGGCGCTGGCCAAAATAGGCCTGGGCCAGCTGCACGGTCAGCGATTGGCGCTGTGCTTCGCGCTCGGCGCTGGCCTGCTCGTGGGCGGCGCTGGCGGCACGTTGAGCGGCCGGAATCACGCCGCCGGTGTACAGCGGCAGCACCGCGGTCACCACCGGGCGGGTACGCCAGTCGCGTTCGGTGAACGACAGCGGCGAGTCAATGCCATAGGCCTCGGCCACCGGCGCCAGTGAACCCAGTGGCAGCGTGAGGGTCTTCTGGAACTGCAGGCGGCGCACTTCGCCGGTGATTTCCGGCAGGCGCAGCAGGCGGGTGGCTTCCTGCAGGTCCTGCTTGTTGCGCACCGCTGCATCGGCGGCGGCCAGTGCATCGGAGACCTGTTCAAGGCGTTGCCGCGCCTGTTCCCAGTCCAATGCGGGTGTATCGCCGGTGGTCTGCGCCAGCGCAGCGGGTGGCAGGCAGGTTGCCAGCGCGAGCGCCAGCGCGGCCTTCGCGCAGTGCATCCTTGTACGTCGGCCGATCACGCCCATGCCGTCCCAATGGTGAAGAAGTGCGCAAACGGTAGTGCGCGCGGCGTGAAGCCCGGGTCTGCGGTCATCGGTCTGTCCTCAACGAAGGGTGCCGCTGGCCGCAGTGCGCAGCGCCTGGGTGATGTGCTGCAGCGTGCTTGAACGCACGGCGGCATGCTGCCAGTACAGCGGCACATCGAGCCAGCGGCGGGGTTCCAGTACCACCACGCGGCCGGCGCGCACGGCGGGCGCGACCAGCGTTTCCGGGGCCATGCCCCAGCCGAGTCCGCACGCGGCGGCCTCGACGAAGCCGGTGGAGGAGGGCAGGTAGTGTAGCGGCGGCTGCAGGTGCGCGCGGGTCAGGCGCCGCACGAAGCGCCATTGCAGTTCATCTTTGCGGTTGAACACCAGCATCGGTGCGCGCGCCAGTGCCGCGGCCTGCATGCCGTCGCTGAAGTAATGACGCGCGAAGCCGGGAGAGGCGATGGCGTGGTAACGCATCGCGCCAAGCGGATGCACGTTGCAGCCCTTCACCGGTTGGCTTTCGGCGGTGACCGCGCCGAGCACGCTGCCATCGCGCAGCAGCTGCAGGGTGTGGTCCTGGTCGTCCATGCGCAGGTCGAACAGATAGCCATGGCGCTGGTGCAGGTCGGCGATGGCCGGCACGAACCAGGTGTCGAGCGAGTCGTCGTTGACCGCCAGCGGGATTGGCGTGCGCGCGGCGTCACTGCCGCGTTCGGGCAGCAGTTCGGCCACTGCCTCGGCCTCCAGCGCCTGCATCGGCCGCACACGCCGCAGCAGTGCCTCACCGGCGGCGGTGGGCCGGCACGGTGCCTGGCGCACCACCAGCACCTGGCCAAGTCGGTCCTCCAGGGCCTTGATCCGCTGCGACAGTGCCGACGGGCTGATCGACAGCCGGCGTGCGGCGGCCTCGAAGCTGCCTTCTTCCAGCACTGCAGCAAATGCGGACAGTTGTGGATGTACCAGGTCCACACCGGCACCTCTTCAGTATTTCTGCACAGGATAAAGAAAAATCAGTTTGTCTTAACGTGTCCGTTGGCCGCACCCTGCGCGTCCCCCCGCTGCCTGGCCTGTCCCGATGTGGATTGCTGCTACCGCCGCCGGCCTGTTCGCAGGTGCCGGCCTGATCATCGCCATCGGCGCGCAGAACGCCTTCGTGCTGCGCCAGGGCCTGCAGCAGCGCCATGTGGGGAGGGTAGTGCTGGCTTGCGCAGGTGCGGACATCGCGCTGATCCTTGCCGGCGTTGGCGGCATGGGTGCGCTGGTGCTGCAGTGGCCGCTGCTGCTGCAGGTGCTGCGTTTCGGTGGCGCGGCCTTCCTGCTCTGGTATGGCCTGCAGGCCGGGCTGCGCGCGTGGCGAGGTGGCAGTGCACTGGCGGCGGGTGACGTGGACGGTGGCGATCGACGGCAGGTGCTGCTGACCTGCCTGGCCTTCACCCTGCTCAATCCGCACGTCTATCTGGACACCGTGGTGCTGCTGGGCAGCCTGTCCACGCGCTATCCGGGCGATCTGCGCTGGGCGTTTGCTGCCGGCGCCTGCACAGCCAGCGTCATCTGGTTCTGCACGCTGGGCTATGGCGCGCGCCTGTTGCAGCCGGTGTTCCGCAGGCCGTCTGCGTGGCGGGTGCTGGATGCTGGCATGGCGATGTTCATGTTCTGCCTTGCGACGTTGTTGCTGTTGCGTCCTCTATCGCCATGAGTGCGCGGTCGGGTACCGCGCGCTTGAGTCGTACTTCGTGCATACATCGATCACAGCGGGAGCTCCCATTGCAGGCGAAGGCTGGGTACGGAACGTCGGGTGTTGCGAAGTACCTGCGACCCGCCTTCGTCGAAACGCCACTGGCCGGTCTCGATGTCCTGCGCCAACAGGTTCGAGGCGGTCAAGCGCAGCTTGCCGTGCCGCTCGGTCGCGTACTGTGCCCAGGCTTCCAGTTCGCGTCGATAGGACGTGATGTCCAGCTCGCTCAGGCTGTAGCGTATTCTGCCTCCGCTGCGATGGGTGTAGGCCAGGCCGCTGCTCCAGCGCGATGAGATGCGGTAATCGAGCGACGCATTGGCGGTGAATGGCACCTGGTCTTCAATCCGATTGTCAGGCCCGGGAAGATCCCTGACCCGGGAGTGGTTCCAGGTGGCGTTGCCGCGCAGCTCGATATCCGGCCCTCTGCGGTACAGGCGTGCCAGCGGCATCCTGCCATCCATCTCGATTCCCCAGGCCATGGCGCGGGTACCGTTGACCGGCGTCGATACCCAGCGCCCGTCACGTAGCACCGTTTCATTGCGGATCGGTGCATCGATGCGACGCAGGTAGCCGCCGATGCTTCCTTGAGTACCTTCACCGCCGTGCATTTCCCAAGCCGCATCCAGACCCCACGCCAGTTCCGGACGCAGCGATGGATTCCCGATCTCGTCGGGGTTCAGTGGACGGTTGTTGGTAGAGGTGTACGGACGCGGGACCAGCGAGCGCAGCGCTGGTGCGCGGAAGCTGCGGCTCAATGAGACCCGTAGCTGGTCCTTGCCCTTTGCACGCTTCCACAGGCCCTGCAGGACCGGCGTGAACACGCTGGCACGGTGACGCGTGGTGGCGAAATTCCGACCTTCGCTGCGGGTCTGCAGTTGTTCCCAGCGACCGCCGACGTAGAAGGCACTGCGCGCGCCCCAAGGAAACTCATCCTGCGCGTACAGCGCCACACGATTCAGCCGCGCATCGAAGGAGAGGTCGCTGACCGTCGATGGTTCGCTGGGGGAAGAATGCAATTGCTGCACTCGGGATTCACGCCGCGAGTCCATGCTGCTTTCGGCACCGACCTGCAGTGTATGGCGGCCCCACGCCGGCAGGGTCCACTTCACGCGGGTGGTGCCACCCAGCACGTGCAGCTTCGCATCGGTGCGATCGAAAAGATTATCCTGCTGTGCCTCATCCTGTCCTTGTTCGCGAAAGCGGTAGTCCTCCCGGTTTCCGTCCATTGCCAGGCGCAGGTTCAGGCTGCCTCCATCCGACAGTTTTTTCTCCCACTCTGCACTGACCTGGCCCTGGTCAAGGCGCAGGTGCGTGCGTTGCCGGTAATGGGGAGTGCGTAGTGCCGGGCCCAGCAGCGTGTCCCAATCAATGGTCATGTCGCGACGGAAGTCGGACGCGTCCACCAGGGCCTGCAGCGAAAGGGTGGTGTCATCGCTGGTTCTGAACGTCAGTGAGGGCGAGAGCGAAACGCTGTTGCGTTGGCCGGTGGCACGCAGGCGCGATTGTCGATGCAGCAACGGCGTACCAACACCATCCCAGGCGTCCTCTCTACTGCGTTCCTCTGCCAGGAATGCGCGGGCGGTTGCCGTGGCGGTCAGTGAAACATCACGGTCGAGATTGGAACGGGCCTGCCGCCAGCTCGCTGATGGGGTCATGCGCCCTTGGGTATCCGTCCATGAAACCGTCAGCCGTTGACTGTCTTTTGCAACCGGTGCACGGGTGACGATGTTGAGTGTGCCGGCGATGGCACCCATGCCCTGATCAGCGGAGGGCGCGCGCAGGATTTCGATGCGCTCGATCAGATCGGTGGCCAGTGAGTCCAGGCTGAAAGCGGCGGGTGTGCGCTGGCCGTTCAACAGGATCTGCGTGTAGCCCGCGCCCAGGCCGCGTAGTGACACGGTGCCTGGACGGCCCGGTGCGCTGTTCGAAACGCTGACACCGGGCAAGCGCTTGAGTGCCTCCAGCAGGTCGGTATCGCCATGCCGTTGCAGCGCCTCGCGGTCCACCACGATGCGGCTCGCAGTGTCGTCACGGCGAGCGTCGTAGCGCTCGGACTGGACGTGCACTGCATCCAGATCGGTCGTGTTTGAAGGGGAGGGTGTCGTTGGTGGAAGGGCCATGGCATTCGCTGGTCCCATCAGGCAGCCAATGGTGAGCCACACGCCCGCGTGTGGCCGCAGTGTTGTCGGGGAGGGCGAAGATCGACGCATAGTCGTGCGGTTCCTTTGTCACGGCGGGACAGCGGGCCGCAGCAGGTCCTCCCGCGGCCGGGTATCGAAACGATGCATGGAGCGCGGCGGCAGGGCGCCGGTCAGTGCATTACTGCAACCAGTGCTGCGGGTCCACTCGTGTTCCGTTGCGCAGCAGTTCCATGTGCAGGTGTGGGCCGGTAGTGCGCCCGGTGTTGCCGCTGCGGGCGATGGGATCGCCCCTGCGCACCTGCTGGCCTGGCTGTACCGCGAAGTCCTGCAGGTGTGCAAACAGCGACTGCCAGCCACCGCCGTGATCGATCACGACAACCGTGCCGTAGTTCGCACCATCGGGATAGGCGTGCGTGGCAGCGATCACGGTGCCGTCGGCGGGGGCGAGCACGGCGGTGCCACGGCGCGCGGCGAAGTCGGTGCCGTGGTGGGCGCTCTGGCGGAAGTCGGCGACGTGCCCGAACACGCTGGTGACCCGCGCATTGGACAGTGGCATGAAGAATGACGGAGGTGGCAGCGTGGCTTCCACCAGTGTTACCGATGCGATGGGGAGTGGCAGCGTCACGGGCGTCGGTCCTGCCACCACGGTCGCCTGTACGGTGGCCACGCCGACTGTGCAGGCAGAGCCCAGTGCGAGCAGCAGCAGGACGCTGGTGAGGCCTGGGCGGCGACCGTTGTCACCCTTCAGCATGTGCTGCAGGCGCACCTGGTGGCCGCCGAGATCGCGATGGGTGAGGGCGCTGGTCGGCTGCACGGCCATCGCGTAGCGAAGGGTCTGGACATAGGCGTGGGCCAACAGACGGCCGTCGTTGGCGGCGCCACCCTCTGCCAGTGCTCGCGCATCGCATTGCAGTTCGGCGGCCAGTTGCATGCGCGCGGCAATGCGTCGAACGAAGGGATTGAACCAGTACAGCGCACCAACAAACCGCATCAGCGCAGCGCGCTGGGGGTCGCGGCGCTGCAGGTGGGCCGCCTCGTGGCCGATGACCAGGCGAAGCGTACGATCAGGCAGGGCCAGGCATGCCGTGGGCAGGATGATCTGCGGCTGCGGCCTACACAGGGCGAACGGCGTGCCGCTGCCTTCTACAATGCGCAACGCGACGCCTTCCTGCTGAAGCCCCTGCACAGCGTGGTGCGATTGCGGGCCAGGCAACTGCGCAGTCTGCAGCGGGTGGCTACGGCGTAGCAGGGCCCGCAGCCGGCCGCTGGCCAATGCCCAACGAACGAGGGCCAGCATGACCCCCGCGATATAGACGGTCAGCAGCAGTGGCGTCAGCCAAGCCATCAATGGCTCGGTCGCCGCGAGTGCAGGCAGTTGTTGCACTGGCCGCAGTACGGCGGTGCCGCTGTCCAGCGCAACGGGCAATGCGCTGGCCAGCTTCTGCAACGGTGCCGCCTGCACCGGCAGCAACAGCGCAAGCAAGGGGGGCAGCACGGCACACAACCACGCCCCCAGCCAAAAGCGTGTCGACGCATGTGAAAGCCTGAGCAGCCGCTGCAGCGATTGCGCGCCGTACCAGGCCAGGCCAGCCCCCAGCAGGCTCGCAGCGAGGCTGATCATCCACGGCGCGGTTGATGACAGGCTCATGGCTGGTCCTCGTCATCCTGGAGCAGCAGCGCCTGCAGTTGCTCGATTTCCTTGTCGCTCAGCAGGCGGCTTTCGGCGAATGCCTGGGTCGGCAGCGGCCCGTCGATCTCCAGTACGCGACGAGCGAAGTCGGCACTGAGTGCGGCCAGGGTGGCCACCTTGCCGACCTTGGCACTGTAGACATTCAGACCGTGCTGGCTGCCCTCTTTCACCAGGCCCTTGTCGACCATCCGTTCCAGCGTCTTGCGCGTGGACGAGTACGACCAGTCCAGTGCGGCAGCTGCCGCGTTGTGCAATTCACGCGCGCTGCAGGCGCCGTCGCGCCACAGGCACTTCAACAACTCCAGTTCGGCGTTCGAAGGTGTTGGGACGCGGGGCATGGTCAGACCTGTGCGTGCGATTGATGTCGTGAGTGTGCGACAGATGTCGCACGCCATGCAAGAGGCACATCAAGGCGCGGAGGTGCTGAGGTCAGCCGGTCGCCATCCGGTCGATGGCGCACAACGGTGTCTCGCCGGGGCGCAGGGTCAGGACGCGCACGCCATTGCGGGTGACTGCCACGGTGTGTTCGAACTGCGCCGACAGCTTGCCGTCGCGCGTGTAGACCGGCCATTCGTCCGGCTGCTGGCGGATGGCCGGCTTGCCCTGGTTGAGCATCGGCTCGATGGTGAACAACATCCCTTCTTCCAGCACCATGCCGGTGTTGGGATGCCCGTAGTGCAGGATCTGCGGTTCCTCGTGCATCTCCTGGCCGATGCCGTGGCCGCAGTACTCCTTCACCACGCTGTAGCCGTGGCTGCGTGCGTGGCGGGCGATGGCATGGCCGATATCGCCCAGGCGTGCACCGGGGCGCACCACAGCGATGCCTTTCCACATCGCCTGGTAGGCGGTCTGCACCAGCCTGCGCGCGGCGTAGTCGACCTCGCCGACCAGGTAGGTGGTGCTGGAGTCGGCGATGTAGCCGTTCTTTTCCAGGGTGATGTCGAGGTTGACGATCTGGCCGTTGCGCAGCACGTCGGTGGTGCTGGGCACGCCGTGGCAGATGACGTTGTCGATCGAGGTATTGAGCACATACGGGAAGCCGTACTGGCCCTTGCTGGCCGGCCGTGCCTGCAGCTCATCGACGATCATGCGCTCGACGAATTCGTTGATCTCCATCGTGCTGCGGCCCTGCAGCGGCAGCTGGTCGAGCGCGGCGAACACCTGCGCCAGCAGGCGCCCGGATTCGGCCATCAACGCGATTTCGTCGGGGCGCTTGATGATGCCCATCGGCTCAGACCTGGCCCGGAGGCAACAACGGCGGCTGCACGCCGGCCGCGCGCAGCTCGCTGGCGACGATGTCCTGGAAACTCAGCGTCGGGTTCATCTCGCACAGCATGCCGACCCGGATCCAGAAGTTGGCCTGGGCGTTGATCGAACGGCTGGAGACGGTGCAGGCACGGCGCAGCTGGTCGTGCAGGGTGTCATCGATGTTGACGATGCCCATGGGCGGTCCTGGTGGAGTGGATATACGAAGCATATATGTTCCGTATATCCGCCTCAAGTCCGTCCGATTCAGTCCATGTGGGTGGCAAAGCGCAGGCGGTTGCCGTCGGGGTCGCGCAGCAGCATCTCGCGGCTGCCCCACTCGGTGTCATGCGGGGGCTGCTCGATCGGCACGTTGGCCGCACTGAAGGCGCGGTGCAGGCTGTCGACGTCGTCGACAATGAAATACACCGCACCGCCGACCTCGCAGTCGCCGCTGTGCTCGGTGAGGAAGAGCGTCTGGCCGTCGCGGGTGAGCTGGGCGAACAGGGGGAAGCCGGGTTCGAAGCGGTGTTCCCAGTCGACCACGAAACCCAGCCCCTGCACGTAGAACGGCAGGGTGGTATCGGCGTGGCGCATGCGCAGCTGCGGGATGACGGTCTGGGGCATGGCGAGAGCTCCGGGACGGGAGTCCAGTGTAGTGCCGGCCGCTGGCCGGCATTGGTCTGGTAGATGCCAACCTTGGTTGGCATTGCCGGCCAGCGGCCGGCACTACCGAAGCCATGCCGGCCAGCGGCCGGCACCAGCGCTCAACCGGCCGTCGGTACCGCGGCCATCGCGGCCAGCAGTTCGCGGTTCACCTGCTGGTGCCGGGCCTGCCAGGCGGGAAGATCATCGGCGCTGATGTCCGGCTGGCCATCCAGCGACGACAGCCAGCGCTTGAAGCGGCTCTGGTAGTTGGCCAGCGACACCTCGCCGGTGATGTCACTGCCGACCAGGCCGCCGGCACGCAGCGCTTCGATCACCACCAGCGCGTCTTCCAGCTGGAAACGGCCCTGGTCCCAGTTGCTGCGGGCGACGTCCTCGGCAAACACATCCTTGTCGATCGACAGGTAGGTGGGTTGTGGCGACTTGGCCTGTTCGGCAGCGAACGCAGCCACCAGCGCTTCGGGGTGCTCGAAGCGGCGGAACGCGTGGCCCATGCCGAGGCGATGGCCCCAGCCGACATCCACGTCCATGCACCAGTACGTCAGGCGGCCGCCCAGCTGCGGGCGCCAGTGGTTCTCCCAGGCATGGCCGAGGCCGATGTCGCTGGAGGTGATGCCGAGCACATGGATGTGCGAGATCTGCGGCAGCTTGCTGGCGGCATTCACCCATGAACCGCAATGCATGCCGAACGGAAAACGCATGTTGTCCGGATGGTTGTCCAGCACCACCAGCTGGAACGGCGCCTGTGCACGCATGCGGCGCAGCAGCGGCAGGCTGAGATGGTGGAAGTCACCACTGCCGAGCATGACCGTGCCGGGTTGCGCGGGCAGCGACGCGAGCACTTCGGCGCCGAAGCGATCCAGGGTGCTGTTGCTGCAGGCGAAGCGCAGCGGGTCGTGCCACTGCGGCAGCGCCAGGGTCTGTGCCTGGGACAGTGGCAGCACACCACCGTCCAGGTCGAGGATCAGCGGGGAACGCAACGGCATCGCTCAGCCGCCTCCATCAGGTTCGCCCTGCAGGTACGGGGCCAGGCGGCGCAGGGCGGCACGCAGCAGCGGGGAGCGTGCGTGGATCGCGTGCCGGGTGGAGGTGAAGCGGGCGCCCAGCTCGGCTTTGATCCGCGAGTCGGTCCAGCCGGCCACATAGTGGCTCAGGCCGTGCTGCAGCGCGTACTCAAGGTTGTGCATCCAGCTGACCGCGTACAGGTTGTGCTCGCGCGACTGCGGATAGGCCAGCCCGATGTACTTGTCCACCAGCTTTCTGGCGTGGATGTAGCACAGGTTCCAGCCGATCAGCTGGCCCTGGTGGCGATACAGGAACATCCGTCCCTGGCCCTGGCTGTCGGCCAGCAGATGCTGGAAGTAGGGCAGGCCGAGCTGGTCGAAATGCACCGCGCTCTGCGCATATACGCCCAGGTACAGCGCATACAGTTCGGCCTGCAACTGCGGGTCGGCCAGGGCCGGATCACCGGTGGCGATGCAGTCGATCTGCAGGTCATCACGCGAACGGAGCTTGCGCCGGATGTTCTTGCGGCGCGAGGACGACAGGCGGCCAAGATAGCCATCGAGCGAATCGAAATCGATCGCCACCCAGGCCAGTGGCATGCCTTCCAGTTCAACGAAGCCGCGTTCCAGCAATGCCTGCAGGAAGGCGCCGCTGTGTGCGTTGGCGGCGTCGTCCAGCAGCGGTGAATCGATCGCCAGGTCCTTGACCACCAGCAGGCGCGTATCGCCGATCGCGTGACGCGTCACGTCCTCGGCCAGCGCCTCAGGCGCGATGTGTGCCGGCAGCGGGGTGTACTCGGTGCTGGTGGCACCGACGAAACGGGTCTTCCAGGTGATCCACGGCCGCCACAGGCGCGACAGCGGCAGGCCGAGCAGCCTGCCGCGCAGTTCGTCGTCCATCGTCGTGGTCAGGTCCAGCGGCGCACGGAAGGTCGGTAGGCCGCTGGGAAGGCGGCCTGCCTCGAATCCGAGCGGCGGGTGGGCCAGGAAGCCCTCCAGCAGCGCGGCCGGTTCCAGCGCAGTGCTGGATGCACGTGACGTCATGTCCATCGGCACGGGAACCGGCAGCGCATCGAACCTCAGCCCTTGGCCTTGGTCAGTGCCTGGTCGAGCAGGGTGATCGCCAGGTCGATCTCTTCGTAGCTGATGTCCAGCGACGGCGCGAAGGTGATCACGTTCTTGTACCAGCCACCCACGTCCAGCACGAGGCCCATGCGCTTGCCGTCGTGCAGGAGGTCACCGGCCAGGCCGATGTCGACCATGCGGTCCAGCAGTTCCTTGTTCGGGGTGTAGCCGTCGGTCTGGCAGATCTCGGCGCGCAGGGCCAGGCCCAGGCCGTCGACGTCGCCGATTTCCGGGTGACGCTTCTGCAGGCCACGCAGGCCGTCGAGGAAGTACGCGCCCTTTTCCGGCACGGTGCGCTCGTAGTCCATTTCCTTGCCCAGCTTCAGTACTTCCAGGCCCAGGCGGGTGCCCAGCGGGTTGGAGTTGAAGGTGGAGTGGGTGGAACCTGGCGGGAACACGGTCGGGTTGATCAGTTCTTCGCGCGCCCACAGGCCCGACAGCGGGTTCAGGCCGTTGGTCAGCGCCTTGCCGAACACCAGCACGTCCGGGGTGACGCCGAAGTGCTCGATCGACCACAACTTGCCGGTGCGCCAGAAGCCCATCTGGATTTCATCGACGACCATCAGGATGCCGTACTTGTCCAGCACGCGCTTGAGGCCGGTGAAGAAGTTGCGCGGCGGGATGACATAGCCGCCGGTGCCCTGGATCGGCTCGACGTAGAACGCAGCGTACTCGGCCTGGCCGACCTTGGGATCCCACACGCCGTTGTATTCGCTTTCGAACAGGCGTTCGAACTGCCACACGCAGTGGTCGGAGTATTCGTCCGGGGTCATGCCCTTCGGGCGACGGAAGGGGTACGGGAACGGGATGAACATCGCGCGCTCGCCGAAGTGGCCGTAGCGGCGGCGGTAGCGGTAGCTGGAGGTGATCGACGAGGCACCCAGGGTACGGCCGTGGTAGCCGCCTTCGAAGGCGAACATCAGGCTCTTGCCGCCGCGCGCGTTGCGCACGATCTTCAGCGAGTCTTCAATGGCCTGCGCGCCGCCCACGTTGAAGTGCACGCGGCCATCGAGGCCGAACTTCTCATGCATATCCACGGCAATGGTCTTGGCCAGCTGCACGCGGGTCGGGTGCAGGTACTGGCTGGCGACCTGCGGCAGGGTGTCGATCTGGTCCTTCAGCGCGTCGTTCAGGCGCTTGTTGCTGTAGCCGAAGTTGCAGGCCGAGTACCACATCTGCAGGTCGAGGTAGGGCACGCCCGCACCGTCGAACATGTAGCTGCCTTCGCCGCGCTGGAAGATCTTCGGCGGGTCGACGTAGTGGACGGTGTCGCCGAAGGAGCTGTAGCGGGCTTCGTCGGCCAGCAGCTGCGCATCGGAGGCAGCGGCGTCGGCATTCTTGTCAAAAATGTTCATGCAGTTCGGTTCCGTGAAGGACGTTCGAAAGGGGGCAACGGGGGAGCGTGGCTGGAAGGGAGTGCTCAGGCGGTGGCCAGCAGCAGGGGCGGTACGGCGGGCTGCGGGGTGGCGTCGATGCGACGCGGCTGCAGCAGGCTGCCATCGAGCAGGCGCGGCAACAGCGCGATGGCATCGTGGAAGGTGTCGATCGCGGCATGCTCGATGCCGGCCTTCGTGCAATGGGTGATCAGGCGGCGCTTGGCGAATACGAAGTCGGCATCTTCGGACACGCAGAAATCCGAGCTGCCGTCGCCGATCATCAGCACGCGCGGCGCTTCGTTGGCACGTGCCTGCGCGGCGCAGGTGCACTTGCAGGTGCCACTGCGGCAGCCTTCGGCCTGGTAGGGCGATTCCAGTTCCCAGTGGTCTTCGCACCAGCGCAGGTGGTTGGCCACCACCGGCAGCCGCGACAGGCCGTGGTTGGCGAGGATGCGGTGGATCGCATAGTCCAGGCCGTCGCTGACGATGCGCAGCGGCAGGCCCAGCTGCTCGGCGCGGGCGACGAAGGCGACGAAGCCCGGATCGATCTGCACCTGGTCCAGGTGCGCGTCAAGCGTGGCCGGGTCCAGCTTCAGCAGCCGCACCTGGCCCTGCATGCATTCACGCGAGCCGATCTTTCCCGCTTTCCACTGGTCTTCCAGTTCCTGCCAGCCCGGCTGGCCGTACTTTTCCAGCAGCGAGTCGATGACATCTTCGAGGCTGATGGTGCCATCGAAGTCACACAGGATGCTCCAGTGCATGGGCAGGTCCGTCGATGAAAGAAACGCCCGGCCCGATGCCGGGGCAGGCTCAATGTAGGTAGGCAGCCTTTCTCGTTCCTTTCCTGTTGAAAGGCTCTATTGACGGGCTGGGAAAGCGTTCAGGAAGGTGCATGGATGAATGCGCGGAGCGCAGGCCACGCGTGCACGTACGGGTCAGGCGCGGGCCAGGACCTGCAGGATTTCGGCCGTGTCTTCACGGGTCTGCCAGGCGCTGTTGCCCAGGGTGAGCATGCGTGCGGCGAAGTCGCGCGCGTTGGGCATGTCGTCCTGCGGCACGATGCCGCGCAGGTACGCGTAGTCGGGCAGGGCATGGATGAACATGCGGCTGGCGCCGAGACCGCGTGGCCACAGCTCTTTCAGCACGGCATCGCGGGCCCGCTGGCTGGGTAGCAGCAGCATCAGCATCGGCCAGGTGCCGCCGGTACCGGCCAGCCCATCGACCACTTCCACCGCCGGCAGCTTTGCCAACTGCACGCGCAGCTGCAATGCACGCAGGCGCCCTGCCTGCAGGAAGGCCGGCAGGCGCCGCGCGGCATGTGCACCGATGTTCTGCCGCCACTGGCTGACCCGGTGCTGCGGAATCTCCAGCGGGAAAATGTCACCGACCGCTTCTTCCAGGTCGCCACGCTGCAATGCGCTGCGCAGCGGATTTCCGTACACCAGCGACAGCAGCGACGGCCGATAGCAGGCGGCCAGGCCGAGCAGCTGCACACTGCGCAGCAGTTCCCAGCGCAGGTTGAAGCGCACCTGTTCGGCGGCATGTCCGGCCAGCGCGGCACGCAGTTCGTCATCGCGGCTGACCAGCAGGCCGCCTTCGTGCAGGCTCAGGCCCTTGCCGGCGGCCAGGCTGAAGAATCCGATATCGCCGCGCAGGCCGACACTGGTGTTGCCAACGCGTGCGCCGAGCGCCTGCGCGGCATCCTCGATCACCCAGGCGCCGGCGCCGCGCGCAACCTCGCAGGCCAGCTCGACATCGGCGATGCGCCCGCCCAGGTGAGTGGGCAGGATCGCCAGCGTGCGTGCATCGGCCAGGCGCTTGAGCTGGCCAGGGTCGAAATCGAAGTGGCCATGACGGGTGTCGCACAGCTGTACGCGAAGGCCCAGGCTGTGCACCGCGATCGGCACCAGCGGGCAGGTGTAGGCCGGCAGGATCACGGTGTCGCGCTGGGGCGCGCGCCTGCGCAGCGTTCGCAGCGCGATCAGCAGCGCGTGCGTGCCGGAACAGGTCAACTGCAGCGGCGGTGTGCCGAGCTGGCTGGCCAGGACCGCGCGCAGGTCGCCACCGCCAGGAAGGAAGTCGCTGGCCTGCATCGGCAGGCCGGCGGTGGGCGGCAGCTCGCGCGCGAACAGGCTCATCGCAACGTGCTCATGCGGTGCTTTCGGCAGGGCTGTGCGGATCGTCCGCTTCGGCACGGCCCAGGCAGACGATGCCGGCCACGATCAGTACCGCGCCGACCAGGTGATGCAGGGTCAGCGGTTCGTTCAACAGCCACGCCGACAGCAGCAGAACGCTGATCACTTCCAGGTGCGATGCGGCAAATGCAGGGCCGATCGGCGCATGGCGCAGCAGGCTCATCCAGGTGAAGAACGCACCCACGTAGCCGAGGATGGCGCCGTACACCCACGGCTGCGACAGCACACGCAGCAGCCAGGCGGTGTTGGCCTCGACCGGCAGCGCGGCATCACCGGCATACTTGAAGCACAGCTGGGCCAGCGTGTCGAAGGCCATCAGCAGCGGGAAGCCGATCACATACAGACGCCTCATGAGCCGGCCCCCACCACCGCCACGCCTGCAGTGACCAGCAGCATGCCGGTCACCCGCAGCGGGGTGAGCTTCTCGCGGAACAGGAAACGGCCGGCGATCATCAGCGCGACGATGTTGATCGAGCCCAGCAGCACGCCCTTGGACAGCGGCACCAGCGACAGGAAGGCGATCCAGGCGACGAACTCAAGCACGTAGCAGGCGATGCCGATCCACAGCCAGGGCCGGCTGAGCATGTGTTTCCAGCGCTGCAGGCCTTCGCCGTCCTGCGGGTCGCTGGCGGCGGCCTTGAAGGCAAGCTGGCCACCGGTATCGAGCACCACGTTGGCCAGCCACAGCAGCGTGGCGAGTGCCCCCATCTCAGGCCACCGCCTTGAGTACGCCCGTGCGTTCACCGATCTCGGTGAAAAAGCGCGCGCTGCGACGGATCACATCGCGGCGTTCGCGGTCGATGGTGATCATGTGGTAGCTGTCTTCCAGTACCACCAGTTCCTTCGGGCCGCTGACCCGCGACATCACCAGCTCGGCGTTGCCCATGCTGGCCACGTCGTCTTCGCGGGCGTGCATCACCAGGCACGGTGCGGTGACCTGGTGCAGATGGCGGCGGGTCCAGTTGCTCAGCGCACGCATCTCGGCCAGCGCATGCCAGGGGTTGCCCGGCAGCCCGGCGGCGGCACTGTCGCCGGACAGCATGGCGGCGCTGACCTGCGCGCGCAGGCGCTCGTCACGCAGGCCGTAGGGCGGCTCTTCCATGAACATGCGGTCGCGGCCGATGTTGAAGCGCTTGAACCACGGCAGCAGGAACGAGAAGCGGGCCACGGCGGGGATGTTCCAGCCGTCGTAGCGGAAAGTGGCGCCGTATACGCCGACCCCGGACACCCACTCCGGGCGACGTGCAGCCAGGGCCAGCGACAGCACCGCGCCCATCGACAGGCCACCGACGAACAGCTGGTCGACCTTGCCGCGCAGGGTTGCCGCCGCATCTTCCACGCCCTGGTACCACTGTTCCCAGGTGGTCGCCAGCAGGTCATCCACGCTGCCGCAATGGCCGGGCAGCTGCACGCCGTGCACGGTGAAACCGGCGTTGTTCAGCCCTTTGCCCAGCATGCGCATTTCCGCCGGGGTGCCGGTCAGGCCATGGACCAGCAGCACGCCCTGTGGGCCACCGGGGAGGAAGAAGTCGTGCGATTCGGTCACCTGGCGGCTCCGGGACGGCAGTGGGGATGGCAGGATCGCAAGCGCGATTTTCGCCAGCCTTTCAGCGCCCCGGGCCGGGTCAGGGCGCCTTCAGCAGCGGCAGTGTGATGGCGACCTTCAGTCCGCCATCGGGGCGGTTCAGGAAGCTCAGGCGGCCGCCGAAGTGCTCCACCGCCTCGTGCGCGATGGCCAGGCCGAGGCCGGTGCCGCTGGCATTGGTGCCCGGTGCCCGGAAGAAGCGCTCGCCCAGCCGTGGCATCACGTCGTCGGGCACGCCGGGGCCGTTGTCTTCCACATACAGTTCGACATCATTGTCGTCCAGCGCGTGCACGCCGACCGTGACGGTCGCATTGCGGCCGGCATAACGCAGGGCGTTGTCGATCAGGTTGTCCAGCGCTTCCTGCAGCATGGCGCCGTTGCCGAGTACACGCAGCGGATGGGGGCTGCCGCGGTAGCCCAGGTCGATGCCATCACGGATCGCCTCCGGAACGCGCGTGCCGACCCACTGCGGCACCAGCTCGCACAGGTCCAGTGCCTCCACGGTAT
This sequence comes from Stenotrophomonas sp. YJH_SMC_79, assembly GCF_059367995.1. NCBI lineage: Bacteria > Pseudomonadati > Pseudomonadota > Gammaproteobacteria > Lysobacterales > Lysobacteraceae > Stenotrophomonas > Stenotrophomonas sp. YJH_SMC_79. The sequence continues at coordinate 476,221 of NZ_JCAFRK010000001.1, forward strand.
CGGGCACGGTCTGCGCCCGGCTCAGCGCCAGCAGCTGGGTGCTGACCCGGGCCGTGCGCTGGTTGAGCCGGCGGATGTGCTGCAGTGCCTCGCGCACCGTATCGGGGTCACCATGTGCCAGCGCCTGGTCCACGTGCAGGGCCATGCCCGCAAGCGGCGAACGCAGCTGGTGCGCGGCATCGGCGATGAAGCGGTTCTGCAGGGTGATCATTTCCGCCTGGCGGGCAAACAGATCGTCGATGGTGCTGATCAGTGGCTGGATCTCCTCCGGCACGTCGGCATCGGAGATCGGTGCCAGTTCGCCGCGGCGCTGCGCCAGGCGGGTCCTCAGCGGGGTCAGGATGCGCAGGCCGTAGGTCACGCCGAACCAGACCAGCGCGGCAGTGCCCAGCGCCAGCATGGTCATCAGCGGGATGATGATCATCAGGATCTCGCGCGCACGCTGTCGGCGGTCGGCCATGCTCTCGGCCACCGTCACCGCCAGCTGGTCCTGCGGATCGTTCATCGCCTGCGTGCAGACGGTGGCCATGCGCACCTGCTGGCCATTGAGGTTGCCGTCGTACAGCGCCGGATGCACGCCGGTGCAGTCCTGCGAGGGGGCATAGGGGCTGAAGTCGGCGTTGCCGCTGAGGGTGCCCTTGCGGCTGCTGTCGACGTTGAAGTAGCGATGGCCGTCGGGGTCGTACTCGATCAGGAAGCGCGCCTGCGGAGACAGGTCGCTGGTCACCGGCATGGTGCTCAGCATCTGCGCGAACGAGTGGGTGTCGTCGATCAGGTTGCGGTCGTGGATGCGGTTGGAATAGTCCAGCGCAACGTAATAGGCCAGGATCGTGTTGAAGGTGAGCAGGCCCAGCATCGGCAGCGCCAGGAAGGCGAGCAGGCGCCGGCGCAGGCTGGGGGGGCCACTGATCACGAGGCGCTTTCGTCCTGCGCGTCTTCCAGCATGTAGCCCAGCCCGCGCACGGTGCGGATGCCCATGCCGCCGGGCTGCAGCTTGCGGCGCAGGCGGTGCAGGGCGATGTCCAGGCCGTTGTCGGTCAGATCCTGGCCCCAGTCGCACAGCGCTTCCACCAGCTGCGCGCGCGATACGATGCGCTCGGCGCGTACCGCCAGTGCCGACAGCAGGCCGAATTCGCGCGCGGTCAGTTCCAGCGACTGGTCGTCGATCCACACCCGATGCCCGGCCAGGTCGATGCGCAGGCGGCCGATGCGCAGGTCCGGGTTGCCATTGCTGGTGACCCGGCGCAGCTGGGCACGCACGCGTGCTTCGAATTCGTCCAGCGCGAACGGCTTGACCAGGTAGTCGTCGGCACCCAGGTCGAGCACACGCACGCGCTCGGCCAGACCGTCACGGGCGGTCACCACCAGCACTGCGAGGCCATCTCCGCGCAGGCGCAGGCGCTGCAGCACGTCGCGGCCATCCAGCTGCGGCAGGCCCAGGTCCAGCACAAGCAGTGCGTACTGGGTCGAGCCCAGGGCGGCGTCGGCATGTGCGCCATTGTCGACGTGGTCGACCACGTGCCCCTGCCGGCGCAGCGAGGCGCACAGGCCGGAGGCGATGTCCGGGTCGTCTTCAGCAATCAGAACGCGCATGCGCGGGGGCTCCTGTAACGGTCAGGCCCACCGGATGGACGGGGTGGGCCTCTCTCGGCTGCCGAGGGTAGCCGCAAACCGGGTGAAGGTGGAGCGCGCCGCTACCGCCGGGTGCCGTCGCGCTGTCCCGCCATTCAGTCCTGCAGGCCGGGCTCGCCCTGCGCCAGCGGCACCCGCGAACCGTCCAGCAGGCCACGGCTGAGCCTGCCATCTTCGATGAACAGCAGTTCGCCGTTCTCGCCGTTCTTGATGCTGCTGTCGATGGCGATCACACGGTCGCCATGGAAGCTGCTGACATGCGGCATCGAGGTATGGCCGACCACGATGCGCGAGAGCTGCAGGCGGTCGAGCACGTTCTGCACCCCTGCGGTGTCCAGGCGCCCATCGAAGTAGCCGCGGTACCAGATCGGGCTGGTCTTGCCGTCATACAGCGGTGCGGTGGCCGGGTCGGCCTTCACTTCGGCCCTGGGCAGGCCGAGCGAGGCCTGGTAGGCCGCGTTGGTGCGCGCCGGGTCCAGCGCCAGCTCGACGGCTTCGGGCGAAATGCCGCCGTGCAGGAACAGGGTGTCACCGATCTTCAGCAGTACCGGGCGGGTGCGCAGCCACTGCCCGATCACCGAGTCGGGACCGTACAGTTGCGGGTAGCTGCGACCGAGCAGCTGGGCGCTGCGCAGGTACTTCGGGTTGACATAGCGCAGGTCGTCGTACAGCACCATGGTCTCGTGGTTGCCGAGCACGAAGTGCACCGCGCCGCCGGCCGCAGCCGCCTGCTGCTGCAGGCCATACAGCAGCCAGAAGGCTTCGGTCACCTGCGGGCCGCGATCGAATACATCGCCGGCGATGACCAGGGTGTCCTTGCCCAGCGCCCAGCGATCCTGTGCGTCGATGACCTGGTGGGCGCGCAGCAGGCGCACCAGCAGTCCGTACTGGCCGTGGATGTCGGACAGCGCGACGATGCGTGGCACGGCCGGCAGCACCGAGATCGACGGTGCATTCGGGGCAGCCACATGCACCGTGTGTTCGTAGCCGCAGCGCGGGGCGATATCGGTACCTGCGGCCTGCGTGGCAAGCGTGTGCGACTCGATCTTGTCGTCGCAGATCCATCTGGCCTGCAGCCGGTCGCCCTCGCGGAACACATAGGGGCCATCGGCCTGCACGTGGTCGGCGGGCGCGGCAACCTCGCGGGCCTGTGTGGCTCCGGCGCTGCAGGCCAGCAGCGGCAGCAGCAGGGCGGTCATCAGGGAACGGCGATAGCGCGACATCGGCGGTGTCCGGCGGCGGAAACATCCGATGCTAACCGGCACGACCGGATCGTGGTGTGCGCGAATGGGCGGGTCAGGCGCCGTGCCCGTCGTCCTTGAGCTTGCGCACACGTGTTGCGGCGGCCTGCAGGGGCTGGCCGTCACGCCCGCGCGGCTGCATGTAGGGCAGCGGCCGCCGCGTCGCCGATTCGATCAGCTGTGAATGGGCTTCGCCTGCACCGAAGCGATGGCGCTCTCCCCACTGGCGCAGTGCGACCAGCAGCGGGAACAGTTCCAGGCCTGCGGCGGTGAGCACGTATTCCTGGTAGGCCGAGCCGTCGGAGGCCGGTTGCAGTTGCAGGATGCCGGCCTCGACCAGCCTGCGCAGGCGATCACTGAGGATGTTGCGGGCGGCGCCCAGGCTGCGCTGGAAGTCGCCGAAGCGGCTGACGCCGTCGAAGGCATCGCGGATCACCAGCAGTGCCCAGCGATCACCGAGCAGATCGGCGCTGCGGGCAACGGGGCAGGGGCTGTCTGCGTGCATGGCGGTCTCCGTCCGATGTGGTTGCAGTTTAAAACCAATGGCGCTAGCCTGCATCCGGTTTCAATATGCAACCAGATAATGAATGCCATGCCGATTCCACGCTCCCTGCTGGTGCTGCTTGCGGTTGCCGCCGGTGCCAGCGTTGCCAATGTCTATTACGCACAACCGCTGCTGGATCGGCTGGCGCAGGCCTTTGCCTTGGAGCGGGCAGTAGCCGGTGCGGTGCTGGCCGCGACCCAGGCCGGCAGCGTGCTGGCATTAATCGGATTGCTGCCGCTGGCTGATCGCGGTGATCGGCGGCGCCTGCTGCGGCTGCAGTTGGCGGCACTGGTGGTGGCTCTGCTGTGGCTGGCGGCGGCACGCACGGCCAGCTGGCTGTTGTCGGGCATGCTGCTGGCCGGGCTGTTGGGCACCGCGCTGACCCAGGGCTTGATCGCCTACACGGCAGCGATGGCCCCGGCCACGCAGCGCGGGCGCGTGGTGGGGGTGGTGCAGGGCGGGGTGTTCATCGGGCTGCTGCTGGCGCGGGTGCTGTCCGGCACGGTGGCGGCCATCGCCGGCTGGCAAGCGGTCTACCTGTTGTCGGCAGCGGTGATGGCGGCCCTGTCCATACTGCTGTGGCGGCGCCTGCCGGCCGTGCCGATACCGGCGTTGCCGCCACGTTGGGGCGAACTGCTGGGCTCGATGCTGGGCATGCTGCGCGAGGACCGAACGCTGCGCGAGCGCGGGCCGCTGGCGTTGCTGCTGTTTGCGGGGCTCAACGTGTTCTGGGCCGCCGCCCCGTTGCCGCTGTCGGCACCGCCGCTGCACTGGTCCACCGCGGCCATCGGTGCGCTGGGCCTGGCCGGGGTGGTGGGTGCATTGATGGCAGCGCGGGTCGGGCACTGGATGGACTGCGGTTTTGCCGATCGGGTCAGTCTTGGCGCGTTGCTGCTGATGCTGGTCGCGTGGTGGCCGCTGCTGGGCCTGCCGCAGTCGCTGTCGTTGCTGCTGCTGGGTGTGATCGTGCTCGATCTGGGTGGGCAGGCGCTGCATGTATCGAACCAGGCGCTGCTGCTGGGCGCGCCGGGTGAGCAGCATGGACGCCTGGTGGCCTTGTACATGCTGTTCTATGCCGTGGGTAGCGGTGCCGGTGCGGCGGCTGGGCCCTGGATGCAGGCCCGGCATGGCTGGCCTGCGGTGTGCCTGCTGGGCGCCGGCATCGCGGTGCTCGCGCTGCTGTGGTGGGCGGCGTGGCGGGTGGTGGCGGTGAAAGCAGCAGCTGGCGGCCGTATTGGTCGAGCCGGCTGTCGGTAGAGGCGACTGTCAGTCGACTGCTCTTCGCCCCGCGTGCGAAAAATCCCGCGCTGCGCGCGATAGTCGACCAGCGGTCGACTCTACCTGTCCTGTCGTCATCGCTGCAGTGCACGCCGTCCCGGGGCTTCCTGCAGGTCCGCGCTGGCCACCACCACGCGGTTGCGGCCGCTGCGCTTGGCCTCGTACATCGCGGCGTCGGCACGTGCCATCAGCCGCTCGTAATCCGGATGACCATCGTGACCGGCCACGCCGATGCTGGCGGTCAGCTCCAGCACCTGGCCATTGGCCAGTGCTACCGGCGACTGTGCGATCTGCCGGCGCAGGCTCTCGGCGATCACCGCGGCCTGTGATTCGCTGGCCGCGACCAGCACCACCACGAACTCCTCGCCGCCATAGCGGAACAGGTAATCACTGCCGCGGGTCAGCTGGCCGAGCAGGCCGGCGACGTGCTGCAACGCGCGGTCGCCGGCATCGTGGCCGTGGCCGTCGTTGATTGCCTTGAAATGATCCAGGTCGAGCAGCAGCAGCGAGAACGGCGTGCGGTTGCGTGTGGCCAGCTCGATTTCCCGGCGCAGCACGGTGGGCAGGAAGCGGCGGTTGAGCAGGTTGGTCAGCGCGTCGCTGCCGGCATCCAGTTCGCCGATGCGTTCGAACAGCAGCGTCATCAGGGTACGGATGCTGGCCAGGTCCTCGCGGATCGACGGCAGGGCTGCCAGGCGTTGCGCAGGGTCATCGTCCGTGGCGCGCTGCAGGCATCCGTCGATGCGGGCCATCAGCCGGCCGACCTGCTGGGTCTCGCTGCTTTCGCCAAAGCTGGGAATACCCTTGTGGGTGAACCACAGGCCGAATTCGGAGGTGGCCAGGCTGGCGCTGTCGCTTCCCTGCATATGGCCGGCCAACGCGTAGAGGAGGGCGTTTTCCCAGTCCAGCAGCAGTGCACGCTGGCGCTCGCGTTCGGTGCTGACGTTCTGCACCAGCGAGAACAGCCGGTATGCCGCGTCGGCGCGGCTGGAGCGCTCGCGCGCATGGGTGTAGGCGAGGGTCATGCCTTCCATGGCGATGTCCATGATCGCACTGAGGCAGTCGATGGCGGCGAATGCGGTGGCACTGTCGGGCGCGTCGTCACGCAGGCGCACGAACAGCGCGTGCTTGAGCACGCGCGCGCCGCGGGTGACCAGGTCGACGGGAATACCGACCCGTGCATGCACATCGCCGATCACCCGTTGCGAGGCAACGGTGGCGACGACGCCGGCGGCGTCGGTGGTCAGCAGCTGCACCAGCCAGCGCTGCATGGCCGGCTGCAGGCGCTGCTTGACCTGGTCATGGGACAGGAAGCGGCGTGCACGCGCGTCCTGCAGCAGCACTTCGTAGAAGCGTTGGGCCAGCGCCGGTGGGGCATCGGCGGCAGCGGCATGCAGCAGCGCGGTAGCGGCTGGGCCGGCCTGCTGCAGGCACAGCTGCCACGCCTCGGCCAGCGGCTGGCTGGCATCGTCCAGTTGGGGTGTTTCCACGTCGATCTCTGACTGCGTACGACAAACCACGGGTATCGGCCGCGGAGGCGTGCGGTTGATGGCGGGTTAGCCGGCCAGTTTACGCGCCGTGCAGGGTTGCACGGTGCGCAAACCACATCGGCGCCGCTGCGGCAATGAGTGAACGCATTTGAGAATCAATCGCATTGGTGGGAGAATGCGCGCACGGAACGGGCTGCAGGTGCCTGCAGCACTGCTCCGCCTCCCCCTCGTCGCTGCCTCAAGCCCTTTGCCAGAGGCCCCGTAGCCCTGCCAGAAGGTCCTGATCATGTCTCCTGCCGTTGTCCTATCGCCGCGCCCGCTGGCGCTTGCTGTTGCCGCCCTGCTGGCCGGCAGTGCCCTGACCGCCCAGGCCGAAACCGACGCTACCGATATCGACACGGTGCACGTCACCGCCTCGCAGATCGCGCGCCAGGCACTGGGTACCTCGACCATCACCGCCGAGGACATCGCCCGGCGCCCGCCAGCCAATGACATCGCCGAGCTGCTGCGGACCATGCCCGGCGTCAACCTGACCGGCAACAGTGCCTCGGGCCAGTACGGCAACAACCGCCAGATCGATCTGCGTGGCATGGGCCCGGAAAACACCCTGATCCTGGTCGATGGCAAGCGCATCGGCGCACGCGATGCCGTGCGCATGGGGCGCAGCGGTGAGCGCAATACCCGCGGTGACACCAACTGGGTGCCGGCGGAAATGATCGAGCGCATCGAAGTGCTGCGCGGCCCGGCGGCGGCACGCTATGGCTCCGGTGCTTCTGGCGGCGTGGTCAACATCATCACCAAGCGCCCGACCGGCGACCTGACCGGTGCGGTCGACCTGTACGGCCTGGTGCCCGAGCACAGCGCCGAAGGCGGCAGCGAGCGCGTCGGCCTGCAGTTGAGCGGGCCGATGACCGACACCCTGTCGTTCCGCCTGTACGGCAATCTCAACAAGACCGACGCCGATTCGCTGGAACTCAACCGTGACTTCGCGACGAATCCGAACGCGGTGCCGCCGGCCGGCCGCGAGGGCGTCAAGAACCGCGATGTCAACGCGCTGCTGCGCTGGGACGTGACCGCCAACCAGGTGGTGGAGTTCGAAGCCGGCACCAGCCGCCAGGGCAACATCTACGCCGGCGACCGTGCGGTCAGCACCACCGGCACTTCGACCGGCATCGATCTGGCCGCCCTGGCCGACAACAAGGCGGAAACCAACCGCATGTACCGCAACACCGGCGCGATCACCCATCGTGGCCGCTGGGGCGACGTGACCTCGCGGGTGACCGCCGCGGTGGAAGCGGTGAACAACTCGCGCATCAACGAAGGCCTGGCCGGTGGCCCGGAAGGCAGCTTCAACGGTACCGACTGGTCGACCTCGCGCCTGCGCAACTACCAGCTGGATGGCGAAGTGAGTTTCCCGACCACGCTGGGCGGCGCCGAGAACATCTGGACGCTGGGCTTCGAGTACCTGGACAGCCGCCTGACCGACCCGTATTCGATGAGCCAGTCCAGTACCAGCGGCGGCGGCATCCCGGGGCTGTCGGCCGATCGCGCACGCGGCAAGTCCGACGCGCAGACCACGGCCGTGTTCGTGGAAGACAACATCTACCTGGGTGAGCGCTGGATCGTTACCCCGGGCCTGCGCTTCGACCACCACAGCCAGTTCGGCAACAACACCAGCCCCAGCCTCAATGCGCAGTTCCGCATCAACAGCGACTGGGTGGTAAAGGGCGGCATCGCCCGCGCGTTCAAGGCGCCGAACCTGTACCAGTCGAATCCGGACTATCTGTACTACACCCGTGGCAATGGCTGCCCGAATGCACTGCCAAGCCTGGGCGCCGGCTGCTACATGCGCGGCAACGCGGACCTGAAGGCGGAAACCAGCCTGAACAAGGAACTGGGCATCGAGTGGGCACCGCAGAGCGGCTGGCAGGCGTCGTTGACCTACTTCCACAACGACTACAAGGACAAGATCCAGGCCGGCTACACCCAGATCGGCCTGACTGCCGACACCAGGGGCCGCATCTTCCGCTGGGAGAACGCACCGAAGGCGATCGTGCAGGGGCTTGAAGGCAACCTGGTGATCCCGTTGCTGGGCGAGCAGGGCAACCGCCTGAAGTGGAGCAACAACTTCACCTACATGGTGGAAAACGAGAACAAGAGCACCGGCCAGCCGCTGTCGGTGATTCCGAAGTACACCGTCAACACGATGCTGGACTGGCAGGCCACCGACAAGCTGTCGCTGCTGCTGACCGGCACGTTCTACGGCAAGCAGAAGCCGGCCACCACCAACATCAACAATGATCCGCGCTGCACCGGTACCTGCGATCCGTCGCTCGCGCTGCAGGACCGTGGTGCGTACAACATCTGGGGCGTGAGCGCGCGCTACAAGGTGACCGAGACGGTCAGCTTCGGTTTCGGCGTCAACAACCTGGCCGACAAGCGCCTGTTCCGCGAGGCCAACAGCAGCGATGCCGGCGCGGCAACCTACAACGAGCCGGGCCGCGCGTACTGGGCCAGCCTGCGTTTCGGGTTCTGATCCGATGAGAACTGCGCCGGGGCGTTCCCCGGCGCAGCCTGGGGGTTACTTCACCTGCCGGCAATCGCGCAGGTGGACGCCACCGGTGTCCATCTTGTCGACCACGCCTTCCAGTTTCACCCAGTCGTTCTCGCGCAGGGTGGCGCCCAGTGCCATCTGATCCGGGGCCAGCGCACAGTGCACGGTGAAGTTGGCGTTGTTGTCGTCGTTCGACTGGCGCCCGCCGATGCCACCGATGCCCTTCATCCTGGTGACCAGATAGCCCACCTCGAAGGTCTTGGCAAAGCGGTTGGCTTGGGCGGTGTAGACCTGGCCATCGATGACGAAACGACGGCCGAAATACTTGACGAGCAACGGCTGGTACATCGCATCGGTATCCGGCGGGGTGCTGGTGCCGGAGAACAGCGCCCTGAGCGGTGCGGTGTTGATTTCCCGCTGCAGCCGCTTGGAGTCCTTGCCCATTTCGGTGGACATGCCGACCGCGGTGGCCTGGATCGGCTTGTCGAAACCGCTGGAAACACGCACGGCTTCGGCGATCGCCTCGCCTTCCGGGCCGGTCTTGAGCTTGTCCAGCCAGCCACACAGCGCGCTGCGTGCGTCCTCTTCCTTGGCGGTCTGCCCGCGCGACAGCTTGGTGCCGACCACCACGTTGCCACCATTGGAGGCGGTGATGATGCTGACCAGTGGCATCTTGGTGTCGGTCTGCAGCACGTACATCTGGCCTTCGGTCTCGGTGATGACGTCACCGCTGACGAAGTTGTTGCCCTCATCAAGCGCTGCCTTGCGCAGCTGGCCCAGCGCACTGCGGGGCTTCAGGCCGGGAAGGGTGACCTCGGAGGTGAAGAACTGGCCATTGCGGGGGTCGCCTACCGCCTGGAAGTTCTGCTGGCAGGTCTTGGCCGAGGCGCTTGCGGCCGTGCCCAGCGCGCAGGCCACGGCGACGGCGACCCAGGGGGTCTTGGTAGTCCACATGTTCCGGATTCCTTGTGCTTGGGTGTCCATTGCGGGCAGCAACGCCGAAGCGATCCGGCTGCCCGTTCCCCATCCAGAGGGGATGCGGCCATCATAGTGTGGCCCGGCACGGGCGCAAGCTGCGGCGAGCCGCGGCGTGCAGTCTGCAATGTTATAAACACCGTGATAGTTTCCCCACGGCCGCCGGCGTAGCCTGCCTCCATCGCAAAGGAGCTGTTGCCATGGGCCACGACCACGATCACCTGCCATCCGAGATCCGCCACGAGAAACCCTTGTGGTGGGCGCTCGGCCTGACCTCCACCTTCCTCGTCGTCGAAGTGGTGGGCGCGTTCTGGACCAACAGCCTGGCGCTGTTGTCCGATGCGGCGCACATGGCCACCGATGCTCTGGCATTGATGATCGCGCTGGTCGCGGTGCGGCTGAGCCGGCGCCCGCCGGACGCGCGTCGCACCTACGGCTATGCGCGCCTGGAAGCGCTGGGCGCGATGATCAACGGCGCGATGCTGTTCGTGGTTGCCGGCTACATCCTGTGGGAAGCCATTGGGCGTTTCCGTGAACCGCAGGAGATTGCCTCGTCGGGCATGCTGGTGATCGCGGCGGCGGGCCTGGTCATCAACCTGATCTCGATGCGCCTGCTGCAGGCCGGCAGCGGCGAGAGCCTCAACGTGAAGGGCGCCTACCTGGAAGTGTGGGCGGACATGCTCGGCTCGGTGGCAGTGATTGCTGGCGCGCTGTTGATCAAGTGGACCGGCTGGAAGCCGATCGATCCGATCCTGGCGGTACTGATCGGCCTGTGGGTGCTGCCGCGCACCTACGTACTGATGCGAGAGGCGATCAACGTGCTGCTGGAAGGCGTGCCCAAGGGCATGGACGTGGCCAAGGTGCGTGACAGCCTGTCCGGCCACGCTGCGGTGCTGGACGTGCATGACCTGCATGTATGGGCGCTGGCCTCCAGCACCCCGGCGCTGACCGCGCACATTGTGATGCGCGACGGCACCGATGCCGATGCGCTGCGCCGTGAGCTGGGCGGGCGCCTGCACGATGACTTCGGCATCGAGCACGTGACACTGCAGCTCGAAGCGGACCACTGCGGCGAAGCCTGTGGTGAGCCGGCGCCGGCCAAGGGCGGCGAGCACGAAGGCCATGAGGGCCACGACCACGGCGAGGACGCGCAGGGCCATCGCGGTCACGTGCATCGTTGAATGAAAATGAAGGCCGCACCGGGGAATGCCCGGTGCGGTCATTCGTCCCGTCGCGAGGCCAGCCGATCCGCCAGCCGGGTCGGCTCCGGCAGCCGGTAGCCACGCAGCGTGCGTTGCACCCAGTCCAGCGCGGTATCAGCACTGACCCGATGGCCGCCGGCCACGAACAGAGGCTTGCAGCGCAGCTTGCTGCGCAGCACCCAGCCAAGTTGTTCATCACCATCCTGCAGCGGCGTATGCGCACCGGCCTCGGCGCCCGGTTCGACGAACCGGCCCACCAGTTTCGACTTGGCCACGCCGATGCTCGGCAGGTCGGTCACCACACCCAGATGCGCGGCCACGCCCAACCGGCGTGGATGGCTGATGCCGTGGCCGTCGACGAACACCAGGTCCGGCGTGCGCGGCAGCAGCGCCAGCGCGGCCAGCAGTGCCGGCAGTTCGCGGAAGCTGAGCAGGCCGGGGATGTAAGGCATCACCGTAGGAATCCGCGCGATTTCCTGCGCTACGGGCTGCAGCGTCTTCGCATCCAGCAGCACCGCCGCGGCGCGGGTGATGGCGCCGTTGTCTTCGAAGCCGACATCCAGCCCGGCCAGCCAGCGCACGTTGCGCGGCAGGCGGTCCTGGCGCTCCACGCGGCCAGCCAGCCGGATCTGCTGCTCGCGGGCGGCGGCGACGCTGCCTTCCCAGCGCCCGGGGTCGATCACCGTATTCATTGGCCGCAGCATCGCATGCGCGGTGCCACGGCCCGGTGAGTGGCGCCCGGGGCTACAATGGCCGCCTGCCTTTCCTCGCGTTGGAGACCCTGCAGTGACCCGTAAACTCGTACTGTTGCGCCATGGCCAGAGCCAGTGGAACCTGGACAACCGCTTCACCGGCTGGGTCGATGTCGACCTGACCGAGCAGGGGCGCCGGGAAGCGGCCGCCGCCGGTCGCCTGATGCGCGAGGAAGGCCTGCAGTTCGACGTTGCCCACACCTCCGTGCTCAAGCGCGCCATCCACACCCTGCAGGGGGCGCTGGCCGAGCTGGAGCAGGACTGGCTGCCGGTGAACAAGTCCTGGCGCCTCAACGAGCGCCACTACGGCGGCCTGCAGGGCCTGGACAAGGCCGAGACCGCCGCCAAGCACGGCGAGGACCAGGTCAAGGTGTGGCGTCGTTCGTACGACATCCCGCCGCCGGCCATGGACCTGGAAGATCCGGGCCACCCGATCCATGACCGCCGCTACGCCGGCCTGGACCGCAACGCGCTGCCGGGCACCGAATCTCTGGCCACCACCCTGGACCGCGTGCTGCCGTACTGGCACGACGCCATCGCGCCGCAGCTGAAGGACGGCAAGACCGTGCTGGTCACCGCCCACGGCAACTCGCTGCGCGCGCTATACAAGTACCTCAACAATGTCTCGCGCGAGGAAATCCTCGAGCTGAACATCCCGACCGGCATCCCGCTGCTGTTCGAACTGAACGATGATCTGACCGTGCAGTCGTTCCGCTACCTGGGTGACCCGGAAGCGGCGCGCAAGGCTGCTGAAGCCGTAGCCAACCAGGGCAAGGCGCGGTAGATACCCACCGCTGGTGGGTATTGCTCTGGCGGGTTGTGCGGACCAACGGTCCGCACGTGCCCGATTGCGGCCACGGGCGTTCCCCCTGTGACCTTTGGCCGGTCCCACCGCAGGCCTCCCCGGCTACCCTGTGAAATTACCCGCAGGAGAGCCTCATGAACGTCCGCAACCTGGTCCCGCTGGGCCTGACCCTCGCCATCGCTGCCTCGCTGGCCGCCTGTGGCAAGAATGAAACTGCACCGGCCGCCAGCGCCGACGCCAAGCCGGCCTTCGACCAGTCGCAGATCAAGACCGCGCTGATCAGCCTCAACAGTGCCGATCTGGATCCGGCCATCTCGGCCTGTACCGACCTCAATGGCTTCGTCAACAGCAAGTGGCTGAAGGCCAATCCGGTGCCGGGCGACCAGACCACCTGGGGCAGCTTCGAGATCCTGCGCGAGCGCTCGCTGGAAGTGCAGCACGCGCTGGTCCAGCAGGCCGCCGCCAGCCAGGCCAAGGCCGGCTCGGTGGAAGCCAAGATCGGTGACATCTGGAAGACCGGCAACGACGAAGCCAAGATCGAAGCCGCCGGCCTGGCGCCGCTGCAGCCGCAGCTGGACAAGATCACCGCGCTGAACGACACCGCCGCCATCACCCAGTACCTGCGCGACAGCCAGGCCGAGGGCAAGGGCGTGCTGTTCTCGCTGTTCGCCAATGCCGACTACAAGGATTCGGCCAACGTCATCGCCTACGTCGGCCAGGGCGGCCTGGGCCTGCCGGAGAAGGGCTACTACTTCGACGATGCGCAGGCCAAGATCCGCGACGCCTACGTGGCCTACATCGCACAGGTGCTGACCCTGTCCGGCGTGGACGCGGCACAGGCCGCCGAGCAGGCCAAGGCCGTGATGGCCTTCGAAACCCGCCTGGCCAAGGCCTCGATGTCGCGCATCGAAATGCGTGACCCGGCCAAGCGCTACAACCCGCTCAGCGCCGCCGACGCCGACAAGCTGACCCCGAACTTCAGCTGGACCGCGCTGTTTGACACCCTGAAGGTGCCGGCCGCGCAGAAGTTCTCGCTGGCGCAGCCGGGCTTCTTCGGTGAAATGGACAAGATGCTCGCCGATGTGCCGGCCAGCACCTGGCAGGCCTACCTGCGCTTCCACACCATCGACGACGCCTCGCCCTACCTGAGCAGCCAGTTCGAGAAGGCCAACTTCGAGTTCTTCGGCAAGACCCTGCGCGGCCAGCAGGAGATGCAGCCGCGTTGGAAGCGCGTGCTGGAGTCGGTCAACGGTGGCATGGGTGAAGCCCTGGGCCAGCTGTACGTCGACGCCGTGTTCCCGGCCGAGTCCAAGGTGGCCATGCAGCACCTGGTGGAGAACCTCTCGGTGGCGCTGAAGGCGCGCCTGGAGCAGCTGCCGTGGATGGGCGAAGAAACCAAGAAGAAGGCACTGGAAAAGTGGGCCAGTTTCACCCCGAAGATCGGTTACCCGGACAAGTGGCGTGAGTGGACCGGCCTGCAGACCAACGGTGACAGCTACCTGGGCAACATGCAGGCGGCACGTGCGTTCAACTACCGCTACATGCTGGACAAGATCGGCAAGCCGGTGGACAAGACCGAGTGGGGCATGACCCCGCAGACCGTCAACGCGTACTACAACGCCACCAAGAACGAGATCGTGTTCCCGGCGGCGATCCTGCAGGCGCCGTTCTTCGACGCCAAGGCCGATCCGGCGTTGAACTACGGCGGCATCGGTGCGGTCATCGGCCACGAGATGATGCACGGCTACGACGACTCGGGCAGCCAGTTCGCCGCCAACGGCAACTTCGACAACTGGTGGACCGACGCCGACCGCAAGGCCTTCACCGAGCGTACCGACCAGCTGGTCGCACAGTTCGATGGCTATGAGTCGGTGCCGGGCGTGTTCGTCAAGGGCAAGCTGACCCTGGGCGAGAACATCGGTGATCTGGGCGGCCTGACCGTGGCCTACGACGCGCTGCAGATGGCGCTGAAGGAAGATCCGAAGGCGAATGTCGAGGTCGATGGCCACAGCCAGGACCAGCGCTTCTTCATGAACTGGGCCACAGTGTGGCGCCGCAACTTCACCGACGGTGAGCTGCGCGTCCGCCTGAACACCGACCCGCATGCGCCGGCCAACTTCCGTGCCAACGGTGCACCGTCGAACATGCCCTCCTATGCCGCTGCATTCCAGTGCAAGGCCGGCGACGCGATGGTGCGTGCCGACGACAAGCGCGTGGTGATCTGGTAATCGATCGCACGTGATGCGTGATGCGAAAGGCCCGGCGAACGCCGGGCCTTTTGTTTGTCGACCCGGTGGCGCCGGATCGGTAGAGTCGACCGCTAGTCGACTATCGCGCGCAGCGCGGGGTTTTCGCGATCGGTACGAAGAGCAGTCGACTAGCAGTCGACTCTACCGACGAGCCGGCCAGAGCATCAGTCAGGCCAGCTCCGGTTCCCGTGCCAGCATGCGATGGAAGCGCTGCAGCACGTAGGGATCGATCAGTCCGCCGGACTGCTCGTCGATGATGCGCAACGCAGTCTCGCGTTCCATCGCCGCGCGGTAGGGGCGTACGCTGGTCATGGCATCGTAGGCATCCGCAACGGTGACGATGCGTGAGCCCAGCGGAATGCTCTCGCCACGCAGGCCATCGGGATAGCCGCTGCCATCGAAGGCCTCGTGATGGGCGCGGATCAGGCGTGCGACCGGTGCCGCGTCGCTGCGGCCGGTGGCGAGGAAGATGTGTTCGCCGCGCACCGGATGCTCGCGCATGATCGCGCGTTCTTCGTCGCTATGCCGGCGCGGTGTCAGCAGTACATCGTCGGGAATGCCGATCTTGCCGATGTCGTGGAAGCGCGCGGCCAGGCCGATCTGCGAACAGGCATCGTGATCGAGATCGCAGTGCGTGGCCAGGCGCTGCGCGAGCAGGCCAACGCGGTCGCAATGGTGGCGGGTGTAAGCGTCGCGCATCTGCAGCGACATCGAGAGGGCATCGATCAGGCAGGCCTGCGCGTGCAGCAGGTCGGGGGCGGGTACGGCGTCAGGGAACATGGTCATCCGCCCGCACCGGGTGGGGACCGGTGCGGGGTGTTCGGGGGCGATCAACCCGGGGCGAGGGTGGTCAGAAGGGCGCGGGCCGCGTTGAAGCGGTCTTCCGGCAACGGCAGCGGGTGCTTGATGCGCAGCTTGTCGGGCCCTTCCATGGCGTAGAGGTTCGGTTGTTTCTGGATCAGCTGGATCACCGCCATCGGATCGATGTTCGGCTTGGACTCGAACACGATGCGGCCGCCGTTTTCGCCCAGGTCCAGCTTGCGGATGCCCAGCGTGTTGGCTTTCAGCTTCAGCTCGGCGATGGCGAACAGATGCTTGGCTGCATCCGGCAGCAGGCCGAAACGATCGATCATCTCCACCTGCAGCTCGCGAAGCGCATCGCTGTCGCGCGCGCTGGAAATGCGCTTGTACAGGGTCAGGCGGGTGTGCACGTCCGGCAGGTAGTCTTCCGGGATCAGTGCCGGTACATGCAGCTCGACTTCGGCGCCGCGCACTTCCTCGCCGGCATCCAGGTCGGGCAGCTTGCCCTGCTTGATGCTGCGCACCGCGCGTTCCAGCAGCTCGGTGTAGAGGCTGAAGCCGACCTCGGCCATCTGCCCGCTCTGGTCCTCGCCGAGCAGTTCACCGGCACCGCGGATCTCCAGATCGTGCGTGGCCAGGGTGAAGCCGGCACCGAGCTCGTCCATCGAGGCGATGGCTTCCAGGCGCTTTTCGGCGTCCGGAGTGATCGAGCGGCGGTCGGGCGCGACCAGGTAGGCGTAGGCGCGGTGGTGCGAACGACCGACACGGCCACGCAGCTGGTGCAGCTGGGCCAGGCCGAAGCGGTCGGCGCGGTTGATGATGATGGTGTTGGCGTTGGGGATGTCGATGCCCGACTCGATGATCGTGGTCGACAGCAGTACGTTGAAGCGCTGCTTCTGGAAATCCAGCATCACCTTTTCCAGCTCGCGCTCGGGCATCTGCCCGTGGGCGACGCCAATGCGTGCCTCGGGCACCAGCTCGGACAGCTCGCGCTGCATGCGGCCGATGCTTTCCACGTCGTTGTGCAGGAAGTACAGCTGGCCACCGCGAGCGAGCTCGCGCTGGAAGGCTTCGCGCAGCAGCGCGTTGTCCCACTGGGTGATGAAGGTCTGCACCGCCAGCCGGTTCGGCGGCGGCGTGGCGATGATCGACAGGTCGCGCAGGCCGGCCATGGCCATGTTCAAGGTGCGCGGGATCGGCGTGGCGGTCAGCGTCAGCAGGTGCACGTTGGCGCGCAGCGCCTTCAGGGCTTCCTTCTGGCGCACGCCGAAACGCTGCTCCTCGTCGACGATGACCATGCCCAGGTCCTTGAACTTCACGTCCGGCTGCAGCAGGCGATGGGTGCCGACGATGACGTCGATGGTGCCGGCGGCCACCTTCTCCAGTTCGGCCTTGATTTCCTTGGCAGTCTTGAAGCGCGACAGCACTTCGACCTTCATCGGATAGTCGGCGAAGCGGTCGCGGAAGTTGCGGTAGTGCTGCTCGGCCAACAGCGTGGTCGGCACCAGCACGGCCACCTGCTTGCCGGCACTGGCAGCGGCGAATGCCGCACGCACGGCCACCTCGGTCTTGCCGAAGCCGACGTCGCCGCAGACCACGCGGTCCATCGGCTGGCTGCTGGCCAGGTCGCGCAGGGTGGCATCGATCGCGGCCAACTGGTCCGGGGTTTCCTCGAACGGGAAGCCGGCCGCGAACGGCTCGTACATCGCGCGGTCGACCTGCAGTGCCAGGCCGGCACGTGCCTGGCGCCGGGCCTGGATCTCCAGCAGTTCGGCAGCAACGTCGCGTACTTTTTCGGCGGCCTTGCGCTTGGCCTTGCTCCACTGCTCGCCACCGAGCGAATGCAGCGGCGCGGTTTCCGCTGAAGCACCGGAGTAGCGGCTGATCAGGTGCAGCTGGGCGACCGGCACGTACAGGCGGTCACCCTTGGCGTATTCGATTTCGAGGAACTCGCCGGGCATGCCGCCGACGTCCATCGCGATCAGGCCACGGTAGCGGCCGACGCCATGGTCCTCGTGCACGATCGGCGCGCCCTCGGTCAGTTCGCCGAGGTCGCGGATGATCGCTTCCGGCTCGCGGCCGGCACGGCGCGTGCGGCGGGTGCTGCCGGCGCGCTCGGGGAACAGCTGGCGCTCGGTCAGCACCGCGATGCGCGGGTCGTCCAGTGCGAAGCCATCCTCCAGCGGCGCCACCGCGATCGCGAAGCGCGCATCGTCGGCGAGGAAGCTGGGCAGGTCGGCCACTACCGGTGGCTTCAGCTCGGCGGCCTGCAGCACTTCCAGCAGGGCCTCGCGACGCCCGGGCGAATCGGCGGCAATCAGTACCCGGCCCGGATAGTGGCCGAGGAAGGATTTCAGCGCGTCGCCAGCGGGGGCCTCGCGTGCGGCCACCGGCAGCGGCGGCAGCGGCTGGTCACCCAACGCATGGGCATCGGCGATGCGCGCGTGGTCAGCCGACCACACCTCGATGCGCGGGGCATCGTTCAGGCGCTCGCGCAGCAGCTCCGGCGACAGGTACAGCGCCGACGGCGGCAGCAGCGGCCGTTCGACGTCGTGGCGGCGCTGTTCGTAACGCTCGCCGGTCTGCGCCCAGAACGCCTCGGCGGCTTCGCCGGCACCGGCACAGACCACCGGCAGGCTGCCGTCGGGCAGGTAGTCGAACAGGGTTGCGGTGCGTTCGAAGAACAGCGGCAGGTAGTACTCGACGCCAGCCGGGGCCAGCCCGGACTTCAGGTCCTGGTACAGCGCGCTGCGCCGGGTATCCACATCGAAGCGCTCGCGCAGCGTGGCCAGCACGCGAGCGATGCTGGCCTCGTCCATCGGGACTTCGCGGCCGGGCAGCATGTGCACGGACTCGACCTTGTCCAGCGAACGCTGGCTTTCCGGGTCGAAGGCACGGATCGAGTCGATGTCTTCGTCCAGCAGCTCCACGCGCAGCGGCTCGTCGGCACCCATCGGGTACACGTCCAGCAGGCCACCGCGCACGGCGAAGTCGCCCGGGTCCATCACCTGCGGCACGTTGCGGTAGCCGGCGCTTTCCAGGCGGCGCTTCTCGGCCTCCAGATCCAGGCGCTGGCCGACCTTCAGGTCGAAGCTGCCACCGATCACGTAGCTGCGCGGGGCCAGCTGCTGCAGCAGGGTCTGCACCGGCACGATCACCAGGCCACGCTTCAGCGCGGGCAGGCGGTGCAGGGCAGCCAGGCGCTGCGAGATGATGTCCGGATGCGGGCTGAAGCGGTCGTAGGGCAGGGTTTCCCAGTCCGGGAAGGCGACCACCGGCAGTGACGGGTCGCTGCCCAGCAGGGTCTGCAGGTCGGCTTCGAGCTGATTGGCGCCGTGGTTGTCACGGGCGATCACCAGCAGCGGGGCATCGTGCGCACGCGCGGCCTGGGCCAGGTACCAGGCCAGGGCGGTCGGCGAGGCGGGGGCGCGCCACCAGGCGCGGAGCTGGCCGGCGCGCGGCAGCGGCGGGGCGGGGTATGAGGTACGCGACATGGACCCCGGATTTTAGCAGAAGCCCGATCGAAGCCCGGTGGGTCGTATCGGCCGTTGGCCGGCAGCCTCATGTGCCGTTGGGGTAACGCAATGCCGGCCAGCGGCCGGCACTACCGGAAAGCGTCGCCGGGCGGGGCCCGGCGCATCCGTCAGTTGTCCAGCTCCAGCACCATCCGCACCAGGCCTTCGGCGCCAGTCGGGTGCGGCACCGGCTTGAAGCCCAGCGAGGCGGCCAGCTGCTTCATCGGCTCGTTCTCGGCGGCAACGTCGCCGTACAGGCGGTCCAGGTACTTGCCGCGGCCCCACTTCACCAGCTTGCGCATCAGCTGCCGGCCCAGGCCCTGGCCAATGAGGAAGCGGCTGATCAGGATCGCGTACTCGGCTTCACGGGTACCGGGGATGATCGAGGCCCGGGCGACCGCGCCGACCACCGCTTCGCCAGCGGGCAGGGATTCGGCTGCGACCAGGGTGATCTCGGTCTTGGGATTGGGGTGGGTCAGGCGCTGGGTGGTTTCCGGCGAAAGCTCGGTCACCGCCTGCAGGAAACGATCACGGATTTCTTCCGGCCCGAACAGGCTGAACGCCGCTTGCAGCGGTGCGCCATCTTCCGGGCGGATGGGGCGGATCAGCAGCTCGTGGCCGCTGGGAGCCTTGAAGATCTCATGCCAGGGCGGCATGCGGTTGCGAGTGGCCATACCGGGTGATTCCTTGGTGGTCCATCGATTGTGGCATCACCGGGGCTGCATTCCGTGAACGAAAGGCTCACGGCGGTACAGCCTCGTGAAGGCCGTTATTCGGGTGCTTTGAGCCAATCCAGGCGGGTGCTGGCACCGGGTTCACCCAGGTGCTGGCGCAGTGCCGGCAGGGCCGGGCCGACCACCCGGTCGAACTGCCAGGGCGGGTTGAGCAGCAGCATGCCGCTGCCATTGAGGCGCAGCGGCGAGTCGTCCGGTCGCACCAGGAACTCGATCGTCATCGCCGATTTCACTGGCAGGGCGCTGGCCTTGCGCAGGAAATGCAGGATGGTGCGGCGCTGCTTGATCGGGAACCAGACGGCACAGGTGGCCTGCGGCCAGCGCGCCAGGGTTTCGGCCAGGGCGGCCAGAACAGCCTGGTATTCGGCGTCCTGGGCCTCGTAGGGTGGGTCGATCAGGACCAGGCCACGGCCGATCTTGCTGCCGTTGAACTTCGGCGGCAGCAGCGAGCGCAGCAGGGCATAGCCATCGCCCGGGCGCACATCGACGCGGCTGTCATGGGCGAACAGGGCCTTCAGCGTGGCCGTTTCGGCTTCCTGCAGCTCACACACCGCCATGCGGTCCTGCGCACGCATGGCCTGTGCGCTCAGCAGCGGTGAGCCCGGGTAGTTGGTCATCGCGCCCACCGGGTTGTCGGCCTGTACCGCCTTCAGATAGCGCTCGACCACCTCCGGCAGCTTGGGCTGGGCCATCAGCCGCATGATCCCGGATTCGGCCTCGAGGGTCTTGCGGCTCTCTTCGCTGGCCAGCAGGTAGCGGCCGGCACCGCCGTGGGTGTCGAGCACGAAGAACGGGCTGTCCTTGCGCTTGAAGCTGTCGATCAGGGCCAGCTGCACGATGTGCTTGAGCACATCGGCGTGGTTGCCGGCATGGAAGGCGTGGCGATAGTTCATGGGCGGCAGTGTACGGGGCGGCGGCCGCAGCGGCTATGCTGCGCGCCATGACAGCTCCCGTTGCCCATGTCCTGGTAGTCGAGGACGAAGCCGCCATCGCCGAAACCGTGCTCTATGCGCTGCGCAGTGAGGGCTATGCCGCCAGCCACTGCCTGCTGGGCGGCGAGGCCCTGCAGCGGCTGCAGGCCGGGGATATCGATGTGGTGGTGCTGGACGTGGGCCTGCCCGACCTGGGCGGCTTCGAGGTGTGCCGGCGGCTGCGCGCGCAGCCCGGACCGGCGGCCCAGCTGCCAGTGATCTTCCTGACCGCCCGCAACGACGAAGTGGACCGCGTGCTCGGCCTGGAGCTGGGCGCCGATGACTACATGACCAAGCCGTTCTCGCCGCGCGAGCTGGTGGCGCGGGTGCGCGCGCGCCTGCGCCGTGCGGCACCGGTCGTGGCAGCGCCCAGCGCCGATGCGGGGTGGCAGGAACATGGCACCTTCGCCATCGACCGCGAAGGCCGGCGCATCCGCTTCCGTGGCCAGGCACTGGACCTGACCCGCTACGAGTACGCGCTGCTGGAGGCGCTGCTGCAGCGCCCCGGCGCCATTCTCAGCCGTGCCCAGCTGATGGACCGTGGCTGGGACAGCAGCGCCGACAGTGCCGACCGCACCGTTGATACCCATGTAAAGACGCTGCGCGCCAAGCTGCGCGCGGCCGGTGCCAGCGACGACCCGATCCGCACCCACCGTGGCCTTGGCTACGCGCTGGAGGTCTAGCCGATGCGCCTGGTGCTGAAGCTGTTCCTGGGCTTCTTCCTGATCACCGGCATCGCGGCCTTCTTCGTGATGCGCGTGTTCGTCAACGAAGTGAAGCCGGGTGTGCGCCAGGCGATGGAATCGACCCTGGTCGATGCCGCCAACGTGCTGGCCGAGATGGCCGCCGCCGACGTCAAGGCGGGCACCATCCGCAGCGGCAGCTTCACCCGCAACCTGGCCAAGGCGCGGCAGCGCGACCTGAAGGCGATGGTCTGGCGTTTCCCGAAGCGTTCGCTGGACTACCGGGTGACCATCACCGACGCCAAGGGCATCGTCATCTACGACTCGCTGGGCCGCGACCTGGGGCGCGACAACTCGCGCTGGAACGACGTCTACCGCACCCTGCGTGGTGAGTACGGCGCCCGTTCCAGCCCTGAAATCGCTGGCGAAGAGGGCGATACGGTGATGCATGTGGCGGCGCCGGTGTACGACCCGGTCGATGGGCGCACCCTGATCGGCGTGCTCAGCCTGGCGCAGCCCAACCGCAGCATCGATCCGTTCATCGCCGCCAGCCAGCGCGCCATCATCGAGCGCGGCGCCTGGTTGATCGGGTTGTCGGCGCTGGTCGGCGTGCTGGTGACGATGTGGCTGACCACCGGCCTGGGCCAGCTCAGCCGCTATGCACGCGCGGTCAGCGCCGGCGAACCGGTGCCGCCGCCACGGCGCCGTCGCGACGAGATCGGCGATCTCGGCCAGGCACTGGAAACGATGCGCCGCAAGCTGGAGGGCAAGGCCTACGTCGAGCAGTACGTGCAGTCGCTGACGCATGAGATGAAAAGCCCGCTGGCGGCCATCCGTGGTGCTGCCGAGCTGCTGCAGGAGCCGCTGCCCGAAGCCGATCGCGTGCATTTCGCACGCAGCATTGTCGACCAGCAGGAGCGGCTGACCGAGACCATCGACAAGCTGCTGGCACTGGCTGAAGTGGAACAGCACGGTTGGCTGCAGACCCGTGATCCGATCGCGCTGCCAACCTTGTTGGCCGATGCGGCCGCGGCCGCGCAGGTGCGCGCGCAGGCGGCGGGCGTGCAGGTCCGCATCGGCAGCGTGCCCGACCTGCAGGTGCAGGGCGACGGCTATCTGTTGCGGCAGGCGCTGCACAACCTGATCGACAACGCGATTGCGTTCTCCCCGGCCGGCGCGGAGGTCGCGTTGCAGGCCGAGGTGGACGGGCAGGGCGTGCGCCTGCAGGTGGCCGACCGCGGTGCAGGCATTCCCGACTACGCACGTGAGCGGGTGTTCGAACGCTTCTATTCGTTGGCCCGCCCGGGCAGTGGTCGGCGCAGTTCCGGCCTGGGCCTGCCGTTCGTGCAGGAAGTCGCGCGCCTGCACGATGGACGCGCCAGTGTCGACGTCCGCGAGGGCGGCGGTACCGTGGCCAGTCTGTGGCTGCCCTTGGGTGCGCCGGGCCAGCGCCCGCGCCGCTGACTTCACACTCGCTTCAAATTCGCCACAAACCCTGCTCACCACGGCGGTCCATCCTGCAGCCCTCTCCAACGAGGATGGACCATGAAATCCCTGAAGATGCTGCTGAGGTTCGCCATTGTCGGTGGGCTGATCCTGCTGCTGCTGGTTCCGCTGACGATGATCCGCGGGGTCATCAACGAACGCAGCGCGTACCGTGACGAGGCCTTCTCGCGGGTGGCCGACAGCCGCGCCGGTGCACAGCAGCTGGTGGGCCCGGTACGGGTGGTGCCATGGGTGGAACGCAAGCAGGTTGAACTGGTTGACCCGCTGGGCGTCAAGAAGACCGAGGTGCAGGTCACCGAAGGGCACTGGCTGCAGATGCCGGCGTCGCTGGAGGTGGGCGGCGAGATGCTGCCGAGCCAGCGCGAAGTCGGCTTGTTCAAGGTGCCGGTGTACAGCTGGAACGGCCAGCTGAAGGCGACCTTTGCCGCGGACGATTATCCGGTGAAGGCCGGCCGCAGCTATGGCCAGCCGTATGTGGCGGTGGGCATTTCCGATGTGCGCGGCCTGGTCGGTACGCCGAACCTGCGCGTGGATGGCAAGCAGCTTCGGTTGCTGCCGGGCGTTGGCGCGGCCAGCGAAGTGGGGCGAGGCCTGCATGCACCGGTAGCCGGTTTTGCTGCGGATCAGGGCGGCACGCTGGCTGCCAGCACCGTTGAACTGGAGTTGCGCCTGGATGGCAGCCGCATGCTGTCGGTGGTGCCGGTGGGCGATGACACCCACATCGCGCTGCGTTCGAGCTGGCCGCATCCGTCGTTCAGCGGTGCGTTCCTGCCCAACGAGCGCCGCGTCGATGCGCAGGGCTTCGATGCGCGCTGGGCGGTGTCCTCGCTGGCCTCCGACGCACAGCGCCAGCTGCGCAGTGACGGTGCGGTCGAATCGCAGGCGGTGACGGTGTCGCTGGTCGATCCGGTCGATACCTACACCCAGGCCGATCGTGCCTCGAAGTACGGCGTGCTGTTCGTGCTGCTGACTTTCGTGGGCTTCATCTTGTTCGAGCTGATCAAGTCGCTGCGCATCCACCCGTTGCAGTACCTGATGGTGGGCCTGGCGCTGGCGATCTTCTTCCTGCTGCTGATCAGCCTGTCCGAGCACATCGCGTTCTGGAAGGCCTACCTGGTTTCGGCCGTGGCCTGTATCGGCCTGCAGGCGGTGTACCTGGCCAATGTGCTGGGCCACTGGAAGCGCGGCCTCGGCTTCGCGGCGCTGCTGACCGTGCTGTACGGCGCGCTGTATGGCCTGCTGGTGTCGGAGAACAACGCGCTGCTGATGGGTTCGCTGCTGCTGTTCGTGATCCTGGCGCTGGCGATGTGGGTGACCCGCCGGGTGGATTGGTACGCGCTTGGCGCAGAACTGAAGTAAGGAGCACGCCATGGGCTGGCGCCAGGGATTGCGGCAACGGGCACGGCAGGGCATTCCGGCCCTGCTGGAAGTGGATGCACTGCTGCAGGCACATGGCGTGCTGGCGGCCCTGCCGGGGGCACGGATCGCCCCCGGTCTGGCCCGCTTCCAGCTGGCCGCGGTGACCTGCGAGGGACTGCAGGGCAAGGGGCTGGGCTGGCTGCAGGGCGCACGGCAGGGACGCGGTGCGCTGGCGGGCAAGGTGCCTCGCTACCGGCCCTGGAAGGCCGGGGCAGAGGCGCTG
Source organism: Stenotrophomonas sp. YJH_SMC_79 (assembly GCF_059367995.1). Taxonomy (NCBI): domain Bacteria; kingdom Pseudomonadati; phylum Pseudomonadota; class Gammaproteobacteria; order Lysobacterales; family Lysobacteraceae; genus Stenotrophomonas; species Stenotrophomonas sp. YJH_SMC_79. The sequence continues at coordinate 500,795 of NZ_JCAFRK010000001.1, forward strand.
GCCGAGATCGGTATCGGTGGCCTGCCCGATGACTGGCCCGCACACGCCGCGGTGTACGGCTGCAGCAGCATCGACCGGCGGCACTGGTTGCTGCTGCTGCCCGAGCGGGCGCAGTTGTGGTTGGGGTGGAATGGGTGATTCGGCTGTTCATCCACGCATGGCGTGGATCTACTGTTGTCCATGACCGATGGGACGGTATCGCCGCGCCCCTGCTGGCTAGACTCGATGGGTTGATGATCGAGCCGAAGGGCAGGGGTGCGATGTGTTGAAGTGGGGCATGCTGGCCGCAGCGCTGGCGATGGGTGGCAACGCAGGGGCGCAGCAGCGCGAGACGGTGGATCTGGACATGGTCAGCCGCATCCGCCAGGAGGCCTTCCACCGTTCGCAGGTGATGGACACTTTCAGCTATCTCACCGAGCGCATCGGCCCGCGCCTGACCAACTCGCCGGCGATGGGCCGCGCCAACGCGTGGACCCGCGGCAAGTTCAACGAATGGAAGCTGGACAACGTCCACGACGAAGCCTTCGACGACTTCGGGCGCGGCTGGGAGTTCACCTCGGCCAGCGTGGAGATGCTGGGTGACCGCGTGCAGCCGCTGCATGCACTGCCCAAGGCCTGGACGCCGGGCACCAAGGGCCCGGTTGAAGGCGAGCTGGTCCAGGTCGAGATCAAGAAGCCCGAAGACATCGAGAAGTACCGCGGCAAGCTGCGTGGCAGGATCCTGCTGCTGGGCGAGGCGCGCGAGTACAAGCGCGGCACCGAGGCGGATTCGCATCGCCACGACGCCACCTCGCTGGAGGGCCTGCAGGAATTCACCCTGCCCAAGGACAAGGACGCCACCGCCGAGCGTGCCAAGCGGGTCAAGGAGTACCAGGAACGCCAGCAGCTGGCAGCCAAGGTCAATGCGTTCTTCGTCGAAGAGGGCGCGCTGGCCTCGATCAGCATCAGCAGCTGGGACAACGGCATCATCCGGGTTGCCGGTGGCGGTTCGCGCAAGTCCGGTGAGTCAGTGGGCATCCCCGAGCTGGCGATGATCAGCGAGCACTTCAATCCGCTGGCGCGCGCGCTGGAGGCCAAGCAGACCGTGCGCCTGCGCGTGGATGTGGCCGCGCGTTTCACCGACGAGGCCGACCAGCCGGGTTACAACACGCTGGCCGAGATCCGTGGCAGCAGCAAGCCCGATGAAGTGGTGATGATCGGCGCGCACCTGGATTCCTGGCACAGCGGTACCGGTGCGGCCGACAACGCGGCCGGCGTGGCGGTGATGATGGAGGCGATGCGCATCCTCAAGGCGACCGGCGCCAAGCCCAAGCGCACCATCCGCGTGGCGCTGTGGAGTGGTGAGGAACAGGGCCTGATCGGCTCGCAGGCCTATGTGGCCAAGCACTTCGGTCGTTTCCCCGAACCCACCGACCCGGCACAGAAGGCGCTGCCGGCCTCGCTGCGCGAGCCCACCGGCGCGCTGCAGAAGACCCGCGATTACAGCAAGTTCCAGGTCTACTTCAACATGGACAACGGCTCGGGCCGTTTCCGTGGCATCTACGCGCAGGAAAACCTGGCGGCGATGCCGATCTTCGAAGCCTGGCTGGCGCCGTTCCATGACGTGGGCGCCACTACCGTGGCGACCCGCAACACCGGCAGCACCGACCACATCAGCTTCGACCGCATCGGCCTGCCGGGCTTCCAGTTCATCCAGGACCGGCTGGACTACTTCACCAACGTCCACCACAGCCACCTGGACACCTGGGACCACGCCGAACCGGAAGACCTGAAGCAGGCCGCGGCCATCGTCGCCTCGTTTGCCTACAACGCCGCAACGCGCGAGCAGTCGTTCCCGCGCAAGGTAGAACCGTAAAAGGGGACGGAGGGGATTAAGTCGTTTCTCCCCTCCGTTTCCCGGTTGCCACGCCCAGAGGCTGGGCAATCGCGACTTAATCCCCTCCGTCCCCTTTTTCCGTCGGGGGCGGAGGGCTGGTAAAATCGGGGAATTCCCGTTCCTCGAGCCGTCCATGACCTGCCGCACCCGCTTCGCCCCCAGTCCCACCGGCTACCTGCACATCGGTGGTGCCCGCACTGCGCTGTACTGTTGGCTGGAGGCCCGCCACCGTGGCGGCGAGTTCGTGCTGCGCATCGAGGACACCGACCGTGAGCGCAGCACCCAGGGCGCGATCGACGCCATCCTGGAGGCGATGGAGTGGCTGGGCCTGGATTACGACGAGGGCCCGATCTACCAGACCGACCGCGTCGCCCGTTACCTGGAAGTGGCCGAGCAGCTGGTGGCCGACGGCAAGGCGTACTACGCCTACGAGACCCGCGAAGAGCTGGACGCGATGCGCGAGGCCGCCATGGCCAAGCAGGAGAAGCCGCGCTACAACGGCGCTGCGCGCGAACTGGGCCTGCCGCGCAAGGACGACCCGAACCGCGTCATCCGCTTCAAGAACCCACTGGAAGGTACGGTGGTGTTCGACGACCTGATCAAGGGCCGCATCGAGATCGCCAACAGCGAGCTGGATGACATGGTCATCTTCCGCCCGGACGGCTACCCCACCTACAACTTCGCGGTGGTGGTGGACGACTGGGACATGGGCATCACCGAGGTCATCCGCGGCGACGACCACATCAACAACACCCCGCGCCAGATCAACCTGTACGAGGGCATCGGCGCGCCGGTGCCGAAGTTCGGCCACATGCCGATGATCCTGGACGAGCAGGGCGCCAAGCTGTCCAAGCGCACCGGTGCCGCCGATGTGATGCAGTACAAGGATGCCGGCTACCTGCCGGACGCGCTGCTGAGCTACCTGGCCCGCCTGGGCTGGTCGCACGGTGACCAGGAGCTGTTCAGCCGCCAGGAGCTGATCGACCTGTTCGACGTGAAGGACTGCAATTCCAAGGCCTCGCGCCTGGACATGGCCAAGCTGGGCTGGGTCAACCAGCACTTCCTGAAGACCGAGGACGTGGCCGCGATCGTGCCGCACCTGGTCTACCAGCTGCAGAAGCTGGGCCTGGACGTGGCCGCTGGCCCGGCTCCGGCGGACGTGGTGATCGCCCTGCGTGAACGCGTGCAGACCCTGAAGGAAATGGCTGAGAAGGCCGTGGTCTGGTACCAGCCGCTGACCGAGTACGACGAAGCCGCCGTGGCCAAGCACTTCAAGGCCGGTGCCGAGATAGCGCTGGGCAAGGCCCGCGAGCTGTTGGCCGCCCTGCCGGAATGGACCGCCGAGTCGGTGGGCGTGGCCCTGCACGATGCGGCCGCAGCGCTGGAAATCGGCATGGGCAAGGTCGCCCAGCCGCTGCGCGTGGCCATCACCGGCACCCAGGTCAGTCCTGACATTTCCCATACCGTTTACCTGGCCGGCCGCGAGCAGGCCTTGAAACGCATTGATGTGGCCATCACCAAGGTAGCAACGGCCTGAGGCATCCTTGCCAGGCCCGAACCGGAGAACACGCATGCCCGCCAAGACCGCCACTGCCTGTACCGCCCCGCACCACCACGTCCACGACGCATCGGATTTCGTGGCGGTGGTCGAGCGCGTCTCGCGCGAACGCGGGCTGCGCCTGACCCCGATCCGCGCCAATGTGCTGAAGCTGATCGCCGAGGCCGGCAAGCCGGTCAAGGCCTACGAACTGCTGGAATGGGTGCGCAACGGCAAGGGCGTGGGCGCTGATGCCCCGCCCACCGTATACCGCGCGCTGGATTTCCTGATGGCCAATGGCTTCGTGCACAAGCTGGAATCGGTGAATGCCTTCGTGGCCTGCCACCATCCCAGCAGCGCCGCGCATTCGGTGCCGTTCCTGATCTGCAACAGCTGCCACAGCGCGGTGGAACTGGAAGACCGCGAGATCGTCACCCAGCTGGAGAAGCGCGCCAAGGAGCTGGGTTTCCAGCCGCAGGCGCAGACCCTGGAAGTACACGGCCTCTGCGCGCGCTGCGCCGGCTAGCGCAATGGTAGTGCCGGCCGCTGGCCGGCATTTTGGAAACGGGGTCAGATCCCTTTGCCATTGGCAAAGGGATCTGACCCCGTTTCATATCGGCGCGACAGGGCCCGCGTCCTAGTCCATCGGCTTGGAGCGGGTATCCACCCGCACGATCACCGACATGCCGGGCCGCAGCTGCTTTGCCAGCTCCTGATTCCCATTGATTGAAATCCGAACCGGCAGCCGCTGCACCACCTTGGTGAAGTTGCCGCTGGCATTGTCGGGGCGCAGCACGCTGAATTCCGACCCGGTAGCCGGCGCGATCTCCTGCACGCGACCCCGCAACACCTGGCCCTGGAACGCGTCCACCGAGAACGTGGCCGGCTGGCCGATCGCCATGCCCCAGGTCTGGCCTTCCTTGTAGTTGGCCACCACCCACAGCGTGTCAGGTACCAGGAACAGCAGCTGCGAACCGGCGGCGACGTACTGGCCCACGCGCACGCTGGCTTCGCTGATCTGGCCGTCGCGCGGCGCGTGGATCACCGTGTTGGCAAGGTCGATGCGCGCCAGTTCCAGCTGCGCCTGCGCGCTTTCCACCTGGGCCTCCAGGCTCTTGCGCGCCACCTGGGTCGACACCAGCGTTTCCTCGGCGATGCGGATCTGCGCCTGCGACTGCTGCACGCTGGCCTGCGCCGAGGCCTGGGTGGTGCGGAACTTGTCGCGGTCGTTGATCGATACCAGCTGTTGCGCGGCCAGCTCCTCGTAGCGCCTGGTCTCGTTGCGCGAGCGCTGCAGTTCGGCTTGCCCGGCCGACAGCGTAGCCTGCGCGGAGGCAATCTGCGCACGGTTCTGCGCCTGCGATTGGTCGGAGTTGGCCAGTGCTGCGCGTGCGCTGTCCAGCGTCGCCTGCGCCTGGGCGACACGCTGCGCGTAGATGCGATCATCGATGCGCAGCAGCGGCTCGCCCTCCCTTACGTGCTGGAAGTCCTTCACCAGCACTTCTGTCACGTAGCCGTTCACCTGTGGCGCCATCACCGTGATCTGCCCGCGCACATACGCGTTGTCGGTCACCATCACCGTGCTGGTGAACGGCCACAGATGCCACGCGCGCAGAATCAGCGCGATGCCCAGCAGTGCCACCACTACCATCACCACCACGCTGCGTGCGCTGGGCTTGAGGTACTTCGGCGCCACGGCGGGTTCGACTGGCGTGGGCGCGGGGGCCGCGTCCGTCGGCGGCGGAGGGGAAACGTTGTCGGTGTCGTCGGGGCGGGGCGGGACGGGAGGCATGGAGGGACTCAACGGGACGCGGCCGGCGCGGCCACAGTGGGAAGGGCGGGATGGCGCTTGCGCCATTGCTTGAGCACGGCGGTGCGCAGCGAAAGCAGCAGCAACCAGCACAGGAAGCCGATGGCCAACCAGCCGCTCAGCGTGAACACATCATTGAAGCCGCGTACGTTGGCTTCGCGGCGCGTGGTCTGCGCCAGCTGCGCGCTGCCCTGCGCGCTGCGCAGCACCGGATCGGTGATCTGGGCGGCGTACAGCTGCTGCTGGATGCGCAGGCGTTGTGCCACCACCGGGTCGGCCGGGTCGAGCTGGCTGGTCAGCGCGCTGGAGTACAACTGCTCGCGATGCAGCTGGAAGGTGCCCAGCACCGCCGAGCCGGCCAGGCCGCCCAGTGTCTGCGTGATCGAGAGCGTCACCAGGAAGGTGATCATGTGGTCCACCCCCTGTTTCAGCGCGGCGGAAATGCCGAGCATGATCAACGGTCCCATGAACATACCGGCACCGACCGAGGCCAGGAACTGGCTGGCGTAGAAGTCGTGCGGCCGATCCATGCTGGTGCGGTGCTGGTCGAAGAACGCGGCGGCACCCAGCAGCAGGATCGCCATCAGCAGCTGGGCGATCAGCCGCTTCGGGCCGAAGGTCAGCGATGCACCGGCGATGCCGGTGACCACGCCCGCGAGGATCACTACGAACAGCGGGCGCATCTGGTCAGGCCCCATGCCCAGCGTGCGCATCAGGTTGACCACGCCGTAGGATTGCTCGGTGGTGAGGAAGCGGATCAGGAACGCGCCGACGATGAAGTGCAGCACCGGCAGCTTCGACAGCCAACGGATCTGCAGCAGCGGATTGCGCCGGTAGTGCTCGATGATGAAGGCGGCGGTGGACAGCACGATCGAGGCAACCAATGCCCAGCCCAGCCACGGAGTGTTGAGCCACCAGCGCGTGTAACCCTGTGCCAGCACGATCACCAGCAGCGCGACGGCTGGTGCAAGCAGGGCGAACGTAAGGAAGTCCAGCGGCTCGAACGCCTTCACCTGGATGCCGGGCGGCAGCTTCAGCACCACTACGGCGGCAAACGCACACAGCGCCAGGCCGGCTTCGAAGGAATACAGCTGGTGCCACTGGCCGGTATCGACCAGGCCTGGCGACACGATCCAGGCGATCGGCACCGCCAGCTGCGAAAGGCCGACGCCGACCACCAGCAGATTGCCGGTGAACCGCCGCGGCAGCGCCTGCAGCATGTACAGCGTGCCCAGTGTCGAACAGGCCGCGCCGGCGAAGCCGCTGGCGGCGCGGGTCAGCATCGTGGTCTCGAAGCTGCCGACGAACAGGTGCAGCACCGCCAGCGCTGCGTACAGGCCGAGCCCGATCTCGGCGAACAGGCGGATGCCGTACTGCTGGCGGAACTTGAAGGCCAGCAGGTTGGCCGTGACGTTGACCATTGCATACGCGGCCACCAGCCAGCTGCCCTGGGTCGGGGTCAGTGCCAGCTGGCCCTGCAGGAACGGCAGGTTGGCGGTGACCAGCGCATTGCCAAGGCCGCCGGTGATCGCCACCAGCAGCGATACCAGTGCATAGGCCAACCGACGGTACGGTGGGTGCCAGGGCATCGAAGCCGAACCGGGCATGGTCGGCTTCTCGTGCTCCTCCCAATCCGGAACCGGCTTCAGATACGGCTGGACCATCAGCGGGCCTCGCTGGTTGCTCCCTGGAGACCCCCGCGCAGCAGCTGCAGGGCACGCCCGGCCAACTGGGCGCGCTCGTCGCGGGTCTTGCCGCGCAGGGCTGCCCCCAGCATGCCCGAGATCAGTGAAATATCCGTCTTTTCCAGATCGGCCCGGCAAAGGCCGGCCGCCTTGGCGCGGGCGATCGGCTCCTCCAGCAGGTCGCGCACGGTTTCGCGTGCGGTGCGCATGGCTGGCACGTCCGAATCCACCGCGCGCCAGTAATCGGCCAGTGCCGGTGAGTCGATGATGCGCTGGGCCATGCCCTCGAACACCTCGAACAGGGCGTCGTCACGGTCGCCGAGCTGTTCGACCTGGCGCCGGATACGGTCGACCGTACGCTGCAGCAGCGCCTGGATCAGCGCGGTGCGGTCGGGGAAGTTGCGATACAGGGTGGCGCGGCCCACCTGGGCGCGTTCGACCACCAGGTCCAGCGGGGCAGTGACGCCGTGTTGGCCGAAGACATGATCGGCGGCGTCGAGGATGAGGGCACGGCGGGCAGCGGCATCGGCACGTTGGGCGGTCATGGCTTCATTTTCGGACATTAGTGTCCGGATGGCGAGACATTGGGTGACGGGATTGTCCGGTTGTTGTCGTACGCACATCTTTGTGACGGATGCGTGATGGCGGGGTCGAAATGAAAACGGGGGCCCGGAGGCCCCCGCTGCGTACATGTGGAAGGAGTGGCAAGGAGATCCACGCCATGCCTGGTCTCAGGCTGGGGTCAGAGCCCATTCCTGCGGAATGGGATCCGACCCCGGCGTGGTGCAGTGGATCCACGCCATGCGTGGATGGAGGAGCGTCAGAAGAACGCGCGGATGCCGAATGCGACGCCACGGCCCGGCAGCGGCGAGTAGTCGCGCAGCAGCGAGGTATGCGGGCGCACTTCGCGGTTGGTCAGGTTGCTGCCATCCAGGAACACCTCGTAGCTGTTGCTGGCGTTGCGGTCCCAGCGGTAGGCCAGATGCGCGTCGACCAGGGTGTAGCCGTCGCTCGGTGCCTCGTTCTGGGCGACATCCTTCTGGCGGCTGTAGCGCACCGCACCGACCGAAGCGCGCCAACCGTCCTTCGACCAGCGCAGGTCGGCGCCGACACGGGCCGGGGCAATGCGCGGCAGGTAGCCGGTGTTGGCCAGCTCCACCGTGTAGTTGTGGTTGTGGTCGCCATGCGGCACGGCGATGTCCAGGTTGCGGCTGCCGCTGCCATCCAGCTTGGCCTTCACGTAGTCACCGAACAGGCGCAGATCCCAGTCACCGGCGCCGCCTTCGAACAGGTGCACCAGCGCTTCGGCCTCGGCACCGCGGAACACCGCGTCCTGCTGCGTCCAGGTACGCACCGGCAGGCCCTCGGTGATGCCGGTTTCGGCCAGGTAGATGAAGTCCTTGAACTTCGTCTGATAGACCGACGCGGAGAAGTCCAGGCGTTCGCTGTGGGTATGGATGCCCAGTTCCACGCGCTGGCCGCGCTCGGTCTTCAGGTTGCCGTCGCCGATTTCCAGCGAACGGGTGGCGATGTGCGCGCCGGCGGCATACAGCTCTTCGTTGGTCGGTGCGCGCTCGGAGCTGTCCACGCCGATGCGCAGGTCAACGGCATCGTTGAGCTTCCAGATGCCAGCGGCAGACAGGTTGGTGGCGCCGAACGTGCGACGGCGGTAGTCACCGGTCGGGTCCAGCTTGACCTGGTCGTGGCGGCCGCCCAGTTCCAGCTTGAACGGGCCGAACTGCTTTTCCTGCAGCACGAACAGGCCGATGTTCCTGGTGCCGGTATCCGGCACGAACGCCTCTTCGCCCTTGGCGCCGAAATCACTGTTGCCGAACTGCAGGCCGAAGGCGCCGTCCCATCCGCCGATCTGCTGCTGCACCGCTTCCAGGCGCGCTTCGATGCCGCGGTTGGTGAAGCGGGTCGACGGCGTGCCGGCTTCCAGCTCCACGTGTTCGTAATCGGTGTAGGCCACGCGTGCGTTGATGTTCTTCAGGAACGAGACCGGGTTGTAGATGCCGGCCTTGGTCTCGAAGCGGTTCTGCACCATGTCGATGCGCACGTCATGCTCGTCGCCGCCTTCCTCTTCGTCGCCATGGTCGTGACCGTGGTCATGGCCATGATCATCACCATCGGCGTGCACGTGCGCGCCATTGGGAATGCCATAGTTGGTGCGGTAGGTGCTGGCCGATACGCCGAAGTAGCCGCCGTCGCCCAGCCACGTTGCGCCGACGCCACCGGCGCGGGTGCGGATCGAGCTGTTGTCGAGGCGGCCGCGGCGCGGTTCTTCGCCTTGCTCGCCCGCGTGGTCATGGTCGTGATCGTGATGATCTTCAAGGCTGTCGATCACTGCATAACCGGGAATGCGGTAGTCATCGCCATTGCGGACCAGGCCATCCACGTGCAGCACGACATTGCCGCTGACGCCATCGAGGCGGAACATGCCGCTGCGTTCGTTGTTCACCGAATTGCCGCGCAGCTCGGCGCGGCCGCTCAGCGGGCGCTCCGGTAGTTCGCGCGCGATGCGGCCATCGACCACATTGACCGCACCACCGATGGCGCCGCTGCCGAACAACAGGGTGGCCGGGCCTTTCAGGACCTCGATCTGGTCGGCCAGGAACGGCTCGATGCTGGTGGCATGGTCGGCGCTGACGGTGGAGGCGTCCATGTTGCCCATGCCGTTGGACAGCACGGCCACGCGCGGGCCTTCCTGGCCGCGGATGATCGGGCGGCCGACGCCGGGACCGAAGAAGGTGCTCTGTACGCCGGGCAGCTTGGCCACGGTATCGCCGAGGGTGCCGGCCTTCTGCTCGTCCAGGCGTTCACCGGCCAGTACCTCCACCGGGCGCGCCAGCGATTCGGCGTCGCCCTGCAGCGGCGAGGCGGTGACCTGCACCGACGACAGTTCAGTCAGGTGGCGGTCACGATGGGAATCGTCTTCGCTGGCGGCGAAGGCAACGGTCGGAAGCAGGGCGGTGAGGGCCAGGGCGAGGGAATGCGGCTTCAACCGCGGGGTACGGGCGGGCATCGGTGGGTCCTTTGTTACACTGTATCAATCGCTGGGCGCACGAATCCCGTCAGCGGGACAGGGGGGGAGGGAAACCGTGCGGGTCGGGGAGGGATGTTATATTATTCCATAACGATTCGCCGACCCTGCTGGAAGTCATGTCCCTGTCCTCACGCCTGCGCCACCTGCTCGACCGTTTCGGCGCCACTGGTTCGATGCTGTGCGCGGTGCATTGCGCGGTGATTCCGGTGCTGCTGGCCGCAGCGCCTTCGTTGGGCCTGTCGTTCTGGCTGAGCGACGGCGTGGAACAGGCGCTTGTGGTGTTCGTGACCCTGCTGGGGCTGTTCAGCCTGGTCTGGGGCTACCGTCGCCACGGCGCGCTGCGTGCGCTGGGCTTCCTGATTCCCGGCCTGGTCGCATTGTGGGCCGGCGTGCTGTACGACCCGTTGCACCACAATGCGGTGCCGCACGCGGTGGTGATGACCGTCGGCGGCCTGCTGGTGGGTGTGGCCCATCTGGTCAACCTGCGCCTCAACCACGGTCACGTGCACGACGCCAGCTGCGCGCACTAGGCGCTCCGTGATAGGATTTTCGATCGTGCGCGGGGGCGCCCAGCAAGGCGGCCCCGCCGAACCCGTGTCAGTACGGGGTAACCAGATTTCACATTTGAGGAGTTGAAGACATGGGTAAGGGTGACCGCAAGACCGCCAAGGGCAAGCGCTACAACGCCAGCTACGGCAACGCCCGTTCGCACACCGCGAGCAAGGTCGCCGTAGGCGCCGCTGCTCCGGTTGCCAAGAAGACCGTGGCCAAGGCTCCGGCGAAGAAGGCTGTGGCGAAGAAGGCCGTCGCCAAGGCCTGATCCGGCCGAACGACCGGTTCAAGGAAAAACGCGGCGCCTGGCGCCGCGTTTTTTTATGCGTGTCGTCCTGGCCGCCGCGTTCGCCGGGCATGGCCCGGCGCTACCCACATTGGCGCGGTAACGCCGGGCCATGCCCGACAGAGACATTCGATCAGCGCAGGGTCTTCTTCAGCGTTTCCGGATTGCCGTCGTTCGGCGCGGCCGGCACCTGCAGCAGGTGGGCCAGCAGCGGGTAGACGTCGACATTGTCGAAGCCATCGATCACCAGGCCCTGGCGGAACGACGGGCCACCGGCCACGAACACCGCACGCATGGACGGCAGCGCGTTGTCGTAGCCATGAGAACCCCGGTCCTGCTTGGCGCGCTTGGCGATCTTTTCGCGGTGCAGTGCATCCCAGCCTTCATCCATGGCGCAGACGATGGCCGGAACCCGCGGGTGCGTGCCGTAGTGCCAGCGCGGTGGCAGGTTTTCTTTCTTCCAGCATTCGTAATGCGCATGGCGGCCGAGCAGGGCGCGCTCGGCCTCTGCTTGGCGGCCTGCGACCGGCGCGAAACCCACCGACTGGCCCTGGCTGACATTGCGCGCGATGGCCGGATCGGCCATCGATTCGGTCGCGATCACGTGGCCATCGGCCACGCTGGCCATGCCATGGTCAGACACCACGATGACGTTGGTGGTCGCAGCCAGGCCGCGCTGCTGCAGTCCGTCGAGCACCTGGCCGACGATCTGGTCGGCGCGCACGATGGCGTCGGCGTACTGCTTCGACTCGGGGCCGTAGTTGTGACCGGCCTTGTCCACGTGTTCCATGTACAGCGTGGTGAGGCGCGGTGCATCAGCATCGGTCTGGGCCAGCCAGTCGAGCACGATGCCGGCGCGCTGCTCCAGCGGTTCCTTGCCGTCGTAGATGCGCCACTGGCTCGGGCGCACGCCGCGGATTTCCGATTCACTGCCCGGCCACGACGTGGTGGCCGAGCGGACGCCGGCGTTCTCGGCGCCGACCCAGATCGGTTCGCCGCCCCACCAGGCACTGGTGGTGACGGCCTCGCGGTTGCTCAGTTCGAAACGGCCCAGGGTTGCATCGTCCATGCTGTTGTTGACGATGCCGTGGTGGTCCGGACGCAGGCCGGTGACGATGGTGTAATGGTTGGGGAAAGTCAGCGACGGATAGGACGGTGTCATCCAGCGCGCACGTACGCCTCCGTCGATCAGTCGCTGCAGGTTCGGAGTGAGCCCACGGTCCAGTGCATCGGCGCGCAGGCCGTCGATGGAGATCAACAGCAGCTTGGGCGGCGCAGCCGAAGCGACGGGTGTGGGAACGGAGGCGGAAGGGGCGGGCGCGGTGGTGCAGGCGGCCAATGGCAGCAGCAGCGCCAGCGCGCAGGTCAGGCGTACGGAAGTCATCGCAACATCATAAGCGGCGGCAATGACGTGCCCAAGACAGGGCGCGCTATCGCGTGCCCTGTCCACGCATTTTTCCCTATCCCCGCGCCTGTCGGCGCGCCCCCTTCAACAAGAAGGGGGCTTTTCTCCAGACATATTCCTGATGCTTCCATCCTCGCATGGCGTGGATCTACCGTGTTGACCAAGGTCGACACCTACCAACAGTTGCGCAGTGCACCACCCCGACAGATCGCAGGAATCTGTCGAAGGCGTGGTGGGGCCGGTTGCGGTGGTGTCCGCGGCATGGATGCCGCGGCCAAGCCCCCATGGACGGGTTTACGGCGTCCCCCGCAACCGGCCCCACCACGCCATGCCTCGGAATGCTGCTGTTGCTTCGGCCGTTGCGGTTGCCTCTGCGGGTGCCGGGCGCCGCCCGGCCAGCCCTCTCAGGCGAACAGCGGGGCCTGGCGTTGTTCCAGCCGCAGCAGCGCCGCCTTGGTTTCCAGGCCGCCGCCGAATCCGGTGAGCGCGCCATTGCTGCCGATCACGCGATGGCAGGGCAGGATGATCGGCAGCGGGTTGCGGCCGTTCGCGGCGCCGACCGCGCGGGTCGCACTGGGCTGGCCGAGGTGCTGCGCCAGCTGCAGGTAGCTCCAGGTCTGGCCGAATGGGATCAGCGCCAGCGCCTGCCACACCCGCAGCTGGAACGGCGTGCCGCGTGGCGCCAGTTCAAGGTCGAAGCTGCTGCGTTCGCCGTGCAGGAACTGCAGCAGCTGTTCGCGCGCTTCCGGCAGCGCATCCGGTGCGTAGTGCCAGTCATCGCGTCCGCGTGCCGGATGGCGGTTTTCGGGAAAAAGCACATGTGACAGGCCACGTTCGTCACCGGCGATGGTCAGCACACCGATCGGGCTGTCGAAACGATCGAACAACAGGGTCATGTCGGTTCTCCAACGAAGGTTCCGGACAGGTGCCACAGGTGCAGCACGGCATAGGCGCGCCACGGGCGCCAGGGTTGCGAGCGTGCTTCGGTCGCGCGTTCGCTCAGGCGCTGGCCCTGCGCGTGGCCGAGGACCTGCTGCAGCACAAGATCACCGGCCGGGAATGCATCGGGCTGGCCGAGTCCGCGCAGGGCGATGTACTGTGCGGTCCACGGGCCGATGCCGGGCAGTGCAACGCAGCGCGCAACAAACTCCTCCAGAGCCTGCCCGGGTTCGAAGTCCAGCTGGCCACTGGCACACGCAGCGGCCAGCGCACGCACGGTTGAGGCTCGGCTGCGCGGCAGGCCGATCGATTCCAGTGGCGCCTCGGCCAGTACCTCTGGTGCCGGAAACTGGCGATCGAACTCGGACGGCATGCCCGGCAGATGCGCACCGTACGCATCCACCAGACGCCGCGCAAAGGTAGTGGCGGCGGCGACGCTGACCTGTTGGCCGAGTACGGCGCGTACGCCGACCTCGAAGCCATCCCAGCCGCCCGGAACGCGCAGGCCTGGGCGTTCGGCGATGCCGCGCGCCAGCAGTGGTTCTTCGCCGAGGGCTGCGTGGACCTGCTGCAGATCGGCATCGAGGTCGAACACGCGACGCACGCGGCGCACGATGTCCGGGATCAGGCGCGGATCCACCGCGCCCAGCTGCAGGCGCAGCTCCGGCCGTTTCGGGTCGGCGGTGACACGCAGCAGGGTGGGGCGCTCGGGGGTGCCCAGCACGCGCTGGTAGCTGTCCTCGCCGATCAGTTCGATGCCGGGCAGGCTGCGCTTGCGCAGGAACGCCAGCATGCGTGGGAAATCCAGCGGCGGGCGATACACCAGGCGCAGCACCAGGCCGCCATCATCGGCTGCCAACGGTTGATGCTGGCGGCGCAGCGCGGTCGGCGCCATGCCGCAGCCCTGCAGGAACGCGGTATTGAAACGTCGCAGGCTGTTGTAGCCGGCGGCCAGCGCGACGTCGGTCACCGGCAGGGTGGTTTCGGTCAGCAGCTGCTTGGCCAGCAGCAGGCGGTGGGTGGCATGGATCTGCCCGGGTGTGGCGCCGAGATGTTCGACGAACAGGCGCTGCAGCTGGCGCGCGCTGAGTCCAATCTTCTGCGCCAGGTCCGCTACCGGTTGCTCCTGCAGGAAGCCGCCGTGGATGATGGCCAAGGCGCGCTGTACGGTCTGCCCGGCGAGGGCCTGCTGGGCCTGTGGCGCCAGTTCCGGGCGGCAGCGCAGGCAGGGGCGGTAGCCGGCAGCGGCGGCCGCGGCCGCAGTCGGGTAGTAGGTGATGTTGCGTGGCTTCGGCGGTGGCGCCGGGCAGACAGGGCGGCAGTAGATGCCGGTGCTGCGCACGGCGGTGAAGAACACGCCGTCGAAGCGTGCGTCGCGGGCCAGGCGGGCGCGGTCGCAGGCGGCGGTGTCGAGGGCGAGGGCGGTGTCCATGGCGCCAGTCTAGGCGTGTGCGGGTAGGGATACTCGCCACATTCGGACATGGATGCTGAAGGGGGTCAGGCCGGGCTGCGCCCGGCACCCGCGGTAGTGCCGGCCGCTGGCCGGCAACAGCAACAGCAACAGCAGAAGCGGGATTCCTTTGGGATGGCGTGGTGGGTCCGGTGGCAGGGGACGCCGTGAACCCCCAGGCCGGCCCAGCCGCTGGCGGCTGGGCGTTCGGGCGCTTGCGAAGCAGTGCTTCGCAAGCAAAGCGCTCTCACCCATGGGGGCTCGATGGCGCCATCCATGGCGCCAACGGTCCTGCCAGCCCACATCGCCCACCTCTGTCAGTTGGTCGCTGCAGTTGGTGGGTGCCGACCGTTGGTCGGCACGCTTTGCTGTTGGTAGGTGTCGACCTTGGTCGACACGCTTTCCCAAGGGTCAGAAGGGGTTCAGTGCCACGCGCTGAATGCGCGCCCCGGACGGTTAGACTGTGGCTCTTGCTCCCATGAATCCCGGTTGCCCGATGTCCGCCAAATTCCGCTGGTTGCCCCTGTTGTGCCTGGCCCTGGCGGGCTGCAGTCAGCTGGAAAATCCAGGCAATGTGACTGCTGCCGACAAGGCGGCGAGGGCACCGGCCAGCGATGGCGAGAACATGGTGTCGATCAATGCGGCTGACGCACCACCGCCGCCGGCGCCGCCGCGCAGCCGGGCGGATCGGCCGTGGCCACAGGCGCAGCTGGAGAATGGTCGCGCCTGGGTCAGCTGCAGCACGGAATATGCTGGCGATGCCGGCGACGGCGTCGAGCTGGAGGGCCTGCAGCGCGAGCAGATCACCCAGGCCCTGGCGCCGTGCGCCGAACGTGGCCTGATGCGCGTGCGCTACGCCGGCAAGATCAATCCGGGCTTCGCCGAAATGATGTGGCGGTTGGCCGTCGTCGCGGACGAACAGAAGATCCACAAGCGCATCCTCGATCTGGATTCCAGCGGCGGCCAGGTGGAATCGGCGATCGTCGCCGGTGACAGCATCGGTGAATCCGGCTGGACCATCTGGGTGCGCGAAGGCTCGATCTGCCACAGCGCCTGCGTGTTCGTGCTGGCCGCCGGTGACAACCGCCTGCTGTCGGGCAAGGTCGGCATCCACCGCATGATGCGCATCAGTTCCAAGGCCACCTCGCGCGCGGAACTCAACCGCGAGCTGCACGAGGTCTACGACAACGTGAAGGACTACCTGCAGCGCAACGGCGTGGCGGTGGGCGTGGCCGACCTGATGATGACTGTGCCCAATCGCAGCCTGCGCCTGCTGACGCCGGACGAGCTGCGCCAGTACGGCCTGGATGGCACCAACGCGGTGCAGGACGATCTGGAACGGATCAAGCAGATGCGGGCCTGCGGCGATGATTTCGTGCAGCGCAAAGATGCGTTCCTGATCGCCTTCGACCAGCAGTGCAAGCGCGAAGGCGCCGACATGGAATCGATCAACAGCTGCGGCCAGGCACTGAAGCAGCGCTTCGGCTTCCCGGATGCGGTGTGCCCGGAAGAAAGCCCGCTGTCGGAGATCGATGTGGCAACGCTGCCACCGGCACCGTCGGAGCCGCCGCCGGTGGCCGAACAGGCGCCAGCAGACACCGGCACACCTGCCGCTCAGGCTGATGCAGCAGCGGTGGAAGGCAGCGCCCACGCGCGCTGACGGACAGCTCACCGCGCTGGCGTAGACTGCGGTTCTTTCCCGAGAACCGGCGGTGTTCATGAAACGCGTGCTCCTGCTGCTGTCCCTGATGCCCATGCTCGCGTTGGCGCAGACGCCTGCGCCCGCCACGCCCGCCCCGGCGCCCGCGCGCCCGGCACCGGCCTCGCCGTCGGCTGCAAAACCGGCCACCGCCGGCGCTCCGGCGTTGACCGCCGCGCAGCAGGCACAGGTGCAGAAACAGGATGCGGAAATGGGCGCGGCCGCAGTGAAGGCGGCGCAGCTGGTTGATGCCAACCGCGCCGGCGACTTGTGGGACGGCGCTTCGGCCGTCGCGCGCCGTGCAGTACCGAAGGCCGCTTTCGTCAGCCAGTTGACCGCCGAGCGCACGCGCCTGGGTGCGCTGGCCGGGCGTGGCCAGCCGACCATCACCCGGGTCAAGTACAGCGCCGGTGCCGCGGTGCCGGAAGGGCTGTACATCAACGTCAGCTTCCCGACCCGTTTCGCCAACAGCGCACAGCCGGTGCGCGAACTGGTCTCATTCCGTTTCGACGAGGACCAGGTGTGGCGCCTGGCCGGTTACAGCCTGCGTGCGTCGGCACCCTGAGGAGATGAATGATGGCAACTGAACTGACGATGCTGGCCTGGTCGGTGCTGCTGGGCTTCGTCTACATCTTCGCCACCTCCACCGTGGTCACCCGCGAGCGCGGGATGAAGTGGAATGCTTCGGCACGTGATGGCGAGGCCAGGCCGGTCAGTGCGCTGGCCGGTCGCCTGCAGCGTGCGCAGGCCAACTTCCTGGAAACCTTCCCGTTCTTCGCCGTCGCCGCCATCGCAGTGGTCGTGGCCGGGCGCAGCAACGACACCACAGCGTTGGCCGCGCACGCTTACTTCTGGGCGCGCGTGGCCTACCTGCCGCTGTATGCTGCAGGCGTGCCCTACGTGCGCAGCCTGGTGTGGGCGGTGTCGCTGCTGTCGATCCTGGCGCTGGTGTTCGCGTTGTTGTGACCCGGGCCTGATCCAGATCAAGGCCGGTCAGGTGCGTGGCGCTATGCTGGCCCGGACTGAATCAACGGCAGGAGGCGCGCATGCGCAGAATGGACGTGGTGGTGGTCGGCGCCGGACCGGCGGGTCTGTGCTTCGCGCGTGCGCTGGCCGGCAGCGGGCTGCAGGTCGGGCTGGTCGAAGTGCAGCCGCGCCAGGCGCTGGCCGAGGCCGCCTTCGATGGCCGCGAGATCGCGTTGACCCATGCCTCGCGGCAGAGCATGGAGCAGCTGGGGCTGTGGCAGCGCCTGCCGCAGGCCGAAGTCGCTGAGCTACGCGATGCCAGGGTGATGAACGGCGGCTCGCCGTTCGCGCTGACCTTCGCCAGCAGCCAGGTTGACGGCCAGCCGCTGGGCTGGCTGGTACCCAACCATCTGATCCGCCGTGCTGCATGGGATGCCGTGCAGGGCCAGGACGGCCTGGAGCTGTTTGACGGGCGCAAGGTGCTGGGCGTGCACGCCGATGCGCAGGGCCACGTGGTCAAACTCGATGACGGCAGCCAACTTCATGCGCGGCTGCTGGTGGCCGCTGACAGCCGCTTCTCCGCCACCCGCCGCATGCTCGGCATCGGGGCGCAGATGCGCGACTTTGGCAAGTCGATGCTGGTGTGCCGCATGCAGGTCGAGCGCGACCATCACCACACTGCCTGGGAGTGGTTCGGCTACGGCCGCACGATGGCGTTGCTGCCGCTCAACGAGGGCCAGGCATCGGCGGTGATCACGCTGCTGCCGCGGCAGATCGAGGAGCTGCTGGCGATGGATGAGGTGGCCTTTGGCGAGGCCGTCAGTGCTTGCTTCGAACACCGCCTTGGCCGGATGCAGCCGGTGGCCACGCCGCAGGCGTATCCGCTGGTCGGTGTGTACGCGCACCGTTTTGTCGGCGAGCGTTCGGCGCTGATCGGCGATGCCGCCGTCGGCATGCACCCGGTCACCGCGCATGGCTTCAACCTGGGCCTGGCCAGCGCGCAGCGGCTGGCGCAGGGTATCGTCGCACAGCAGCGCCGCGGTGCCGACATCGCCGCCGCCGGCATGCTGGCCAGCTACCAGCGCGGTCATCGGCTGGCGTCGCGGCCTCTGTACGAGGCCACCAACGCGATCGCCAGCCTGTACACCGACGATCGCCGTCCGGCGCGCCTGCTGCGGGCGGCGGGCCTGCGCCTGGCGCAGGGCGTGGCACCGTTCAGGCAGCTGATTGCCTCGCACCTGACCCAGCGCGTGGCCTGAACAGCTTCAGATCAACCGGCGGCCAGCACCCGGATCTGGCTGTCGGCGAACTCGACCACCTGGCCTGCGCGGATCTTGCAGGCCTTGCGCAGTTCGACTTCGCCGTCGACCCGCACCTGGCCGTCGCTGATGACCATCTTGGCCTCGCCGCCACTGGTGACCAGGTCGGCCAGCTTGAGCAGCTGCTTGAGTTCGACGTAGTCGCCGTCGAGGTCGAATTCGAGAATCTGCATGGAGCGGGGTTCCTGGAAAGAGGGCGCGGGCCAGCGGCCGGGCCGGGAAGAGGGCGCGTATTGTGCGCCAGCGCGGGGCATGACGGCACGCGCACGGAAAGCTGTACGCCTCGTTCAGGATCAATGCGGTATCATTCCGCTCTGAGCGAGTGAAATCTCCTCCGACCGAGCAGCGCCAGGGCACGCGATAAGAAGGGCGCCCAAAGCGCGGACCATCACCTTTTTATCGCACTGCCAGGAAGACGGCAGTGCCTTCGGAGTTCCCCATGTCCCAAGATTCCCAAGCGCCGCTGCAGTTTGCGCAGCTCGGCCTGTCCGAGCCCGTGATGCAGGCGGTCACCGCCATCGGCTATGAAACCCCGTCGCCGATCCAGGCTGCCACCATCCCGGCGATGCTGGAAGGCCGCGACGTACTGGGCCAGGCCCAGACCGGTACCGGCAAGACCGCAGCGTTCGCACTGCCGGTACTGTCCAACATCGACCTGCAGCAGATCAAGCCCCAGGCCCTGATCCTGGCGCCGACGCGCGAACTGGCCATCCAGGTCGCCGAGGCGTTCCAGTCGTATTCGTCGAAGATCCCGGGCTTCCGCGTGCTGCCGGTGTACGGCGGCCAGCCGTACGGCCAGCAGCTGTCGGCCCTGCGCCGTGGCGTGCATATCGTGGTCGGCACCCCCGGCCGCGTGATCGACCACCTCGACCGCAGCACCCTGGACCTGTCCGAGCTGAAGACGCTGGTGCTGGACGAAGCCGATGAAATGCTGCGCATGGGCTTCATCGACGACGTCGAAGCCGTGCTGAAGAAGCTGCCGGAGCAGCGCCAGGTAGCCCTGTTCTCGGCCACCATGCCGCCGCAGATCCGCCGCATCGCGCAGACCTACCTGCAGGACCCGGTGGAAGTGACCATCGCGGCCAAGACCACCACCTCGGCCAACATCCGCCAGCGCTACTGGTGGGTGAGCGGCATGCACAAGCTGGATGCGCTGACCCGCATCCTGGAAGTCGAGCCGTTCGACGCGATGATCATCTTCGCGCGTACCAAGGCCGGCACCGAAGAACTGGCCAGCAAGCTGCAGGCCCGTGGCCTGGCCGCTGCCGCCATCAACGGTGACATGCAGCAGGCCCAGCGTGAGCGCACCATCGCCATGCTGAAGGAAGGCAAGCTGGACATCCTGGTCGCCACCGACGTGGCCGCGCGCGGCCTGGACGTGGAGCGCATCAGCCACGTGCTGAACTACGACATCCCGTACGACACCGAAAGCTACGTGCACCGCATCGGCCGTACCGGTCGTGCCGGCCGCAGCGGTGAGGCGATCCTGTTCGCCACCCCGCGCGAGAAGGGCATGCTGCGCCAGATCGAGCGCGCCACCCGCCAGCCGATCGAAGAAATGCAGTTGCCGAGCGTGGAAGCGGTCAACGACACCCGCATCAGCAAGTTCACCTCGCGCATCACCGAAACCCTGGGTGCCGGTGGCCTGGACTTCTACCGCCAGCTGCTGGAGCGCTTCGAGAACGAGCAGAACGTGCCCGCCATTGAAGTGGCAGCCGCGCTGGCGAAGATGCTGCAGGGCGATACCCCGTTCCTGCTGCAGCCGCCGGTGCGGGCCCCGCGTGAAGAGCGCGCGCCGCGCGAACGCTTCGACCGTGGCGACCGTCCGGAGCGTGGCGATCGCTTCGACCGTAACGAGCGTGGTCCGCGCTTCGAGCGTGGCCCGCGTCGCGATGACGCCGAACGTGGTTTCGAGCAGCGTCCGCGCCGTGAGGTTCCGCCGCGTGGTGCGCCGGAGCAGGGCATGGAGACCTACCGTATTTCGGTCGGTCACCAGCATGGTGTGAAGCCGGCCAACATCGTGGGCGCCATCGCCAACGAAGCTGGCCTGGAAAGCCGCTTCATCGGCCGTATCGACATCCATGACGACTTCTCGCTGCTGGACCTGCCGGCACAGATGCCGTCGGACGTGCTGTCGCACCTGCAGAAGGTCTGGGTGTCCGGCCAGCAGCTGCAGATGCGCGCGCTGGCCCCGGGTGAAGACACCAACCCGGCACCGCGTCCGTTCAAGCCGCGCTTCGACAAGCGTGGTCCGGGCGGCCCGGGTGGCCCGCGCCGTGGTGGTCCGGGTGGTCCGGGTGGCCACGGCGGCGACCGTGGTGGTGACCGCGACAGCCGCGCGCCGCGTCGTGACGGCTTCAAGCCGCGCGGTCCGCGCAGCTACTGAGTCGTACCGCAGCCATGACAACGCCAGCCTTCGGGCTGGCGTTGTCCGTTATGGGGCTGGAAAAGGGGACGGAGGGGATTAAGTCGTAAATGGCTGGCCAGGGGGCTTATGCCGAAAACGACTTAATCCCCTCCGTCCCCTTTTTCGCATGGCCAACACATTCCCGGTCCTAGGCTGAGCTGGTTCCAAAGGAGGTTGTCACCGCATCACATTCGGGGGGATCCGGGATGGGTAGGAGTGGCACGGACCAACAGAGCCGGCGGGTGCCGATGACCCGCGGCCTGGGACTTCGGTTTGCGTTGTTGACAGGCATGGCGATTGGCCTGGTCGCACTGTCCGCCTTGATCCAGGAACTGCAGGCGGCTTCCACCGCCTGGATTGCCGGCCAGGGGTACTGGTCGCGGGGGCAGCAGGACGCGACCGCCGCACTCAGCCGCTACCTGGCGCGTGGTGATGCCCAGGACCTGGACGATGCACGCCGGGCCCTGCAGGTGCCCATGGGGGATCTGCAGGCGCGGCTGGCACTGGAGCAGGCCGAACCGGACGAGGCCAAGGCCCGGCAGGGCTTCCTGCGGGGCGGTAACGCGCGCGCCGATATTCCACGACTGGTGTTCTCGTTCCGGTATGCACGCGACATCGGCGCATTCCGTGAAGCGACCGCCCTGTGGCGGCAGACCGACGGCGACCTGATGGCCGTGCAGCGGCTGGTGGATGAGCTGCAGCAGCGGCACGGCCAGGGCGGGCTGCCGGTCGCTGCGCGTGACCGCTACCTTCAACAGCTGCGTGATCTCGACCGTCGCCTGCAGGTGCAGGCGCAGGCGTTCTCGCAGGCATTGCTGCGGATGGCCACCATGGTGCGCATCGCGACGCTGGTGGTGGGAGGACTGTCGGTGCTGGCGATCAGCCTGATGGCGGTGGCTCTCGCGCGCCGCGTGGGCAAGGACCTGACCGAACACGAGAGCCGCTTCCGCGCGGCGTTCTACCAGGCCAACGTCGGCATGCTCAAGCTTGACACCGAAGGCAGGGTGGTCGAAGCCAACCAGGCGATGGCCGATATCCTCGATTACCGGCGTGAGGTGCTGCTGCAGATGTCGCTGGGCGATCTGCTGATGGAAGGCGAGCTGGTCATCGACGGCGTCGGCCGCATCGACTGGGACCGCCAGCTGCGGCCGAGCGAACTGCGCTTCTGCCGGCGTGACGGCAGCCTGGTCTGGGGGCGCTGGAGCGGTACCGGTGTGCGCAGCGCCGGCGGTGGCCTGTCGGTGTTCGCGATCATCGAGGACGTCAGCCAGAACCATGCGCTGGCACGCGAGATCGAGCACCACGCCAGCCATGATCCGTTGACCGGCCTGATCAACCGTCGCGAGATCGAACGCCTGCTGGAACGCGCACTGCTGCAGGTGCGCAGCGATGGTGGAACGCATGCGCTGTGCTACATCAATCTGGACCACTTCAAGCTGGTCAACGACAGTTTCGGCCACGCCGCCGGCGATCAGATGCTGCCCAGCTTTGCCGACTACCTGGTGGCTGCGGTGCGTGATGGCGACTGGGTCGGGCGACTTGGCGCCGATGAGTTCGCGGTATTTCTTGCCCATGCCAGCCAGGACGAAGCCAAGCGGGTGCTGCAGCGGGTGATCCGCAACCTGGGGCAGGCGACCTTCCCCATCAGTGAAGGCCGCCCGCAGCTGAGCTGCAGCATCGGCGTGGTCGAAGTCAGCGCCGACGCACCCGATGTGAACTGGCTGATGAGCGCTGCCGACAGTGCCTGCTATGCCGCCAAGCAGGCCGGCCGCAACCGCGTGCACTGCTTCAACGAGAACCGAATGGCACTGGAGGAGCGGCGGCAGGAGGCCGAGCGCCTGCAGGGTGTCAGCCTGGCGATGGCCGAGAACCGGATGCTGTTGTATGCGCAACGCATCGCCCGGGTTGGCGATCCGTCCTACCTGCACTATGAAGTGCTGGTGCGCATGCGGGGCACCGACGGCAACCTGCACCTGCCCGGACAGTTCATGCCTGCGGTGGAGCGCTATGGCATGGCGGTAGCGCTGGACCGGCACGTGCTCGGACTGCTGTTCCGCCACCTGCAGGTCTGCCCGGTGCATGTCCGCCAGCTGGGACTGTGCAACGTCAATGTATCTGCCCAGTCGATTGCCGAACCGGGTTTCCTCTCCTTCGTCTGCGACCTGCTCGAACGCAACCGTGCGCTGGCGTCCAAGCTGTGTTTCGAGATCACCGAAACGGCCGCGATCAGCAACCTCAGCCAGGCCCGTGCGTTCATCGACGCGGTGAAGGCGCGCGGCTGCCGGATGGCGTTGGACGACTTCGGGTCCGGCCTCTCTTCGTTCGGTTATCTGCGCCAGCTGCCGGCCGACATGCTCAAGATCGACGGCGCCTTCGTCCGCGACATGGACACCGACCCGGTCAGCCACGCCACCGTGCGCGCGATCAGTGAACTGGGGCGCGAGCTGCAGATGGAGGTGGTGGCCGAATGGGTGGAGACCGCCGAAGTCGCCGCCGCACTGACCCGGCTTGGGGTGCAGGGCCTGCAGGGCTATGCGGTCGAGCGGCCGCAGCCGCTGGAGCGGATGACCCTGGCTGACCTGAGGCCGTTCCGGCTGGTGGCCGTGAAGGGACCGCCCAGCGCAGGCTGAACCGCGGACGCCGACTTTGGTCTACACATGCGCGGCGTGCCCGGCTGCGATAATGCGCGCCAGGGGCGACGCGCAGTGGGCGCGGACGTAAGCAGGAACAGGACGTGGCGTGGGCGGCAGGCAGTGGCGGTATGGAACAGGAGCGGTGTTGGCCGTCCTGATGGTGTGGTTGGCGTTGCCGTGGCCGCTTCTGGCTGCAGAGGCCGTGTCGGGCCGTGATTATCTTCTGGTCGGCGGTGCTACCGACGAGCCGACGCCGCACCGAGCGTGCACGCCGCAGATGCTGTCCGGCGCCCGCCAGCAGGCCGAGGTGCCCGCACCGCCCACTGGCTGGTCGGGCGAGCCGCAGGCACTGGATGTGTTCAACGTCTTTGCCGGTGAAGTGCGCGTCCAGCATGGCGACCGCGAAATCTGCGGCGACATGCATGATGCCCGTACCCGCGATTCGCGTTTCCGCGCAGGTATCGGCATGGTGGCCGTACCGCCGGCAGGCAGCCACGAGCCTTTCCTGGTTTCCTGGCAGACGCCGCTGAAAACACGCTGGGTACCGACCCTGCGGCTGGGCGCACCCAGCCCGGTGCAGCAGAACGATACCGCGCGCCTGCTGGTACGTGCCG
The DNA here is from genome assembly GCF_059367995.1 of Stenotrophomonas sp. YJH_SMC_79. Lineage (NCBI taxonomy): Bacteria > Pseudomonadati > Pseudomonadota > Gammaproteobacteria > Lysobacterales > Lysobacteraceae > Stenotrophomonas > Stenotrophomonas sp. YJH_SMC_79. Next base: position 525,019 of record NZ_JCAFRK010000001.1, read on the forward strand.
CCTGCATCGCGGTGGCGATCGCGCTGGCGTTGTCGGCGCTGATGGCGTTCCTGACCACGCGCGACCGAAGCTTCCTGGTCTATATCGCCTGCACCACCATACTGGTGTTGTGGCAGGCCATCCTCGGCGGGCTCAGTGGCTACCCGGAACCCTGGCTGCCGGTGGGGGAGCATGGCGCGAGGTGGCTGCTGTCGTTGACCGCGGCCTCGCAGGCGCTGGTGCTGCCGGCACTGTGGCGGCTGAACGGAGGCGACCGCGTGCTGCCTCGATCGCGCTCTGCGCAGCTGCTGGTGTTGTGGACCCTGATGGCGCTGGCCACGCTGGTGCCGTGGCTGCGCTGGGAGCATCTGGCCTGGGTCGCACAGGGCCTGCAGGTGTCCTATCTGTCCGGGTGTGGCCTGGCACTGCTGGTCGGCCTGTGGGCACGCTGGCGCGGTGACCGTTGGGCGCAGGCGGGTCTGGCAGCGCTGGCACCGATGCTGGTACTGATCATCGCCGATGCCTGTGGTGCGGAGTGGCTGCTGGAATACCGGGTGGAGGCGCTGCAGCTGGCGGTGACCTGGTTGTTGATGATGGCTGCCTACGCCCTGAACCAGCGGCTTGGCCGCCTGCGCCAGCAGCGTGACGAGCTGCGCCAGCTGGCCGAGACCGATGGCCTGACCGGCCTGCCCAACCGTCGTGCCGGCCTGCAGCAGCTGGCGCGGCATCTGGAGCGTGTCAACCGTGAAGGAGGGCCGCTGGTGATCGGCTTCCTCGACATCGACCTGTTCAAGGACATCAACGACCGTCATGGCCACGCGGTGGGCGACCAGGTGCTGGTGGCCGTCGCGCGGGCCTTGCGCACGGCGGTGCGCAGCCAGGACGAAGTGGTACGGATGGGTGGCGAGGAGTTCCTGCTGCTGATGCCGGGCATGCCGCGTGAGGCGGCATCGGCGCGGCTGGACCGCCTTCGCCAGCGCATCACCGAGGCCGGCCTGGCGTTGCAGGTAGCGGGGCTGGAAGTGACGGCCAGCATCGGCCTGGCACAGTGGCGGCCGGGCGAGGATGACCTGGCGGCACTGCTGCGGCGGGCCGACCATGCCATGTACGTGGCCAAGCGCGCAGGCCGCAACCGTGTGTTCGACGGTGAAGAGCTCGATCCGCCCGGCCCGGCATGAGGCGCAGCGGGCGGCGATGCCGGATAATAGGGCGATGACCACCCGACTCAACAAACACATCGCCGACACCGGCTTCTGCTCCCGCCGCGAGGCCGATCGCCTGATCGCCGCCCGCCGCGTCACCGTCAACGGCCACCCGGCCGGCACCGGTGCGGTGGTGGGCGAAGAAGACCAGGTACTGGTCGACGGCCAGCCGCTGCGCGCCCGCGTCGCCCGCAAGCCCGGGACCCGCCGCCACGTCTACATCGCGCTGAACAAGCCGGTCGGCGTCACCTGCACCACCGAAACATCGGTCAAGGGCAACATTGTCGACTTCGTCGGCCACGAACAGCGCATCTTCCCGGTCGGCCGACTGGACAAGGAGTCCGAAGGCTTGATCCTGATGACCAGCAACGGCGACATCGTCAACCAGATCCTGCGCGCTGAGAACGGCCACCAGAAGGAGTACCTGGTGGCGGTGAACAAGCCGGTTACCGATGAATTCCTGCGTGGCATGGCGCGCGGCGTGCGCATCCACGATCAGATGACCCTGCCGTGCAAGACCTCGCGCATCGCCAAGTTCGGTTTCCGCATTACCCTGCAGCAGGGCCTGAACCGGCAGATCCGACTGATGGCCGCTGAATTCGGCTACCGCGTGACCCAGCTGCGCCGTGTGCGCATCGACAACATCAAGATCGGCGCGCTGAAGCCGGGCCAGTGGCGCAACCTGACCGAGCAGGAACTGCAGGGCCTGCTGCCGAAGCAGCTGGACTGGTAACGCGCGGTAGTGCCGGCCGCTGGCCGGCTGCACCAGTCATCGAATGACTACGGGATGCCGGCCAGTGGCCGGCGCTACCTGTTGTGCGGTTTACGCACCGGCATCCGCTAGACTTGGCGGTGACCTGCCGGAACGTGACGCTGCATGATCAAGCCCGACAAGCCCGCCAACGAAGCCCTTCGGCTTGAGGCGCTGTACCGCTACCGCATCCTGGATTCGGAGCGTGAGAAATCCTTCGACGACCTGGTAGTGATCGCCAAGGCGGTCTGCGGCACTTCGATGGCGGCGGTGACCCTGATCGACGTCGAACGGCAATGGTTCAAGTCGATCCAGGGCATCGATGCGGCGGAGAACCTGCGCAGCGAATCGATGTGCGGCCACGCCATCCTGCAGCCGCAGGAAATCATGGTGGTGGAGGACGCGCTGCAGGACATCCGCTTCCACGACAACCCGGTGGTGACCGGCGATCCGCACATCCGCTTCTATGCCGGTGCGCCGCTGATCAGTTCAGATGGCCTGCCGCTGGGCACGCTATGCGTGTTCGACGCGCATCCGCAGCACCTGGCCAGCGACAAGGCCGAGGCGCTGGCTGCTCTGTCGCGGCAGGTGATGCTGGTGATGGAACTGCGCCGCTTCGCCCTCGACATCCAGAAGCACATGCTGGAGCGCGACGATTACGAGCGCCTGTTGTCGGAATACCAGGACGTACTGCTGGCGCAGAATGCCGACCTGGCCGCACAGAGCCGTACCGATGCCTTGACCGGCCTGCCCAACCGCCGTGCGATGGCGGCCGCGCTGGAAGAGGCGGTGGCCGGGAATCCGCCCAGTGCGGCCTGCGTGGCGCTGCTGGACATCGACCATTTCAAGCACATCAACGACTTCCAGGGTCACGCCACCGGCGACCGGGTACTGGCCGAGCTGGGAGCGCTGCTGCGCTCGCACTTCGCCGGCCGCGGCATGGCCGCGCGTTATGGCGGCGAAGAGTTCGTGGCGGTGATGCCCGGTACCGATCTGCGCACCGCGGAGCTGCAATGCGAGTTCCTGCGCCTGGCGGTGGCCGACCTTCCGCTGGGTTTCCCGGTCACGATCAGTATCGGTGTCGCCCAGCACCTCACTGGCGAGAGCGTGGACGAGACCCTGGCACGTGCCGACAAGGCGCTGTACCGGGCCAAGGGCAATGGCCGCAACCGGGTGGAACGGGCCGACTGAATCGCCCCCCCGTCGAATGGATGCGACGTGCGGATGATTCGATGCCACTCAGGTAGGCCCACGCCACGCGTGGATGCCGTTCCCGATTCAACACCGTCGCGTCGCAATCCCTGCGACCACGACCGGCCAGCATGGTGCATCTGTTCCCGCGGACGCCGACCATGCTGCAGACCCTGGCCATCGCCCACTACCGTTCACTGCATGGACTGGTGCTGCCGCTGCAGCCGTTGAATGTGGTCACCGGCGACAACGGCAGTGGAAAATCCAGTCTGTACCGCGCGCTGCGCCTGTTGGCGGAAACCGCGCAGGGCGGAGTGGCCGCAGTGCTGGCGCGCGAAGGTGGACTCGGCTCGGCGTTGTGGGCCGGCCCGGAAAAGATCGACCGCCGGGTCACGGCGGGCGACATTCCCCTGCAGGGTGGCCCGCGCCAGGAAGCGGTGGGCCTGAAGCTCGGCTTCGCCACTGACCAGTTCGGCTATGCGATCGACCTGGGCTATCCACCGCCCAGCCGTTCAGCGTTCGCACTGGACCCGCAGATCAAGGCCGAGGCGATCTGGGCCGGGCCGTTCCTGCGCAGCGCCAACCTGCTGGTCGATCGCCGCGGGGCGATGGTGCGGCAACGCCATGCGCACGGCTGGGATCGGGTCGACGACCGGCTGTCATCGTTCGACAGCCTGTTCACCCAGGTCGGCGATCCGCAGCGCATGCCGGAAACCATCGCCCTGCGTGAGTACATCCGTCGCTGGCGCTTCTACGATCATTTCCGCAGCGATGCCGATGCGCCGGCGCGGCAGCCGGCGATGGCCACGCGCACGCCGGTGCTGCATCACGACGGCCGCGATCTGGCGGCGGCCTGGGTGACCATCCTCGAGATCGGAGATCCGGTTGCCTTGGCACGCAGCGTGGACGATGCCTTCCCAGGTGCCACGATCGGCTTCGAGGAACTGGATGGCCGATTGGCCCTGCGCTTCCACCAGCCCGGGCTGCTGCGGCCCTTGTCGATGACCGAGCTGTCCGATGGCACCCTGCGTTTCCTGCTGCTGGCTGCCGCGCTGCACACACCGCGCCCGCCGCCGCTGCTGGTGCTCAATGAGCCGGAGACCAGCCTGCATCCAGACCTGCTGCCGGCGCTGGCGCGGCTGATCATCGCCGCCAGTGCACGCAGCCAGGTATGGGTGGTGTCTCACGCCAGCCGGCTGATCGCTGCGTTGGAGCAGGCGCCGGGCTGCCACTCGCTGCACCTGCACAAGGAGCAGGGCCGCACGTTGTTGAGTGGGCAGGGGCTGCTGGATGCCCCGGCATGGCACTGGCCGCAGCGCTGAAACGTCGCTCCACGCGCGGTAGATCCACGCCGTGCGTGGATGCACTCAATCGGCGATGTTGCGTGCCTCGGCCGTGCCAAGGATTTCCGGATGCTGCACCGGCTTGCGGCGATTGAGCAGCGGATGCAGGAACACTGCTCCGACGATGATCGCCACGCCCAGGTAGAACCATGGCGTGACCTCGTGCTGCTCGCGCAGCAGCACCACCGCCAGCACCACTGCGTAGACAGGTTCCAGGTTGGTCACCAGCTGTACGGTGTAGGCGCTCAGGTGGCGCAGCGCGACCAGGGCCAGGGCGAACGGCAGCAGCGTGCAGAACCCGGCCAGTACCAGCAGCAGGATGCCGTCGTGCAGGTCCGGAACCACCCACAGCGGGCTGGCCAGCGCCGGCAGCAGGTAGGGCATCAGCGGTGCCAGCAGGGTCAGGGTGAGGGTGCCGGCACCCAGCTCCAGCGCCGTGACCGTAAGCGGATCGGCGTGGCTGACCATGCGCTTGTTGAGCGAGCCGAACACCGCCACCAGCAATGCCGAGATCGCGCCGATCAATACACCCAGGCGCATGCCATCGGGCACGCCACCGACCACCAGCGCCACGCCCGGCAGTACTGCCAGGCCGAAGGCCAGTTCACGCAGTTGGAACGGCCGCTTGGCTACCCACGGTTCGATGATTGAAGTGAACACCGGCGCCAGCGCGATGCAGGTGGCGGCCACCGACGCATTGGCCAGCTTCACCGCACCGTAGAACGTCAGCCAGTGCAGGGCGACCAGCGCACCGATGCCGGCGTAACCAGCCACCAGCCGCAGGGGCAGGGTGCGCAGCCCGCGCCAGACCCGCGGCAGCAGGGCCAGCATCGCCGTCACCAGCAGCATGCGCCACCACACCAGCGGCAATGCGGGCAGGGTGATCAGTTTGCCGAGGATGGCGGTGACGCCCCACAGCAGGACACAGAAGTGGATCTGCCACAGCGCTTTGCGGGTGTCGGGTGTGCTCATCCGCCTATTGTGAGGCAAGGCGAACGTCGCAGCGCTACCCGCGTGTGGAATTGTTGCCCCGGTCAACCTGCCGCTGCAGCGCCATCGCTGCCGCCGGGTTGCGCGCCTTGCCTGCGCCGATGCACAGCAGGTAGACCTCGCGCGGGGTTTCAGGGGCGGGCGCTGCCAGGCAGGGCAGGTCGTCCACCGGCTCGCCGCGCGACCAGCGCCGGGCCCGTTCGGCCCAGCGCTGCTGCACGGGTGCCGGCAGGCCCTCGTTCAAACGTGCCTGGCTGCGCTTGATCCGTGCGTAGACGAAGCCGGCGCTGACATCGCCATGCAGGGGTGCCTCGTCGCTGTCCTCGATCACCAGGGCCACGCCGTGCGCGCGCGCAGCGGTAACCAGTTCCGGGCCGTGCGCCTCGGCATTGCGGACTTCCAGGGCGTGCTGCAACGGCACGCCGTCCAGTTGCTTCGGCAGCTGCGCCATCAGCCGTTCCAGCGCTTCGGCGTCGGCCGGATGCCGTGGATCGAACTGCCACAGTAGCGGGCCCAGCCGGTCACCGAGCGCGAGTGCGGCCTGCAGGAACGGCGCCGCGGCATCCACCGTGCTGGACAGGTCGCGGCGCTGTACCAGGTAGCGCGGCGCCTTCAGCGAGAAACGGAAGCCTTCAGGGGTCTGCGCGGCCCATTGCGCGCATTGCACTGCGGTCGGCGTGCGGTAGAAGGTGCCGTTGATCTCGATGCAGCGCAGCGCACGGCTGGCGTGTGCCAGCTCTTCCCGCTGCGGCAGGCCGGCGGGATAGAACACGCCGCCGCGCCATTCCGAAAACACCCAGCCGCCGATGCCGCAGCGGATCGCTCCTGCGGTCACTGGCCGTGGTCCGCGCGCCAGGGATCGTAGCTGCCGAACCACCACAGGTAGCCTTCCGGATCGGCGCAGGCATAGCCACGGCCGCCGTAGTCCTGGTCGGCGATGTCGATGACGATGCGTGCCCCGGCCGCCTTGGCCCGGGCGTAGTGCGCGTCGGCATCGGTGACGATCACGCAGGCACTCTGGGTCTGGCGGCCGCCCACCTCGTCCGGCATCGCGGCATGCTGGCTCCAGGCGCTTTCCTTGACGGCCGAGCCGAGCATGATCATGCCGTTGCCGAAGGTCAGCTGGGCGTGGAACACGGTATCGCCATCGGCATACACCGCCTGGGCATGAAAGCCGAAGGCGCGCTGCAGCCAGTCGATCGCCGCCTGCGCATCGCGGTAGCGCAGGCAAGGAATGATGGTGGATCCATTGCTCGGTTGGCCGTTCCCGTCCATGACACCCCTCCTATGGCACAGGCCAGCCTGCGCCGATGACCGTTACCATCGCGCGAACCCTTGATGACGGCCTGCACATGGCCGCCACCCCTGTTCGGAGATCGTGCTGGATGAAACCCTGGATTGGAGGAGCCGTGCTGCTGGCATGCACGACCATGGCAAGCGCGGGCACCCCGGCGCAGCTGCAGGACCTGGATGCGACCGTCGAGCGCGTGCGCGCGCAGTTCGACGTGCCCGGCATCGCCGTGGCCGTGGTCAAGGACGGCCAGGTCGTGCTCGAGCGCGGTTGGGGCGTGCGTGAACAGGGCAGGCCGGAGCCGGTCCAGGCCGACACCCTGTTCGCCATTGCCTCCAATACCAAGGCGTTCACCGCAACCTCGCTGAACCTGCTGGCCGAGGACGGCAAGCTGAAGATGGATGACAAGGTGATCGACCACCTGCCGTCGTTCCGCATGTCCGATCCGTTCGTTACCGGGCAGATGACGATCCGCGACCTGCTGTCGCATCGCAGTGGCCTGAGCCTGGGCGCCGGTGACCTGCTGTTCTGGCCGACCACGTCCTACAGCAATGCCGAAGTGGTGGAGCGCCTGGGCAAGGTGCCGCTGAAGGGCGGTTTCCGCGAAAGCTATGCCTACGACAACATCCTGTACGCGGTCGCCCAGCAGGTGATCGAGCACGTTTCCGGCATGAGCTACCAGCAGTTCCTGCAGGCGCGCATCTTCGACAAGGTGGGCATGACCGGCACGCGCTACAACGCCGATCACCTGAAGCCCGGTGACAAGGCCGCGGTCGGACACGCCAAGTACGATTTCAAGGATCTGCGCACCGTTGCGCCGCTGACCTGGTCGAACAACGCAGGCGCCGGTGGCATCTATTCCAGCGCGCATGACATGGCGCGCTGGATGCAGGTGCAGCTGGCCGAAGGCAAGCTGGCCGATGGCACGCCGTTGTTCACCGAGAAGAGCCAGCAGCAGATGTGGCGGATGATCACGCCGCAGTCGATTCCGGCGCCAAGCGTGCCGGAACTGGCACCGGCGCGGGCCAATTTCGCCGGCTATGGCGAGGGCTGGAGCCTGAGCGACTATCGCGGGCAGAAGCTGGTCTGGCATACCGGTGGCTGGCCGGGCATGGTCTCGCGGCTGACCCTGGTGCCGGGCGAGAAGCTGGGCGTGGTGGTGCTGACCAACCAGGAGGTGGGTGCGGCGTTCAACGCGATCACCCTGAGCGTGCTTGACGCCTACCTGGGTGGAGAAAAGCACGATTGGGTGGATGCCTATGCCAAGGCCGTGGCCAAGGGCCAGGACAAGGCCGACGAGGCCTGGGCCAAGCACCAGAGCGCGCGCGACAAGGGCAGCAGGCCGTCGCTGGCGCTGGCCGGCTACACCGGCACCTTCCGTGACCGCTGGTACGGTGATATGCAGGTCAGCAGCGAGGGCAAGGGCCTGCGCCTGCGCTTTGCCAAGACCGCGCAGCTGAGCGGTCGCCTGGAGCACTGGCAGCACGACACCTTCATCGTGCGCTGGGACGACCGTTCGCTCAACGCCGACGCATTCGTGAACTTCAGCCTGGACCCGGATGGCAAGGTGCGCGAGGTGCGCATGCAGCCGATTTCCGACCTGACCGATTTCAGTTTCGATTTCCAGGACCTGCTGTTCACTCCGGTGAAGTGACGCCGCCGGACGTGGCCCGGCGCCAACGTTTGACGAATCCGATGGATAGTGCCGGCCGCTGGCCGGCAACCTCATGTTCCCCGGATGCGTCGCAAGGGTGCCGGCCAGCGGCCGGCACTACCGGAGCCGCGGCGATCGTCGGCCGGTGTACACATGCGGCGTGGGATACTCCGCCGGCTAATGATGGCGAGGGAATGCGATGTTCCGTTGGTTTGAATCCCTGATCCCTGTGTTCCCGCCCGTGGATGGGCGCATGCCACCGCGCAAGGTGCTGCCGTTCTACCTGCACTACCTGCGCCCGGTGTGGCCGGTGCTGCTGGCCACGCTCATCGCCGGCCTGCTGCTGGCGCTGGTGGAAGTGGCGATGTTCGATTACCTGGGCCGTATCGTCGACATGGTCGCCGAGCAGCCGGGTGCCGGTTTCTTCCAGCGCCACGCCAATGAACTGGGCTGGATGCTGTTCATCACGGTCATCGCACGGCCGATCCTGGTCGGCCTGCACAACCTGCTGGTCAACCAGGCCATCGTGCCCGGCCTGAGCAACCGCTCGCGCTGGCTGATGCACAACTACGTGGTGCGGCAGAGCCTGAGCTTCTTCCAGAACGATTTCGCCGGCAGCGTCGCCAACCGGGTGATGCAGACCGGCACGTCGCTGCGCGAATCGGCGGTGCAGATGGTCGATTCGCTCTGGTACATCGTGGTCTACACCGGCACTGCGCTGTACCTGTTCGCGCAGGCCGACTGGCGGCTGATGGTGCCGCTGATCCTGTGGTTGCTGGCCTACGCGGTGATCCTGGCCTACTTCGTTCCGCGGGCGAAGGAACGCGCTTGGATCGCCTCCGAAGCGCGTTCGAAGGCGATGGGCCGCATCGTCGATGGCTACACCAACATTCCCACGCTGAAGCTGTTCGCCCATGGTGGGCGCGAGCAGGCCTACGTGGCCGAGTCGATCCAAGAACTGGCGGTCAAGCACCGCGCGCAGACCCGCATCACCACCGGCATGGACCTGACCATCGCCATCGTCAACGGCTTCCTGATTGCCGGCACCTGTGGGCTGGCGCTGTGGCTGTGGAATGGCGGCCACATCACCGTCGGCGCGATCACGCTGGCCACCGGCCTGGTGATCCGCATCCACAACATGTCCGGCTGGATCATGTGGACCATCAACGGCATCTTCGAGGACATCGGCACGGTGCAGGATGGCATCACCACCATCGCCCAGCCGCTGACCGTGCAGGACCGCGAGGATGCAGTGCCGTTGCAGGTGACCCGTGGTGGCGTGCACTTCCAGGACATCCACTTCCACTACGGCAAGAAGGGCGGCGTGATCGCCGGCCTGGACCTGGTGGTGAAACCCGGCGAGAAGATCGGCCTGGTCGGCCCCTCCGGTGCGGGCAAGTCGACCCTGGTCAACGTGCTGCTGCGCCTGTACGACCTGGAGAGCGGCCGCATCCTGATCGACGACCAGGACATTGCCTACGTCACCCAGGAAAGCCTGCGCCAGCAGATCGGCGTGGTCACCCAGGACACCTCGCTGCTGCATCGCTCGATCCGCGACAACCTGCTGTACGGCCGTCCGGACGCCACCGATGAGCAGCTGCGCGCAGCAGTAGCCAAAGCACGTGCCGAAGCCTTCATCGATACGCTGGTGGACGGGCAGGGCCGTCGCGGCTACGACGCGCACGTCGGCGAGCGCGGCGTGAAGCTGTCCGGTGGCCAGCGCCAGCGTATCGCCATTGCCCGCGTGCTGCTGAAGGACGCACCGATCCTGGTGCTGGACGAGGCGACCTCGGCGCTGGATTCGGAAGTGGAAGCGGCGATCCAGGACAGCCTGGACGAACTGATGGGTGGCAAGACGGTGATCGCGATCGCGCACCGGCTGTCGACCATCGCGCGCATGGACCGGCTGGTGGTGATGGACCAGGGCCGCATCGTCGAAACCGGCAGCCATGCGGAACTGATTGCGGCCGGTGGACTGTACGCACGGTTGTGGGCGCGGCAGACCGGTGGTTTCGTGGCTGCCGATCAATGATGGGATCGGGGTCGGATCCCTTTCCGCAGGAAAGGGCTCTGACCCCAGCGTGCTTCTGGAGACCTGCATGATCCTCCCCCTGCGCTCCCTGTTGCTGGCGCTCGCGCTGGCCATGAGCACTGCAACCGCGATGGCCGCACCCGCCGCAGGCGAGCAGCTTGAGCAGGTCATCCTGCTCAGCCGCCATAACCTGCGCGCGCCGGTGGTGGCCTCCGGCGCGCTCGCCAACGCGACACCCGAGACCTGGCCGCGCTGGGAGGTGGCACCGGGCGAGCTGACCACCAAGGGCGGCGTGCTGGAGGTCTACATGGGCCGCTACATCGGCCAGTGGCTGCGCCAGGCGCGACTGTTGCCGGCGTCGGGTTGCCCGCAGCCCGCTGACTTCCACGCCCATGCCAACAGCCTGCAACGTACCCAGGCCACCGCGCAGTTCTTCGTTGCCGGTGCCTTCCCGGGCTGCCACGTTGCGATCGAGCAGCGCATGCCGCTGGGCACGATGGATCCCTTGTTCAATCCGGTAATCCATAACAGAGACACGGTCTTCCGCGAGCGCGCGCTGTCGGCAATGCAGCAAGCGCTGACCGACGTGGACATGGCACCGGCACTGTCCGTGGTGGAGCAGCTCACCCGCTACCCGGAGTCGGCGGCGTGTACCGGCCGCGGCGACTGCCATCTGACGCTGGCCGATATCACCTTCAGTGCGGATCCGGGCAACGAGCCGCGCGCTTCGGGTTCACTGGCGCTGGCCAGCGGGGTGGTGGATGCGCTGCTGATGGAGCACTACCAGGGAAGTGGCATTCCGCGCGAAGGCTGGGGCCGCTTGAACAACGAGGCGCAATGGCAGGCGCTGGCGCAGATCCGCAATCGCTACCAGGACATCCTGTTCGGTACTCCTGAAGTTGCTCGTGATGTAGCCGCGCCGCTGCTGGCAAGGGTAGAAGCGCTGTTCAAGGATCCGGCGTCACCGAAGGTGACCCTGCTGGTCGGCCACGACTCCAACATCGGCTCCGTGCTGGCCGCGTTGGGAATCGCTGACTACACGCTGCCGGGCCAGTACGAGAAGACGCCGATCGGAGGCCTGCTGCAGTTCGAGCGCTGGCGCGAGCGTCGCAGTGGCCTGGAGCGTTTCCGCGTGTCCTACGTCTATCCCGCCACCGGGCAGCTGCGCGATGCGCTGCCGCTGACCGAGGCGCAGCCGCCGGGGCGCGTCGCACTGCCGTTGCCGGGCTGCGACCGGCAGGGCTGCAGCCGCGCGCAGTTGCAGCAGCTGCTGCAGCGGGCCCGTCACTGAAACAGAGTGCTATCGCAGCGGCGTGCGCACGATGCCATGGGTGGCCATCAGCGTAAGGTCGCCCCCCAGCCGTGGCGAGTGGAACGGGCCGCGTGCATGCGCGGCATCGAACAGACCGCCATCGGGTGATCGCAACCGGTAGAACTCAACCCAGCCGCTGGCCTGCAGCGGCAGCTGTGCAACGCCGGTGTATTGGTTGAACCATGCAGGGTCCTTGCTGCCTTCGATGACGCGACGGGCAAGGTGGTCGATGGCGTGATCCCTGCTGGCATACCAGTCCTGCCCGCGTAGCCGCGCCAGTTCGGCCATCATCACCAGTGGCGCCAGTGCGTAGTCGTGGTAGTGCAGGGCACGCTGCCCGCGGGCCATTTCCAGCGGCAGGCTGCCATCGTCCTGGATGTCATCGATGCCCTTCTGGAAGGCGGCGTGGCCGGCCTGCCACAGGGCGTCGTCGTCGGTGGCCAGGCCGGTCGCCAACACGCCCAGGCCGCCCCAGTAGTAGTGGTTGTTGCGGCGCCGTTTCGGGTTGTCCCAGTAGGCCAGGTTGGCGCGTGCCAGCTGTTGCAGCCACGGATCGATGCGCGCGCGCTGCTGCGGGTCGGCCTGGTCGTGCACTTTCAGGTAGGCCATCGCCACGGCATCGAGCATCCACTGCCGCATGTAGTACGACTGGTCGTTGTTGACCCGGATCATCTGCCCGAGCATCGCGCCTCCGTCTGCCCATGCACCCAGCCATGCCAGCGTGCATTGCGCCGCTGCCGGGTCACCGTTGCGCAGATAGTCGTCGCTCATGCGCGCCACGTCGGCGGCATAGCGGTCCAGCGGCGCAGTGGCGCCCTTGTTCTGCTGGTGCAGTGCCGGGTCGATCACCGAGCCGGCCTGGTCGGTGTAGTAGCCCAGGGCACGGATGTCGGGCTGGCCGGGCGGTGGTGGAGGGCAGGCGGCGAAGGCACAGGCGCTGGCCAGCAGCGTGGGCAGCAGTGCAAGACGGAACAGGGGGAGAGACATGGACGCTGGTGGAAGGGGGAACCCGGCGAACGATGCGCCCGTGCATGTTGCCGGTGCGTGATGCAGCCGCGGCTCCCGCCACCGCATGTAGAAACGGCCCGGGTTTGCCCGGGCCGTTCCGTTTGCAACTTACACCACCCCGATCATTCGATCGGCTGGTCCAGCATCAGCTGGCGGGCGAAACGTACCGGCGGTGCGCCGTAGGACAGCATCTGGTCGTGGTAGGCCTTCAGGTTGAACTTGTCGCCCAGCTTCTCCTGCACCGCCTTGCGGGTGTCGAAGTGTTCCTGCGCACCGACGAAGTAGGTCGGCAGCTGCGCCGACGTCAGCTGTGCGCGCACCCACTTGCCCGAGGCTTCGCTTTCCTGCTGGAACGCGTCGTGGGTCATCAGGTGCATCGCCTTCTCGCGATCCCAGTTGTCCACGTGCACGCCCTGGTCGAGGATCGCGTTGGAGATCGTGCGCAGGTAGAACTTCAGCTGTACCAGGTGGAACAACGGGTCGTTGTTGAGGTAGCCCTGCTCCTGCATCATGCGCTCGGTGTAGACCGCCCAGCCTTCGGCGAACAGGCCCGAACGCAGCACCGCACGCAGGGTGGAGGGGAACTTGGCCGAGTGCCAGCCCTCCAGGTAGTGGCCCGGGGTGCCTTCGTGGATGCTGAGCAGGTGGATCATGCGCGAGTTGTATTCACGCAGGAACGAGTCGACCTGCTTGTCGTTCCAGTCGTCCGGAATCGGCGACACGGCGTAGAAGGTCTTCAGGTTCTTGTCCAGCGGGCCCGGTGAATCGCAGTAGGCCACGGCCACGCCACGCTGGAATTCCGGCATCAGGATGATGTCCACCGGCGCATCGGGCAGGGTCACCAGGTCGTGCTCGCGCACGAAGGCGGTGGACTGCTCCAGCGCGGCCTTGGCATCGTCGACCACCTTGTCGCGTGCCGGCTTGTCGGCGTAGGCCAGTTCCAGCGCGGCTTCGATCGCCTTCTGCTGCTGCTCTTCGGTCGGCTGGGCCGGCATTTCCGGCGCACCCGGCTTGTCCTTCAGCACGGTCTGCGCGATGCCGTACATGTCTTCGCGCACGCGCTTGAGTTCGGCGCGTGCACGTTCACCGATCTCCTGGCGCGACAGCGACGAGCTCAGCGCGAACTTCAGCTTCTGGTCGTACTTTTCCGCACCGATGCGGAAGTCGCCCTTGGCGTTCGGCACCAGGGTCTTGTCCAGCCAGGTCTGCTGCTCGTCCACGGCCTTCTTCAGCCCGTCGATGGCAGCCTGCAGGCGCTGCTGGTCGGCCTGCGGCAGTTCACCGATGTGCGGGGTGATGAAGGTATCGACGATGCTGAGGATGCCCTTGTTCTGCTTGGCCACGGTCTCGGCATGGATCTTCGGCACGCGCGCCGGATCCAGGTTCTCGCGTGCCTGGGCGAAGATCGCCGGCAGCTTCTCCATGCGAGCGGTGGCCGACTTCAGGCGTTCCGGCAGCGGTGCGAATTCCCGCGCCATCAGGCCGTAGATCGCGCTGCCGGCGATGCCGTTGTACAGCTGCGGGTCCCACTTGCCGGACTGCAGCACTTCGGCATTCCAGATTTCCGACTGCAGCTGGTTGCGCAGGATCGCCGCGTCCACCTGGTTCTCGCGGCCCAGCTTGGCCACCTCGATCTTGTCCAGCTCGCCCAGCAGCGCCTTGTAGGCGGCCACGGTCTTCTGCTGGCCGGCGGCGCTGAGGTCGTCCAGCTCGCTGTCGTAGCGGTGGTCGCCGATCTGGGTGGCGCTGACCGGGGACAGCTGCATCCAGGTGTCCAGGGCGCGCTTGGACAGATCGGCGAAGGCCGCATCGACCGCCGCGTCACCGGCCTGCTGGCTGGCGGTCGGGGTGGAAGCGTTGGTCGGGGCGTCGGCCGGCTGGCAACCGGCCAGGGCAGCGACCAGGGCAAGGGCAAGAAGATGCGGGCGCATCGGCGTTCCTGTACGGGGTCAAACCCCGAGCATAGGGCCCCGGAGCTGCTTTGTCCCCGTGCCATAGGATTACCATGGCGCAGACACGGACCCTCCAGCGGAGAACAGGACATGGAATACCAGGGAAGCTGCCATTGCGGCAGGATCGCATTCACCGTACAGGCCGAGGCGCCGATCAGCGACGTCATCGACTGCAACTGCTCGATGTGCCGCCGCCGTGGCAGCCTGCTGTGGTTCGCCCCGCGCGAGGCATTCCATCTGACTACCGATCCGGCGGACGTGGCCACCTACCACTTCAACAAGGCCCACATCGACCATCACCACTGCCGCGAATGCGGCATCGCTCCCTACAGCGAAGCGGTCGACCCGCGCACCGGCACGCCGATGGTGGCGGTGAATGTGCGCTGTGTGCCTGCAGTGGATCTGGCCACGCTGGCGGTGAGTTCTTACGACGGAGCCGCACTGTGAGGCCGGTGTGCGCGTGGACGCGCATGGCAGCAATGCCGGTGCTGCTGCTGGCGCTGGCAGCGTGCGGAAAGCACGGCGACGTCGCGGCCGATGCCGGAGGCGGTGCCGAAGCCGCGGTCGCTTCGCCGGAAGGTGCGTTCCTGGCCTACGAGCATGACGTGCAGATACAGCTGGACGCTGCGCAGATCGCACCGCGCATCCAGCAGGTGGCGCAGGCCTGCCAAAGCGCGAAGTTCGGGGATTGTGCGGTGCTGCAGGTTGATCAGCGCAGTGGCGAGCAGCCCAGCGGCGAGGTCAAGGTCCGCATTGCACCGAAGGGCACCGAACCGTTGATCGCGATGGCGGGCGAAGGCGGCAAGCTGCAATCGCGCAGCACGCGCGCCGAAGACCTCGCGCAGCAGGTGGCCGATACCGCCCTGACCAAGGCACGGCTGGAGAAGGAACACGCGCGGCTGCTGTCCTACCAGGACCGCAAGGACCTGAAGATCGAAGACCTGATGGCGATCACCACGCGGCTTTCGGAGATCGAGGCGGGCGTCGAACAGGCCAACAAGGATTCGGCGCAGCAGCGCCGGCGCATCGATACCCAGCTGGTGACGATGCACTTCGGCACCACCTCGGGGCAGCGCAGCCGCAGCGAGATCGGTGAGGCACTGAGCGAATCGGGCAGCATCCTCAGCACCAGTATCGCGTTCCTGATCCGTGCGGCGGCCGCATTGCTGCCGGTCGCGGTACTGGCGTTGATTGCAGGATGGGGCGTGCGGGCGTGGTGGCGTCGCCGCCGTCGCAAGCTGCCGCCCAACCTCTGAGGTGAAGGCTGATGCCGGCAGCCAGCCGGCATCAGCCCTCGTCGGTCTCGTACTCGACGAACACATCCAGCTCCAGCGCCAGTTCCTGCACCGCGTCGCGCACCTTCTGCGCGGTGCTTTCATTGCCGACTTCCACTTCCAGTTCGTGGATGCCCGGACCGATGTCATCGGACAGTCCGGCCGAACTGGAGTCGTCGTCGTCCATGTGCGGCATCAGGTCGTCGGTTTCCTCGACATGCTCGATGCCTTCCAGGCCGAGCAGCAGATCGCTGATGGCGCGGGCGTCGTCTTCGGTTCCGGTGATGCGCAGTCGCAGCATGGCCATGGCATAGGTACGTTGTGGGTTCGCCAGCAGCCTAGCCAGCGTGAAGAAAAGAGCGGGTGAGGGCGCAGTCAGCCGCGCGTGGCAGGGCGCCCCAACAGACTGTCCGGCAGCGCGGGAATCGGCGTGCGCTCGTCCTGCGCCTGCTCCAGCAACCAGTCGATGAACAGGCGTGCCGCAGGGCTCGGCGGCTGCCCTTCGGCATGCACCACGTAGTAGGCGTAACGGGCCTTCAGCGCAGGGCCGGGCAGGCGCACCACTTCATAGCGCTGCAGGTAGGGCTGGGCGACGTGGGTGCGTGCCAGCACCGCGCCCATGCCGTACACCGCCGCACGCATCGCATCGGTGCTGTCGGCAAAGGTGTGCATCGGTGGCAGCGGTGAGGGCGGGCGCACGCCGGCATGGCGGAACCAGTCGCGCCACCCCTGCGGCGACAGGTCGGTCAGCAGCGGCAGCTCGGCGATGCGCGCCGGGTCGTCCAGGGTTTCGACGCCGGCCAGCGCGGGTGAGGCCACCGGGAACAGATAGTCGTCCATCAGGTGCTGCGCGCGCAGGCCGGGCCACTGGCCCAGTCCGTAGCGTATGCCGACCTCTGGGCCGTTGTCATCGTAGCGATCAAGCCCGCTACCGGTGTGCAGTTCGATGCGGATATGCGGATGCGCCTGGGTGAAGCGCGGCAGGCGTGGCAACAGCCAGCAGTAGGACAGCGAGCGCAGTGTGGTGATCCGCAGCGGCACGCTGTCGGCATCGGGGTGCAGATGGTGGGCAACCGCTGCGACGTCGGTAAACGCGGCGCTGGCGGCGTCGGCCAGCTGCCGGCCTTCGGCGGTCAGGCGCACGCCGCGGGCGTGGCGCAGGAACAGCCGGGTCTCCAGCACCTCTTCCAGGCGACGCACATGGTGGCTGACCGCGCTGGCGGTCAGGTGCAGTTCCTGTGCGGCCTGGGCAAAGTTCTGGTGGCGTGCGGCGACCGCGAACACGGCCAGTGCGGGGAGCAGGGAAGGGCGTAGCTGCATGTCCAGCCTCAAACCATATTTGTGGCTGGCAGCGATACTACGCGCTTGTGCGGCGGGCGTCTGCGCTCGATCCTGTTCGCCTTGGCGAGGAATTGACGATGGACGGAGGCAAGGCATGAATGCAGTCCCACAGGCGGCCGAGCGCGATTGGCGCACACCGCTGGAGTTGACCCTGCTGGGCGCCATCTGGGGCTGCTCGTTCCTGTTCATGCGCGTGGCAGTGCCGTCGTTCGGCCCGTTCGCGCTGGTCGAGGTGCGGCTGGTGCTGGGTGCGCTGGTACTGCTGCCGTTCCTGTGGCGTGCCCGCGCGCAGTTCCCGCCGCGGCGCTGGCTGTGGCTGGCACCGATCGGCCTGATCAACTCGGCGCTGCCGTTCGTGCTGTTTGCCTATGCCGCCGAACAGGCGCCGGCCGCGATCGGTGCGATCTGCAATGCGATGACGGTGCTGTTCGCCGCGCTGATCGCTTTCCTGTTCTTCGGTGAAAAGATCGGCATGCGCCGTGCCGGTGCGCTGCTGGTCGGCTTTGCCGGCGTGGTGGTGCTGGCCACCGCCAAGGTCTCGGGCCTGAGCATCGGCACCGCGGTGCTGGCCGGCGCGGCGGCTTCGCTGCTGTACGGCCTGGGCGTGAACCTGGTGAAGCGGCACATGACCGGCCTGCCGTCGGCCGCGGCTGCGGCAGCCACGCTGTCGTGTGCCTCGCTGTGGATGCTGCCGATGGCGGTGAGCCACTGGCCGCAGGCGGCGATTCCGCTGAAGGCCTGGGGCGCGGCGATCGCCTTGGGCGTAGCCTGCACCGGGCTGGCGTTCCTGATGTTCTACCGCCTGATCGGCCGCATCGGCCCGTCACGGGCGTCGACGGTGACCTATCTGATTCCGCTGTTCGGCGCGGCGTTTGCGTGGTTGTTCCTGGGTGAGGCGGTGACGGTGCAGATGCTGATTGCCGGTGTGCTGATTCTGGGTAGCGTGGCGGTGAGTCAGAAGGGCTGAGGTGTTTTGCACGTGGCGCGTGCTGAAGGCGCTTCACTGTTCATGGGCGTTACTTTTCTTTGTACGCAAAGAAAAGTAACCAAAAGAAACGTTCCGCCGGCCGCGAGCCGGTGCTGCGCACCGGTGCCCTGCGCTCCTCGGCC
The DNA here is from genome assembly GCF_059367995.1 of Stenotrophomonas sp. YJH_SMC_79. Taxonomy (NCBI): domain Bacteria; kingdom Pseudomonadati; phylum Pseudomonadota; class Gammaproteobacteria; order Lysobacterales; family Lysobacteraceae; genus Stenotrophomonas; species Stenotrophomonas sp. YJH_SMC_79. The sequence goes on from NZ_JCAFRK010000001.1 coordinate 543,449, forward strand.
CGTCGAGGGACGGCGCGGGAACTCGCTGCGCTCAGACACCCGCGCCTCTTCGCCCTCGCCGGACCTGCGGTGCTCGGCTCGCTCAAGGCGGATCCAAGATCAAAGGCAGAAGCGGTCGCTTCGCTCGCCGGGCCCGGCCCGGCACTACCATGCATCGTCGTGCAGCTGTGGCTCTTGACCTTGGGTCCGCCTTGAGTGAGCCGAGCATCGCAGGGGAATCAGGGGCGAAGAGGTGCCGATGTCTGAGCGCAGCGAGTTCGGCACCGTCCCCTGATTCACCGAGAAGCGCAGGGGACCGACGTGCGAAGCACGGCGGCTCGCGACCTGGCGGCGCGTTTCTTTTGGTTACTTTTCTTTTCGCGCGAAAAGAAAAGTGACGCCCATGAACAGTGAAGCACCTTCAGCACGCGTCACGCGCAGGAAACCATCAGCGCACCGGCACCGGAATATTGCAGAGATCGATATGCCCGGCCGGGCGCTTGTAGAAATCGTCCACGCGATTGCGCCGCGCCTCCACCGTATCGGCGAAGGTCTTCGAATCGGTACGCAGCACCTGGATCGGCGTGCGCTCGGCCGCCGGCACGTCGCTGGCGCGGCGGATCGACACGATCGGCGTACGCAGCTTCGGGTCGGTGTAGAAGCCCATCGGCGCGGGCCCGCGCGGTGTTGCGCTGAGAAGTTCCATGCCCTTCAGCACGCGGCCGACCAGGGTGATGTTGCGGTCCAGCTGGCGCGGCGACTGGCCGGTCACCACGTACAGTTCGGCGCCGATGCTGCTGTCTTCCTCGTTGCTGCGGCCGGCGCCGAGCATGCCGTAGCAATGCGCCAGCCAGGCCTTGCCCGCCTGCGGGTCCTGGCCGACCGGGAAGCCGTCGACGAAGCCGGTCTGTGCCGCCCAGCCATCGCGATCCGGCAGTACGCTCACCTTCAGGCCGGTGCTGGCACGTTCGAACTCGGCCGGCAGCTTGCGCACGGCGCTGCCGAACGGCTTGGCCTTGGCCGCGTCATCGGCGTCGGCATCGCCGAACTGCACAACGAAGTTGTCCTGCGAGCGGTAGATGCTGGTGCCGTCCCAGAAGTGCTCATGGGCGAAGGTCTGGATGTTGGCGACATGGCGCGGGGCGAACTGCGGCGCCAGCTCGATGATCACCCGCCCGGCCGGCAGGTCCATGTACAGCAGGTTGGCCGGGTCCGGGGTACGCCAGTCGCTGGCCGCGGAGGCATCAAGGATCTGCTGCGGGCTGCGGTAGGGCGTTGCCGCGCTGGCCAGCGAGGGCAGCAGGCAGGCCAGGGCGAGGGCGGTCAGGGCAAGACGGCGACGGTGCGGCATGGGATCCCCGGAACATGAACGAGGCTTCGATTCTGCGCGACTAGGGACTGCATCGCCAAGCGGTATATAGGGCAATCCCGTCAGCCTGCGCGCCGCCTCTTGGCCGATCCAATCGGTCCGGCATCAACGTCTATCTTTCTTCTGCAATTAGACCGGAGTAATGGCCGAAGACAGGAACAGGCTCGTAGTTGCCTATTGGGTCGTGCGTAGTCGAACACTCTTCCAGATGATGGGGCGAAAAAGCTTCCTTGATTATGGTGAGCCGACCATCTTCGTTGAAGATATAGCAGGTTCCTTCAGCAACGTTGTCGCTCTTTCCAGTGAATTCCGTGTACACCACCATGCTCAGGAACAGCTTGTCCGGTGCCACCTGCTGAAACTGATACGACAGGCGCTTCCTTAGGTGTTCATCCAGAAAGTCGACGCCAATCATGTCTTTGTCCAACAGCACATCGACGATCGCTGATGGCGTGGTGGGGGAGCCAACGAGAACCGTGTAGCGAGCCTGGCTCTCATGTCTCGATTTAGCCTCGGATTCACTGATTATGTTTCGCGCGGACTTCTTCGCAGAAAACCAGAAGTCGCAATAGTGAAGCTCAGTCATAAGTGGGCATTCCCGGGATCATCTTGCTTGCAGAGGCTGGATCAGACGCTGCGTTCTTGGAAGCCGACGGTATGCCGCGGCTCGCAGAGGGGCAAGCAAGCCAACGGGCCTGCCCGCCAGATGGTCGGCCGACCCTCGCCAACCGGCAGAGTGACTAACGACACATTCGCTATACCGAACTTCGCACTACTGTGGACTTCAACGTAGTGGAGGGCCGGTCATGTCCGAGGACGATGTCCACCTGAAGAAGTTCCAGAAGGAGCTCAGCGCAGGAACGGTGTCGCTGGCCCTGCTGGCGGTGCTGGCCCGGGCCGGGGAGCCGCTGTACGGCTACCTGATCGCCAAGGAACTGGAGCGGGTGGGCGAGGGCGTGCTGAGCGGCAAGCAGAGCGCGCTGTACCCGGTGCTGCGCAACCTGGAGGGAGCCGGCCTGCTGGAAAGCCATGTGGAGCCGTCCAGCAGCGGGCCGCCGCGGCGCTACTACCGCATCAATGAACGCGGCCACGGGGTGCTGGCGCAGTGGCGCCAGGCCTGGCAGGCCACCCGCGATTCCGTCGATTCCGTGTTGGAGGGGGTACCGCAATGAACGACCCGAGCCTGGCAGGCCGCGCCCTGCCCACGACCATCCCGCAGTACCTGGCGCAGCTGCGCGCGGCGCTGGAAGGCGCCGACCTGGCGATGGTGCAGGACGCGCTGTACGACGCCGAGGAGTACCTGCGCTCGGAGCTGGCCGCGCAGCCCGGCCGCAGCGAGGCCGAGGTGATCGCTGACGTGGCCGGCAGCTACGGTGCGCCGGACGAAGTGGCCGACATCTACCGCGAGACCGAAGTAACGGTGAACCGCGCGCTGCGTACGCCGCGCGCGGATACCGCGCCGGTGCTGCGCGCGGCGGCGGAAGCCAGTGGCGTCGAGCCGGCCGCACCGCCGCCGGCGCCGGTGCAGCGTTCGCTGCTGGCGCGCTTCTTCGGCGTGGTGACCGATCCGCACACCTACGGTGCGCTGTTCTACATGCTGCTGTCGCTCGCCACCGGCATCTTCTTCTTCACCTGGGTGGTGACCGGCCTGTCGCTGTCGCTGGGCCTGCTGATCCTGATCGTCGGCATTCCGCTGACCGTGCTGTTCTTCGGCTCGGTGCGCGGGTTGGCGCTGCTGGAAGGACGGCTGGTGGAAGCGCTGCTGGGCGAGCGCATGCCGCGTCGTCCGCGTTACACCGACCGCAGCCGTACCTGGCTGCAACGCATCGGCGACATGTTCACCGATGGCCGCACCTGGCTGACCCTGCTGTACTTCGTGCTGATGCTGCCGCTGGGCGTCATCTACTTCACCATCGCGGTGACGTTGCTGTCGCTGTCGCTGGGCCTGATCTGGGCGCCGGTCGCGGCGATCTTCAGTGGCGAGATTCCGGGCGTGTACGTCGATGGCGTGAATGTACTGCCGATGGCGGCCTCGCCGCTGGTGGCGATCGCGGTCGCCGCGGTGGGCGTGCTGCTGCTGCTGTTGACGATGCATCTGGCACGCGGCATCGGCAAGCTGCATGGGTTGATCGCGAAGAACCTGCTGGTGCGGTTGTAAGCGGGAATCCACGCTTCGGCAGGTGCCAACCCTGGTTGGCACAATCCATCAGCGTCGGGGCGTTTGGCGGACTTCGCTTTGGTAGGTGCCAACCTTGGTTGGCACGCTCCATCAGCGTCGGGGCGTTTGGCGGACTTCGCTTTGGTAGGTGCCAACCTTGGTTGGCACGCTCCATCAGATACCGGGATTCATGGCATGGCGCCAACCCAGGTCGGCACCCACCACCGGCGGGTTACCCCGCCTTTCGACGCAACGGGGTGACGTTGCTCTTCTTCTTCGTAGCCTTCGCCGCCGGTGCTTCGGCATGCGCTGCGAAGAAGTCGCGCACCTTCGGGTACACCACTTCGCGCCAGCGACGACCGCTGAAGATCCCGTAGTGGCCGGCACCTTCGACGATGAAATGCTCGCGGCGGTCCGCAGTGATACCGGTGCACAGCGCCTGCGCGGCTTCGGTCTGGCCGAGGCCGGCGATATCGTCCAGCTCGCCTTCGATGCTCAGCAGCGCGGTATCGCGGATCGCCGACGGATCGACCTTCTCGCCATTGACCACCCACTCGCCACGCGGCAGCAGGAAGTCCTGGAATACCACGCGGATGGTATCGAGGTAGTACTTGGCCGGCATGTCCAGTACCGCGTTGTACTCGTCGTAGAAACGGCGGTGCGCGTCGGCGTCTTCCAGATCGCCCTTGACCAGGTCGGTGTAGAAGTCCCAGTGCGAGCTGAAGTGGCGGCTCGGGTTCATCGACAGGAAGCCGGCGTGCTGCAGGAAGCCCGGATACACGCGGCGGCCGGCACCGGGGTAGCTGGCCGGCACGGTGTGGATGACGTTGTTCTCGAACCACGACAACGGGTTCTGCGTGGCCAGGTTGTTCACTGCGGTCGGGCTGCAGCGCGCATCGATCGGGCCCCCCATCATCACCAGGGTGCGCGGGGTCGGCTCGCCACGGCTGGCCATCAGCGAAACCGCGGCCAGCACCGGTACGGTCGGCTGGCACACGCTCACCACGTGCAGGCGCTCGACGCCGAGGTGGCGGATGAATTCCTGGATGTAGGCGATGTAGTCGTCCAGGCCGAATTCGCCTTCGCTGGACGGCACCATGCGCGCGTCGACCCAGTCAGTCACATACACGCGGTGGTCGCGCAGCAGCGTGCGCACGGTATCGCGCAGCAGCGTGGCGTGGTGGCCGGACAGCGGCGCCACCACCAGCACGAACGGCTGGTTGAGCATCGTGTGCAGCTGGTCGGCTTCATTGCTGTGGCGCTTGAAGCGCAGCAGCTTGCAGAACGGCTTGCTCACTTCCTCGTGCACGACGATCGGCACGCGTTCGCCATCGACGTCGATTTCGTTGATGCCCCACTCGGGCTTCTCGTAATCCTTGCCGATGCGATGGAAGAGTTCATTGACCGCCGCCAGGCGATCAGCGCCGGGCATCTGCGACCACCAGTGGCCCTGGTTGGCGAAGAACCTGGCGTTGGCCTGGGCCTGGTGCACCCAGGGGGCGAGCAGGTTGCGGGTCAGTTCGTGCAGTTGATAGAGCATGACGACCGAATATGTATGGTCATATGTTGCCGCGCAGCATATCCCATCCGGGTGTCCCGCAGGTTAAGTCGGCTGAAAATAATGAATCCGGATTCACATCCGTTCCAGCGCGGCCGCATCGCCTGCCAGGGCGGGGCCGAGCCAGCAGTGCGACCCCACCGGCTGCAGGCCGTGCCGGGCCAGCGTGCGGCGGTACCAGCGCGCTGGGCGGGGCTGGAAGCCGTCGTGGTCGCCGTCGAACTCGTCCTCGGCGACGAAGGTTTCCAGGAAGGCCACGCCGCCGTTCAGCTCGGCCACGCCGGCCAGTCCGGCACGCAGCTCGCGGTCGGGCACGTAGTGCATCACGTCCGAGCAGATCAGCAGGTCGACCGGGGCACAGGGCCGCAGCCAGGCGAAATCGCCGAAGCGGGCCATGTGCAGGTTGCGGGTCCTGCCGTAGCGGCGCACAGCGTACTCGCTGCTGTCGAAGCCGAGGTATTCGACCTTCGGACGCAGCTTCAGCAGCGGCGCGCGCCAGGCGCCTTCACCACAGCCGATATCCAGCACACTGCGGATCGGCCGCTCCAGGTAGTACTCGGCGCTGGCCACGGCCAATGCCACCTTGCGCGCCAGGCGGGCGCTGCCGCCGATGTCGGCACGGCGGTACCAGCGTTGGAAGTAGGCGGCGTCGTAGGTCTTGTCCATGGGGCGGTGCACGATCGGGGAAAACGGCGTCTATCGTACGGTGTTGTGCCCCCGGGTGTGGCGGACCTGCAGTAGAGCCACGCCATGCGTGGCTGCCATGGTGCGGCGATTGGACGCGGCAGCCACCCATGGGGTGGCTCTACTGCGACAATAGGTATCCACCTACGCCAGCCGCCGGAGCGAGCGCATGCAGAGCTACTACTGGGTCAAGACCTTCCACATCGTGTTCGTGGTGGCGTGGATGGCCACGGTGTTCTACCTGCCGCGCATCCTGGTGAACCTGGCCGAGACCGCAGGCCAGCCGGCGGTGACCGAGCGCCTGCAGCTGATGGGGCTGCGCCTGTACCGCTTCGGCCACTCGATGTTCGGCCTGGCCTTCCTGCTGGGCCTGGTGCTGTGGCTGGGCTACAAGGTCATTCCCGATTTCCCGACCATGGTCGCGCCCGGTGGCGCCGGCTGGCTGCATGCCAAGCTGGGGCTGGTGGTGCTGCTGCTGGTGTACTTCAGCTGGATCGGCCGCCTGCTCAAGGGCGTCGCCAAGGGCAGGGCGCTGCCGTCGTCGCGCGCGCTGCGCTGGATCAACGAGATCCCGCTGCTGGCCTTCATTCCGATCGTATGGCTGGTGCTGGCCAAGCCGTTCTGAACGGGGCGCGCTGCGCGCGCGGCGCATCGCACAGATGCATCCACGCATGGCGTGGATCTACTGGGTGCAGCTGTGGCTTTTGATGTCCAGGTCCGCCATGAGCGAGCCGAGCATCGCAGGTGAAACAGGGGCGAAGAGGTGCCGATGTCTGAGCGCAGCGAGTTCGGCGCCGTCCCCTGATTCACCGAGAAGCGCAGGGAACCGGTGCACAGCACCGGCTCGCGTTCGGCGGCGTGTTCTTTGGTTACTTTCTTGCACGAGCAAGAAAGTAACAAGCCGATGAATCAGGCTGCTTCGTACGTGCCGTAGCTGCGCAGGCGGGTGTAGCGCTGTTCCAGCAGCTGTTCGGTGGACAGCTTGTCCAGCGCGTCCAGTTCGTTCAGCAGCACCGCCTTCAGGCGCTTGGCCATCTGCGTCGGGTTGCGGTGGGCGCCACCGGTCGGCTCGCGCACGACCTTGTCGACCAGGCCCAGGCTCTTCAGGCGCGGGGCGGTCAGGCCCAGCTGTTCGGCGGCATCCTTGGCCTTGCCGGCGTCCTTCCACAGGATCGAGGCGCAGCCTTCCGGGGTGATGGTCGAGTACACCGAATACTCCAGCATCACGGTGCGGTCGCCCACGCCCAGCGCCAGCGCGCCGCCGGAGCCGCCTTCACCGATCACGGTGCAGATGATCGGCACCTTCAGTTCGGCCATCTCGATCAGGTTCCGTGCGATCGCTTCGGACTGGCCGCGCGATTCGGCGTCGATGCCCGGCCAGGCGCCGGCGGTGTCGATCAGGGTCAGCACCGGCAGGCCGAAGCGCTCGGCCATCTTCATCAGGCGCAGGGCCTTGCGGTAGCCCTCCGGCTTCGGCATGCCGAAGTTGCGCTTGATCTTTTCCTTGGTGTCACGGCCCTTCTGGTGGCCGATCACCATCACTGCACGGCCGTTGATGCGGGCCAGGCCACCCATGATGGCCTTGTCGTCGGCGAAGGCACGGTCACCGGCCAGCTCCTGGAACTCATCGAACATGACGCGGAGGTAGTCGGCGGTGTACGGGCGCGACGGATGACGGGCCAGCTGCAGCACCTGCCACGAGGTCAGGTTGCGGAAGATCTGCGCGGTGCGCATGCGCAGCTTGTCCTGCAGCGCGTGCACTTCCGCCTCGACATTGACCGCCGGCCCGGCACTGGCGTTGCGCAGTTCCTGGATCTTGGCTTCCAGGTCGGCGATGGGTTGCTCGAAGTCGAGGTAGTTCGGATTCATCGGAAGCCGTCGTGTAAAGAAGAGGGGAATTCTAGCCGAATGCGTGCAAACCACCCGTACGCCCTCGTCTGGAAGGCGACGGTAGCGCAGCCGGGCAGGGGGCGCCAGTCAGTTCAGGGCACCACCAGGGCGCTGCGGCCCATCAGCTGGCTGCGCTGGGAGACGAAGTCGTTGTAGGCCTCGTTGGCCTCCCGGCCCAGCCCGCTGCCCAGGCTGGCGGTGGCCGAGGTGAAGGCCATCTGCGCGGCGAAGTCCTGCTTGCGCAGGGCCTTCTGTTCCTCGGCGGTGGTGGCCTTCAGCCAGCGCGCATAGACCTCGCGCAGCGGCGCGGCGTGGGCCTCGAAGGCCGGCACCAGCGCCGGCAGGCTGGCCGGGGCCGGTTCCAGGCTGTACGCCGGGGCCACGTAGCCGGCCGGCTGCTCGCGTTTGAACGCACCCGGCTCGCCCATGCCTTCTTCGACGTAGGCAATGAAGTCGGGGGCGGTGAACACCTTGGCCACGATCTGGCCACCGCTGGCGTCGACGTGCGCCACCACCTTTTCCTTCGGGAAGGGCTCGCGCACGCCGTAGGTCCAGGTCTTGTCGATGAACAGGTCGTGGTGCTTCTCGAACGGGCCTTCGAAGTCGACGCCACCCAGCTCGATGCCGGCCTTGCCGGTGCCGAAGTTCTTCAGCTTGCTCTCGTCGGTGACGTAGATCTCGCGGGCGACCACGTATTCGCTCAGGGTCGGGTTGATCAGGCCGCCACGCCCGTCGGTGTAGACGATGAAGCGCACGTCGCCGAGCTTTTCGGTGTGCAGGCGATGCTCGCCCACGGCCAGCGAAATCGGGCGCGAGCCCTGTGCGGCGACCGGCAGGTCCTTGCCATCGATGCTCAGTGCCAGCGGCGTGTCGGTGGGGTTGTCGATCTGGAACTCGACCTTCGAGGGCGAACAGGCGGCCAGGGCCAGAGCGGCAGCGAACGGGAACAGCAGGGTCTTCATCGGAAAATCGTCCTTGATATCTGGAACGGGGAGTGCAGGAAAACGATGGCGCCAGCCTCAGCTGGCCCACGGTGGGCTGTAGCGCACCTTCAGCGTGCGCACGGCCGGGTCGGCGCGCAGCGCCTCCATCAGCTTGGAATCGATGCGTACGGCGCTCTGCCCGGACACATCGAGCATGCCGGCGACGCCGCCCTGCGGGCCCTTCAGCAGCAGGTCCAGGCGCAGTGGGGTACGCCCCGGGCGGTGGCGGTCGAGCAGGGCGTCGATGCGCTCCCAGACCGGGCGCTGCTGGCGCAGGTCCAGGCGCAGCGACAGGCGCGTGGCGTAGTTGGCGCAGACCTCGTCGAAGTCCCAGCACTGGCGGATGCGCAGTGCGTAGCCGCCGTTGAACTCGTCCTCGCGCAGGCCACCCTTGACCACCAGGATGCGGTCCTTGGTCATCAGGTGGCCGAACTCGGCCATCGCGTCGGAGAACGCGCTGCACTCGACGCGGCCACGGCCGTCTTCGAGCTGGATGAAGATCTGGCTCTCGCCCTTGCGGCGCACGCCGACCACCTGGCCGGCCAGCACGGTCTGTACTTCGGGGCGCCAGCGCTTCTCGCCACCGCCACCGCCGCCACTGTTGGCGCTCCAGATCTTCTCCACCGCGCCCAGGTCGTTGCCGACCAGGTCGCGCACATCGTCGCGCCAGGGATCGAACGGGTGCCCGCTGAGGTAGAAGCCCAGCGTGTCGCGCTCGCCGTTCAGGCGCTGCAGCAGCGGCCATTCCTCGGCTTCGGGCAGGTCCAGCTGGATCGTGGTCGTGCTCGGGTCGGGGCCGCCGAACAGCGAGTTCTGGCCCGAGGCGCGCTCGCGCGCCATCTGGTCGGTGGCCTTGATCACTTCCGGCAGCTGCAGCATCAGCGAGGCGCGGTTGTGACCGAGCTCGTCCAGCGCGCCGCAGTTGATCATCGCTTCCAGCGTGCGCCGGTTGAGCTTGGCCGAGCCGACGCGGGTGCAGAAGTCGAGCAGGTCCTTGTACCTGCCGCCCTTCAGGCGCTCGTCCACCACCGCTTCGCAGGCCCCCTGGCCAACGCCCTTGATCGCGCCCAGGCCGTACTGGATGGTGTCCGGGGTCACCGCTTCGAACATGAAGGCCGACTGGTTCACCTTCGGTGGCAGCACGGTCAGGCCGAGGTTGCGCACCTCGTCGAGGAAGCCGACCACCTTGTCGGTGTTGTCCAGGTCGGACGACAGCGTGGCCGCCATGAACTCGGCCGGGTAATGGCGCTTCAACCACGCGGTCTGGTAACTGACCAGCGCGTAGGCGGCGGCGTGCGACTTGTTGAAGCCGTAGCCGGCGAACTTCTCCATCAGGTCGAAGATCGCATCGGCCTTGGCTTCGTCCACGCCGTCCTTGGCCGCACCTTCGCGGAAGATCTCGCGGTGCTTGGCCATTTCGGCCGGCACCTTCTTGCCCATCGCACGGCGCAGCAGGTCGGCGCCACCCAGCGAGTAGCCGCCGACGATCTGCGCCATCTGCATCACCTGCTCCTGGTACACCATGATGCCGTAGGTGTCTTTCAGGATCGCTTCGGTGCGCGGATCGGGATAGATGATTTCTTCCTGGCCGTGCTTACGCGCGTTGAACGAAGGAATCAGGTCCATCGGGCCGGGGCGGTACAGCGACACCAGCGCGATCAGATCTTCGAAACGGTCGGGGCGCGCGTCCTTCAGCAGGCGGCGCATGCCCGAGGATTCGAACTGGAACACCGCGCCGGTGTTGCCGTTGGCGAAGATGTCCTTGTAGGTGGGCGTGTCGTCGAGCGGGATCGCGGCGATGTCCACCGGCGGGATGCCGGCGCGCTCATGGCGCTTGTTGATCGCCTTCACCGCCCAGTCGATGATGGTCAGCGTGCGCAGGCCGAGGAAGTCGAACTTCACCAGGCCGACTTCTTCCACGTCGTTCTTGTCGAACTGGGTGACCGGGTTCTTGCCCAGGCCGTTCTCGTCGTGTTCGGCGTACAGCGGGCAGAACTCGCTCAGCGGTTCGGGACCGATCACCACGCCACCGGCATGCTTGCCTGCGTTGCGGGTCAGGTCTTCCAGCTGCAGCGCCAGGTCGATCAGGTCGCGGACATCGTCCTCGGTCTCGTAGCGCTGGATCAGCTCCGGCGAGGCCATTTCCGAGCTGGGGCCTTCCTTGCCCTTGCCCAGTGCATCCTTCAAGTGGATGCCCAGGATGTTCGGGATCAGCTTGGAGACGCCATCCACCAGGCCGTACGGGAAGCCGAGCACGCGGCCGGAGTCGCGCACCACCGCCTTGGCGGCCATGGTGCCGTAGGTGATGATCTGGCTGACGCGCTCGCGCCCGTACTTGCGCGCGACGTAGTCGATCACCTCGTCGCGGCGGTCCATGCAGAAGTCGATGTCGAAGTCGGGCATCGACACGCGTTCCGGGTTCAGGAAGCGCTCGAACAGCAGGTTGTACGGCAGCGGGTCCAGATCGGTGATCTTCAGTGCCCACGCCACCAGCGAACCGGCACCCGAACCACGGCCCGGGCCGATCGGGATGCCCTGGTTCTTGCCCCACTGGATGAAGTCGGCCACGATCAGGAAGTAGCCGGGGAAGCCCATCTTGATGATGGTGTTGAGCTCGAATTCCAGGCGCTCGAAGTATTCTTCGCGGGTCTTGCCCGGCGCCAGCGGATTCTTCTCCAGGCGCTCTTCCAGGCCATCGCGCGACATCTTCTGGATCCAGGTGTCCAGGGTCTCGTCGTCGGGCACCGGGTAGTTGGGCAGGAAGTAGGTGCCCAGCCGCATCTCGATGTTGCAGCGCTCGGCCAGCGCCAGCGTGTTGTCGATCGCATCGGGGATGTCGGCGAACAGCGCACACATCTCCTCGGCCGACTTCAGGTACTGCTGGTCGCTGTACTCGCGCGGGCGCTTGGGGTCGTCCAGCACGCGCCCGGTGGAAATGCACACGCGCGCTTCGTGCGCGCTGAAATCGGTGGGCGACAGGAAGCGCACATCATTGCTGGCCACCACCGGCAGGCCACGTTGGCCGGCCGCCATCAGCGCGAACTGGTTGAAGGTTTCCTCGCCCTCGCGGCCGGTACGGGTCAGTTCCAGGTGCAGGCCATCGCCGAACACGCGCTGCCAGTCGGCCAGCTGCTGCTCGGCCAGTTCATGCTTGCCGTCCAGCGCCAGGCGCCCGGCCAGGCTCTGCCGGCCGGCCAGCGCGAACAGGTTGGCATTGCCGGCCTTCAGCCAGTCCGGATGGATGGCCACACCGCCTTCCGGGCGATGGCCTTCCATCCAGGCGCGGGTCAGCAGCCGCGACAGGCTCAGGTAGCCTTCGCGGTCGCGGCACAGCAAGGTCATCCGCCACGGGTCCTGGCCCTCTTCGGCGATCAGCACGTCGGCGCCGGCGATCGGCTTGATGCCCACGCCTTCGGCGGCCTTGTAGAACTTGACCAGCGCGAACAGGTTGTTGAGATCGGTCACCGCCAGCGCGGGCAGGCCGAGCTCGACCGAGCGCGACAGCAGGTTGGCCTGCTTGGCCTTTTTCGGGTCCGCCTGGTCCGGTTTGGCCGGTACACGGATGGTGGAGTCCGCCAGCGAGAACTCGGTGTGGACGTGGAGATGTACGAAGCGGGAGTTGGACATGCCGGACCAGGTTGGAGCGCGCGGGCCCCGGGTGCTGACGGGGGAATCGTCGCCGGGGTCGGGAAGCGCTGGAGTGCCCGGTCAGGGTAGCGAGGGCAGGGGGAGGCGACAAGGACTTGACGGTACGTCGATTGCGCGAATACCGCCGGGCATGGCCCGGCGCTACCGGATGCGTTCACAATACCGTGGTAGCGCCGGGCCATGCCCGACGGCTGTTCAGGCGATCGTGACGGCCTGCTCGGCCTGCAGGCACTCACGCACCGGGGCGAAGCTGCGGCGGTGTTCCTCGCAGGGGCCGTGCTCGCGCAGGGCTGCCAGGTGGGCCGGGGTGCCGTAGCCCTTGTGCTGCTCGAACCCATACTGAGGGTAGCGGGCGTGCACGTCCTGCATGTAGCGGTCGCGCGAGACCTTGGCCAGGATCGAAGCGGCCATGATCGACCGGTCGATGCCGTCGCCACCGACCAGCGCCTGTGCGGGGAGCACCAGGCCCTTGGGCACGACGTTGCCGTCGATGCGGGCGAAGCCGGCGACGTGGGCCACTGCCGCAACCACGTCGCGCATGCCCTGCAGGGTGGCCTGGTAGATGTTCAGGCGGTCGATGGTGTCCACGTCCACCAGCACCACCTGCCAGGCCAGGGCACGTTCGATGATGCGGTCATGCAGTTGCTCGCGGCGGGCTGCGGTCAGCTGCTTGGAATCGTCCAGGCCGTTGATTCGCGGCCGGGATGGATCGAACACCACTGCTGCCACCGCCACCGGTCCGGCCAGCGGACCGCGGCCAGCTTCGTCGACGCCGGCGACCAGACGCTCCGGCTCGACCACGGCGGCGGCGTCGAACAGGGCCAGGCTGGCCGCTGCGGCGTGGCGGCGGCTCATGCCTGGGCCTGGTCGCGCATCAGCAGCTCGCCCACCGCGTCGGCCGCACGGGCCGAGGCATTGCGGCGCAGGCGCTCATGCAGGCGGGCATAGGTGTCCTGCAGGTCGATCACCCGCTGCGGGTGGTCGAACCACTGCTGGATGGCTGCCGCCAGCTTGTCTGGTGTGCAGTCGTGCTGCATCAGTTCCGGTGCCAGGTCCTGGCCCGCCAGGATGTTGGGCAGGGCGAAGCGATCGACCTTGATCAGGCCCAGCGCCTTGACCAGACGGTAGGTGAGCTCGTTGACGCGGTAACCGACCACCATCGGCCGCTTGACCAGCATCGCCTCCAGCGTCGCGGTGCCCGAGGCCAGCACCACCACATCGGCGGCGATCATCGCGTTGCGTGCCTCGCCGTCGAGAACGTGCGAAAAAGCCACCGGCAACGCCGAGCGTGACAGCTGCTCTTCGATCAGGCGCTTGCAGGCCGGGTTGGCCGCAGGCACCACCACGTGCAGGCCGGGGATGCGTTCGGAGACCTGCCAGGCGGCCTCGAAGAACGGTTCGCCCAAGCGCGAAATCTCGCCCAGGCGGCTGCCCGGCAACACTGCCAGTACCTTGGCCGAGGTCGGCAGGCCAAGTGCGGCACGGGCCTCCTCGCGGTTGCCCTGCAGCGGAATGTCATCGGCCATCGGGTGGCCGACGAAGCGCGCGTCGATGCCGTGCCTGGCATAGATCGGCGGTTCCATCGGGAACAGGCACAGCACCAGGTCGGCGCTGCTGCCGATCTTCTCCGCCCGCTTCTCGCGCCAGGCCCAGACCGAGGGGCTGACGTAGTGCACGGTGCGCACGCCGCGCTGCTTCAGCCAGCGCTCGATGCCCAGGTTGAAGTCGGGCGCGTCGATGCCGATGAACACGTCCGGCTGCCATTCCAGTGCACGCTGGCGGAACGCCGAACGCAGTTTCAACAGGCGTGGGAGATGGCGCAGTACTTCAGTCAGGCCCATCACCGCCAGTTCGCTGGCGTCGTGCCAGGTCTGGCAGCCGGCGCTGCGCATGGCGTCGCCGCCGATGCCGGCGAATTCGGCATTCGGGAAGCGCGCTTTCAGTTCGCGCACCAGGCCCGCACCGAGCAGATCGCCGGAGGCCTCACCGGCCACCAGGGCGATCCGCAACGGGCGCTCGCTGAGCACCCGCTGGGCAGGGACGCTGCCAGCCATGGAGGCCAGCGGAATCACGGCGGCGCCGGCCGGCGCCTGGCCGGTCGTGCTGCTCATCGCAGCAAGGGCCTCTCGGCGTGCTCGATGAAGTCCAGCATCGCCTTGACGTCATCGCTGTCACGCGCCTGTTCGGTCAGCTGCACCTTGGCTTCGGCCAGCGGCAGGCCTGCCACGTACAGGGTGCGGTAGGCGCGCTTGATGGCGGAGATGCGCTCGGCATCGAAGCCGCGGCGCTTCAGGCCTTCGCTGTTGATACCACGCGGGCGGCCCAGCGAATCGGTGCCGACCATGGTGAACGGTGGTACGTCGCCATTGGTCAGCGCGCCCATGCCGAGGAAGGCATGCGCACCGATGCGGCAGAACTGGTGGGCACCGGCGAAGCCGCTGATGATCACGTAGTCGCCCACGGTCACGTGGCCGGCCAGTGTGGTGTTGTTGGAGAACACGCAGAAGTTGCCGACATGGCAGTCATGCGCCACGTGTGTGTAGGCCAGCATCCAGTTGTCGTCGCCGATGGTGGTGATGCCACCGCCGCCGCCGGTGCCACGGTTCAGCGTGACGAACTCGCGGAACACGTTGCGGTCGCCGATCACCAGTTCGGTGCGTTCGCCAGCGAACTTCTTGTCCTGCGGCTCGCCACCGACCGCTGCGTGGCCCACGAAGCGGTTGTCACGGCCGATCTTCGTCGGGCCGTGGATGCTGCAGTGGGGGCCCACCACCGTGCCGGCACCGATTTCGACATCGGCACCGATCAGGGTGAACGCGCCGACCTGGACGTCGTCGGCCAGGCGCGCGGCCGGATCGATGACGGCGGTCGGGTGGATCCGCGGTGCGTTGTCAGTCATTCCTGCCTCCCGTGGATCAGCCCTTGGCACTGGCGCACATGACCTCGGCCGAGGCGACGACTTCACCGTTGACCTTGGCTTCGCCGTAGTACCAGCCCATGTTGCGGATCAGGCGCTTCATCTGCACATGCAGCATCAGCACGTCGCCGGGGACGACCTGCTTGTTGAAGCGGGCGTTTTCCACCTTGACCATGTAGAACAGCTTGGACTGCGCATCGCGGCCAAGCGTCAGCTGGGTCATTACGCCACCGGCCTGGGCCAGCGCTTCGATGATCAGCACACCGGGCATGATCGGGCGGCCCGGGAAGTGGCCCTGGAAGAACGGCTCGTTGATGCTGACGTTCTTCTGCGCAAGGATGCGCTTGGCTTCGATGTCGAGTTCAAGCACCCGGTCCACCAGCAGGAACGGGTAACGGTGCGGGAGCAGTTCCTGGATCTGGCAGACGTCGATAGGAAGCTGCAGCGTGTCGTTCATTCTTTCTCCTTGCCAGCAGCCAGGACGCGGCGAGCCAATGCGTCCAGCTGCTTGAAGCGCGCGGCGTTCTTGCGCCACGTGCGGTTGTCGGTCAACGGGGTGCCGGACGAGTACTCGCCCGGCTCATGGATGGAATTGCGGACCACCGACTTGCCGGTGATCACGACCTTGTCGCAGATCTCGAGGTGGCCGACCACGCCGACGTGGCCGCCGAGCAGGCAGTAGCGGCCGATCCTGGCACTGCCGGCGATGCCGGTGCAGCCGGCGATGGCCGAGTGCGCGCCGATCTGCACGTTGTGCGCGATCTGCACCAGGTTGTCCAGGCGCACGTCGTCGTCCAGCACGGTGTCTTCCAGCGCACCGCGGTCGACGCAGGTGTTGGCGCCGATCTCGCAGTCATCGCCGATGCGCACGCCGCCGAGCTGCGGCACCTTGATCCACTTGCCGGCATCCATGGCCAGGCCGAAGCCATCGGCGCCGAGCACGGCACCGGGATGCACGCGAACGCGCTTGCCGAGCTTGACCCGGGTGACCAGGGTGACCCGCGCGATCAGTTCGCAGCCGTTGTCCAGGCTGCAGTCTTCGCCGATCACGCTGCCGGTGCCGATGATGCAGTTCTCACCGACCACGCTGCGCGCGCCGATGGAGACGAAGGGACCGATATGGGCGCTGGCGGCGACCTGGGCGCTGGGATCGATGACGGCGCTGGGGTGGATGCCCGGCGGGCGCGTCGGCGCGATGTCGAACAGCGCGGCGATCTTGGCGAAGGTGGTGTACGGGTCCTTGGCCACGAGCGCGGCGCCGGGGGCGGCCTCGGCGTCGTCGGCACGCAGGACCACCAGCGAGGCCTGGCTGTCGGCCAGCTGGGCGCGGTAGCGGGGGTTGGCGAGGAAGGTCAGCTGGCCAGGGCCGGCATGGGCGAGGGTGGCCACGCCATGGATGGCGGTGGCGGGGTCGCCATGGACCTGCAGGCCGAACTGCTCGGCGAGTTGCTGGGCGGTGTAGGTGGGAGTATTCACGGCGGGAGTTTAACGTGTGACGCCATTGCGGTCATGCGGGGGGCACATGCAGCCAACGGCAGGGCCCCTCGCGGCCGGCAGAGCGAGTGTCATGGGCTGGGTCGGACGGGGCGGGGCTGCGGGGGGCGGCGCAAGTACGTCCATGTAGCCTTGGTCGCCGCATCCATGCGGCTCACACCCCCGCAGCCCCGCCCCGTCCGACCTCCGACGGCCTGGCGCGAGTGCCAGCCACGGAAAAACAGAAAAGATCAAAAGCAGAGCGGGCGCTTCCGGCGTCCAGGCCAAACGAAAACGCCGGGCAGAGCCCGGCGCTTCGCGCCCCGTCTGGTGGAGAGCCCCCCTTTTGTTAAGGGGGGCGCGCCAGCGGCGCGGGGGATAGGTGAAATGCGCGGGCAATTCACCGGAGGTGGATCAGTTCTGAGGAACGTCGTTCCTCAGAACTGGCCGCCGAAGGTGAACTGCAGGCGTTCGATCTTGTCGCCGTCTTCCTTCTTCAGCGGGAACGCGTAGCTGATCGAGATCGGGCCGACCGGAGCACGCCACAACAGGGCGACACCGGAGGACACGCGCAGCTCGTTGGCCTTGAAGTTCTTGGTGCCGTTGTAGACGTTACCGAAGTCGACGAAGGCCGACACGCGGGCCGACGGGCTGTCGAACAGGCGCGGGAAGTAGGCTTCGACCGAACCGACGGTCTTCAGCGAGCCACCCAGCGGCTGGCCTTCCGGGTAACCCTGGGTCACTTCGCGCGGACCGAGGGTGTTGTCCTCGAAGCCGCGTACCGAGTTGGTACCGCCGGCGTAGAAGTTCTCGAAGAACGGCAGGCCGCTGGCGGTGACGGTACGGGTTTTGCCGTCGGCGTCGGTGATCGTGCGGGTGTAGTCCTTGCCGTAGGCATCGCCGTAGCCCACTTCGGCGCGGGTGTTGATCACCAGCGACGGCATGATCGGCCAGTACTTGCTGATCTGGTAGTTCAGCTTGTAGTACTCGATGGTCGAACCTGGCAGGGTCGTTTCCAGGCCGACGCGCTGGTAGGTACCGCGGGTCGGCATGAAGTAATCGTTGCGCGAGTCGCGCGCCCAGCCGAGCTCGGTACGCCAGGCATGGAAGGTGCGCGAACCGACCGCATCGATGTAATCGATGATCGAGGCCGGGGTCGAGCCACGGTAGGTCGTGATCTGGTTGCTGTCGATGCCGAACATCAGCGAGACGGTGTCGGTCTCGGTCAGCGGCACGCCGAACACCACCTGCGCCGAACCATTGGTGCTGTTGTACTGGGCGGTGTTGAAGTCGGAGTAGTCCAGTTCACGCCAGGACAGGTTGTAGCCCAGCGACACGCCGTCATCGGTGAAGTACGGGTTGGTGTAGCTGAAGCCGTAGCGCTGCAGGTAGCTGCTGCGCGAGGCTTCGACCGACACGCGGTTGCCGCCGCCGAGGAAGTTGTTCTGCGACAGCTGCACCGAGGTGGTCATGCCGTAGGACTGCGAATAGCCCAGGCCAAACACGAAGCTGCCGGACGTGGTTTCCTTGACGTTGTAGACGACGTCGACCTGGTCGTTGCTGCCGCTGACGGCCGGGGTTTCCACGTCCACCGATTCGAAGTAGCCCAGGCGCTGCAGGCGGATCTTGGAGCGGTCGATCGCGGCCTGCGAGTACCAGCTGTTCTCGAACTGGCGCATTTCGCGACGCATCACTTCGTCGGAGGTGCGGGTGTTGCCACGGAACAGGATGCGGCGCACCGACACGCGCGGGCCCGGAACGACCTGCATGTTGATGGCCACGGTCTGGTCGGGGCGGTTGGTGGTCGGGATCGGGTTCACCTTGGCGAACGCGTAGCCGATGTTGGACAGCGAGTTGGTGATGGTGTCCGAGCTGAATTCCAGCAGGGCACGCGAGAACGTGTCGCCGGACTTCTGGATCACCATGCGCTCGACGTCCTCCTGCGGGAGGATGGTGTCGCCGCTGACCTTGATCTCGGAGATCTTGTACTGCGCACCCTCGGTCACGCCCGCGGTGAGGAACATGTCGCGCTTGTCGGGGCTGATCGAGACCTGGGTGGAATCGATGCTGAAGTCGACGTAGCCGCGGTCCAGGTACCAGGAGTTGAGCTTTTCCAGGTCGCCGGACAGCTTTTCCTTGGAGTACTGGTCGTCACGGCGGTACCACGACGCCCAGTTGTGCTCCTTGGACTCCCAGGTCTCCAGGATGTCCTTGCTCTCGAACTTCTCGGTGCCGACGAGGTTGACGTGGCGGATCTTGGCCGCCTTGCCTTCCTTGATCGCGATCGCGATGTCCACGCGGTTGCGGTCCAGCGGGCTCACGGTCGGGGTGATCTCGACGGTGTACTTGCCACGGTCGTTGTACTGGCGGCGCAGTTCCTGGGTCACGCGGTCCAGGCTCAGGCGGTCGAAGGTGCCACCCTCGGTCAGGCCGATGTCGGACAGGCCCTTGAGCAGCTGCTCGGACTTGATGTCCTTGTTGCCGGTCACGGTCAGCTTGTTGATCGCCGGGCGTTCCTTGACGGTCACCACCAGGATGCTGCCCTGGCGGTCCAGCTGCACGTCTTCGAAGAAGCCGGTCTTGTACAGGGCGCGGATGGTCTCGCCGACCTTGTTGTCGGTGATCGTCTCGCCACGTTCCACCGGCAGGTAGGTGAACACCGTGCCCGAGCTGATGCGCTGCAGGCCATCGACGCGGATGTCGCTGACAGTGAAGGGCTCGGCTGCCTGGGCCAGGGCGGGAGCGCCGGTGACGGCGGCGAGGGCGAGGGCCAGCAGGCGGCGATTGGGGAGTCGCGTCATGTCACGTCCGGTAGGAAGGTCGATTTCATTGGTGCGGGATGCCGACGCTGTAGACGGCAACAACGTGGAAAAGTTCATCGCGGGACCAGGCCGAGGATGTCGTTGTAGAACGCCAACCCCATCAGCCCGGCCAGCAACGCCAGGCCGATGTATTGGCCGGCGGCGATGGCACGCTCGCTCAGCGGGCTGCCCTTGACCAACTCGATAAGGTAATACAGCAGGTGCCCGCCGTCCAAGATCGGGATCGGCAACAGGTTGATGATGCACAGGCTGAGTGACAGCAGGGCAAGGAACTGCAGGAACCAGTCGAGGCCGCGTTTGGCCGAGACATTGGCCACGCGGGCGATGGTGACGGGCCCGGAAACGTTCTGCAGCGAGGCTTTGCCGGTGACGATGCGGCCCATCATGCCCAGCGAATCGGCGGCAAGCCGGCCGGTTTCACGCACGGCGACGGTCACTGCATCCAGCGGCCCATAGCGCAGCAGGGTGTCGTAGGAGGGGCTGTAGGTGGTGGGGAAGCCGACGCCGATCTGCCAGACCGGGTTGCCCTTGCCATCCTTGCCCTGGCGGGGCGTGACTTCCAGTGCAAGGCGTTCACCGCCTCGCAGGACCTCGATCATGCCAGGGCCTCCGGCACGCCCGAGGGCCTGGATCTCGCCGATCACCTGGTCGACGCTGTCGATGCGCTGGCCGTCGATCGCCACGATCAGGTCGCCCGGCTGCAGCAGCCCGGTGACCACCGAATCGGCGGTGAGCGAGTCGACCAGCGCCGGCTGCAGCCACGACTGCCAATACAGGCCGGCCAGGATCGGCACCCGTCGTTCATCGAAACCGGCGGGCAGCTGCGACAGCGGCAGGGTGCGCACGCGTACCTGGTCCGCGGGGTCGAGTACTTCAAGCGTGACGTCGCGGCGATCCATCGCGGCGGCGGTCAGCGCCATGCTGGCCTCGCCCAGCGTGGCGACCTGGCGGTCATCCACCCGCAGAACGCGGTCACCACTGACCAGGCCGGCACTGGCGGCGATGCCGTCAACCCGGCCGATCGTCGGCGAGTAGTCCTGCTTGCCGATCACGAACATCGCCCACAGCAGCAGGATGCACAGCAGCAGATTGGCGATCGGCCCTGCAGCAACGATGGCGATGCGCTGCCACACGGTCTTGTGGTTGAAGGCCTGGCCGCGCTCGTGGGGATGGACCTCGACCTCGCGCTCGTCGAGGAACTTCACGTAGCCACCCAGCGGGATGGCGGCAACGGCGAACTCGGTACCGTGCTTGTCGCGGCGCGACCACAGCGGGCGGCCGAAGCCGACCGAGAAGCGCAGGATCTTGACCCCACAGAGGCGGCCGACCCAGTAATGCCCGAACTCGTGGAACGTGACCAGCAGCCCGAGGCTGACAATCATCCACCAGACCGATCCGATGAAGTCAGTCATGCAGGCTCACAGTGGCGGGCAGGGGCGGCGGCGTCATGCTGGGCGAGGCGGTCGTTCAGGCGGCGTCGATGGCGTTCAGGGTGAGCTGGCGTGCCCGCTGGTCGGCGGACAACAGGACCTCCAGTGTATCGGCTGCTTGCGTCGGCAGTGTTGAAAGAGCGTTAGCAACCAGCTCCGGGATGGTCAGGAAACCGATCCGGCCCTGAAGAAATGCTGAAACCGCCTCTTCATTGGCGGCGTTCAGCACCGCCGGGGAGGTGCCACCGGCCTGCATCGCCTGCCACGCAAGCGCCAGGCAGGGGAAGGCGTCGGTGTCAGGCGCCTCGAAATCCAGCCGGCCCTGCGCCAGCAGGTCCAGCCCGGCCACGCCTGATTCGATGCGCTGCGGCCAGCCCAGGCCGACCGCCAGGGTGGTGCGCATGTCCGGCAGGCCCATCTGGGCCAGGGTGGAGCCGTCGACGAACTCGACCAGCGAATGCACCAGGCTCTGCGGGTGCACCAGTACCTCGATGCGCTCGCCGGGCACCGCGAACAGGTGATGGGCCTCGATCACTTCAAGGCCCTTGTTCATCAACGTCGCCGAATCGACCGAGATCTTCGGGCCCATCGACCACTTCGGGTGGGCCACGGCCTGGGCCGGGGTGACCTCGGCCAGCTCGGCGCGGCTGCGGCCGCGGAACGGGCCACCCGACGCGGTCAGCAGGATCCGGCGCACGCCGGCGCCGTCGATGCTGGCGTCGCGCGAACGCAGGCACTGGAAGATCGCGCTGTGCTCGCTGTCGATCGGAATGATCTCGGCGCCGGCGCGCTCGGCGGTGCGGGTCAGCAGTTCACCGGCCAGGACCAGCGATTCCTTGTTGGCCAGCAGGATGCGCTTGCCGGCCGCAGCGGCGGCGAGGGTCGAGGACAGCCCTGCAGCACCGACAATGGCTGCGACGACGGTGTCGCAGGCATCGCTTGCTGCCAGCTGGTCCAGTGCGGCATGACCGGCGTGGGCCTCGGTGGACAGCCCGGCATCGCGCAGGCCGTCGCGCAGTTCGGTGAACAGCGCTTCGTCGGCGATGACCGCGTGCGCGGGCTTGTGCTGGCGGCACAGCGCCAGCAGCGCCTGCACCTGGCGGCCGGCGGCCAGCACCGTGGCCTGGTAGCGCTGCGGGTGGCGGGCGATCACGTCCAGCGTGGAGGCACCAATCGAGCCGGTGGCGCCGTATACGGCGACCCGGCGCAGGTCTGCGACAGCATTCATGGTCAGAACCCGAAGATTTCCTTGCCCAGCGCGAACACCGGCACGGCGGCGAGGACGCCGTCGACGCGGTCGAGCACGCCACCATGGCCCGGAATCAGGTTGCCCGAGTCCTTGGCACCGGCGTGGCGCTTGATCAGGCTTTCGAACAGATCACCCAGCACAGACGCGAATACGGCCACCACCGAGGTGATCAGCAGGCCCGGCAGGTGCGCGATGTCGATGCCGGCCAGCCAGCCCAGGCCGAGGGCCACGCCGACACCAGCCAGCAGGCCGCCGAACAGGCCTTCCCAGGTCTTGTTGGGGCTGATCCGCGGCGCCAGCTTGTGCTTGCCGAAGTGACGGCCGGCGAAATAGGCGCCCGAATCGGCTGCCCAGACCAGTGCCAGTGCCGCCAGCAGCCACAGGTGGCCCTGCTTGCCCGGCGGGTCACCGCCGGCGTGGATCAGCACCAGCGCAGCCCAGGCAGGAACGATGGCCAGGGTGCCGGCCAGCATCTTCACGATACGGGAGGGGGCCGTCGGCTGGGCGCCGAAGTTGAAGAAGCGCAGCCAGACCAGCGCCGCCAGCCACCAGGCGACCCCCGCCAATGTGGTGATCTGGAACAGCACCAGCGTGCTGCCATCGGCCCACACCAGCAGCACCATCAACAGCAGGTTCAGCACCAGCAGCACGGTGCGCGCGAGGGTGTCTTCGATGCCGGCCAGCTTGAGCCATTCCCACAGGCCGATCAGCAGTACGGCGGCGGCGGCGGCGGCCAGCCATTGCGTCGGCAGCAGCAGGATCGCGGCAATGGCGACCGGCGCCATGATCAGCGCGGCGAGGACTCGGGTCTTGGTCATGGGCTGGAGGTCTCGGTGGCCAGTGCGGCGATCTGGGCGCTGGTCAGGCCGAAACGACGCTCGCGGCTGCCATAGGCATCCAGCGCCTGCTGCAGCAGGTCGGCATCGAAGTCCGGCCACAGCGCCTCGGTGAACCACAGCTCGGTGTAGGCCAGCTGCCACAGCAGGAAGTTGCTGATGCGGGTGTCGCCACCGGTGCGGATGAACAGATCCGGCGGCGGCAGGTCGGCCAGGGCCACCTGGCTGCCCAGCAGCGATTCGTCGATCTGTTCGGGCAGCAGGCGGCCTGCGGCGACTTCAGCGGCCAGCGCGCGCGCGGCACGGGCGATGTCCTGGCGCCCGCCGTAACTGGCGGCGATCGACAGGGTCAGAGTGGTGTTGTCGGCGGTGCGCTGCTCGGCCAGCTGCATGCGGCTGACCAGTCCGGCACCGAAGCGCTCGCGTTCGCCGATGAAGCGTACGCGCACGCCGCGCCGGTGCAGTTCGTCCACTTCGCGATCGAGCGCGCCAAGGAACAGCTTCATCAGGGCGTCGACTTCTTCCTGCGGCCGGCCCCAGTTCTCGCTGGAAAACGCGAACAGGGTCAGCGCCGGAATGCCCAGTTCAAGGCAGCGCTCGATGGTGCGGTTGACCGCGCGCGCGCCGGCGCGGTGGCCGATCACGCGCGGGCGGCGGCGCTGCTGTGCCCAGCGCCCGTTGCCATCCATGATGATGGCAACGTGGCGGGGCAGGGCGGCCGGCAACGGAGGCGGGACTGAAGGCATCGACTTCAGACCGACAGCAGTTCTTTTTCCTTGTCGGCGACGACCTTGTCGACGTCCTTGATGTTGGCGTCGGTCAGCTTCTGGATGTCGTCTTCGCCGCGCTTCTTTTCGTCTTCGCTGATCGCCTTGTCCTTGACCAGCTTGGCGATTTCCTTGTTCGCGTCCTGACGGATGTTGCGGATCGCGATCTTGGCGCCTTCGCCTTCCTTCTGCACCTGCTTGGCCAGTTCCTTGCGGCGCTCTTCGGTCGGCGGCGGCATGTTGATGCGGATCGCGGTGCCCAGCGTGTTCGGGGTGAACTCGGCGTTGTAGAGACCCTTTTCGATCTCCTTGATCATGCCCTTGTCGAACGGGGTGACCAGCAGCGAGTGCGCGTCGGCATTGGAGATCGAGGCAACCTGGTTCAGCGGGGTGCTGGCATTGCCGTAGGCATTGACCGTCACGCGGTCCAGCAGGGCCGGCGTGGCACGCCCGGTCCGGATGGAGGTGAGGGTGTGCTTCAGAGCGTCGATGCTCTTGGCCATGCGCGTCTGCGCGTTGTTCTTGATGTCGTTGAGCATCGCCCGGTCCTGGATGTATCTGGAATCGGGCGATTATAGGCGAATACGGGACGCTGCCGGGCCTGAATCGGCCCGGTTGTCGCCGCGCGCTCAGGCTCAGGCCGGATCGCGGCCCTGGACGAGGGTGCCGATGTTCTCGCCGTTGAGGATCTTCAGCAGCTCGCCCGGCTGGCCCATGTCGAACACGCGCATCGGCAGGTCGCTGTCGCGGGCCAGTGCGAAGGCGGCGGTATCCATCACTTCCAGGCCGCGGCGGATCACTTCGTCGTAGCTCAGGCTGTCGAAGCGGACCGCATCGCTGTGCTTGTTCGGGTCCTTGTCGTACACGCCGTCGACCTTGGTGGCCTTCAGCAGCAGGTCGGCGCCGATCTCGATCGCGCGCAGGGCGGCACCGGAGTCGGTGGTGAAGAACGGGCTGCCGACGCCGGCGGCGAAGATGACCAGTCGGCCCTTTTCAAGGTGGCGGATGGCGCGGCGGCGGATGTAGTCCTCGCACACGTCGTTGATCTTGATCGCGCTCATCACGCGGGCCTTGGCGCCCAGCTTCTCCAGGGCGTCCTGCATGGCCAGGGCGTTGATGACGGTGGCCAGCATGCCCATCTGGTCGCCGGTGACCCGGTCCATGCCGCCCGCGGCCAGGCCAGCGCCGCGGAAGATGTTGCCGCCGCCGATCACCAGCGCCACTTCGGCACCGGCCTGCTGGGCTTCGATGACCTCACGGGCCAGGCGGTTGATGATCTTCGGGTCGATGCCGTAGTCCTCATCTCCCATCAGCGCCTCCCCGGACAGTTTCAGAAGGATGCGGCGATAGGCGAGCTTGGACATGGGGACCTCGGGTGCGTGGAAATCGCGGGCGATTCTACGCGCATGCGGCGTCAGGCCATAGTGTTTTGTGCACTGCGGCGTAAAATCCCGGCGTTCGCCCCGGTCATCCGGGGCTTCCCGTTCAGCCCAGCTCGGCGCCGGCGGTCGCTGACAGCTCGTCGTGGCCGAGGGCGCCGGGGGAGCGCGCGATCACCCGGTTGCGGCCGAGGTTCTTGGAGCGGTACAGCACGTCGTCGGCGGCGCGCAGCAGGTCCTGCACGTCGGCGAAGCGTTCGTAGCCGCCCTGGGTGGCGACGCCGGCGGAGAAGGTGACGAACAGCGGGCCGCCTTCCAGCTCGGCCATCGGCGTGGCGACGATGTTGGCCAGCACCCGGCGGATCACGTCCAGTGCCACCGTTTCGCTGGTGTTGGGCAGCAGCGCGACGAACTCCTCGCCGCCGAAGCGGGCCACGGTGTCGCTGTTGCGCAGCTGGCCCTGGAGCTTGCCGGCGAAGGCGCGCAGCACTTCGTCGCCGGTCAGGTGGCCGTGGGCGTCATTGATTTTCTTGAAGTCGTCCAGGTCGATGAAGGCCACCGACAGCGGCCAACCCTGGCGCCCGGCGCGCAGGAACTCCTGCTCCAGCACCGCTTCCAGCTGGCGCCGGTTGAGCACGCCGGTGAGGGCGTCACGATGGGCCTGGTCTGCCAGTCGCTTGGCCCGGGCTTCGAATTCGTCGGCGCGGCGACGGGCCTGGTCGGCATCCTGCAGCTCGCGCAGGTTGCGCAGGGTTGCCAGCTCCTGCGCATGGTCGATCAGTTCGCGCACCCGCGAGGGGGAATTCAGGCCGGCCTCGAACAGGCTGGCGATGTCCGGCAGCGCCTCGCTGATGCGGGTCAGGACCTGGTCGAAACGGGCGCTGTCCAGTTCAAGGCGGTCATGCACCTGCTGCAGGGCGCGTTCGCGGGCGGCATCGGCGTCATCATCCAGCCAGATGTCGGCCACCGCGCCGGACAGCTGCACGCAGGCCTGGAACGGCGATTCTGCGGCGTCCAGGTCTTCGCTGTGGCTGATGCTTTCCACCAGGTAGCGCGGCAGGCCCCACTGCTCGGCCACCCAGGCGCCCACCTCGGCGTGACTGCAGCCCAGTTCGTCACGCTCGCGCGCGACCAGATCGATGTTGTCGCGCGCTTCGCGCAGCAACGGCAGGTAGCGCTCCGATTCGGCCTGGGCCAGGCACAGTACGCCCAGGTCCTGCAGCAGGCCGGCCAGCATCAGTTCTTCCAGCCGGCGCAGGCCGCGGGCCTGGCCCAGCTGGCTGGCGGCCAGTGCGCTGAGGATGCTGCGCTTCCAGGCGCGTTGGCGCAGGTCGTGGTCGGCGCCGGTACCGCCGGTCAGTCCCTGGGTGACGGTGAAGCCGAGGGCCAGGCTGATCGTGGCATTCAGCCCGAGCATGGTCAGTGCCTGGCCGAGGTTCTCGATCCGGCGGCGGCTGGCGTACAGCGGCGAATTGGCGATGCGCAGCATGCGAGCACTCAGCGCCATGTCGATGGCGATGATGTCGGCGGCGGTGGCGATATCCGCTTCCGGGTCCTGTGCCAGTTCGATGATGCGCAGGGCAATACCGGGTGGCGAGGGCAGGTTGCGGCAGAGCGCCAGGGCAGCTGTCAGCTCGGGAGGCATGTCGGGTCGTTCAATTCCATTGGGACAAGAATACCTAGGAATGCATCACAGTCCGCGATTTTCGTTCCTGCTAAATGACTGTTGATTCCCTGTGCCGAGTATCGGCTTGATTCGCGCGCAACGCAAAGGTGCCGGTGTGCCCGGCGCCGGCGTGCGCACCGAGCGTGCGCACCCACGGTTGGAGCATGGGCCTCCCATTGTCCCGGGCATAAAAAAAGAGCCGCGGTTTCCCGCGGCTCCTTCTGGTCGTTTCACGGCCCGAGGGCTGGAATCAGACCTGCATCGCCTTGGCAACTTCGGCGGCGTAGTCTTCCACCACCTTCTCGATGCCTTCGCCGACGATCAGCAGCTGGAAGCCGGCCACGTCGGCACCGGCGGCCTTGACCACCTGCTCGACAGTGGTGTCGCCCAGCACGTAGGTCTGGCCGTACAGGGTCACGTCGCTGACGATCTTGTTGATCTTGCCGCTGATGATCTTTTCCAGGATCTCGGCCGGCTTGGCCTTGTCCTTTTCGGACATCTTGGCCAGCTCGATTTCCTTTTCCTTCTCGACGAACTCGGCCGGGACGTCCGCAGCCTTGTTGTGCGGCGGCTTCAGGGCAGCCACGTGCATGGCCAGGCCACGGGCCAGCTCGACGTCGCCGCCGACCAGGTCGACCAGCACGCCAACCTTGCCGTTGGTGTGGACGTAGGCGCCGATGGTGTTGTTGCCATCAACCTTCACCATGCGACGGATCTGGATGTTCTCACCCAGGGTCTGCACGGCGGTGGCGCGGGCTTCTTCAACGGTGCGGCCATCGGCCAGCTTGGCAGCCTTCACGGCTTCGACGTCGCTGGCGCCCGATGCCAGGGCGGCAGCGGCGACGGCGTTGACGAAGGACTTGAAGTTGTCATCGTTGGCGACGAAGTCGGTTTCCGAGTTGACTTCGACCAGCACGGCCTTGCCGCCGTCCTGGGCCAGGCCCAGACGGCCTTCGGCGGCCACGCGGTCAGCCTTCTTGTCGGCCTTGGCGGCGCCGGACTTGCGCATGGCTTCAGCAGCAGCGTCGATGTCGCCGTTGGCTTCAGTGAGCGCCTTCTTGCATTCCATCATGCCGGCGCCGGTGCGCTCGCGCAGTTCCTTGACCAGGGAAGCAGTGATTTCCACGGGATTACCTCACGAAAGAAAGGGGTAGGGCCGGCATGGTGGCCGGCCCGTGTGACACGGTCCTGTCACGCGCCAAGGGCTGCGCGCAGGGAGGGTGGACGCCGGGCGTCCACCCCGGGGCCTGGATCAGGCCTGGGCGTCGTCGCCCTTCTTGGCAGCCTTCTTGGCCGGAGCGCGGCGGGCCGGCTTCTCTTCGCCTTCGGCAGCGGCTTCAGCGAACTCTTCCTCGCGCACCGAAGCGGCGTGCGGGGCAGCGGCCTTGCCTTCCAGCACGGCATCGGCAGCGGCGCGGGCGTACAGCTGCACAGCGCGGATGGCGTCGTCGTTGCCCGGGATGGCGTAGTCCACCAGTTCCGGGTTGTAGTTGGTGTCGACCACGGCGATGACCGGGATGCCCAGCTTCTTGGCTTCCTTGATCGCGATGTCTTCGTGGCCGATGTCGATCACGAAGATGGCGTCCGGCAGACGGTTCATGTCCTTGATGCCGCCCAGCGAGGCTTCCAGCTTGTCGCGCTCGCGACGCAGGCCCAGCACTTCGTGCTTGACCAGCTTCTCGAAGGTGCCGTCGGTTTCACCGGCTTCCAGTTCCTTCAGGCGGGCAACCGACTGCTTGACGGTACGGAAGTTGGTCAGGGTGCCGCCCAGCCAACGCTGGTTCATGAACGGCATGCCGCAACGCTCGGCTTCTTCCTTGATGGTTTCGCGGGCGCTGCGCTTGGTGCCCAGGAACAGGACGGTGCCGCGCTTCTGGGCCACCGACGAGATGAAGTTCATCGCGTCGTTGAACAGCGGGACGGTCTTTTCCAGGTTGATGATGTGGATCTTGCCGCGGGCGCCGAAGATGTACGGAGCCATCTTCGGGTTCCAGTAGCGGGTCTGGTGGCCGAAGTGGACGCCGGCTTCCAGCATCTGACGCATGGTGACCTGGGGCATTGCAATACTCCTGATATGGAACCAGCGATTCCGCCCGCGGGGATAGGTATGCGGGACGCGTGGAAGCGCGATCGGTTCCGGGGTTGGGCTTCCCTGTTGCCTCCGTGGCCGAACTCCTTGCGGAGCACCCCGGCACGGATGGGGGCAGCAGGTGTGGATTCACCGGTGACGTCCGGTGTGGACGGGCTCCCGCGCACGCAGGCGGCAGGAATCCGGTCGATTATAGCCCGCTCGGTGCGCTGGCTGCAATTGCCGGGTCTGGAGCGACCAGATCGACCACGCGGCCATCCTGCAGCAGGGCCTGGAAATGACCGCCGGCGTAGCCATCAGGGTGGGCGGGCAGGGCCCAGCGGCGCTCACGGCCGGCCAGCAGATAGCCGGCAAGCCCCGGCAGCAGCAGGGTGCGTCGGCCGTCGCTGGCGATGTAGGCGAGATCGTTCAGGCGTGCGTGCAGGGTACCGGCGTTGTTCATTCGCAGGACGGTATGCGACTGGCCAGGTTCAATCCATGCATGCAGCCGCGGCTGGGTCATTGGTGTGGCGTGCCCGCGGAACAACGGCAGCGAATAACGCTGCAGGCCTGGCGTGGTGGGGGCCAGGACGATCCGATAGGCCTGTTCACCGACAGCGGGTGCCGGCTGGCGTGGCAGCAGCCAGATGCGCTGGCGGATGCCGGGTGGGATGTCGAGCTGGGTCGGGCTGGCGACAACCTGGTCGGTGGGACGCAGCACTTCGGCGTCGGTCTGCTGTTCCCACGCCATGATCTGCACCCGGCCCTGCCAGCGGCCGGGACCGGGGTTGTAGAGCCACAGTTCGCCCTGACCACCTTCGGCGGGCAGTTGCAGTGTGGTCGGCAACAGGTCCAGTGCCGCGGCAGGCAACGCCAGCAGCATCGCCAGCAGAGTCAGAAGTGCCCGCATCAGTAGATGACGGTCACGGCGGACGTCGAGTCTTCGTCGTCGGCGGGAGGTGCGAGCTCGCGGACCTGGGGAGGCAGTTGCGGTGCGTCGCTGCGCTGGTGGGGGGCGGGGCAGTGGGCGCTGCCGGGATCATCGCGGCAGGCTTCGACCACGGTCAGGCGAATCTGCAGCGGCGCGGGACTGGGTTCAGCCCACGCCGGCGTGCTGGCGACCAGCATCGCCCCGATCAGAATTGCGCGAACCACCTGCAAACCACCGTGCTGAAAGATATCGCTGCGCGGTATCGGCTGGATCGGCCGAATCTGTAGAACTGTCAGTCGGCTGCTCCTGGCGCAGGCGTGATGCGCGCATCCACGCATGGCGTGGATCTACGGAAACCCGCCCCGGTGGGCGTCGATCGTCCGAAACCTGCCTGGTGGGTGCCGACCGTTGGTCGGCACGCAGGTCAATAGGTGATCGTCACCTGCACCACATCGTTGTAGGTGCCGGCCGGTGGTTGGCCCGTGACCGGCGGCACCCGGCCATAGATTGTCAGCTGCTGCGCGCTGCCAGTGCCGGTACCGCTGGCGGTATCGACGGTCAGCGTGTTGCCCCAGCGCTGGGTGCGCGTGGAATCGCGGTACAGCTCGTAGGTGAGGTAGTAGGTGCTGGCGCCGATGGTGGTGGCCATGCGCCGCGTGCTGGTGGCGGTGGGGTTGTTCTGGCCGTTGTTGAGGCTGACCTGGTAGGCCGTGTTCTTAAGGCATGTCAGGGTCAAGGTGGCGGTCTGGTCGATGTTGGCGGGAATGCTGCCGGTGACGTTGCCGAAGTTCATGTTGGTGGTGACATAGCTTCCGCACTGCGGCAACACGTTGGCGGTGGCGGTAAAGCTGAAGGCGGCACTGGCGCTGTTGGTACCGGTGGCGCCGCCGTTGCAGGTGGCGGGCACGGTGGCCGTGCCGAGCAGCACTTCGTTCCAGGCCCAGGTCAGCACCACGTTCGCACCGCTGAACGTACTGCTGTAGGCGCCCGACGCCAGGATCTGGTTGGCCGGGATCTGCGCGAACAGCTGTGTCGACTGCGCACCGCTGCCACCGGTCAGCAACGGCACGCTGTAGGTCATGGCCAGTTCCTGTGCCGGCGGAGTGCCACGCGGGGTCAGCCCGGTTACCTGGCTGAAGTTGGAGGTGTTGTAGAGCTGGAAATTCATGCTGTCGCTGGCGCTGGTCTTCATCGTGCGCCAGCTGGAGCTGCTGCCGCCGCCGCTGCCGGCGCCGATGCCCACGCAGACCCGCACGCCGGTGGTGGCCAGCAGGCTCAACGCAGCGGTGGTGCAGGACACCGTGATGTTGAGCGTGCCGGTGGTTGCGCCTGGCGCATTGCTGTTCACGTTGCCGAACGGCAGCGTCGGATCGGCGATGGCGGTGCAGACCGCGGTGGCACGTGCCGGTGCCGCCGCCAGCAGGCCGGCTATCAGCAGCAATCCGAGCAGCAGCACCTTCATGGCGCCACCTCCGGAATGCACTGCAGCGGCGCCGGTTTGGGGCGTGCACCGGTGGCCACCACCTTGGGCAGGTCCGGCACCTTCACCCGGCACTGGCCGCGGCTGGTGGTGATGTACAGCACGCTGCCGGCGGCCACGTCTTCCAGGTACAGCAGGCCGTCATAGCCCACCAGCGCCTGGCGCCCGTCCGGCAGCTGCACCTCGCTGCCGACCTCCAGCGGTTGCCCGTCCATGCCGTGCAGGGTCAGGCTCAGCGAGGGCCGCGAGCGCAGTGCGAAGGTCACGTGGGTACCGGCGCGCTGGCGTGGTGTCACCCAGTCTTCGATGCGGTCGGCGCGCATGTCCTCGGGCAGGTCCAGGGTATCGATGGAGACGCGGTTGCGCTGCCAGGACAGCAACGGGCTGACCAGTAGCAGGCCGCGATCATCGGTCACGCCGATCAGCCGGTTTTCCAGTCGCACCGGCACGCCACCGATGCCATTGGTGCTGATCACCGCGAATGCATCGGAGACCTCGCGGGTGGCGAAGGCATGCCCGCCCATCCACACCAGGCTGCCACTGGCGCTGGCGTAGGCGTAGTTCAGGCCGCCCTGGCGCGAGGCGCCGAATGAGTAGCGACCGATAGCATTGAGGATGCCGACTTCGGCGAGGCCGCCATTGCCATCCTCGCCATGGCGCACCTGCGCACGCCAACCGACGCCGCCGGCGCTGCCGTCGCCGGGCACCGGCTGGGTGACATCGGCCACCCAGCTCTGGCTGTCGCCATTGCGCTGGCTGGACAGGCTGGCCTGGCGGTTGTTGCCCAGGCTGGCGGTGACCGACAGGTAGATGCTGCGGTCATCGCTCTTGTCCAGGTTCTGGTTCACCGACAGGTAAGCCGACCAGCGCTGGCTCCAGGTGCGCGACCAGAAGAGGCTGGCGTAGCGGTTGTCCTCGCCGTCGGGATAGCGCAGGCGCAGGTAGCTGGCGCTGAGTGTGCCCAGCCGCAGCAGATCGGCGCCGACCGTGGCCTGTTCGCTGATGCTCGGCGGCAGGTTGCCCTGCAGTGCGCCCAGGTCGCGGTAATCACCATGGCTGCGCACGGTGCGCAGATTGAAGTTGAGCCGGCGGTTGTTCCAGCTGTAGCCCAGTGCCCATTGCCCGCCCTGCAGGCCGTGATAGTCACTGTGCGCATAGGCGGCGTTGAACACGCCCGCGCCGCCGAGCAGCCACCAGCCGCCGATGCCGGCCTGGGCCAGACCGCCGCCGCCTTCGGCATGTGCTTCGCCGGTGAAGGCGTCGCTGACGCCGCCGCGCCAGCTGGCACTGGCCACGGTGCGATCGTCGTAGGCGAAGGAGCGCTGGCCGAAATCCTCACGCAGGCGGCCAACACCGACCGACCAGTCCGACAGGCCCTTGGCAAGCAGTTGCTGGGTGCCGTAGAAGCTGAAATCCAGCGTCTGCATGCGGCCGAACGCATCGGTCACCACCACCTGCGCACTGCCGGTGCCGCTGATGCCGGGTTGCGCGGCCAGCTGGAATGGACCGACCGGCACCTGCCCGCTGTACTGGCGCAGCCCATCGACGTACAGCTCGACCGTGGACGGCACCACCGCCTGGCCGAGGAAGCTGGGGGTAGGCGTGAGCACACGGTAGGGCTGCAGGCCGTAGTTGCGGCCGATCTGCACGCCGCCCATGCGCACGGGCCGGGTCCAGTCGACGAAACCACTGTAGAAGTCGCCGACGTCCAGGGTCATCGCCCTGTCGGGGAAGTCCAGGCTCCACCGGGTGTCCAGGCGCACGCTCTCGCCACGCCAGCGGCGGTCACCGGATTGCTGGTAGCGGCGGCTGATCGCGGTGTTTTCGAAGGTGCCGTTGCCGATCCCGAAAAGGCGCAGCTCCGAGCTGAGGCTGAGGTTGCCGAGTGTGTCGACCCGGCTGCCATACACGTCGTAGTTCAGCAGCAGGCCGGGCGAGGCGCTTCCGGCCAGCGCGCGGGTCTGTGGCTGGCTGAGCACGGTGGTCGGCAGGGTCAACTGGTCCAGTGGCACGTCCAGGGCCAGGGTCTGCATATGCGCGTCGTAGCGCACCACGGCCCCGCTGATCTGGTCCAGATAGACCGGCGCATCGCCGCGGGCGCTGAAGCCGAGCTGGCGCAGCACTTCCGGACTGGCCTGCAGCCGGCCATGGTTTTCGGTGAACGGCAGCAGGCCGCGCGGCGTGCTGTTGAGCGAGACGTCCAGGTACAGCGTCTGGCTGGCGGTCAGGGGCGTGGGGGCAGGCAGGATCGCATCGGCCGACACCCCGGAGACATCCGCAGCCCCGGCAGCAGCCATGCCGGGCACATCGGCGGCCTCGGTCGCCGCAGGAGCCAGGGCAGCCAACAGCGCGCCCATCAACGCCTCAGCGAGCCGGTGGTGGCGACAGCGGCGTCTGTTCCGACTCGCCATTGAGCTTGGCCGTGATCTGGTCGTTGTCGCGGTCGATGGCCGTGCGCTCGATCGGCCAGCGCATCACCTGCCCGGGCAGTACATACCCCAGCAGGCCGGGGTGCACGATGCGCGGACGCTGGACGCTGCCCAGTGCGAGGTCGGCGATCTGTGCATAGCTGTTGCCGGTGTTGGCCACCTCCACGCCGTTGCGTCCGTCCTCCAGCCGGACCAGGCTGGCCTGCAGGCGCGGCGCCAGCTTGCCGCCCGAGGGTTGCACGAACACCGGAATCGAATAGCGCAGCACGAACTGCATGCCGTTGGCACGGGTCGCCAGATCAGGCACCTCGTCGACGATCAGCCGGTAGTACTGCTGTGCCGCAGGCGGTTCGTGGTTCGGGCGCATCACCCGTACCAGCTGCTGCTGGCCAGCGCCCAGTTCCTGCATCGGCGGGGTGGCCAGCAGTTCATCAGTGGGCAGCAGTTGTTCCTGGCCATCCTGCTGCACCCAGCGGAAGACCCGCACCTGCAGCCTGACCGGCGAGGTACCACTGTTGGTCAGCCACAGTTCGCCGGCGCGCTGGCGGGCCTCAAGCTGGAGGCTGGTGGGGGCGACCTGGAGGCTGGTGGCACTGGCAGCGGCGGTGGCCAGCAGGAAAAGCGCGAGCAGCGCCACGCCGGTGGCGCGCCACGGGCGGGGTCCGGCCATGCGGGCGTGCTCCATCAATAGGTGATCGTGGCGGTGACCGTATCCAGGTAGTTACCGGTGGCCGGGTTGTTGGTACTCAGGTTCAGGATCTGGCCGTAGACGATGTAGGGCACGGCCAGGCCGGTGCCGATGCCGGCCTGGGTGTTGGTGCCTGAGGTGGCACCCCAGACCAGGGTATGCGCGGCGTCCTGGTAGAGCTGGTAGCCGACGAAATTGTTGGCGGTCACCGCGGCATTGGTGTTCTTCATCCGGCGGGTGGTGACGTCGTTGGCGGTGCTGGCATTGGCGCCCGCGTTCAGCGAAATCGTGTACGGGGTCAGGGCCGAGCACTGGGCGGTCACTGTACCCTGGCCCAGGGTGGGGGTCGCCGTGGTCGAGGCCGCCGTGCCGAAGTCAACGTTGGTGGCGGCCGCTGCCGTGATCGTGCAGGCCTTGGTGACCACCAGGGTGACGTTGAAGGTCGTGGTATCGGCCGCCAGTGCGGGGCCGGCCAGCAACAGTCCGGTCAGGGCCCAGGCGAGCGGTGAGCGGAGCGTGGATCGCATGGACAACCTCCCTGACCCGAAGGTCTGTTGAACAAGGCGAAGGCGGCGCATTCGGGGCCGCTTTGACGACAGTCATGGCCAGCTTGTGGGGGTAAGTGTCTGTAATCCGTGATAAATAGGCATGCGAAAGGGTGGAGGTCGTCACGCTTTCACTTTCCTTGCCGGAACCGTGCATGCCCCGGATCGCCAGTTGGGTGGCGTTCGTTCAGATTGCAGCCGGATCGGCGATAATGGGCGCCATGAGCGTGAATCTGAAAACCCCGCAGGAAATCGAGATGATGCGCATCGCCGGCCGCCTGGCCAGCGAAGTGCTCGACATCGTCACCCCCCACGTCAAGCCCGGTGTCACCACCGAGGAGCTGGACCGCATCTGCCACGACCACATCGTGAACGTGCAGGGCGCGATTCCGGCCAACGTCGGCTACCGCGGCTTCCCGAAGACCGTGTGCACCTCGGTCAACAACGTCATCTGCCACGGCATTCCCAGCGAAGGGAAGGTGCTCAAGGATGGCGACATCATCAATATCGACGTTACCGTCATCAAGGACGGCTGGCACGGCGACACCAGCCGCATGTACTTCGTCGGCACCCCGTCGGTAATGGCCCGCCGTCTGGTGGAAACCACCTACGAAGCCATGTGGCGCGGCATCCGTGCGGTGCGTCCGGGCGCAACCCTGGGTGACATCGGCCATGCCATCCAGAGCTATGCCGAAGGCGAGCGTTTCAGCGTGGTGCGCGAGTACTGCGGCCACGGCATCGGCAAGGTCTACCACGACGAGCCGCAGGTGGTGCATTACGGCCGCCCGGGCCAGGGCCTGGTGCTGCAGCCCGGCATGACCTTCACCATCGAGCCGATGATCAACGAGGGCACCCGCTACAACAAGGTGCTGCCGGATGGCTGGACCGTGGTGACCAAGGACCGCAAGCTGTCGGCGCAGTGGGAGCACATGATCGCGGTCACCGAGACCGGCGTCGACGTGCTGACCCTGTCGCCGGGCGAGTCGCAGGTCTCCTGAGGATGCTGCCGGCGAGTTCGCTGCTGGACACGCCGGCCGCGTCGCTCAACGACCCGGATTGGGCTGCTGCCGCGCGCCAGGCGCTGCAGCAGGCCGACGCGCGCCTGTACCGCCGCTTCGACCAGGGCGACAACATCGAGCGCCTGCTGGCGCTGCGCGCGCGTGCCGCCGACCATCTGATCCGCCTGGCCTGGCAGCGCTGCCTGCCGGTCGACAGCGGCCTGTCGCTGTTCGCAGTGGGTGGTTATGGGCGCGGTGAACTGTTCCCGCGCTCGGACATCGACCTGCTGGTGTTCGGCGATCCGCCGGCACAATTGGCGCACGAATCCGCACTGGCGCGCCTGTTCGCGCTGCTGTGGGATTGCGGGCTGGCAGTCAGCCATGCGGTGCGCAGTGCCGCGCAGTGCCGCGAGGCTGCTGCCGACCAGACCGTGTTGACCGCGCTGATCGAGGCGCGTCCGATCCTGGCTGAGGACGCTGCCCGACGCGCGCTGCGCGAGGCCATCGACGACCGGGAGCTGTGGCCTGCACGTGCCTTCTTCCTGGCCAAGCTGGAAGAGCTGCGCAACCGCCACCAGCGTTTCGGTGACACCGCCGACAACCTGGAGCCGGATCTCAAGGATGGCCCTGGCGGCCTGCGCGATCTCAACACGCTGGGCTGGATGGCGCTGCGCGCCTTCGGCGTGCGCGACCTGGAAGCGCTGGTCGGCCTGGGCCACCTGGGTGCCGACGAAGCGGCCGCGCTGAAGCGCGAGCGTGCGGTGCTGGCGCGTCTGCGCTTTGGCCTGCACCTGGTGGCGCGGCGCCCGGAAGAACGGTTGCGCTTCGATTACCAGAAGACCCTGGCCGCGCGCCTGGGCTTCGAAGACGATGCCGAGAATCTCGGTGTCGAAAAGATGATGCAGGGCTTCTACCGCGCCGCTCTGGTGGTGCGCCGGATCAGTGACCGCCTGCTGCAGCGCTTCGAGGAACAGTTCGATGGCGAGGCGCAGCCGGAACCGCTGACCGTGGGTTTTTCCCTGCGACGCGGCTACCTGGCGGCCAATGATGCCGACTGGCCGCGTGGCGATATCGGCCAGGTGTTCGCGCTGTTCTCCAGCTGGGCCAACAACCCGCAGGTGCGCGGCCTGCATTCGCTGACCGCGCGCGCGCTGGCCGAATCGCTGCCGCTGCTGCCGGCCTACGACCAGGCCGACGCCGACGCGCGCGAGCAGTTCCTGGCCCTGCTGCGTGGCCAGCGCCCGGTCGATACGCTTTCGCGCATGGCCAGGCTGGGCGTGCTCGGCCAGTGGATTCCGGCATTCGCCCAGGTCAGCGGGCGCATGCAGTTCGATCTGTTCCATGTCTATACGGTGGACCAGCACACGCTGATGGTCCTGCGCAACATCGGCCAGTTCGCCAGCAGCCGTGCCGACGAGCGCTTCTCGATCGCACATGAGGTGTGGCCGCGCCTGCGCAAGCCGGAGCTGCTGCTGCTGGCCGGCCTGTTCCATGACATTGCCAAGGGTCGCGGTGGCGACCACTCCGAACTGGGCGCGGTCGATGCACGCGCGTTCTGCCAGGCGCATGCCCTGAGCATCTCCGACACCGAACTGGTGGCCTGGCTGGTCGAACAGCACCTGCGCATGTCGGTGACCGCGCAGAAGCAGGACATCGCCGATCCGGTGGTGATCCATCGCTTTGCGACCCTGGTCGGCAGTCGCGACCGCCTCGACTATCTGTACCTGCTGACCTGCGCCGATATCGCCGGCACCAGCCCGAAGCTGTGGAACGCGTGGAAGGACCGCCTGCTGGCCGACCTGTATTTCGCGACCCGGCGCGCGCTGCGTGAAGGCCTCGAGCACCCGGTGCCTGCCGCCGAGCGCGTGGCCGAGGCGCGTGACAGCGTGCGTGCGCTGGTGCGCGAGCAGGGGTATGACGATGCCACCATCGACCGCCAGTTCGCCGTGATGCCCGACGAAGGCTTCATCCGCCTGCGCCCGGAGCAGCTGGCCTGGCAGGCTGCCGCACTGGTACCGGTGAAACAGGGCCAGGCGCTGGTGAAGGTGCGCCGCATCAGCGTCGACGACCCGGCACTGGAAGTGTTCGTGCATTCGCCGGACCGCGACGGCCTGTTCGCTGCCATCGTGATGACCCTGGACCGCAAGGGCTACGGCATCCATCGCGCGCGGGTGCTGGATGGTCCGGCCGACACCATTTTCGATACCTTCGAAGTGAACCCGGCCGACAGCTTCGCCGATGGCAGCAGCGCCAACCTGGAGGCCGCGCTGCGCGAGGCACTCAGTGGTGACCTGTCGCGCCTGCGCCCGTCGCGCCGGGTGGTGCCACGCCAGCTGCGCCATTTCCGTTTCGCCCCGCGCATCGAGTTCCGCGATGAACCGGGCGCAACCCGTTTTGCCCTGGTCGCGCCCGACCGCCCCGGCCTGCTGGCCGACGTGGCGTTCGTGCTGCGCAACCAGGGCCTGCGCGTGCATGATGCGCGCATTGCCACGTTCGGCGAACGCGCCGAAGACACCTTCGTGATCAGTGACGAACACGACCTCCCCCTGACTGAACCTGCCCGGCAGCAGCTGCATGACGCGATGCTGGCCTGCCTGGACCCTGATCGAAACGCCGGAGACCCCGCCTGATGGCCACCAAGCCCGTTAAGAAGACTGCTGCCACCGCCAAGAGCGCAGCGGCCAGGAAAATTGCCGCCGTGCCGGCCGTGAAGAAGGCTGCCACGCCGAAGAAAGCCGCAGCGGTGAAGGCGCCGGCGAAGAAGGTGGCGGCACCCAAGAAGGCCCCGGCCAAGAGTGCAGAAGCCGCACGCGCCGAAACCATCGCCCGCAAGTCGCTGCGCAAGCCGGCCGCGCCGGGCGTGGAAGAACTGAAGTTCGGTATCGAAAGTGCCTTCGAACGCCGCGCCACGCTGACCCTGCACGAACTGGAAGGCTCGACCAAGCCGCTGGTCAACCGTGTGATCGATGGCCTGGAAAGCGGCGAATTCCGCGTTGCCGAACCGGACGGCCACGGTGGCTGGAAGGTCAACGAGTGGCTGAAGAAGGCGGTGCTGTTGTACTTCCGTGTCAACGACATGGCTGTGGTCGATGCGCGCCCGGCGCCGTTCTGGGACAAGGTCGAATCGCGTTTTGCCGGTTATGACGAAGCCAGGTTCCGCCGTGGTGGCGTGCGCGTGGTGCCGGGTGCGATTGCCCGCCGTGGTACGTACTTCGGCAAGGACGTGGTGCTGATGCCGAGCTTCACCAACATCGGCGCCTACGTCGGCGAAGGCACCATGGTCGATACCTGGGCTACCGTGGGTTCCTGCGCGCAGATCGGCCAGCACTGCCACCTGTCCGGCGGCGCCGGCATCGGCGGCGTGCTGGAACCGCTGCAGGCCAGCCCGACCATCATTGAAGACCACTGCTTCATCGGCGCGCGTTCGGAAGTGGTGGAAGGCGTGGTGGTTGGCCACCACAGCGTGATCGGCATGGGCGTGTTCCTCAGCCAGAGCACCCGCATCTACAACCGCGCCACCGGCGAGATCAGCTACGGCTACATCCCGCCGTACAGCGTGGTGGTGTCCGGCTCGCTGCCGAGCAAGGACGGCACCCACTCGCTGTACTGCGCAGTGATCGTCAAGCAGGTCGATGCCAAGACCCGCAGCAAGACCAGCGTCAACGACCTGCTGCGCGGCCTGGCCGACTGAAGGTGGCTGCGCCGGAAGACCTGGCGCAGTCCGCGATCTACCGGCATCCGTCCGACAACGCGTTCGGGCGGATGCTGCCGCGCCTGCTGCATGCATCCCGCTGGAGCCGGCTGCGTCGCGCGCTGTCGCGGCGCTGGCCGATGCCGGCACTGGCCAGCGATGTGCGCGACGTGGTCTACGCGAGCTGGTGGGTCGACGTGCGTCACGCACCAACGCCGCCACCGGGCCATCATTACGTGGTGCATGCCGGGCGCACGCCGTACACCATCCTCAGCTACCGTCACGGGCACTTCGGGCCCGCGCTGGCCGGGCCGCTGCGCGCGCTGATGCCGTCGCCGCAGCAGAGCAACTGGCGCTGGTACCTGTGCCGTGACGACGATCCGGACGCCACGCCGGTGGTGCTGTTTGATCGCAACGTGATGGACCAACTGGCCTTCGTCGCCGGGGCGCGTGCGTTCAGTGATGCCATGCAGCCGCATCTTTCCACCCGCTTCGAACATGTGCTGGATGCCGCCGGTCGTGGCCACACGCTGATCGAAGGCGGACAGGGCAGTGCACCAGACCTTCGCCTGCAGTGGCGGGTTGCTGCCGACTGCGCGGATGCCGCGTGGGCGGCGGCCTTCGGTGGCCAGCAGGCCCTGCTACGCTTCCTGACCTGCCAGGACGAAGCCATCGCCCGCACCTGTGATCGCCGCTGGGCCAGCACCCGTATCGCGCTGCCGGTGGACGTCGACAGCCTGCAGCCGCTGCGCCTGGAAGGCGAACTGCATTGCCCGCGCCTGCAGGCGATGGGCGTGGCGCTTGAATCGGGCCTCGCCTTCCGTTTGCCGAGGGTGCCGTTCCGGGTCGTGTCCGAGCGTCTGTTGTGAGATTCTGGCCCCCTGTTTTCCAGCATCACAGATGGCCATGAGCACCACTGTCTACGGTTTGAAGAACTGCGATACCTGCAAGAAGGCGACCAAGTGGCTGGACCGCTTCGGCGTGCCGTACACCTTTGTCGACTACCGCGAGAACAAACCCAGCCCGGAAATGCTGCTGGAATGGGCCGAACAGCTGGGGGGGCTGGCGGCGATGGTCAACAGGTCCTCCACCACCTGGCGGCAGCTGCCCGACAACCGCAAGGCCGCCGATTCCGAGGCCGAGTGGAAGCTGCTGCTGCGCGAGTACCCGCAGCTGATCAAGCGCCCGCTGGTGGTCACCGCCGATGGCAGGGCCAGCCAGGGTTTCAGTGACAATGGCTTCAAGGCACGCTTCGGCGTGGGCGACGCATGAGTGCCGTCCTCGACCTGGCCTGCGAGCTGATCGCACGGCCTTCGGTGACGCCGGACGATGCAGGTTGCCAGGCGCTGTTGGCGGCGCGGCTGAAGCAGGCTGGATTCCACTGTGACCACCTGCGCCTGGGCGAGGTCGACAATCTGTGGGCAACCCATGGCCAGGGCGCACCGGTGCTGGTCCTGCTGGGCCACACTGACGTGGTGCCAACCGGCCCGCGCGAAGCCTGGACCAGCGACCCGTTCACCCCACAGATCCGCGATGGCGTGCTGTACGGGCGCGGTGCCGCCGACATGAAAGGCAGCGTGGCTGCGTTCGTGGTCGCCGCCGAGCAGTTCGTCGCCGCCCATCCCGACCATCCCGGCACGCTGGCGGTGCTGCTGACCAGCGACGAAGAGGGTGATGCCATCGATGGGGTGCGCCACGTTGCACGCCTGTTCGCCGCACGCGGGCAGCGCATCGACTGGTGCATCACCGGTGAGCCGTCGTCGACCGCGGCGCTGGGCGATCTGCTGCGCGTGGGTCGCCGCGGCAGCCTGTCCGCCAAGCTGCGCGTGCAGGGGGTGCAGGGGCATGTGGCGTACCCGGAGAAGGCGCGCAATCCGATCCACCAGGCGGCGCCGGCACTGGCCGAACTGAGTGCGCGACGCTGGGACGATGGCTACGAGAGCTTCCCGCCGACCAGCCTGCAGATTTCCAACATCCACGCCGGCACCGGTGCCAACAACGTGATTCCCGGCGAGCTCGAAGTGGATTTCAACCTCCGCTACAACCCGCATTGGGACGCGCCGAAGCTGGAAGCAGAGATCGCCGCACTGCTGGACCGGCATGGCCTGCAGTACACGCTGAAGTGGCACCGCAGCGGCGAGCCGTTCTACACCCCGGAAGGCACGCTTCGCGCCGCCGCACGGGCGGTGCTGGCCGAGCACATCGGCCGTGCGCCGGAGGAAAGCACCGGCGGCGGCACGTCCGATGCGCGCTTCATCGCGCCGTTGGGTGCGCAGTGCATCG
Organism: Stenotrophomonas sp. YJH_SMC_79; assembly: GCF_059367995.1. Taxonomy (NCBI): domain Bacteria; kingdom Pseudomonadati; phylum Pseudomonadota; class Gammaproteobacteria; order Lysobacterales; family Lysobacteraceae; genus Stenotrophomonas; species Stenotrophomonas sp. YJH_SMC_79. Next base: position 585,370 of record NZ_JCAFRK010000001.1, read on the forward strand.
AAGTAGGCCCGGTCAACGCCAGCATCCACCAGGTGGACGAGAACGTGCGCGTGGACGAACTGGAAGCACTGCCCGGGCTGTACCAGCGGCTGGTGGAACGGCTGCTGGTGTGAGCCTGCGACGGTGGGTGCCGACCGTTGGTCGGCACGCCGCCCGCCGGCACTACTCCGAAAAAATGAAGAACGGCGGCTCGACCGCCTTCTTCCAGTAACTCGGCGCTGCATTGTAGAAGCGCTGTGCCTCGGCCTTCGCGAACCAGCGTGCCGCCGCCTCGGTGTCCTTCTCCACGCCCGGCGCACTCCGGCCCAGCAGCAGCCCGGCGAAGTACTGGCCGAAGACATTGCCCTGTTCCCCGGCACGCTGGTACAGCTGCAACGCACGTGCCGGATCGCGCGGCAGTCCCATGCCTTTCTCCAGCAGTGCGCCCAGATCCACTTGCGCTTCGGCATCGCCACGCGCCGCGCGACGCTGGATGCGCGCAACCAGCGGATGCACGGTGTCGCCCTGCGCGGCCACTGCATCCGGCAGTTGCGAGGAACGGCTTGGATAGCGCTGGTAGATCATCGCGCGCAGGTCCCAGCGCAGCGCCTGTTGCGCGTCGCCCCGCTGGCGATAGGCCTTGGCGAGCCCGTAGAACGCATAGGGATTGCCGTGGTTGGCGGCCGCCAGATAGGCGCGTTCGCCACGTCGCCAGGACGCACGCAGCACCGGTGCAGGATCGATGCGGGGGCTGTCGGCATGCCGCAGCATGCCGGAGGTCCAGATCCGGCCGAGTGCCTCTTCCGCCTTGGTGTTGTGGAAGGTCCATGGCGTGATCGCAGCGGCACGCTCGTAGTAGGCGAGCGCGCGCGGATCGTTGAAGCGCTCGAAGGTCTCTGCGGTATCCCAGGCGCCGTCAAAGCTGCCGTCGCTGCCGCGCTGTTCCAGGGCCTGCTGCTGTGCCGGTGGCAGCCTGGACGGCGGGGGCAGGGTCTGGCACGCCGTCAGGCCCAGGCAGAGCAGGGCGGCCAGTACGGCGGTGCATCCAGTGCGGTGTTGCATTTCCATTACACATTGCGGGGCGCGCCATTATGCGCCTCACGTGTGGTTGCCAACGCAACTGTTGCGTCGCGCCGGAAACCGGGGTACGGTCGATCACATGTCGATCCGCCTGGCCACCGCCGTCAATAACAACAACCGCAATAATCTGCGCGCGAATAATCGTGCGCGGCCGATGCGGGACTGCGCCCTGGGTAGATAGACAGCAATACACGCCCGGACACCAGAGAACCCGCATCGGCCGATGCGGGTTTTTTTGTGCCCGGGCGCAGCCTTCCCGGGCCTGGATGGCCGGTCGAACACCTTCCCCTCGTGAAATTCCCCAACAGGAGCTCCGCCATGTGTTCGATCTTCGGAATCTTCGGCCTGCAGGCCGGTGACGATCTTCCCGCCCTGCGCCGTCATGCGCTGGAACTGTCGCAGCGCCAGCGCCACCGGGGTCCGGACTGGAGCGGCGTGTACCTGGACGAAGGCGCACTGCTGGTCCACGAGCGGCTGGCCATCGTCGATCCGGCCGGCGGCTCGCAACCGCTGCTGTCGGCCGATGGGCAGCTGGCGCTGGCAGTGAACGGCGAAATCTACAACCACCAGCAGCTGAAGGCCGCGCTGACCACCACCTACGACTTCCAGACCGGCTCGGACTGCGAGGTGATCAACGCGCTGTACCGCCAGGGCGGCGCGCCGGCGCAGTGGCTGGAACAGCTCAACGGCATCTTCGCTTTCGCGCTGTGGGACCGTGATGCCGGCCGGGTGCTGGTTGCGCGCGATCCGATCGGGGTGGTGCCGCTGTACTGGGGCCACGATGCGCAGGGGCGCCTGCGGGTGGCTTCGGAGATGAAGGCGCTGGTCGATTCCTGCGCCGATGTCGCGCAGTTCCCGCCGGGCCACTATTTCGACAGCGCCAGCGGTGAGCTGGTGCGCTACTACCAGCAACCGTGGCGTGACTACGCCGACGTGCAGGGCCGCCAGGCGGATCTGGCCGAACTGCGCCAGGCCTTCGAGCATGCGGTGGAACGCCAGCTGATGAGCGATGTGCCGTACGGCGTGCTGCTGTCCGGTGGCCTGGACTCGTCGCTGGTGGCGGCGGTGGCCGCGCGCTATGCACGCCGCCGCATCGAAGACGGCGGGCAGACCGAAGCCTGGTGGCCGCGCCTGCACTCGTTCGCGATCGGCTTGAAGGGCTCGCCCGATCTGGCCGCCGCTGCGATCGCCGCCGAAGCGCTGGGTACGGTGCACCACGGGTTCGAATACACCTTCGAAGAAGGCCTGGATGCACTGCCGGAAGTGATCCGCCATATCGAAACCTACGACGTCACCACCATCCGTGCATCGACACCGATGTTCCTGCTGGCGCGGCGGATCAAGGCGATGGGGGTGAAGATGGTGCTGTCCGGCGAGGGCAGCGATGAGATCTTCGGTGGCTACCTGTACTTCCACAAGGCGCCGGACGCGCGCGAATTCCACGATGAGCTGGTGCGCAAGCTCGACGCCCTGCACAACTACGACTGCCTGCGTGCCAACAAGTCGATGATGGCCTGGGGCGTGGAGCCGCGCGTGCCGTTTCTGGATCGTGAATTCCTCGACGTGGCGATGCGCTTCGATGCCGCGCACAAGATGGTCGGTGCCGGGTTCGGTGGCCGCCGCATCGAGAAGGCGGTGCTGCGCGAGGCATTCGATGGCTACCTGCCGGACAGCATCCTGTGGCGTCAGAAGGAGCAGTTCAGCGATGGCGTCGGCTACGGCTGGATCGACGGGCTGAAAGCGCATGCCGAGGCGCAGGTGAGCGACCGTGTGCTGGCGGCGGCCGACAAGCGCTTCCCGCACAACCCGCCGCAGACCAAGGAGGCGTACTACTACCGCCACCTGTTCGAGCAGTTCTTCCCGAGCCGCGCGGCGGCGGAGACCGTGCCGGGCGGCAAGTCGATCGCCTGTTCGTCGCCGGCGGCGATCGCCTGGGATGCCAGCTTCGCCGCAGCTGCCGACCCTTCCGGACGCGCGATTGCCGGCGTGCACGCGCAGGCCCTGGCCTAAGCCCCAAAAAGGGGACGGAGGGGATTAAGTCGTTAGTGGCACAAACGACTTAATCCCCTCCGTCCCCTTTTTGTATCATCGCCCCCCTGCGCATTGGGGAATGTTCATGGACGTACAGGCAGGCGGCAACGCGCCGCCCACGAATTGGGGATGGCGTTATCTGGCCTGGGCCGGTGTCCCGCTGCTGGTCGGCGTGCTGCTGGCGCGGTATGCCGGGCCGGCGGCGCCCGAGGCGGTCGCCCGTGCCACGGCTGCTGCCGAAGGCAGCTGGGCGCAGCATCTGGCGTCACCGCTGGGCCTGTTCCTGCTGCAGCTGCTGGTGCTGCTGCTGGTGGCCAAGGGCGCAGGTGCGCTGCTCAAGCGCTTTGGGCAACCGGCGGTGATCGGCGAGATGGCCGCCGGCCTGATGATGGGGCCGCTGGTGCTCGGCAGCCTGTTGCCGCAGCTGCATGGCGCCCTGTTCCCGGCCAGCTCGCTTGGCCCGCTGGGCATGCTCAGCCAGCTGGGCGTATTGATGTTCCTGCTGGTAGCCGGTGCCGAGCTGGACCTGGCGGCACTGCGTGGCCGCCGGCGTTTTGCTTTCACGGTCAGCCATGCTGGCATCGCGGTGCCGTTCGTGCTCGGCGTCGCCCTGGCGATCTGGCTGTATCCGCAGCACGGCCCCGAAGGTGTGGGCTTCACCGCGTTCGCGTTGTTTGTCGGCATCTCGATGAGCATCACCGCGTTCCCGGTGCTGCTGCGCATCCTCGCCGACCGCGGCATCACGCAGACATCGCTGGGCCAGACCGCCATCGCCTGCGCCGCCTTGGGCGACGCCACTGCGTGGTGCCTGCTGGCGCTGATCGTCGCAGCGGCCCAGGCCAGTGGCTGGCTACCGGCCAGCCTCAACCTGCTGTGCGTGGTTGCGTTCGTGGCGTTGATGCTGGGGCTGGTGAAGCCCTGGTTCACCCGCCAGCAGATCGCACCGGGCCGTGAGGGGCGCTGGCTGCTGGGCATCCTGCTGCTGTCGCTGGCCAGTGCGCTGGTCACCGAGATGCTCGGCATCCATGCGCTGTTCGGTGCCTTTGCTGCGGGCGTGGCAGTGTCGTCCAACGTGCAGCTGCGCGAGCTGCTGATGGCCCGCGTCGAACCGTTCGCAGTGACGCTGCTGCTGCCGCTGTTCTTCGCCATGACCGGTCTGCGCATGCGCGCCGATGCATTGCAGGCCAGCGATATCGTGCTGTGCGCGGTGGTGATCGTGGTGGCCACGGCCGGCAAGCTGCTGGGCACCTTCAGTGCTGCACGCAGCGCCGGCATGCCCACGCGCGAGGCGTGGCGGCTGGGTGCACTGATGAACACCCGTGGCCTGATGGAGCTGATCGTGCTCAACCTGGGCTACGAGCTGGGCCTGCTCGGCGACCGCCTGTTCGCGGTGCTGGTGATCATGGCGTTGGTGACCACGGCGATGACCGGGCCGCTGCTGAACCTGATCGAGCGGCGCAGGGCCTGAGCGCTGGGGGGCATCCATGCAGGCGTGGAGGTGGGGTCAGATCCCTTTTCCTCTGGAAAAGGGATCTGACCCCGGCCGTCAACGCGCCGGCACCAGCGTCATCACGTGCTGTGCCTTGCCAGGCAGGAACGGGGTCGGGCGTCCATGCACCCAGTCCTCGTGGCCGGCACCCCAGTAAGGTGACAGCGGATGCCCGCTCTGGCCGCCGGGCATATGCACAAAGCCGTCGGCCTCGTGGCCGGGCGACACCACCATGCGCTCGGAAGCACCGAAGTTCGGCGTCTGTACGCGCGGCATGTCGCGGTCACCAGGCAGCCGGTCGGCGGGCATGCACAGCCAGCGCTTGGCGATGTCCGGCAGTGCGCGAGCAATGGGATGGCAGATCGCCGCGGTGTTGCGTTCACCCCACGTGCGCCTGGCCAGTGGGCCCTGCCTGGAGAGCTCGGCTTCCGTGCGGCGTGCTGCATCGATCAGCAGCGCATCCCAGCTGTCGAACGCCGGCGGCAGCAGGTTGGCCGGGCGCTGCTGCAGCATCGGCCAGGCTACGCCTTCCAGCTGCGCCAGGCGCGGATCGAGGTAGTCCTCACCCAGCTGCGCATTGGCCGGTGCCAGCAGCGCATCGGACAGCGTCTCCATCACCTGCGTGCGGAACTCGCGCACCACCCGGTAGCTGACCGAGTCGGCTGAAGCGCGCCCGCCCCACTGATGGCTGACCGCCTTCAATCGCTTCAGCGCAGGGTCGTCACTGCGTTCGATGACGTCGTGCAGCAGGGCCCACCAGCGCTGCAGGAACACGGCGCGGTCATCGAGCTGGATCGCCAGCAGATCGTGCTCGTCGAAGCGCTCCTGGATCGCCAGCAGGTCACGGATCTGCCGCGCCCGTGCACCGAGGTCATAGCCACCGTTGCCGGCGGCGGCCAGTGCCTCGCCGTCCAGAACGCGGCCGTTGGCGGTCCACAGGCGATGGTTGGGTGGGTCGATCAGTGCCGGTGAGGCATCGCTGCGGATCGGCCAAGGTGCGCAGTCCTGGTTGTTGGCGGCGGTGAAGCCCGCAGGCGCACAGCCGGGGCCGCGGTCCGGGCGGGCGCCGATCAGGCGCCAGGCGATGCGTCCGCTGCGGTCGCCGACCACCAGGTTCTGTGCGGGGATGCCGGCGTGGTCGGCGAACTGCAGGGCAGTGTCCAGGTCACCGGCGCGGGCCAGGTCACCGAAGTCCAGACGCACCGCGCCGGGCAGCTGGGCGACCCAGCGCAGCGCGTCGCCGCTGCCATCGGCGTGGGTATGCAGGACCGGCCCCCAGGCGGTTTCGCGCACCGGGAACACCACATCGGCCTGGCCGGCTACGGTGATGCGTTCTTCATGTACGGTCGCCGGGGCGTTGGCCGGTTCAGTGCGGTAGTCCGCCGTGTCGATGTAGCTGTTGGTGAAGCCCCAGGCCACGTGACCGTTGCTGCCGACGATCACCGCGGGCAGGCCGGGCAGCGAAAAACCGGTGACATCGACCTGGCCGCCGGCAGCCTGCGGGTCCGGGTAGCGCAGACGCACGCGGAACCACAGGCCCGGTGCACGCAGGCCCAGGTGCATGTCGTCGGCGACGATCGCGCGGCCATCGGCGGTAAGCGCCCCGGCCACCGCGAAGTTGTTGCTGCCGACGGCGTCCGCCTCTTCCTGCGCGGTGCCGGATGTTGCCTTCAATGTGCGCAGGTCAAGCTGGCTGGCATCGGGCAGGGCGGCGTTGCCGGTGGGTTCGCCGAACAGCGGTGCATCCCATTCGGTGCCGTCGTGGGCGATCAGCGCATACAGCGCCGGTGGCACCACCGCGCGGATGCGGCTCAGCGCAAGCTCGGTCTGGTTGCCCGGATCCTGCAGGTCGGCATACATGGCCAGCCCGGCCAGCACGCTGTCGCTGGCCTGCCAGGGCTGTGGTGATTGCCGCAGCAGCAGGTAGGCCCACGGGCGCACGGAGAGATCGGCCAGGCCCTCATTGACCCCACCGACATAGGCGCTCACGGCTTCGATGTTGTCGCCCAGCGCAGCCCGCATGTTCGCCTCGGTGCGCGCGCGCAGCCGATGCACGCGCATGCGCTTGTCGGCGTCGATGGCCTTCGGCCCGAACAGCGCCGACAGCTCGCCGGCGGCACTGCGGCGCATCAGGTCCATTTCGAAATAGCGTTCCTGCGCATGCACGCGACCCAATGCGCGCATGGCGTCGGCCTGGCTGCCGGCGGTGATGGTGACCACGCCCAGCGCATCGCGCTCGACGGTGACCGTCTTGGCCAGCCCCGGCAGGGCATGCTCGCCGTCCAGGTCGGCCAGGCTGCCACGCAGCAGCAGCCAGATTGTCAGGACCGCAGCCATCACGATGGCGATCAGCAGAGCCAGTATCCAACGCCATCTACGTCGCATTGCAGGTCCTTCCAGCACTCGAGGGGCGATTGTAGCCGCAGGCGCAACTGCGACTGATTCCGATTAGATCACCGTATTCTGAAATGGGGCACCCTATGCCGCATCGATTCACAGGAGCCCCCCCATGAAAGGCAACCCGGACGTCATCGCCTGCCTGAAGGAACTGCTGCGCGGCGAGCTTGCTGCCCGCGACCAGTACTTCATCCATTCCCGCCGTTACGAGGACCAGGGCCTGTTCGCGCTGTACGAACGCCTGAACCACGAGATGGAAGAGGAAACCCAGCACGCCGATGCGCTGCTGCGCCGGATCCTGTTCCTCGGCGGCGACCCGGACATGCGCCCGCATGCCACCGAGCCGGGCAAGACCGTGGAAGAGATGCTGCAGAAGGATCTCGATACTGAATACGCCGTTCGGAACAATCTGGCCGCCGGCATGAAGCTGTGTGAAGAGAACGGCGACTACGTGAGCCGCGACATCCTGCTGGCGCAGCTGAAGGACACCGAGGAAGACCACGCCTGGTGGCTGGAGCAGCAGCTGGGCCTGATCAAGCGCATCGGCCTGGAGCTGTACCAGCTGAGCAAGATCGACGGCAACGGCGCCCCGGCGCACTGAGCCGCAGGGGGCGCCGGGCAATTCCCGGCGACCACCCGGTAGAGCCGACCGCTGGTCGGCTGCACTTCAAAAGGCAGCCGACCAGCGGTCGGATCTACCAGACGAAGCACAGCGTTCTGTCGCCCGCCAGCACCGGAGCACCGCCAGCCAGCCTTCGCCCGCCAGCTGCTCCACCGCCCGCCAGCCGACAACGAAAAAGCCGGGGAATTCCCCGGCTTTTTCGTGTCCGGAGTCAGAGCCCGTTCCGTTGGAACGGGGTCCGACCCCCAGCCCTCACTCCACCGACAACCCTTCCACCTTCTGCCAGCCGCGCGGCAGCAGGTGGCCGCGGGTGGCGCGGGCGCCGAGGTAGGCGTCCAGCTCATTGAACTTCAGGCCCATGGTGCGCTGGCCACTGCGTACCTGCAGGGTCTGCCCCGGGCTGATCGCCACGATGGCGACCACGCGTTCGGTGGCGAGCTTGGCCTTCGGGATCTCGATGATCTTGTTGCCCTTGCCCTTGTCCAGTTCCGGCAGGTCGTTGGCAGCAATCGCCAGCAGGTTGCCCGAACTGGTCACCGCCACGATGCGGTCGGTGGCCACGTTGGCGAGCACCGACGGGGTCAGCACCGAGGAACCGGACGACAGGTTCAGCATCGCCTTGCCGGCCTTGTTGCGACCGATCAGGTTCTCGAAGCGGGTGACAAAGCCATAGCCATGACTGGAGGCCAGCACGAAGCGGGCATCCGGCTCGGCACTGGCCAGGGTCACGAAGCTGGTGCCCGGTGCCGGCGAGAAGCGGCCGGTCAGCGGTTCACCGTTGCCGCGCGCCGAGGGCAGGGTGTGCACCGGCGTGGAGTAGGCGCGGCCCTCGCTGTCGAGGAACGCAACCTGCTGGGTGCTGCGCGCACGCACCGCGCCCTGCAGCGCATCACCGTCGCGGTAGGACAGCGCGGATGCATCGACGTCGTGGCCCTTGGCCGCGCGGATCCAGCCCTTCTCTGACAACACCACGGTCATCGGCTCGCTCGGCACCAGCTCGGTCTCGTCGATGGCCTGCGCGGCCTGGCGCTGCACCAGCGGCGAGCGGCGTGCGTCGCCGAACTTCTTGGCGTCGGCGGTCAGTTCGTCGCGGATCAGCTTCTTCAGCTTGGCCTTGCTGTCGAGGATGCCGAGGATCTTCTCGCGCTCCTTGGCCAGCTCGTCCTGCTCGCCACGGATCTTCATCTCCTCCAGGCGGGCCAGCTGCTTCAGCTTGGTTTCCAGGATGTACTCGGCCTGGTCGTCGGACAGGCCGAAGCGCGCGATCAGCGCGGCCTTCGGTTCGTCCTCGGTACGGATGATGTGGATCACCTCGTCCAGGTTGAGGAAGGCGACCAGCAGGCCCTCCAACAGGTGCAGGCGGCGCTCGACCTTCTGCAGGCGGTGCTGCAGGCGGCGGGTGACGGTGTTGCTGCGGAAGGTCAGCCATTCGCTGAGCAGCATCTTCAGGTTCTTCACCTGCGGACGGCCGTCCAGCCCGATCACGTTGAGGTTGACGCGGTAGCTGCGCTCCATGTCCGTGGTGGCGAACAGGTGGCCCATCAGCTGCTCGGCGTCGACACGGTTGGAGCGCGGCACCAGCACCACGCGCACCGGGTTGGCGTGGTCGGACTCATCGCGGATGTCCTCCAGCCACGGCAGCTTCTTGGCACGCATCTGTGCGGCGATCTGCTCGATCACCTTCGACGGCGACACCTGGAACGGCAGCGCCGTCACCACGATGTTGTTGGCTTCCTTGGTGAAGGTCGCACGCGCACGCACGCTGCCGTTGCCGGTCTCGTACATGTTCCGCAGATCGTTGGCGGCGGTGATGATCTCGGCGCTGGAGGGGTAGTCCGGGCCCTGCACGTGCTCGCACAGGTCGCGCACGCTGGCATCGGGGTTGTCCAGCAGGTGCAGCAGCGCGCTGACGATCTCGTTGAGATTGTGCGGCGGCACGTCGGTGGCCATGCCCACGGCGATGCCGGTGGTGCCGTTCAGCAGCAGGTGCGGCAGCCGCGCCGGCATCCAGGTCGGTTCCTGCAGGGTGCCGTCGAAGTTCGGTGCCCAGTCGGTGGTGCCCTGGCCCAGCTCGCCCAGCAGCACTTCGGCGATCGGGGTCAGCTTGGATTCGGTGTAACGCATCGCGGCGAACGACTTCGGGTCGTCGCTGGAGCCGAAGTTGCCCTGGCCCTCGATCAGCGGGTAGCGGTACGAGAACGGCTGGGCCATCAGCACCAGCGCCTCGTAGCACGCGCTGTCGCCGTGCGGGTGGTACTTACCGATGACGTCACCGACGGTGCGCGCGGACTTCTTCGGCTTGGACGCGGCATTCAGGCCCAGCTCGCTCATCGAATAGATGATGCGGCGCTGCACGGGCTTCAGGCCGTCGCCGATGAACGGCAGGGCGCGGTCCAGGACCACGTACATCGAGTAGTCGAGGTAGGCGCGTTCGGCGTACTCGCGCAGCGGCAGTTGTTCGAATCCGTGGAACACGGGGCGGGCAAGTTCGGTCATGCGGCGTTGTTACCTGTTGTCGGGAGGCGGCGACGGCGGTCGCCGCTCGCAATCCTGTGATTATCCGGATGCGGCGGGGGATGCCAAGCCGCGCGCAGGGTCCAGCCCGGTTTCCAGGCCATGTCCGGCCCGCGCCAGGTAGCGCCCCGGCGGCAGCCCGAAGTGGCGGCGGAACACGGTGACGAAGGCGCTGGCGCTGCTGAAGCCCAGTGCATGGGCGATGTCGGCGACGCTGCGGCCGTCGGTCAGCTGGCGCAGGGCTTCGGACAGCCGGGCCTGCTGCCGCCACTGGGCGAAGCTGAGCGTGGTCTCGTCGCGGAAGTGGCGGGTCAGGCTGCGCGGCGACAGCCCGGCCCAGTGCGCCCACTCGGCCAGGCTGCGCTCGTCGGACGGGTCGGCCAGCAGCTGCGAGGCGATCTTCAGCAGGCGCCGGTCATGCGGCATCGGCAGATGCATGCGCTGGCGCGGCGCGGTGCGGATCTCATCCAGCAGCACCTCGATGATGTGCTGGCGCTCGGGCGTGGTGTCATAGCCCAGCGGCCATTCGCAGATGCGGTCGGCCAGCGCCTGCGCCAGCTTAGACAGGCCCAGCACGCAGGGATCGGCGGGCAGGGTGGCGCAGGCTGGCGCGGCCAGTGCCATGCCCCAGCCGCGCAGCGGGCCGTCCAGGGTGACCGTATGCGGCTCCAGCGGCGGCATCCAGCCGGCCGAGCCCGGCGCCAGTGACCACGTGCCGTGCGAGGTCCGGGTGGTCAGCAGGCCGCGTTCGACGCAGATCAGCTGCGCGCGCTGGTGGTGGTGCCAGTCCACTTCACGGACCAGGCCCAAGGGGCTGTCGAAGCGGAAAGCGACAACCGGTGGCCCGTCATTGCGCTCGAACCAATCCAGCGCGTCGTCGCGCAACAACCGCTTGGAAGGGGGGATTTCTGCCTTGTTCATCATATCCGCTGGCTGAAATGTGTCATCCATTGGCTGAATTGTACTACCGGGCCACCTGACCAGATCATTAAGGTAGGCGCCTTCATTGATCCAGCCCGCTGCTGCAACACAGCATTCGATGCCAGATCGAATATTTCCATTGAGAAATATTTTTTTTGGAAGAGAATGCTCCCCCATGATCTGTCCTGCAACCACTCCCCCCAGCTTCGGCCTGCTGCTGCGCCAGGTGCGCGACGGCCTGGTCCGTCAACTCGACGCATCCATGGCTGAAGAAGACCTGGGTATCGGCTTCACCCATTACATCGGGTTGAAGGTGCTTTCCAACATGGCCCCGTGCACGGCCAACGAGCTGGCCCAGGCCATCGACCAGGTGCCCAGTGCGGTGACCCGCCTGCTGGACAAGCTGGAGTCGCTGGGCTGCGTCCGCCGCGAACCGCATGCCCAGGACCGGCGTGCGCTGCAGATCGTGCTGACCGATGAAGGCCGCGCACTGTGGGCGCGGCTGAAGCTGCGCGGCGACGCGGTGATGGATTACGCCCTGCGTGATCTTTCCGCCGACGAGCGCACGCTGCTGCTGTCCCTCCTTACCCGAATCCGCGATTCCCTGACGACCCCATGAACCCGATCCCGCATTCCACTCTCCGCCGGTCCGGGCGCGCGCTGCTGGTGTCAGCGCTGGCCCTGGCCCTGGCCGCCTGCGCCAGCAGTCGTGGCCTCAACCCGCAGGGCCACGTGCTCGACGTGGACAGCCTGCACAGCGAACGCACCCTGGCCGACACCGACCTGAGCGCCACCGGCTTCCCGGCGCAGGACTGGTGGAAGGCGCTGGGCGATGCACAGCTGGACGCCCTGGTTGCCGAAGGCCTGGCCGGTCACCCGAGCCTGGCCGCCGCCGATGCGCGCCTGCGCCAGGCCCAGTCCCAGGTGGGTACCGCGCGTGCCGATCGACTGCCGAGCCTGTCGGTGTCCGGTGGCTATACCGGCCTGCGCCTGCCTGAGTCGATGGCAGGCAGCGAGATGGGTGGCCACTACGCCGGCAGCAGCCAGGTCGCCTTCGACTTCAGCTATGGCGTGGACCTGTGGGGTGGCAAGCGCGCTGCCTGGGAAGCGGCCGTGGACGGCGCCCATGCCGCCACTGTCGAAGCCCAGGCTGCACGCCTGAACCTGTCCACCGGCATCACCCAGGCCTATGCCGACCTGGCCTATGCGTGGCAGCTCAACGACGTGGCCGAGGAAGAGCTGGCCCGTTCGCAGAAGTCGCTGGAACTGACCCGCCAGCGTCGCAGCGCCGGTATCGACAGTGATCTGCAGGTGCGCCAGGCCGAGGCCCGCGTGCCCGCCGCGCAGCAGCAGGTGCAGGCCGCGCAGCAGCGCATCGATGCCGCCCGCACCGCGCTGGCCGCGCTGGTCGGCAAGGGGCCGGACCGCGGCCTGTCGATCCAGCGCCCGCAGCCGTTGAATCCGATGGCCCTGCAACTGCCGGGCGTGTTGCCCAGCGAACTGCTGGGTCGTCGCCCCGACATCGTCGCCGCACGCTGGCGCGTGGAAGCGGCCGACAAGCAGATCAAGGTTGCGAAGACCAAGTTCTACCCGAGCTTCAACCTGACCGCGCTGGCCGGCGTGGTCGCCCCGAACGTGGGCGACCTGCTGAAGAGCAGCTCCACCTTCGCCTACATCGGCCCGGCGCTGAGCCTGCCGATCTTCGAGGGGGGCAAGCTGCGCGCCAACCTGGCCAACACCGATGCGCAGTACGACCTGGCGGTGGCCAACTACAACCAGGCCGTGCTCGACGCATTGCGCGACGTTGCCGACCAGGTCAATGCAGTGCGTTCGCTGGCGCAGCAGGCGCACTCGCAGCAGCAGGCGGTGGACACCGCGCGCTCGGCCTTCGATCTGGCCCAGCAGCGCTACCGCGCCGGCATCGGCAGCTACCTGGACGTGCTGACCGCGCAGTCCACCCTGCTGCAGTCGCAGCAGCAGCTGGCCGGGCTGCAGTCGCAGCAGGTGCAGTCCTCGGTGCGCCTGAGCAAGGCGCTGGGCGGTGGTTTCCAGCCCGCTGAAGCCGACCTCGCACCGATCGCCTCCCATTCCAATTCCTCGCATTCCTGAAGACGCCTGCCATGAGCCAGACCCAAGACACCGCGGCCCCGGCCGCCCCCAACCGCCGCGGCAACCTGCTGCGCGGCCTGTTCGTGATCGTCGTGCTGCTGCTTGCAGCACTGGCGCTGTGGTACTTCATGTTCGGCCGTTGGTTCGAAGAGACCGACGACGCCTACGTGCAGGGCAACCAGGTGCAGATCACCCCGCTGGTGGCCGGTACCGTGGTCGCCATCAACGCCGATGACGGCATGCGCGTGGAGCGCGGCCAGCTGCTGGTACAGCTGGATCCGTCCGACACCTCGGTGGCACTGCAGCAGGCCGAAGCCAACCTGGCCAAGACCGTGCGCCAGACCCGTGGCCTGTACCGCAGCGTGGAGGGCGCGCAGGCGGACTTGAACGCCCGCCAGGTGACCCTGAAGCGCGTGCGCGAAGATTTCGCCCGTCGCAAGGACCTGGCCGCCACCGGTGCCATCTCCAATGAAGAACTGGCCCATGCCCGTGACGAGCTGGCCGCTGCCGAAGCCGCCGTGGCCGGTTCGCGCGAGACCGTCGAGCGCAACCGCGCGCTGGTCGACGACACCGTGATCGCCACCCAGCCGGACGTGCAGGCCGCCGCCGCGCAGCTGCGCCAGGCCTTCCTCAACAACGCCCGCGCCGGCATCGTCGCGCCGGTGACCGGCTACGTTGCCCGTCGTTCGGTGCAGGTCGGCCAGCGCGTGCAGCCGGGCAATGCCCTGATGGCGGTGGTGCCGACCGAGCAGATGTGGGTCGAGGCCAACTTCAAGGAAACCCAGCTGCGCCACATGCGCCTGGGCCAGGAAGTGGAGCTGAAGTCGGATCTGTACGCCGGCGACGTGAAGTACAAGGGCCGCATCCAGAGCCTGGGCCTGGGCACCGGCTCGGCGTTCTCGCTGCTGCCGGCGCAGAACGCCAGCGGCAACTGGATCAAGATCGTGCAGCGCGTGCCGGTGCGCATCGCCATCGATGCCAAGCAGCTGGCCGAACACCCGCTGCGCATCGGCCTGTCGATGAAGGCTGAAGTGAGCCTGCGCGACCAGAAGGGCGAAGTGCTGCCGAGCACGCCGGCCAAGGGCACGGTGTTCGACACCGACGTGTATGCCAAGCAGCTGCATGATGCCGATGAGGTGATCCATACGATCATCCAGGGCAACCTGCCGCAGCAGGCGAAGGTGGGCTGAGGTCGCCATGTCCGCACAAGCTCCAGCCGCGCCCGGCGCTCCGGGCGCACCGGCGGCGCCGGGTGCGGCCTCCGGGTTCCTGCCGCCCAGCGTCGCCCTGTGCACCGTCGGCCTGGCGATGGCGTCGTTCATGCAGGTGCTCGACACCACCATCGCCAACGTCTCGCTGCCGACCATCGCCGGTAACCTCGGTGCCAGTTCGCAGCAGGCGACCTGGGTCATCACCTCGTTCGCGGTCAGCACGGCCATCGCGCTGCCGCTGACCGGCTGGCTCAGCCGCCGTTTCGGCGAACGCAAGCTGTTCGTCTGGGCCACGCTGGCCTTCGTCATCACTTCGTTGCTGTGCGGCCTGGCACAGAGCATGGGCATGCTGGTGCTGTCGCGTGCGCTGCAGGGCTTCGTGGCCGGCCCGATGTACCCGATCACGCAGTCGCTGCTGGTCTCGATCTATCCACGCGAGAAACGTGGGCAGGCCTTGGCGCTGCTGGCGATGATCACGGTGGTGGCGCCGATCTGCGGCCCGATCCTCGGTGGCTGGATCACCGACAACTACAGCTGGGAATGGATCTTCCTGATCAACGTGCCGCTGGGCATCTTTGCCGCGCTGGTGGTAGGCAACCAGTTGAAGGGGCGCCCGGAGCACATCGAGAAGCCGAAGATGGACTACGTCGGCCTGGTCACCCTTGTGATCGGTGTCGGTGCGCTGCAGCTGGTGCTCGACCTGGGCAACGACGAGGACTGGTTCTCGTCGATGAAGATCGTGGTGCTGGCCTGCGTGGCGGTGGTGACGCTGACGGTGTTCCTGATCTGGGAGCTGACCGACAAGGATCCGATCGTCGACCTGAAGCTGTTCCGGCACCGCAACTTCCGCGCCGGTACGTTGGCGATGGTGGTGGCCTACGCGGCGTTCTTCAGCGTGGCCCTGCTGATTCCGCAGTGGCTGCAGCGTGACATGGGCTACACCGCGATCTGGGCGGGCCTGGCGACGGCGCCGATCGGCATCCTGCCGGTGATCATGACCCCGTTCGTGGGCAAGTACGCCTCGCGCTTCGATATGCGGATGCTGGCTACGATTGCGTTCATCGTGTTGTCGATGACCAGCTTCCTGCGTTCGAACTTCAACCTGCAGGTGGACTACACCCATGTAGCGGGCGTACAGCTGATCATGGGCATCGGCGTCGCGCTGTTCTTCATGCCGGTGCTGCAGATCCTGCTGTCGGACCTGGATGGGCGCGAGATCGCGGCGGGCTCCGGCCTGGCCACCTTCCTGCGTACGCTGGGCGGCAGTTTCGCGGCGTCGCTGACAACGTGGCTGTGGGCGCGGCGTACCCAGGTGCACCATGCCGACCTGACCGAGCACATCTCGGCCTATCAGCCGGGCATGCAGGACCAGGTGACGGCGATGGGGCAGGGCGACCTGCAACATGGCGCGGCGGTACTGAACAACATGATCAACCACCAGGCATCGCAGATGGGCTTCAACGACATCTTCTTCCTGCTGGGCTGGATCTTCCTGGCGATCATCGCGTTCCTGTGGCTGGCCAAGCCGCCGTTCGGCGCGGGTGCGGGTGCGGCCGCCGGTGGCGGGCACTGAAAACTCCCTGGAAACACGTGCTGTATTTTGACCCCGCCGCAAGGCGGGGTTTTTGTTTGTGCAACGCGGGTCGTACGGGCCATGTCGATGGGGTAGTGCAACGGCGCAGGCTCAGCGTGTGCGATAGACGCGTTTGAACACCACCCGGTCGCAGAACAATCGGGAAATGGCCCACATTCCCGCCACAAGTACGGCGCCGCATGTGACCCAGCCGGCAGTGGCCTGCAATCGGCTGCCGACCAGTGCGCCGCAGATGATGGCGGCGACAACGACAAGCATTACGGCCTCCTTCGATGCGCCGTAGTGGGCCTCGGCCTGGCATCCCACGCATACGCGTACGCCGTGGTTCGAGACGGTATGACAGTGAGGGCAGATGATGCTGCGCTGCATTGGTGCGTCCTTGGGGGAAGGGGGCGCTGGTCAGGTCGTGGCGATACACCTGCAACCGGCTCCCGTAAATCTGCCTCCCACCGAAAAGAAATCGGGTGGATCTCGACTAGGAAAAGTACGAATTGAACGGGTAACGTGAAGTGCGGCCCAAAAGGGGGCCGTTCAAGGTCGGGTAACGACGCGCTGAGAGGATGTATGCACCAGCAGGCGACTCCCGGGTGGTGCGAGATACGACAGTCCGAGCGGTAGATGCGATGCCAGGTTCGCCGAACACCGGAAACGAAAAAACCCGCTTTCGCGGGTTTGATCATCTTGAGTCGTGGTGCCCAGGAGAGGACTCGAACCTCCACGGTTTTACCCGCTAGTACCTGAAACTAGTGCGTCTACCAATTCCGCCACCTGGGCGACTCAGGAGATGAATTGTGCGGTACGGCAGAGAGTGTGTCAACAACATTTCACACTTTTTTCTGCGGCTGCACGCCCAGGTGATGCAGCAGGCTGCGCATCGCCGGTGACAGCTGTGCCCACTCGGCGAAACAGGCGCACAGGCGGCGTTGTGCCCACGCATCTGCAAGCGGCACCGCAACGGTACGCGTACTGCGTCGATGCTGGCGCGCAATGGTACGCGGCACGATGCCGACACCAATGCCGTGGCCGACCATGATGCAGACTCCCTCGAAGGTCTTCATGCGGATGCGCACGTCCAGGCGACGCCCGATGTCGCGCGCCTGGTCTTCGATGTAGGTCTGCAGTGCATTGCCATCGGCCAGGGCAACGAAGGTCTCGCCGGCAGCATCGGCGAAGGCCACGCTTGGCCGCGATGCGAAGCGGTGGTCTGCAGGCAGCAGCATCACCAGCGGGTCTTCCGCGACCACATGCTGGTGCAGGCCGGCGGCGTCGACCGCATCACTGATGATGCCGGCCTCGGCCTGGCCAGCGCTGATCGCACGCACGACTTCAGGGCTGGTGCGCTCCAGCAGTTCCACGTGCAGGCGCGGGCGTTCGGCCAGCCATGGCGCGAGCCGCGAGGGCAGGTAGTTGGTCAGCGCTGCGGTGTTGGCATACAGATGCAGGGTGCCGCGCGCACCGTGTGCGAACGCCTGCAGTTCACCGCGCAGCTGTGCCTGCTGCTGCAGGATCAGGCGTGCATGGTGGGCGAGGGCGGCACCGGCTTCGGTCAGGCTGACGCCACGTGGATGCCGGTTCAACAGCGGGGTGCCGGCATCGGCTTCGATCGTGCGCAGGCGTTCGCTGGCCGAAGCCAGTGCCAGGTTCGCCTGGGCCGCGCCGGCCGTGATGCTGCCGGCTTCGGCAATGGCCAGGAACAGGCGCAGGTCGGCGATATCCATCCGCATGTGATGCCCTCATTGCAACGCCTGAGCCTTCGGATCAGCCGAAGGCGTGGCCGGGAAGACCGCATTGTGCGCCGGGTGGTCGGTCGATCCAATGAAGGTATGAATGAATCGATGTACTTCTACGTGCTGCTGGTAGTGGTGTTCGTGCTGGCCGGCGTGGTCAAGGGCGTGACCGGCATGGGCCTGCCGACCGTGGCGATGGGGTTGCTCGGCAGTACGCTGTCGCCGGTGGCGGCGGCATCGATGCTGTTCATCCCCACCTTTGTCACCAATGCATGGCAGCTGTTGTCCGGGCCATCGCTGGGCCACATCGTGCGGCGCCTGTGGCCGATGATGCTGGCGGTGGTGGTGGTGACGCTGGGTTCGGCCGCGCTGCTGGTACGGGTGGATCGCACCTGGTCGCGCGTTGCACTGGGCGTGGCATTGGTGGTCTATGCGGCCTATGCCCTGCTTGCGCCGGTGTTCCGCGTGCCGCAGCGGCGCGAGCGTTGGCTGGGGCCGCTGGTGGGCGCGTTGTCGGGCGTGGTGACCGGCGCCACCGGCGTGTTCGTGATGCCGGCGGTGCCGTACCTGCAGTCGCTGGGGTTGCAGCGCGAGGAGCTGGTGCAGGCGCTGGGACTGGCCTTCACCGTGTCGACGATTTCGCTGACCACCGGCCTGGTGCTGCACGGCGCATTCGGCATCCAGCAGCTGGGGCTGAGTGCGCTGGCGGTGCTGCCGGCATTGCTGGGCATGTGGCTGGGGCAGGTGATCCGGCAGCGGATCAGTGCGCGGGTGTTCCGCGCCTGTTTCCTTGGGTTCCTGCTGCTGCTCGGGCTGGAGCTGGTGCTGCGGCCGCTGTTCTGATGCTGGATTCCGGCCATGAAAAAACCCGCTTTCGCGGGCTTTTCTCATTCTCGACGTGGTGCCCAGGAGAGGACTCGAACCTCCACGGTTTTACCCGCTAGTACCTGAAACTAGTGCGTCTACCAATTCCGCCACCTGGGCGTCGAGGAGCGAGATTATGGGGTGTTGTTATGGAGGTGTCAACACTTTTTCTGGATCCGGGGTCTGATTCCGTTTCGCGTGCGGAACGGGCTCCGACCCCATCCAACCTGCTTGGGGTCAGGGCCCTTTCCTTTGGAAAGAGATCCGACCCCATTGCTGGATTACAGGCAAAAAAAATCCCCGCCGAAGCGAGGAGTTTTTTCGTTGGTGCCCAGGAGAGGACTCGAACCTCCACGGTTTTACCCGCTAGTACCTGAAACTAGTGCGTCTACCAATTCCGCCACCTGGGCGTTCCAGAGGCGCAATTGTGAAGATGAATCCGCAGGCTGTCAACGACTTCCTGAACATTTTTCACGCAAGGCCTTCAAGACGGCCGCTGACCCGTTCTGCACGCCGTCAACGGCTACCATGTAGGGCGATGACTACCAAAAAACCAAGCAAGGGCGGGAGCACCTCCCGCAGCCAGGCCCCGAAGAAGGGCGCCAAGGCGGGCACAGCCCGCGCCACCAAGCCGGGCAAGCCGTTGCCGGGCTGGTTCCCTGAATTGAATGAAGGCGGCGCACCACCGCGTGGCCGCAAGGTCCGCAGTAGCGACGCACCGGGCCCGGCCCCGGGCCGCAAGCTGCCGCCGACCGGCAAGGTGATCGACGATCCCTACGCCGCGCGCGAAGCGGAGAAATACGAACAACCCATCGCCAGCCGCGAGGCCATCCTGGCCCTGCTGGAGCGCTGCGAAGGGCCGCAGACCGCCGAGGAACTGGGCGCACGCCTGGGACTGACCGCACCGGACCGTGCCGAGGCGCTGTCGCGCCGGCTCGGCGCCATGGTCCGTGATGGCCAGCTGGTGCAGAACCGCCGTGGCGGCTTCGCCCCGATCCAGACCCTGAACCTGGTGACCGGCGTGGTGATCGCCAACCCGGAAGGGTTCGGCTTCCTGCGCCCGGTCGAGGGTGGCGACGATCTGTTCCTGCCGCCGTATGAAATGCGCAAGGTGATGCACGGCGACAAGGTGCTGGCCCGCGTGACCGGCATCGACCACCGTGGCCGTCGCGAAGGCAGCATCGCCCGCGTGCTCGAACGCGGCATGACCCGCCTGATCGGTCGCTTCAGCATCGAGATGGGCATCAATTACGTGGTGCCCGACGACAAGCGCGTGCAGCGCAACGTGCAGGTGCCGCCAGACCAGACCGGCGGCGCGCGTGACGGCCAGCTGGTGGTCTGCGAGCTGACCCAGGCGCCGGACAGCCGCCGCCCGCCGATCGGCCGCATCATCGCCGTGCTCGGCGACAAGCTGACCGCCTCGCTGGTGGTGGAGACCGCCATCCATGGCCACGAGCTGCCGTTCGAGTTCCCGCAGGAGGTGCTGGACGAAGCCGCCTCGGTGCCGCTGGTGGTCGAGCCGGCGATGATCGGCGGCCGCGTCGACCTGCGCAGCACGCCGTTGGTCACCATCGATGGCGAGGATGCCAAGGACTTCGACGACGCGGTGTACTGCGAGCCGAATGCCGATGGTTTCCGCCTGGTGGTGGCGATTGCCGATGTCTCCAACTACGTTCGTCCGGGCACGCCGCTGGACGAGGAAGCACAGAAGCGCGCCACCTCGGTGTACTTCCCGGGCTTCGTGGTGCCGATGCTGCCGGAGACGCTGTCCAACGGCATCTGCTCGCTGATGCCGAAGGTCGACCGCATGTGCTTCGTCTGCGACATGCAGATCGACCGCGACGGCCTGGTCACGCATTCCCGCTTCTACGAAGCGGTGATGAACTCGCACGCGCGCTTGACCTACACCCAGGTGTGGAAGGCGGTGGGCGAGGACGATGCCGATACCAAGGCCTGGATGGGTGACCTGCTGCCGCAGGTGCAGCGCCTGCACCAGCTGTACAAGGTGCTGTCCAAGGCACGCGCCAAGCGGGGTGCCATCGAGTTCGAAAGCAGCGAAGTGCGCTTCGTGCTGGACAACCGCGGTGAAGTCACCCAGGCCGGCATGCTGGTGCGCAACGATGCGCACAAGCTGATCGAGGAATGCATGATCGCGGCCAACGTCGAGGCGGCGAAGTACCTGCTGTCGCGCCACGTGCCGGCCCCGTACCGCATCCACGAGAAGCCGCCGGAAACCAAGTACGCCGACCTGCTGGAATTCCTCAAGGAGTTCAAGCTGAGCCTGCCGCCGTGGTCGAAGGTGCGCCCGGGCGATTACACCAAGCTGTTGAAGAAGATCCGTGACCGCCCCGATGCCACGCTGCTGGAATCGGTGCTGCTGCGCAGCCAGAGCCTGGCGATCTACAGCCCGGAAAACCACGGTCACTTCGGCCTGGCACTGGAGGCGTACGCGCACTTCACCTCGCCGATCCGCCGCTATCCCGACCTGCTGGTGCACCGCGCGATCAAGCACGCGCTGTCCGGCAAGTCGCTGGACAAGTTCACCTACAACGCCCGCGAAATGGCTGCGCTGGCGCTGCAGTGTTCCGAGCGCGAGCGTCGGGCAGACGAGGCAGAGCGCGAGGTGGACGAGCGCTACCGCGCCGCGTGGATGGAAAAGCACGTGGGCGGGCAGTTCGACGGCGTGATCAGCGGCGTGACCAGCTTCGGCCTGTTCGTCGAACTGGACGAGTCGAAGGTGCAGGGCCTGGTGCACGTGACCCAGCTGCCGCAGGACTATTACAAGTTCGACGCCACCCGCAAGACGCTGACCGGCGAACGCCGTGGCAGCAGCTACCGGCTGGGCGACCGCGTGCGCATCCTGGTGCTGAAGGCCAGCATGGAAGAGCGCAAGATCGACTTCCGCCTGGTCGAACACAAGGGCGAGGACGAAGGCGATGACCTGCCGCCGCTGCCCGAGCGTGGCAAGCCGGCCAAGCGCACCAAGAAGCAGTATTGATCGGTAGGGCCGAGCCATGCTCGGCTGAACATTCGCGGTGTGCCAACCAAGGTTGGCACCCACCGTATCGGCACCGCTCATCAGGTAGGTGTCGACCTTGGTCGACACGATCTTCCGGAGGAAAGCAGCAATGCAGGGCCAACCCGAATACAGCGGCGGCTGCCAGTGCGGCGCGATCCGCTTCCAGGCGCGCGGCGCGCTCACCGACAGTTCGATCTGCCACTGCCGGATGTGCCAGAAAGCCTTCGGTGCCTACTACGCTCCGCTGGTCTCGGTGCGCGGCGTGCAGTTCAGCTGGACACGCGGCCAGCCGCGCTATTTCCAGTCGTCCAACGTGGTACGCCGGGGCTTCTGCGCCGACTGCGGTACGCCGCTGACCTACGAGGCCCCGGACGGCGTGGCGGTGGCCGCCGGTGCCTTTGACGAACCCGAGCGGCTGCCGCCGACGATCCAGTACGGAGTCGAGCGCAAGCTGCCTTTCGTCGATACGCTGTCCAGCCTGCCGGCCCGTCGTACCGAGGAGGACATCGCGGCCCTGGACTTCCTGGCCACGATCGTGTCCCACCAGCACCCCGACCACGACACCCCGCACTGGCCGCCGCGCACGCGCGGGTAGCGCCGGGCCATGCCCGGCGGCCGTTGGGCTGCCGCAGCACCCGGCCCGCCGATGCTCTACCATAGCCACCCCCTTTCCGGTCCCCGCCCGCATGAGCAAGAACAGCCAGTGGATCGTCGGCGTCAACGCCGTCGCCTCCTCCATCGAGAACGACGCCGAGAACGTCCGCGAAGTGCTGGTCGAGGCCGGTGCGAAGAACCCGCGCCTGACCGAGATCGAGGAAAACGCCCGCCGCAAGGGCATTGACGTGCGCAAGGTGAACAGCCAGGCGCTGGATGGCGTGGGCGGTTCGGTGCGCCACCAGGGCGTGGCCGCGCGCTATGCCGCCGCCCGTACCTACAGCGAGAACGAGCTGGAAGGCCTGGTCACTGCAGCCGAGGGCAAGGCCCTGCTGCTGGTGCTGGATGAGGTACAGGACCCGCACAACCTCGGCGCCTGCCTGCGCTCGGCCGCTGCGGCCGGTGCGACCGCAGTGATCATTCCCAAGGACAAGTCGGCCACGGTCAATGCCACCGTGCGCAAGACCTCGGCCGGTGCCGCCGATCTGATCCCGGTGGTGGCGGTGACCAACCTGTCGCGCTGCCTGAAGGACCTGCAGAAGCAGGGCGTCTGGATCTATGGCCTGGCCGGTGAAGCGACCGCCTCGCTGTACCAGCTGGACCTGAAGGGCAACATCGCGTTGGTGCTGGGTGGCGAGGCCGATGGCCTGCGCCGTCTGACCCGCGAAAACTGCGATGGCCTGGTCAAGATCCCGATGCCGGGCGAGATCGAGAGCCTGAACGTGTCCGTCGCCGCCGGCGTCAGCCTGTTCGAGGCCGTGCGACAGCGCGGTTGATCGGCTGGCGCGACGTGATCGGGGTCAGATCCCTCTCCTACGGAAGAAGGGATCTGACCCATTTTTTTGATCGGAAGGATCGTGTCGACCAAGGTCGACACCTACCAGAGCAGAACCGGATCAGGGCCCGTGCCGACCAACGGCCGGCACCAAGCATCAGCAGCAGATTCCGACAGCTCGCGGAGACGGTCGAGGGCGGGGTGGGTCCGGTGGCAGGGGTGTGAGCCGCATGGATGCGGCGACCAAGCCCCCATGGACGGGTTCACGGCGTCCCCTGCCACCGGACCCGCCTCGCCGTCCCACAGGAAGCCAGCTTTTGACGTTGACGTTGCCGTTGCCGTCGCTTCGGCGGGTGCGGGGCGCTGCCCCGCATCGCCTTACCCCGCGCTGCCGCCCAGCGCCTTGAACAGGGTGACGTCGTTGTTCAGCTGCCCCTGGCGCACGCGTGCCAGCGACAGCTCGGCGTCGCGCCGGGTCTGCTGCGCTTCCAGCCAGGTCCGTAGATCGGTGGCACCCACGCGGTAACGCACTTCCTGTGCGCGCTCCACTTCCACCGCCTCGTCATACGACGCCTGCGAGGCGGCTACCTGGCGCACCAGCTGCTCGCGGGCCGACAGCGCGTTGTCCACTTCCGAGAGCGCGGTGTAAAGCGTCTTGCGGAAGTTGGTGGCGGCGATCTGGTAGGCGGTGCCGGCGATATCGGTATCCAGCTGCGCGCGCTGCAGGTTGAGGAACGGCAGCGACAGGCCCGCGCCCAGCGTGGCCACCGGGTTGCGCAGCACATCCCCCAGCGAGGTCGCACTGGAGCCGAGGCTGCCGGTCAGGCTCAGGGCCGGGTAGTACTGGGTGGCGGTCACCTTGATGGTCTTCAGGCTGTTGCGCAGGCGCAGTTCGGCCGCGCGCAGGTCGGGACGGCGGCCGAGCAGGTCGGTCGGCAGGCCTTCGCTGATGCCCGGGCTGTGTGCGCCCAGCAGGTCCTGCGGTTCGTCCTGCTGCGGCCACGGCGTGCCGTCCAGCAGCACAGTCAGGGCGTTGCGCACCTCCACCCGCTGCTGTTCCAGCGCGCTCTGCGCCGAGCGCTGCGACTGCAGGTTCTGCAATGCCTGGCGAACTTCCAGGCGCGATACCGCGCCGGCCTCGAAGCGGGCCTGCACCAGTTCGCGGGTGCGCTCCAGGCGCTCCAGGTTGGCCTGGCCGGTGGCGATCGACTGATTGAGGTAGGCCAGGTTCCAGTACTGGGTGATGGTGTCGCCGATCACAAGCAGCGCGGTGTTCTGCCGGTCTTCCTCGCTGGCCTCGGCTTCCCAGCGGGCGATGTCACGCTGGGTGCGCAGGCGGCCCCACAGATCGACCTCCCAGCCCAGCGAGACGCCAGTGGAATAACTGCGGCGCCAGTCGTCGGCCTGGTCGGTGGCGCGGCTGGTATTGCCGCTGATGCCGGACGACGAAGGCTGTGGCCACAGCGCGTTGCTGGCCAGCCCGGCCTGCAGGCGCGAGCGTTGCACGGCCAGGCCGGCGGCAGCGAGGTCGCTGTTGGCGGCCAATGCCTGCGCTACCAGGCGGTCCAGCCGCTCATCGCCGAAGCCGGTCCACCAGCTGTCCTGGCGAATGTCGCGGCCGGGGGTATCCAGGCTGCTGCGCGGGTCGTCGGCCGGTGCATTGAGCGTGGCATCACCACGCCCGTAGGTGGCCGCCACATCGGGATCGTGCACGGGATAGCGGCCGACCGACGCACAACCGGACAGCGCGAGCAGGACGGCGCCGGCCAGCAGCAGGCGCGAGGGAGCAGGGAAGGGTAGTCGGGTCATCATCTTCATTCGCGGGCCAGGGCCTCCACCGGGTCGAGCTGCGCGGCATTGCGCGCGGGCAGGAAGCCGAACGCCACGCCGATCAGCGTCGAGCAAGCGAATGCGGCAACAATCGAGGCGGTGGAGAACAGCACCTGGAAGTCACTGGCGAAGCGGCCGATCATCGAGCCCAGCAGCAAGGCCAGGCCGATGCCGAGCACGCCGCCGAGCAGGCACACCAGCACCGCTTCGATCAGGAACTGCTGGCGGATATCACTCTGCCGCGCGCCCACGGCCATGCGCACACCGATCTCGCGCGTACGCTCGGTCACCGACACCAGCATGATGTTCATCACGCCGATGCCGCCGACCAGCAGCGCGATGGCGGCAATGGCGCCGATCAGCAGGGTCATCGTGCGCGTGGTCTGTTCGATGGTCTCGCGGATCTCGGCGCTGTTGCTGAGGAAGAAATCCTCGGTGCCGTGGCGCAGGGTCAGCAGGCGGGTGATCGCTTCCTGTGCCGCATCCATCGGCGTGCTGTCGTCCACGCGCACGGTGATGCTGGAGACGTGGCTCTGGCCGAGCATGCGCGACATCACCGTGGTGTACGGCACCCATACGCTGAGGCTGGTGCTGCCACCAAAGCCGAAGCTCTGGCGCTTGGCCACGCCGACCACGCGTGCCGGCACGTTGCCGAGCAGGATCACCTGGCCGACCGGATCGACATCGGGGAAGAACTGGGTCTGGGTGTTCTCGTCGATCACCGCCACCTGGCCGAGGCCCTTCACTGCGTCACTGTCGAAGAAGCTGCCACTGAGCAGGGTCACGCCCTTGACCCGGAAGAACTGCTCGCCGACACCGCTGACCTGCGCGGTGGACGACTGGTTGCGGTAGCGCGCGGTGACCGAGGTCGATACGCTCGGGGTGGCGCTGTCCACGTAGCTCTGCTTGGCCAGGGCATCGGCATCGCTGGCCTTTAGGGTCTGCACGCGCGCCGACCGCATGTCGCCGAAGCCGCGGCCGGGATAGACGTCGATGGTGTTGGTGCCCAGCGCACTGATGTTCTGCAGGATCTGCTGCTGCGAGCCATTGCCCAGCGCCACTACCGACACCACCGAGGCGATGCCGATGATGATGCCGAGCATGGTCAGGAAGGTACGCAGCCGATGCGCGTTCATGGCCAGCAGGGCCATGCGGAAGGCCTCGGTGAAACGATCCCGGGCCGCCCGCCAGCTGTTGCCGTGGGCAACGCCGGTGCTGGCTTCGCGCTGCGCACGGTAGGTCGGCGCCTCCGGGTTGGCGCGGTCGGCGATGATCTCGCCATCGCGGATCTCGATGATGCGCTGCGCGTGCTGGGCCACGCTCATGTCGTGGGTGACGATGATGATGGTGTGGCCTTCGGCATGCAGTTCGCCGAGGATCGCCATCACTTCCTCGCCGGATTTCGTGTCGAGCGCACCGGTGGGCTCATCGGCCAGGATCACCTCGCCGCCGTTCATCAGCGCACGCGCGATCGAGACGCGCTGCTGCTGGCCGCCGGACAACTGGCCCGGCTTGTGGTGCATGCGATCGCCCAGGCCCAGCCGCTGCAGCAGCTGCTCGGCGCGCGCGTTGCGCACCGGGCCAGGGCTGCCGGCATACACCGCGGGTACTTCCACGTTGCCACGCGCGTCCAGGTCGCCCAGCAGGTGGTAGCGCTGGAAGATGAAGCCGAAATGCTCACGGCGCAGTTCAGCCAGTTCGTCCGGCTCCATCCTGCCGGTTTCGCGGCCGGCCACCTGGTAGCTGCCGCGGGTAGGGCGGTCGAGGCAGCCGAGGATGTTCATCAGCGTCGACTTGCCCGAGCCGGACTGGCCGACAATCGCCACCATCTCACCGGCGTGGATGTCGAGGTTGACGTCACGCAGCACGGCGATCACATCGTCGCCGGCCGGGAATTCGCGTCGCAGGTCGCGCAGGCGCAGCAGCGGCGCCGTCGTGCTCATCGGCGCGGACCCATGCCCGGGCCGCCGACCCGCATCTGCATGCCGCCACGGGTCCCGCCACCGGCACCGGCCGCAGCCGCGTTGGCCTCGCCGACCACCACGCGCTCGCCTTCCTTCAGCCCGGACAGGATCTCGGCCGAGGCGCCGTTGTTGATGCCGACGGTGACCTTGCGCGGCTGCGGCTGGCCCTTGTCGTCCAGCACCCGCACCATGCGCTCATCGCCACGACGCTTCGGCCCCAGCGCCACCGCTGGCACCATCAGCACGCCCTTGGCCTGCTTGAGCAGTACCGAGACCTGCGCGGTCATGTCGATGCGCAGCGTGCCGTCCGGGTTTTCCACGTCGAACAGCGCGTTGTAGTAGACCGCGCTGCTGGAACTGGAGCTGGACGAACTGCTGGAGCTGGACGAATTCTCGTTGGCGATCGAGGCCGGCGCCGGATTGATCTGGCGCAGGGTGGCGTGGTACTTGCGGTCCGGGTCGCCCAACGTGGTGAAGTACACCGGCATGCCGGCCTTGATCTTGACCACGTCGGCCTCGGAGATCTCGGCGTTGACCGTGACCACGTCCAGCCGCGCCAGCATCACGATGGTGGGCGCGGTCTGGTTGGCGTTCACGGTGCGGCCTTCCTCGGCCACCACCGCGACCACCGTGCCATCCATCGGCGCGGTGATGCGGGTGTAGGCCAGGTTGGCGCGGGCGGTGCCCAGCTCGGTTTCGCGGCCCTTGATCTGCGCCTCGTAGGACTGCAGCTGGGCGCGGGCGGTCTTCAGCTGCGCCTCGGCGGCATCGAATTCCTGGCGCGAGGTGGCCTCGGCGGCCAGCATCTGCTGCTGGCGCGCGAACTCCAGTTCGGCCTGGCGCAGGGTGGCCTGCTGCACGGCGCGCTGGGCGGTGACCTGGTCCAGCGAGGCCTGCGCGTTGAGCACCTGGTTCTGCTGGGTGGTGGCGTCGATCTCGGCGATCAGGTCGCCTTCCTTCACCGTGTCGCCCAGCTGCACCTTCAGCGACTTGATCTGGCCGGAGGCCTGCGCACCGACGCTGACCAGCTTGTAGGCGTCGATCACGCCGGTGGCGTCCACGGTCTGCTCGATGTCGCCGCGGCTGACCGGCGTGGTCGCTACGGCCGGGGCGGCGGGCCTGCGCAGCAGCCACCAGGCGGCCACGGCAACAATCAGGGCAAGCAGGGCGATCAGTATCAGGCGACCCCGGCGGGTCGCGGGCAACAGGCGGAACGTCACGTCGTGGCTTCACTCTCGGGGCCGCACGGGCGGCGTTGGTGGGCATTGTGAAGACCGGGCGATGGGCCGCTCAATCCTCGGGGTATGTCTCTATGTAACACTGTCGGTGAATACGCGTAACCACGGGTATCCCGCCCGCGGCTGGATACACTGGTACGCATTGCCCCGGATGCGGTTCAGCTGCCGACACGGGATGATCGCGACATGGAGACTGAAAACACGATGCATCGACTGCTGATCGTCGACGACGACAACGACATCCGCACCCTGCTGGCCGAACAGCTCGGCCGTGCCGGCTACCAGGTGAGCACGGCCGCCGATGGCACCGCCATGCGCCAGCTGCTGGACCGCGAGCACGTGGACCTGATCGTGCTCGACCTCAACCTGCCGCGCGAAGATGGCCTGACCCTGTGCCGCGACCTGCGCGCGCGCTCGAACACGCCAGTGATCATGCTGACCGCGCGCGCCGAGCCGATCGATCGCGTGCTGGGCCTGGAAATGGGTGCCGACGACTATCTGGCCAAGCCGTTCGAACCGCGCGAGCTGCTGGCGCGCATCCGCAACGTACTGCGCCGGACCGAGGCGCTGCCGGCCAACCTGGAGCCGCTGGCGGTGCGCCGCGCGCGGTTCTCGCGCTGGGTGTTCGACCTGGAGCATCGCCACCTGGTGGACCCGGACGATCGCGTGGTGGTGCTGTCCGGCGCCGAGTTCCGCCTGCTGCGGGTGTTCATCGCCCATGCCAACAAGGTGCTGTCGCGCGAGCAGCTGGTGGCGCTCAGCAGTGGCCGCAACTACGAGGCGCAGGACCGCGCGATCGACCTGCAGGTCAGCCGCCTGCGCAACAAGCTGGGCGATGATGGTGGTCCGGATGGCCTGATCAAGACCGTGCGCAACGAAGGCTACGTGCTGGCCTCCTCGGTGAACCTGGAATAGGCCGTCATGAAGCGCCTGCGCCATTTCCTGTCCTCGATGGTCGGGCGGTTGTTCGTCATCCTGCTGCTGGGCATGAGCGTGGCTGCGATCGGCGCAACCATGCTGGCCACCTCCAAACGCCAGCAGGAGTTCGAGCGGCAGAACCTGAACCGCATTGCCGACCGCCTGCAGGGTTACGTCAACCTGCTCGATGGCAATCCCGAACTGCGCGAGCGCCTGCTCGAGGTCGGCGGGCCCAGCGTGCGTGCGCTGCAGCCCGGCGCGCGCCTGGGGCGGGCGGATACCGCACTGATGGAAGTCCTGGATGACCGGCCCGGCCCGGTGTCGCGCGCGCATGTGCACTTCACCTCGTTCCGTTCCTGCATTCCCAAGCTGCAGGACCTGCTGCCGCCACCGCCGCCGGGGCACCGGCGGCATCCGCGCGAGCGCGATCCGGCCTTCATTCCGCCCAAGTGCCGCGCGGTCGATGTGACGCTCAACGACGGTACGCTGCTGAAGCTGGCGCTGGATTCGCCGGCGGTGGCCCACAACGGCATTCTGGCCGTGGACCCGTGGTTCCTGACCCTGCTGGTGCTGGCCATCGCGGTGCTGGCCTACATCGTCGCGCGCATGGCCAGCGCGCCGCTGCAGGAGCTGGCGGCCGCCGCCGAGGATCTCGGCGACGATCTGCAGCGCGATCCACTGCCATTGCGCGGGCCGCGCGAGGTGCAGCGCGCCGCCGAGGCCTTCAATGCCATGCAGCACCGCCTGCAGCGGCACCTGGCCGAACGCACGCAGATGCTGGCGGCGATCACCCATGACCTGCAGACCCCGTTGACCCGCCTGCGCCTGCGCCTGGAGAACGTCAGCGACGAGGTGCTGCGCGAACGCCTGATCGGCGATCTGGCGGCGATGCAGGCACTGGTGCGCGAAGGCCTGGAGCTGGCCCGCAGCGCCGAGAGCGCCGAGCAGCGCGCCGCGCTGGATCTGGATTCACTGCTGGAAAGCATCGTGGAAGACGCCGCCGAGGGCGGTGCGGATGTGGTCTTTGAAGGCGGCACCGGTGCGGTGCTGATGCTGCGCCCGCTGGCCATGCATCGGCTGTTCTCCAACCTGGTGGACAACGCCGTGATGTATGCCCACCGCGTGCGCGTGCGGGTGGAGCGCAGCGGCGGCGCGATCACGGCGATGGTGTCCGACGATGGCCCGGGCCTGGCGGAAGATCAGCTGGAGGCCGTGTTCGACCCGTTCGTGCGGGTGGAAACCTCGCGTTCGCGGGAAACCGGCGGCGCCGGGCTGGGCCTGACCATCGCGCGCGCGCTGGCCGAGAAGGATGGGGCGCGGCTGTGGCTGCGCAACCGGGCCGAAGGCGGACTGGAGGCGGTCGTGCAGTGGCCGGCCAGTGCACAGGTGACGCCGCCGGGGCGCGCGGGCTGAGTCTTCGCGGCTGGCGATGGTGACGCCGTGGGCCGGGTTTGGCCTATCATCTGCGCATCTTCCCAGTTTCCCCCCGATGAGCCAGCCCGTTCCCGCCGGCATGCCGTTCCGCGCTGCCCGGCAGTTCCCGCATGCTGCCAGGCCCGGCAGCCCTGCCTGGCCGCCGCCGCTGCACTGATGGCCGGACAGGGGGACATCGGGCGCTGGGCGGAGCGCTGCGGATCAGATATCGGTCGATGGCTGCGACAGGGCCTGCTGTGGCTGCTGCTGGCACTTGCAGTGCCGGCGGCAGCGCAGGAGGGGGCACCGCCACTGCGCGACTACGCCATCGATGTGTGGACCTCGCGCAATGGCCTGCCGCACAACTCGCTGCGCGACATCGCGCAGACCCCCGAGGGGCACCTGTGGTTTGCCACCTGGGAAGGCCTGGTGCGCTACAACGGCCTCGATTTCACCGTGTTCGACCGCAGCACCCGCCCGGGGCTGCGCGACAACGGCATCGGCGCGCTGTTCGTCGACCGCCAGGGCGGATTGTGGATCAGTGATTCGCGCGGCAACGTCAGCCACCGCGGCAACGACGGCCAGTGGCGTGTCTGGGAGCACCAGGCCGATACCCCGCAGGTACTGATCCAGTCCATGCAGATGGACAGCCAGGGCCGCCTGTGGCTGCTGTATGAAGGCAAGGGCATCGGCTATCTGACGCCGGACACCGGCATCGTCTACCAGGCCCCGGCCGCCGACCTGCCGATGGCGATGAGCTTCACCAAGCTGGTGGTCGATGCGCAGGACCGGGTGTGGGTCGGCACGCTTGACGGGCTGGTGCTGCGCGACAACGACGGCGTGCTCAAGCGCGCGCCCGCCGCGTGGGGCCTGGGGGCCGGCACCGGCCTGTCATGGCCGTACCGGGCTCCGGATGGCGCGCTGTGGATCGTCGCTGGCGAGCGCCTGTACCGCGTGGAGGATGATCAGCTGGTGCTTGTGCACCGGTTGCCGGGACAGCTGCACATGACCTCGATGCTGCAGGACCGGCACGGCGACCTGTGGCTGGGAACCGAGAACCAGGGCCTTCTGCGGATCTCGGCGCATGGTCTGGAACGATTGCCGGCCGGCCTGAACCTGCCAGGCGGGCGCGTGGTCAGTCTGCGCGAGGATGCCGAAGGCAGCATCTGGGTGGGGGCCAACGGTGGCCTGTACCGCCTGCGCGAAACATTGTTCAGCAGCTACACCGAGCGCGATGGCCTCAGTGGCGACTATGTGCGCACGGTGCTGGAGGACCGCGACCGCCAGCTGTGGGTCGGCAGTGCCAGTGGCCTCGATCTGCAGACGCCTGATGGCCGCTTCCGCGCGGTTCCCCTGCACAACCGCGGTGGCAAGGCGCCATCGGTATTGAGCCTGGCGCAGGGGCCGGACGGCGACCTGTGGGTCGGTACGTTCGGCGATGGCGTTTACCGGCTGGGCCGCGATGGCAGTCTCCGCCACAACTATGCGGCGGCCGACGGCATGCCGGGTGGCAACATCCGCGCGATCAGTGTCGACCCGCGGGGCAGGGTCTGGGCGGGTACGCAGAAGGGCGTGGTACGCATCGACGGCGACCGGGTGCAGGTGCCGAATGCCCCGGGCATGCCCGGTGGTCTCATCACCGCACTCGAGCATGACCACCAGGGCAACCTGTGGATCGGCACCATCGAGGGCATCCGCGTGCTGCGTGGCGACCACGTGCAGTCGATCGACCTGGCACCGATGGGCGGGGGGCGCAGCGTGTTCGGCTTCCATCAGCTGGGCGATGCGATGTGGGTCAGCAGCGACCGCGGCCTGTACCGCTGGCGCGACGGAAAGCTGGCACGCGTCGGCCTGGAGCAGGGCATGCCGGTGGATGCGGTGTTCCAGCTGGTGCCGGACCGCCTGGGCAATGTGTGGATCAGCAGCAACCGCGGCGTGCTGCGCACCGACATGGCCACCCTCAACGCCGTGGCCGATGGCCGCGCACCGCGCGTAGTGGTGGAGCGCTACAACGAGATCGACGGCATGGCCAACGCACAGGCCAACGGCAGCTCCGGACCATCGGCGATCCTGCGCCAGGACGGCACGTTCTGGGTGGTCACCGCCGGTGGCCTGAGCACCGTCGACCCGCAGCGCCTGCAGCGCTTCCGTGAGCGCCCATCACCGCCGGCAGCGATCGAGAGCGTGCAGGTGGATGGCGCACCCGTGCATTGGGAAGGCCCTGATCGCAACTACATCCCCGGCGGCCGACGTCTGGCGGTGAGCTATGTAGGCCTGAGCTACCTGATGTCCGACCGGATCCGCTACCGCACGCGGCTTGATGGCCTGGATGCGGGCTGGGTCGAGCGTGGCCCGCAGCGCAGTGTCGAGTTCGTCGGCCTGCCGCCGGGTGACTACACCCTGCACGTGTCGGCGGCGCATCCAGGTGGGGCCTGGGGCCAGCAGGAAGCCGTATGGAGCTTCACGGTGGAGCCGTTCTGGTGGCAGCGCCGCAGCGTGCAGCTGCTGGGCGGGCTGTTGCTGCTGGTCGGGCTGGTTGTGCTGTACCGCCTGCTGCTGCAGCAGCTGAAGGCCAGCAACCTGCGCCTGGCACGGCGGGTGGATGAAGCCACCTTTGACCTGCAGGCCAAGACCGTGCACCTGCAGGCGCTGAACCAGGAAAAGACCGAACTGGCCGAGCGCCTGGCACGCCAGGCCGAGGCATTCGAACGGCAGGCCCGCGAGGATGCGCTGACCGGCCTGGCCAACCGCCGTGCCTTTGATGAAACCCTGGCCCGCGACTTCGCGCGTTCGCAGCGCAGTGGCCACCCGCTGTGCCTGGTGGTGCTGGATATCGACCACTTCAAGGACGTCAACGACCGCCACAGCCACAGCATCGGCGATGCCGTGCTGGTGCAGGTGGCGCGGTTGATCGCCGCCGCCAGCCGCGACTCGGACCTGCCCGCGCGCACCGGAGGCGAGGAGTTCGCGCTGCTGCTCAACGACACCCGCCTGGAAGAAGCCGCGCAGCTGTGCGCGCGCCTGCGCGGCCTGTTCCATGACCACCCCGACTGGGCCGGCGTGGCGGGCCTGCGCGTGACCTTCAGTGCAGGGCTGGTGGAACTGGATGCCGATGACCGCACCCCGGCGCTGCTGTACCAGCGCGCCGACCGTGCGCTGTACCGCGCCAAGAGTGACGGCCGCGACCGCACGAGCATCGGTTGATCACATCCACGCGTGGCGTGGATCTACTGGAGTGCCGTACCAACTGGCGGTGCCGACCAATGGTCGGCACCCACCAAAGAAGTGACCCACCACAGAGGTCGTCGGCAGCCCCCCAACGAGCGCAGCGACCCGCTGTTGCTCCTGCTTTTCTGATCTTTCCGTGGCGCCCAGCAACGTGTCCGTGGCTGGACGGGTGGGCTGCGCAGGGGCGTGAGCCGCATGGATGCGGCGACCGAGCTTACATGGACGTACTTGCAGCGTCCCCTGCGCAGTCCACCCGTCCGGCCCAACCGATGATTCGCTTCACGCCACGAGGGGCTCCGCCGTTGGCTGCGTTACCGCGGCCAGGCGTTGGCGATGGTGCAGAACAGCCGCGCGGTCTGCTCGGTGTCATACACCGCGCTGTGCGCTTCGTTCGCATCCCAGCCCAGCCCGGCAGCCGTGGCTGCACGCGCCAGCACCGTCTGCCCGTAGGCGATGCCGGCCAGGGTGACGGTGTCGAACACGCTGAACGGATGGAACGGATTGCGCTTGTGGCCGGTCCGGGCCACGGCGGCGTTGACGAAGCCCAGGTCGAAATGGGCGTTGTGCCCGACCAGGATCGCGCGCTGGCAGCCGTACTTCTTCATCGCTGCGCGGACCGGGGTGAAGACGTGGTCCAGCGCGGCCTTCTCTTCCTTGGCCAGCCGGAACGGGTGGTCGAGGATGATGCCGGTCACTTCCAGCGACTTCGGGTCGATCTCCAGGCCCTCGGCCGGGACCACGTGGGCACTGGCGGTCTGGCCGGGGTAGAGCAGGCCGTTCTCGTCCATCTCGATCGGTACCGCAGCGATTTCCAGCAGCGCGTTGCGCTGGCTGTCGAAGCCGCCGGTTTCCACATCCACCACTACCGGCAGGAACCCGCGGAAGCGTTGTGACATCGCGCGCTGCGCCTGGGGTACTGCGGAATCGGGAGCGGCGGCAGGTGCGGGAGTGGGGTCAGTCATGCGTGAATTCTAGCAGAGCGATCCTGAGCGCCCGGCCACGCAGCCCATGCCAGCCACCGTGGTGGCACCCGGTAGGTGCCAACCTTGGTTGGCACACGACGCGCCGACCAAGGTCGGCATCTACCGGACTGCGGGCCGTGCCGTCGTGCCCGATGGCTGCCACCGTGCCAGCCACGCATCCACGCTCAGCCTGCCGGCACCGGTGAACAGCAGCGGCAGCAGCATCGCCATGAACAGTACCGGCAGCTTGAAGTTGCCAAAGCCCTGGTCACTGATGGCATATCCCATGGCGAGGTCGCCCAGCGAATGCCATTCCATCGGCCAATGCACTGCATACGTCGCCACCACGGTCAGCACCAGCAGGCTGGCGGCGGCAAAACGGGTGCCGAAGCCGACCAGCAGGCAGGCCGCCCCGATCAGTTCGAACCAGGTGGCGAGTTGCCAGTTCAGGCCGGCCGGCAGCTGGTCGAACGGGAACGGGAAGGCGTCCTGCAGGTCGGCAAACCAGTTCTGCCCGTGCAGCTTCTCGCGGCCGGATTCGAAGAATTCCCAGGCCAGCAGCAGGCGCAGGCCGAGCGGGGCCAACCAGGGGGCGAGACGGTCCAGCTGGCCGCGCGCGGCGGCCAGGAGCGGAAGGTTCATCGGTGGATCTCCGGTGGAAGGGGCGTCAGGGTGGGGATGCAAGCGGGCCGATCACACCGGCCTGCAGGAACTGCTGCAGCAGCGCGGCACCGGGTTCGGCCAGCGCATCCTCGGCCAGCCCATGTGCAGCAGCCAGCTGCTGCAGGTAGATATGCCCTTCCTGGCCAGGCTGTTCACCGATGCTGGACAGCAGGTACACCGCCAGCGGGCTGAGCGTGGCGAACCGCACCTCGCCGTCGGCATCGCGGCGCACAAGAAGGCCCGTCGGCTCGGCGGGTGGCTCGGTCGGTGCATCCTCGGCGCCGAGGCGGTGCACCGGCCACTGGTACAGCAGCGGCCACGCCAGCGGCGAGCGCTGCAGCGGCACCCGCAGCGGGTCGATGCCGCCAGGCGCAGGAAGTGGCTCGGCCTGCAGCTGGTACAGCGCGGTTTCCACCCACTCGTAGTGGGCCAGCTCGGCCAGCGCCGGGTGTGGCAGCTGCGGCTGCGCCTGCAGCCATTGCACGAACTCAGCGGCCAGTTCGGTGAACAGCGGGGTCTGGCAGCGGTGCATGCTGAAGTAGTGGCGGACCAGCGCGCTCCAGGTCGGTTCACCGAGCAGGCGCACGCAGACCGGGAAGCCGTTGCTCAACAGACCGAGCAGGTTGTTGAACAGCAGCCGCTGGTACACCGCCACGCGGCGCGGTTCGAGCCCGGCGGGTGAGGCCACCGCCTGTGGATCGCGCAGGTGTGCGGTGAACGCGTGCTGCTGCGCACGCAGCGTGGCGGGGGCATCAGCCATGCGGGGCCTCCGCGTGCGCGGCCTGCAGGCGGCGGATGGTCTGCAGTTCGCCGCGCAGTTCGGCGTAGGGTGGGAAATTGAAATCGCGCTCGAGCAGGGTGGGGCGAGCGCCGATGCGCGCATAGGTGCGTGCCAGCAGCTCCCAGACCGGGTCGATCACCGCACTGCCATGGGTATCGATTTTCAGGTCCGGCGCTTCATCCAGGTGCCCGGCCACGTGCAGGCAGACGATGCGGTCTGCGGGCAGGCCGGCGATGAACGCGTCGGCGTCGTAACCGTGGTTGCAGGCATTGACGTAGACGTTGTTGACGTCCAGCAGCAGATCGCAGTCGGCCTCGGCGAGCACGGCATTGGTGAAGGCCAGTTCGTCCATCGCCGGCTCCGGCGCCAGGTAATAGGACACGTTCTCCACCGCGACGCGGCGGCCCAGCAGATCCTGCACCTGACGGATGCGTGCGGCGGTGTGGCGCACTGCTTCATCGGTGAACGGAATCGGCAGCAGGTCGTACAGGTGGCCGTCGTCGCTGCAGTAGCTCAGGTGTTCGCTGTACAGCGGCACGCGGTGCATCTCCAGGAACTGGCCGACCTGCTCCAGCAGCCGGGTATCCAGCGGCGCACTACCGCCCAGCGACAGGGACAGGCCGTGGCAGCTGAGCGGATGGCGCTGTGCCAGCTCGGCCAGCGCATCCCCGGCGGGGCCGCCGACATTGATCCAGTTTTCCGGCGCGCATTCGAGGAAATCGAAGTCGTCCGCCGGTGCATCACGCAGGTCCTGCAGCAGCGCCCGGCGCAGCCCCAACCCGGCGGCCGCCGCACGAAGCGGCGACCGCGGGTTGACGGCGCTGGCGCGGACCTCAGTGCTTGCCACCGCACTTGCCTTCGCCACACTTGCCTTCGGCCGCCTTCTTGTCGCCGGTCTTGGCCTTGGCGCCAGCGGCCGCACCGGCAGCCTTGCCCTTGTCAGCACCGCACTTGCCTTCGGCGGTCTTGCCGTCGGCACCACACTTGCCTTCGGCATGCTTGGTCGCGTCAGCGGCCATCCTGGTGTCGGCGGCCTTGGCGTCGGTACTGGCCTTGGCTGCCTGTCCGGCCACCAGGTAGCCTTGGGCGAGGTCGCTCATGCTCAGGGCCGAGGCACTGGCGGTCATGCCCAGGCCGGCGGCCAGGGCGGTAGCAGTCAGCAGGGACAGGGTCTTGTTGGAACTGCTCATCGGTCTTACTCCTGGGTGGTGGGCAGGTGCCCGGGGTGAATCGATGGTGCAGCGATCCTACTCAACGAATCCTCGCCAAGAACTCAAATTTTCGTGAGATTTGTTACAGAAGCGGAGAACGGTAGCCGCGGCAGCGCATCCACGCCACGCGCGGCCCGGTAGATCCACGCCATGCGTGGATGAATTCACGGAGAAACCCAAAAAAGAAGGCCGCTGTCACCAGGACAGCGGCCACCTTGGAGTGGACTCCGGTGTTGCAGTGCAGCGTCAGGGCTGGCCGGTGCTGGAGGTCTCGTCGCGCTTCTCGCGCGGCGGCAGCGGCTGCTCGCCGTGCACCAGGAACCACACGTTCTCGGCGATGTTGGTGGCGTGGTCACCCACGCGCTCCAGGTTCTTGGCCATGAACAGCAGGTGGGTGCACGGGGTGATGTTGCGCGGGTCTTCCATCATGTAGGTCAGCAGCTCGCGGAACAACGCGGTGTACTGCGCGTCCAGGCGGGCGTCGTCCTCGCGCAGTTCCAGCGCGGCGTCGGCGTCGTTGTCGCGGTAGGCGGCAATGGCGCGGCGCACCTGCTGCGCGGCCAGGCGGCCCAGCGCACGCAGGCCCTGGATCTGCGGCAGCGGCGGCACCTTGCCCAGCGCGATCGAACGCTTGGCCACGTTCGCTGCATAGTCGCCGATGCGTTCGATGTCGGCCGGGATGCGCAGGCCGGCCAGGATCTCGCGCAGGTCGCGCGCCATCGGCCCACGCAGCGCCAGACGCATCACGTCATGGCTGATCTGCTGCTCAAGCGCATCGATCGCTTCGTCGTTGGCGATGATGCGATGGGCGGCGTTCTCGTCGCGCTTCTCGATCACGTCCATCGCCGCTTCGAGCTGGGCGACGGCCATCTCGCCCATGCGCACGATTTCGGCCACCAGGCGCTGCTGCTCTTCGTCGTAGCTCTTGACGATGTGGTCGTTGGGAAGGTTCATGGTCTGCAATCCGGGTAGAGCCAGGCCATGCCTGGCTGGGACATATGGCGAAGAAACAGCGTCGATCAGCCGAAGCGACCGGTGATGTAGTCCTCGGTCTGCCGCTGCGACGGCTGCGAGAAGATCACTTCGGTGCGGTCGTGCTCGATCAGGTCGCCCAGGTACATGAAGGCGGTGTAGTCGGACACGCGCGCGGCCTGCTGCATGTTGTGGGTGACGATGACGATGGTGTACTCGTGCTTGAGCTCTTCCACCAGCTGTTCGATGCGGCTGGTCGAGATCGGGTCCAGCGCCGAGGTCGGCTCGTCCAGCAGCAGCACCGACGGGCGCAGGGCCACGGCGCGGGCGATGCACAGGCGCTGCTGCTGGCCACCGGACAGGCCCAGTGCGCTCTGCCCCAGCTTGTCCTTCACTTCGTCCCACAGTGCGCCCTGGCGCAGCGCCTGCTCGACGCGGTCGGCCATGTCGGCCTTGCTCAGCTTCTCGTGGTGGCGGATGCCGTAGGCCACGTTCTCGAAGATGGTCATCGGGAACGGCACCGGCTTCTGGAACACCATGCCGACCTTGCTGCGCAAGCGGTTCATCGGGTACTTCGGCGACAGGATGTTCTCGCCGTCCAGCAGCACCTCACCGCGCGCTTCCAGCTTCGGGTACAGCGCGTAGATGCGGTTGAAGATGCGCAGCAGGGTCGACTTGCCGCAACCGGAGGGACCGATCAGCGCGGTCACGCGCTTTTCCGGAATCTCCAGGTTGATGCCCTTCAGGGCGTGGAACTTGTCGTAGTAGAAGTCCAGTCCACGCGCAGCCAGCTTCACCGGCGACGGCGTGTGCAGGCTCTCGTGCGAGGACGGCACGGCGATGCGCTGCATCGGCACGGCGTTGGAAAGGTCGTTCATGGCGTTATCCACGGAAAGGTCAGTCATGGGAGATACGGTTGCGCAGCAGGATGCCGCGGGCGGCAAGGCTGACCAGCAACACGAAGACAGTCAGCACCAGGGCACCGGCCCAGGCCAGAACCTGCCAGGATTCATACGGGCTGCCGGCGAACTGGTTCATCACCACCGGCACCGAGGCCATCGGCTGGAAGATGTTGTTGTTCCAGTACTGGTTGCCGAAGGCGGTGAACAGCAGCGGCGCGGTTTCGCCGGAGATGCGGGCCAGCGCCAGCAGGATGCCGGTGATGATGCCGGCCGAGGCACTGCGGTACAGCACCTGCACGATCACCTTCCACTGCGGGATGCCCAGCGACAGGGCCGCCTCACGCATCTGCGAGGGCACCAGGCGCAGCATCTCGTCGGTGGTGCGCACCACCACCGGCAGCACGATGAAGGCCAGCGACAGGGCACCGGCAAACGCCGAGAAGTTGCCGCCGGTCTGCATCACGTACAGGGTGTAGACGAACAGGCCCAGCACGATGGACGGGGCCGACAGCAGGATGTCGTTGACGAAGCGGACCACGGTGCCGGCCTTGCGGGCGTTGCCGTACTCGGCCAGCCAGGTGCCGGCCAGCACGCCCAGCGGGGTGCCGATGCCGATCGCCAGCGCACACATCACCGCACTGCCGAAGAAGGCGTTGGCGAGGCCGCCTTCCTGCATCGGCGGCGGCGTCATCTTGGTGAAGAGATCCCAGTTGATGCCGGCCAGGCCCTTGGAGGCCAGGGTGAACAGGATCCAGCCCAGGAAGAACAGGCCGAACAGCGCAGTGGCGCAGGAGGCGGTGATCGCAACGACATTGCCGATGCGGCGGCGCAGGTACAAGGAATCAGCGGTGGTGGACATCAGTTGCCCTCCTTGCGGGACAGGCGCATCAACATCAGGCGGGCGATGGCCAGCACCACGAAGGTGACGATGAACAGGACGAAGCCGAGCAGCAGCAGGGCCGAGCGGTAGGTTTCAGTGGCTTCGCCGAAATCGTTGGCGATCAGCGCGGCGATGGTGGTGCCCGGTTCCAGCAGCGACGGCGACAGGCGCACGCTGTTGCCGATCACGAAGGCCACCGCCATCGTCTCGCCCAGGGCGCGGCCGAGGCCGAGGAAGATGCCGCCGATCACCGCCGAGCGGGTGTAGGGCAGGACGATGTCCCAGCTCACTTCCCACTTGGTGGAGCCCAGCGCGTAGGCCGATTCCTTCAGGCGGGTCGGCACGGTCAGGAACACTTCGCGCATCACCGAGGAGATGAACGGAATGACCATGATGGCCAGCACGAAACCGGCGGTGAGCATGCCGATGCCGAGCGGCGGGCCCTGGAACATCGGGCCGATGATCGGCCATTCGCCCAGGGTTTCGTTGAGGAACGGGGTGACGTACTCGGTCATCACCGGCACCAGCACGAACAGGCCCCACATGCCGTAGATGATCGAGGGAATGCCGGCCAGCAGTTCGATGGCGGTACCGACCGGGCCACGCAGCCAGCGCGGCGCGACTTCGGTGAGGAAGAAGGCGATGCCGAAGCTGACTGGCACGGCGATGACCATCGCGATGAGCGCGGTGACCAGGGTGCCGTAGATCGGGGCGAGGGCGCCGAACTTGTTTTCGACCGGATTCCAGTCGGCGGAGAAGAAGAAGCTCAGGCCCTGCATCTGCAGGGCATGGCGGCCGCCCCACAGCATCGACAGCGCGGCGCAGGCCAGGGCGATCAGGACGAAGATGACGGTGCCGACCAGCACCCATCGGAACAGTTTGTCGTTGCGGGCATCACGCGCATCACGCGTGGACGGGGCGGCTACAGGCTGGGCGATGGCATTCATGGGGACGGCAGGGCCAGGAAGGGGCGGGGCGGCACGGCGTGGAAGCGGCGGTGCCCGCGCGGGGCGGGCACCGTCGTGTCCATCACTTCAGGTCGGACGCCCAGTAGGCCTCGATCTGCTTGACCAGTTCGGCCGGCAGCGGCACGTAGTGCAGCTCGTTGGCCTGGGCCTGGCCGTTTTCGAAGGCCCACTTGAAGAAGGCCAGGGTGTCCTGGTTGCGCTTGGCGTCCTTCGGCTGCTTCTGCATGAGCATGAAGTTGGTGGCGGTGATCGGCCACGCCTGCTCGCCCGGTGCGTTGGTGATGACCAGGTTGAAGTCCTTGGCGCTGGCCCAGTCGGCGCTGGCGGCTGCAGCGGCGAAGGTTTCCGCGCTCGGCTCGACCCAGTTGCCGGCCGCGTTCTGCATGGCGGTGTACGGCATGCCGTTCTGCAGCGCGTAGGCCAGTTCGACGTAGCCGATCGAACCCTTGATCTGCTTCACGTAGGAAGCAACGCCTTCGTTGCCCTTGCCACCAACGCCGTCCGGCCACTGCACCGAGGTGCCTTCGCCGACCTTGCTCTTCCACTCTGGGCTGACCTTGGACAGGTAGTTGGAGAAGTTGAAGGTGGTGCCCGAACCGTCCGAACGGTGGACCAGGGTGATCTTGCCGTCCGGCAGCTTCACGCCCGGGTTGGCGGCGACGATGGCCGGGTCGTTCCAGGTCTTGACCTTGCCCAGGAAGATGTCGGCCAGCAGGGCGCCGCTCAGGCGCAGCTTGCCGGCTTCCAGGCCTTCGATGTTGACCACCGGCACCACGCCGCCGATGGCGGACGGGAACTGCGCCAAGCCGGCCTGGGCCAGCTCTTCGCTGCTCAGCGGCTTGTCGGAGGAACCGAAGTCGACGGTGCCGGCCTTGATCTGGGCGATACCGCCGCCCGAGCCGATCGACTGGTAGTTGATCTTGGCGCCGGTGCTGGTGTTGTAGTCAGCCGACCACTTGGAGACCAGCGGGAAGATGAAGGACGCGCCCGCGCCGGACACTTCGGCGGTCACCTTGGCACCGGCAGCGGCCGGGGCAGCGGCACCGTCGGCAGCCGGCTGCTGCGCGGCCTGCTTGTCGCCACCGCAGGCCGACAGGCCCAGGGCGATGGCCAGGGAAAGGGCGGCAAGGCCGGCCGAGTGCAGTTTCATGGTCACTCCATAGCGGGGAAGAGCCGACGTGGTCGGCGGATGCGGCTATGAAATGATGTTTTTGTTACAGCCGTATTACGACCATGACAGAGGTGTCCTGGATCACGTTCTGACAAGGGTTTCACGGGGTTGGCGCCGATCCGGCAGGTGCCGGGAAACCCCCGATCTGCGCACCGATATGACGGTCGGTTGGCCCTTGTAGAGTCGAGCCATACTCGACTGCTCCCTGCCCTCGGTAGGTGCGGACCGTTGGTCCGCACGCTCCAGCACCCAGCCGAGCATGGGCTCGGCTCTACAAACGCTCCTGCCTTTGCTCCTGCCTTCCATGACCCCACCGCGCCCCCGATGAACTGTCGAGAGGCGGTGGGCCAGGGCGTGCAGGAACGTCCACGGCATGGATGCCGTGGCCGAGCCCCCAAGGGTGAGGGCCGTTTGCCTGCGAGGCACTGCCTCGCAAGCGCCCGAACGCACAGCCGCCAGCGGCTGGGCCGGACCGCGGAGCGGGGTTTACGGCGTGTCCCGGGCTGGGCCCTGCGCCGACTCCGGGCAGTAGATTGGAAGCGCAGCGCTCTTCACGATCAACCCCCAAAAACAAGAAGAGCGCGAGATCTCGAGGATCTCGCGCCCGGTTGGGGCCGGCGGGGGAGAGAGGACCCGCCGACCCCGTTCCTGCGGGGGGAACGCTTACTTCAGGTTCTGCGACCAGTAGGTCTCGATCTGGCGGACCAGGCTGTCCGGCAGCGGTACGTAGTCCAGCTGGCGGGCCTGGGCGTCGCCGCTCTTGTAGACCCAGCGGAAGAACTCCTGGGTGGCCTTGCCGTTGGCAGCGTTCTTCGGCTTCTTGTGCACCAGGATGAAGTTGGTGGCGGTGATCGGCCAGGACTCGGCGCCCGGGGCGTTGGTCATCACCAGGTAGAAGTCCTTGGCGCTGGCCCAGTCGGCGCTGGCAGCGGCGGCGGCGAACGACGCATCGCTCGGCTGCACGAAGCGGCCGGCGGCATTCTTCATCGCGGTGTACGACAGCTTGTTCTGCAGCGCGTAGGACAGTTCGA
This sequence comes from Stenotrophomonas sp. YJH_SMC_79, assembly GCF_059367995.1. NCBI lineage: Bacteria > Pseudomonadati > Pseudomonadota > Gammaproteobacteria > Lysobacterales > Lysobacteraceae > Stenotrophomonas > Stenotrophomonas sp. YJH_SMC_79. Next base: position 628,488 of record NZ_JCAFRK010000001.1, read on the forward strand.
CGTAGCCGATGCCGCCCTTGATCTGCTTCACGTAGGCAGCAACGCCTTCGTTGCCCTTGCCGCCGATGCCGGCCGGCCACTGGACCGAGGTGCCTTCACCGACCGAGCTCTTCCACTCCGGGCTGACCTTGGACAGGTAGTTGACGAAGTTGAAGGTGGTGCCCGAGCCGTCCGAACGGTGCACGACGGTGATCTTGGCGCTCGGCAGGGTCACGCCCGGGTTCAGCGCGGCGATGGCCGGGTCGTTCCAGGTCTTGATCTTGCCCAGGAAGATATTGGCCAGCACGGTGCCGTCCAGCTTCAGTGCGCCCGGGGCGATGCCGGCCACGTTGACCACCGGCACCACGCCGCCGATCACCGACGGGAACTGCGCCAGGCCCGAAGCGGCCAGTTCTTCCGGCTTCAGCGGGGCGTCGGAGGAGCCGAAATCAACGGTCTTGGCCTTGATCTGGGCGATACCACCGCCGGAGCCGATCGACTGGTAGTTGACCTTGTTGCTGGTGGCGGCGTTGTAGTCGGCCGACCACTTCGACATCACCGGGTAGATGAACGAGGCGCCCGCGCCGGTGATTTCAGCGGCGTTGGCGGCGAACACGGACGACGCTGCGAAGACGGCAACGGCAACGCGCGACTTGAAGGCGTGGATCACGGGGTGGCTCCTGGGTTGATTGGGATGCGGGGTTACCCGCCCGGCGCACATTCCATAACGGTTCGATGACAGCGCAGGGACCGTTGTATGACGCAACCGTTACAGCGCTGGCCGTTGCAGCTGCGGCGGTGTCCGTGAAGGATTGGCGCGCGGTCGAGGGGCGGCAGGGGGGCGCGCCGCCATCCTCTATATGTCGCTGTCGGAGCCTCCACGCTGACGCGCACGCATCCCGGGAATGGGCATCCGGCAGCGATGCCATGTCCCGCACCGGGATGCATGGTGCCGCGTTGCGCGTTGAAGCGGATACATCACGCCATGTGCCGCAAGGCCTCGACACAGATGCCGGCGCAAATGCGTCGTCCGCATGACCGCACGAAGAAACCTGTGTTTGGTGCGCAGTTTGTCATTCGACTGTCATGGTTTTAACGGAACGTTCGCAAAACGCTTGACCGGCCTGCCGGCGTGGCGTTCTGCCCAAGCCATTCCAACCCTCTGGAGAGATCCAAAATGCGTTCCCATTTGCTCGCCGCCGCGGTCGTTGCAAGCCTCGGTCTGGTTTCCGCCGACGCCTTCGCAGCCCCCGCCAGCTCGGGCGTATCCCAGGCACAGCTGCAGCAGCTGCAGGCACAGATCGCCGCGCTGCAGGCCCAGGTCCAGCAGTTGCAGAACGATTCGCAGGCGCTGCAGGCGCAGTCCGACGCGCAGTCCGAAGTGAACATCACCCAGGCGCAGGCGCTGGAAGGTGCACAGAAGACCCAGACCAGCGTCGACAAGCTGGCCAAGCTGGTCAATGACAACAAGATCGGCGGTCGCATGTTCTTCGACCTGACCAACATCGACAAGACCAGCAACGGCAAGGACACCGCCGCCAGCGGCACCGGTCTGGACGTCAAGCGCTTCTACCTGACCGTCGACCACAAGTTCAACGACATCTGGTCGGCGAACCTGACCACCGACTTCCAGTACAGCTCGGCCATCGGCAACACCGAACTGTTCGTCAAGAAGGCTTACGTGCAGGGCAGCTTCGACCCGGCCTTCAACCTGCGCGTCGGTGCCGCCGACATGCCGTGGATCCCGTACGTCGAGAAGTTCTACGGCATGCGCTATGTCGAGAACACCCTGACCGACCGCCTGAAGTATGGCAACTCGTCCGACTGGGGCCTGCATGGCTTCGGCAACCTGGGCAACAACTTCAACTACGCCGTCTCGGTGGTGTCCGGCGCCGGCTACAAGAACCCGACCCGCAGCAAGGGCATGGACGTGGAAGGCCGCGTGGCCTACACCCCGAACGAGAACTTCGTGGTTGCCGTCGGTGGCTACAGCGGCAAGCTGGGCAAGGAAACCGACATCCAGAGTTCCGAGAACACCTACACCCGCGCCAACGCGATGGTGGCCTACGCCAGCAGCGACTTCCGCGTCGGTGGCGAGTACTTCCAGGCCAAGAACCTCAACAACGTGATGACCGTTGCCACCGACAAGTCCAGCGGCTGGTCGGTGTGGGGCAGCGTGCGCGTGACCGATGGCGGCATCAACGTGTTCGGTCGTTACGATGACACCGACGTCAGCAAGACCCTGGACCCGACCTTGAGCGACAAGTACTGGAACGTCGGCGTCGAGTTCCCGGTCATGAAGAACCTCAAGCTGTCGACCGTGTACAAGTACACGCACCTGGCCAACGCAGGCGACAAGAAGAACGACAAGACCAAGGAATTCGGCGTATGGGGCGACCTGTCGTTCTGATCTCCTGAAGCACGCTTGTCCTGAAACACAGACGGCGGGCCTCGTGCCCGCCGTCTTCGTTTGGTCACAACAGAGACTGCGTCATGCCTCGGCTGTGGTCTTTTCCTTGAACCGGCACAGATCGGCGATCACGCACCCCGGGCAATCCGGCTTGCGCGCCTTGCACACATAACGACCGTGCAGGATCAGCCAGTGATGCGCGTCGAGCAGGAACTCGGCGGGAATCACCTTCACCAGCTTGTCTTCCACGTCGCGCACATTCTTTCCCGGGGCGAGGCCGGTACGGTTGGAGACGCGGAAGATATGCGTGTCCACCGCCATCACCGGCTCGCCGAACGCGGTGTTGAGCACCACGTTGGCGGTCTTGCGGCCCACGCCCGGCAGCGCTTCCAGCGCATCGCGATCGCGCGGCACTTCACCACCATGCTTTTCCAGCAGGATCGCGCAGGTGGCGATCACGTTCTTGGCCTTGGCGTTGAACAGGCCGATGGTGGCGATGTACTGCTTCAGCCCGTCCTCGCCAAGCGCAAGGATCTTCGCCGGCGTGTTGGCGACCGGGAATAAACGGCGCGTGGCCTTGTTGACGCCGACGTCGGTGGCCTGCGCCGACAGCGCGACCGCCACCAGCAGCTCGAACGGCGAGCTGTACTCCAGTTCGGTCTTGGGGTGCGGATTGAGTTCACGCAGGCGGGTGAACATTTCCACCACGTCGGCGCGCGGCATCGTGCCGCCACGCAGCGCCGGGGCGCGTGGGGTCTTCTTCGTGGTGGCCATTACTGCTCCTTGCCGCTGGCGCGGGCCTTGGCCCGGGCGAGGATGGCGGCCGCCGCAGCGGGCAGGGCGGGCTTCACGTCCGGCGCCGGGGCCGGCGTGCGCCGCGCGTCGCGTTCGGCTTCCCGGCGGGCCAGTCGCACCGCACGGGCGCGGTAGCGTTCGCGTGCCGCCCAGGCGGCCTGAAGCAGCTGCTGGGCCTGCTGCAACCGCTGCGGGAGTTCCGGGTGGCCGGGCAGCAACTGCGCGTCGTCGGCGCGGGCGACATAGTCCATCAGACCGGCCTGCAGGGCGCCATCGAGATCGTCTGCCTGGACCCGGGCGAACAGCTGCGCGGGGTTGGGTCGGGATGCCATGGCGTCAGCGGTTCTGGAAGGCCGGCGGACGGCGCTGCAGGAAGGCGCTGGTTCCCTCGCGCATGTCCTCGGTGGCGAACAGCAGGCCGAACTGCGCGCTTTCGTATTCCAGCCCGGCTTCCAGGCTGCATTCGCCACCCACGTGCACCGCGTCCAGCAGGCCGCGCAGGGCCAGCGGCGCCGAGCGCGCCAGCTGGCGGGCGACGTCATTCACGCGATTGTCCAGCGCGTCGGCCGGCACCACCTCGTTGACAATCCCCAGTTCCAGCGCACGTGCGGCGTTGATCGGTGCACCCAGCAGGCAGAGCTCCAGGGTGGCGGCGCGGCCGCACAGGCGCAGCAGGCGCTGGCTGCCGCCGAAGCCGGGAATCAGGCCGAGATTGATTTCCGGTTGGCCGACTTTGGCGGTATCGGCGGCGATGCGCAGGTGGCAGGCCATGGCCAGTTCCAGGCCGCCACCCAAGGCAAAACCGTTCACGCGGGCGATGACCGGCTTGGGCATGCGCTCGATCTGGCGCATCAGGGCCTGGCCCAGCAGCGAGAAATCACGTCCCTGAACCGCGCTGAGTGTGTTCATCTCGGCAATGTCGGCGCCGGCCACGAACGCCTTCGGGCCTGCGCCGGTCAGCACCACCACGCGCACCCCCGGGTCTGCGGCGGCAGCACTGAAGGCCTCGGCCAGGGCCTGCAGGGTCGCGGCATTGAGGGCGTTGAGCTTGTCCGGGCGCTGGACGGTCACGGTGCGGATGGCACCGTCGTCGGTGACAGCGATCAGGGCATCGGCCACGGGGAAACTCCTGGAACGTTAAAAAAAAGTGATATTGAACTCCGCGAACGCAGACGGGTCATAGCCTGCATCGTGAGTAGCGGTTACACGTTGCGCCCGTTATCCTAACCCGTCGCCTCAGGGCGGCGCAGAACGTCCCTGAGTTACCACCCCTGGAGAACTGTTTGATGAAGTTGCGTTCTATCGCGGTCGCCGTCGCGGCCCTGGCCCTGACGGGCAATGCCTTCGCCCAGGACGTTTCGTCCGAAAAGGGCAAGCTGAGCTACTACTTCGGTTACGACTACGGCAACAACCTGGCGGAGCTGACCGGTCGTGGTGAGCAGCTGGACATCAACTCGGTGGTGAAGGGCCTGCAGGATGCCTACGCCAAGAAGCAGCCGGCGATCACCGCCGAGCAGCTGAAGCCGGCCGTTGAAGCGTTCCAGAAGCGCGAGCAGGGCCGTGCCCAGGCTGCCAAGGCCGAGTACGAAAAGGCTGCTGCCGAAAACAAGACCAAGAGCGATCAGTTCATCGCGGCGAACAAGGCCAAGGCCGGTGTGCAGTCGCTGCCGAGCGGCGTCCAGTACCGCGTGATCGAGGCCGGCAAGGGTGCCAAGCCGACCCAGGCCAGCACCGTGCAGCTGGAAGTGGCCGGTCCGTTCCCGTACGGCCAGCGCCCGACCGAAGCCCGCCCGGCCCAGCAGATCCCGTCGATCAAGGTCAGCGAAGTCGAAATGAAGGCCATGCGCGAGACCCTGCTGCAGATGCCGGCAGGCTCGAAGTGGGAAGTCACCCTGCCGCCGGACCAGGCCTACGGTGCCGACCCGCGCACCCCGTTCCCGCCGAACGTGGCTGTGCAGTTCGAGATCAAGCTGGTCAGCGTCAAGTAAATCGAAGTCGTAAACGAAACGCGCCGGTGATTCCACCGGCGCGTTTTTGTTTGCGCAGTTCCTGACGGTAGAGTCGACTGTCAGTCGACTGCACTTGGGTCACATCAAGAAGACGCCCGCGCTGCGCGCGCGTCGACTGACAGTCGACTCTACCGTCCGGCCGGGCCACCCGCACAAATCCAGCCCATTCGCGCTACTGTTGGCGGGTGCAAACAATGGAAGAATCGGCGCGTGTTGTCGCAAGTCCCTGCATCGGAGTGTGCACGCTGGATCCGCACCGGCAGTGCACCGGCTGCGGGCGGCATATCGATGAAATCGCACGGTGGTCGTCGATGAGCCACGACGAACGCAGTCGCATCCTGCATCGCGTGCAGCCGCTGCGCGCGCAACTCCAGCAATCACTGCGCGGCTCGCTGGCCGACCACGAACGACTGATGCGCGCGCTGCACCCCTTGGCCGAACCGCCGGCCGGCGACGGCTGGAACCGCAGCGAGCTGATCGACCTGTTGCCGTCCGGCCCTCCGGTGGAGGCGGCCGTGCTCGCGGGTATCGTGCCGCGTGCCAATGGCGCGCAGGTGATCCTCACCCGCCGCACCGAAACCCTGCGCACGCACGGTGGCCAGGTCGGATTCCCCGGCGGCCGCACCGAGCCCGACGACCGCGACGCACTGGCGGCGGCATTGCGCGAGAGCCAGGAAGAAATCGCACTGGCGCCCGGCCAGGTGCAGGCGCTGGGCTACCTGGATCCCTTCGTGACGATCACCGGCTATCGGGTCACCCCGGTGGTGGCGGTGGTCGATCCGGACTTCGTGCCGGTGCCGCAGCCCAGCGAAGTGGCCGAGGTGTTCGAGGTGCCGCTGGACTACCTGATGGCGGCCGACAACCTGCGTCAGGTCGAAATCAACCATCGCGGCCGCATCCGCCACGTCCTTGAGTACGGCTGGCCCGGCCAGCGCATCTGGGGCGCCACCGCGGCCATTCTCTACAACCTGCGTCGCCGCCTGGAGCAAGTGCAATGAACCTGATCGATCCGCCGTGGACCACCCTGGTCGATGTCGCCCCCCTGGCTGCCACGTTGGGCGAGGGCATCCGCGTGGTCGACGCACGCGCCACCGCCAGCACCGCGGTGCGCGTGGTTGATGCGCGTTCCTCGCTGGCCGACCCGCAGGCGGGAAGCGGCCAGTATCTGGCAGGTCATATCCCGGGTGCGGTGTATGCCGATCTCAATCGTGACCTGTCCGATCTGTCGCGCGTCGGCCATGGTCGCCATCCACTGCCGGACAGCGATGCCTTTGCCGCAAAGCTGGGGCAGTGGGGCATCGGCCCCGACACCCAGGTGGTGGTCTACGACGGCAGCGACGGCAGCATGGCCGCCTCGCGCCTGTGGTGGCTGCTGCGCCTGATGGGTCACAGCAGGGTCGCCGTGCTCGACGGCGGCATCGCCGCCTGGCAGGCGGCTGGTCACGCGCTGGCGAGCGGCCAGACTGAAGTGACGGCGTTGCCTGCCTACCCGGGCCGCTTCGACACCACACAGATCGCCAATGCCGATGAAATCACCGCGCGGCTGAAGCATGCGCAGGGCTGGCTGGTCGACGCGCGCGCGGGTGAGCGCTTCCGCGGTGAAGTCGAGCCGCTGGACCCGGTCGCCGGCCACGTGCCTGGCGCGGTCAACCGCCCGTTCGCATTGAACGTACTCGACGGCCGCCTGCGCGACGCACAGGCGCTGCGCGCCGAACTGCAGGGCGTGATCGGCAACCGTGATCCGCAGCAGGTGGTGCTGATGTGTGGCTCCGGCGTGACCGCCTGCCATCTGCTGCTGGCGATGGAAGCGGCCGGCCTGTCCGGCGCGCGTGTCTACGCCGATTCGTGGAGCGGGTGGGTCAGCGACAGCAGCCGCCCGGTGGCGACCGGCGCCTGAGCGATCCGGGCAAAACGCAGTCGAGCGCGGCTCGACTCTACAAAGGCACCCTCCGATCGATTCGACCCCGTGCCGACCAACGGTCGGCACCCACCAACAGCAGCGGGAAACTGTCGAAGGCGGGGTGGGTCCGGTTGCGGGGGTGTCCGCGGCATGGATGCCGCGGCCAAGCCCCAGGGACGGGTTTACGGCGTCCCCCGCAACCGGATCCACCCCGCCATCCCACCGAATGCCGGCTTTTGACGTTGACGTTGCTTCTGCGGGTGCAGGGCGCAGCCCTGCCGCTTACCCAACAGGCTGCAACGGCACCTTCGCCAGCACCCGCGCCCATGGGAACAACGGCCCCGGATCACGCTTGCGCGCCACCATCAGCGTCGGGTCGTCGCTGGCCGGCACCTGCTCCAGATCCAGCTGGTCGTGCCCGGCAATCCGCCGCAGCGACGGATAGCGCGCCACCAGCGCCAGTAGCAGCGCCTCCAGCGCTACCAGCTGCGCCTCGGTGTAGGCCTCGTCCATCGCCTGGTGACGGCTGTCGAACCAGTGCGGGTAGCGCCCGGTGTTGACCAGCTCGATGCCCAGCGAATGCGCGTTCATGCCGCGTACGTGGTGGGCCACGCGTTCCGGTGCCACGTACTGCACCACGCGGCCATCACGGTCGATGTAGAAATGGCCGCTGTTGCCGGCGCCACTGTCGTACAGCACGCGCTGCCCGTACTCCCGCGCCATCACCAGATCGGGCAGCTCGGTGCAGTGGATCACCACCATCTCCAGCGTGGCCGGGTCGCGCAGCGGCAGACGGTCTTCGTAGGGCAGGGGCTGCAGCTGCAGGCCGGGCAGGAGCGGGTTGGGCATCCGGCGATGCTAGCATTGCGGCATGAACCTGCCTTCCCTTTCCTTGTCGAACCGCGCGCACGGAGCCTGCGCGTGAGCCGCGGCCACTGCATCCTGTCCCACGGCTTCGAGAGCGGCCCGGAAGCGACCAAGGTCACCGCGCTGGCGGAGGTGGCGCAGCGCCTGGGCTGGACCCACGAGCGCCCCGACTACACCGACCTGGACGCCATGAGCGAGGTCAGCCGGGTAGGCGACGTGCCGACCCGCCTGCGCCGCCTGGTCGAACGCACCGCCCTTGCCGCCCGGCAGGGCCCGGTGGTGCTGGCCGGCTCCAGCCTGGGCGCCTACATCTCCGCCATCGCCTCGCTGCAGGTGCCGGTGGCCGGCCTGTTCCTGATGGTGCCGCCGACCACCATGGGCCCGATGCCGGCACTGGATGCCGCCGCGGTGCCGACCACGGTGGTGCAGGCCTGGCATGACGATGTGGTCCCGGCCGCCGGGGTCATCGCCTGGGCACAGGCGCGCGCCGCGCAGCTGCTGCTGGTCGATGACGGCCACCGCCTGGAACACCATGTGGAGGCCTCCGCGCAGGCCTTCGAGCGCCTGCTACGGCAACTGTGAAGCCCGGGCGCACGGCGCGCCCGCCCGCTTTGACTACAATGGCAGCCCCGCCGCCCCCGGCGCGGGCCTGCTGGCCGTGCTTGCGGCCCTCCTTTCCGACCGGCCCGGCCCCTGTGCCGCGCCCGACCACCTGCGAACCGATCCCGTGAAATTCTACGTCTCCTGCGCCAAGGGCCTGGAATACCTGCTTGCCGATGAACTGTCGGCCCTGGGCCTTGGCAAGGCCACTGCCACCATTGCCGGCGTCAACGCCGAGGGCGAACTGGAGCAGGCGCTGCGGATCGTGATGTGGTCGCGCCTGGCCAGCCGCGTGCTGTGGCCGATCGACGAATTCGAATGCCCGGACGAACAGGCCCTGTACGACGGCGTGCGTGCGCTGCCCTGGCAGGAGCACATCAAGCCGGAGATGACCCTGGCGGTGGACGCGCACGTGTCCGGCGACAAGATCACCCATGCGCGTTTCGCCGCGCAGCGGATCAAGGACGCCATCGTCGACCGCATGCGTGACCAAGGCCTGGAGCGCCCGTCGGTCAACACCGACCTGCCGGACGTGCGCGTGAACCTGTCGCTGCGCAAGGGCCGTGCCTCGCTGTCGATCGACCTCGGCGGTGGCCCGCTGCATCGCCGTGGCTGGCGTGGCGCCGCCCACGAGGCACCGCTGAAGGAAAACCTGGCCGCCGCGCTGCTGTTGCGCGCGCAGTGGCCGCGCCTGCATGCCGCCGGCGGTGGCCTGCTGGACCCGATGTGCGGCAGCGGCACGCTGCTGATCGAAGGCGCGCTGATGGCCGCCGACGTCGCTCCCGGCCTGATGCGCCATGGCAGCCTGCCGCCGAGCCGCTGGCTGGGCTTCGACAAGGCCGCCTGGAAGGCCATCCAGAGCGAAGCGCGTGATCGCGAAGCCGCTGGCCTGGCCGCGCTGAAGCCGGTCATCCACGGAAGCGACATCGACCCGGCCGCCATCCAGGCGGCGCGCGAGAACGCCGAGGTCGCGGGCGTCGCTCATGCGATCCGCTTCACCCGCGCCGACGTGGCCGACCTGGCTGCGCCCGAACAGGAGATCGGCGCGGTGGTCTGCAATCCGCCGTACGACGAACGCCTGGCCGCCGATCCGGCGCTTTACCGTGCACTGGGCAATGCCCTGCAGAAGGCCGTGCCGCAGTGGCGCGCCAGCCTGCTGTGTGGCAACGACGAACTGGCCTTTGCCACCGGCCTGCGCGCCGGCAAGAAGTACCAGATGTTCAACGGTGCGCTGGAATGCGCGCTGATCGTCTGCGACCCGATCGCTGTGCCGGGCCGCGACCCGGCGCAGCCACGCGAACTGAGCGAAGGTGCGCAGATGGTGGCCAACCGCCTGCGCAAGAACCTGAAGAAGTTCAAGAGCTGGCGCACCCGTGAAGACATCACCTGCTTCCGTGCCTATGACGCCGACCTGCCGGAATACGCGGCCGCCATTGATGTCTACGAGGAAGAGGGTGGCAAGCGCCGCACCTTCCTGCATGTGCAGGAGTACGCCGCACCGGCCGCGATTCCGGAGAACGACGTGCGCCGTCGCCGCAACGAACTGCTGGCCGCCGCGCGTGAAGTGTTCGGCGTACCGCCGGAGCAGGTCTCGATGAAGTCGCGCGAGCGCGGCAAGGGCGGCAGCAAGTACGGCCGCTTCGAGCAGCGCGACGAATTCATCGTGGTGCGCGAGAACAACGCGCTGCTGCAGGTGAACCTGTTCGACTACCTCGATACCGGCCTGTTCCTCGACCATCGCCCGCTGCGCCGGATGATGGCCGAGCAGGTGCGCGGCAAGCGCTTCCTCAACCTGTTCTGCTACACCGGCGTGGCCAGCGTGCAGGCCGCCGTGGCCGGTGCCGCCAGCACCACCAGCGTCGACCTGTCGGCGACCTACCTGCAGTGGTGCTACGACAACCTGGCCTTGAACGGGCAGGGCGGCAACCAGCATCTGCTGGTGCAGGCCGATGCAATGGCCTGGCTGGAGGGCGACCGTGGGCAGTACGACGTGATCTTCTGCGATCCGCCGACCTTCTCCAACTCCGCCCGTGCCGACGACTTCGACGTGCAGCGCGAGCAGCTGAAGCTGCTGCGCGCGGCGGTGGCACGATTGGCGCCGGGCGGCGTGCTGTACTTCTCCAACAACTTCCGACGCTTCAAGCTGGAAGAGAACGCCATCGCCGAGTTCGCCCAGTGCCGCGAGATCACCGCGCGCACGATTGGTCCGGACTTCGAGCGCAACGCGCGCATCCACCGCGCGTGGGAGCTGAAGCGGTTGGGGTAATTCCGGTAGTGCCGGCCGCTGGCCGGCAACGGTGTCAGATCCGCAGAGGGTTCATGGGATGCCGGCCAGCGGCCGGCACTACCCATATCTGGCCGGTAGATCCACGCCACGCGTGGATGGTTGTTCAGTAGATCCACGCCATGCGTGGATGGCGGCTACAGCACCGCCACCACCAGCCCCAACACCGGCAGCACGATCGCCAACACCGCGATCCATTTCGGGCGGTACGGGTACAGCCCGAACGACAGTGCCACGCCGGCCACGGTCATCGCGCCCAGCCACAGCACCGGGCCCATCGCCCAGCCGTGGTCGGCCACGCACAGTGCGAACGCCGCCGTCAGCAGCGCCCAGCCCAGCACCCGCCACTGCATCCGCCGTGCGGGTGCGGCAGCGGCCTTGCCATGCAGGTCGTGCTGGTGCTTTTCCATCGCCAGCGACAGGGCGGTGAACGCAGAGAACGACAGCGTCAGAGCGAGCAGCATCATGCGCTGGCCTCCGCTTCGGTCGCTTCGACTGATGCCTTCGGCGCTGCTGCTGCAGCGGCGCGCTTCTTCTTCTCGGCCGCAGACAGCGGTGGCGTCCAGTGCTGCATGCGCCAGCCGCATAGTGCCAGCATCGCGCCGAAGGCGATCATCGACAGGTCGAAGCCGGCCAGCACCCAATCACCGCTGCGCAGCGTGACGCCCAGGTGGGCGTGCGTGGTCAGGGCATTGACCACTGGCACCAGCGCGAACGCCGCCGCACCGAGGTACAGCTGCCACGCCCACATCATCCGTTTGGGCCAGATGAAGGCCGCCAGCAGTGCCGCGCCCCAGGCATAGAAGAACACGTTGGCCTCGGCGCTGGAGCGCTCGGCGATGTCCAGCGGCAGCAGGCGATTGCCCCAGAAGTAGGCTGCGAAGGCGATTGGCAGGCCGGCGACGGTGCCGATGTTCAGCGCATCGACCAGGCGCAGGCCGAAGCCGGTGTGTCCACTCTTGGCATGCTTCGGCCGTTCCTTCACCGCCCACAGCACCACGCCGCTGGCCACCATCAGGCAGCCGACCAGGCCGGACAGGAAGAACAACGCGCGCAGGCCCCAGTCGGCAAAACGTGCCAGATGCAGGCCGTACAGCACGCCACGGGTGGCGGTGGCGCCACCGGAGGGCGGTGTTTCTTCCAGCAGCGCACCGCTGACCATGTTGTAGCGCACGGCCGGGGTGTCGGTGGACAGTCGCTTGCCGTCGCGCTGGCGGATATCGATCACCGCATTGGCCGCGCCCGGATTGGACACGGTGAAGCCGGCCACTTCCACGCCGTGCCAATGCGCGCGTGCGCTGTCCAGCAGCTGTGCGATCGGCAGCGGCGCGGCGCGGCCTTCGGCCGGTGCGGTCACCTCCGGCATGCCACCGAAGGCCTCGAAGAAGAACTTGTCCTCATCCTGCGGGTAGGCCACCTTCACCCCCCACGGCAGGTACATGATCATCAACGTCACAATGCCGGTGTAGGTGATCATCGCGTGGTACGGCAGCGCCATCACCGCACTGACGTTGTGGAAGTCGAGCCAGGAGCGCAGGCCCTTGTCCTTGCGGAAGGTGAAGAAGTCCTTGAAGATTTTCTTGTGGGTGATGACGCCGGTGATGATCGCCACCAGCATGAACATCGCGCAGAAGCCGACCAGGTAGCGCGCCCACAGCACCGGGATGTAGTGCAGGTCGAAGTGCAGGCGGTAGAAGAAGTCGCCGCCGCGGGTCTCGCGCGCTTTCAACTCCTGGCCGGTGTTCGGGTCCAGCGTGGCGTCGCCGAAGCCACCGCGGCGGCCACGGCTGGGGTCGGCCAGCTCCGGTGGCAACCGCCAAAACATCTGCATGGCCGGGTTGCGCGGCTGCGGCAGTGTGACGAACCAGTTCTCGGCCTGGCCGGCATTGGCCTGCAGGTAGTCCACCGCGCGCTGCGCGGACACATCGATGCTGACCTTGTTGGCCGGCAGCTCCGGGCGCATCCAGCGGCTGATTTCCTCGCGGTAGTAACTGGCTGTGCCGGCCATGAAGATCAGCAGCAGCAACCAGCCGACCAGCAGTCCGGTCCAGGTGTGCAGCCAGGCCATCGATTGGCGGAATCCGTTCTTCATGCCCAGGCCCCCATCAGGCGCGCAATGCCTGCCATCAGCAGGGCCGGGACGAGGATGCCCACCCATGCGCGCAGCGCGCTGCGGGTGGCGAATGCCCACAGTGCGGCACAGGCGGCGACCAGGATCGCCAGCAGCATGCCGGTCAGCACGGTCTGCCCGCGCGCGCCGGGCAGCGCCACCGCGCAGAACACGCTGGTCACCGAGGCCAGCGCATAGCCGCCGAAGATCGCGGCCAACGAACGTGACAGCACGCCCCAGCGCGGGTTGGAGAAGAAGGTGCGGGGGCTGGCGGTTGCGGGCGAGCGGTCCACGGCATTCCTGCAGGTTTCAGTGGAAGAAGGCCGGCGCACCACTGTGCGCCGGAGGAGGCCATCCCTGGCCTGGCACTGGTCGCAGAACCGGTGCCATCCATCAGGGTCAGAGCTTCCAGCGCAGCGTCACGGTGACATTGCGTGGTTCGCCCCAGTACACGCCGTTGTAGAAACCGACGTTGTTGAAATACTTCTTGTCCAGCAGGTTGTTGATGTTCAGCTGGGCGCTGAAGTTCTCGTTGAAGCGGTAGCCGCCGGCGAGGTTGACCAGGTAGAACGCGTCCTGGGTGATCCTGGCCTTGCTGCGATCGGCCTTGGTGCTGTTGTTCCAGATGCTGCTCTGCCAGGTCACGCCACCACCCAGCCAGAAGCGACCGTCGATACCGCCGGGGCGCCAGCTGCTGTTGAGCCGGAAGGTGTCCTGTGGGGCGGTGGTCCGCTGCAGGACGCCGTCCTTGTTGCGGATGACGGTATGGGCGAAACCGGCCGAGACGTTCCACTGCTCGCCGATGCTGCCCTGGGTTTCGATCTCCCAGCCCTTGACCTTGTTGCCCTTGCCGGTGGAGCGGTAGGCCTGGCTGCCATCGGGCAGCGAGTTCACCGGCACCGAATCATCGATCTCGGCGACGTTGTCCTGCTTGCCCTCGAATACGGCGGCCGAGGCATTGAGCAGGCCGCCGAAGAACTCGGCCTTGACGCCCGCTTCGTACATGTTGCCAACCACCGGCTCCAGGTAGTTGCCATTGCGGTCGCGGTAGTTCTGCGGCTTGAAGATGTCGGTGTAGCTGACATAGCCGCTGAAGATCGAATTGAAGTCGTAGACCAGGCCGGCATACGGGGTGAGCATGTCGTCCGGCCTGTAGCCGGTGCGGGTGGTGCGGTTGCGGTTGCCATTGGCATCGTAGCCATAAGCCCAGCTGCGGGTTTCCCAGCTGCCGTAGCGCGCGCCGACCACCGCCAGCAGCGGGTCGGCCAGGCGCAGGCGCGCGGCAACGTAGGCTGCGCGCTGGCGCAGTTCATTCTGCGACGACAGCCTGCCCAGCCGGGTTACCGGAAGCACCGGCACATTGCCGGTCCAGTGGCGCCAGTCCGGCACCATGGCATAGGCATCGTCGTAGTCGAAGTCCATGCCTTCCGACTCGCCCTTGCGCACCGACTGGCCCAGGCCGAACACCAGTTCATGCTCGCGACCGAACAGCTGGAACGGGCCACCGACGTTGACGTCGAACACGTCCATCGTACTGTGCTCGTTGAAGTGCGAGATGTAGGCGGTGACGCCGGTTCCATCGGCACGCGGATTGCCGGCTGCGCCGTACCAGACGCTGCCGTCGGTATCACGCACGGCGTGGCTGATATTGCCCTTCACCGACCAGCCGTTGCCGAGCTGCTGCTCCAGCCGCGCGAAGCTGGTCTTCTCCACGATCGGCCAGGCGCTCCACGAGGCCGACAGGTTGGTCGAGCGTGGCAGGTTGGCTGGCGTGCCATCGGCACCCCAGTACGGCACCACGCCCCAGGTCACGCCGGTGGTACGGGGCGACTGGTATTCGTAGCCCACTTCGAACAGCGTGTTGTCGCTCAGGTCGGCCTGCACGATGCCGTAGAACACATCCTTGTCGAGCGAATAGACATCACGGAACGAATCGCTCTGCTGCTTGGCCGCGACCACGCGCGCACGGATGCGTCCGTCCCAGGCAACCGGACCACCGAGGTCGGCTTCCAGGCGGCGGTTGCCCCAGCGTCCCACGGTGAGGTTGGCGCCCATCTGGAAGGTATCGGTGGGGCGCTTGCGGATCATGCTGATGGTGCCGGAGGGATCGCCGGCGCCGGTGGTCAGGCCAGTGGCGCCACGGATCACCTCGATGCGATCGTAGATCACGTTGTCGGTATTGGTCTTGACCGAGCCACCGAACGTGTTGAGCATGCCGTCGATCTGGAAATTGTCGATGGTGTAGCCGCGCGAGACATAGTTGATGCGCTCGCTGTCGGTGACCGACACGCTGACGCCGGTCACCTGGCCCATCACGTCCGACAGCGAGAACAGGCCCATGTCGTCCAGGCGCTGGCGGGTGATGACCGTCACCGACTGCGGCGTCTCGCGCAACGACAGGTCCAGCCTGGTCGCGCTGCGCGCGTTCTTTACCGTGTAGCTGTTCGGGATCTCGCCATCGGCGGTCACCTTTACGGTGTCCAGCGTGCGCGCGGAAGATTCGGCGGTGCCGTCGGCGTGTGCCAGCGGAGCGATCATCAGTGCAGTCACGGCCAGGGCCAGCAGAGAGGGACGAGGGAGGTTCAGCGGCATTGCCATCGGTGCGATTCCATGCAGGACGAAACAGGCGATGGAATGCGCGGACGCAGCAGCCGTGCGCTCCGCGCACGTCGCCCAGCGAGTCCCATCGACGGTGCGCCACCCGCGCAATGCGGGTGACCCGGTAGTCGGGGGATGTACACGGGCGAAGGGGCGGGTGGGTGCGTGCTTCCGTGCCCCGCTTGGCTAAGCGTACAACCGATTAGCAAATGATAGGCATTCGCATTTCGTTAATCAAGCGTGACGGCGCCCGCTCCCGTGCAGGGAGGCTTCAGAAGCGGAAAAGGACCGTCGCAGCGTGCAGCAGCAGGCCGATCAGCCCGCCGACCAGGGTGCCGTTGAAGCGGATGAACTGCAGGTCACGGCCCACGCTCAGTTCCAGCTGTTCGACCAGGTGCCGCTCGTCCCAGCCCTTCACAGTCTGCGCGATATGCGTGGTCACGCCTTCGCGCAGGCGCCCGGTCAGGCGCTGCGCACCTTCCATCAGATGCTGGTTCAGTGCCTCGCGCAGCGCCGGGTCGGCCTGCAGGCTGGCACCGAGCGAACCCAGGCTGCGCTGCAGGTGGCCGACCAGCGCCGAATCCTCGCGCTGCAGGTTCGCTCGCAGGCTGGCGTGGATGCGCGCCCACAGCCCCTGCACGTACTCCTGCAGGGCCGGGTGGTCGATCATTTCCTGCTTGAGCTGCTCGATGCGCTCGGCCAGCGCCGGATCCTCGCGCAGGCGCTGCACGTAGTTCTGCAACCAGGTCTCGTAGTCCTGGCGCAGCGGGTGCTGCGGCTCGGCCAGCACCTGCTGCAGCTCTTCCAGCACCGCGCGGGCCAGGCGTTCGGCCAGGCTGTCGCCGATCTCATCGATCGGCTTGACCCAGTTCACCGTGCTCGACAGCGTCGGCCATTCGCGCTGGATGTAGCGCACGATCAGCTGCGAGGCGCGTTCTTTCACCTCAGGCTGCTCCAGCCAGCGGCCCAGCCGTTGCAGGCCCTCGTCCAGCACGCGTTGATGGCGACCATCGGCGGTCAGCAGGGCCAGCAGTTCACCGGCAGTGGCAGCTGCATTCCACTGCCGCAGCTGCTGTACCACGAAGCCGTGCAGTTGCCGGCGCACGGCGGCTTCGTCGAAGAAATCCAGCGCCTGCAGCGCCCAGCCGCGGGCCATGTCGGCCAGCATGCGCGAGCGTGCCGGGTCGGCCAGCCAGCTGCCAAGGCGGCTGGCCGGATCGAATACCTGCAGCTTGGCCAGCAGCACGCCCGGCTCCAGGAACTGGTCGCGCACGAACAGCGCCAGGCTGTCGCCGATGCGCTCCTTGCTGCGCGGGATGATCGCGGTGTGCGGAATCGGCAGGCCCATCGGCCGCCGGAACAGCGCGACCACGGCGAACCAGTCGGCCAGCGCGCCCACGGCCGCGGCTTCGCAGAAAGCCGAAACCCAGGCCCAGATGCCGCGCTCGCCCTGCCAGTGGCTGACCGCGAAACCGGCCAGCATCAACAGCAGCAGGCCCAGCGCGAGGGCTTTCAGGCGCCGCAGCTGAGCGCGGCGCGGATCGATGGCAGACGTCATGCGGGGAGTCTAACCGGCACGGCATGAGCATCTGGTAGTGCCGGCCGCTGGCCGGCATCCTCAACGCACCCGGAACGTTCATGGGGGTGCCGGCCAGCGGCCGGCACTACCCGTTGGTTCAGAGCGCTTCGAGCTGCTTGCGCAGCGCGGCCAGCTGCGCGCGCAGGGTGTCGTTCTCGCGGGTCAGGGCGACCACGCGACGGCGCAGCGCCGGTGCATCCTCGCCCAGTTGTTCCAGTGCCGACAGCACTTCGGCATCGCGGCTGGCGATCTCGTCCTCATCCGCTTCCTCGAAATCCATCTCGGCCGGTTCAGGCTTCGGCGCGCGCGGCTTGCGCTTGGACTCGCGCACGCGCTTGGCGGCCTGCTTCAGCTCGTCCTTGCCACCGGCGGCGGCGGCGCGCTGTTCTTCTTCGGGCAGGTCGGCCACGGCCGCGGCGGCGCTGATCGAGATCATGCCGGCCTTCACCGCTTCCACCACCTCGGCCGCGGCCTGGGCATGGATGCGTTCGATCATGCCGACCTGGCTGGTGCTCAGCTTGGCTTCGCGGGCCAGTTCGGCGCGGCTGACCTTCGGTGCCGGCTCCCACGGCGGGCCGTCTTCACCAGCCTCATCGGCCATCTCGGCCGTGCCATCGCTCTCGCGCTGCAGCTGGGCCTGCTCGACCTGCTTGCGGGCGGCCAGGATGTCGCGCTTGCGCAGCGCCAGCACGCCGCGCTGGAAGTCGGATACGCTGCGGCGGCCCAGGTGCTGCTCGATCATCCACAGGTGCACGTCTTCCATGCTCTGGAAGCGGGTGTTCTGCACGGTGTTGAAGGGCAGTCCGTGCTTCTGGCAGATACCGAAGCGGTTATGGCCATCGACCAGTACGTCGCCCCACAGCACCAGTGCATCGCGGCAGCCTTCGGCAAGGATGCTGCGCTCCAGCGCGTCATGTTCGTCCGCGGTCAGCGGGTCGATATAGGCCTTGAGTTCTTCTTTGACGACGATATCCATGGGCACGGCAGCGAGCAGGAGCGGAACCGCCCATTGTACCCGCTCGCCGCCGCCGGCCCGGGCTCAGGCGGTGGCCCGGATCATCTCGCCCAGCGTGCCGGTGATCTGGTCGATCTGCGCCTTGTCCACGATCAGCGGCGGCGACAGCGCGATGATGTCGCCGGTACAGCGCACCAGCAGCCCGCCGTCGTGGAAGCAGCGCCGGAATACCTCGTAGCCGCGGCTGCCTGGGGTATCGCGACGTGGTGCCAGTTCGATGGCGCCGACCAGCCCGAAGTTGCGGATGTCGATCACGTTGGGCAGACCCTGCAGCGCATGCAGCCGTTCCTGCCAGTATTCGCCCAGTTCGATGGCCCGCTCGAACAGGCGCTCCTCGGCGTAGACCTCCAGCGTGGCCAGCGCGGCCGCACAGGCCAGCGGGTGGCCAGAGCACGTATAGCCGTGGAACAGCTCGATGGCCTGCGGCGGCGCCTGCATCAGCGTAGCGTGCACCGCATCGCTGACCAGCACACCCCCCAGTGGCACCGCGCCGTTGCTGACCGCCTTGGCGAAGGTCAGCAGGTCCGGTGTGACCCCGAAGCGCTGTGCGGCGAAGGGCATGCCAACCCGGCCGAAGCCGGTGATGACCTCATCGAACACCAGCAGGATGCCGTGGTGATCGCACAGCTCGCGCAGGCGCTGCAGGTAGCCCGGCGCCGGCAGGATCACCCCGGCGGACCCAGCGATGGGCTCGACGAAGACCGCCGCGATGGTCGAGGCGTCATGCAGCGCGATCAGCCGCTCCAGGTCGTCGGCCAGTTCAGCGCCCTGGCGCGGCAGGCCCTTGCTGAACGCATTGCGCTGCAGGTCCAGGGTGTGGCGCAGGTAGTCCACGCCGCCCAGCTGCAGGCCGAACGCCCTGCGGTTGTTGGGCAAGCCGCCTAGTGCCATGCCGCCGAAGCCGACGCCGTGGTAGGCCTTCTCGCGGCTGATGAAGCGCGTGCGCTGGCCCTCGCCGCGCTGGCGGTGGTAGGCCAGCACGATCTTCATCGCGGTATCCACCGCCTCCGAGCCGGAGCTGGTGAAGAACACATGGTTCAGTGGCGTTGGTGCCAATGCGGCCAGCCGCTGCGCCAGCGCGAATGCGGGCGGCGAGCCCATCTGGAAGGCCGGCGAGTAGTCGAGCGTGCGCGCCTGCTCGACGATGGCTTCCACGATGCGGGGACGCGCGTGGCCGGCGTTGCAGCACCACAGGCCGGCCGTGCCATCGAGGATCTGGCGGCCGTCGACATCCTCGTAGTGCATGCCCTCGGCACGCACCAGTACACGCGGCGCTGCCTTGTA
This sequence comes from Stenotrophomonas sp. YJH_SMC_79, assembly GCF_059367995.1. Lineage (NCBI taxonomy): Bacteria > Pseudomonadati > Pseudomonadota > Gammaproteobacteria > Lysobacterales > Lysobacteraceae > Stenotrophomonas > Stenotrophomonas sp. YJH_SMC_79. The sequence goes on from NZ_JCAFRK010000001.1 coordinate 647,918, forward strand.
CTGGCGGTTGGCGGTGAACGGCATCCAGTACGCCTCCAGTGACTGCGGGCGTTGGGTAGCCAGATCGTGCAGGTCGCTCGCGGGACGCTTCATGCCAGCTCCATCAGGTCCGATGGGGAGAATGTAGCGCAGCCACGTCACGGCGGAGTCGCGGCCACGCCGGTATAACCGGGGAAACTGTTCCGAGGAGCCCGACATGGCCGACTTTCCCGACCGCAGCCACTGGCAGGCACTGGCCCAGCAGCTTTCGATGCCCGGACAGGCATTCATTGATGGCCGCTACACCGACGCTGCCAGCGGCGCCCGCTTCGACTGCATCAGCCCGATTGATGGCCGCGTGCTGGGGGCGGTCGCCGACTGCGATGCACAGGACGTGGAGCGCGCGGTGCGGGCGGCACGGCGTGCCTTCGATGTGGGCCATTGGTCGCAGGCCAGCCCGGCCCATCGCAAGCGCGTGCTGTTGGCGCTGGCGGGGCTGGTGGAAAAATACGCCGACGAGCTGGCCCTGCTGGAAACCCTGGACATGGGCAAGCCAGTACGCGATGCACGCCGCATCGACCTGCCTGGCGTGGTGCGCTGCCTGGCCTGGACCGCCGAAGCGGTGGACAAGCTGTACGGCGAGATCGCACCCACCGGGCCGCACGAGCTGGGCCTGGTCACGCGGGAAGCGGCCGGCGTGGTGGCCGCAATCGTGCCGTGGAACTTCCCGCTGCTGATGGCCTGCTGGAAGATCGCGCCGGCACTGGCGATGGGCAATTCGGTGGTCCTCAAGCCCTCGGAGCGATCGCCCCTGACCGCGCTGCGGCTGGCGGCGCTGGCGGCCGAGGCAGGCCTGCCGGACGGGGTGCTGAACGTGCTGCCCGGTCATGGCGCGCGCGTGGGCGAGCCCTTGGCGCTGCACATGGATGTGGACGTGCTGGCCTTTACCGGTTCCACCGCCACCGGCGCGAAGCTGCTGGAGCATGCGGGTCGGTCCAACCTCAAGCGGGTCTGGCTGGAATGCGGTGGCAAAAGCCCGCACGTGGTGTTTGCCGACGCCCCGGACCTGGACGCAGCGGCCAAGGCCGTGGCGCAGGGCATCTTCTTCAACCAGGGCGAAGTCTGCACCGCCGGTTCGCGGCTGCTGGTACAGCGTTCGATCCGTGAGGACTTCGTGCACCAGGTGATTGCCTATGGCCAGCACATGCAGCCCAGGCATCCACTGGACGCCGATGCACCGATGGGCGCGCTGGTGGATGCCGCGCACGTGGACAAGGTGCTGGCCGATATCGCACGGGCCGAAAGCGACGGCGCCCGCCTGTTGCTCGGCGGCCATCGGGCCGAGGTGGAGGCCGGCGGCTGCTACGTGCAGCCCACGGTGTTCGACCGGGTGCGTCCGGACCACGCGTTGGCACGCGAGGAAGTGTTCGGGCCGGTCCTGGCCGTGCTTGGTTTCGACGACGAGGCCGAAGCGGTGCGCGTGGCCAATGACAGCCGCTATGGGTTGGCGGCGGGCCTGTGGACACGTGATCTGGGTCGCGCCCATCGTGTCGCACGCCAGCTGCGCGCCGGCAGTGTCTGGGTGAACGGCTGGGACGGTGGTGACATGACCGCCCCGTTCGGTGGTTACAAGCAGTCCGGCAACGGGCGCGACAAATCGTTGCACGCGTTCGACAAATACAGCGAGATCAAGGCCACCTGGATTCAGTTGTAACGACGAGCTTGCTGGACGGCCATTCGCTCTTTGTGGCGCCGAGCCATGCTCGGCTGCCTTCGCTAGAAGGCAGACAGCCGTCGAGCTACCTGCAGCGTGCGCTCACCTGCAGCACCGCCGCACGCAGCATATCCCGGTCGGCTTCATCGACGGCATTCTGGAAATGATCCATGTCCTGTCTACCCAGTTCGCACGGGTCGACGATGTACCCCGGCGGCCACAGCCCCAGCAGCTGCGCCACGCCATGCACGATCTGCTCCGGGGTCATCTGCCGGCGGATGCGGAAGTAGTTGCGGCGCGGTGCGAACGCGGGATGCATCGCACGACCCGGCCACTGCCCCGCAACCACAGCGCCATCAGGCCATGTACCAGCAGCACCACCAGCCACGCCGCAATGCGCGGCAGCTTCGGCGAATCGGACCACGACAACGCAACTGCAGCCATCGGCAAAGCATCCAAGCAGGGACCGGTGGCGCAGCCTGGCGGGTGACCAGAAAAATTCCGTTGGCATCGGTGTCGGCTGAAACCATCGCCCCGTGTGGCCACCGTCACGTGGCAGAATCGGCCGATCTACCGTTATCCGTCCTGCCGATGTCGACGATCGCTGCTGCCGCGCCACCCGTGAATTCCCCCCGTCGTGTCCTGCTGGCCAGCCTGATCGGCACCACCATCGAATTCTTCGATTTCTACATCTACGCCACGGCCGCCGTGCTGGTGTTCCCGCATCTGTTCTTCCCGGACAGCAGCGAGCAGGCGGCCCTGCTGCAGTCACTGGCGACCTTCGCGGTGGCGTTCATCGCCCGGCCGGTCGGCTCGGCGGTGTTTGGTCATTTCGGCGACCGCATCGGCCGCAAGGCCACCCTGGTCGCCGCGTTGCTGACCATGGGCCTGTCCACGGTATTGATCGGTTTGCTGCCTACCCACGCTCAGATTGGCCTGTGGGCACCGGCGCTGCTGGCGCTGTGCCGCTTCGGCCAGGGGCTGGGGCTGGGTGGCGAATGGGGGGGGGCGGTGCTGCTGGCCACCGAGAACGCCCCACCGGGCAAGCGCGCCTGGTACGGCATGTTCCCGCAGCTGGGCGCGCCCATCGGTTTCCTGCTGTCGGCCGGCATCTTCCTGGTGCTGGGCCGCTGCCTGAGCCAGGACGACTTCCTGCAGTGGGGCTGGCGCATTCCGTTCGTGGCCAGCGCGCTGCTGGTGGGTCTGGGACTGTGGGTGCGGCTGAACATCCACGAGACGCCCGACTTCAAGAAGGCGCTGGAGCGCAAGGCGCCAGTGCGGCTGCCGATGTGGACGGTGCTGCGTGACCATCCGGTGCCGATGCTGCTGGGCACCCTGGGCGCGTTCGCCACCTTCGTGCTGTTCTACCTGATGACGGTGTTCAGCCTTGGCCACGGCACTGCGGTGCTGGGCTACAGCCGCGAGCAGTTCCTGCTGATGCAGATGGTCGGCATGTTGTTCTTCGCACTGGGCATCCCGCTGTCGGCACGCTATGGCGACCGCTGGGGCACGCGTCGCACCATGATCGTCGCCAGCGTGCTGATCGTCGGCTTCGGCGTTCTGTTCGCGCCGTTGTTCCAGCCGCACAGCCCATGGCTGGTCACCGCCTTCCTGTGCCTGGGCCTGTTCCTGATGGGCCTGACCTACGGCCCCTGCGGCACCTTCCTGGCCGAGATCTACCCGGTGGAGGTGCGCTACACCGGTGCATCGCTGTCATTCAACCTGGCCGGCATCCTCGGTGCGGCACCGGCCCCGTACCTGGCGACCTGGCTGGCCGAACGCTTCGGCCTGGTCGCGGTCGGCTACTACCTGTGCCTGACCGCGGTGGCGACCCTCTGCGCGCTGGTCGCACTGCACCGGCGCGCGCTGAGGCTCAACCAAAGAAGCGCTTGAGCGTGCGACCCAGCCAGCCACCGCCCTGGTGTTCGCGGGCGAACTGGTTCAGGTGCGCCTTGACCTGCTCGGCATAGGCCTGGTCGTCGCCGCGGATGTGGTTGAACAGCCAGCGCGAGAGCATGGTGCGAAGTTCGTCGCTGATGTCCTCTCCGGCCTGGAAGCGCATGCGGTACTCCGATACCCGCTTGATGAAGACCTCATGCACGCGCTTGTGCGCCGCACAGAATGGGTAGCCCGCTTCCTCCATCAACTCTTCCTCGAACGCGAAGTGCGACATGGTGTAGTCCACCACCTCGTCGATCACTTCACCCACCGCAGCACGCTGCATGCTGGCCTGGGCCACGTGCAGGTGGTTGAGCATCTCGATGATGCGGCGGTGTTGTTGGTCGATCACATCGATGCCGATGTTCAGATCGTCCTGCCAGACCAGTAGTGCCATCCCGGCTCCCCTTCATGCGTATGTCGGGGCCGACTGTAGGACCGCCACCCCTCGATGGCGTTGATCTGGATCAAGGCGCCGCGGTCAGGGCAGGGCAGGCTCGCGTGGGCGCAGCGGGCTGGCCACCATGGTGCAGCTGACCCGGTTGCGGCCACCGGCCTTGGCCAGGTACAGCTGGCGGTCGGCCTCGGAGATCAGCCGGTGCAGTGCATCGCGCTGCGGGCGCAGGCAGCACAGGCCGATGCTGACGGTCATGCGCAGAGTCGCGGTACCGATGTCGACCTCCAGCGCGGCGATGCGCTGGCGCAGTTCCTCGAAGTACAGCAGCGCCTCGTCCTGCTCCATGTCCGGCACCAGAAGGCAGAACTCCTCGCCGCCGAAGCGTGCGATCAGGTCCTGGCTGCGCGCGTGTGCGGCCACCGCGCCGGCCACCGCCCGCAGTGCATCGTCGCCGGCTTCATGACCATGGGTGTCATTGATGTGCTTGAAGTGGTCGATGTCGATCATCGCCACCGCCACGCACTGGCCATGCAGCTGCAGCTGCGGCAGCTGGCGCTGGCTCTGCTCCAGGAAGCAGCGGCGGTTGGGCAGGCCAGTGAGGAAGTCACGGGTGGCCAGGTCCTGCAGCGTGCCGATCAGCTCCAGCTGGTCCACATTCTGCGAGACACGGCAGAAGAATTCCTCGCGCGAGAACGGCTTGCGCAGGAAATCGTTGGCGCCATTCTTCAGGAAGCGCGGGATCAACGACGCATCAGTATTGCTGGAGATGCCGATCACCGCCACCTTGTCGCGCGAGCGCAGGGTGCGCAGGCGCCGGGTGAACTCCACGCCCTGCATGCCCGGCATCTCCTGGTCGACCACCGCCAGGCGGATCGCAGGATGCGCTTCGATCGCAGCCAGGCCCTCATTGCCATCGGCCGCCTCATGTACCTCGTGCCCATACATGCGCAGCAAGGCTGCGGCATAACCGCGCGCGGACGGTGAGTCGTCCACCACCAGCGCGGCGATGCGCCGGTTGCGCTCCAGCCGCTGCACCAGCCACACCAGGTAATCGATGCTGCCGGGCGTGTTCTTCAGCACGTAGTCGATGATCTGCTGCTGCAGCACGCGCTTGCGCAGGTCCTCGTCGTAGACACCGCTGACCACCACGGTGGGCAGATCGCGCTTGAGGAAGAACTCGACCACCGCGTCGCGGTCGCCATCGGCCAGGACCAGTCCGGTCAGTACCAGGAACCAGCCGCCACCTTCGCTCAGCAGGCGGTCGGCCTCGGCCAGGGTGGAGGCGATCACCACCGGCAGCTCCAGGCGCTGTTCGATGGCCTCGCGCAGCATGCCGGTGAAGGCACGGGAGTTTTCGACCAGCAGGATCCGCTGCGGCAGCGGATCGGCCAGGTCGCCATCGACGGCGGCCTGCGGCAGGACGGGCATGATGCGGTGGCTCACGAGGGAGGGGCTCGGCACGGATAGCGGCGGTTTCGGCTGCAACTTTAGCTGCGAACGCCACTGGCCGGGTGGGATTGCGTGTCAGGCCACCGCGGGCGACGCGTGGGTGATTGGTTCATGCAGGACCAGCCGCAGCCGATTGCCGCGGCAGTGGACCGTTCCGCCGTAGGCAAGCATCCGCCCGGCCAGGCGCTCGACGGCCTGGTGGGTAGTGCGCGTGGACAGCGTGCAACCACGGTCGAGCAGGCTCACCACAGCAACAATGCCGCGACGTTTGCCTGCCCGGCCGCTTCGGGCGCGCACGCAGACCTGCCCGGTCTCCAGTTCCAGCAGAAGTGAAACCGCCTCGATCAGCGAGCGATAGATGGCCAGTTGCAGATCCACGGTCAGCAGGCAGGGATTGCCCGCCAGCCGGGGCGGAATGACACGATGCGTGTTGTTCCAGATTTCGCATGCACCGCCGGCTTGCAGCGCGATGTAGAGCCCGACCTGCTCCAGTCCAGTGGGATAGACCAGGCTGGCCTGTTCACGGAACAGCCGTGAATGTACCGACGACGCGTGCTGCAGGCTGTTTGCGACCGCATGGTGGCCTTGGGACTTCAGCCAGCTGACCATCTCGCCGAGCGAACTGTCCATGCCCTCGCCCAGGTGCTTCAGGTGGACGGCCCGTTCACGCAGCTCGCGCTCGCTGGTCTGATGCGAGCCGCGTGCCAGGCGCAGCGTGGTTGCCTCGGCCAGGCCGCGGGACCGGGCGCGCTGATGGTGATAGCTGATGCTGGAACCGAGTGCCAGCAGTGCGACACTCATCACCGCCATGTTCTGTTGGGTGGCGAACGTGCCCAGGTCGAATGAGGACGGCAGGCCGGTGCTGGGCGTTGCACCGTGCAGGGGGAGGTTCAACAACGGAATCGCGATGGCTGCGCCACGCCACCCGTGCATGAAGGTCAGGGCGATGGCGGGCAGGGCGGCCAGCAGCACCATGTGCGTCCGCGTCGTGTGGGCGCCGGCGCTTGTCAACTGCATGCACAGGCCCAGCACCAGCATCACCAGGATCGCCGATGCGGTAGGGGCGACGAAACGGTCGGTCCAACCGGGATCGGCCTGCCGTCGCGACCAGAGGAATGCCAACGGCACCAGGGTGATGATGGCGGCGAAGTGACCAAAGATCGTCCGGTCGGCCGCGTCCAGCAGATTGCTGGGTGGTGGGTTCGACCATAGGACATATGAAATGCCCAGGTTGAGACCCGGGACGAACAGGGCCGTGCAGAAGGACAGCGACAGCAGCCAGAGACCGGTGGCTGCTTCGGACGGCATTCTCAACCGATGCAGGTAGACCACCAGCATCGCCATCGGCATCAGCAGCGTCGAAGCCAGGATGACCCAATCCAGGCCATAGGTGTCGATCATGGGGATGCGCAGCGTTGCGAAGTACGCGTACTCGCCCAGCAGCAGGTAGGGCCACAGGCGGGTCGGGACGATCAGCAGTGCCGCTGCGCGGATGCCCGCCGGCAGGAAGAACTGATCCAGCGAGAACTGACGCGAGCCGAGGCAGCTCAGCGCATAGACGGCCGCGAGTGCGATCCCGGCTGGCCGGATACGGAAGCTCAGTTCAACTGCCTTTTTGAATCGGTCCAAACCCGAGCCTCCCTTGCTCGTGACATGGCAGCGGCCGTGCGGGTTGCTTGAACGCGCCATGACGCGCCATTGGATGGACAGTATCGATAGAAGCATGGGGGCGCAATTGCACGCCGGCGCCAGATCCTGACGGGGTGGGTTCGGCATCGACCAGGGATTACTTTCGAGTAGTGATCTGCATCTCCTTTCATCGGGAAAGTCAGATCGCGGCCCGGGGGGCGCCTGGGTCAATGGAACGTGTGCGTTCCCTCAACGCTTCAGTAGCGCCTGCCTGGCGGGGAGCATCCCGTGCTTCGGTCAACACCATCCTGAGCCTGTTGCCACTCACGTCCATGTGGCCCGCGTGTGCGAGGACCCGGCCCAGCAGCTGCTCGTTCGCCAGTTCCTTCGCCCTGCTTCCCAGTGATTCGTGGCGGTCCAGAAGAGCCACGCAGATGAAGGCACCACGCTTCCGGATGGAACTTCCGCAGCGGATGCTGACCGAGATCTGCCCTGCCTCGCATTTCAGTAGAAGCGAGACCGCATCGACCACGAGTCGATAGGCAGCAAGCTGCAGGCCGACCCCGAGCGCGCAGGGGTCACCCGTCAACCTCGGCTGGCCGATTCGATGCGTAGCATTCCACGCCTCGCGCACCCCGCCTGCCTGCAACGCCACGTACAGGCCCAGTTGTTCCAGGGCGGCGGGATAGATCATGCTGGCCTGGGCCCGGAACAAGCGTGAATGCACCTCCGAGGTATGCCGCAGGCTGTCGGCCACGGCGTGATGACCCTGGGCATGCAGCCAGTTCACCATCTCGTTCAGGGACAGGTCCATGCCATCGCCCAGCTGGCGCAGGTGAGCCGCCCGTTCACGCAGGTCCATCTCGCCGGCCAGGTGCGAATTGCGGGCAAGCTGAAGGGCCGCTTTGCCATCTTCCTCGCGCAACCGGTGCTGGCTCTGGAAGTGGGTGATGCGCGCGCCCAGCAGCAGCAGGGCGATGCTGGCGACGGCCATGGCCTGCTGGGTGGCGAAAGTGGCCGGGTCGAATGCCGTCGGATGGTCGGCCGGGGCGCTCAGGCCAAGGATCATGTTCACGGCGGCGACACCGATGGCCGCACCGCGCCATCCCAGCAGGCAGGTCAGGGCGATCGCGGGAATAGGCAGGATCAGCAACAGCTGCAGCGAGCCAGGGGCCGTGATCGAGGCAGGTACCGGCGTTGCCTGCAGGCCAATGACCAGCATGGTGCCAAGTGCTGCGACCGTGGCCACTACAGACCGGGTTGTCCATTTTTCTTCGGCGCGGCGGATCCACAGCAGTGCCAGAGGCGCCAGGATCAGGATGCCGGTGAAGTCGCCCAGCGCATAGCGCAGCACGTTGGTGAGAAATGTCTCTTCATGCAACGGTTCCCAGATCAGGTACGAGATCCCCAGGTTGAGCAGGCTGATGACCGTGGCGGCGCATACCGCAATGGATATCACGCCGACGACCGTGGTGCGCGCCAGCAGCTTCCGGTGCAGGCGCACGATCAGCATCACGGCAGGCATCAGGAACACCGAGGCGAGGATCACCCAGGTCAGGTTGTATTTGCTGATCAGGGGGATGCGCAGATGCGCGAAGTAGGCGTATTCACCGATCAGCAGGTAGGGCCAAAGACGGGGCGGGCACAGCAGCAGCGCGGCCACCCGCACGCCGGCAGGCAGGAAGAACTGGTCCAATGACAGCTTGCGCGCGCCCCAGCAGGCGAAGGCATAGAGCAGCGCCAGCACCAGCCCCTCGGGGCTGACGCGTATCCTCACCTGCAGGCCGTCCTTCCACCACTGCATCCACGTGCTCCCCAGCTCCTGCGCCGATTATGTGGCTGGGAAGGGTCCCGCTACCACAACGCATCCCGCAGCTTGTACCACGACATCGCCGCCACCAGCAGGGGCGTGCGCAGCAGCCGGCCGCCGGGGAAGGGCGCATGGCGCAGGCGCTGGAACACGTCCAGGCGCTCGCTCTGGCCGGCGATGGCGGCGGCGATCACCTCGCCGGCCAATCCGGCGGCAGCGACGCCATGCCCCGAGAATCCCTGCGCGAAGTACAGGTTGCCGTCCAGCCGGCCCCAGTGCGGGGCGCGGTTGCGGGTGATGTCCACGTAGCCACCCCAGACCTGGTCCAGTACCACGTCGGCCAGCTGCGGGAAGACGTCGTGCATGCGTCGCTGCATCACCCCGCGCAGGCCGGGCGGGGGCAGTGCCGAGTAGCTGGCGCGGCCGCCGAACAGCAGGCGGTGGTCGTGGCTGAGGCGGAAGTAGTCCAGTGCCCAGGCTGTGTCGGCCACGGCCATGTTGTTGCCGATGAGGGCACGGGCGCGTTCGGCGCCCAGTGGCTCACTGGCACCAATGTAGGTGCCCACCGGCATGATCCGCCGCTCCAGCTCGGGCAGCAGGCCCTGCAGCCAGGCATTGCCGGCCACCACCAGATGCGCGGCGTGCACGCGACCCTGTGCAGTGTGCAGGGTTGGCTGCGCTCCGCGCTGGATGCGCACCACGGGCGAATCCTCGTGGATGACCACCCCCGCCGCGCGCGCCGCATCGGCCAGGCCACGTGCATACGCCAGCGGGTGCAGGTGCGCGCTGAGCGGGTCGAACATCGCGGCTCGATAGCGCGGGCTGTCCAGCTGCGCGCGCAGGGCGTCTCGGCTCCACCACTGCATGGGGTAATCGTAATGGCGTTGCAGGTGCTCGCAGTTGGCCTGCAGGTCACGCTCGTGGCGTTCACGGATGGCGACGCTGGCGTGGCCTTCCACCCAATGGCAGTCGATGCGGTGGCGATCGATGCGCGTGCGCATCGCCTGCACCGCGTCGCGCGACCAGTCGAACAGATGGCGTGCATCGTCGCGACCCAGCTGCCGCTCCAGTTCGTCCACCTCGCAGCCGTAGCCGACCAGTGCCTGGCCGCCGTTGCGGCCGGAGGCGCCCCAGCCGATCCGCTGCGCTTCCAGCAGCACCACGCGCTGGCCGCGCGCGGCCAGTTCCAGGGCAGCAGTAAGGCCGGTATAGCCGGCGCCGAGCACCGCGACATCGGCTTGCACATCACCCTGCAACGGAGGCAGTGCGGGTGGCTCGGGCAGGCTGGCCACGTACCAGCTGGGCGGGAAGGCGGCGCTCACTGCGGGCCTCGCGGGCACAGGGCGGCAGGACGGTGCGGGGCAGGACGATCAGCGTTCACGCGTCTAGTTTCGCCGATGCGCGACGGCCGTGGCGTGACGGTGACGACTTGCCGCATTCGCCGGGCGACGGGTAACGTGGCGGCACGCCAAGGAGTTTTCCCATGCGCCGCCTGCCCTGGGTGGGCCTGCCCACCGACAGCACCGTACTCGGCCATCATCGTTTCGCGGTGGTCGGCGAGAAGTACGTGCGCGCGCTGGTGGTGGCGGCCGAAGCAACCCCGGTGGTCCTGCCCAGCCTGCAGCCGCCGTTGCCGGCTGCGGAGTGGTTGCGCGGGCTCGATGGCCTGCTGCTGACCGGTGCGGTCAGCAACATCGAACCGCAGCACTACGAAGGTGGCCGCAGCTGGCCGGGGAACCCGCATGATCCGGCCCGTGATGCCAGCGCCTTCGCACTGCTGCACGAGGCGCTGGCGTTGGACCTGCCGGTGCTGGCGATCTGCCGCGGCTTCCAGGAGCTGAACGTTGCGCTGGGTGGCATGCTGCATCCGCAGGTTCACGCGGTGCCGGGCCTGTCGGATCATCGTGAAGACCCACAGGCGCCGGTTGAGGTGCAGTATGGGCCGGCCCATGCGGTCGCGCTGGCGGCGGATGGCTGGCTGGCGCAGTGGCAGGGTGGTGATCGCGCACAGGTCAATTCGGTTCACGGGCAGGGCATCGATCGACTGGCACACGGGCTGCAGGTCGAGGCCGTGGCCGATGATGGACTGGTCGAGGCGGCGCGCAGCACACGCCATCGTTTCGTGCTCGGCGTACAGTGGCACCCGGAGTGGCGTGTCATGGATTCGCCGTTCTATCACGCTATTTTCCGTGCGTTCGGCCAAGCTTGCCGGCAGCACCAACAGAACCGACTGGATTCCCGATGAGTTCCCGAACGCGCCCGCGCAAGACGGCCACGCCCCCCGCACCGCAGGAAAGCAGCTTGCTGCGCTGGCTGAAGGAGCGACGCATCACCGAGGTCGAATGCCTGGTGCCGGACATCACCGGCAACGCGCGCGGCAAGATCATTCCCGCCGACAAGTTCTCGCACGACTATGGTACGCGGCTGCCCGAAGGCATCTTCGCCACCACCGTCACCGGCGAGTTCCCTGATGACTACTACGAGCTGACCTCGCCGTCGGACTCGGACATGATGCTGCGCCCCGATCCGGACACGGTGCGCATGGTGCCGTGGGCGGCCGACGCCACCGCGCAGGTCATCCACGACTGTTACACCAAGAACGGCGAGCCGCACGAGCTGGCGCCACGCAACGTGCTGCGCCGCGTGCTGGCGGCCTACGCCGAGCTCGGCCTGCGCCCGGTGGTGGCGCCGGAGCTGGAGTTCTTCCTGGTGCAGAAGAACACCGACCCGGACTTCCCGCTGCTGCCACCGGCCGGCCGCTCCGGGCGCCCGGAGACCGCGCGGCAGTCGTACTCGATCGACGCGGTCAACGAATTCGACCCGATCCTCGACCTGATGTACGACTACGCCGATGCGATGAAGCTGGACGTGGACACGTTGATCCACGAATCCGGCGCGGCGCAGCTGGAGGTCAACTTCACCCACGCCGATGCGATGGACCTGGCCGATCAGGTGTTCCTGTTCAAGCGCACCATGCGCGAGGCCGCGATGCGCCACGGCGTGTATGCCACGTTCCTGGCCAAGCCGATGGAGAACGAGCCGGGTAGCGCCATGCACATCCACCAGAGCCTGGTGCGGGTGAGCGACGGCAGCAATGTGTTCGCTGGCGAGACCGATGCCGAGGGCGAGTTCAGTCCGGTGTTCGGCCACTACCTGGGCGGCCTGCAGAAGTACGTGCCGCAGGCGATGGCCTTCTTCGCGCCGAACGTGAACTCCTATCGGCGACTGGTGTTCGGCGAGGTCTCGCCGAGCAACGTGCACTGGGGCTATGACAACCGCACCTGCGGGCTGCGCGTGCCGCTGGACACGCCGGAGAACATGCGCGTGGAAAGCCGTTTCGCCGGGTCCGACGCCAACCCCTACCTGGCGATGGCGGCGACCCTGGCCTGCGGCCTGCTGGGCATCCGCGAGCGGCTGGCACCGGATGCGCCGGTGACCGGCAGTGCCAAGGAACTGGGCTACAACCTGCCGCGCTCGCTGGGCGAGGCGCTGGACGGGCTGGAGCAGTGCAGCGAGCTGCAGGCCCTGCTGGGCGAGCGCTTCTGCCGGGCCTACATCTCGGTGAAGCGCAAGGAATACGAGACCTTTTTCCGTGTCATCAGCTCGTGGGAGCGTGAGTTCCTGCTGCTGAACGTCTGAGCATCTGGAATAGAAAAATCCGCCGCCGGGGGGTAGGCTGGCACCCGTCGCCGGCTCCCGCCGGCCCCCCTTCCCGCATTCTGGAGCACCCGATGAAGCTGCGTATCCTCACGCTCGGCCTGGCCTCCGCCATGCTTGCCGCCTGTGGCGGTGGCAACGGCGGCGCGCAGGACAGCCAGGTCCTGAACGTCTACAACTACAGCGATTACATCGCCGAGGACACCATCCCGACTTTCGAGAAGGAGAGCGGCATCAAGGTGACCTACGATGTGTTCGACAGCGATGAGATGGTCGAGACCAAGCTGCTGGCCGGCAACAGCGGCTACGACGTGGTGGTGCCGACCCTGAACTTCTTCGGCCGCCAGATCCAGGCCGGCGTGTTCCTGCCGCTGGACAAGAGCAAGATCCCGAACCTGGCCAATCTCGATCCGGCGGTGATGAAGCGCATTGCCACCCAGGACCCTGGCAACCAGTACGGCGTGCCGTACATGATCGGCACCACCGGCATCGGCTACAACGTGGAGATGCTGAAACAGCGTTTCGGTGGCAGCACCGACATCGCCAACAGCTGGGACCTGGTGTTCAAGCCGGAGAACATCAGCAAGATGAAGGACTGCGGCGTGACCATCCTGGACACGCCGGCGGACATGATCCCGATCGCGCTGCACTACCTGGGCCTGGACCCGCACAGCGGCGATCCGGCCGAGCTGCAGAAGGCGGCCGACCTGCTGAAGTCGATCCGCCCGTACGTGCAGAACTTCCACTCCTCGCAGTACGTGGGCTCGCTGGCCAACGGCGGTACCTGCCTGGTGGTCGGCTGGTCGGGTGACATCATCCAGGCCCGTGACCGTGCCGAGGAAGCCAGCAATGGCGTGCACGTGGCCTATTCGATCCCGAAGGAAGGTGCACCGCAGTGGTTCGACATGCTGGCCATCCCGAAGGACGCCAAGCATCCGGAAGCCGCGTACGCGTTCATCAACTACCTGCTGCAGCCGAAGGTTGCCGCGGCCAACACCAACTTCATCCATTACGCCAACCCGGTGCCGACCGCGACCCCGCTGGTGGACGAGGCGATCCGTACCGACCCGACCATCTACCCGCCGGCCGATGTGGCCGAGAAGATGTTCACGTACTCGATCAACACGCCGGAGACCGACAAGCTCTACACCCGGCTGTGGACCGAGGTGAAGACCGGCCGGTAAGCGGCCCGGGTAGCGCCGGGCCATGCCCGGCGGCTGCCTTACCCTGCGTCGGAGTCGGCCCTGTCGCTCCGGCCAAGGTGATGCAGGATGGCAGGCAGCAGGTCGCGTGCATCGCGACCGCCGTTGCACAGGAATGACGAACTCATCCGCTGCAGGTTGTGCATGCCGATGAAGAACAGCCCCGGTTGTGGTGAAACACCGAATTCGCCGAGCGGGTAGCCGTGTGCATCCAGCGCGCCCGGTACGTCGAGCCAGGGCCATTCGGCGACGAAGCCGGTGGCCAGCACCACCGAGCGGATGCCCGCGGCCTGCAGATCCAGTTCGCGCGGGGATGCGTCCGGTTCCCAGTGCAGATAGACCTCCTCCGGAATGTAGCGGGCATCGTCGGTGCGTGGCTCGGGACGCGTGGCGTAGTACGCGCTGGCCAGCGAATCGAGATAGTCGTATTCGGTCCGTGTCGCCTCGATCGCGGTGCGCAGCTGCGGGCGGACATCGGCGAAGCGGGCGATGTTTCCATTGAATTCCTGCAACCGGCCCAGCAACCTGATGCCTGCGCGGTGCATCGCCAGCAGGCTGATAGAGCTGCCCAGGCCGGCACTTCCCTTGCCGGAGATCAGCGGGAACTCCGCGGTGCGGGCCTTGCGCAGCGCATCCGGTTGTCCGGCCAGTACGGCGGCCGCTTCACTCACATGCTGGTGGATGCGCCCGGCCATGTCCCACCAGGTCATCGAGTCCTTGCCGCGCAGCCGGCGGGTATGCGAATGACGCTGGGCCAGTGACCAGTGCACGCTGCGACCGCTGTCGCGCAGGTCCTGGGCGATCTGCGCACCGGACTGCCCACCACCGATGACCAGCACTGCTCCATCGGGCAGCTGGTGGGCACTGCGGTAGTTGCCCGAGTGCAGCACGGCAAGGCCGGGCGCGGGCGCGAAGGGGACCCGGGGCATCCGCGCACGGCGGTACTCACCGGTCGCGACCACCACCGCGCGGGCATGGATCAGCCCCTCGCTGCTGTCGATGGCATAGCCGCCGCACTCGGGTGCGACCCGATGTACCGCGCACCCCTCGCTGATCGGCAACACGCGCTCGTCGGCATAGTCGCGGAGCCGACGGATCACCTCCGGGGCGCCCATGAAGCCTTCCGGGTCATCGCCCGCATAGGCATGACCGTGCAGGGCCATGGTCGCGTTGGCGGTGTTGGTCTGGAACGAATCCCAGCGCCGCTGCCAGCTGGCACCCACGGTTTCGGCCTCCAGCACGCGATGCTCGACGCCGGCCTCCTGCAGGAGTGCGCTGAGGGACAACCCGGCCTGGCCGGCGCCGATGATGGCCAGCGGCAGCCCTGGGGGCACGGATGACGACGGACGGGAAGGGAGAGGGGAGGGGCTGACGGGGGGAATCAACGGGATGGGTCCATGCAAGGCCTTGATCGGAGGCATTGCGCGGGGAATGCCCCGGGGCCTTCAACAGATCCCGCTCCGAAAAACGTTGCAGATCGGGTCGTTGCCCGTGGTGTCTGGCCGGGACGCCGTAGGCTCGACCGGGCAGCCCCGGCCTTTTGCGCGGACGGGCCCTGATGGCGGGGTAAAGCCGACACCCCTTCCGGCCCGGGAGCGGGCCGCTGGCGGCTTCCGCCCGTCGCCGTCATATCCCCTGCGGCCCCCGGCCGTTAGAATGGCGGCCGCTGTCCACCGCCCGCTCCCGGAGCCCCCATGCCCGTTGAAGCCCAGCCGGTAGCCGCCGTCGTCGACACGACCGGTGCGCCCGGCTATCTCTCCATTCGTGATTTGCGCAAGGAATTCGACGGTTTTGTCGCCGTCGACGACGTCAATCTGGACGTGCGCAAGGGCGAGATCTTTGCCCTGCTCGGTGGCTCCGGCAGCGGCAAATCGACCCTGCTGCGCTGCCTCGGCGGCTTCGAGACACCCACCAAGGGCAGCATCACCCTTGATGGCCAGCGCCTGGACGCGCTGCCGCCGTACCAGCGGCCGGTCAACATGATGTTCCAGTCCTATGCCCTGTTCCCGCACATGACGGTCGAGCAGAACATCGCCTTCGGCCTGAAACAGGACGGCCTGGGCAAGGACGCGATCAGCAAGCGTGTCGGCGAGATGCTGGACCTGGTGCAGATGGGACACCTGGGCAAGCGCAAGCCGCACCAGCTGTCCGGCGGCCAGCAGCAGCGCGTGGCGCTGGCGCGGTCGCTGGCCAAGGGGCCGAAGCTGCTGCTGCTGGACGAGCCGATGGGCGCGCTGGACAAGAAGCTGCGCTCGCAGATGCAGCTGGAACTGGTCAGCATCATCGAATCGTCGGGCGTGACCTGCGTGATGGTCACCCACGACCAGGAAGAAGCGATGACCATGGCCACCCGCATCGCGGTGATGGATGCCGGCTGGATCCAGCAGGTCGGCAAGCCCGACGAGGTCTACGAGCAGCCGGCCAACCGCTTCGTCGCCGAGTTCATCGGTTCGGTCAACCTGTTCGACGGTGTGATCGACGAGGACCTGCCCGAGTACGTCACCGTGCGCTCGCCGCTGTTCCCGGCGCCGATCTACATCGCCCATGGCATCACCGGCTATGAAGGTCAGCCGGTCGCGTTCGCGCTGCGCCCGGAGAAGGTGATGATCGGCAAGGACGAGCCGGAAGGGCACACCAACAAAGCGCAGGGCGTGATCGAGGACATCGCCTACTTCGGCAGCCATTCGGTCTACCACGTGCGCCTGCCCAGCGGCGCCAAGGTACTGGCCAACTTCGCCAATTCGCAGCGTTGGGCCAGCGATGGCCTCACCTGGGGCGATGAGGTGTGGGTGCACTGGCGCGACAACGACGGCGTGGTGCTGACCTCATGAGCACGGCCGGCCTGAAGCGCTGGCTGCCGGGGCTGCGTGCCACGGTGATCGGCATTCCGTACCTGTGGCTGCTGCTGTTCTTCGCAGTGCCGTTCCTGATCGTGCTGATGATCAGCTTCTCGCTCAGCCGGGTCGGCTCGCCGCCGTACACCTGGCTGCTGCAGTACGTGGACGGCGGCTTCTCGCTGAAGCTGAACCTGGAAAACTACCTGGCGCTGTTCCGCGATTCGATCTATGCCCAGGCCTTCCTGAGCTCGATCAGGATCGCGGCGATCTCGACTTTCCTGACGCTGCTGATCGGCTACCCGATGGCCTATGCCATCGCCCGCCTGTCACCGGCCGCGCGCAATGTGGCGATGATGCTGGTGGTGCTGCCTTCGTGGACCTCGTTCCTGATCCGCGTGTATGCGTGGAAGGCGATCCTGGACCGCAACGGCCTGCTCGACCAGTTCCTGCAGTTCACCGGCCTGCAGACGCTGATGACCAGCCTGGGCCTGCCCAAGCTGCAGCTGATCGATACGCCGACCGCCGCCTATATCGGCATCGTCTACTGCTACCTGCCGTTCATGGTGCTGCCGCTGTACGCCAACCTGGTCAAGCATGACCACCGGCTGCTGGAAGCGGCCTACGACCTCGGTGCCAAGCCGTGGCAGGCGTTCCTGCGCATTACCCTGCCGCTGTCGAAGGCGGGCATCATCGCCGGCTGCATGCTGGTGATGATTCCGGCCATCGGTGAATTCGTGATCCCGGAAATGCTGGGCGGGTCGGAAACGCTGATGGTCGGCCGCCAGCTGTGGAACGAGTTCTTCAACAATCGCAACTGGCCGGGCGCCTCGGCGATGGCGGTGGCGATGATCCTGTTGCTGCTGGTGCCGATTCTGCTGTTCAACCGTTCCCAGCAGCGCCTGCTGGAAGGGAAGCAGGCATGAGCCCGCGTACCGCCAAGGGCCTGGGGCTGGGCGTGCTGCTGCTCGGCTTCGCCTTCCTGTACCTGCCGATCCTGCTGCTGATGTTCTACTCGTTCAACAGCTCGCGGCTGGCGATGGTCTGGGCCGGGTTCTCCACCCGCGCCTACAGCGACCTGTTCGCCGACCGCGCGCTGATGGACGCGATGTGGACCAGCCTGGTGGTGGCGTTCTGGACCGCCTGCACCGCCACCGTGCTGGGCACGCTGGCGGCGATGGTGATGACCCGCTTCAAGCGCTTCCGCGGCAAGCCGCTGTTCGGTGCGCTGGTGACCGCGCCGCTGGTGATGCCGGATGTGATCCTGGGCTTCTCGCTCATGGCGCTGCTGGCCTCGATGGGCGCGATTCCCGGCTTCCCGGCACGCGGCCTGACCACCATCTGGATCGCCCACGTCACCTTCACCCTGTGCTTCGTCACGGTGGTGGTGTCCTCGCGCCTGCAGGAAATGGACCTGTCGCTGGAAGAAGCGGCGATGGACCTGGGCGCGAGCCGGCTGACCGTGTTCGGCCGCATCACCCTGCCGATCATCGCGCCGGCGCTGGTGGCGGGCTGGCTGCTGGCCTTCACCCTGTCGCTGGATGACGTGGTGGTGGCGAGTTTCGTGGCCACGCCGGGCTCGACCACGTTGCCGATGAAGGTGTTCGCCTCGGTGCGCATGGGCATCAGCCCGAAGATCAACGCGTTGGCCACGCTGCTGGTGTCGGCGGTGTCGATCGCCGCAGTGATCGGCTGGTACATCAATGCGCGGGCGGAGAAGCGGCGCCAGCGCGACCTGCAGCTGGCGAGGCAGGACAACGGCTGAGCACACGGCTTGGCGACAGCGCCGGCAACACCCGGCTCACGGCCGGCGGCGCACAATGGGGGTCTTCCAGAGGGAGATCCCCCATGACCGTCGAGATCATCGACCCGGCCACCGGCCAGGTGACCTACCGCCATGAACTGATGGGCGCTGCCGATATCGAGCAGCGCCTGCAGGCCGCTGCCGATGCCTTCCCCGGCTGGGCCGACCACTCGCTGCAGGATCGTGGTGCCATCCTGCGCCGGATCGCCGAGCAGCTGCGCACGCGCCGCGACGATCTGCAGCAGGCGATGACCCACGAGATGGGCAAGCTCAAGGCCGAGGCGCTGGCCGAGGTCGACAAGTGCGCTGCCGCCTGCGAGTACTACGCCGACCACGCAGCCGACTATCTCAAGCCGCAGCTGATCGACACCGAAGCCCAGCGCAGCTACGTGCGCTACGAACCGATCGGCTGCGTGTTCGCGGTGATGCCATGGAATTTCCCGATCTGGCAGGTGTTCCGCTTCCTGGCCCCGGCGTTCATGGCCGGCAACGTGGCCCTGCTGAAACACGCCAGCAACGTACCGCAGTGCGCCGACCTGATCCTGGCCGTGTGCCGTGACGGGGGTCTACCCGATGGTGTGTTCGACGTGCTGCACATCGACAACGACCAGGCTGCCGAGGTGCTGCGCGACGCACGGGTGAAGGCGGTGACGCTGACCGGCAGCGAGCGGGCAGGGCGCTCGATCGCTTCCAACGCCGGCAGCCAGTTGAAGAAGTCGGTGATGGAGCTGGGTGGTAGTGACGCCTTCGTGGTACTCGACGATGCCGATCTCGACAAGACCGTGGCGGCGGCAGTGAAGTCACGTTTCGACAACAGCGGCCAGACCTGCATCGCGGCCAAGCGCTTCATCGTGGTCGAGGCGGTGGCCGATGAATTCACCCGTCGCTTTGTGGAAGCGGCGGCAGAGCGCCAGTACGGCGATCCTGATGAGCGGGGCACCACGCTGGCGCCAATGGCGCGCGCCGACCTGCGCGACGAACTGCACAAGCAGGTGCAGGCCAGCGTGGCCAAGGGCGCGCGGGTGCTGATCGGCGGCGAGCCGATTGCCGGCACCCATGCCGGCTATCCGGCCACGGTGCTCGACCAGGTGGGTCCTGGCATGCCGGCCTACGACGAGGAACTGTTTGGACCAGTTGCGGCGGTGATCCGGGTCAAGGATGAAGCCGAAGCGCTGCACGTGGCCAACGACACCCGCTTCGGCCTGGGCGGCAGCGTGTGGACCGGCGACCCGGTGCGCGGCGAAGGGTTTGCCCAGCGCATGGAATGCGGTGCGGCATTCGTCAACGCCATCGTCAAGAGCGATGCGCGGCTGCCGTTCGGTGGCAGCAAGCAGTCGGGTTTCGGTCGCGAACTGGCCGACCACGGCATCCATGAGTTCATGAACATCAAGACCGTCTACGTGGCCTGATCCCGCTTCTGTAGAGTCGAGCCATGCTCGACTGCTGCCTGCCAGAGCAGTCGAGCATGGCTCGACTCTACAGAAAACGCGCTACAACCACTTCGCGCGCTTGAACAGCCGGTACAACCCCACGCACACACCGCCCACGCCAACGATCATCAGCGGGTACGACCACGGCTCACTCAGCTCCGGCATGTGGCTGAAGTTCATGCCGTACCAGCTGGTGATCAGCGTCGGCGCGGCCAGCAGTGCAGCCCAGGCACCCAGTCGTTTCACCGTCTCGCCCTGCGCCAGTGTCACCAGCGACAGGTTCACGCTCAGCGCGGTGCCCAGCATCTCGCGCAGAGTGTCGATCACATCGCTGATGCGTACCGCATGGTCATGCACATCACGCACGTACAGCTTCACTTCGTCGGGAATCAGATCGCCCTGGTAGCGGCGGATCTGGGCCAGCACATCCTGCAGCGGTGCCACCGCCATGCGCATCTTGTTCAGTTCGCGCTTGAGCTCGTACAGCCGCACCACCGTGCTGCGCTTGTAGGTGTCGGCGAAGATGTCCTTTTCCAGCAGGTCCAGGGTGTCGCGGAAGCGGTGCACGATCGGCAGGTAGTTGTCGACCACGAAGTCGGTCACCGCGTACAGGCAGTACGACGGGCCCATCTTCAGCAGCTGCGGCTCGCGCTCCACGCGCGCACGTACCGGGGCGTAGGACAACGAGGCACCGTGGCGCACCGTCACCAGGAAGCGCGGGCCGAGGAAGGCATGGGTTTCGCCATACTGGATGCGTTCGTCGACCATCTGCGCGGTGGTCACCACCACGAACAGCGAATTGCCGTAGGTCTCGACCTTGGGCCGCTGGTGCGCATTGCGCGCATCCTCGATGGCCAGGTCGTGCAGGCAGAATTCTTCCTGCAGTTTCAACAGCACGTCTTCATTGGGGTCGTACAGGCCGACCCAGACGAAGCCGTTGCCGCTGGCAATGACATCGCTGATGGCGTCCAGGCTGATGTCGTGGCGCTTGCCTTCGTCATCGTAGTGGACGCAGTTGATGACGCAGGTAGGGTTGGCCGAAGCCGGGGCGGAAGCGGAGGCGGGCAATGACATGCCCGCCATCGTGCGTCAGGGCCGTGTTTCGGACAAGTGAGGACGACGCGCCAGCACCCACGCCAGGGCGACGTGCACCGGCAGCAGCAGCACGATCCACTGCACGTTGTACTGCGCCTGCAGGCTCAGCCAGTGCAGCACCAGCGCGGCCACGGCCTGCACTGCCAGCAGCCACAGCACCACCCTGAACATGCGGCCCGGCACGCGCCGGCGCAGCAGGGCGATCGCACCCGGCAGCAGCAGCACGGCCAGTGGCGAAAGCAGCAGCAGGTTGCGGTTGGCCCACGCGGCGTAGTGGATGCTGAAGCCCCACAGGAACACCAGCACGCCGCCGAACAGGGCACACAACAGCCAGAACGGCAACGCCAGCCCGGCCAGCAGGCGCGGACGGCGGCGCAGCGCCAGCACGCCGGCGGCGATCACCAGGCCGCACAGCAGCCACGGCCACCAACGGCGCGCGAACTCCTTCGGCTCCGGGGCGATGCGGTGCGGCAGCAGTTCCTGTTCGGACTGCACCAGCGGCCGGCCATCGCTGTTGCGCGCCTGGCGCAGGGCATCGGCCAGGCGCATCGGCACAAACGCCTCCTGCCAGCGCGACAGTGGCTGGTCGGCGAACGGCCCCAGGCCGACGTCGAAGCCCAGCCACATCCACGGGGCCGGCGAGGCGAGGCGCACCGACTCGCTGCGGTAGGTGTTGCCGCGCGAGCGACCGGCCAGCTGCGACTGCAGGCCGCCACCCAGTGCCTTGTCCACCGTGTCGCGCACCATCGTGGCGCAGTTGGCGGTGTAGTAATCGTAGTGGTACCGCGCGTTTTCCGGCTTGGCCCGTTCGGCCAGGTCGGCGGCCAGCGAGCGGGCCTGGTCCGGGCGCAGGTCCAGCCACTGCACGCTGGCGCCACGGCCGGTCTCGTCGTAGTAGGACAGGTCCTGCTGCAGCGGCAGCGCCACCAGGTAGTACATCATGTCGCCGCGTGCGAAGCGGCTGATGAAATCGTCTTCGGACGGATCGAAGTAGCCGAAGTTGTACGAGGTCGCTTCACCGCTGAGCGGATCGACCACGACGATGGCGTCATGGCCGAATCGCTCGAAGAACACCGTGCCCGGTTGCATGGTCACCACGCCGATACGAGGCGCAGGGGACTCGACGCTTGCGATGGACGCTGCAGGTGTGGCCGCCGCCGGCTGCGCGAACGCGGCCAGCGGCAGGGCCATGGCCAGCACCCACAGTGCCAGCCACAGCGTCAGGATCAGACCGCGGCGCTTCAAGCGTCGTCCTGCGCGTCCGGCGGCAGCACGGTCACATGGAAGGCCTGCACCCGGCGCGCATCGGCGCGGGCCACGCGGAACATGAAGCGGTCCAGCGCCAGTTCGTCGCCGACTTCCGGCAGGTGGCCCACGGCCTCGGTGACCAGGCCACCGATGGTGTCGTAGTCCTCGTCGGAGAAGGTGGCACCGAAGCGTTCGTTGAAGTCGCCGATCGGGGTCAGTGCGTCGACCACGTACTGGCCGTCGGACTGGATCGCGATCTGCGCCGACGGATCCTCGGCCTCGTCATGCTCGTCGTCGATCTCGCCGACGATCTGTTCCAGCACGTCCTCGATGGTGACCAGGCCGGCGACACCGCCGTACTCGTCCACCACGATGGCCATGTGGTTGCGCGACAGGCGGAATTCCTTCAGCAGCACGTTGAGCTTCTTCGCCTCCGGGATCAGTACCGCCGGGCGCAGCAGCTCACGCACGTTGGCCGGGCCGTTGTCGGCAACCACGCCGCGCAGCAGGTCCTTGGCCAGCAGGATGCCGAGGATGTCGTCCTTGTTCTCGCCGTGCACCGGGAAGCGCGAATGGCCGGATTCGACCACCTGCTTCATCAGTTCCAGGAAGGGTGCTTCGACCGGCAGCGAGACCATCTGCGAGCGCGAAATCATCACGTCGCCCACGGTCAGCTCGGCCACCGAAATGGCGCCTTCCATCATCTTCAGGGTATCGGCGGCGATCAGGCCCTCCTCCTGCGCGGTGTGCAGGACAGCGACCAGCTCGTCGCGGGTATGGGGTTCGCCGGAGAAGGCGGAGGTCAGGCGTTCAAGCCAGCCGCGCTTCTTTTCACTGTGCTCCGCAGGGGAGCTACTACTGTCGTCTTCTGACATCTCTGGAAAAAAGGCACCCGGCAGGCCGGGCGTTGACCCAAGTCTAGCAGGATGTGACGGCCTGTCAGTGACTGCCGGTGGCCGGGCCTGGGGCGGCCGTGGCCGGCTCCTCTTCGGGCAGGTCCAGGCTGTAGGTGCAGCCGGCCAGGGTCTTGCCGGGGTGGGAGGCCACGGTGGAGACACTGAGGATGATCGACTCGATCTGGGCCTCGCCGGTCCTCGGGTCGGTCACATCGCGGCTGACCACCTCGCGGCCGGCCATGAACTTGCCGTCCTGGTCGTAGCCCGTCTCCAGCGCCAGGCGCTTGGCCAGCGGGCGTGGGTCGGCCTGGTCGAGGACGGCCATGACGCTGGCACCCGCCACCGCCACCCGCTCGGTGTTCACGCCGAATACGCTGATCGGCTGGGCCAACCGGTATTCGCTCATGAACTGGTTGCCCTGCGGCAGCGGCTGCAGGCCCTGGGCCACGGCCTTCAGCGGGTCGGACAGCAATGGTGCCAGCGCGGCCTGGTCGGCCACGCCCTGGCGGCATTCGATCAGGGCCGGGAGGTCCAGGCTGGAGGCGAAGGCGGAGGGAGCGGCGAGGGCACAGAGCAGGGGCAGGCAGCAGCGCAGTGACACGGTCGGTTTCCGCAGGCGAAGGGCCGCCATCATAGCCCCGGCGAGCGCCTGAACAGCCCGCTGAGAAGGCGCAGGAAACCGGTCATCGCCAGCCGCACGACCATCAGTGAGAGGGTCAGCACGACCGCAAGCATGGCGACCTGCATCGATTGCCCCGCGATGCGCGCCACCGCCGGCCACAGGCCCGGGCTGGTCAGCCAGGGCATCAGTTCCGCTGCGGCGGTCCTGCCCACTTTCATGTAGATCACGGCCAGCACGAACAGCACCAGCAGCGAGGTGCGGCTGGCATGGAAGAACGGGAGCGCGTTGACCGGCCTGCCAAGCCGCTGCTGCAGCAGCGTTCGCCACAGCACCGGCAGGGTCAAGGCACCGACCAGTACCAGTACCATCGACGTTTCCCACAGCCCGGGCAGGTGGGCGGGTTCCGCTCTATCTGTGAGGTGGGGGCCGATCATGCCGATCGCCAGCCCGGCCAGCAGGCACACGGGCGAGAGCAGGGCCAGGCTACGCAGCAGCCAGTGCCTGCCGCTCGGGTCGCGGGCGCTGAGGCGGCGCACGGTGTAAGCGCCCAGCACCAGCAGGGTGGCGAACAGGCCGGCGCCCATCGCAAACGTCGTGAAGCTGTTCCCTGGGTTCATCCTTTTTCCTTCCGCGTCCTGGCCGGTGTTGAACAGTAGCTCATGGCACTCCAGCCGTGGCGCAGTCAGGGCGGATTCCAGCGCGTGGCCGCCGGGTACCAGCGCAGCCTGACCGGGTAGCCCAGTCGCGCCTGCAGGTGGTCACGCACGGCCGCCGCCGTCGCGCGGTTGGCTGGGGTATCCCGCAGCTCCACCTCCAGCTCCCCGGTCGTGACATCCAGGCCATAGCCGAACAGGTCAGGCAGCTGGGCCCGCAACCAGTCCCGCTGTGCGCGCAGGCGGCGCGTCATCTCCGCTTCGGTCATCGCGGCGCCGGTGATGTAGCGCACACGTTGCGGGCCATCCGCCCCTGGATGTGTCTCATCCGCCTCGGGTGCGGCGCCTGCCAGTCGCACGACAACGTTCCAGCCCCTCGCATTGTCCACCCAGATGCCGGCCAGACGTGCCGCGTGCCGCGCTTCCAAGCGCTCGATCAGTGCCCGTTGCTGGGCAGTGGCGACGATGTTGCGGGTGTCGCGCTCGCTGCTGCCGAAG
Source organism: Stenotrophomonas sp. YJH_SMC_79 (assembly GCF_059367995.1). Classification (NCBI taxonomy): domain Bacteria; kingdom Pseudomonadati; phylum Pseudomonadota; class Gammaproteobacteria; order Lysobacterales; family Lysobacteraceae; genus Stenotrophomonas; species Stenotrophomonas sp. YJH_SMC_79. Next base: position 672,773 of record NZ_JCAFRK010000001.1, read on the forward strand.
AACGCCCGTAGTTCGGCGATCTTTGCGGCGATGTCGGCCTCGCTGTCGCTGGTGGGGAACGGTGAGGGACGGTCAGGATCGGGCATCAGGCCTGCCCCGGACTGCAGTAGCGCGGCAAGCACAAGTGCGGGCAGGGTCATGCTGCGCTCCTCTTCCGTGAGTGCGTGGGCTCGGAACAGGGCCCGGTGTCAGCGCTCGCCGGCGTAGGGGTCGGCGATGCCCAGCTCGGCCAGGATCTCCCGTTCCAGCTGCTCCATAGCCTCGGCTTCCTTGTCGTCCTCGTGGTCCCAGCCAAGCAGGTGCAGCACGCCGTGTACGGTCAGATGCGCGTAATGGGCATTGAGCGCCTTGCCCTGTTCGTCGGCCTCCCGTGCCACGACCGGAGCACAGATCACCAGGTCACCCAGCAGCGGGAACTTGACGCCCTTGGGCAGGCCTTCGGGCACTTCGGCCGGGAAGCTGAGCACGTTGGTGGCGTAGTCCTTGCCGCGGTAATGGCGGTTCAACGACTGTCCTTCCTTGGCATCGACCACGCGGATGGCCAGATCGGCCTCGCGGATGCGGCCCTTCAACGCGGCGGCCACCCACTTGCGGAAACTCACTGCCGCCGGCAGGCCGGCACGCGGCAGGGCATAACTGACGGCGACGTCCAGTCGCACGGGACCACGGGTCATGGAGTTGCTCCAGGTTGGATCTGATGCAGGTCGCGGCGGTCGTAGGCGCTGACGATGCGCGCGACCAGCGGGTGGCGGACCACGTCACGGGATTCGAAGAAGGTGAAGCTGACGCCCTCGACCTCGCGCAGCACGTCGATGGCGTCGCGCAGGCCGGACTTCACGTGCTTGGGCAGATCGGTCTGGGTCAGGTCGCCGGTGACCACCGCGGTGGAGCCGTAGCCCAGGCGGGTCAGGAACATCTTCATCTGCTCGATGGTGGTGTTCTGTGCTTCGTCCAGGATCACGAACGCATCGTTGAGCGTGCGGCCGCGCATGTAGGCCAGCGGCGCGATCTCGATGACGTTCTTCTCCAGCAGCTTGACCACCTTCTCCACGCCCATCATCTCGTACAGGGCGTCGTACAGCGGTCGCAGGTAGGGATCGACCTTCTGGCTCAGGTCGCCGGGCAGGAAGCCCAGCTTCTCGCCGGCTTCCACTGCGGGGCGGACCAGGATCAGCCGCTGCACCCGCGATTCGTTCAGTGCTTCGACTGCGCTGGCCACGGCCAGGAAGGTCTTGCCGGTGCCGGCCGGGCCGATGCCGAAGTTGATGTCGTGGGTAGCGATCTGGTGCAGGTAGCGGGCCTGGTTGGCACCGCGCCCACGTACCGTGCCGCGCTTGACCTTGATCGCCACCTCCTGTGCTTCGTAGGAGCGCTCGGCGATCTGCTCGACATTGGCCTGCGCCAGGCGCAGGTGGATGGCGTGGTTGTCGAAGGTGGTCTCGGTGGTCTCGGCGTAAAGTGCCTCGACCAGCTTCTGCGCCTCGACGATGGCCTCGTTCGGCCCGCTGATGCGGAACACGAAGCCACGGTTGGCGATTTCCACGCCGAGTTTCAGTTCGATCTGCCGCAGATGACCGTCGAACGGGCCACACAGGTTGGCCAGCCGTTCGTTGTCTTCCGGCGACAGGGTGAAGTCTCGATGCTCGATGCTTTTCATTGCTTCGGGTGGGGCGGACGCCTTCCACCGCAGTGTATTCAGGGGAGACAAGGGTAGCGCGCACACGGGGCGCGCGGCCAGCAGCGGGCCGATACGCGGTTTTCCACACCCGGTGTGGACGGGGTGCGCGAAAACCTGTGGATAGGCCCTCGCAGTGCTTGTGCCACAAGGACCATGAGGTGGTGGTGAAAAAACCGTCACGGTCGGTCGGCCCGTGTGACGGCAGCGCATGTTCCGCTGCCAGGCACCCAACACGGACACCGCCTGCCGGTTTTCCACACCGGCTGTGGAATGATGCTGAACCAAGCTGTGGATAGGTGGCGCAGAGCCTTGCGGTAAAAGGCCGGGCAGCCGGTGGTGAAAAAAACACCATGGCTGATTGCAATCATTGTGGGTGCACGGGGCGCATGGCACCGTGGCGCCGTCGCAGGAGGGGATGGCATGGACACCGGTAGCTGGACACGTGGGATCGGACTGGCAGGCCTTGCCCTGCTGGCAGGCTGTGGCAAGGCGCCTCCGGTTGCACTGGGGACACTGGAGTGGGACCGGATCACAGTGCCGGCACCGGCGGCCGAGGTGATCGCTACGGTGGATGTGCGCGAGGGCCAGCAGGTCACGGCCGGTGCCGTGCTGATGCAGCTCGACCCGGCGCGCGGCGATGCGCAGTTTGTCGCCGCCCAGGCCGACACGGTGCGCGCGCAGGCGCAGCTGGAGGAATTGAAGATCGGGCCGCGCCCGGAACAGATCGCACAGGCCCAGGCACAGCTGGCCGCGTTACGGGCGCAGTCTGCCGAAGCCAGTGCCTACTACCGCCGCGTGCAACCGCTGGCACGCCAGCGCCTGGTCGCCGCCGCCGAGCTGGACCGCGCACGGGCTGCGGCCGGCAATGCCGAAGCCAGTGCGCGTGCCGCCGAGCAGGCCTGGCTGGAGCTGGTGCATGGCAGCCGGGCGCAGGACATCGCCCAGGGCAAGGCTGCGGCTGACGCTGCGCAGGCGCAGCAGGTGGTGCAGGGCGTCAACCTGCAGAAGCTGCAGCTGCGCGCGCCCCGCGATGGCGTCGTCGATGCCTTGCCCTACCGGCAGGGCGACCAGGCGCCGATCGGCGCACCGCTGGCGGTGATGCTGGTCGGCGAGCGCCCCTATGCGCGCGTCTACCTGCCGCAGCCATTGCGGTTGCAGGTCAAGGTCGGGCAGGCCGCGCAGGTGCATCTGGAAGGGCAAAGTGTTGCGTTTAAGGGGCATGTGCGCTCGATCCGCAGCGAGCCTTCGTTTACTCCGTACTACGCACTGACCGGTGACGATGCCGCACGCCTTAGTTACCTCGCCGAGATCGAAGTGGACGGCGCCGCCGACATGCAGAAGCTGCCGGCGGGAATGCCGGTACAGGTGAGCTTCTGAACACCGGTGACGACATTGCGGTGCATGCGCAGGGCCTGACCCGCCGCTTTGGCGACCTGCTGGCCGTGGACAACGTCGACCTGACCGTACCGCGCGGACAGGTGTATGGCTTCCTGGGTCCGAACGGGTCGGGCAAGTCGACCACCATCCGCATGCTGTGCGGCCTGCTGGAACCGAGTGCCGGCCAGATCGAGGTGCTGGGCCTGGCCGTGCCGGAGCAGGCCGAAGCGCTGCGCCGGCGCATCGGCTACATGACCCAGCGTTTCTCGTTGTATGAAGACCTGTCGGTGCGCGAGAACCTGGAGTTCCTCGCCGCCATCCAGGACATGCCGCGCACGCAGGCGCGGCAGCGCGTCGATGCACTGCTGCAACAGTACCGGCTGCAGGATCGGCAGCCGCAGCTGGCTGGCACGCTCAGTGGGGGGCAGAAGCAACGCCTGGCGTTGGCCGGTGCCGTCGTGCATGCGCCAGAGCTGCTGTTCCTGGACGAGCCGACCAGCGCGGTCGATCCGGAATCGCGCCGCGATTTCTGGGAGGCCCTGTTCGAACTGGCCGATGCGGGCACCACCGTGCTGGTCTCGACCCACTACATGGATGAGGCCGAGCGCTGCCACCGGCTGGCGATCCTTGATCGTGGCGCGCTGGTGGCCGATGGCACGCCGGCCGAACTGTGTGCCCGGCTGCAAGGGCGCACGTTGCAGGTGACATCTTCTCAGCCGCGCCAGGCCAGCCGCGCGCTGGCCGAACTGCCTGGCGTGCTGAGCGTGGCACAGATCGGCACGCAGCTGCGCGTACTGTGCAGTGAAGGCGCGGCCGACATGCCCACGTTGCAGCACGCATTGGCTGGTGCCGATCCGCGGGCCCGCATCGATGCGGTGGCCCCGAACCTGGAAGACGTGTTCGTCGCTGCCACCCGCGGCCGTGGCAGGGAGCCAGCAGCATGAACCTGCGCCGGCTGTGGGCGATCATGCTCAAGGAGCTGCGCCAGCTGCGCCGCGACCGCATCACGCTGGCGATGATCGTCGGCATTCCGGTGATGCAGTTGCTGTTGTTCGGCTATGCGATCAACCTCAACCTGCGCCACCTCGATGCCGGTGTCGCCGACCAGGCCAACAGTGCGGCCTCGCGCGCGCTGGTGCAGGACATGGTCGCCACCGGCGTGGTCACGCCGCGCAGCGAAGCCTATACGCCTGACCAGCTGATGCAGGCGCTGCGCCGGGGCGAGATCAGCGTTGGCATCGTGGTGCCGGCCGATTTCGAGCGTCGCCGTTTCGATGGGCGCGAAGCGGTACAGGTGCTGGTCGATGGCAGCGACACCGTGGTGCAGAGCGCGGCGATCCAGCTGGCCCAGGTGCCGCTGGATACGCGCCCGACCAGCAATGCCCGGCCGCTGCGCGAAGGCAGCATCGCCAGTGGGCAGGTCAGCGTGACCAGCTTCTACAACCCGCAGCGGCGCTCGGCGGTGAACATCGTGCCGGGCCTGATCGGGGTGATCCTGACCATGACCCTGGTGATGTTCACGGCGGTGGCGGTGGTGCGCGAACGCGAGCGCGGCAACATGGAGCTGCTGATCGCCACGCCGGTATCGCGCAGCGAACTGATGGTGGGCAAGGTGCTCCCTTACGCAGCGATTGGCCTGCTGCAGACCACGCTGGTGCTGGTGCTGGGCACCTGGCTGTTCCAGGTGCCGATCCGCGGCAGCCTGCTGGACATCTACCTGGCCGCGGTGCTGCTGGTGCTGGCCAACCTCGCGCTGGGCCTGCTGATCTCCACGCGCGCGCGCTCGCAGTTCCAGGCGATGCAGATGACGTTGTTCCTGTTCCTGCCGTCGATCCTGCTGTCGGGTTTCATGTTCCCGTTCGCCGGCATGCCGCGGCCGGTGCAGTGGCTGGCCGAAGTACTGCCGCTGACCCATTTCCTGCGGCTGGTACGCGGCATCATGCTGCGCGGCGCCTCGTTGTGGGAGCTATGGCACGACGCACTGGCGCTGCTGGCCTTCATCGTGGTGATGATGACGCTGGCGATCCTGCGTTTCCGCAAGCGGCTGGATTGAGGCATGCCGACCAATGGTCGGCACACCCAGACCTTACTCCGCCACCACCCGCGCGCGCAGCGAATTGGTCAGCGCTTCGGTGATCACCACATCCACGAACTGGCCGATCAGCCGCGCCGGCGCCGGGAAGTTCACCGAACGCATGTTCTCGGTCTTGCCGGTCAGCTCGTTCGGGTTCTTGCGCGAGGGCCCTTCCACCAGCACGGTCTGCACGGTGCCGACCATCTTCTCGGAGATGCCGGCGGCGTGTGCATTGATGCGCTCCTGCAGGCGCGAAAGGCGCGCATGCTTTTCGGCATCGCTGATGGTGTCCTCCAGATCCGCAGCCGGGGTGCCCGGACGACGCGAATAGATGAAGGAGAAGCTGTGGTCGAAGCCGATGTCTTCGATCAGTTTCATGGTCTTCTCGAAGTCCGCATCGGTCTCGCCGGGGAAGCCGACGATGAAGTCCGAGCTGATCGAGATGTCCGGGCGCACCGCGCGCAGCTTGCGGATCTTCGACTTGAATTCCAGCGCGGTGTAGCCGCGCTTCATCGCCGACAGTACGCGGTCGCTGCCGGCCTGCACCGGCAGGTGCAGGAAGTTGGCCAGCTGCGGTACGTCGCGGAACGCATCGATCAGCGAATCGCTGAACTCCAGCGGGTGCGAGGTGGTGAAGCGGATGCGGCCAACGCCATCAATCTCGGCGATGGTGCGGATCAGCAGGCCGAGGTCGGCGAATTCGCCATCCCCATAGGGCCCGCGATAGGCGTTGACGTTCTGGCCGAGCAGGTTGATCTCGCGCACGCCCTGCGCGGCCAGCTGGGCCACTTCCACCACCACGTCCTCGAACGGGCGGCTGACTTCGGTGCCGCGGGTGTAGGGCACCACGCAGAACGAGCAGTACTTCGAGCAGCCTTCCATGATCGACACGAACGCCGAGGCGCCATCGGCGCGCGGTTCCGGCAGGCGGTCGAACTTCTCGATCTCGGGGAAGCTGATGTCCACCTGCGGGCGCTTTTGCTCGCGACGGGCGCGGATCAGCTCCGGCAGGCGGTGCAGGGTCTGCGGGCCGAACACCAGGTCGACGAACGGCGCGCGCTTGATGATCGCTTCGCCTTCCTGCGAGGCGACGCAGCCGCCCACGCCGATGATGACCTCACGGCCCTTGTTCTTCAGGCCCTTCCACACGCCGAGCTGGCTGAACACCTTCTCCTGCGCCTTCTCGCGGATGGAGCAGGTGTTGACCAGGATGACGTCGGCGTCGTCCGGGCTGTCGGTCAGTTCCAGGCCATCGCTGGCGGCGAGCACGTCGGCCATCTTGGCCGAGTCGTACTCGTTCATCTGGCAACCGTGGGTCTTGATGTACAGCTTGCCCTTGACCTGGTCGGGCTTGCGCGGACCAGCGGGCAGGGCAACGAGCGGGGTACCGCCCGGCGTGGCGGGCGGAAAGACGTCTGGCGTCCCGGTCATGGCGCTTAATCCATTCGGGTGGCGGGAAAGCCGGCAATTCTACCCGCATCCCGCGCCACCCGCCGCGCTGTGCGCTCGCGGGGCACGGCCCCGCGCTACCCGCATCCCGCCGGCCCCGGTAGCGCCGGGCGGTGCCCGGTGGGCGCCCTTACGCCGCCGCCAGCTCCGCATCGATCTGCCGGGAACGGTCGAAGGCGGTCATCGCGCTCATCCGTGCAATGTAATCAGCCGTGGCCGGCGCAGGCTGCACCAGGCCGAAGGCCGTGGTCCAGGCCAGCGCATTGCCCCACAGCACATCGGCGGCGCTCATCGTCTCGCCGAGCAGGTAGGGGCCCTGCGCCAGCTGGGCCTCGACCACCTGCAGCACGGTTTCGGCGTCGTTGTACGGCGACATCAGGCGCGGCGGCGGCTCGCGGTGCATCGCCTTGTCGATCATTGCCGGCTCGAAACAAGCACCATAGAAGGCCATCCAGCGCAGGTAGGGCCCGCGCAGGGCGTCGCCGATCGGCGGGGCCAGTCCGGCTTCCGGATACAGGTCGGCCAGGTACAGATAAATGGCCACCTGTTCGGTCACCAGCGCGCCGTTGTGGACGATGGCCGGCACCTTGCCCATCGGGTTGATGGCCAGATAGGCCGGGGCCAGGTTGGCGCCGGCCTTCAGGTCCAGCACCTGCATGCGGTAGTCGGCACCCAGCGCTTCGAGCAGGGCCACGGCGCCGCTCGAGCGGGAACGGGCGGCGTGGTACAGCGTGATCTGACGGGAATTCATGGCATTGCTCCTTGCGGTGGGTGGTGAACTGGAGGCCATCCTGGGGCACTATTGCGGACGACTTCTGTCCTCGATCCTTCATGCGCCATACCGCCCATCGACTGCTGCGCCTGATCGCCCTGCTGCAGGCCCGCCGCCAGTGGTCGGGGGCCGAGCTGGCCGAGCGCATGGGTGTGGACCGGCGCAGCATCCGTCGCGATATCGAGCGACTGCGCGAACTGGGCTATCCGGTGCAGGCCTCGGCCGGGGTAGGGGGCGGCTACCAGCTGGGGGCCGGGGCACCGGTACTGCCGATGCTGCTGGACGAGGAGGAGGCGACCACTCTGGCGATCGCGCTGCGTGCCGCGTCCGCGACCGTCGCCGGCATCGACGACACCGCCCGTGGCCTGTTGTCCAAGCTCGACCCGCTGGTGCCGACCCGTCGCCGCCAGCAGGCCGGCGAGGTGCATGCGGCGACGGCCACCCTGTCCGATCTTCCGTCCACCGATGCACGCCTGCTCGGGCGGCTGGCCCAGCACTGCCGGCAGGCGTCGCGGCTGGCCTTCGAGTACCGCAGTGCGCAGGACGCGGTCACCCAGCGCGAGGTGGAGGCCCAGCACCTGGTCAACTATGGCCGGCGCTGGTACCTGCTGGCCTGGGACCTGGGACGGCAGGACTGGCGCACCCTGCGCGTGGACCGGATGGGCGCGGTGCGCGAATGCACCGGGCCGGGCCTGCATCGGCGCACGCCAGCGCCCCCGGACGTGATGGTGCGGCAGGCAGTCAGCCAGGCGCCGTTCGCGTTGCAGGCCATCCTCCGCCTGGCCGGCAGCCACGCCGAGCTGGAAGGCCGCATCCCGCCGTGGTGTGGAGTACTGGAAGCGGATGGCCCCGACCACTGCCTGCTGCGCATGGGCGCCGAGAGCCGCGGCATGATGCTGGCGCAGATTCTCAGCCTGGACCGCATACCTGTGGCGCTTTGGACCACCCCGCCGGGGCTGCGCGACGAACTGGCACAGCGCCTGGCAGGCCTCGGCCAGCTGCTGGCTGTGCCGCCGGTCACAGGCTGAGCCACATCGCTTGGCAAGCCCCGGCGAAGCTGGGACACTCGCCGCCATGAAGGGGATACTGGGGACAACGGCGATCATCATCGCTGCGCTGACCGCTGCGCCGGCCAGCGCTGGAACCCTGTACAAGTGCCAGGGGGCGGACGGCGTCACCAGTTATGTGAGCAAGCGGGTGGTCGGCGCGCGCTGCAGCACCATCAGCTACAGCCGTGACACCCGCCCGGCGCCGCGCCCGGTTGTGGCTGCACCGAAGCCTGCGCCGACCACTGTCGCCAGCATCGAACGCAATCCGGTCGCCGTGGCGGCCAGCGCCGCTGCGCCGCCCCCGGTCGCACCGACGCCGGCTGCGCCAGCCCCGGTCGCGGCACCGGCGGCCTCGCGGGCCGGTCGCATGGTCAGCGGCCAGGTCTATTCCTTCATGAAGGATGGCGTGCGCCACTACACCAGTGCGCGGCCGACCCAGGTGGCCAACCTCGGCCCGGTGCGCACCATCCGTTACAGTTTCATGGAGCGCTGCTACGCCTGCGGCGTCAACCCGCGTGTGGACTTCGGTTCGGTGCGCTTGAACACTACCGCGTTCCAGACCGAGATCACCTCGGCCGCACGCGAGTTCGGCGTCGACGAAGCCGTGGTACGCGCCATCATCCATGCCGAGTCGGCCTACAACCCGACCGCGCTCAGCCGTGCCGGCGCGCAGGGCCTGATGCAGCTGATGCCGCCAACCGCAGCCCGCTTCGGGGTCAGCGATTCCTACGATGCCGGGCAGAACATCCGTGGTGGCGTGCAGTATCTTGCGTGGTTGCTGAAACGCTTCAATGGTGACCTGACCCTGGCCGCGGCCGGCTACAACGCCGGCGAAGGCGCGGTCGACCGCCACGGTGGCGTGCCGCCCTACAGCGAGACCCAGTACTACGTACGCCGGGTCGGGCAGCTGGCCGAACGTTACCGCACCGCATTGACGCACCAGTAGTGTTGGCCGCTGGCCGGCAATCCCAGGGCAATGGCCGGTACTGACCGGCCGCTGGCCGGCAACCCCGCAATCAATGTTGTTGCAATGCGTTGTGTGGCGCGCGACGGTTCCGCTACACTCGACCGTGATTCAATGCGGCTCTGGCCCCCACCGGATCCGCTGGCAGCCTTAAAGCTACCTAATCAATATCGGAGTGCCGGATGGCCAACGATGGGGTACACGATCCAGTCAACACCGGACGTCGGCGTTTTCTTTCTGCCACCACAGCCGTGGTGGGTGCCGTCGGCGTCGGATTCACCGCAGTTCCTTTCATCAAATCCTGGAACCCCAGTGCCCGCGCCAAGCTTGCCGGCGCACCGGTGGTGGCCGACATCAGCGCCCTGCAGGAAGGCCAACGCCTGATCGTGGAATGGCGTGGCCAGCCGATCTGGATCGTCAAGCGGTCCAAGGCCATCCTCGATGCGTTGCATGGGCTGGATGGCCGTCTCAAGGACCCCGAGTCCGGCGAGAAGGACCAGCAGCCGGACTACGTGCTGAAGCAGAACCCCGAGCTGCGCTCGATCAAGCCGGACATCTCCGTACTGGTCGGCCTGTGCACGCACCTGGGCTGCTCGCCGGAAATGGTCGCCGAGATCCGGCCTGAACCCTACGACCCGCAGTGGAAGGGCGGCTACTTCTGTCCCTGCCACAAGTCGCGCTTCGACATGTCCGGCCGCGTCTTCAAGGACGTGCCGGCGCCGATCAACCTGAAGGTGCCCGCGCACCATTACCAGGACGACAACACCATCATCATCGGTGTCGATCCGCAGGGGGCTGCCTGATGGCCAATATCCTCAGCCGTACCGCCAGCGGCGTGGCCGACTGGGTCAACGCCCGCGCGCCCGGCCTGATGCCGGTCTACCGCAAGCACGTCAGCGAGTACTACGCGCCGAAGAACTTCAACATCTGGTACTACTTCGGTTCGCTGGCGCTGCTGGTGCTGGTCAACCAGATCGTCACCGGCATCTTCCTGACGATGCACTACAAGACCAACGCCGCCGAGGCGTTCGGCTCCATTGAATACATCATGCGTGATGTGGAGTGGGGCTGGCTGATCCGCTACATGCACTCCACCGGGGCCTCGCTGTTCTTCATCGTGGTCTACCTGCACATGTTCCGCGGCCTGCTGTACGGCAGTTACCAGAAGCCACGCGAGCTGGTGTGGATCCTCGGCATGCTGATCTACCTGGTGCTGATGGCCGAAGCCTTCATGGGCTACGTGCTGCCGTGGGGCCAGATGTCGTTCTGGGGCGCCAAGGTGATCATCTCGCTGTTCGGCGCGATACCGGTGATCGGCAACGGCCTGACCGAATGGATCATGGGCGACTACCTGCCCAGTGACGCCACGCTCAACCGCTTCTTCGCGCTGCATGTCATCGCATTGCCGCTGGTGCTGTTGCTGCTGGTGGTACTGCACCTGGGTGCGCTGCACGAAGTGGGTTCGAACAACCCCGATGGCGTGGAGATCAAGAAGGGGCCGAAGGGCAACCGCTGGTCGCCGAACGCGCCGGCCGACGGCATTCCGTTCCACCCGTACTACACGCTCAAGGATGGCGTCGGTGCGGGCTTCCTGCTGATCATCGCCGCCTTCATCATCTTCTTCGCGCCCGGTTTCGGTGGCCTGTTCCTGGAGCATGACAACTTCACCGAGGCCAACCGCCTGGTGACCCCGGAACACATCAAGCCGGTCTGGTACTACACGCCGTACTACGCGATGTTGCGGGTGGTGCCGAACAAGCTGGGCGGCGTGCTGGTGATGTTCTCGGCCATCGCGATCCTGTTCCTGGTGCCGTGGCTGGACAAGGCGCGGGTGAAGTCGGTGCGCTACCGCGGCTGGATCTCGAAGGTGATGCTGGGCGTGCTGGCGGTGTGCTTCGTGTGGCTGGGCGTGATCGGCTCCGGTCCGGGCACCGACGTGCACGAAACCTACATCGGGCGGGTGCTGACCTTCCTGTACTTCGCGTTCTTCATCACCATGCCGCTATGGACACGGTTGGACAAGACCAAACCGGTACCGGAGAGGGTGACCACCCATGACTGATCGCTGGATGGTCCGGCTGGCCCTGACGGCCGCCCTGATGCTGGGCAGTTTCCTGGCCTCCGCCGCCGAAGGTGGCACCAAGCTTCTGCAGGCCGGCAACGACCTGGGTGACCGTGCCTCGCTGCAGCGCGGCGCTCAGCTGTACATGAACTACTGCTCCGGTTGCCACGCGCTGAAGTACCTGCGCTATTCGCGGATGGCGCAGGACCTGGGCCTGACCGAAGAGGAGGTGATGAACAACCTCAACTTCACCGGCTCGGCGATCGGCGACCCGATCCCGGTGGCGATGCCCAAGGAGAACGCGGAGAAGTGGTTCGGCAAGATGCCGCCGGACCTCAGCCTGATCGCGCGCGTGCGCGGCAGTGACTGGGTCTACACCTATCTCAAGTCGTTCTACCTGGACAGCAGCCGGCCGCTGGGCTGGAACAACGCGCTGTTCGCCAACGCTTCCATGCCCAACCCGCTGTGGGAGATGCAGGGCCTGCAGCATGCCGTGCATGGCAAGCCTGAAGCGCCGGGGATGGACCCGCCGGTGACCGGCCTGAGGATCGAAACGCCGGGTTCGGTCGATGCCGGGCAATACGACCAGGCCGTGCGGGACATCACCAACTTCCTCGAATATGCCGGTGAACCGGCCGCGCTCAAGCGCCAGCAGCTGGGCGTGTGGGTGATCCTGTTCCTGGCCCTGCTGACCTTCCTACTGTACCTGTTGAAGAAGGAATACTGGAAGGACGTTCACTGATTCTGCTGCCGGCCATCGCATGGGCCTATTGGCTTTTGTGATGGTCGGTTGCACACTCGGGGAGGAGTCGATCGCCGGCACGGTGCCGGCGGCGCCGATGCGGCAGGCGGTCTCCTGTCGTGGGAGAGCCTTTGATGGCGGCGAGCGTACGCATGCGCAATACACTGACGCTGTTTTCCTCGAACGACGATGTACTGTGCCACCGTGTACGTCTGGTCCTGGCGGCCAAGGGGGTCACGTTCGACTTCGTTCCGGTCGATCCGCAGAACCCGCCTGAAGACCTGATCGACCTCAATCCGTACCATTCGGTGCCGACCCTGGTCGAACGCGAGCTGGTGCTGTACGCCGCATCGGTGGTCAGCGAGTACCTGGACGAACGTTATCCGCATCCGCCGCTGATGCCGGTCGATCCGCTCTCGCGTGCACGCATCCGCCTGGCGATGCTGCGCATCGAGCACGACTGGGTGCCGCAGGTGCAGGCCATCCAGCTGGGCAACAAGACCCAGGCCGAGGCCGGTCGCAAGCGCCTGAAGGAGCTGCTGACCGCCTCGCTGCCGCTGTTCAAGGCCAGCAAGTTCTTCCTCAATCCGGAAATGAGCCTGGCCGACTGCGCGATGGCGCCGATCATCTGGCGCCTGCAGTCGCTGGATGTACCGCTGCCGAAGGACGGCAAGGCGATCGAGGATTATGGCAACCGCATCTTCCGCCACCCCGGCTTCGTCCGCAGCCTGACCGATCAGGAAAAGAAACTACGCGATCTGCCGGTCTGATCCAGCCACGCGTTACCCGTCTGCACGCCGACCGGCGTGCAGGCGATCCGCCCCGGCGGGCCGCCGGGCGCGTACACTTCACGCATGACCGAAGACTTCTTCCACATGACCAGCCACCGCCCGTACCTGCTGCGGGCGCTGGTGGAATGGATCAACGACAACCAGCTGACCCCGCACATCCTGGTCGACGCCGGCGTTCCCGGCGTGCAGGTCCCGCCTTCGGCGGTCAAGGATGGCCGGGTCGTGCTCAACATCGCCGAACGTGCTGTCGTACGGCTGATGATCGACAACGAGATGGTGAGCTTCTCGGCGCGCTTCTCCGGCACCAGCTATCCGGTACAGGTACCGATCAGCGCCGTGCTGGCCGTCTACGCCCGCGAGACCGGGCAGGGCATGGCGCTGCCGGACGATATTCCAGGCAACGACACCGCGCCGACCAGCGACGAGCTGCTGCACGATGAAGGTACGCCGCCGGACGATACGCCGCCGGCCAATCCGCCGCCCAAGGGCCGCCCGAACCTGCGCGTGGTCAAGTAATGTTTCCGACGCCGCCCCGATGGGCGGCGTTTTCCTTTGCAGGATTTACCGGTGGGTGCCGACCGTTGGTCGGCACTCAAAGCCCTTACACATCCTCGGCATCATCCACATCCGGCCGGATCTGGCTGATCCGCGCCGCCCCCGGGCCGGTGAACGAGATCAGCTGGTCGCCGCGCAGCACCATGCGGCCTACATGGCGATCGATGCCATCGTAGGAGTACTCGAACTTGAAGGTGCGCTCGAATCCGAGCCGTCCATCCTCGCCACGCGACAGTCTCAGGCCGGTGGCATGTACCGCCTGATCCAGCCATTGCACGTCGGCTGCGCGGCAGGCATTGCGCCCCAGCTCGACCGCGCGCTCGGCGGCCGAACGCGCCGCGTTCCAGAAGAAATAGATGATTCCGCCGGCAATCAGCAACAGCAGCAGGGTGGGCATGGCGTCAGCCGTCAGAGGTCGATCCCGCAAAGATGGCGGCGAACGCGCGCTGGATCAAGCGCTGCATTCACCGCCGCGTCTGCGGTTCGCTGGACATCGGCTGCGCGGGCACGATGACCGGTTGCGGTGAAGGAGTGGGTTGCAACGGCGTGGCAGTGGGCGAGGGCATTACCAGCGGTGAGGTTGCAGTCAGCTGCAGCAGGGCGGCCCAGTCCTGGCGGTTGAAACTGCATTCTTCCTCACGCCCCGGGGTGCAGCTGGGGTCGATGCCGGTGCTGTTGCGTTCGCGCGCCGGTGGCAGCTTGATCAGCCCGGTACGATCAAGCTGCAGCAACCGCATCGCCACCGTGTTCATCACGTTGCCGCCAACCAGATACAGCGTCTGGTCGCCACCGAGGTTGGCGGCCACCACCACTTCGCAATGCGATTTCCAGTGGCCCACCGAGCCATTGCCCAGTGCCTGCACCAGCCCGCTGTAGCTGAGCGTGGTGCTGCGGTCGCGCAGGAAGCACAGCAGGTCGCCGGGCGCGGGTTTGGCGGTGGCCGGGTCGACCAGCCGGTAAGGTACGCCCGAGGGGCCGCCCTGGTAGGCCGCGCGGATGTAGTCGATATGGCGTGGCGAGGTGTTGAAGCCCGGAACACCGGCACGCACCATCACCCAGGAAATGAAGGCGGCCGACCACGGGTTGTCGACCAGGAAGGCCCGGCAGTCGCTGTCGGTGTAGCGCGTGCCCAAGGGGGCCAGGCAGCTGCTGGCACCGGCGATGCTGCCCATTGCATTGAGCGTGCCGCTGTCGCGCCAGTAGCCGGCCACTCGCCGCCAGGCGATCAGGCCGTTGTCGGCCAGGTGATCGCTTTCGGCTTCGGTGACGCTGAGGCTGGCCGCACGGCCATCACGATCGATGAAGGGGCGGAACCACAACCGGTGCTCGTTGCACGCGGTGTTGCGGATGGCCACCGCCAACGGACTCAGGCCGAAGCGCGGTGGCACATCGCAGGCTTCGGCGGCAGCCGCAGACAGCGGGGTCGCGGCCAGCAGCAGGCAGGCAGGCAAGAGCATCCGGCGCATGCGCGGCTCCTGTGGGGGATGACCGCAGCGTCGCAGCGCCGTCGTGAACGCCGGGTGTGAGAACGGGGTCAGATTCCTTTTCCACGGGAAAAGGGATCCGACCCCGGGCCAGGCCTCAACCCGGCGGCGGGCCCAGCTTCAGGGAAAGATCGATGGCCTGCACGTGCTTGGTCAGTCCACCGATGGAGATGCAGTCCACGCCGTCTTCGGCGATCGAACGCAGGCCACCCAGTCCCACGCTGCCGGAGACTTCCAGCGGAATGCGGCCCGCCGTGATGCGCACTGCCTCGCGGCGCAGGTCGGGGCTGAAGTCATCCAGCAGGATGCGCTCGCAACCGGCTTCCAGCGCCTGGCGCAGCTGGGCCAGGTCCTCGACCTCGACCACCAGCGGCAGCGCGGGCCATTGCCGGCGCGCGGCGGCCACCGCCGCGGCCAGCGAACCGGCGGCACGGATGTGATTTTCCTTCAGCATCACCGTGTCGTAGAGGCCGAAGCGGTGGTTCTCGCCGCCGCCACAGCGCACTGCGTACTTCTGCGCCAGGCGCAGGCCGGGCAGGGTCTTGCGGGTGTCGAGGATGCGCGTGCCGGTACCGGCCACGGCGGCCACGTAGCGGGCCGTAGTGGTGGCGGTGCCGGACAGCGTCTGCAGGAAATTCAGCGAGGTGCGCTCGGCACTGACCAGGCTGCGGCTGCGGCCGTGCAGCAGGGCCAGCACGGTGCCGGCAGTGACCGCGTCACCTTCGGAGACACGCCATTCGATGCGCACGTCCGGGTCGAGCGCGCGGTGGGTGGCGTCGAACCATGGGCGGCCGGCGATCACTCCATCCTGCTTGCACAGCAGGTAAGCGCTGTCGGCCTGGTCGGGCAGCAGGGCGGCGGTGACGTCGCCGCTGCCCAGGTCCTCGGCCAGCGCACGCGCGACATCGGCGGCGACAACGGCCGCATCCGGCGTCGGCAGCGCGCTCATGCGGCCGGGAAGTCGGTGATCTGGGCGGTCGGGATGGCTTCCTCGGCCAGCAGCACCGGAATGCCGTCGTCAACGCGGAACACCTGCTTGCGGTCGCGGGTGACCAGCGCTTCGCGCAGCGGCTGCGCCAGCGGGTTGCCATCGGCCTTGTTCACCGCGCCGGCGGAAATGGCCTTGTTGAGGGCTTCCAGACCCTTGCCATCCAGCAGGGACAGGGGCTGGCGGGTGTCCGGCGACACCAGCAGGTCGAGCAGCTTGCGATCCATGGTTCTTCGTCTTGCGTGGAAGATGGCTAGAATACGTCTTTAAGGCAGGTGACGGCCAATGACCCCCAACCCGATCGCGCCGCTTGTCGGCATCGTCATGGGTTCCCGTTCCGACTGGGAAACCATGCAGCACGCCGCCCAGAAGCTTGAAGCCCTGGGTGTTCCGTTCGAAGTGAAGGTGGTGTCCGCGCATCGGACGCCGGATGTGTTGTTCAGTTACGCCGAGCAGGCGGGCCCGCGTGGCCTGCGCGCCATCATCGCCGGTGCCGGCGGGGCCGCGCACCTTCCGGGCATGATCGCCGCCAAGACCGCCGTGCCGGTGCTGGGCGTGCCGGTGCAGTCCAAGGCCCTCAACGGCATGGATTCGCTGCTGTCGATCGTGCAGATGCCGGCCGGCATCCCGGTCGCCACCTTCGCCATCGGTAATGCCGGCGCGTCCAACGCCGCGCTGTTCGCCGCTGCGATGCTGGCCAGCGACCAGCCGGCGATCGGCCAGGCGCTCGACGCGTTCCGTGCGCGCCAGACCGAAGACGTGATGGCCCACGACGATCCGCGCCAATGAGCCTGACCGTCGGCATCCTGGGCGGCGGCCAGCTCGCCCGCATGATGGTCCTGGCCGGTGCGCCGCTGGGATTGCGCTTCGAACTGTACGACCCGGCAGCCGACGCCTGCAGCGGCCCGCTGGCGCCGCTTACCGTCGGTGCCTTCGATGACCGCCAGGCGCTGGCGGAGTTCGCTGCCAAGGTCGATGTGGTCACCTTCGATTTCGAGAACGTGCCCGCTGACAGCGCGCAGTTCCTGGCCGACCGCGTACCGGTGTATCCGCCGCCGGCCGCACTGGCGGTGGCCCAGGACCGGTTGAGCGAGAAGACCCTGTTCCAGCAGCTGGGCATCCCGCTGCCGGCCTTTGCCGATATCCGCAGCCGTGACGAGCTGGCTGCGAAGGCGGCTGAGTTCGGCCTGCCGTGCATCCTCAAGACCCGCCGCCTTGGTTACGACGGCAAGGGCCAGTTCCGCCTGCGCAGCGAGGCCGACATCGACGCCGCGTGGGATGCACTGGGTGCGCAGGTCGAGCGTACCGGCCTGATCCTGGAAGGCTTCGTGGCGTTCCAGCGCGAGGTCAGTGTGGTCGCTGTGCGTGGCCGCGATGGCAGCTTCGAGGCCTGGCCGGTCACTGGCAACTGGCATGTCGACGGCGTGCTGTCGGCCAGCGTGGCCCCGGCCGTGCTGGCCGATGCCGAGCAGCAGGCCGCGATCGGCTATGCCCGCCGTGTCGCCGAACACCTGCAGTACGTCGGCGTGTTCGCGCTGGAGCTGTTCTGCCGCGATGGCGAGCTGCTGGCCAACGAGATGGCGCCGCGGGTGCACAACTCCGGCCACTGGACCATCGAAGGCAGTGAGACCTCGCAGTTCGAAAACCACCTGCGCGCCGTGCTGGGCCTGCCGCTGGGCAGCACCCGCATGCTCGGTCATGCCTGCATGCTGAACTGGCTGGGCGAGATGCCCGACCCGTTGCCGGTGCTGGCCCAGGCCAGCGGTCACTGGCACGACTACGGCAAGGAAGCGCGCGAAGGCCGCAAGGTCGGCCACGCCACCCTGCGCGACGATGATGCCGCTGCACTGGCCGATGCGCTGGACCAGGTTGGCCTGGAGCTGGACCGCCAGGCCCAGGTGGCGCCGGCGGTGCACGCGCTGCGCAACCGCTGAGCCCGGTAGTGCCGGCCGCTGGCCGGCAGTGCAACGCTGTGACGCGCCGGTGCAGGCATCGGCGCAACATTCCCGGTGGTAGCGTGGAGCTCCTTTCTCAGGAGTCACCCCCATGCTCGACTGGAATGCCTACCGCAAGGAACTGAAGGGCCGCATCGGTGAGATCGGCAAGCTCTCGCCGGACACGGTCAAGGGCTACGCAACCCTGGCTAACGCTGGCGCGCAGACCAACCACCTCGATGCGAAGACCCGCGAGCTGATCGCGCTGGCGGTGGCGGTGACCACCCGCTGCGACGGCTGCATCACCGTGCACGTCGACGCGGCGCTGAAGCATGGTGCCAGCCGCGAGGAAATCGCCGAGGCGCTGGGCGTGGCGGTGTCGCTCAACGCCGGCGCCGCGCTGGTGTACTCGGCACGGGTGATGGACGCAGTGGCCGCACACGAAAGCGCGTGATGCCACGCTCTGCTTCCCGGTAGTGCCGGGCGCTGGCCGGCAACCCTCTGGGCGTACCAACGATGCCGGGGTTGCCGGCCAGCGGCCGGCACTACCCGCGCTCGGGTTCCTGCCTCAGCGCAGCTGGCTTTCGGCAAATTCCCAGTTGACCAGCTGCCAGAACGCGTCCAGGTAACGCGCGCGGTCATTCTGGTAGTCGGTGTAGTAGGCGTGCTCCCAGACATCGCAGCACAGCAGCGGCGTGCTTTCACCCGTCAGCGGCGTGCCGGCATTGCGGGTGGCCTGGATGCCCAGCTGCCCGCCAGGATGCTGCACCAGCCACACCCAGCCCGAGCCGAACAGGCCCAGCGCGGTGCGGTTGAATTCCTCGCGCAGGCGCTGCACGTCGCCGAACTGGCGCTTCACCAGCTCGCCCAGGCGGCCCTGCGGTTCGCCGCCGCCACGGGGCCGCAGGCACTGCCAGTAGAAGCCGTGGTTCCACGCCTGGGCGGCCGCATCGAACAGCTTTCCCTGGGCCTGGCGGACGATCTCCTCCAGTGACGCTTCTTCCCACTCGGTGCCGAGGATGCCGGCATTGACTGCATCCACATAGGCGCGATGGTGGCGGCCGTGGTGCAGTTCCAGGGTCTGTGCGGACAGGTGCGGCTGCAGGGAGCCGGAAAGGTAGGGCAGGGCAGGCAATTCGACAGGCATGGACAGGTTCGTGGCCAGAGGGGCGGCGGCAGCCGGTTCCATCCGCTTACAATGGCGGCTACCGTGGGCAGTCTAGCCGACCACCGCGGTCGGTTTGTCCGGCGAAGCAAGGAGTGAGGTTGTGGCGGTAATGCAGCAAATCCAGGCCGAGGTCGATCGTTACCCGCTCGTGCTGTTCATGAAGGGCACCCCGCAATACCCGATGTGCGGCTTCTCCAGCCGCGCCGTACAGGCGTTGATGGCAGCCGGCGCGGTCACCCTGCGCACCGTCAACGTGCTGGAAGAACCCGAGATCCGCGCCAACCTGCCGCGGTTCTCCAACCTGCCGACCTTCCCGCAGCTGTTCATCAATGGAGAGCTGATCGGCGGCTGCGACATCGTCCTGGAACTGTTTGAAGCCGGCGAGCTCAAGCGCATCGTCGAAGAGGCGACCCAGGGATGAGTGCCTGGCCATCGACGTCACCGACCAACGGGGCGCTCGATGGCCGCCCGTTGCAGGATCGCGTGGTGCTGGTTGCCGGCGCCGGCGGTGGGCTGGGCAGTGCGGCGGCCGTTGCCGCCGCCGCCGCCGGGGCCACCGTGGTCCTGCTGGGCCGCAAGCCGCGCCGCCTGGACCGGGTCTACGCCCAGGTCCAGGCGGTCGGCCCGGAGCCCCTGCTGTATCCGCTGGACCTGGAAGGCGCGGGACCCGACGACTATGCCGAACTGGCCCAGGCCCTGCAGCGCGAGCTCGGGCGGCTGGACGGCCTGCTGGTCTGTGCCGCTCACTTCCCGGGCCTGACCCCGTTCGAACTGGCCGACCCGGCCAGTTTCGCCCGCGCGGTGCACGTCACCCT
Organism: Stenotrophomonas sp. YJH_SMC_79; assembly: GCF_059367995.1. Taxonomy (NCBI): domain Bacteria; kingdom Pseudomonadati; phylum Pseudomonadota; class Gammaproteobacteria; order Lysobacterales; family Lysobacteraceae; genus Stenotrophomonas; species Stenotrophomonas sp. YJH_SMC_79. The sequence continues at coordinate 692,675 of NZ_JCAFRK010000001.1, forward strand.
CACTGCCCCGGCGTGGCTGGCCCAGGCCTGCCTGCCGCTGCTGCGGCAGCGCGAGGACGCGGCCCTGGTGTTTGCGGTCGATGCCTCCGAACGGGTGGGGCAGGCCTATTGGGGGGGATACGGTGTGGCCCAGCATGGCCTGCGCGGGCTGATCACCAGCCTGCATGACGAACTCGGCCGCAGCCCGGTGCGGGTCAGCGGCCTGTATCCGGGCCCCCTGCGCACGGCGCTGCGCGCCCGCGCCTATTCCGTCGACCAGGACCCGGCCGCGCAGGGCCCGGAGGTGGCCGCCGCTGCGGCCGTGGCGCTGCTGTCCAGTGCTGGCAGCGCCTGGCGGGGCCAGATTCTCGATGCCAGCGGGGCAATTCCCGGCGAGTGAGCCCCGGGGAAAGACGGAGTGAAGAACCCGTCACGATTGCGTTGCGATCCGGTGCCGTTTGTCGCACAACCGTCACATTGATGGCGTAGCGTGTTAATCTAGTGTTAACCGTTGTGGCTGCCTTCAGCCAAGCGGTAGGGAACCCCAGATAAATCTCCGACCAGCCACCCGCAGGGCTGTTTGGATGCGCTTTTTTTCCGCCATCGCCAACTCGCATCGAGGCTACCGAAAAATGACCCACCCACTCCGGATGTCCAAGCTCACCCTTGGTCTCGTGGCTGCGCTCGCCGCCGCTCCCGCCTTCGCCCAGAGCACCTCTGCCGGTGTCGGCGGCCAGGTGATGTCCGCCGCAGGCCAGCCTGTCGCCGGCGCTGAAGTCACCATCACCCACACCGAGTCGGGCACTGTTTCGCGTGCCACCACCGATGCGTCGGGTCGATACAACGCGCGCGGCCTGCGCGTGGGTGGTCCGTACACCATCACCATCACCAAGTCCGGTGAAGGCACCAAGACCGAAGAGGGTGTCTACCTGAACCTGAACCAGGTCAACACCGTCAACGCCAACCTGGGCGGTGACCTGGCTGCGACCAACCTGGACGCGGTGAACGTTGTTGCGACCGCTGGCGGCCTGGACCTGTTCAGCGCCAACAAGATGGGCACCGGCAGCAACGTGACCCGCGAAACGATGGACGCGCTGCCGTCGGCCAACCGCAACATCCAGGACTACATCCGCCTGGACCCGCGCATCTCGCAGGTCAGCAAGGCTGACGGCGCGATCTCGGCCGGTGGCCAGAACACCCGCTACAACGCCATCCGCATCGACGGTATCAGCGCCTCCGATCCGTTCGGCCTGGGCTCCAACAACCTGCCGACCGAGCGTCAGCCGGTGTCGATGGACGCCATCCAGGAAATCAACATCGACCTGGCCAACTACGACACCACCATCGCCGGTGGTACCGGTGCGGTGATCAACGCCGTGACCAAGTCGGGTACCAACGAGTTCCACGGCACCGTGTACGGCTCGTACCGCGACAAGGACATGATCCGCACGCGCCTGGAAGGTGACACGACGGACTTCAACGGCTTCAAGGACGAGAAGACCTACGGCATGACCCTGGGCGGCCCGATCGTCAAGGACAAGCTGTTCTTCTTCACCAACTATGAAAAGTACGAGCGTAGCGGCGGCGGCGTGAGCCTCGGCGAAACCCCGTACAACAAGCCGAACGGCATCAGCGACGCCGACATCGCCCGCGTGCAGAAGCGCATGTCCGATCTGGGCTACCCGGTTGGCGGCATCGGTGCGCTGGACAACAAGACCTCGATCGAAGAATACGCGATCAAGCTCGACTGGAACATCAACGAGAACCACCGCGCGGCCCTGCGCTACAACAAGATGAAGCAGGACGTCGTCCGCTTCCCGCAGGTCAACAACAGCGCCATCTCGCTGAGCGACTTCTGGTACACCCAGCCGACCCAGTACGAAACCTGGATGGGTGAACTGTTCAGTGACTGGTCCGAGAACTTCTCGACCGAGTTCAAGGTTTCGCACAAGGACTACTCGTCCAACCGCGTTGCTGCCTCGCACCTGCCGCAGATCCGCGTGCGCTTCGGCAACAACTCGCTGTACCTGGGTACCGAGCAGAACACCCACACCAACATCGTCGAGTCGAAGGAACTGAGCGCCTTCGGTGCCGGTACCTGGTACATCGGTGACCACACCGTCAAGTTCGGTTTCGACTATACCGACAACGACCTGATGAACTTCTACGGCCGCAACCTGTACGGCGCGTACGAGTTCGCCGACCTGGCTGCGTTTGAAGCCGGTACCCCGTCGGCCTACCAGGTGCGCGTGCCGCGCGCCGGCGGCAGCGTTGACGACATTCCGGCCAAGTTCCACCTGAAGAACACCGGCCTGTTCATCCAGGACACCTGGGCGATCAACTACAACCTGAGCCTGATGTTCGGTATCCGTATCGACATGCCGGACTTCAGCACCCAGCGCCTGTACAACCCGCGCATCGAACAGCTGTACGGCTTCAACAACACCCAGCTGGTCGACAAGAAGCTGTTCCAGCCGCGCGTCGGCTTCAACTACACCTTCGACACCGATCGTCCGACCCAGCTGCGCGGTGGCGTTGGCCTGTTCGGCGGCGCTGCTCCGAACGTGTGGCTGGCAGGTGCCTACCAGAACACCGGCCTGAACTACTCCGAGTACAACCTGACCCGCAACCCGGGTGGCTTCAGCTTCGACGCTGACAACCCGTACATCCCGAACCCGTCGCTGGCCTCGGCCCGCCAGAACGTCGACCTGATCGCTCCGGGCACCCGCCTGCCGTCGGTGTGGAAGGCCAACCTGGCGTTCGACCATGAGCTGCCGTGGTACGGCATCGTGGCGTCGGCTGAAGTGCTGTTCACCAAGGTCAAGGATGGTCTGTACTTCGACCGCCTGGACGTGATGTCCCCGAATGCCAAGCGTTCGGTCGGTCAGGATGGTCGCGCGCTGTACTGGAACGACTACGGCATGAACGGTGCCAATGCCGGCCCGAACGGCATGCAGGCTGGCCAGAAGAATGGTCGCGCCTGCTCGGCGACCGATCTGACCTGCCCGGGTGACCGCGTCAACCGTCCGGGTGACATCGGCGACGTGATCCTGCTGCGCAACACCGACAAGGGTCGTGGTTCGCAGGCTACCTTCTCGCTGGCCAAGCCGCTGACCGAGAACTGGGGCTGGTCGCTGGGTTACACCTACACCCAGTCCAAGGAAGTGAGCCCGCTGTCCAGCTCGCAGAACACCTCGAACTGGAACAACACGCTGAGCCTGAATGCCAACGACAACGTTGCGTACAACTCGCGCTACGCGATCAAGGACCGCATCACCGGCACCCTGGAGTGGAAGCACAACTTCTTCGGTGACAATGCCACCCGCGTTGGCCTGTTCTATGAAGGCCGTTCGGGCCGTCCGTACAGCTACGTCTACTACAACGACGTGAATGGCGACGGTGCCGGTACCAACGACCTGTTCTACGTGCCGAAGGGCCCGGGTGACGTGATCTTCACCGGCGGTGCCGACATGGAGAAGAAGTTCTTCGAATGGCTGGCGCAGAATCCGGAGCTCGAGGCCTACCGTGGCAGCGTGGTCCCGGCCAACTCGCACCGCGCCAAGTGGGTCAACAGCTTCGACGTCCGTATCAGCCAGGAATTCCCGGGCTTCGTGAAGGGTCACAAGGGTGAAGTCGCCCTGGACATCATGAATGTCGGCAACCTGCTGAACAAGAAGTGGGGCCTGATCGACGACTACGGCTTCTACGCCACCCGTCGCGTTGCCAACTACTCGGGTATCGACCCGGCTACCGGCAAGTACCTGTACAACTTCACCGGCCGTACCGACAATTCCTCGATCCAGGAAAACAACAACGACAAGGGCAACACCGCCGTGTCGCGTTGGTCGATGCAGCTGACCCTGAAGTACAAGTTCTGATCCGTCAGAGCCTGACGCAGTAAGTGAAAACGGCCGGGGAAACCCGGCCGTTTTCCGTTCAGGCGAAAGCCCTTGCAGGCCACTCTGCATCGGCGTAGCATCCAGAAATGTGCGCGGTGCCAACGCCGCCGATGCGGTCCCGGAAAGGCGAACGCGGGGAGCACACATCCAACGGTCGGGCTTCCCGGCCGTTTTGCTTTTTAAGGGGGCGGCAGTACAGTCGGAAACCTTGAAGGAAGCGAAAAATTGGATATGACCACGAACGAAAAATCAGCCCGCGCACTGCCGGTGCAGGACGCGCGGATCTACCCGCGCGGTGGGCTGGATGTGCTGTCGCGGGCCGAAGTGGCCCGCCTGCGCGATGCGTCTGCCGGCGGCATGCACGAGCTGCTGCGCCGCTGTGCGCTGGCCGTGCTGACCAGTGGCAGCGCCTCTGACGATCCGCGCGCGGCACGCGATCTGTATCCCGATTTCGACATCCAGGTGGCGCAGCAGGATCGCGGCGTGCGCATCGACCTGGTCAACGCGCCGGCGATGGCCTTCGTCGATGGCGAGATCATCCGCGGCGTCGCCGAACTGCTGTTCGCGGTGGTGCGTGACCTGGCCTACATGGCCATCGAGATGGGCCCGGCCTACGCGGCCGAACTGGAGTCGTCCGAAGGCATCACCAATGCCGTGTTCGGCCTGCTGCGCAATGCGCGCATCCTCAATCCGGGCGACCCGAACCTGGTGGTCTGCTGGGGCGGCCACTCGATTTCGCGCGACGAGTATCTGTACACCAAGCAGGTGGGCTATGAGCTGGGCCTGCGTGGCCTGGACATCTGCACCGGCTGCGGCCCGGGTGCGATGAAGGGCCCGATGAAGGGGGCCACCATCGCTCATGCCAAGCAGCGCCGTACCGTGACGCGCTACATCGGCCTGACCGAGCCGGGCATCATCGCCGCCGAGTCGCCGAACCCGATCGTCAACCACCTGGTGATCATGCCGGACATCGAGAAGCGCCTTGAGGCCTTCGTCCGCATCGGCCACGGCATCATCGTGTTCGCCGGTGGCGTCGGTACCGCCGAGGAAATCCTGTACCTGCTCGGCATCCTGCTGCGCGAGGAGAACAAGGACCTGCCGTTCCCGCTGATCCTGACCGGCCCGACGGTGGCGGCGCCGTACTTCGAGCAGATCGACCGCTTCATCCGCCTGACCCTGGGTGATGAAGCCGCCGAGCGCTACGAGATCATCATCGGCGACCCGGTTGCGGTGGCGAAGAAGATGGCCAATGGCATCAAGCGCGTGCGCGAGCACCGCCTGGCGCAGAAGGACTCGTTCTTCTTCAACTGGTCGATCGAGATTCCGTGGGAGTACCAGCAGCCGTTCGTGCCGACCCACGAGGCGATGGCGGCGCTGGACCTGCACCACGGGCGTGCGCCGCATGCGCTGGCGGCGGACCTGCGCCGGGCGTTCTCGGGCATCGTCGCCGGCAATGTGAAGGAAGACGGCATGCGTCGCATCGAGCAGTTCGGGCCGTTCCAGATCCATGGCGACCCGGACATGATGCAGGCCCTGGACGGGCTGCTGCGTGCCTTCGTCGAGCAGCGCCGGATGAAGATCTCCGGCGAGTACCAGCCCTGCTACCAGGTGCTGGCCTGAGCCCGCGCCGGCGCGATGGGGATCGCGCCGGGACAGGTAGGGGAGGGCGGGTCGTCAAGGCGTTGACGCCCGTCGCCCCGGATTGACCGTTCATCCTGCCGCCGCTTGCCGGTGGCAGGACGATGGCCCATCGTGGCCATCAACACGCTGGGGAGCGTCCAATGTCTTTGCGCCGGCAAAACGGCTTCACGCTGGTCGAGTTGATGATCACGCTGGTCATCCTGGTCATTCTGGCCAGCATCTCCTATCCCAGCTTCCGCACCGCGATGCGCTCCAATCGCCTGACCACCACCAACAACGAGGTGATCGGTCTGCTGTCGCTCGCCCGCAGCGAGGCCATCCGCAACCGCCACGGTGGCGGGGTCTGCGGCAGCAGCAACGGAACGTCCTGCGACGGCGAGTGGAGCAAGGGCATGCTGGCCTGGGGCGATGCCGATGGCGATGGCTCCATCAGTGGCAGCGAAAGCGTGCTGCGCTTCTCCAAGGGCAGCAGCAGCCTGGCGGTCGAGGCTCCCAGCCCAACCGTCATAACCTTCGATTCCCAGGGGCGCCGCCGCGCGTCCGCCGACCAGATCGTGAGCCTGGTGCCGCAAGGCTGCAAGGCGGGTGACCCCATGCGGACCCTGACCGTCCTGTTCTCGGGCCAGGTCCGCTCCACCGCAGGAACCTGCAAATGAAACGTCGTCGTTCCGGCATGGGCGGGCCTGCCCGCAGTCGTGGCTTCAGCCTGATCGAGGTGCTGATCGCGCTGCTGGTGCTGGCGTTCGGCCTGCTTGGCTTTGCGCTGCTGCAGACCATGAACGTGCGGTTCGTGCAGAGCGCCAGCCAGCGCACCCATGCCACCAGCCTGGCCTACGACCTGATCGAGCTGATGCGCGTGCAGCGCAGCGAAACCCTCAACGGTGGCGAATACACCAAGGCCTCGTTCACCGCCGGCTCGGTCACCGCACCTGCCGGCCCCTGCACCTGGCCCAACAGTGCCAACGTCACAGCCTCCAAGGCGAACGTGGCGCGCTGGCAATGCCAGGTCGTCAAGGTGCTGGGAGGCAAGGCCAGCGCCAACGTGACCGTCAATGATGGCCTGGTTACGGTGGGCATCGGCTGGGGAGACGAGCGATGGAACGCAGCCAATCCCGACAGCATCACCACGTTCACCCTGGTTACCCGTCTATGAAGCGCGCGCCTTCCCTTGCCAGCCATGCGGCAGGCCTTTCGCTGGTGGAACTGCTGATCTCGCTGGTCATCGGCCTGGTGCTGATGCTGGGCGTGACCCAGATCTTCATGGCCTCGCGGGCGGCCTCGCAGCTGTCCGAGGGTGTCGCGCGCACCCAGGAAAACGCTCGATTCGCACTGGAGTTCCTCGAGCGCGACATCCGGATGGCCGGGCACATGGGCTGCGTGAACGACCAGGCGCATCTGGTGCGTGCCCAGGACAGTGTCAAGGTCAACATTGCCGGCGTGAAGTCGGGTGATGGCAGCCCGATGGACTTTTCGGTGCCGATCCAGGGTTACGAGGCGCAGGGTACCGCGCCTGGCAACAAGCTGACCCTCGGCGCGAGCTGGGGGGCGGCCGGCAGCACGCCGTCGGCGATCACCAATCTGAAGCCCAAACCGCTTGGCGGCAGCGACATCATCGTGATGCGCTACCTGGCGCCGGAAGGCTCGCCGGTGCTGTCCATCGGTTCCGGTACTTCGCCGGACATCACGATCGCCAGTGACGCGGCGGCCCGCCTGTCGGCCGGTGCCGTCACCACGCCCTCGGCGTTTGCCGTGGCCGATTGCAGCAAGGTGGACGTGTTCGCCGGAAAAATCGCCGGCAGCACGATCACGGCCAGCAAAGCCGATCTCTCGGCGTATTCGGCCAACAACGCGGTGACCATGGTCTATCGGGTGGAATCGATGGCGTACTACGTGGCCACCAATACCGCCGGCGAACCCGCGCTGTACCGCGCGCGTGGCGCTGGCGACAACACCTTCGCCACCGGTGAGGAGCTGGTGGAAGGCATCGAGAGCCTGCAGTTCCTCTATGGACAGGATACCGAGACGGCGATCAGCAGCGCCGCGCCGCCGACCGGGGTAATCGCCTTCCAGAAGACTGCCAGCGGGGTCAGCACCGGTACCGATGCCGCCGCTGTCGCTGCGTGGCGGCGGGTTGGCATGGTGCAGTTCGGGCTGCTGGTGCGCAGCCCGCAGCGGGCCGCTGCGGAGCAGGCCAATACGGCGGTGGCCCAGCTGGGTGTGCTCGGCGTTGGCTTCAATCCGCCCACGACCTACGACGATCGCTACCGTGCCTCCTACGAGGTGTCCGTGGCGCTGCGCAACCGACTGTTCGGGAACTGACCCATGAAGCCCTCCGTCTCCCGTCGATTCCAGGGGCGCGCGCAGCAGCGCGGCGCGGTGCTGTACGTGGCCCTGATGCTGTTGATCCTGCTGTCGCTGATCGGCGTGGTCGGCATGCAGGTGGCCAGCATGCAGGAGCGCATGTCCTCCAACTACCGGGCCGCCAACGTGGCGTTCCAGGCCAGCGAACGAGCGGTACGTGATGCCGAGCGGTCGATCGAGGAGATTGACAACAATACCGGCGATGGCGGCGCGTTGAAGGCTGACGCCATCAAGCGCATCTGCGACGACGGCTTCGATCCCACCCGCTGGGTGGGTGAGCAGAAGCTGTCGGCGGCGCCGGTGGTCAGCGTGCGCCGCATCGACGCCTGCATCCAGGGCGAATCGACGCTGGGCATGGGCACGCCGGAAAGCGAAGAGCCCACCCGCGTCTACCAGATCACCGCGTTCGGCTCCGATCGCGATGCCGCCACCAGCAACGAGGGTACCTCCTCGGCGGCTGTCGACACTGTTTTCAAGCTTTGAGGAATCCGGTCATGGCGACCCGAAAGATCAAGATCCTGGCCGGCTCCGGGCTGCTGCTGGCGGTGGCGGGTGGTACCTGGCTTGCGATGAACCTGTTCGCCGCGCAGGCGCAGGGAACGTTGTCACAGCACCCGATGAACCTGAAGGTCTCCGCACCGCCGTCGTTCATCATGGCGGTGGATGATTCGGGTTCGATGACCTTCCAGACCCAGTTCCCGGGGCAGGATGGTACGGCGTGCTGGCACTACGGAAGAAGGAGTTTCTTCCGATCGGCCGGGGTGCTCAATACGCCTGAAGACGTGCCCGTAACCTATGACCGGTGGGGAAATGCCATCCAGACTGGTGAGTGCAGTTACTTCTATGTGCTGCCCGGCGCACGGATCAACAGCTACAACGGCATCCCGGCGCTGGATGTCTTCGGGTTTGCCCGATCGGCGGCCTACAACCCGACCTACTACGACCCTGCCATCAAGTACGAGCCCTGGCTGCGGATCGTGAACGAAGAAGTGCAGTCGTATCCAGTGGCGAGTACGTCGGCCACCCTCATCGATCCTCGTGAGACGGATACACTGGCGATCGCCAGCAGCTATCTGGGTACCTCGTCCTGGGACGTCCAGAGGATGCAGGAAGGGATGACGGTACCGGCCGGGCAGACCTACAGGACTGCAAGCAGGGCCAATGGTGGTTTTGGCAGCGAGAACGCCAATACGAGAGGCGCGATCTGGAACTCGGCGGGCTATGCGTCGCTGCGTTATGTGCCCGCTACGTTCTACATGCCATACACAAGTGAGGGCGACGCCTATCCGCAGTTGCCGGGCACTGCCAATGCGTATGCAGGTATCCAGCGAACCAAGGTCACCGGCGCCTGCGGTTCGGGATGTGACATGTGGAAGTACGTCATCGGCACCGGTGATGCTGCCGCATTGCAGAACTTCGCCAACTGGTACTCGTACTACGGTAACCGCAACCGGGCGATGATCGCCGGCATGACGCGTGCATTGAATGTCAATGACATGTATGTCGGCTACTTCCGGATCAACGATTTCCAGGATTACAACAGCTCGACGGACTCCAACAAACGGCTTGCGATCCGGGACATGAGCGTGATCGGGCAGAAGTCCGCGCTCTACACCAGCATGATCGCGCTGACGGCCAGTGGTGGTACGCCGAATCGACATGCCGTCAACGCCGCGGGCCTGCAGTTCATGCGGACCGATGACAATGCCCCCATCAAGCTGTCCTGCCAGAAGAATGCGGTGATGCTGTTCACCGACGGCTACAGCAACAATGGCAACAACCTTTCGTCATCCCTGGCGCCTGCCCCGGGCAACGTGGACGGAGACATGGGGACTCCCTTCTCGGATGGCAATTCCAACACCATGGGTGATATTGCCGCGTACTACTACGTGAACCCGTTGCGAACCGATGATCGGATGCCCCGGGGACAGGTGCCGGTACCGGAGCAATGTGCGACCAGTACCGACAAGTCGCTGGACTGCAACAAGGACCTGCATATCAACTTCTACGGGATCACGCTGGGTGCGCGTGGCAATCTGTTCGACCCGAACAGGCAGCAGAACCCGTATACCGATTCGGCGGTCTACAGCAACTGGCCGAGTCGCCAGAACGACAATCCCAGTACCGTGGATGACATCTGGCATGCCGCGACCAATACCCGCGGTGAGTACATCAACGCGCGTACTCCGGCAGACATCACCACGGCCATGCGCCGGGTGCTGTCGTCGGTCACCTCCGGGCCAGCGCCTTCGGGCAGCCAGGGCCTGACCGGCGCGCGTATCGGTACCGGATCGCTGGCGGTCACGCCCCAGTTCGAAGTGGCCAACGAGGAAACCGATTGGTTCAGCCGCCTGAAGGCATCCAAGCTCGCGGTCAACGACAAGACGCAGCAGACCGAGTACACGCAGGTATGGGAAGCGGCCGAGAAGCTGGGGGCGCAGCGTTCGCGCACCATCGTCGCCACCAAGGGCAATGCTGCGGTTGACTTCAGCAGCACCAACATCGCCTTCACCGACCTCTGCAACAAGGACGAGAAGCAGTATCCGGGCATTGCGCGCTGTTCCGCGACCGAGGCTGAAAAGCTGGGCGGCGACATCGCCACGGCCATGGCTTATCTGCGCGGCGACGCATCACGCGAAGTACGCAACTCGGGGGGCATCTATCGCACCCGTACCACCGTGCTGGGCGACATCGTCAATTCCAGTCCGGTGATCAGTTCGCCCCGCGACGACTATGGCTACCAGCGCATCAGCACCGCGATGGCGACCTCGTATGCCACGTATCTGACCCGCAAGCGCAACAATGGCCGCTACATGGTCTATGTCGGTGCCAACGACGGCATGCTGCATGCCTTCGACGGTGGCATGAACGGCAACGGCGTAAGTGACAGTGCCGGTGGCAGCGAGACCTTCGCCTACGTTCCTGGCACGGCGCTGGGCCACATGGCCAACCTTCTGTACCCCTACGTGGCGGCCAACAAGTCCGACCAGCGCTTCCGTCATCGCTACTACGTGGATGGACCGATCGCGGTGGCGGACGCACAGATCGGTGGCAACTGGGCCACGGCGCTGGTGGGTACGGCGGGCGCCGGTGGGCGCTCGGTGTTCGCGCTGGATGTAACCACGCCGTCCAGCTTCGGCACCGGTAACCGCCTGTGGGAAATCAGTGACGTGGCGCCGGGGCTCGATAGCACCGTGAAGGCGAATATCGGTCATGTCCTTGGCAAGCCGGTGATCGTGCCGGTGAAGGAAGGGACCGGGGTGGCGTGGAAAGCGATCTTCGGCAACGGTTACAACAGCCTCAGCCGCAAGGCTGTGCTGTTCGTGGTCGACCTGGGATCGGGCGCGGTGCGGATGATCACTGCTACCGAGGCCGCGGCAACCGCACCTGCCGGTGACAATGGCCTGGGCAACATCGTGGCCGTCGACCGTTGGCGCGCCGACAGCGCCGGTGGGACCGGGCGTGTACGTGGCCGTGACGGACTGGCGGACACGATCTATGCGGCCGACCAGCGCGGCGCGCTGTGGAAGTTCGATCTGGAAAGCACGGCGACCTCGGTCACCACGCCGGTGTTCACCACGGCGCGCCAGACCAACAACAACAACCAGGTGTACCGCCAGCCGATTACCGGTGGCATGACCGCAGTGACCGGACCCGGTGGTGGCGTGATGCTGGTGCTGGGTACCGGCAGCTTCTCCTTCGACAATGACCCGCAGGATCTCACCGCGCAGTCGCTGTACGGTGTCAACGACACCAGCAAGGACCAGCCGGAGGCCACGATCGTGCCCGCCAATCTGCTGGCCTATACGGTGACCACCACCAACAAGTTGCGCACGGTCACGGCCACCCCCTTCTCCGGGGCGGCGCGCGGGTGGAGCATTGCATTGCCCGGCGCAGGTGAACGCTTTGTTGGTAATCCTGCAGTGGCGTCGGGAACGGTGTTCATGCCGACCTACATGCCCACCGCGGGTGGCCGTGGCTGTTCGACCGAGGGAAGCAACTGGCTGTTTGGCCTCAATCCGATCTCGGGTGTTGCATCGCTGGAGCAGGCGCGGGTCGGGTCCATTACCGGCACGCCCTATGGAGCGGGCACGGCCGGCGTCAGTCTCGATACCGGCGGCACCGCACCGGTGAAGGACGTCAATGTCTCGGTGATGCCGCGCCTGGCAAAGGGTGCCGATCGAGGCGGACGCGCCTGCTGGATGGCGGTCAACGTGGCGGGTGCTCCGACGATGTACGTACCTTATCCCTGCGGTCGCCAATCCTGGCGCCAGATTCAGTAACGAAGACATTCCCATGAGCCTGAATACTCTTTCCCGCACCCTGCGTCGTCCCGGCAAGCAGCACGGTTTCTCCCTCATCGAATTGATGATCGTAGTGATCGTGCTCGGCATCCTGGCCGCGATTGTCGTTCCGTCTTACCAGCAGTACATCCGCCAGTCACACCGGGGCGTGGCCAAGGCGGACCTGGTGGAGTACGCGCAGCGCGCTGAGCGCTACTACTCGGTGAACAACACCTACTCGGGCTTCGCGCTGCCCAGCAAGGTGTCGCCGCGCGAGGGCGGGACCACACGCTACGCAGTCACGTTCGATGGCAAGGCGTCCTCGTTCACGCTGACGGCGACGCCCCAGGGCAACCAGACCAAGGACAGCTGCGGGACGCTGAGCGTGGACCAGGCCAACCGCAAAACGGCCAGCGGCACGGTTTCCGATTGCTGGTAAATCAGGTGTTGATCTTCCTCTGAACGCCCAGTACAATGCGCCTCCCCGCCCGAATAGCTCAGCCGGTTAGAGCACTTGACTGTTAATCAGGGGGTCGTTGGTTCGAGTCCAACTTCGGGCGCCAGATACAGCATGTACTTAGGCCGCGCATTGTCGCGGCCTTTGTCTTTTGTGGGTTGCTGAAAACACGAAAGCAACACAGAAGCGTCACCCTCGCTGCTTAGACCCCTTCCGCGTCTTCGGTGACGTCGCACGCCCGCGCTGCGTCAGGTACTCGTCCAGCAGCTCCTGCGGGGCGACGCCTATGGCCTCGGCGAACTCCACCAGCTCAACGGCGTCGATACGCCGCTCCCCACGCTCGCACTTGGACACGAAGGTCTGCGTGTTACCCAGGCGCTCGGCCAACTCGATCTGCGTCACGCGCGCCCGCTTACGAGCCGCCTTCAGGACGGCCAGCAGGAGTTGGTAATCGCGGTTGTGGGTCGATTGGGCCATCGCGCGGTGACATGAAGCTCACCGCACGCTAGAGTCCGTGTTGGATTAGTCCAAAATAGACTATTAGCTGACGCAAGCTTAGGGGGAGTGAATGAGGCGGATAGGGATTCTTCTGGTTGTTGTGATGGCCTTGGCCTGGATCGGGTCGAAGCTGGTGCCGCGCAGCGAGCCCGCTGCCGTCGCCTTACCCGCAGCAGTGGCCGAGGCGCCGCGGAGGCAGGCCCAGCAGCCTGAGACCTCGAAGCCCGAGCCGGAGCGCCCCATGACGGCCGCGGAGAAGAAGGCGCAGCAGGAGAAGTGGTTCGGCGCCGACACCATCGTCGCGGCCGAGCGCGCCGTTAGACGCGAGATGAAGGACCCGGACGCCGCGCAGTTCCGGGATGTGCGCGCCAACTACACCGAGGAGTTCGGTGTGGTCGCCTGCGGCCGGGTCAACGCCCAAAACGAGTTCGGCGGATACACAGGCTTCCGGCGCTTCGTGTCCAGCGGCAAGAGCGTGATCCTTGAGGGTCGGGATAACGTTGCCGATGCGTGGACAGGGGCCTGTCTCTGATTTCGCGGCAGGAGAGTCTTTCCTTTACATGGACGCGGATAATACGAAAACGACATGAATACCGCTAAGCTGGCTGCGACATAGCTGCGAGGGAGCGTTAGCGTGTACCTTTTCTATACTGACGAAACCAACCTTGATCCAGCCCAGTCCGATTTCTTCGTCTACGGCGGCCTAACCGTGCCCTCAGACCGCGCGAGGCAGCTAAGCGAGGCGATGGATGCCCTTCGCACCAGGTTCGGACTTCCTCCCGGCGCGATGCTGAAGTTCAATCCAGCTCCAGCGGGGCTGAATCACGATCAATTTAAGGCTCTAAAACAAGCCGTGGTTGAGTTGGCGATCGAGCATGGCTGCCAGTTCATCGCAACGCTCACCCTACACAGTATCGCTAGAAACTCTGACGAGGCGAGAAGGTTTGCGATCAACACTATCGTGTATCACTTCGATGGCTTCCTCAATGCGCGGGGAACCCACGGATTGGTCTTGATAGATAGGTTCACAGACGCGCAACTCGATGAACAACTCCGCGACAGATTCGCGGTTGGCGTCCGTGGACTGCCCTACTCACCGACAATGCGATTGCAGAACATCGTTGGCTTCCACTACGCGGCAATCGGCCAGGCGCATTTCGGATCGCTCATCGATATCGTGCTCGGTTCCTTTCGCTTTGCAGTCAACGCATTCACTAGGGGTGACGAGGCCAGGAGACAATCAGGTGACACAATCCTCCGCCTGCTAGCGCCACTGTTCATCAGGAATGATGACGGAAGAGTCTCGGGCATCGGGTTGCACTTCAGCCCCGTTGCTGTTCGTGCCGCAATTTACAGAACACAGTATGAGGCGTTGCGGACCTATCTCGCTGAGCGCGGCATAGAGGCAAGCCAGCAGATACGTGCCGAGCAAGTTTACTGACCGTTGGTCAGTGCGCGATCGCACACAAGAGCGTGAAATGAAAGGGCCACCGTCACGGTGGCCCTTTCTCATACACGGCGGGAGAACGGCGTTAATCGTCGGATGGTGTGGGCCCGACCACCCGAATGGTGGACATCGCCTCGGCCGACTGCTCCTCGTCCATGTCTGCCGGGTGGTGTTTCTGACGGGGCGGCACCTCGACGCCCTTCTTGCGTATGTCGTTGGCATACCACCGAACCGACTTCGCCGTCGTCGCCGCGCCCTCGATCTGCGCGTTGACCATGTCTGCCACCAGAGCGTGCGGGTAACCTGCGGGGTCCATCAGAATCGCGCGGGCGAGTGCGCCCACTCCAAGGCCGCGCGACTTCTTCTCGGTCGCATCCGGCGCTTCGGTGGCCTCGGCCTTCGGCTGTGTGCGCTGCTCGGCCGCCTTGGGCTTCTTCGGCCGCCCGAACGAGCTCAGGTCGATGTTCTTGTCGGCCGCGACCTGTTCGATCCGGGCGACGAGCTTGGTCCGGGTCGCGAAGGTCTTGGGGCCTGCGGGCTTGTCGGCGATCCGGTTGTGCAGGGCCAGCAGTTCCTTGGTGGGTATTTTTTCCAGCTTCATGGCGTTCTCCTACGTGTTGGTGGGCACGTAGGCATTAGGTCGCGGCTTCCCCAGTTCGGGAGCCCCCGCCCCCCCCTCAAGAAGGCAATTTTTCTCAGCTATTGAGACATCCTGCATGCAAAATGCAGACGTGATAAAAATAAGAAATTAGCGGGCCGTGGTGGCCCACGACGCCAAGGGGGCAAGGAATGGCTGACGAGAAGAAAAGTTACCCGAAGATCCCGCGTAACAACTGGTTCCTGTTGCGGGACAAGTTTAAGCAGCGGACGCCCGAGAAGGTGTCGCCAAGCTACGTGGCCACGGCCCTAGGTATGAGCGAGGCGTCGGCAAGTGCGAACATCATCCCGCCGCTCAGGACCTTCGGATTGATCGGCGAGGACAACAAACCAACCGATCTCGCCTATGACTGGAGAGATGACACAAAGTACGCGGGTGTGTGCGAGAAGATCTTCGAAAAGGTCTACCCGCAGGAGCTCCGGGACATCTTCCACGATCCGCAGAGCATCGATAGCAAGTCCGTCGAGGCTTGGTTTGCTAGGGATGCGAAAGTGGGCCAGGCGGCAGCGAGGGCTTATGGCGCGACGTTCTCGATGCTACTTGAGGCAGACGTGTCTAAGGCGAAGGAGCAGAAGGCCTCCAAACAGAAAAACGGCGCAGATAAGCCTAAGGCAGTGAAGACGCCCTCTACCGCGAAGAAGGTAGCTCCACCCCCAACAGAGAAGACCTCACCACCGCCTCAGCCCATTGTTGAGATGCCCGTGGCCGGGAGCAGGCCAGCTTTCAGTCCGAAGCTGCACTTGGACATTCAAATCCACATCTCTCCTGATAGTAGCCCCGAGCAGATTGAGAAGATTTTCGAGAGTATGGCGAAGCACCTCCCTTTCAAGGGGTAG
Organism: Stenotrophomonas sp. YJH_SMC_79; assembly: GCF_059367995.1. Taxonomy (NCBI): domain Bacteria; kingdom Pseudomonadati; phylum Pseudomonadota; class Gammaproteobacteria; order Lysobacterales; family Lysobacteraceae; genus Stenotrophomonas; species Stenotrophomonas sp. YJH_SMC_79. The sequence continues at coordinate 708,734 of NZ_JCAFRK010000001.1, forward strand.
GTTGAATGGATATCGAGAGTACGCTGGGCAGCGTCAGGCAATTGAGGGATGCAATCCGGGAAAAGAACCCTCCTCCGGAAGAGGGGGCACCAAGCCCAGATGACTTCGTCATCATTTTCTCGCTGGTTCGGAACACCCGCGGGTACATTGAACGAGTTGTGCACCAGATCAATGGCGCATACGCCAACGGCTGGTACGACGCTTGCGCGGTGATGATTCGGAGGCTAGTGGAGACGCTCATTATTGAGTCGTTTGAGAGGCACGGAATCTCGGACAAGATCAAGGGGACAAGCGGCGACTTCCTGTTCTTGCGCGATTTGATATCCGTCACACTCGCGGAAACGTCTTGGAATTTGAGTAGGAATACCAAGCAAGCACTCCCGCGCCTGAAGGACGTGGGCGATCTCTCAGCTCACAGTCGGCGTTACATCGCGCAGCGGAAGGATATTGACAAGCTCGTGCAGGACCTGAGGGTGGTGGTTCAGGAGCTGGTGACCGTCGCCGAGTTGAAAAGATAGGCCCAATCACCTAATCGACCGTCTGAGCGCGAAGGTCCACAAGCGCATGAAAAGAAGGGGATGCCATGACGACATCCCCTCCGAAACACGGCCGGGCCACCCGTTGCCCTCTGCGCACCTAACCAACCCGGCCGGGTTTGCTCGGGTCAGGTCGGGAGGAAGGCCAGGTGCGCCATCCCCGCCCCCAGGGCGTTCGCCCTGCGCTTGGTCTCGCGGTCGACGTACAGGTCCAGCGCGCGACAGTAGGGTTGCCCGGCCAGTGCCGCGGCCTCGTCGAACTCCTCGGAGCCGACGGCAACGCCGTTGCGGGCGGCGGCGGCCTCCAGCTCAGGGAACGGATCGCACCTGTGCTGGATCGCCGCGACCAGGGCGGCGAGTGCCAGCATCGCCGGGTGGCACGGTGGATAGTGGGTGCGTCGGTCAGTCATCGCCGTCGCCCCCGATCAGGTCGTGGTCGATCTCCTGCTCGCGCATGGCGAGCTGGACCGAGCTCAGCGGGTTCGACTTGCCGGAGTTCCAGGCGCGGATGGTGACCAGGATGCCCTGGAGGCGCGCGTCGCCCAGCTTGATGTACTCATGCACCTTGAGGAAGTCGTCCTGCCTCATCGCTGACGCCAGCTCCACCGGGCCGACCGGGCGGTCCTTTGAGGGCATGCGGTCGATCAGGGACAGCACGGCGGACGCCAGGGCGACGTTGCGCGTGCCGACGGCGACCTGGGCCATGTGGCCGAGCTCGGCGGGGCCGGCGTGCTGGAGCTGCTGGAGGTACTCGGTGCGCTTGGGGTCGCCCAGGGCCGCGCGGGCCAGGACTTTCGCCGGGGAGTCGTAGAACTGGCGCTGGCCGATCAGCTGCGCGTGCGGCGCGCCCGCGTCCTTCAGGATCTTGTCCAGCTCGGCCTTGGAGTTGTCCTTGATCTCGCGGACGGTGGCGACAGTCTCGTGCTCGGCGAAGCGGGCGACGTCCGCCCCGCCGAGGCCGGGGGCGGTCTTCCAGCGCGCGGCGATCTGCTGCTTGCGGGTCGCGATGTCCTTGTTCAGGCGCTCGATCGCGGCGAGGGTGCGCTTGTGCAGCAGGTCCAGGGTCGAGGCGAGTTCGCCGATCTGCTGGGTGCTGAGGAGAGGGGTGTCGCTGAGGGTGATCTTCATGCTCGTTGGCTCCTGTGAGGTTGGTCCTCCGGTCGCCTGTCACGAGCGCATCCCCAGCCGTGGGGTGGTCTGCGCGCCAATGCGCTGACCGGATGCCTGCAATGTGTCGCGGAGCGTTGGGCGCGAACGCCATCGTTTCCCGGACGTGTTTCCCTCGGAGCTGCAGCCGTCACCGCGGCTTGCGATTCATGGGCTTGGCGTCTCGCCGCCCACCGATGGAATGTCGGAGGGCTGAAGTGGTCGCAGGATTTGCGACGGTGACGCGCTTCACTGCACCTGCAACATTCCGTTGCCGACCCTGCACAGGACCCTGCAATGAGCACCACTCAAATCGGCGTCAAATGCTCTTGTGGAAGTGACAAGTTCGAGATGCCCAAGAACCCGAAGGCATCGGACACCATCAAGTGCTCCAGGTGCGGAGCGAGCGGCACTTACGGCAACGTGATGCGGCAGGCGACCTCGCAGGCCAAGACCGCCGTTGAGAAGCAACTCAAGGACATGCTCCGCAAGGCGGGGTTCAAGTAAGGAGCCCAGGCTAGGCGTCCTTGGTTGGCACGCTGCCCAGGCTGCCGCATTCCTCGCACATGCGCACGCGCACCACGTCGTCGGAGAAGGTGAAGCGGGCGCAGCACATGCAGCTGCGGCGCACCACCTTGGGCGGAACCTCGTTGAGGTCCAGCACGTCGGCGCGCCGTCTGCCGCCGTCGCAGGGCCGGCGGACTGGCTCGACCAGCGCCCTGGCGATGCGCCTGTCCTCGGGCGACAGCTCCCGCCGGCCGGGCGTCGCGCCGAGCCACCGGTAGTCGGGCTGGCCCGGGTCGTGGCAGCGCGCCGTCACGGTGCTGTACCCGACCCCGAGCGCCTGTGCCGCCTGCCTGACGGAGGGGTATCGCACCCCGTCCACCTCGACGGCGACCGCGTGCCCGTTAGTGGCCCCGGTTGACGCTGCCATGCTCGCGCCGCGCCTCGTACTCCAGCGACATGCGCTCCCACTCGTCCGCGTCCAGGCGCGGCACCGGGCCGAGGCACGTCATCTCGCTGCGGCGGGCCAGGGCGTCGCGCCCGCCCATCGCCTCGACCGCCTCGGGCGCGGTGCCCTCGATAGCGCCCAGCATGACCTCGATCTGCTCCGCCTTGGCCAGGGCCTCGGCCACCGTCAGCTTGTCACTCATCGTCCTGATCCTCGTCGTGCGGCCGCGCCGCGTTGTACTTGGAGAGCAGCGCCACGAGCTGGGCTCGCTCGTCGGCGGGCATCGCCAGTAGTGCGTCGGCCGAGAGGCCCGTGTCCTCGACCCTGACGCGCAGCCTGTCGGCCATCTGCTCGCCGTAGCGGAACTTCAGGAGGACCTCCAGGAGCCTGTCGCTGTGCTTCCTGACGGTGAGCGGCCTTTCCTCGCCGGTCGTAGGGTCCGCGGTGGTGGCGAGGCGTCCCTGGTGAATGACCGGCTCGTCGTAGCCGATCGCGGCGCGCCTGTACGCCTCGTCGAGCAGGGAGTCCAGGGCGACCTCGATGGCCTTCTCCCACCGGGTGCGGAACTCGATGTCGTTGGCCTTGTGGTAGAAGGCCGTCTGCCTGCTGATGCCCGCTGCGGCGGCGGCCTGCTTGGGCGAGCACGTGTCCTCCAGCACTTGGAAGAACAGCTCGCGCCGCTCGGGCGTGAAGGTGTTCGGGATGGAAAGCACGGTCGCCTCCGGGTGAAAAGTGGCTTACGTTGTGATGGTGTCGTGCTTACGTGCGCAGGCATGCCATCGTTCAAGTAGTCGGATCAACGGCTTGGATGGCGACGGCCATCCGATGCTCGATTAGGTGGCGCGCGTCGGTGGGATCGCTCGGCCTGTTCGCCTCGCGCGCGAGGGACACGGCACTCACGGTCGGAAGGGCAATCCAACGCATTCCCCCGCATTGATCGCCACGCCCGTGAAGTCGGCCACGGTTGTTCGGGCCTTGGGCCGTCAAATTGCTTTGCACCCAAGGGGCCGATTGCGTCGGCTTCCCCTCGGGTGCGTCAATAATCGTAAATAATCTTTTTGAATCAAAGACTTATTTTCAATGCAACTACTGCAACTACTGCAACTACTAAAAAAAGAAGAAAGAGAAAAAGATCGATCCGGGCGAGTCAGGCGCGTTTCGTAGGGCAACGTCAGGACGATTTACGGTGACAACTCGGACGTCGATTTTCTGAGTGCAGCGATTGCGAACAGCCTAAGTGATTGTCTTGCAAAGAAAAAACCGCAACCGAGGCCCGGTTGCGGTTTGCTGTCTCCCTCGGTGCATGGGTGCGTTAGCCGCGCTTGCCGAGCAGCCTGTCGGCATCCACGCCGAGGGCGTCTGCCATCGCGTCGAGCGCGTGGCCGAACGTGGGCAGGACGTAGCACCACCTGTTCCTGTGCCGCTTCGTCCCGACCTGGCGACGCTGCACCCCCAGGTCCGCCAGGATCTTGCCCAGGGCGTCGTCCGACTTCGGGGAGCGGCGCTTGTCCTTCGCGTACGCCTGGTAGGAGTCGCGCAGCGTGGAGCACAGCACGCGCGTCGGCTCGTCGCCCCAGGCCGTCGGCGCGCCCACCGCCTCGTCAGCGGGTGCGCCCTCCAGGTCGTCAGTCGGACGCTCGCCCGACTGGATCAGCGACAGCCACCACTCGTGCTCCAGGTCCAGGCCGCGGATCTTCTGGTCCGCGAGCGCCGCGCTGCTCGGCACGTTGTCGCGCGGCGCCCAGCCGTCGATGTCGCGGGCCAGCAGGTCGAACAGCATCGCCGCGAGCCCGCCGTTCTTGAGCTGGCGGTTCAGCGCGTTGAAGAAGTCCTTGTCCCCGCGCCTGCTGTCGTTCACCTCGAACACCGCGAAGCGCCGCTCGTCCCCGAGGCCCGCGGGGACCACCCAGTCGTTGTTGGATGCCATCACGATGTGCACCAGGTTCTTGCCCATCACGGCGTCGCGGCCCTTGCCCTCGTAGGCGATGGTCGGCTCGGTGACGAGCTGCTTCAGCTTGGACTCGCCTGCCTTGTCGCCCGCCCAGAACGCCTCGTCGGCGAACAGGCACACGCAGTTCTGCAGGTGCGAGTTGAACCGCCCGACCAGGTGCTCCGGCGAGCTGATGTGCAGGCCGTGCGATCCGGCCAGTGCGGCGAGTGCGCGGCCGAGGGTTCCCTTGCCGGTGCCCTTCTTTCCCTTGAAGCAGAGTGCGACCTCGGCCACCTCGGCGGGACGCTGCACCATGTGCGCCATCCAGTCCATGACGTACTCGAAGTGGCCGCGGTCACCGTCCACCAGCACGTCGAGGATGAGCTGGCGCAGCAGCGACCAGTCGCCCTTCTTCGGCTGCACGGACCAGCCGCGCCACAGGTTGAGCCAGCCGTCGTGGTTCTGGCTCGGGTCGAAGATGACCCCGTGGTACTGCCGGCGCCTCGGGTGCTTCAGCCAGAAGTGCGCCTTTGGCTGGGGCTTCTCGTTCGGGCGCTCGACGAGCTGGTTGAGGTAAAGGTTCTGGAAGTCCTCCTTGGTGGATCGCTGGAAGAACGGGCGGTTGAGGACGGGGTCGCGCTCCTCGGTGAACACCCTGAACTTGCCGCCCTCCATCACGACGCAGTGCTTCTCGTTGAGCTCGTCGATCACGGCCTCGATGCCCGTCGCCTTCGGCGGCTCGCGCAGCGCCGCGTCGTCCACGCCACGGCCGAGCTCGGAGGGGTCCTCGTACGCGTCGAAGTCGTCGACTGCGTCGGCCACTGCGACGTGGCCGCCCGCCTCCTGGACGACCTTGTGCAGCAGCCTCGCGGTGATGGGCCTCCCGCCCTTGCCTGCGGTGGCGTGCAGCGAGTCCCACCGGCGGCCGATGACCCACGCGTCGTCCTGGTACTTCGGGTCCTGCGTGCTCCAGTCGATGAACTCCTGACGTCCCTCGCCTGCGGTGGCGTGGTGGCAGGCCATCATCAGGTCGCGCCACCTGTCGTGGTCCTGGAAGGCCTCGGCGTCGAGCTGCTCCAGCGTATCGGCCAGCATCTCGGGCGTCAGCTCGCCGAGGCCCGCGGCCTCGCCGTGCGCCCGCGTCGGCCTGCGGATCAGGCGCAGCAGCGTGTCGGGTACCTGCGGCGCCTCCTCGGGGAAAGGTGCCAGGTCATCCCACTCGTATCGCCTGCCGTTCGGGTGGACCGACCCCGGCGCGACGACCTGCCTGCCATGGCTCTTGAACTCCACGCCGGGGTAGTCCTCCAGGCTGTCGAGCACCTGCACGTCGGCGGGCTTCCTGAACCAGAAGTGGTGCCCACCGGAACCTGTCAGCGTGTGCGGGCACGCTGACAGGTCCAGCCGCGCGTCCCGCGCCAGATCGGCCAGCGGGTCGCGTCCGGCGACGTTGTCGGGGTCGTCCTTCCCGCCGAAGTTGCGCGGGTCCACGTCCAGCACCATCCAGGTCGGTGGCAGGCGCACGCCGACGTTGCGGCCGTCGCGTCGGGCCTGCTCCAGCACCTCGCGGCTGTCGTAGTCCCTGGCCTGCCAGGCACCGTCGCGCGGGGTCTTCCCGCGGTCGCGGCCCCTCGCGTCCTTGGCGTCCCACCTGTGCAGCGGGATCAGCGTGAGGCCCGCGCGGATCAGACCGTCGACGTCGAACGATGGCGTCGGGCCGGAGGACCCCGCGGCATCATTGACCCCGTGAGTCCTGGACAGCTCACTCCTCTGGTCAGTCGTAACCTTGCGCCCGCCTTGCACGCGGGCGTTTTCTTTCGCGCCCATGGTCAGCCCTCCGGGTTCGCGCCGCGGCGCTTCATGTGGGCACGCAGGTCGCCCATCCGGTAGCGGACTGTGCGAGAGCCGACGACGTGGTGCGGCGGGTGATTCTCGGGGCGCTGGGTGCGGTTCCACGCCATGGTGCGCGGCGTCAGCCGCAGGAAGGCGGCGGCCTCGGTGCTCGTGACGACGGCGTCGTCGGGCAGTGCGTGCAGCGCCGCGAGCTCCTGCGGCGTGAGGGTCTTGGGTTCGTAAGGCTTCATGGTGGCATCCTCGTCAGCCGTTCCCGCAGCGACGACATGTCGCCGGGGACATCCGCGGCCTTTCTCCGCAGATAGGGCCCTTGTCTCCGTTGTCATCCGGAGGGGGCCTCGGCTTTTCTTGCCACCGAAAGCACTTCTGACCGTCAGGGCTATCACCGACGATCCTCGGGTCAGTTGCTGGCCCGATTGACTCGAATACTACCGACTAAACCATGCCAAAAACACCATTACATTGTCAGTCTTCTCAGGTGGCTCCGTGTCGCGTCCGGACGACCTCGGGCTGCTCAGCACCAAGGCCGAAGCCGCCGGAAGCGACACGGTCCACCTGGTGAGACCGTGCGGCTATTCCTTGAGCCGCGGCGGCCACGATCCGGGCTCGTGGACCATGCCCAGCGCGTCGAGGATGTAGGCCGACGCCTTCTCCTGATGCTCGCGCAGGTGGTCGAGCGAGGGGTGCAGGTAGCCCATGGTCACGCCACCGCTGGACGCACTGTGGTTCAGCAGGAACTTCAACTCCAGCAGCGGGATGCCCGCCTGCAATGCCAGCGACGCATAGGCATGGCGGAGCGCGTGCCCCGTCAGGCCGTCCAGCTCGGGCTGCTGCACCTCGGCGACGTGCCCACTCCTGCTGTCCGAAGGAAACAGCCACGGGCTCCTTCGATTGATCGCGGGGTTGGCGGCGGCTCTGTGGACGACGAGGTCAGCCAGCGCAGACGACAGCGGCAGGTCGAATGCTCGTGCTGCGCCACCCTTGGGTGATGGAACGTGCAGCGCGAGCCCATCGTCGCTGGCGTGTTCCATCCGCGCCTCGCACGCCGCCGTGCGCCGCATCCCCGACAGCATCATGAAGAGGTTGAGGTCGCGCCTCACCGGCGACAGTCCGAGCACCGCCTTGCCCCACGCCTTGAGTCGATCCGCATCGACGTCCACCTTCCTGCGTTTCTGGCCGTGGAAGTCCACGTTCATCGCCGGGTTCGCGGGCAGGTCCGGGTGCTCGCGCAGGCCTCGGTTGTAGACGGCGCGGAAGATGCGGAACACCGCGTCCGCGGTGGTGGCACCGTTCTTCTTGGTGATGCGCGCATGGCGCTCTCGGACGCTGGCGCGATCCGCACCGAGCTCGGCCAGCGGCCTTTCGAGCCAGTCGGGCAGGTACTGATCGCAGTTGTAGCGGTAGCCCTCGACGGTCTTCGCCGACAGCTTCTTCGCCGCGATGTGCAGGTCCAGCGCCTGCCTGAGCGTCATGCCCCGCGCACGCGCCTTCCTGCGTTCCTCGGTCGGGTTGACGCCCGCACGCATGGCGACCAGCGTCTTGGCGGCAAGTGCCCTCGCGTCCTTCGCCGCAAGCGCGGGGTGCTCCCCGATCTTGGTCCGCACCTGCCGCCCGCGCACGAGGCTCTGCGTGTAGTACGAGCGCTTGGTGCTGGAGACGATCAGGTAGAAGCCCCGCAGCTCGGGGTCGGCGTACAAGGCCGTGCGGCCACGCTCCACCGGCGGCGCCCGCTCGACGAGCGCCTGAGTGATCTTCGCTTTCATGGGTTGGTTCCTCGACGTTTGCGACACCGTCTGAACACGGTTCTTGCGCACAACAACGCCAAGCTGTGCACGCTCAAACCCTCAGACTCGACGCCATCATGTCGAGCAATTTCAACCGTGTAAGCGCGTTTTTGCCCCGAAAATCAAATCATGGCAAAGCGCGCTCGTGCCGTCTGTTAATCAGGGGGTCGTTGGTTCGAGTCCAACTTCGGGCGCCAGATACTGCAGAAGCCGCGAGAAATCGCGGCTTTTGTCTTTTTGGTCTGTCAGCAGGGGAGGGTGCGGTCGACACGCTCGCTGCGGATGCGGCCGCCGTTGTTGATGACCAACCTGCCATGCAGCCGGTTTCCTGCGCAGATGCGTAGTGTCAGATTGGCGCCGGGACTGCGGCCATCAGGCTGGAAGAAGAGCAACGGCCGTCCACTGCTGGCCTGGGCGACGATCGCGATGTCGGTCCGGCCCTGGTGGTGGGTCAGGATGTCCTCGGCGGATGCCGGTGTCCCACGGTGCCTGCCGCTGCGATAGATGATCCACCCGGCGCTCCAGTCGCGGGAGCACTGCTCACCGTCGTCGCTGGCGCACAGCCCGATCAGTTCGCGGCGCTTCAGGGCCTCGCTTCGGGCGCTGGAAAGACTGGCATGCAGGGCCAGTTGCAGGGCGTCGGCGCGATGCCGCAACAGCAGCGGATGCAGGGCTGGCCAACCCACGGCCACCAGAACGGCAAGGACGGCGATCACCACCAGCATCTCGACCAGATGCATGCCGCGTGGCGCCGAACGATCGGGACGGGGGATGCGGTGCATGGCTTCAAGCCTCGCGCCCCGGCGGCAGTGCCGCCATCAGGCACCGCCGCGCCGGCCTGCCCGGAAACCCCTCAGCCGGCCGTCACCCCTTGCCCCGTATACTTGTCCTTCCCGGGAACTGGCAACACCATGAGCGACCGTTTCGAACTCGTCTCGCCGTATTCGCCGGCGGGCGACCAGCCTGATGCCATCGCGAAGCTGACCAGCAACTTCGAAGCGGGCATCGCCAAGCAGACCCTGCTGGGCGTCACCGGCTCGGGCAAGACCTACACCATCGCCAACGTCATCCAGAACGTGCAGAAGCCGACGCTGATCATGGCGCCGAACAAGACGCTGGCGGCGCAGCTGTATGGTGAGTTCAAGGCGTTCTTCCCGCACAACGCGGTCGAGTATTTCGTCAGCTACTACGACTACTACCAGCCGGAGGCCTACGTGCCTTCGTCGGACACCTTCATCGAGAAGGACAGTTCGATCAACGAGCACATCGAGCAGATGCGGCTGGCCGCGACCAAGACTCTGCTGTCGCGCCCGGATGCGATCGTGGTGGCCACGGTGTCGGCGATCTATGGCCTGGGTGCGCCCGAGGACTACCTGTCGCTGCGCCTGATCCTGTCCAAGGGCGAGCGCATCGACCAGCGCGACCTGATCAATCACCTCACCCAGCTGCAGTACACGCGCAACGAGTACGAGCTTCAGCGTGGCACGTTCCGCGTGCGTGGCGAAGTGATCGACGTGTTCCCGGCCGAGTCGGACAGCGAGGCGCTGCGCATCGAGCTGTTCGACGGCGAGGTCGAGAAGATCACCATGTTCGACCCGCTCACCGGTGAGACGATGCGCAACATGCAGCGTTTCACCGTCTACCCCAAGACCCACTACGCCACCACCCGCGAGCGCGTGCTGGCCGCGGTGGAAACCATCAAGGTGGAGTTGAAGGAGCGGCTTGAGCAGTTGTACGCGGAAAACAAGCTGGTCGAAGCGCAGCGCCTGGCGCAGCGCACCCAGTTCGACATCGAGATGATGGCCGAGGTCGGGTTCTGCAACGGCATCGAGAACTACTCGCGGCACCTGACCGGCAAGAACGCCGGCGAACCGCCACCGACGCTGTTCGACTACCTGCCACCGGACGCGCTGCTGGTCATCGACGAATCGCACGTGACCATTCCGCAGATCGGTGCCATGTTCAAGGGTGATCGCTCGCGAAAGGAAACCCTGGTCGAGTTCGGCTTCCGCCTGCCGTCGGCACTGGACAACCGACCGCTGCGTTTCGAGGAGTGGGAGGAGCGCTGCCCGCGCGCGATCTACGTGTCCGCCACGCCAGGCCCGTACGAGTACCGCGAGGCCGGCGACGAGATCACCGAACTGGTGGTGCGCCCGACAGGCCTGATCGATCCGGTGGTGGAAATCCGCCCGGTGGGCACCCAGGTCGACGACCTGATGAGCGAGGCCAATGCGCGCATCAAGGCGGGTGACCGTGTGCTGGTCACCACGCTGACCAAGCGCATGGCCGAGAACCTCACCGAATACCTGACCGAACACGGCATCCGCGTGCGCTACCTGCACTCGGACGTGGACACGGTCGAGCGCGTGGAGATCATCCGCGACCTGCGCCTGGGCAAGTTCGATGTGCTGGTGGGCATCAACCTGCTGCGCGAGGGCCTGGACATGCCCGAGGTGTCGCTGGTGGCGATCCTCGACGCCGACAAGGAAGGCTTCCTGCGCTCCACCGGATCGCTGATCCAGACCATCGGCCGCGCCGCCCGCAACGTGCGCGGCAAGGCGATCCTGTATGCGGACAAGGTGACCCGCTCGATGCAGGCAGCGATCGACGAGACCGACCGCCGCCGCGCCAAGCAGGTCGAGTACAACGAAGAACATGGCATCGTGCCGCGCTCGGTCGCGCGCCCGATCGTCGACGTCCTCGAAGGCGCGCGTTCGGACGCCGCAGAGAAGGAGGCCAAGAAGGGCAAGGGCAAGGGCAGGGCGGGTGTTGCCGAGGAAGGAGCCGATTACCGTTCGCTCGGCCCGGCCCAGCTGGCGGCCCGTCTCAAGGCGCTGGAACAGCAGATGTACCAGCACGCCAAGGACCTGGAATTCGAGGATGCCGCACGCGTGCGTGACCAGATCCGGCAGCTGAAGGAAGCGAGTCTGGGCTGAACGCGGCGGTGCAGCATCTTCTTCACAAAAGTGTTGCGCTTCACGGCCGGCATCCGTAATATACGCGGCCTGCACCGACGCAATCGCGGACGTTCAGAAGCAAAAAACGGGCGGTTAGCTCAGCGGTAGAGCACTACCTTGACATGGTAGGGGTCACAGGTTCGAACCCTGTACCGCCCACCACGAAGTCTCCGGAAGGGGGCTGTCGTGAACTGAAGAGCCCGGCCCTGGCGCCGGGTTTTTACGTAGCAGGGCCAGCTTTCGGGCGGCAAGAACAAGATGGGCGGTTAGCTCAGCGGTAGAGCACTACCTTGACATGGTAGGGGTCACAGGTTCGAACCCTGTACCGCCCACCACCTGGCTCCCGGCATTGCCGGTGCAGCGGTGGATCACGATGAAAGCCGGCCCTGGGCCGGCTTTTTCGTTTGCGACGGTCGCCGGCGCCCCAGAGTCAGCGCTGGGCAACCCATTCGTCGATGCTGATCATGCGCTGCAGCCGCCAGTGGCCGTCCACGCGTTCCCAGACCTGCGCGAAGCGTGCTGAACCGGCCTGATGCTGCTGGCCGCCTGCAGGCAGGCGCTGGTTACCCACGCGCAGCACGCGGTCCTGGCGCAACCGATACAACTGCAGGGCCGTCGGCTCCGGTGTCTGGTCATGCGCTGGGGACATGGCCGCATGCCCGGTGTCGGCCTGCAGGATCTGGCTGCGCAGGGAGGCATCCCCGGCGTCGGGATCGCGGCCGAACAGGCCAGCGCACAACAGCAGCAGGGCAAGCATCGGCATGGCACGGTGCTCCGGAGAAGGGAATCCAGCGTGGCACTGCCCCCTGCGGTGTGAAACCGGTATGCGACGAAAGCCGGTAAAGCGCGCGTCAAGTCGCTGCGGGAAGGATGAATCCGGGCCGGGAAGTGCCGGGCCGCGCTTCAAGGCGGCCCGGCGTGGTGGGTCACTGCGGGGTGGCCCGGTCATGGCCGCGGCGCTGGCTCAGCTCCGCGGCGGGTGAGGCAGGTCAGCGATGCCGACCCCATGCGCGGATCCGGTTACAGCGGGTCGCAGCACAGCAGCTGGCCGTGCTTGCCAGCGTTACCGAACGGGCACTGCGGGTGCGGTTCGCAGCCCGGTGCATATCCGGTCTTGGGCGAGACGGCGAAGGCCTGGCTGGCGCCGAAGGCCATGGCCGCGACAACGACGATACCGGCGACGGACGAAAGCACTTTCTTTCCGATCATGTGTATCTCCTTGGTTGGCGTTGTGGAGTTGCAGTTGCCGAAGGCACGGGAGTGCCGGTTGTGGCGCGAATGCAGTAACAGGGCGCCGCGACGTGATGCGCGGCATGCGGGATCAGGGCAGCGCCGGCTTCGGTGCGAGCGACGCCACGGCGGCCTGCACGACCTGGGCGTCGAGCTGGCCGACATGCTTGTAGGCAACGCGGCCATCGGCGGCCAGCACCATCAGCATCGGCGTGACGGTGGCGCGATAACGCGTGGACGCAGCGGCTTCGTTGTCGATGGCGATCGGGAAACGCAGTGCATGCTTGCCGGCGTAGTCCGCCAGCTGGTCGTATGGCGGCAGGCCGACACCGACCAGTTCGCTGTTGCCGCGGGCCGCGGCGATCTGTTGCAGCTGCGGTACCGAGGCCAGGCAGTAGCGGCATGCAGTGGAGAAGAAATAGAGGATCTGCGGAACCTCGCGCGCACCGCCGATATCGACGAAGGTCTGCTGCGTGGTGCGCAGCGCCAGTGCATCCGGGCGACTGCCCAGCTCGAGGCCATGTGCTTCAAGGCGCATGTCCTGCAGCTGCGTGGCCATCTGCTCGTTGATCTGCCGCAGCTGGCGGTTCTGCCATCCGAGCGCGATGACCAGCACGGACAGCAGCAGGGCGACAACAGGGAGCAGGACGCGCTTGAGCATCGATCATCCTTGAACGCAGCGTTGGGTTGAACATACCCGAACTGGCGCGGAGGGTGTTAAGCGGATGTTCCCGGCACATCCGCCGACGGCGCACCTGTACTAGAGTGGTGCCCGCACAGACATGCGTGCATTCCCTCCACCCATCACCAGGATCTTTCACCCATGAGCGATCATGTGCCGGTTTCCAGGCCCAATCCGTTCTTTGAACTGCTGTTCGGCGGCAATATGCTGGAAGGTACGTTCAAGGCGGTGATCTGGGTCGCCCTGTTGTCCGCTGTGCTGGCCTGGACCACGTTCCGCTGAGCGGGTGCGCGGTGCTGCGGCACCGTTGCCGATGGCCTGTGCTCAGGCGCTGAAGGCCTGGCGCAGGCTGCGCAGGGTGGCCTGCCGATGCTCCTTCGCGCTGGCCTCGCCCATCTCAAGTTCCTGCAGGCGCAATCCCACCAGCGTCATCGACAACGCATAGCCGCGTGCCGCATCGGCAGCACGCGAAAGGCCCAGTGCGCGGCGCGTCAGCGCGTTCACGTGTTCCAGGTCGGGCAGCAGCCCCAGGTAGGCGCGCTCGGCGCTGTCCAGGTCCGGGGCACGCAGGATCGCGTGCGCTTCAGCAGCAGGGGAGACGGAGGCCATGGGGGGTCCTTGTCCGTTGCGGGCGCTCGATCAGAACGAGCGCATCAGGGAAACGAAGGCCGACGTCTGCGTACCGCGACGGGCCATCGGGCTGTCCTTTACGGCATCGCCGAACCACTGGTTGGCGACGACGCCGGTCGCGCGCCACTTCGTGCCCAGGGGCGTGCTGACCGCGATCTGCAGGCTCGGTGATGTCGCGCTGCCCGGGTTGTAGGCGGCCAGTCCCGAGCGCAGCGCTTCTTCGTCGGTGATGCCGTAGTAGTAGTCGAGCAGGCGCGCACTGGAGTGCACTACGCCGACCTTGGGCACCCAGGTGAAGCGACCGGCCTGGATCGGATAGCTGTAGTGCAGGCGCGCCTCCATGCCACCTCCGTGCCCGGTGACCTCGCGCATCACGCTGGCCTCGACGATGCCCCAGTCGGCGCTGTATTCACCATTGATGCCGGCCATGGCGGACATCTGCCGGCTGTGCAGGCGACGCAGCTGAGGATCGTTCACGTCGTCGGTCTTGAAGCGCAGCGTGTAGGGCGTGACCGCCGCCGACAGGCGCAGGCCCTCGCGCTTGTACAGGTACATGCCTAGCGAGCCGGGGCTGGCGAAGAAGCGCTCGCCCTGCCAGGCAATGGACGGCACGACCAGCGGCTTGACGTCGTAGTGGGCGTACGCCCCTGAGGTCGCGCCGGCACTGATACCGGCCTGCACCCCGGGGTTCTGGTCGGCGGCGTGGGCGATCAACGGCAGGCCGATGGCAGCGGAGAACAGCAACGGGCGCAGCAGGGTCGGGGACAGCGACGGCATCGATCAGCCACTTTGCGGGGGATGGCTGTGCATGGTGGGGGCACAACATTGTCAGAACATTGCGCCTTGGCAATCGGCACGCGAAGGCGCCCAAACCCGGCGCCAGGCACTATGATCGGCACCGTTTCCGGTAGCCGAGCCCCTGATGCGCATCCTCCTGGTCGAAGACGATCCCGATCTGTCCCGTGCCCTGCAATCGGGCCTGGAGCGGCAGGGCGTGGTCGCCGACGTGGTCGGCAGCCTGGCCGAAGCTGCGGTCGCGCTGCGTGAGCCGGTGCACCAGCTGATGCTGCTCGACCGCCAGCTGCCCGATGGCGATGGCGTGGCTTTCGTCGCCACCGCGCGTGCGCTGCGCCCGAACCTGGCGGTGATCATGCTGACCGCCAAGGGCACGCTGTCGGACAAGGTCGAGGGCCTGGATGTCGGTGCCGATGACTACCTGGTGAAGCCGGTGGCGATCGAGGAGCTGATGGCGCGGATCCGGGCTGTCTCGCGGCGACCTTCGGCGATGGTGACGCCAAGCCTGCATCTGGGCCGGCTGGAATTCGACTTCGAATCGCTGCAGGCGCAGGTGGAGGGCCAGCTGCTGGCGCTGCCCCGGCGCCAGGTGCTGGTGCTGCAGGCGCTGGCGATGCGCCAGGGGCGCACGGTCACCCGCAGCGCACTGGAGGCGGCGGTGTACGGTTTTGATGATGAGATCCAGTCCAATGCGCTCGATGCGCACATTTCCAAGCTGCGCAAGGCGCTGCAGCAGGCCGGGGCCGGTGTGGAGATCCACGTGATCCGCGGCGTCGGCTACCTGCTGGCGGAGGCCTGAGATGGCCCGTCCGATCCGCTCCATCACGCTTGGCCTGGCCTGGCGCCTGTTCCTTGCACAAGCCTTCACCGTGCTGTTCGCGGTGGTCGCGCTGATCCTGACCTGGGGTGACAAGGACACCTGGGGCATGGACATGTTCATGGCCGAGGCAGTGGCCAAGGCGGTGCACAGCGAGGGTGGCCGGTTGGTGCTGGACCAGGCGCGCTGGGAAAAACTCGATGCCAGTGCAGGCGGCAACCTCTGGTTCGCGGCAGTCGACGACAAGGGAGGCTGGCTGGAGCGCGGCACGATTCCGGCGATCCACGCGCCGCTGCTGGCGCGGTTGCCGACGCTGGGCGCGACCGAACTCGGTTCGCTGGTGCCGCCGTACCTGGATGTGGCGCGGGTGATGATCCGCAACGAGGATGGGCGGCGCATCACGGTGATGGTGGGCGGGGCACCGAAGGGCGGGCTGCTGGATGGCGCGCTGATGGTGCTGCGCCTGATCGGCCTGTGGTTCTTCCTGCCGTTGATCGTGGTGACGCTGCTGGTGATGCCGACGGTGATCCATCGCGCGATGCGCGGCGTGCGCCGCTCCGCGCAGCAGGCCAAGGAACTGGACATCGGCCAGCCGGGCGCGCGGCTGGATGCGCAGCTGGTGTCGACCGAGGTCGCACCACTGGTGGAAGCGTTCAACGATGCGATCGACAAGGTGCAGCAGGGCTATGCAGCGCGCGACAAGTTCCTCGCCGATGCCGCGCATGAGCTGCGCGTACCGATCGCGGTGGTGCAGGCGCGCCTGTCGCAGCTGCCGCAGGGTGAACTGAAATCGCAGTTGCTGACCGATGTCGCCCGCCTCGGTAACGTGGCCGAGCACCTGCTCGACCTGCAGCGGCTCGATCGCAATGTTGGCGCGCTGCAGCGGCTGGACCTGGCGTTGCTGGTGCGCGAGGCGGCCGCCGATCTGGCGCCGCTGGTGGTCGGTGCCGGTTATGGCTTCGAGGTGGATGCGCCCGAGATGCCGGTGTGGATCCATGGTGACAGCCTGGCGCTGGGGCGGGTGATCGCCAACCTGGTGCACAACGCCATCGTCCACGGCGGCGGGCGCGGCACCATCTGCGTGCGCCTGGATGCACGTGGCCTGCTGGAGGTCAGCGACCAGGGCGCCGGCATTCCGGTCGGTGACCGCGAAGCGATCTTCGAGCCCTTCCACCGCCTGCGTGCTGCCGGCAGCGGCAGCGGCCTGGGCCTGCACCTGGTGAAGGAAATCGTGCAGCACCACGGTGGCTCGGTCAGCGTGGGTGAAGCGGCTGGCGGCGGCGCCAGTTTCAGGGTCAATTTCCACCGCGGCACCGTACGGCGCTGACAGCGACGCGAGGAAAGGCCCGATAGGCAGCCTGCCACCTCCGGCGGCAGGCTGGGGGAATGGCTCCCGAACAATCCGCCCCGGCCCTGTTTGGCCCCGGCTGCGCCGCCGGCCTGGTGCTGGGGGCGCTGGCCTGCGTGCAGATGCCGATGTTGCTGCCGCTGTGGCTGAGCGCGCCGATGGCAGTCGCCGGCGCCAGCGGCTGGCTGCTGCGCTGGCGCGGCCGTGCGTGGGCCGCGACCTTGCTCGGCCTGGCATGGGCAACACTGCACGGGCACTGGGTCCTGCACGGCCAGCTTGTGCCCGGCGCGCCGCCGCAGGATGTGCAGGTGCGGGGCCGGGTTGCCGACCTTCCGCAGCGTGGGCCGGGCTACACGCGTTTCGTGTTGCACGTCGAAGAGGCCGACGCGCTGCCAGCGCTGCGTGGCAAGCGCCTGCAGGTGACCTGGAACGATCCGTGGCGCGGGCCTCCACAACGTGGCCTGGGCGCTGGACGCCATGCGGTTCGCGCCGGGGCGTACTGGGAACTGTCGTTGCGCGTGCGGGCGCCGCGTTCACGGATCAATCCCGGTGGCTTCGATGGCGAACGCCACGCCGTGCTGCGGGGCATCTCCGGCAATGCCTCGGTGCGTGATCCGGCCAGCGCGCGCGAGTGGCTGCCGGCGCGGGGCCTGCAGGCCTGGCGGGAACGCAGCAGTGCCGCGATCGCCGTGCAGGTGGCACATCCTGCCGCACGGTTCGTGCAGGCGTTGGCACTGGGCGATACCCGTGGTCTGTCCGATGCCGACTGGGAACACCTGCGCGCGTTGGGCCTGACCCATCTGGTCGCCATTTCCGGTTTCCACGTGGGCGTGGTCGCTGGCTTCGGCGTGCTGCTGTGCCGCCTGTCGTGGTGGCTGTGCCCGCTGCTGGGACGGTACTGGCCGCGGCCGCAGGCGGCCACATGGGGAGCGGCACTGGCCGCAGCCACCTATGCCGTAGCGGCCGGTGGTGCACTGCCGACGGTGCGCGCGGCGCTGATGATCGGGCTGGTCGCACTGGCCAGGGCCGGGCGTCGCCCGGTTGGTGCAGGGCAGGGGCTGGCGTTGGCCGCGATGGTGATGCTGTTGCCGGCGCCGCTGTCGGTGCTCTCGGCCGGGTTCTGGCTGAGCTTCGGTGGCGTGCTGTGGTTGCTCTGGTGCCTGCCGAGGACGGGGCCGGAGGGCATCGGTGGTGGGCTGCGCGGGTTCCTTGCCGCGCAGGGTGTTGCCAGCCTCGGCCTGCTGCCGCTGTGCGTTGCCTTGTTCGGCGGGACCGCGCGGTTGGGGCCGCTGGTCAATCTGCCGATCATCCCGTGGTGGACAATGCTGGTTGTTCCGCTGTCGCTGCTCGGTACCGGCCTGCACGTGCTGCATGACGGCGCGGGGCGTTGGGCCTGGCGCGCCGCGGCCTGGCTGTTCGAGCTCAGCTGGGAGGCCCTGCAGCCGTTGGCGCTGCATCCGCAGGCGATGTGGTGGCTGGCCGAGGCGCCGCGCTGGGCGGTACCGGTGGCCTTGCTGGGGGTGTTCTGGTGGCTGCTGCCGCGCGGCGCCGGCGGTGGCCTCGCTGGCCTGCTGTTGTGCCTGCCGCTGCTGTGGCTGGCCCGGCATGCCCCTGCCGAGGGCGAACTGGAGCTGCTGGTGCACGATGTCGGCCAGGGCACGGCGGTGCTGGTGCGCACGGCCCGGCACGCGCTCTGGTACGACGTTGGGCCACCGACCGGTGGTGACGGCAACGAGCGGATCCTGATTCCGGCGTTGCGTGCGCTCGGTCAGGGGCCGCCGCAGCAGGCGATGCTCAGCCATGACCACCTGGATCACACCGGCAGCCTGCCCGGCCTGCGCCGGCAGCTGGCCGGGCTGCAACTGCTGGCGCCGCCCGGCAGCGCCATCGCCGGGGCTGCCCCGTGCCAGCAGGGGACGCGCTGGCAGTGGGATGGGGTCGATTTCCAGGTCCTGCACCCCGCGCCGGGCAGCCGGCAAGCCGAAAACGAGGACAGCTGCGTGCTGCGCATTGCCAGCCGCCACGGCGTGGTGCTGCTTCCCGGCGACATTGGTCGCCCGGCCGAGGCGGCGCTGCTGCAGGGGTATCCGCACGCGCTGAAGGCGGACGTGGTACTGGTGCCGCACCATGGCAGCGGCGGCAGCTCCAGTGCGCCGTGGGTCGCGGCGGTGGCGCCGCGGCTGGCGGTGGTCTCTGCCGGGCACCGGAACCGCTTCGGCCACCCGCGCCAGGAGGTGGTCCAGCGCTGGCAGGCGCAAGGCGCGGAAGTGCTGGCCACGGCCGACTCCGGGGCGATCCGCGTATGGCTTGGCGCACAAGGCCTGCAGCTGCGTGAACAGCGCATCCATGCATCCCGGTGGTGGGATGCCGCTGGGCGGGCGCGGTCGGCTGCTATCCTATCGCCGATCGAACAAGCGGCCGTTGGGCCGGAGGGTTGAAACGTGTGGGAACTGGTCAAGGCCGGTGGCTGGCCGATGGTGCCGCTGCTGCTGTTGGGCGTACTGGCTTTGGCGATCATCCTGGAGCGTTTCTGGTCCCTTCGGCGGACTGAAGTGCTGCCGCCCGGCCTCGGCCAGGAAGTGCGCAACTGGGCCGCTCGCGGCAAGCTCGACCCGGCCCACCTGCAGACCCTGCGGGCGAATTCGCCGCTGGGCGCGCTGCTGGCTGCCGCACTGGAAGCCCGCAACCGCCCGCGCGACCAGATCCGCGAGCGCATCGAAGACACCGGCCGCCACCTGGTGCACCGCATGGAGCGTTTCCTGAACGCACTGGGCACCATTGCCTCGGCCGGCCCGATGCTGGGCCTGCTCGGCACGGTGATCGGCATGATCCAGATGTTCCTGGGCATCCTCGACCACGGCGTGGGCGACGTGAACCAGCTGGCTGGCGGCATCGGCAAGGCGCTGGTGTGCACGGCCACCGGCATGATCGTGGCGATCCCGGCGCTGATGTTCCATCGCTACTTCAAGGGCCGCATCCACGGCTACGTGGTGGAGATGGAGCAGGAAGCCAGCGCCCTGCTGGATACGCTCGATGGCCGCCCCGGGGTGATGAACCCGGCCCCGGCCGCGCGCCAGGCCGGCGCCGCCACGGCGAAGGCCTGATCGATGCGTATCGGCAACGACCGATCCCAGGATGAGCCGCATATCGACCTGGTGCCGCTGATCGACGTCATCCTGGTGCTGATCATCTTCTTCGTGGTCACCACCACCTTCGACGCGCGTTCTACGCTGCAGGTGCAGCTGCCGACCGCAAGCCAGCAGCAGACCAACGAGCCGCCACGCTCGCTCAGCGTGCTGATCAACGCCGAAGGCCGTTACTTCATCAATGACCAGGAAGTGCTGCGCAGCGACGTCGAGTCGGTCAAGCAGACCATCGCCGCCGTGGCCGGCAGCGATCGCGAGCAGACCGTGCTGCTGCGCGCCGACGCGCGCACTCCCTACCAGGCCGTGGTGACCGCGCAGGATGCGCTGGGTCAGCTCGGTTTCCGCCGTATTGCCATTGCAACAGCACCCGAGGTGCGTCCATGAGTTCCAATCACGCGCCGGTGTGGCCGATCTACAAACGTCTGCTGGGGTACACCCGCGCCTACTGGGTGTTCATGGTGGCCGCGGTCATCGCCATGGTGGTCGAAGCCCTGGCGGGCTACCACTTCACCAAGTTGATGGAGCCGCTGGTCAACCGTGGTTTCGTCAACCCGGAACCGCGCATGGCGGTGATCCTGCCGCTGACCATCCTCGGCCTGTTCCTGATGCGCAGCCTCGCCACCTGGGTGAGCGACTACGCGCTGGCCAAGACCGGCCGCAGCGTGGTGCGTGACCTGCGCGAACAGGTGCTGGCCAAGTACCTGCACCTGCCATCCTCGCACTTCGATACCGAAGCGACGCCGGTGATGGTCAGCCGCCTGAACTTCGACACCGAGCAGGTCACCCAGGCCAGCGCCGACGCACTCAAGACCGTGGTGGCCGACACTCTGACCATCATCGCCATGCTGGCGGTAATGCTGCAGATGAGCGTGAAGGTCACCGTGGCCATGCTGGTGGTGGTGCCGCTGATCGGCGTGATCGTGTCCTACGTGGGCAAGCGCTACCGCCGCATCAGCCGCGGCATCCAGGACGGCATGGGTTCGATGGCGCAGACCGCCGAACAGTCGCTGGCGGCGCAGCAGGAAGTGAAGGTGCACGGCACCCAGCAGCATGAGATCTCGCGCTACTCGCGCCTGGCCAACCGCATGCTGTCGCTGAACATGAAGGTGGAAGTCACCCGTGCGGCGGCGTCCAGCGTGGTGCAGTTCCTGGCCGCACTGGCGCTGGCGGTGATCGTCTGGGTATCGACCCGCGAAGCGCTGGCCGGTCGCCTCAACGCCGGCCAGTTCATGGGCCTGATGACCTCGATGATGGCCATCATTCCTTCGCTGCGCCGCCTGACCAGCGTGCAGACCTCGATCTCGCGCGGTGTGGCCGCCGCAGAGCGCCTGTTCGGCATCCTCGACATGCAGGTCGAGCGTGACGAGGGCCGCAACAGCGTGCAGCGCGTGCGCGGCGAGCTGGCCTTCGACCACGTCATGCTGCGCTACCGCGAGGACAGCGGCATTGCCCTGGACGACATCAGTTTCGTGGCGAAGCCGGGCACGGTCACCGCCATCGTGGGTCGTTCCGGCAGTGGCAAGACCAGCCTGATCCGGCTGGTGCCGCGCTTCTACGAGCCCAGCGGTGGTGTCATCACCCTCGATGGCGTCGCGCTGGATGACTATCCGTTGGCCGACCTGCGTCGCCAGGTGGCGATGGTCGGGCAGAAGGTCATGCTGTTCGATGACACCATCGCGGCCAACATCGCCTATGGCATGGAAGCGAGCGAGGAGCAGATCCGTGCGGCGGCCGAAGCGGCCAATGCGTGGGAGTTCATCGCGCGCATGCCGCAGCAGCTGCAGACCCCGGTCGGCGAGAACGGTGCACTGCTGTCCGGCGGCCAGCGCCAGCGCCTGGCGATCGCCCGCGCGATCCTGCGTGACGCGCCGATCCTGATCCTCGACGAAGCCACTGCGGCGCTGGACAACGAGTCCGAGCGACTGGTGCAGGATGCGCTGCAGCGCCTGATGCCCGAACGCACCACGCTGGTCATCGCGCACCGCCTGTCGACCATCGAGCATGCCGACCTGGTGCTGGTGATGGACCACGGCCGCATCGTTGAGCGGGGTACCCACAAGGAGCTGCTTGCCATGGGTGGCCTGTACCAGCATCTGCACAGCATGCAGTTCCGCGAAAGGCAGGACTGATGGCTGGCAAGGGTACCCAGACCCCGCCGTACTGGTACGACGGCAGCCCGGTTCCGTGGGCGATGCGCCTGCTGGCGCCGCTGTATGCCGGCGTCACCGCGCTGCGCCGCCGCGCTTATCGGCGGGGATGGCGCAAGCGCTACGCGCTGCCGGTGCCGGTCATCGTGGTTGGCAACATCACCGCCGGCGGCACCGGCAAGACGCCGCTGACCATTGCCCTGGTCGAGCGCCTGCGTGCGGCCGGCTGGAAGCCGGGCGTCGCGAGCCGTGGCTATGGCCGCGAAGACGCCGACAAGCCGCTGTGGGTGCAGGCCGACACGCCGACCGCCAAGGGCGGTGACGAACCGGTGCTGATCGCCTGGAAGACCGGCGTGCCGGTGCGCGTGGACCGTGACCGGGTTGCCGCAGGCAAGGCACTGATCCAGGCCGGATGCGATGTGATCGTCTGCGATGACGGCCTGCAGCACTACCGGCTGGCGCGCGACATCGAGATCGAAGTGGTCGATGCCCAGCGTCGCTACGGCAACGGCCGGATGATTCCTGCCGGACCGCTGCGCGAGCCGATCAGCCGTGCCAGCGAGTGCGACTTCCGCGTGGTGAATCTCGGCCAGGCCGATGAGGAATCTGCGGCCCAGGCCTGCGGTTTCGGCCAGTGGCCGATGGCCCTGCACATCGACAGCGCGCAGCCGCTGGCCGGTGGCCGCGCGCGCCCGTTGTCGTACTTCAAGGGCCAGCGTGTTCACGCGGTGGCCGGCATCGCCCATCCACAGCGCTTCTTCGACATGCTGCGCGCGCGTGGCATCGGCGTGGTGCCGCATGCCTTCGCCGACCACCAGGCCTACCAGCCGCAGGACCTGTCCTTCGGCAGCCAGCTGCCGGTGCTGATGACCGAGAAGGATGCGGTGAAATGCCGCGCATTCGGCAACGATTGGCATTACGCGGTGCCGTTGCGTGCCGAGCTGCCTGCCGCGTTCTGGGTGGCGCTGACTGACCGCCTGGACAAGCTGCGACCGAACTGAGTGGCGCGGTGGCGCTTGCATTCACGCGCCACCGGCCGCATCCCCGTTGTAACGAGCCTGCCGAGTATCGCCCCATGACTGAATTCGTTGTCGCCATCCCGGCCCGCTATGCCGCCTCGCGGCTGCCGGGCAAGCCGCTGCGTCTGCTGGGTGGTGAGCCGCTGGTGCTGCACGTGGCGCGCCGCGCGCTGCAGGCAGGCGCTGGCGAGGTATGGGTCGCTACCGACGATCAACGCATTGCCGACGCGCTGTCCGGGCTGGCCGAGGTGAAGGTAGCGATGACCGCCACATCGCATGCGTCCGGTACCGACCGCCTGGCCGAATGTGCGCGTATCGCCGGCTGGGCAGACGACACCGTGGTGGTCAACCTGCAGGGGGACGAACCGTTCGCGCCTGCGGCCGGCATCCGTGCGGTGGCCGAAGCGCTGGTCGGCGGCAACGCGCCCATGTCGACCCTGGCCACCTCCGTCGAGGACGCGCAGACGCTGTTCGACCCGAACGTGGTCAAGCTGGTGCGCAACGTGCGCAACCAGGCGATGTACTTCAGCCGCGCACCGATCGCCTGGCACCGCGATGGTTTCGCGCGCAGCCGCGACACGCTGCCGGAAGGGCATGCCTGGCTGCGCCACATCGGCATCTACGGCTACCGCGCCGGTTTCCTGCAGCAGTTCGCGGCGATGCCCCCGGGCCAGCTCGAGCAGGTCGAATCGCTGGAGCAGCTGCGCGTGCTGGAAGCGGGCCATCCGATCAGTGTGGCGATCTCGCCGGAACCGTTCCCGCCCGGCATCGACACGCCCGAAGATCTGGAACGCGCTGAAGCGCTGCTGCAGGCGCTGGCCGCGCGATGAGGCTGCTGGTCGTCTGCCTCGGCAACATCTGCCGTTCGCCGATGGCCGAGGGTGCGCTCCGCGCACGCCTGGACGCTTCGCCGCTGGCGGGGCGGGTGCAGGTCGATTCGGCCGGCACCGGCGACTGGCATGTCGGCGAGCCACCGGACCGGCGCGCGATCGCCTGTGCGGCCGGGCATGGCGTGGACATCGGCGGCCTGCGTGCGCGCCAGCTGCAAGCCGCTGATTTCGACCGCTTCGACTGGATCCTGTGCGCCGACGAGGCGAACCTGCGGGACGCCGGCCGCCTGGCCACGCCTGCGCAGCGTGAGCGGCTGGCGCTGTATCTGCCCTGGTCGGGCGGGGAGGGGCGGGTGGCGATCCCCGATCCCTATACCGGCGGCAGCGATCACTTCGAGCAGGTCTGGACGCTGGTCGACAATGCTGCAAAACGTGCAGTGGCACGACTGTTGCATGACGCCGACTCCGGCATAATCGGGCCATGAACGTCCAGCCCGTCCCGGACCTGCCCGAGTTCGCCACCTGGCTCAACGCCGCCCCCTGCACCCTGACCGAACTGCGCGGTCGGCCGGTGGCGCTGTTGTTCGTCAACGCCGCCTCTGCCTGGAGCGCGCAGCGCCTGGCCGAATTCGGTCAATGGCTGTCGCGTCACCCCGGCATGCTGCAACCGCTGGTGTTGCAGGTACCCCGTTTCGATTTCGAGCGTGACGCCGGCGCCGCACTGAAACTGCTGCGTCGCCAAGGGCTGTCAATGCCGGTCCTGCTCGATGCCGACTGGGATGGTTGGCGTCGCTTCGGCGTCACATCATGGCCGACCGTGGTGCTGCTGGATGCGCAGGGGCGCGAACAGCAACGGCTTGTCGGGCTGGGTGCTCCGGGAGACCTTGAGCGCGCGTTGAATGCGCTGTGCCACGGCGCGCCGTCGGCACCGCCGCGCGGCGGTACCGAGCTGCACCCGGAGCCGCGGCAGGCACTGCGTTTTCCGCTGGGCCTGGCGGTCAGCACCGAACGCCTGTACATCGCCGACAGTGGCCATCACCGCATCCTCGAATGCAGCCACGGCGGGCGCATCCTGCGCCAGTTCGGGTTGGGGACGGCCGATTTCATGGACGGCAACCTCGCCGAAGCGGCGTTCCATCGTCCGCAGGCGCTGGTGCTGGAGCGCGACGCGCTGTACGTGGCCGACACCGGCAACCATGCTGTGCGCCGCATCAACCTGCTGACCGGCATCGTCGACACGCTGTGCGGCAATGGCCGCCCCGGCGCGCCGGTGGAGGGCCCGGTAGCGCAGGCGCGGCAGGTCTCGCTGGACCACCCGGTCGGTCTGGCCATCGCCGATAACCAGCTGCACATCGCCATGGCCGGCGACAACCGCATCTGGAGCTACCACCTCGGGCAGCGCAGCCTGCAATGGCGCGCTGGCAGCGGTGCCATCGACGAGCGTGATGGCAGCGGCCATCTGGCTGCGTTCGCGCAGCCGACCGCACTGGCCGTGGTGCAGCAGGTGCTGTACGTGGCCGATGCGCTGGGCTCCTCGATCCGTGCACTGCAGCTGCGTGGGGATCTGGTGCAGACGCTGGTCGGGCAGGGCCCCTGGCGTTTCGGCGATGAAGATGGCCCACGCGCGCAGGCCAGCCTGCAGTTCCCACAGGCGATCGCGCTGAGTCCGGATGCACCGCTGCTGTGGATTGCCGATACCGGTAATGGCCGCCTGCGCACGCTGCGCCTGGGCGGTGGCGAACTGACGACCCAGCCGCTGCCGCGCCGCCTGCATGGCCCGGCCGGACTGGCCGTGGGTGCCGGTGCGGTATGGATCGCCGAGACCGACGCCCACACCGTGCTGCGATTCGACCCCGAAAGCGGCGTGCTCAGCGAAGTGCCGATCAGCGAATGACCGACGTTCCCGCCCCGGCCTTCGACGGCAAGGCCTTCGCGGCCCAGCTCAGTACCGCCCCCGGTGTGTATCGCATGTACGCTGCCGACGACACCCTGCTGTATGTCGGCAAGGCGCGTGCGCTGCGCAACCGTGTCGGCAGCTATTTCAACGGCAGCCCGAAGAATGCGCGGATCATGTCGATGATCTCGCAGATCGTGCGCATGGACGTGACCGTCACGCGCTCGGAAGCCGAAGCGCTGCTGCTGGAAAACCAGCTGATCAAGTCGCTGTCGCCGCGTTACAACGTCTCGCTGCGCGACGACAAGACCTATCCGCATGTGCTGCTGACCCGCGAGGACTGGCCCCGCATCGCCCTGCATCGCGGCCCGCGTGCCATTCCCGGGCGCTATTTCGGGCCGTATCCCGGCGTCACTGCGGTGCGCGAAACGCTGAACCTGATGCACAAGCTGTTCAAGCTGCGCAGCTGCGAGGACAGCGTGTTCCGCAACCGCTCGCGGCCGTGCCTGCAGTACCAGATCGGCCGTTGCAGCGCGCCCTGCGTGGAGCTGGTGGCGCCTGCCGAGTACGCTGAATCGGTGCGCCGCGCCGCGCTGTTCCTGGAAGGCAAGAGCGACGAGCTGACCCGTGAACTGGGCGAGCAGATGCAGGCCGCCAGCGAGGCGCTGGAGTTCGAACAGGCCGCGCGCCTGCGTGACCTGATTTCCTCGCTGCGCAGCATGCAGACCCGCCAGTATGTGGACGGCCGTGCCGCCGACCTGGACGTGCTGGCAGTGGCCATGCAGGGCTCGCAGGCCTGCGTGCTGCTGCTGGCCTTCCGTGATGGCCGCAACCTCGGTACCCGCCCGTTCTTTCCGCGTACCAATGGCGAGGAGAGCCCGGAGGAAGTGCTGGCCGCGTTCGTCTCGCAGTACTACATCGAATTCGAGCCGCCGCGCGAGATCCTGCTGGACCGCGAGATTCCCGACGCCGACCTGCTGGTCGCCGCGCTGTCGGCCTCGGCCGAGCGCAAGGTGCAGCTGAAGTGGAACGTGCGCGGCGAGCGTGCCGGCTACGTGGAGCTGGCCAGCCGCAACGCGCAGCTGACCCTGGCCACCGAACTCAACAGCCGCAACGCGCAGCACGCGCGCAGCGATGCATTGCGCGACATGCTGGGTCTTGCCGAGCCGGTCAAGCGTGTCGAATGTTTCGATATCAGCCACACCCTGGGCGAGGCCACCGTGGCGTCGTGTGTAGTGTTCGACGCGGCAGGCCCGGTGCGCGCGCAGTACCGCCGCTTCAACATCAGTGGCATCGAGCCGGGCGACGACTATGCCGCCATGCGCCAGGCCATCGACCGCCGCTTCCGCCGTGCGGTGGAAGAGCAGGGCGTGCTGCCGGACGTGCTGCTGATCGACGGTGGCGCCGGCCAGTTGGCGCAGGCCCAGGCCGCTCTGGCCGACCTGGGCGTGGAAGGCGTGCTGCTGGTGGGCGTGGCCAAGGGCGTGGAGCGCCGCGCGGGCCACGAAGCGCTGGTGATGCCCGATGGCCGCGAGCTGCGCCCGGGCGCGGCCAACCCGGCGCTGCAGTTCATCCAGCAGGTGCGCGACGAGGCGCACCGCTTCGCCATCACCGGCCACCGCGGCCGCCGCCAGAAGGCACGGATGACCAGCAAGCTGGAGGACATCCCCGGCATCGGGCCGCGCCGACGCGCCAGCCTGCTCAAGCATTTCGGGGGCCTGGTGGGGCTGAAAGCCGCTGGCGAAGCGGAAATCGCCAAGGTGGAAGGCATCAATGACGCCCTCGCGGCACGTATCTACGCTAACCTGCACGGGTTGGCCACGCCTGATGCGGCCGAGTAGAGAGAGAAGCACGCAAGCATGAAGTTGACCCTGCCCACCTGGCTGACGTTGTTGCGGATCGTGATGATCCCGGTGCTGGTGCTGGTGTTCTACCTGCCCTACACCTGGACCAACTTCGCTTCGGCGGCGATCTTCGGCCTGGCCGCGATCACTGACTGGCTCGATGGCTGGATCGCACGCCGTTACCAGCTGGAGTCGGCCTTCGGCGCCTTCCTCGACCCGGTCGCGGACAAGCTGATGGTGGCAGTGGCGCTGTTCCTGATCGTGCAGGGCCACCCGACGCCGTGGATGGCGTTCTGGGCGGCGGTCATCGTCGGTCGTGAGATTGCAGTATCGGCGCTGCGCGAGTGGATGGCCGAGCTGGGCCAGCGCGCCAAGGTGCGCGTGGCGATGATCGGCAAGGTCAAGACCACCGCGCAGATGGTCGCGCTGCTGTGCCTGCTGTACTCGGTGGCCCCGAACGTGCCGGTGGAAGACATCTGGATGGGCTGGCCGGTGTTCCATATCGGCGACTGGACCCTGGCCATTGCCGCGGTGCTGACCCTGTGGTCGGGCCTGCAGTACCTGCACGCCGCCTGGCCGAGCCTGCGCGATGACGAGCGCGCCGCGCGTGAGCGTGCGCGGCAGAAGAAGCTGGGCAACTGAGCGCCGGGGTCGGATCCCTTTCCGAAGCAAGGGGCTCTGACGCCATCGATGCTGGCATCCACGCATGGCGTGGATCTACTGGAAATGCTGCATCCACGGATGATGCGGATCCATCGGTTTGCGGGGATGCTGTAGTAGATCCACGCCATGCGTGGATACGCGGCGCCAGGCATCCCGCATTCCCTGAAAAAAAGCGCTTGACGCGCTCCTGGGAATAGGTAGAATTTCGCCTCCCAAGCGGGAATAGCTCAGTTGGTAGAGCGCAACCTTGCCAAGGTTGAGGTCGCGAGTTCGAGTCTCGTTTCCCGCTCCAGATTCAAGAAAAACGCTCCCGGAAGGGGGCGTTTTTCGTTTGCGTACTGATCGCTTCATCCCCACTTCACCGCCACTCCTTCGCCTCACCACGCGGCAGTTCGAAGCTGCATCTCCGTTCCTTCAGGACGATGCAGCAATGCCTCACACTCCCTCCGCCTACGACCACGACGTGGTCATCGTCGGCGCCAGTTTCGCCGGTGCCGCCTGCGCCCTAGCCGCTGCCCAATACGGCCTGCGCGTCTGCGTGCTTGACCGCAAGGCCGACCCTGGCGAGCGCCTGCACACCACTGGCATCGTGGTGAAAGAGGCGATGGAGCAGACCTGGCTGGGGCGCATGCCCGAGCATCTGGTGCAGCGGGTCGCGAACGTGCGCCTGTATTCGCCCAACCTGCGCAGCGTATTGCTGGCCGCACCGGGCTACTTCTTCCTCACTACCGATACGCCGAACCTAATGCGCTGGCTGGCCAGCGAACTGCGCGCGAATGGTGTCGACCTGCGCCTGCAGCAGTCCTTTACCGACGCTCATCGAAGCGGCGATGGCTGGCAGGTGGAAGGGGCAGGTCGCTGCGCCTACCTGGTCGGTGCAGATGGCGCACGCTCACGCGTTGCCCAGCGCGCCGGCCTCGGCCAGGTGCGTGACAATCTCTACGGCGTTGAGCGCGAGTTCGCCGGCCTGCAATTGCCGCAGGGTGACGCGCTGCATTGCTTCGTCAGCAAGCGCTATGCGCCGGGTTACATCGGCTGGGTCGCGCAGAATCCGACCGGCCTGCAGGTCGGGTTGGCGCTGCGTCACGACCCGCAACAGGTACGGCCGCCGGACATCGATGGTTTCCTCGACCACGTGCGCGACGTGGTCGGCATTCCGCCTTCGGCGCGCCCTACGGGTACCCGCGCCGGCCTGGTCCCGTGCGGCCGACCGGTTGGCCCAATCACGGGCCGCCGCCTGATTCTGACCGGTGACGCGGCGGGCATCGTCTCGCCGCTCTCGGCGGGCGGCATCCACTCCTCATGGCGGCACGGCTGGGCAGTCGGCGAAGCGATTGCCCGCCATCTGCGTGGCCGGGGGCCGGAAGCCGAACGGGTGGCGCGGCAGGTAGCGCCGGCATTCCATGGCAAGCGGCTGCTGCGCTGGGCGATGGATCATCTGCAGGCCGACTGGCCTCTCAATGCACTGCTGCATACGGCGGCCACGCGGCGCGTCGCCGAACAGGTCTACTTCCACCGCCGTGGCCTGCGGACCTGAGGTGTCGGTCCTGGGGGCCTGAACGCCGCCCTTCACTTCACGTGAAAATTCCTGTTGACGCCGTGCAGCAATATCGACACAATAGCGCTCCTTCGACGCAGGTCGAACGGAATCTGCGGGAATAGCTCAGTTGGTAGAGCGCAACCTTGCCAAGGTTGAGGTCGCGAGTTCGAGTCTCGTTTCCCGCTCCAAGTTATGATCTACGGACTTCCACTGACGTCTGTAAGTCGTTGAAAAGAGGAGCTTCGGCTCCTTTTTTCATTCCAGCGAAAGCCACGGAAATCCACTGACAGCCAGCGTTTTTGAGGCCAAAAACAAGGCCAAAGAATGCGGGTGGTGCCGGTTCCGGGTTGTTGCTGGGGTTGGATCGGGATGACAAGCAGCATCGGGCCTAAGTCCAAGACTTAGGAGCTTGATGATGACACTCTCTGATCTGACCGTGCGGCAAGCCAAGGCCGCCGAGAAAACGTACAGCATCCCCGACACCGATGGCCTCGGCCTGGTGGTCGCCCCCACCGGCGGCAAGTCGTGGCATTTGCGCTATTACTGGCTCGGCAAGCAAAAGCGCATCTCCCTGGGGAACTACCCCGAGATCGGTTTGCGCGAAGCGCGCACCTTGCGCGACGAAGCCCGGGCGCTTCTGGCAAAGGGCATCAACCCCCATACCGATCGCAAACAGAAGCGACACGCGGTCAAGCTTGCGGCCGACTACACCTTCAAGGCCGTCTTCGATGCGTGGGTCGAGCATCGCCGCAAGGAAATCAAGGAGGGCAGGAACAGCACGCTGTCGCAGATCCTGCGGATCTTCAACAAGGACGTGCTGCCCAGCCTCAAGCAGATGTCGATCTACGACATTCGCCGGCCCCAACTCCTGGGCGTCCTGGCGAGGATCGAGGAGCGCAAGGCGTTCACCACTGCCGAGAAGGTCCGCACCTGGCTGGGGCAGTTGTTCCGCTATGCCCTCGTCATCGTGGAGGGGCTGGAAGCCAATCCGGCCTCCGACCTGGACGTGGTGGCCGAGCCCAAGCCCCCGGTGAACCACAACCCCTACCTGCATCTTCGGGAGCTTCCCGAGTTCCTGCACAAGCTCAGGCTCTACAACCCTCGTGGTTGGCAGACCCAACTCGGCATCCGGCTGCTGTTCCTGACCGGCGTGCGTACCGGCGAGCTGCGGCTGGCGACCCCGGACCAGTTCGATCTCGACCGTGGCCTGTGGATCATCCCGCCGCAGATTGTCAAACAACTCCAGGACGAGATGCGCAAGGCCGGCAAGCGCCCGCAGGACGTTCCGCCCTACATCGTGCCGTTGTCCGTGCAGGCCATCGAGATCGTGCGCTACCTGTTGGGTGTGATGAAGCCGGCCCAGGTCCATCTGCTCACGCACCGCAGCGAACTCAAGAAGCGCATCAGCGAGAACACCCTCAACGCGGCCTTGAAACGAATGGGCTACGAGGATCAACTGACCGGGCACGGCATCCGCGGAACCATCTCGACGGCGCTCAACGAGATCGGCTATCCCAAGATTTGGGTGGACGCGCAGCTTTCGCACTCGGACCCGAACAAGGTGAGTTCGGCCTACAACCACGCCAAGTATGTTGAGCCGCGCCGTCGGATGATGCAGGACTGGGCGGATCGCCTCGACTTACTCGAACAGGGCCAGGTCGAAGCGGCCAGCGCCCACCTCACCATCCATATCGAGGGCGTGCCAGCCATCGCAGGGGAGGACAACCCCGACGCCATCGTTGCAGGCACTTCTGCGGCTTCGGCTCCGCCCGTGGTGGTCACCCCCATTGTCGTGACGCCAAACGACGCGGGAATCACCTTCCAGCGGCTGTCGCAGGTGCCACCGCCCCCGACGCGTGCGCCGGCGCCGGCGCCGGAAGTATCCGCCATCCAGCGCGAGCGCGAGGAAATGCTCGCCATCTACGAATCGCCGAGCAGTTTGCCGGTTCCGCTGTTCGGTAAGCTGGCCGGAAAGTCCAAGGACCAGATAAACCGCGAGCTGAAGGCGGGCAAACTGCTGTCCATCAGCTTGGGCAATCGCGGGCAACGTGTGCCCGACTGGCAACTGGTGCCGCTCAAGCACAAACTGGCCCAGGTGCTCATGAACCAGTGTCCGCACGCGGATTCGTGGGACTTGTACCGGATGCTGACCCGCGTACACCCGGATCTGGGTGATCGCGCGGCCATCGACATCGTGACACCCGGAAATTTGGGCATGGTCGTGCGGGTCATCGCGGGCACCCAGCAGCAGCCAAACAGGCCCGGACCTGATTCGTCTGCGCAAGGTATTCCAGAGGAGATTCGCCAGCGCATTCAACGGTTGCTAAATGATGCGGCAATGCTCGAAAGTGCCTGACGCTGGCCGACGGCCAAAGATGGATGCTTTGGCCGTCGGAAGTGAGCTACAGGATGCGGGCCTTTGCAGTCCGCAGCGCATACGGCGCGGCGCGATGAGGCGTGCGGCCATCCTGAAGGCCATAGCCTTCTGAGCGCCTACAACCGGACTGAGTCAGCCCCTACGTCGTCCCAGAATGTAGTGGTCGTATTAGTGAGCGCGCCGCAGTAATTACCGAGAAGTAATGGGGTAAGGCATCGGGACTGCATCACTGGTCCTCGGGGACGGCAGAGACCCACTTGGTTGCTCCGCGTATCGGACCAGCGCGTACGTCGGCAGGAAATCTATCCGCGCCATGAATTCAGTGATGGTGAAGCAATGTTGGCGGCGGGTCTGGCCGGCTGCGGCATCATGCAGATGCCGACATGGCTGGTGGCCGAAGATATACGGCAGGGGCGCTTGATCCCCTTGCTGCCGGACTGGGCAGGTGGTGAGATGCCTATCCATGCAGTGTGGCCGCAATCGCGTTACCTGCAGCCCAAGGTTCGGGCTGTCATAGAAATGCTGACGATTCTGTCTGAACGGCCGGGGTCAGGTTTTGTTCCCTGATATGGCTCGTCACTGCCAAGCGGTTAGTCGTGCCTCCGCGCCTTCGGCCAGTTCTTACGCCGGCTAAAGCGCATGTGTCGAATGGTTATTCGCTCGGGTGCCGATAGGCCGCACCGGAAACGGCAGGGCCTTGGTTATGAGACCCTGCCGCGTTGCAACGTTAGCGCGGCTTACGCATCAGCATGTAGGCAGCCGGAATCACGAAGAGCGACAGCAACGGAGCGGTCACCATCCCTCCAAGCATCGGGGCTGCGATGCGGCTCATGACCTCCGAGCCCGTACCGCTGCTCCAGACAATGGGTACCAGGCCCGCCAGGATGACGGCGACGGTCATCGCCTTGGGCCGCACGCGCAGCACGGCACCCTCCCGGATCGCATCGAGCAGTTCTTCTCGCGTCGGGTCGCGTCCATCGGGGCAACGTTCCGCCAAGGCCTGCTTCAGATAGATGAGCATCACCACGCCGAACTCCGCCGCCACACCTGCCAGCGCGATGAATCCCACGCCGGTGGCGATGGACAGGTTGTAGTTCAGCAGGTACAGGAACCAGATGCCCCCCGTGAGCGCGAAGGGCAAGGTCGCCATGATCAAGCCCGCTTCGTCCACACGCGCGAAGGTCAGGTACAACAGAACGAAGATGATCAACAGGGTGGCAGGCACCACAACCTTCAGGCGTGCATTGGCCCGCTCCATGTATTCGAACTGCCCGGAGTAGGTGATGCTCACACCCGGCTCCAGCTTGACCTGCTGCCCGATGGCATCGCGCAGTTCGTTGGCCACCGAGGCTAGATCACGGCCGCGCACATCGACATAGACCCAACCGGAGGGCCGTGCGTTCTCGCTCTTGAGCATGGGCGGCCCATCGGTGATCGCGATGCGTGCCACGGTCCCCAACGTGATCTGCTGACCCATCGGCGTGAAGATGGGTAGTTCTGCCAGCCGTTGTGGTGAATCACGCCATTCTCGCGCGTAGCGCAGATTGATCGGAAAGCGGGCAAGCCCCTCGACCGTTTCCGAGACGTTTTCGCCACCCACCGCGCCGGCGATGACGGCCTGGACATCGGCGATGTTCAGGCCGTAGCGACCGGCGGCTACGCGGTCGATCTGAACATCCACGTAGCGCCCGCCCGTCAAGCGCTCCGCGAGGGATGACGTCACGCCGGGAATGCCCTTGGCGACCTGCTCGACCTCTGCAGCGATGCGATCGATCACGCCCAGGTCGTTGCCGGTCACCTTCACCCCGATCGGGCTCTTGATGCCGGTAGCCAGCATGTCGATGCGATTGCGGATAGGGGGAATCCAGATATTGGACAGGCCCGGGATCTTCACGGCACGATCCAGCTCTTCCACGAGCTTCTCGGGCGTCATGCCTGGACGCCATTGTTCCCTGGGCTTGAGCTTCACCGTGGTCTCGAACATCTCAAGGGGCGCCGGATCGGTCGCAGTTTCGGCCCGTCCTGCCTTGCCGAACACCTTGTCCACTTCAGGTACGGTCTTGATCATGCGGTTGCTCAGCTGCAGCAACTCCGTGGCGCGCTGCGCCGAGAGTCCCGGCAGGGCCGAGGGCATGTAGAGCAGGTCCCCTTCGTCCAACCTCGGCAGAAACTCACCGCCGAGCCGCGCCAAGGGCCAGGCCGTGGTCGCCAAGGCCAGCACGGCGATCAGCAGCGTCGCCTTAGGCCGGCGCAGTACCCACTCCAGTGCTGGCCGGTAGGCTGCAATCAGGATGCGGGTGATGGGGTTCTTCTGCTCATCCGGGATACGCCCGCGAATCCAGTAGCCCATGAGTACGGGAATCAGCGTCACTGACAGCCCTGCGGCCGCGGCCATCGCGTAGGTCTTGGTGAACGCCAGCGGGCCGAACAGCCGGCCTTCCTGCGCTTCTAGGGTGAAGACCGGGATGAACGAGAGCGTGATGATGAGCAGCGAGAAGAAGAGCGCAGGACCGACTTCCTCTGCGGCCTGTGTGATCACGTCCCACCGTTCCTTGCCCTGCAGTCGTTGATCCGGGTGCGCGTGCTGCCAAGCCTCCAGCTTCTTGTGGGCGTTCTCGATCATCACCACCGCTGCATCCACCATCGCCCCCACGGCGATGGCAATCCCCCCCAGCGACATGATGTTGGCGTTGATGCCCTGGTAGCGCATGACCAGGAACGCCGTCATCACGCCCAGAGGTAGCGAGATGATGGCCACCAGCGCAGAACGAAGATGCCAAAGGAACAGTGCGCAGACCAGCGCCACCACCAGAAACTCTTCGCCCAGCTTGGTCGTGAGATTGCGAATGGCCCGCTCGATCAGCGCGCTGCGGTCGTAGCTGGTGACGATCTCGACGCCCGGCGGCAGGCTGCCCTGCAGCTCCGCGAGCTTGGCCTTGACGGCAGCGATCGTCTCCTGGGCATTCTTGCCGGAGCGCAGCACCACCACGCCGCCGGCGACCTCGCCTTCTCCGTCGAGTTCGGCAATGCCACGCCGCATCTCCGGGCCTATCTGGAGCGTCGCCACATCCCCCAGCCGCACCGGCACACCGCCGCGTGCCGTCAAGGGGATCTCCCGGAACTCGTCCAGGGTCTTGAGGTATCCGCTCGCGCGGACCATGTACTCCGCGCCTGACAATTCCAGGACGGAGCCGCCGGTCTCCTGGTTGGCCCCCATCAGGGCATCGCGGACTTGAGCCTGACTGAGGCCATAGGACGCCAACTTGATCGGGTCGAGCACGACCTGGTACTGCTTGACCATGCCCCCCACCGATGCCACTTCGGCCACGTTGGGCAGGCTCTTGAGTTCGAACTTCAGGAACCAGTCCTGCAACGCACGCAGTTGCGCCAGATCGTTCTTGCCCGTGCGATCCACGAGCGCGTACTGGAAGATCCAGCCGACGCCTGTGGCGTCCGGACCCAGGGCCGGCTTCGCCGTGGCGGGCAATCGGCCCTGGACCTGGTTCAGGTATTCCAGTACCCGTGAGCGGGCCCAGTACAGGTCGGTTCCGTCCTCGAACAAGACATAGACGAACGAGTCGCCAAAGAACGAGAAGCCGCGCACGGTCTTGGCCCCTGGCACCGACAGCATGGTGGTGGCCAACGGGTAGGTGACCTGGTTCTCGACGATCTGCGGCGCCTGTCCTGGGTAGTTGGTGCGAATGATGACCTGCACGTCTGACAAGTCCGGCAGCGCATCCACGGGCGTGCTGCGAACGCCCCACACGCCCCATGCCGTGAGCATGGCGGTGGCCAGCAGCACCAGGAAGCGATTGGCCACCGACCATCGAATCAGTTTGGCGATCATGGCTGCACCTTTTCGATGGCGGTGATCACGTAGTCCTCACCTTGCTTGGAGAAGGTGAATCGCACCTGCTGCCGAACCGAAAGACCCGCGGCGAGCTGCGGGCTGCTCAGCTTGAAGCCCATGGTCATGGC
Source organism: Stenotrophomonas sp. YJH_SMC_79 (assembly GCF_059367995.1). Taxonomy (NCBI): domain Bacteria; kingdom Pseudomonadati; phylum Pseudomonadota; class Gammaproteobacteria; order Lysobacterales; family Lysobacteraceae; genus Stenotrophomonas; species Stenotrophomonas sp. YJH_SMC_79. Next base: position 744,830 of record NZ_JCAFRK010000001.1, read on the forward strand.
CGGCCATTGGAGGGCTGGCACGGCCTCGTGCGCCAGCGTCAGCTCGGTGGGCGACATCTCCTCGATCACGCCGCGCACCACGAAAGCGTTGGTGGCCGCGGCCGGTGGCGACGAGGTGCCGTGCCCGTTGTGCGGCGATGCAGGCGCGGACGCCGCGGCACCTGCAGGCAGCACGCCCCGCAGGCTGGCTTCCGAATCGATCAGGAACTGCGCCGAGGCCACCACCTGCTGTCCCGCCGCGAGCCCGCCGTTGACCACCAGTTGATCGCCTACCTCCGCGCCCACCTGGACCTCCACGGGATGGAACTTGCCGGGTCCATCGACCACATAGGCCAGTGCGCGCTTGCCGGTGCGGATGACCGCCTCGCTGGGAACAAGCAGCGCGGGCTGTTCGTTGCCTTTGAGCGCGATCTGGCCGGACATGCCGGCCTTCAGGCGCTGGCCGGGATTGGCCATTTCAAGCCGCACTCGCACCGTACGGGTGTCGCGGTTGGCTTCGGGCAGGATGCTCACGATGCGCGCCTGGAGCACTTCACCGGGAAACGCCGCCAGCCGGACCTGCGCCGTTTGGCCGACCTGCAATGGCCCGCTTTGTGCTTCGGGGACAGCCGCTTCGATCCACACCGTGGCCAAGCCATTCACCCGGGCCAGGCTTTCCCCGGCGGAAACCGTCATGCCCTGACGCACCATCAGTTCGGCCACCAAGCCGCCTTGAGGTGTTGTGACCGTGTACAGCCCCTTGGGCTCGCCTGTGCGCTCCACCTGGGCGATCAGGGCTTGCGGCATGCCGAGCAGCAGCAGCCGTTGGCGGGCAGCTGCGGTCAACGGTGCGTCGCCCATCGCGCGAACCGAGAGAAACTCGCGCTGTGCGGCGATCCACTCCGGCAGCAATAGGTCAGGCAGCGGTGCCCCTGCTGCGATCACGTCGCCCGCAGCCCGTGCGTAGACACGCTCGACGAAGCCAGCGGTCCGCGCCTGCACGATGCTGACGTCGCGGTCGTTGAGCAGCACGGTGCCCACGACGTTCACATCTGCGCCGATCTTGCCTTGCACGACTTCGGTTGTACGCAGGCCCAGGGCTTGCACCGCTTGCGCCGACACGCTCAGGCCCGTGCTGTCCTGAGTGTCTTCATCTGCGTACTTCGGCATCAACGCCATGTCCATGTAGGGCGATTTGCCGGGCTTGTCGAACTTCTGGGCCGGCACCATCGGGTCGTACCAATACAGCACCTTGCGCTCGGTCGGAGCACTTGCAATGGTGGCAGCGGGGGAGCCGCTGAGGTGGCCGGCGCGCCATTGGGCGACGCTCCATCCAACGGCAATACCGGCAGCAATCAGCGTCAAGCCGGCAAGGATGTTTCTCGAAGAGGTGTTCATGGCGAGGGTCTCCACTCAGTCCGCGATCAGGCTGTTCAGTCGGGCGACGAGGCTGTCGCGCTGCGCTCCGAGGTCGATCAGACGCATGCGCGTCTCCAGTACCTGGGCGCGTGCACTGAGCACAGCGCTCAGGTCCCCCTTGGCGGATCGGTAGTTGCTCAACGCAAGCGCCGCTCGGTTCCGTACCAGCTGCAAGCCTGCGGTCTGCAGGCGGTCGATCTGGCTGTTCAACGCTTGGAGTTCGGCGGCGCTGTCGTCCAGCTCCTGCAAATGACGCCGCGCCACGTCTTCGCGTTCGGCGTCCAGACGCTCCAACTCGTGCCGTTTTGCCTCGATCATGGGCACTTGGCGTCGATCCTTCTGCCATGGCAGATCGAATGTCACCTGGAATGACACCATGTCGCCCCATCGGCGATCCCGCCGGCTATAGGCAATCTCCCAGGCCCAATCGCCGCGGGTCTCTGATTGGGCTTCGCGGGACTCGGCCCGGGCCATGCTTTGCATCGCCGGATAGAGTTCAAGCTCCGCGTGATTCGCCAGTTCTGTGCGCAGTTGCGCGACGGGGTGAGTGAGCGGGCCTGGATCGCCTTGCAGTGCTTCGTCGGCCCTGGAGCCCACCCAGCGCCGCAATGCGGCCCTGGCCTTGGCCCGGTCCCGCTGTAGATCGTCACGGCGGTCCGTGAGTGTCAGCGCCTCCTGTTGCGCGACCAACAGGTCGCCAGTCTGGGCCGTGCCGCCGGCGACGCGAGCGGGGAGACTGTCTTGCAGGCGCTGGTTCTCCGCGAGCAGTTCCGTCAGCAGTATCTCCCGTTGCTCCACCGCCTGCGCGGCGATCCACGCCAGGCTGAGTTCCTGGCGGATCTGCAATCGCTGCAAAACCAGCGCCGCGCGCTCTCGATCCACACGCGCCTGCGCACTGGCGACCTGGGCGTCGCGCTTGGCCCTGTTGGGCACTTCCTGCATGAGCGCCAGGCGCTGCATCGTCATGGATTCGCGCGTCATGCTCCAGCGATCCATGCCGCTGATGGGATAGTTTTCGATGCCGAGCGAGAGCTTGGGGTCGGGCAGCGAGCCTGCTGCCTTCTGCACGGATTCGGCGACGTTGACCTGCAACTGCTGCGCGCTTATGCGCGGGCTCTGCTGCTCCGCGATAAGGCGTGCCTCAGCAAAATCGAGGGCGTAGGCCACAGGCGAAACAAGCGCACTGCCTGCCAACGCGATGCTGATAGCTTTCAGACGATGCAATCGCATCGAGGCCGGCGTTGTGCCTCGGCCGTACGCTGACGGGCGCCCCTCGGGAAGGTCTGATCAAAGCGCTCTGATGCTTGGATTTCAGCGTCAAGGCGCCAAGTCGACCTCGATATGATGGATTTTGCGCCGTTTCTGACGCTTTTCGACGGCTTTCCCCGTCCAACAGACGGATTTACCCCGTCGGCAGCAACAGACGTCGCCGCGCCATCCACAGATTCGACAGCGCGAACAGCGTCAACACCTGCGCCGTGTTCTTCGCCAACCCGCGATAGCGCACCTTGGTGTAACCGAACTGCCGCTTCACCACTCGGAACGGATGCTCCACCTTCGCCCGCAGGCTGGCCTTGAAGTGCTCCCAGCGTTCGGCGTATTTGCGATCACGCTTGTTCTTCATCGCACGAAGCTTCGACGGCTTCTCCGCGATCCAGAACGCAGCCTCCACGCCTTGCAGCTCCTCGCGCTTGTCCGCGCCCGTGTAGCCGCTGTCGCCGCAGATTGTGTCTTCCTTGCCGTGCAGCAGCTTGTGCACCTGCGTCACGTCGTTGACGTTCGCCGCCGTGCACTCCACGTGGTGCACCAGGCCCGACTCCTCGTCCACGCCAATGTGCGCCTTCATCCCGAAGTGCCACTGGTTGCCCTTCTTCGTCTGGTGCATCTCCGGATCGCGCTTGCCGTCCCTGTTCTTGGTCGAACTCGGCGCCGCGATGATCGTGGCGTCCACGATCGTGCCGGCCTTCAAGCTCTGGCCCTTGCGCGCCAGGTGCGCGTTCACGCGCTCCAGGAGCTGCGGCGCCAGATCATGCGTCTCCAGCAGCCGGCGGAAGCTGAAGATCGTGGTCTCGTCCGGAATGTTGTCCAGCCCGCTGAGGCGGGCGAAGCGGCGCATCACCGCCGTGTCGTACAGCGCCTCTTCCATGGCCGGGTCACTGAGCGCGTACCACTGCTGCAGGAAGTGGATGCGCAGCATCGTCGCCAGCGCGTACGGCTGCCGGCCACGCTGGCCCATCTTCGGGTAGTGCGGTGCGATCAGCGCCAGCAATGCGTTCCACGGCACAACCTGCTCCATCTCCGCCAGGAAGATCTCGCGTCGCGTCTTCTTCCGCTTGCCCGTGTGTTCCGCGTCCCCGAAGCTCAGCTGCATCGTCGTCATCCGTCGAACCTTGCGCTATTGTCGCCGAGGAATTGTTCAGAGCATCCCTCGGGGGCGCCAAAAAAGGGAGTAAACATGGTTGTCCTCGGAATTGGTGTTCACGAAATCACGTGGTCTGCCGCATCGGTGCGCGGCGAGCACGGACACATAAATCAATTCCGCAGGACTTGGAACGTGAGGTAGATCGGCGGAAAGCCCGCGCGGGGATTGGGAGGAATGTAGGTAACGTGCCGCCTGAGGGCTACCCGGTCGAGAACCAACCCGGGCAGCGAGTTGGCGAGCCACATCACGTGCGCCGCGAGAAACTGAATGTCCAGCCCCTGCCATGAAAGCGCCGACTCCCGATCGCCACTGCAATGAGCGTGGCACAACTGTGGCGCTTCGCTGTCCATGGAATCAGGCATGCCGGTGCAATCCGACATTGGCAACTTGTCAGCCTGCTGCATCGAGATCGTGGCACGCATTTGCGTGGTTTCCACAGATGCCCTCGGGTCTGGCTTGGGACAGACGTACATCGCCATCGCAACCTGCGAGAAAAGCAAGGTTACGACTAGGCCGCTGGTAATCCAGCGGCTCCATCTTGCGAGAAGGCGCCTTAAGCCGATCATGTGGACATACTATTGGAAGTTGTGGGGAGTTGAATTGATCAAGGTCAGTTTCCAGGATGAATTGATGCGTCTGGACGGCGCCTTGGCCCGAACCGGCATCCACTGCAAATCCACCGGCAAGGGCGGGCACCGCACGTGGCTGTCATGCTTTACGCGCCTCGGCAACTCGCAAGGCTCTAAGCTCAAATCGATCAGCTACAAGATTCGTCTGTCCCGAGAGTCGCTGCAGGTGCGTAATGACCTCGTAGGGGCCATCGGCTATTGGACGCGTGCAGATTCCGCACTGGCTAGCGGTTTCGATGCGTGATCGCGAAGAAATCCCTACGCCATATCCAGCTGCGACCCAGAGCAACAACATCTCAAAAGAACTGACATGCTGGACATTCGGCCTTTCCGTTGATGACATGGAGGACAGGTACTGGTCCAGCGAAGGAGAATATTCGGCCTTCCATCGAAACACGGAGTGCTCCTTAAGTTCGTCTATTCTGATTGACTGCTGCCGGAGCAGTGGGTATCCCAGCGGCGTGGCAAGAGCTGTCGCCTCAAACCAAAGAGAAAGACTCTTCAGCGAAGAATCGCTCACCTGCTTCAGAGAAAGGCCGACGTCGAAGCGCCGTTTGTAGAGGCCTGTAATGAGATCGCTCGTCGTAACCTCATTAAATTCCATAAAAACTTCGGGCTCCTCCGCGCGCTGCAGGGCAAGCAATGCAGCTAGGTTCGAAGAGGCCACACCAGGCGCTATGGCGAGCCTGAGCTGTGGGCGTGGGCTGGTGGCGTCGTGCATGAGAGGCCCCAAGAAGCGATAAGACAAGGATGGAAAGTCTTCATGATAGCTAGTTTGAGTTAAACTTAACGTGGTTAAATTGTCGGGACTGTTCGACGCTTCCAAGGATGGAGAAGCGAACTGTCCGACGAGGCCGTCCCCCAGGCACTACCACTTTCGACGCCGAGCCAGCGTTGGCATTCGGAGCGGCCGTTCGTGTCGCCCGCCTGACGCAAGGTATTGCTCAGGAAGAACTGGCTGCGAAAGCAGGGATCGAGCGATCGCACATGGGCAAAATAGAGCGTGGGGAGCACATGCCCACTCTCGCTCTGATCTTAAGAATCGCCGCCGGACTCAAGCTTAGTGCTGCGGAACTCGTCAGCGCAGCCGAACGCAATCTTCGTGCTGCGGCGCACGATTCAGATGGGCATTGACGCTTTAGTCATCCGGAGGTCCTCGCAGACGTTCCATGAAGCGATCCAGCGAAACCGATGAGTTGCTGCTTTCTGGCCGAAGCAGATAGGTTGTGATTACCGCCGTGTCCTGCGCCAGAGGGCGAATCACCACGTCCGGCCTCTGGCTGATGGGAATCTTGGTCGCTGTCATGAAACCAATCCCATAGCCTGCGCCGACCAGCGTTAGCATCATGTCCAGCGACGACACTTCTTCGACAACGTTGAGCCTGTGTTCCAGAACCTGTAGCAGCCGATTTAGTTCTCGGCAGTAGCCTTCGCAGGCCAGTTTGTCGCACAGAACCAGTGGGTGACCCTGAAGTTCGTTGAGCGGAACTTGCTTGTGCGCAAGAAGCGAGTGCCGCGCTGGCACGGCGATCACAATCGGGTCTCGCCAGATCGGTTCAGCCACGATGCCTTCGCCAACATCCGCCGCGTGTGCAAATCCGATCGTGAAGTCGCCAGACCGTAGGCCCCGTATCTGCTCGGTCAGCGGTACCTCGGAGAGACGTATCTCGACCTCGGGCTCTTCCGCGCGGCAACGAGCTAGGAACGCCGATAGTCGTGGGTCCATCGCACCATCGGAAATTGCAATGCGCAGGCTGCCCCTCAGGCCCGCGGCAATGGCTCTGGCATTCTCACGCGCTTGCTCCAGGACAGTGAAGAGTCGGCGGGTGTCCTGCAAGAATGCCGCCCCCGCCACGGTCAGCCGTGTACCCCTGCGGTCGCGGTCAAACAGCGTGACCCCAAGCTCATCTTCCAATTCCTTGATCGCGCGAGACAAGGGGGGTTGCTCTATATGCAGCCTCTCGGCCGCCCGCGTGAAATGCAACTCCTCTGCCAAGACGACAAAGCATCGTAGATGACGCAACTCCATAAATCGGGCTCCTCGCAGGTTCTCATTCGCGCAAGATGTCCCGTGGACGAATCACGGTGGATGTGGAGGCTGGATCCATTCCAGGGAAGTTGATGCGCTTGACATCGCAAAAACTGGCATCTTGAGCGCTCGTGGTTGCTCGTGACGCGTCCCAATCGCGCGCGCCCAATCGGGGCGCGCGTCTCTGTCACACTGTGCAGAAGCTTTGAAAAGCACCGCACACCCGCGGCGTCATCCGCCGTGCTCTTTTTGTAGCAGCGAGCCGAGGCGAGCGACTTCATTGCTGGTGATCGCGATGTTGCGCCCATCCTTCGTCGACACCGAAGCCCCGACATTGAGATAGACGGCGCGCCCGAAGCGGCTTTCCTGTGCCATCTTTCCGTCCTTGAAGATGTACAGCGTTCCCCCGTCAGCCAAGGGAACCATCTCCTTGGCTGCTTGGGCTGCTGCATGACCGGCGAAGGCTGGCACGGAGAGAGCGCTCAACAGGGCGGCAATGACAATTTGCGATTTCATGATCGACTCCTTTGTAAAAACGACGACAACTTGCGCCGCGTCGTTAAATGTAGAAGCAGGCGGTCTACAGAGGGCTTACCCGTGCATTACATTCAATTCATGCGCTGTCATCTGCCGCCCATGAAGGATTAGGTTCCAGTGGGAGACAAGATGCCAAGCCATGCAACGCTCGCCAGAACCAAAACGGCCAAGGTTGCCTCCGTGAACAGACTCTGCCTAAGCTTGATGACTGCCTGTGCGCGATTGCCTGCCTTCAAAGCTGCCTCCAGGCTCGGGCTCAACCGATACCGATTGGCAGCAGCCAACGCCAGCATGCCTGCGAAAAGCAGGAGCTTTACCATCAGCAGCCGGCCATACAGCGTCGAGATGAGCGGATCAAACGATGGTCCGGCGATCAACAGGTAATTGAGAGTTCCACTCACGACGAGTGCAGCCACGATCGCTGTACCTATGCGAGCAAAGCCATTCGACGTCCGACTGAGGACCGCTACCGGGTCTTGCGCGACATCCCGCTTGTGGGATGCCAGCATCAAGAACGCCAACAATGCGCCCACCCAAGCGCCCGCTGCCCAGAGGTGGGTGATATCCGACGCAAGATGGATGTAGCCGCGAACGCCGTCGTCCATGGCGCCGTGGCCTGCCCACGCAAGGGTCGCCAGCGCCACGCCGGTGGAGAGCGCCATCACTGCAAATCGCAAGGTAGCGTTCAATTTCAACATTGCGACGAGCACACACACCAACAGCGCGAGGATGCGAATGCACCAGGCGATGCCCATGTGCGTGCCCGTAATGAGCATGTCGAAAACGTGCGTTGACAGCTCCGCGTAGCTTTGGGCGCCGGACATGGCCTTGGCCATGACCGTCATGCCCCACATCGACAGGGCAATGCCGATGGCAGCGGATGCGCCAATGAGGACGCGATAGCGGCGCGAGATCGTCGAGGATCGCTCGTCGTTGCCCAAAGCATAGAGTCCGAACATGGCGACGCCAAACGCCGCCGCCAGGTCCAGATAAAGCGCCAGGCGCAGGACGATGGTCAACCAATCCCCGGCCATGGGCTTACTTCACCTTGAAGGTGACGTTACCCGTGATCGGATGCGTGTCCGAGGAGACGGCACGCCATTCGACGCGATAGTCGCCGGGCTGGAGCGCCTGTGCTGGCGTGATGACCATGGTCTTGCCGTCGCCGGCACCCGCGACGCTGGCGTTGATCTTCATCGGGCCATGGCTCGCCATTCCCGGCATGCCAGTCATGACAAGGCTCGCGGCGGAGAACTGCGGCACCAGCGTTTCGGAGAACTTCAGCTCGATGGTGGCTGGCGCGGAAACCTGCGACTTGTCGGCTGGCGTTGAAGACACCAGCGAAGGATGCGCGAATGCGGCGGTGGCGAACAGACCAGCAGCGATCGGCGCGACGAGCTTGGCGATGAAATGTGAACGGGTCATAGAGATTTCTACCTTGATGTGTGAGGAGTGGTTTAAGAACGAAGTGCCGAGATAAGGCTTGCACCTTCGCAACGGCGTGGAACGAAAGAAACGGTTCGCTGGGCGATAGCAGGCTCCTGTAGGTTCAGAAAGAAAATCCGGTCACAGTCGGCTCGCTCTCAGGCGCAAGGCGTTGCCAACGACCGACGCCGAACTCAGGCTCATCGCCAATGCTGCGATCAGCGGCGACAGCAGCCAGCCCGTGAGGGGATAGAGAACCCCGGCGGCGATGGGGATGCCCAGCGCGTTGTAGAGGAAGGCGAACATGAGGTTCTGCTTCATGTTGCGCACGGTACTCACCGAGAGCGTGCGAGCGACAGCGATGCCACGCAGGTCGCCCTTGACCAGCGTGACCTGGGCGCTGTTCATCGCCACGTCGGTCCCCGTTCCCATGGCGATGCCCACGTCTGCCTTCGCCAAGGCCGGCGCGTCGTTGATGCCGTCTCCGGCCATGGCGACGATGCGTCCTTCTTTCTGCAGCCGCTCGATCAACATGAGCTTGTCCGCCGGCTTGACCTCACCATGCACCTCGTCGATGCCTAGGCGTGCACCGACGGCTTTGGCGGTGGTCTGCCCGTCCCCGGTGGCCATGATGACCCGCAGGCCCGCAGCCTTCAACGCGGCCAGGGCCTCGGGGGTGCTGCCCTTGACCGGATCGGATACGGCGAGCAAGCCCGCGAGCTGCCCGTCCACAGCCAAGTACATGACGCTTGCCCCTTCGCCGCGCAGAGCTTCGGCCTGGGGTACGAGCGGTTCCACCGATACGCCAGACTGTTCCATCAGCACTGTGTTGCCCAACGCGAGTTGCCGGTGCTCAACCTTTCCGCGCACGCCGATGCCGGTTCCCGATTCAAAGCTCTGAGGCTTCACGAGTTGGAGGCCCTGGGCACGCGCGGCCTGCACGATGGCGTCGGCCAGGGGGTGTTCACTGCCCTGGTCCAGGCTGGCCGCAAGACGCAGCACCTCATCGTTCGTAAAGCCGGGTGCTGCGACGACCTGATCGAAAGCAGGTCGGCCTTCGGTCAGGGTTCCTGTCTTGTCGATGACGAGGGTATCGACCTTGCGAAGATTCTCGATCGCCGCGGCATCGCGGAATAGCACGCCCTGCGTGGCGCCACGGCCCGTTGCGACCATGATCGACATCGGCGTGGCCAGACCCAGCGCGCACGGGCAGGCGATGATCAGAACGGCCACCGCATTGATGAGTCCATAGACCCAGGTGGGCTGCGGCCCGAAGAATCCCCATACAAAGAGCGTCGTGACCGCAATGGCAACGACGGCCATCACGAAGTAGCCGGCAACGACATCGGCCATGCGTTGCATCGGCGCCTTGGAACGCTGCGCCTGGGCGACCATCTGGACGATCTGCGACAGAACGGTGTCCGAGCCGATCCGCTCCGAACGCATGACCAGCGCGCCGCTGGTGTTGAGTGTGGCCCCGATGACCTTGTCGCCCGCGCGCTTGCTTACGGGCAGCGGTTCGCCGGTCAGCATGGATTCGTCAATCGAGCTGCTGCCCTCGTGCACGATGCCATCCACCGGCACCTTCTCGCCGGGTCGGATGCGCAGCAGATCGCCGACGTGCACATGGCTGAGCGGCACGTCTTCCTCGCTGCCGTCCGCATTGATGCGCCGCGCGGTCTTGGGCGCCAGCCCCAGCAGCGACTTGATGGCCGCCGAAGTCTGGGAGCGCGCCTTGAGTTCCAGCACCTGGCCGAGCAGTGTCAGCGAGATGATGACGGCGGCGGCCTCGAAATACACGCCGACCCGTCCCATGGACATGAAGGAAGCTGGAAACACTTCCGGCGCAACGGTTGCCACGACGCTGTAGATGAATGCCGCACCCGTTCCCAGGCCGATCAGTGTCCACATGTTCGGGCTGCGGTTGACCACGGACAGCCAGCCGCGGGAGAAGAAGGGCCAGCCGGCCCACAGCACGATCGGCAACGACAGCACCAACTCGACCCAGCTCTGTGTAGCCATGTCCATCAGGTGTAGCCGCTCGCCCAGCATCGCCAGCGCCAGGACCACGAGCGTCAACGGCAAGGTCCACCAGAAGCGACGCGAGAAGTCACGCAACTCCGGGTTGTCGTCGTCGAGGTCGGGCAGCAGAGGCTCCAGCGTCATCCCGCACTTGGGGCAGATTCCCGGATGATCCTGGCGGATCTCCGGGTGCATCGGGCAGGTGTAGATTGTTCCGGGTGCGGTTGGCGATGCCGCCGGGGCCGGTGAAATCGCGGTGCTGGCATGGTGATGCGGTGCATGGCCGCTGCCTGTGCCTATGCCCGCGCCACCGCTGGCATATCGCGCCGGATCGGCGTCGAATTTGGCCTTGCATCCGGTGCTGCAAAACAGGTACGTGTTCCCCAAGTGCGTGGAGCGGTGCTCCGACGCCGCCGTGACCGCCATCCCACACACCGGATCTCGTGTCGAGGCATCGGGCTGCGAGTGGCTTGAGGGCCCGCCCGCATCGTCACTTCCAGCATGGCTGGCGTGATGGTGGTGGGTATGCGTGCCGGACGTTGTGGCACCCGCCGCCATGCCTGCGTGCTCATGTCCTGAAGACTTGCTGGGTGAATTCATAGTGACAAGTGCCCTCCGCCGTTAACCGTTGGTGTCTGGTGATCGCAGCAGGCCGCACGCGCGCAAGGAGACAAGCGCGGCGTCGCGTGCTCGCACGGTGCGAGTGCCTCGACTCATTGCTTCTGCTCCTTGGAGGCTGCGGCACCTTCCTCACCCTGACGCGCGGCATGATCGTGTCCGCCGTGGCCGTGACCACAGTGCATGAACAGGTGCATCAGCGGACAAGCCGCCAGCAGCAGGAAGGGGAGATAGCCGGCAACATGTGCCGTGTGCTCCTTGAGCAGGAAATACGCGGCGACAGCGGCGATGATGAGGAACGCCACGCCGTAGCGCGATCGCCAGAACCGGGGACGATCGCTGGGGGTATGTGTGTGCTGATGCTGCATGGCATATCTCCACGGAGAAGGGTTGATGGATGGTCAGCGATGCGACTGATAGACCGTGCTGCTACCGTTTTTCCCGATCAGCAGCACGTCGTAGGCGTCCTTGCGTCCACCATAGGCCGGACCATCCATGCCGGGCGAACCGACCGGCATGCCGGGCGCCGCAAGGCCGATGGCCTGCGGGGCTTCGCGCAGCAAGCGTTGAATGTCCGAGGCAGGCACATGACCCTCGATGGCATAGCTGCCGATCTGCGCCGTGTGGCACGAACCGTACTTCTGCGGGATGCCCAGCCGCGTGCGCGCTGCCGTGTTCCCGGTGTCGAGAACCTGCACATCGAAGCCTGCGCCTTGCAGGTGTGAGACCCAGTCCTTGCAGCATCCGCAGCTCGGGTCCTTCCAGACCTTGGCAATCGGTCGGCTCTGCGCCAGGCTCGGTCCTGCGAGTGCCATCACCAACAAGCCAGCGATCAATGCCTGGCGTCTCGGCACTTTGCCCTGGCTTCTGTCGTAGTGCATGTTCATAGATTGCCTCTCATCAGATGATCAAACCCGCTAGGTTCTAGAACCAGAATCGCACGCCAGCCACCCAGCGCGTCTGCTGCGCGCGGCCGCCTTCGGCACGCACATAGTCCGCGGTGCGTCCGAAGCTGCCCGCCCGTTCCACGCCGATATAGGGGGCGAACTGGCGACTGAATTCATAGCGCAGGCGCAAGCCAGCAGACGCTTCGGCCAAGCCCTTGCCGATACCGCGTTCCGGGTCGTCCTTGCCATAGAACTGCAACTCGGCGCGAGGCTCCAGAATCAGTCGCTGGGTCAGCAGCAGCTCGTAGCTGCCTTCGACACGCAGCGCCGTACGTCCGCCACTTCCCACGTAGCCCGTCGCCTCCAGCTCGAACCAGTAGGGGGCGAGGCCCTGGATGCCGAAAGCCAACCATTGACGGCTCGGGCCTTCGCCGTTATCCACCCGAATGCCGAGCTGGGTGTCCCAGTACGGTGCGACGGCGTGCCCCCAGAGAAGCTCGGTACGCGATTCTTCGAGCTTTCCTTTGGCGATATCGCCTTCGGCCTTCACGACGGCCTTGTTGTAGGTCGTCCCATACCACGCCTGGAGGTCGTAGGCCGTGGAATCGTCCCCTTTGCGCGTGAAGCGGCGTTCCAGGGTTTCGCCGCGCAACGAGAAGAACCTGTGTTCGTCGGCCAGCATCAGCCGCGGCACACCGGGTACGGCGTAGTCGCCCGATCCCAATGTCAGGCCATTGGAGTAGCCATGCGGATCGCGGGCGTCAGGAGGCGCCGACCCGCCCTGCATCTGCATGTTGCCGTGATCCATGGCCGGGGCCGCGGTCGAGCCGCTCGCCGACGCCGCGTGACCCGCGTGCGGGTCGGCGGCAGGAGCCACGGTCTGAGTGGATGGCGCGGCCGTTTGAGAGTCGGCCTGGCCGTGCGCAGCATGGTCGTTCTGTGCTTGTGCCTGTGCGGCGACGCTTACCAGGGCCAGTAGCGTCGTGGCCAGTGCGCGAGTGGGGAGTGCTTTGGACATTCTTGGTCTTCCTTGTGCGCTGGGTTCAAGACACCACGACTTCGCGGAACATGCCGGCATCCATGTGGAACATCAGGTGGCAGTGCCACGCCCAGCGGCCGAGCGCGTCGGCTGTCACCAGGAAGCTGATGCGTTGTGCCGGCTGCACCGGCAGGGTGTGGCGGCGCGCAAGGAAGCGACCGTCGGGGCTTTCCAGCTCGCTCCACATGCCGTGCAGGTGCATGGGATGGGTCATCATGGTGTCGTTGTGCAGAATGACCCGCAGCCGCTCGCCGTGTTTGAAGTGCACCGGCGTGGACTTTCCGAACTCCAGCCCGTCCAGGGACCATGCGTAGCGTTCCATGTTGCCCGTGAGGTGCAATTCGACCTCCCGGCCAGGGCCTCTCTTGTCCAGCGGCCCCGACGGGGTATGCAGATCCGCGAGGGTCAACACGCGCCGACCGTTGTTGCGCAGTCCAATGCCGGGGTCATCGAGGTTGGTGCGCGCCATGTCAACGCGCATGTCCGTGCTGGCACCATACTCGGTGCGAGCGTGGCGGGCAGTAGTGCTGGGCACGGCCAGTCCCCCCGCAGCCGCGGCGTGTTGGCTGTGATCCATCGCCATGCCACCGTGGTTCATGCCAGCCATCGCCCCATGATCCATCCCGGACATCGAACCCGAGCCCATCCCGGTCATCCCGGTCATCCCGGTCATGCCCGTCATGCCCGTCATGCCCGTCATCCCGGTCATCTCCATGGCCTGGCCGGACCCGCCATGGTCCATGCCCCCCATCATGCCGCCCATCATGTCGTTCATGGTCAGCCATTCGACCGGATCGAGGGCAGGCACGGGAGCTTGAAGACCTTCACGCACGGCCAGCGTGGCACGCGCGTAGCCTGTCCGGTCCATCGCCTGGGCGAAGATCGTGTAAGCGTCATCCCGTGGCTGGACGATCACATCGACGGTTTCGCCCGGACCGAATCGGAACTCATCGACCGTCACCGGCTCCACGTCAACACCATCGACGTGCACCACCGTGAGTTTCAGTCCGGGAATGCGTACGTCGTAGAAGGTGTTGCCCGCACCGTTGACCATGCGCAGCCGCACGCGCTCCCCCGGTCGGAACAACGCCGTCCAATTGCCGGCGGGGGTGACGCCGTTGGCCAGATAGGTCAGCGTGGCGGCGGACAGATCGGCGAGATCCGTCGGATTCATCCGCATCTCGTTCCACATCTTGCGCTTGTCGATCGCAGCGGCCATGCCGTCGCGCGAGGCGTCCCGGAAGAAGTCGAAGACGGTAGGTTGGTTGTAGTTGTAGTAGTCGCTTTGGGACTTGAGCTTGGTGAACACCCGCATCGGGTCTTCGTCGGTCCAATCCGAGAACAGCAGCACGTGGTCACGGTCGGCGCGGATGGTCTCGGCGCCAGCGGGGTCGATGATGATCGCCCCGTACATGCCCGTGAGTTCCTGGAAGCCGGAGTGCGAGTGGTACCAGTAGGAGCCGCTTTGCTGAACCTTGAAGCGGTACGTGAAGGTCTCGCCGGGAGCGATGCCTTTGAAGCTAATGCCCGGCACGCCATCCATCTGATACGGCAGGATGATCCCGTGCCAGTGGATGGATGTGGCTTCACGCAGCTTGTTGGTCACACGGATTGTGACGGTGTCACCCTCGCGCCAACGCAATGTCGGTGCCGGCAGCGAGCCGTTGATGGTCGTAGCCACGCCTGGCTTGCCCGTGAAGTTCACGGGCGATTCGGCGATCACCAAGTCGAACTCGGTGCCTTTTAGCACAGGGGCGGCACCGCGCGTCGCGGAGCCTTGCTGGGCAAATGCCTTGAACGCCGGCGTGGACAGCCCAGCGAGAACGCCGCCGGCGGCTAACCCTTGGACGAAACGCCGACGAGAAAGGCCCTGTGGGGGCACGATAAAAAAGGGTGAACGAGGCGGCATGGCCTGAAATCCTCCATAGATGACTCGGAAGTCGTTCTAAACGCCACCCCATCCTGAGCGGCACAGTTCGACGCAATGCAGGTCATGCTATGGGTTGGGCACTTTCCACCGAATGACCCTTGAATTACATTCATGTAATGTTCGTGTCATGTTCGTGGAAGCTGGCAACCAGTAAATTGCTGATTGAAGTGGATGAATGCGTACATCGTGAGCGGCTATTTTTCTGCGCCGCAGCGATTTCATGGGACATGCGATGAAACTGCTGGTCGTTGAAGACGAGAACAAGACGGCGGATTACGTCCGCCAAGGTCTCATGGAGGCGGGATTCGTAGTGGATCTGGCGCGCAACGGATTGGACGGACACCACCTGGCCATGGGCGAGACATACGATCTGGTGGTCTTGGATGTCATGCTGCCGGATGTCGATGGCTGGCGCATCGTGCGTGCCCTTCGAGATGCCGGTAAACAGGTCCCTGTACTCTTTCTGACGGCGCGTGGCGGTGTGGACGACCGTGTCAAGGGATTGGAACTGGGAGCGGACGACTACCTCGTCAAGCCATTCGCCTTCTCTGAGTTGCTGGCGCGGGTGCGGACGCTGCTGCGACGCGGAAGCGCTCCGAGCCAGCCTGATCGCATCCAGGTTGCCGATTTGGTACTGGACTTGGCGCGCCGACGTGCAACGCGCGCTGGCCAACGCATCAATCTCACCAGCAAGGAGTTCGCGTTGCTTGAGCTCCTGGCCCGTCGCCAGGGGGAAGTCCTTCCACGTTCTCTGATCGCGTCGCAGGTATGGGACATGAATTTCGACAGCGACAGCAACGTCATCGATGTAGCCATCCGCCGCCTACGCGCGAAGATAGACGATGCGTTCAATCCGAAGCTCATCCACACCGTGCGTGGAATGGGATACACGCTCGATGCGCCCGATGATGCCCCTGCGCCATAAGCCGCGGCAAAGCCGTCCAGCGTCGCTTGCATTGAGGGTCACGGCCCTGGTTGGTATCGCCACGACCTTGGTGTTTCTTGTGTTCAACTGGGTCATTCTCCGGTCGTTGGAGCACCACTTTGCTCAACAGGATGCCCACGAACTGGAGGCAGTGACAGCCGCTTTGGCTCAGCCCTTGCACCAGCTTGCAAGTGACATCGCAAGCGACGAACTGAAGCAACACTTGGCCAACGCAGTCGCAGGACATCATGGGATGACGTACGGCGTCTACGATGGGTCTGGCAATAGCATCTATGCCACGCCCGGTCCTGACCTGTCGAAACTTGACAGTAACAAAAAGTTGGTGAACCGCATCACCGCTGACGATTTGATCGTGTGGCACGAGGATCAGAGGTCATATCGAGGTGTGGTGGTACAACTGCCTGCTGACGATTCAGCGGCGTCCGGCTACCGCATCGTCGCCGCCATGGACATCGGCTTTCATCTCGACTTCCTGGCGGAGTTCAAGCGCATGCTTTGGTGGGCAACCGGCTTGGTCATGTGTCTGGCGCTCGGTGTGGCTTGGCTGGCGGTGCAGTGGGGCCATCTGCCGATTCGCAAGGTCAATGAAGAGATTCGGGCGATTCGCTCTTCAAAGCTGGATGTGAGGTTGGATCCTCGGGATGTGCCGATCGAACTGGCGGAACTGGTATTTGCCTTCAACGATATGTTGGCGAGAATCGAGGAAGGCTTCACCCGGCTATCACACTTTTCCGCAGACATAGCGCACGAGTTGCGCACGCCCGTCACCAACCTGGTCACGCAGACTCACGTAGCGCTTGGCCAGCCGCGCAGCAACGAGGAATACAGAGAAATCCTCTATTCAAATTTGGAAGAGTTTGATCGGATGGGACGCATGATTGGAGACATGCTGTTTCTTGCCCAAACGGAAAATGATCCCCGCAACTTGCGCTTGTCTACAATTGATCTGTCCGAATTGGTGCGGAGTCTGTTCGACTATTTCGAGGCGCTGGCAGAAGATAGCGGCATTACGCTTGGCGTTAAAGGGGCGATCGGCAGCATAGCGGCGGATCGGGAAATGCTCACCCGGGCGCTGAACAATCTTCTCTCGAACGCAATTCGACACACTCCTCGCGGGAAGAGCATCACGGTCTTGCTCTCGCAGGATGAGCAGTGGACAACGATCAGTGTGGTCAATCCCGGTGAGAAAATTCCTGAGCCCGATCTACCAAAGCTCTTCAATCGATTCTACCGAGTTGATCCGGCACGGCAACGAAATACGGCGGGCGCCGGTCTTGGCCTTGCCATCGTGAAATCGATTGCGGAGGCGCATGGTGGTTCTGTTGCCGTGACCTCCAGCGAGCTTGTCACAAGATTTGACTTGGCACTGCCCCATCTGCGGCAGTAGTCCGGGTGAGCTTCGGTGCCGGATAGCCGCATTCGGAGATGCAATGGCGCAGATCCTTGACCCTGAGGCATCGCTCGTCGAGATGAATCGTTGCGCTTCCCGCAACATAGTTGGCATCCGCATTATGGACGCCGTGAAGATACAGCAGCTTGCGGCGCACTCCCTCACCGCTCAGGCTCGATACAAGCCCTCCGACTTCAACGTTGATCGACTTCATGAATGCTCTTTCCTGTTAGCTGTATTTGTGGTGTCAAGGAGCGAATCGGCCCGAGTCCAGACAGTCCTGCGAGAACTCGAAGACAATCTCCCGGTCGGGAGCGATGACCTTATGCTTCTTGCCGGCGTAGTGCAGCCCAGAGACGGGAGAGGCGCTGCCTTGTTCCATCATCGCTGCGCTCATCGGGCCTTTGGCTCTGTCTGAATAAAGGTGCGCTTTGGCGGCAATAGACTGCCCCGGCGAAATTGAGGAGGTCATGTTGACGCCCCTTGCTTTCCTGAAGTCTGTTCGCAGTGTCTGGTCTCACCCAACAGGGATAGATAGGGATTGCTCGGAGGCGTTTCCGAGAAAAGCGGGCTCGGATCTTCCAGAAGGTATCCATGCAGACGGCGGGATTTTCTAGGCCCGGTTACTTCACAGGTCCAGATGTTCAGGCCGTTCGGTTGCTTGCGATGCAGCTGCAGCCTCTCGAAGCGCTTTTGTATCCACTGCCAGTCTTGCTGGCTCTCCTGCTTGGCCAGCGCGCTGACTTGCGGATGCTCCTGCGCATAGCGCTGGAATACGCCGGGGCTGACCAGGTAGGCGGTGCCGCTCGCGGTATGCACGAGCGCTTTCGCGTCGTTGATGATGAGCCGGCGGGAAGCGATGCCTTGTTTCAGCCACGCCATGAAGTGCTCTCCGGATGGCGCTGTCGTGGGCTTGGGCGCTGGGGACGAACGCTGAGGTGCGGTCAAGGTCGTCGCTTCAGTACGCGCGGCAGACACCGGCTCCGAAGGTGCTTCAGCGTCCTGCCGGGTTGCGGGTGAATTCACCATGCCCACCATCGAAAGCATGTCTTCCATGGCGTCGGGCAGCGGTTCACCTTTCGCTGGACGAGAGGGGTTACCTCCCTCCCATGGCGGAACCTCTTGGCCCTCCGAGGCTGACTGCGCTCCGGCCGGCGGAGTAGTGGCTGACACATCGGGCCCTTTGTCCGTGGCCGCCGCGTCGATCGCCACTGTGCCGGCGAACAGCGCCGGCCTCTCGCTTGGCTCCCAGATCAGCGCGGGCCCGAGGCGCAACAGCGTGAACGAGTGACACCAGCCGGTGGAACTGGTCACGGTCGCGCGCCAGATCGCCTTGCCGTCGGGCGTCGGCTGCAACATGCCGTGATCCTGGAGGACGTTGAACACCGCGGTGTTGTTCGCAGGAATGCCGTCAACGCCTTGGGACAGCAGGTGCGCACGCAGTTTGTCCGATACCGTCTTGCTCACCAGCCACAGCGCGTCCTCGGTGAGCCAGCCATCGGAGGCTTCCGGCTGGTTCAGCTTCAACTGTTCCTTGAGCAGGTAGCGCAGCCCGTCGAGCAGCTTGCGTTGCAGCGCGTGCTTGGGAGCGGCCATGGCGCGCGCCGGATCGCCGCCCAGTTCCTGGGCCACGGAAGCGCGGTCGGCCTGCACGACCAGTTCGCCCAGCACACCGGCGTGCTCGTACTGGCCGGCCAGGACGTAGAGCAGCGGTCCCCACAGGTCGGGATAGCCACTGAGCCAGTCCAGGAGTTGGGTGTCCAACAGTTGGCGGTAGAGCAAGCCCGTCGCCGCGCTGTGCAGGTGGTATTCGCGATCGTCGCGGTAGCGGAAGCGGTACGGCTGGTGCAGCGGACCGTACCACGGGTGCCACAGCGAGCCATCGGCCAGTTCGACGTGCAGATCGACGGCGATCTTGCCGATGTCGTGCAACAACGCGGCATAGGCGACTGCAGCAGTCCAGGCCTCAGCCTGCGCAGCCTGGTCCTCGGGGCTTGCGCCGATGGGAAGCAGATGGGACTGCCGCAGCTTCAGACTGTAGGCGACGATTTCCAGGCCATGGTCCAGCATGCCGCCGGGGTAAGCGTGATGATGCGCCTCGGAAGCCGGGAAAGCCTGGACCAGCTCGGCGTAGCGTTCCAGTGGCGCCCGGTACAAGGTGGCGAACTGCTTACGTGAGAGCGACGTGCGCTGCCAGATGTGCTCCAGCAGCTTCTGCCGGCGCGGGGTGGCCAGCAGCGATGCGGCCGACTCGGGCCGCATCAACCCTTTCGGGAGGTCGGTGACCGATGGTGGCGTCGGAGCAGCAGCAACCGCGGGCCGTTTTCGCTGGAACAGAGAGAGCATGCGGGTGTCCTGTCGCGGGCCGAGCGGGGAGGCCTTTTTGCCTTTTCGGGATAGAGCCTTTCCCCTTGCACCCCATTCCCTTGCCATTTCGACCCTTTACAGCCTTTGGGTATAGGGCGACGGGTGCTGACCGTCCACCGCCAATGCGGGTTGCAGCAGGGCCGGATTGATGCAGGAAGGCTGGCTGTTCACGCCCTACGATGGGCCGATTCTTGGACTCGGAGAACGCCGTGAGGCTTCACGTTGACAAAGTAAGGAAATTTCCTTACCATGCGGGTATCGCAATCAGGAGAGCCGCCATGCCTGCCATCCACGAAGTTGCCACGCTGACCTCCAAAGGCCAGATCACGCTGCCCAAGCCCATCCGGCAGGCGCTCGGCGTCGATGCCGGTGGCAAGCTCGCGTTCGATCTGCGGGGCAGCGAAGTCGTCGTCACCCGCGTCGATGCCGAGCATGAGGACCCCGCCATCGGCGCATTCCTGAGCCTGCTGGCCCGCGACATCGAAGCTGGCCGGAACGTCCAGGGCCTGCCCGAGGATCTGGCCCGCGCCATGCTGGAGCATGCTGGCCACGGTCTGGACCTGGACGAGGAGATCGACGGGAAAGTGGAACTCTGATGCAACGGCATGGCTGGACGCTGCTCTTCCACGACTGCGTGATCGAGCAGTTGCAGAAACTGCATGCGACCGCGAGGCGCGCGCAGGAGAACGACCCGACGGGCTTCGAGTCCAATGCCAACGTCAAGCTCTTCCGGGCCTTGAGCCAGTTGATCTTGGATGTGGTGCCAGGCGATCCGGCACGCGACGAGTACCGCCAGGGCAACACCTTGGGACCTGCCCACCGCCACTGGCGAAGGGCCAAGATCGGACGGCGGTTCCGGCTGTTCTTCCGGTATGACTCGAAGGCGAAGGTCATCGTGTACGCCTGGGTCAACGATGAACAGACCCTGCGGTCTTCGGGTAGCAAATCGGACCCGTATGTCGTGTTCGAGAAGATGCTCGGGCGCGGGAACCCACCAGACGACTGGCATGCGCTGATACAGGCAAGCAAGCAGGATTGGAGCAAACTGGAATAGGCATCGCTCAATAGCAGGAGACGACCATGAACACCACGACACGCATCCGTACCGCAGAACGACTCGGCCGCACCTTGGGTCGCGGATGGCGTGCCTACGTGCGCGGCGAACGCCGGGCATCGAGCTGGTTGGTGTCAAAGGGGGGGGCGGCGGCCGGTGCCACCGCGCTCGTGTGGGTGGTCAAGCTGGTTGCGCTCGGGGTGCTGCTGTACACCACCTTCTGGCTGGCGGTGTTGCTACTGCTGGGCGTTGCGGCGGTATGGATGGCTGGCAATTCGGCTAGAGATGAAGACCGCTGGACGCAACAGGATGAATTGCGCAATGGCGAGGCGGGCTTTGGCCTGTATTCTTCCAATGGCCAGCGGCTCGACCCTCACGACCCGAACGATCCGTTCGATGACTGAGGTTTGGCCTGTTTGTCACAGAACCTTGCCGGCTACCTTGTTTACACCTGACCCGGCGCTATCACGCGCTTCCTTGGAGCCGACAGCAAGGTTCTGAGCAATCACCCCAGCCTTAACTCCGACCCACCCCAAAGCAGCGACCCAAAACGTCGGCAGGACCAGAAACATCGTGCCTGTGACGAACATCAGGAGCATGTCGCCGAAGGCGTTGTTCAGCCCCACCAGCGGGTCGAAGTTGGTGTGCGGCCGGTTCCAGCCGAACCCCCAGCCATAAAGTGCGTCCAGGATCGTCGAATCGATCCAGCGCGCAAGCTGAAACCAGAAATCCGTGAAGAACAGCGCGAACTGCACGACGCTGACCGTGACGACCGTCTTCAAGTCATAGGTGCCCACGACCAGCACGAGCGGGATGCAGATTACCAATGCCATCTTGAGCAAGGCGAGCACCATCGGCAGCGCCTGCCGCACGACGTCCATCGCGGGAAACGAGGCAATCGCGCCAACTGCCATTCCAACGTCTCCCGTAGCCCGCGTCACGATGTTTGGCAAGGTCTTGTCGATCTGGCCGCCGTAGTCGGTATAGACGCTGCCTTGGTTCAGCTTCTGCTGCCGCGGTGACGCGATCGCGCGGATCACCGAATTGTCCACCTCGGCCCGGCTCAGGAAGCCAGCCCAGCCCGCCAGGCGATTGAGCAGGCTCGGGTCCACCTGTCCCAGCAGCCGTGCCCGCAGGCCATTGCTGCCATCAGCCCACCATTGCCTGCAGGTCGGGTAGCCACCGCCACTGGATACCTGGGCCAGCCCAGCGTCGCGGTTGCTGTCATAGGGCCAGTCATCGCGCGGCGTGCTGGAGCGATACGTGTCGTAGTACCCGTTCGTGTCGGTGAAGAACCGCGATCCGATCCAGGTCACGTCGTGCATCTGCTGCTCATCAAGTTGAGGGCGCTGCATGAACAATTTGGCCCGTGCAGGCCCATAGCAATCCCGAGAGAAATCCGCTACTTCCTGAGCCAGCACCGGATCATCGATGCGCGTGGCGTCGATCTCCATGCGCATC
Organism: Stenotrophomonas sp. YJH_SMC_79; assembly: GCF_059367995.1. Taxonomy (NCBI): domain Bacteria; kingdom Pseudomonadati; phylum Pseudomonadota; class Gammaproteobacteria; order Lysobacterales; family Lysobacteraceae; genus Stenotrophomonas; species Stenotrophomonas sp. YJH_SMC_79. The sequence goes on from NZ_JCAFRK010000001.1 coordinate 766,984, forward strand.
TGCCGCAGGTCCGTGCCGCACGGGATTGCCGCCACCGAAGCGCCCGTGACGGCGCGCGAGAGCGCGTGCATGAACGCCCACCACACCGGCACCTTCGCCGACTGGTTGTTGATGGTGCTGAAGGACTGCGACCAGCCGGTATCCGCGGGCTGCGCCACGCTGACCTGGCACTGGGCCGAGCGCGAGCTGTCGTACTGGATGGTGTTTAGGTCCACGTCGATGAACGGAATGCCGGCGAACATCACCACCACGATGGCGACGAAGACCCGGTTCTCGATGCGGGCGGCGCTCAGCACGCCTTTATTGCCCTCGTCGGCGCCTTCAGCACGAGCTTTCAACCACTCCTGCACGACGATGGCGACGAAAGGCAGCGCGAATACCCCGCTGGATACGAGGGCCGCCCAGATGCCGTTGTTGACGATCCAGGAAACGAGTGTGAGGTAGTACTCCAGGTAGTCGGTCGTGAAAAGCGTCATGGCCTCGATCCCCTCAAGCGGCCTGCATCAACAAGCTGGCTTCCAGCACGACGATGGCGACGACGCCCGCGATCTCGCTGCGCATCAGGCGGCGCCGTGCCTGCCCATCTGCCCCGTCCTGGTCTTCGCGCGCCAGCAGCCGGCGGCGCATCCAGAGCCACCCGTAAACCGTGGCCCCGTACAGACACAGCCGCCACACGAAGAAGTAGCCCGATGCGGCCGCGAGCCACCGCTCCCATCCGGCCACGCTGCCGACCAGGTAGATGCCGGCGATGTTGGCACCCACCGCAGCGGCGACGAGCACCACCGCCCACAGCAGCGCCGTCGCCGCGCGCCGGCTGAAGAGCCAGCGCAAGGGGCGCCAGGCCATGCGCTCCGCGTTCATGGCCTGGCTCCGGGATTGCCCTTCTGCAACTGGTCAAGGCGGTCGGGTACCGGATCGCCCTCGTAGATGCCGCGCGAGCCGGCCGCCCGCGTGCCGTGGCGCTGGATGATGGCCATCGGCGAGTTGTTCGCCAGTTCGCGCCGCAGCTCCAATTCCGTCTTCAGGTTGCGGATCTCCCGGTCGAGCGTGTCGCTCTCATGGTTCACGGCCTGCACCGCAAGTTCGTTGGCTGCGACGTTGGGCTCCTTCTTGCCCGTGAGCAGCGTGCGTTGGAGCAGGAGCGCCTTCTCCAGCACCGATGACAGCGCCACTTCGGACGCGAGGCGCCGCGCCAGCAGGTCCTGGTCCGGCTCGTCGCGCAGCGCCTCGATCACGCCGCGGGTGATCGGCAGCGACGTGCTGCCGGCCTCGCGCAAGTTCTCGAAGGTGGTATTACGCGTGCCGGAAACCAGCTCCTGCAAGACCTCCAGCTTGGCTTCGTACTCCTCCTGGATCAGCGGCGTCAGCCCGACGCCGGGCACCGTCTCGGTCTTAGTGCAGGAGTCGCACGTGCGCTGCACCTGCTCTCCGAGGGCGCGCGTGGCCCATTCGGTCGCCTGCTGCGGCGACGTCCAGGTCTGGCAGGACAGGCTCGCGCAACTGGTGGACGCGATGGAGGAGGTGTCCGTCACGCCGCGACCGTTGACCAGGTTGTAGCCCGCGCGGGTGACGTCGCCGACCACCCGGATGGCGGACTGGCCCGCGCCACCGGCATTGCTGCCGCCCACCCAGGGCACGCCGTCGTTGCCGCGGCGCGTCTCGGCCTGCTCGACGGCCGATACGGCATCGTTGCTGCCAACCGCGTCACGCAGGGCCATGCCTTCGGCCATCTGGCTCCAGCCAAGCTGGCCACCCGCCGTCTCGGCCATCTTCTCCGCCATGGCGCGGCACGTCAGCTTGGAGCGGTCGAAGTCCAGCCGCGCCTGCAGCACGCCGTTAGTCAGCAGGTTGTACAGGCCCGGATCGGCGCGCTGAATGATCAGCGCCGGCAGCGATGCAACCGCGCTGGTCGCGCTCTGGATCACGTTGCTCATGATCTGCTGAAAGCCGTTCGTGATGCCGTTAAGCTGATTGCGCAGCGTGGTCTGGATGCTCATGTCGCCGCAGATCAGGTTGCTGTTCCACCCCACGCCGACCCCGATGGAACGCATGCCGGCCGCGCGGCCCATGGACACCGCACTGCCACCGCCGATCGAGTACATGACGTCATCGCCGAGGACGGGGCCGCTGTTCTGGTATCCGACCTGCGCCCACGCCATGCCGCAGACCAGAGCGAGCGTGCCGGCCAGCGCCGTCGGGCGCAGCAGGCGGCACGCCTTGGCGGAAAGGTTCATCGGTTCAGGACGCTTCATCGTGGCACCTCAGAGGAAATCGACGCTGCCCAGGAACACCTGACCGCGGCGTTCGCAGCACGCATAGGGACGCCACAGCGCCCAGGCGTAGTCGCCTTGCTGGGCCTGGGTCAGCGTGCCGCTGTGCGGGAACATCACGCAGGTGTTGGACAGGCGCGGCGTCAGCTCCTGCCACTTGCCCGTAGAGGCATCACCCTCCATCAGCTCGCCGGCCGGCCAGTAGCCGTCGCGGGCGTTGGCAAGCAGCGGCTGGTACACGTGGATCTGCCCGCGGCGCGTGACGACATCGCCCGCGCGCTGGGCCACCACAGCCCCGGATTTTTGGTCGTCGGTCTGGTGCAGGAAGCCGCCGCGCGGATAGACGTTGCCCCAGAGATTCATCGTGGTGCGCGCACCGACCTCGCGCATGCCCGGAATCAACGCCTCCGGGTAGGCCATTTCAGGCACGTTGTAGCGCCAAGCCAGCGTGTCCAGCGTGCTGAGTAGATACGGCATGAAGGCCGTGCCCGCGCCTTGGCAGAAATAGCCCGACGACGATGCGAACTGGTTGAATACCTCGCCGCCAGGATGGCCGATGACATCGCTGTTCTTGAATTTGGCGAGGTTGTTTTCGTGGTCTTCGTTCGTGGTCCCATCCCCACCTGCCTGTGCGGATGGGTTGGGCGTGCTCATCGCCTGCACTTCGACCCAGGGGTTCTCCCCGGTGTTGCTGTAGCTGGAGACGACCGCATCGGGCACGTAGTGCCGGACCTTGGTGGACGTGCGCACCGTGCAGCCCGTCCAGGTGCAGTAGAGCCAGTAGCAGATGCCCACCACCCGGTATTCCAGGCAGTCCGGCGACATGACGGAGGACACGATGGTGGCGGTGTTCAGGGCGTAGCTGCCGGTGGCGCTGACCAACAGCAGCGAGGCCACGGCGACGCGCAGGCGGCGCAGCAAGTCGAATGGGCGATGGGTCACGGCTGCGTCCTCCGGTACTGCTCGATGCGGGACACCGCCCGGGCCACGTCCGGCTCGCCATAGACCACATAGCGTTGATCTACCACGACGGCCGGGATGGCGGCGACGCCCAGGCTCCATGCATCGGCGACGCCCTGGTAGGCGGTGCCGATGCGGCGCTGAAGATCGGTGCCGCCTTGGTTCAGTCGTTGCCGGACGATGGCTGCTGCCCGCTCGGGGTCGGCCGGCAGATCCGCGGAAAGCTCGGCCTCGATCCGGGGCGCTTCGTCCAACTCGATCAGCCGCTCGCCGCCGGCGGTCTTGACCGGGTGGCGGCTGTCGGTGACGACCACCACGTCGGCGGCGAAGGTGGCCGGGCTGAACACGGCCAGAGATGCCGGCAGCGCCACGGCCAGGCCAAGGGTTCGCCAGCCTGGTGCGAACCGGGTAAAAGCTGCTGGCATGTCATGCGCCCCGGAAGTTGATCAGGGCCATAGTCAAACGCCGAACCCCACGCGGCCCCAACAAACAATGCGCATCGCGGCCACCCCGCATACCTGCTTGCGTCGCTGCGAAGAAAAAGCGGAGGCCGAAGCCTCCGCGCTGATCAACGAAGCAGTGCAACCTTTACAGCAGGCCGGACTCCGCAAAGGAGAACGGGGCACCCTGGCCGACGATGATGTGGTCCAGTACCCGCACATCGATGAGCGCCAGCGCGACCTGCAGTTGCTGGGTCAGCATGCGATCCGCGCTCGACGGTTCGGAGATGCCCGAGGGGTGCTGGTGGCTGAAGACCACCGCGGCGGCATTCAACTCCAGCACACGCTGCGCGACGACACGCGGATAGACCGATGTCGAGTTGATCGTGCCCCTGAACAACGGCTCGTAGGCCAGCACCTGGTGCATGCTGTCCAGGAACACAGCGGCGAATATCTCATTGGGCTCAGCGACCAGTTTCAGACGCAGGTAGTCCCGCACAGCGGCCGGTCGGCTGAGGCACGGTCCAGCTTTGAAGATCCGTCTCTCCAGCAGCACGATGGCTTGCTGGATGATCCAGTCCTCGTGTTGGGTAGCGATGGCGGAAAGCGACTCCAGGTAGGAGTCATTGACGACGAAAGACATGGCGAACCTCCAGACGGTGAGATCGGAGGGCGCGCGCCCTGGGAGGGCAAGCCCTCCTGGGGAACGAACAAGGTGCATCCATCACCGCGGTAGCGGTGATCGTTCGCGGCCAGGACGCGAGGCGAACGGGTTGCGGTCAGCGCAGCGGACTGCGCCGTAGCCTTGAAGACCGGGGCTACCTGGGCATGTCGCCGACGACGTCGGCAGGCATTTCCGATGTGGGTGTGGTGGCGGGATCGCCGGCGGCGAGCATGTCCATGGCTGACAGCAAGGCATCGCCCTCGATCGGACCCTGCAGCAGGATCGCCTTGCCGCTTTCGCGATCGTGCAGCCGCAGCGACGGCGTGGCGGTCACGCCGCTGTTCGTGGCTTCCGCAGTTTGGGTACGAATCGCCGCGTCGGGCCGCTCGCTCGCGATGCACTGCTCGATGGCTGGCGTCAGGTCGGGGTAGCGCAGGTCCTCGGGCAAGCCCTGGCCGTCGCTGCGCGTGTGGGCATATACCCACTCGACGGCTTGCCAGAAGGTGGCATGCCCGCCGGCTTCGCCGGCGCATTCCGCCAGACGCGCTTCGGCAGAAGCGGCCGGTTCATGTGCGGCCAACGGCAGGTGGTGCCATTGCAAGGCCACGTCGGCATTGCCGGCCACCCAACGTTTGAGCACAGGGAAATAGGACCGGCAGAACGGGCATTCGAGGTCCGCGTACAGCGTCAGTGTGAAACGACCTTCCGGATTGCCCATCTGCCACGGAGGCCCTGCCACCTGTGTCTCGCTGACTGGCGCCGAAGTCTGAGGTGTGGACCCGCCTGGCGAACGGGACACGAGCCAGATCAGCAGCAGCGCAACCAGCACTGCAGCCAACGCCCACGGCCAGCGGGTCCCCCAGCGCCGACGGCGGAACGCCTGCACCTGCATCGGGATGGAAGGATGTTTGTGTTCCATGGCGTTCTCCGGCTTACGACAGTTCCAAGGCGGGCGACTCGATGCCGCGTGCCTGGTCGATCTTCTCGGCCACCTTGAAGGCGGCTTCCAGCTCGGTGCAGCCGTATTGCTGCATGAGCTGGTAGCGCTCGGCCTTCTCCTCGGGTTCGGTCTGCGCAAGCGCGAGGTAAAGGCTCGGCGGCACCGCGCGGAACAACACTTCCATCGACTTCGACAGGATCACGCCCTCGGTGAATTTCCCCCCCTCCTTGCGCGCAGAAAGCATCAGCGCTTTCTGCGCTGGTGAGAGTTCACGGAAGCGTGCAATCTTCTCGACCTCATCGGGCGGCATCGACAGGCAGATCCACCACTCAATCATGTTGAGCATGGGCTCTGCGGCACGCGGCAGGTCGTCGATGTTCTGGGTCGCCAGCCAGAACCAGGCGCCCAATTTGCGCCACATCTTGGTAATTTTCACGACGTAGGGCGCGAGCAACGGGTTCTTCGTGATGATGTGGCCTTCGTCGGTCACATTGATGATCGGACGACCCAGGTACTGGTCGCGCTCGGCGATGTTGTTCACCGTGCTGATCAGGCTGATGTAGGCGATGGAGAGCTGCGCGTTGTAGCCCTCGCGGGCATAGGTCGCCAGATCCACCAGCGTGATGTCGGCCTCGGGCCACGGCGTGCCATCGCGGTCGAACATCTCGCCATCGGTGCCTTGGCAGAACATGTCCATCGCGTCCGCCATCTCCAGCAGCCGCATGCGCCGCATCTCGGGAAGCGTCGAGTCCTGACCGCGGGCGCGCAGCGCGTTGCGCACGTCGCGAGTGAGCACCGTGCGCTTCTCAGCCACGCAGTGTTCGGCGGCGTCGAGGATGCACTGGCGGATCAGCGAACGGTCGGCCCGCGTCATCCGGGCTTCCTCCTTGTCCTCGCCGCCGGTGATCATCAGCCGTGCCGTGATCTCCAACTCGCCCAACACGTCACGCTGTTCGTCTGCCTCCATGACCGAGGCATCCGGTGGCAGGTCTTCGTCCAACGCATCGGCATCGAGCGTCTGCACGTCGCTGGGTGTTTCGATCAGCCGGCGGGCATCCGCGAACGGTGCCAGGCTGATGCCCGATCCGGGGGCCAGCTTGACCCGGTTCACCGTCAGGCCCAGGCGCCTGGCGAAGTCGCTGAACAGCCCGAAGCTGTTGCCGGCTTCCACGATGAAGAGGCGCGGCCGGTAGATGGCCGTGACCTGGTTCAGCAGGTTGTTGAGCGTGGCGCTCTTGCCCGAGCCGGTGGGGCCGAACAGGAATAGATGGGCATTCATCTGCCTGTCTAAGCGGTTCAGCGGATCAAACGTGATCGGCCCGCCACCGCGGTTGAAGAACGTGTTGCCCGGATGGCCCGTACCCTGGCTGCGACCCCACGCCGGCGAGAGATTCGCCACATGCTGGGCGAACATCAGTTGGGTGAACCAGTTTCGCCGATCCTGCGCGGGGTTGTAGCAGCACGGTAGCCAGCGCAGATAGCTGTTGAGCGGCGCGACTTCATCGTCCTCGCGAACGGGCTGCAACCCCGCGTTGAGCATCACGTTGGCGAGGTCCAGACCGCGCCGGTCAAGCTCGGCTTCGTCGCGTCCGCGCAGATAGAAGGCCAGCGTGCCGCGGTAGAGTTTGTGCGCGCTGCCGATGAGCGAGCGCGCCTCCTGCACGTCCTTGAGCGTCTGCTCCGATGCCAGTGTTTCGCCGACTGCCTTCTTCGCCAGGTGGTTCAGGTGCGATTCGAGAATGTCCTGGGGCGTCGCCACCATGGTCAGACACATCGTCGTGTCCTCGGGCATCTGATCGAACAGCGTGTTGATCGCATCGCCCTTGCGGGTTTCGCCAGTCAGGTGTCCCGTTCCGGGCGGCATGCGCAGCCGGTCAGTGACCAACACACGGTGCGGTATGCCGTCGAAGTGCCAGGTGCCATGCTCCACGTCCGAGCGTGGCTGGCTGAAGAAAAGCCGCTGGCTAAAATCCCGCCCGCTCGCCAGTTCGATCTCGCCAGCCTCGGTGTCGGCGGGGTAGCGCGCGAACGCATAGAAGCGCTCCCGGTCCTCGACCCCAGGCCCGAGCAGCGTCGGACGCGGGTTGAACCAGCGCAGCAGCCAGTCATGGACGTCTGCCGCACCCAGGCGGCGAGCCTGGATGCCGGCGTTCGCCAGCCCGCCGCACAGGCGGTCGCAGACGATGTTCAGCATCTGCTCGGGTGTCTGGCCCCGGCGGTTTGCCTGGCCCTGTCCTTGTCCGGTCACGCGGCGATAGACGACCATGCGCACACGCCTCGTCTGGCCGCGCCAGCGCAAGCGTGTGACCACCGTGTCCTGGAACAAGCCACCGGGCTTGGCCACCGCGCGCAGATGGTGGGCAAAGAACCGCAGGTAGAACTCCGTGAACACCGTGCCACGGGCGCGCGGCTGCACGTAGTCGCGCAACGTCTGCATGTACTGGTCGAAGCTCGGTTCGTCCTGGGCGTAGAGCTGCAACACCCAGGGGTTCTCGTCCAGTTCATCGAAGCTGTCCTGGAGCGCGTTTTCTAAGGCGTCGCGGGCGTGCGCGAGCCAGCCGGGTTCCCGGCCCTCGGTCCCCAGCGGCACCAGCTCGAAGAAGGCGGCCACCGATTGGCCGTCCTCCAGGAGCATCGATTTCGACTCGGGCAAGAACTCCACCCAGGGCAGCAGTTCCACGAAGGACGGTGCGACGTCGTACAGCGCCTGCTCGTCGGCCTCCGTCGCCGGCTTGCGGCCCCGGACTGCCGAGCCGGGTTCGGGGATGCCGACCTGCCGCAAGGCCTCGACGTGGCGCTGCCAGCCGTCCGGCTGCTCATCATCACCAGCGCCGGATGCGGCCAGCTTCGGCGCGGCCGGCTTAGGCCAGGGAAGTTTCCACCGCATCAGTAGGCCTCCACGCGCTCGCCTGGCATGGCGTACTGGATGCGCTGGTTGAGCGGGAAGACCGTCGTGTAGCCCGGCACCGGCACGGGGTCCGTGCCCGCCAGGTGCGGATACACGTACATGACGAGATCGGGATTGGGCAGACGCTGGAACTGGCGGTGGACCTCATTGCGCGCGGTGCGCGTGTAGCGCATCTGCTCGACGGGTGCGACCTGCACGTCGGCGTCGGTCAGGGGCCGACGCAGGCTCTGGCGCGCATCGAGCAGCTGGCGGCCGGCGTTCCGTCCGGCTGCGCCACCGCCGTCGCCGGCCTCCTGCTGCCAGATGTCCATCATCGTGCGGTCACCGTGGGTCAGCAGCTTTTCCTTGCTGGTGGCGCAGCCGCCAAGCACCGCGACGGCGAGGGCCAGTGCCAGGCCACGGGCCAGGTTAGTCAAGTTCGAGTGCATGGCTTTCTCCTGCGCGGTGATCGACCTTGCGGCCTTCGGGATCGAAGTCGATGGCGAGCGGCTTTTCGAGGTGGACGGCAACCTTGGCGCCGGGCTGGACATAGACGGCGGCGAACGCCTGGCCGTACAACTTGTTGACCCAGGCCGACATGTCCCGCACGCCGCCCGCCAGAATCTGGCCGACCGCTTCCTGGCCGGTGATGCCCACGGTGCCGATGGAGCCGTCCGAGCCGACATAGGACATGCGGCCGCTGTCGCTCTCGATGAGTGAGGCCACACCGGCGCCGGCCGCGGTGATCAGGGCCTGCGAGCCGAGGTATTGCTGGGCGTTGCTGCGCCGCTCGCCGCTGACGCAAGGAATGCCGTGGGGATCGCTGATCCAGCCCAAGCCATCGCGCTGTTGGTTGTTCTGCTGGTTGCCCTCGCGGTCTTCGGGGATCGTGCGAATCGTGCCGTCGTGGAAGACGAACGTGATGCTGCGCACCTGGCCGCGCACGCACGAGAGCGTCCAGTCGCCCGAAGCGGTGCCGCTGAACACGGCGCCGGCCACGTCGGGAATGTCGATGCCATTGGCGGTCAGGTTGTCCGGCCCGACCAGAACTTTGAACGGATAGGGATCGTTGACCGTGCCGTCGATCGGCACGCGGCCGATCAGCGCTGTCATGGCGACCGAACCCATGAGCGTGGAGTTGGTCGGCACGGTGTAGACCGGCTTGGCACTCTTGACCCCGGCGGCGCGGGCGCCCGCGTTGGCCACGGTTTCCGCAGTGGTTTCGAGCGTGCTCTGCGCCGGGCCGAAGCTCGTGGGGAAGCTCATGCCGCCGCTCGCGCCACGCCCCCCGTTGCGCCCCTCGGCGGGCTTTGCGTCGTCCGGCTCGACCCACCGCACGCCGCCCTCCATGCCTGCCTCGTCGCCGCCCTGCAGCCCCAGGCCCACGGGCAGGTCCGCATGGCCGCCGCCGCGCCCGCCGATGCTGTCCAGACGCCGCTGCAGGTCGGCGAGCAGCCCTTCGGTCTGCTGGCGCGCGCTGGCCGCCTGCTCTTGGTCGCGGCGCAGGTTGGACCGCTCGGATTCGAGCGCCGAGTTGATGCGCTGGTCGATGGAGTTCTCGCGCTGGCGCAGTCGCTGGTTCTCTTCACGCTGCGACTTGTTGTCCGAGAGCGCGGTCTGAAGCTCGGTGCGCAACTGCTTCACTTGGGCAACGAGCGTCGCCACGGTGTCGCGCGGGGTGTCGCCTTCGATGCCCAGCGCCTTCATTTCATCGGGCGTGAGCTGGGCGCCGTTGTCCGCCGCGGGTGGCGCCGTGCTGCCTCCACCCGAGAACAGCCGGATACCGACGAACAGCACCAGGATGGCAACAGGGATCATCAGCCACTTGAGCAGGCCGTTACTGCGCATGGCGGGCCTCCTTGGTGTTCTCGTCGCCGTCCGGCTGCGGCAGATGCACGGCCGGGTCGAAGCGGTGAATCGCCGGCAGCAGCGACTGCGCGAGACCGCGGCCGCGCGTGACCAGGTACAGGACGGTCGTGTCCTCGGGCGTGCCGCGCGGGCCCAGCGCCTCGTGCTGGAAGGTGGCGGTGAGGAAATCGCCTTGCAGCACGCGCGGGTCGAGCGTGATCCAGCCGCCGCTGCCGTTGGTTAGGCGCACGGCAGTGACCCACTGGTCCTCCAGGCGCCACGACGCGAGTGCGACCGCGCGCACGGGCAGCGTTGGCATCAGTGTGTCCAGGTCGAGGTCGCGGGGCAGGTTGACCCGCATGACGCCCGGAAGCGGCTCGACGGTGCGCAGCGGTGCGTAGAGGTTCTGCGCGGCGAAGCGCGTCAGCACGACAGGGACCGGAGTTTCGCGCCGCGCGGTCCGCGCACCTGCTTGGCCCTGGGCGCGTGCCGGGGCCTCGGCACTGTCGGCCTGCTCGCCATAGCGTCCCGGTGCGCTGTCACCCTCGACGATGCGCACCGGCTCCAGCTCGGCTTCCCCGTCCTTGGGTGGTTCGGCTGCGATGTCCAGCAGGATCAGCGCGCCCGTGTCGGCGTCCTGCAGTTGCAACCGCGTGGGCTCGATCGGCTCGCTGGCGCGCAGGTACACCGCGCCCCCCGCACTCTGCACGCGCAGGCGTTCGCCCACGCCCGCGGGCACGCCCACGCGCACGTTGCGGTCGATGAACACGATGCGTTCCTGACCGACCTTCAGCGGCACTGCCAGTGGCATGCGTTCCCAGCGCAGGATTTCCACTGCATGGGCGACGGGTGCCGCGGCCACGGCCAGTAGCCCCAGCAGCGCGAGTACAGGGTGCTTCATGGGGTGTTTCCTCCTTGAGGCGCTTGCGGAGACAGGCCACTCGGCGCCGGGCGCGTCGGCTCCGGTGCACTGATGCGCTGGGGCGCGCCGTCGTAGCAGTCCAGCGCCAGGCCGAACGGGTTACGGGCGGGATCGACGTCCACCCGCGTGACCTTGATCGGATAGCGCACCAGGGCGCGCTTGACCTGCTCGGCGCCGTAGTACTCGTCCGCCGTGATGTCCAGCGTCACCACCCAGTCGCGATCGGACACGGTGCGCACGCGCGCCGTGGGGTCGTCGCCATAGCCGCGGCCGGGAATCTCGTAGATGCCGCGCACGCGCTGACGCAGCTCGCCCGTGGAGCGGCGGTAGTCATAGTCCGCCCGCAGGAAGGCCTGGCAGGACGGGGTGAGGTACGGCGAGAGCGTGTGGAGGTTGCGCGAGTAGTCTTCCTCGCCATTGGTTGGCCAGCGGTTCAGCGTCTGGAACACGTAGAACGTGAACGCATAGACCGATTCGGGCGGCACTTCCCACCACTTGCGGGTACTGCCAGAGCGCAGGTCGGGCGGGACGTGGATGGTCAGGTCGCGCGGCGCGCTCCACCAGCCGCCGCCCATGACCAGGGCGACGACGACCAGCGCGCCCGCGGCCAGCCGCAAGGTCTTGATGTGCGCCTGCAGGTGGGTGATCTCGTTTTTGAAGCGGCTCATCGCATGCTCCTGCGGGTGGACCAGAAGCCCGAGCGCGAGATCAGCACATGGCCACCCACCCAGCCGGCCATCAGCGGATGGCGCGTGGCGATGCGCCATTGCAGTTGCCGATACAGCCAGGTGTCGGGACGCCCACGCTTGAGGCGGCGCAGGATGCCGCCGCCGATGAAGACGCCGAGCGCCACGCCCAGGACGACGAAGGTCGGCGCCAGCGCGATCGTGCGGAACACCCAGGACAGCGGCGCGCCGACCAGCAGGCCGGCGGCACCGGACAGGCCGCAGCAAATCCAGAGTTCGTCAGCGGTGAGGCCGCGCACCACAACGGGATGGCGGTTGAGCCGGTGCGGAAGGAAGGTGACCGTTCCGTCCGCACGGACGTGCTGCTGCTCGGACATACCGGCCTCGCTTACAGGATGCCGGTGGCTTCGGTGAGCAGCCAGATGCCGATCACAAGCAGCACGGCGCCGATAGCGACCGTGAGGCCGAACTGGCCCCACGTCTTGCGGCCGGTGTGGATCTCCGCGTAGGTCCCGTAGGCGTGGTAGCAGACGCCGATGAACATCGACGCCACCACCAGCAGGGCCACGAGCATGATGATGTCGTAGCCGTAGTTGCGGATCGTCTCCATGATGCCGTTGCCGGTGCCGCGCGTGGGGTTCTCCAATTGCGGCAGACCTTGCGCGAACGACAGCGCCGGCAGCGCGGCGGCGCCCAGGGCCACGGCGGCGCGCTGGGCAAAACGGGAAGTGAGGTTGCGGTTGTGCATGGTCGGGCCTTTCAGGTCAGGACAGAAGGAAGAAACTCAGGACGAGGTACATCGCGACGAAGCGGATGCAGACGCCGAGGAACTGGCGCTGGTTGAGGCGGCTCTCGGACCACCCCACGTAGGCCGTTCGGATGGCCCAGACGCCCCACACGAGCAGGACCGCGAACACGACGCCGACCAGAACGGTCGCCATCGCGGAAGGCGCGATACCGCTGTTGGCTTGAAATGCCGAGACCTGGGCGCCGTTCATTGCTTGCCCTCCGCAGTCGTCGCCGGCAGCGGCTCGGTCGCCCGTTCGGTGCGGTATTCGCCGGCCAGTTCGGAGGGGGCGCGCGGTTGAGCGCGCGATGGCGTCAGGTGAAATTGGATGCCGGCGCGCACGCGCGCCAAGTCAGCCTGGAGCCGCGGGTAATCGAAGTGGTAGCGCTCGCCCGGTGTGATGGGGGTATGCGCGGCGCTGTCCGCGACGGTGCGTTCCAGCGCGTCGAGCTGGCGCAGCGCGGCGACCAACTCCTGGCGCTGCGCCGGGGACTCGGCCAAGGCCATCGGGGACCGGCCCAGCACGAGGGCCGTCACGAGAAAAGTGGGCACGCCGCGATGCGCGGCGCGCAGCCAGATCGAAGCCAACATCGCGCCATTCCTGTGTGATCAGCAATGGGTTGATCGTGGAGATCAGGGCTGTTTCAGGCCGCAAACAATAGGAACCCGGAAGCGACCGGATTGATGGCCTAGAGGTACTTTTTGAAGCTGCCCGCGGTCAGGCTCACGGCCAGTCCCAGCAAGGCTGCGCTGGGCAGCAGGATCAGCAGCGGATGCACCGAGATCGGCAGCGCGAGGTAGGTGATCCAGGGCAGCACGGCCAGCGGCATCAGGCTCGCTTTCGCGCGGTGGTAGATGAAGCCGGATTCCCGGCCCGCGCCGAACCGCCGCACGTCCCGCCGCACCAGGCCGTCGATCAGGCCGACGAATGCCGCAGTGAGGATCAGCGGCAGCGTGAGCACCAGGACCAGCAGGCGCACGAGGAACGTGAGCGTCGTGAAGGCCGCGGCGATCAGGTAGCTCTCGGCCCAGACATAGGCCTGGCTGATGTAATAGCGGAAGTTGCGCGTCGGCTCGCGGCTGGGCGCACGGGCGCGCTCGGCGGTCTGGCTCATGCGCTCCAGCAACCCCGAGCGCACGAACACCCACCCGTACCCGGTATCCACCAGCTCGTGCGCCGTGCGCCCGGGCTCCTGCACCACCACGCTGCGCGTGAAGTGGTTCGACAGGTGCCCGAGTTCGTACTGCAGCATCTGCTGGGAGTGGCGCCAGCCCTGGTCCTTCCAGAACAGGTGCATGCCGACGCACTCCACCACGATCGAGAACAGCAGCGAACCGATCAGCACCCCGAGCAGCCTGAACGGCAAGGTGATGGTGCCGACGATCAGCCCCTGGCGCTGGTTCTGCTCCCGCTGCGCGGTCGAGGCGGCATCCTTCATGGTGCGGCCTCGCCGGTGCTGTCGTCGGCGCCGGTGGCCACCGCGTCAGGCTCGGCCGGAGCGGCGTCATCCAGCAGGTCGTCGGGCAAGGCAGCCTCCTGCAAGGCTGGGGAACTGGTGAACTCCCACCATTGCGTGGCCTCGCTGTAGCTCTGACGCATGTACCCAGCCAGTTGCTGCAAGTCCGCCGGCATCACTTCATCGGGGTCAGGCGCTGGCAGTGGCATCCGGACCTTCCAGAGCTGACCACCCTGCAGCAGCGCGAAGCATTGGCCTTTGGGCAGGCCGACGACGTGGGATGGCTCGATCATCGGCACGCTCGACATGCTGATGCGGTCTTGCGTGTTGCTGGTGAAGTCCGTCGTCCCGCGGATGTCCGAGGCATCGGTCGCGCCGGAGACGATGGTGGTGGTATAGACCTCCACCTTGGGCAATTGACGGGTCAACAATTCCGCGGTGGCGGTTTCCCGAACCCGCAGCATGAACAGGTTGTTGAAGTTGCCGATCACCTGGCCGGCCTTCGCGCGGTTGCCGATGCGGGCCTCGATGTCCGAGAGCGTCTGCGTATACGCGGTCACCTGCAGCCCGGCACCGCCGCCCTTGTTGATAAGGGGGATGAACTCGTCGCCCATCAGTTCGTTGAACTCGTCGGCATGGACGTTGATGGGAATGCGCGTGCCAGCCGAGGCACCCGGCAGGCCGTCGTCGATCCCGTGCTTGTAGATGTGCCCGGCTACCGACACCAGGTCGGAGAACATGGAGTTGCCGACCGCCGCGGCGACTTCAGCATCCGACAGCGCATCCAGGCCGACATAGACCACGGCGCGCTTCCTGATGACTTGCATCCAGTCGAAGATCGGGCGCGCGTCAGACAGGTCGGAGTAATTCGGCGCCAGGAGTTGGGCGATCTTGCCGCTGGTGAGCTTTTCCAGCAGCGGCAGCAGCGATGCAACGATCTTGTCGAAGTAGGTCTTGTCGTAGCGCACCGCCGAGCGCAGGCCATCGAGCACAGGGTCGTAGTTGCGCGCCTGGGAGAGGTATTGCTCCAGCGCCACCACACGCTTCTCGCGCCCGATCATGTTCCTTGGGATGTTCTTCTCGTTGAGCTTGGCCTCGATCTGGACGATCACCTCCCAGGTCTTGGGCTCGGTCTTGGCGAAGTAGTGTTGGGCGTACTCCATGAACAGCGCGTCGATGTTGATTACGTGCCGCTGGATCAGCATGTAGTCCGGGCGCTGCCCCAGTTCCACCAATGCGCGCGCAATGATGTTGACGAAGCGCCATGCGAACTCGCGGAACGCTGCACTGTTGCCCTCGCCGGAGAGTTGCCCGGCAATGCGCGTGGCGACTTCACTGATGCGTCCGAAGCGCCCCACCGCGTTGTAGCGTGCAGAGAACTCGGGCCAGCCGAGGTGAAAGACGTAGAACTCGCCCTCGCGACCCGCTCGCTTGGCTTCGACGTACATGCGTTTCAAGAGATCCGCGTCGCCCTTGGGGTCGATGACGATCACGACCTCATGCTCACCGTCTGCATTCGTGCGACGGATGTCCTGGGTGACGAACAACTCGGCCAGCCGCGTCTTCCCCACGCGCGTGGTGCCCAGCACCAGCGAATGGCCGACGCGCTCACCCAGTGGCAGGCTGACGTCGACCTCGTCGGGTTCGATGCCGTGCAATCGCGGCAGGCCGCCTACCGGTGGCAGTGGCCGCACGGGGTTGAATGACACATCCCAGCCCGTGAGCCGTACGAGGCGAGACAGTGGAAACGGTGCGAACTCCAGCCGCTCCTCCAGGCGTCGCGCCAGCCGGTATGCCGGTGTTGGCTCGACGTAGCGGCGAAATTCCGGCCGGTACGTCTGCATCAGCCTGTGGGTGTGCTTCTGTTCCCACAGGAAACCGCGCCCCACGAACAGGCGCTGCTGGCTGACCGGCACGTCCCTGCTCGTCATCACGTAGCGCGGCAGGCGCCGGATGTTGCGGCGGTAGCGCAGGATCACCCGCGCATCGCGGTAGCGGATCGCGCCATAGGCGCCGAACGCCAGTGCGGCACCGACGCCCATGGCTGGGCTCAGCGCGAGCGACCACGGGGCCACCAGGGACAGAAACGCGGCGCCCGCACATGCCGCGACGGTGTATAGCTCCACCGCTGGGCGCAACAGGACTTCGACGGGCTGTTTCCCCGACATGGCCTCATTGCTCGATGCCGGTCGCCGTGATCAGCGCCGGGTAGTGCCGCAGGCCCAGGCGTTCGGCCAGATCATCGCCGGCCACGGGGGCCATCGGCACGCCAGGCGCCAGTGCGCGCAACCGCGCCAAAGCCTGCGCGGTCTCGACATTGACCACCAGGCCGACCGCGCCGCGGTCGTGCAGCGACGCCGCGTGACGGCGCAGCCAGGCTTGCGAGGTCTCATCGTCGCCGATGACCACGAAAGGCCGCAGGCCCGGTGCCTCGATCACGCGCCGCGCGACGAAGCCGGGCATCAGCTTCGCGCTGCGTACCGGCAGCATCGCTGCCTCGTCAGCGGGGGTGGCGGGAATCTGCGGCGTCGGAATGGGAGGCCGCAACGCGCTGTTGGCGCGTGGCTGCAGGTTAAGCGCTTCGTAGTACGGCAGCGCCGACGCGCCGCCGCGGTCCTCGACCACGATCAGCGGTTCGGCGGCATGCGCGACCAACGGCAGCGCCGCCAGCAGCGCGAGCAGGCCCCGCAGGGTCCAGAGCGGTTTCGTCATGGGGTCGACTCCTGACGCACGGCTCGCGCCGTGGCGATTGAGTGCGTGCCCTGCACGCGGGCGAGGTGTCGGGATACGCTGCGTCGATAGCGGGCGGCAGGCTCACCGCCCGCGGGCCGGTGGTAGCGGCCCATGGCCAGCAGCCAGTCTTCACCGGGGGTGTACTGCTCCTTGAGGATCTCGGCGGCGCTGGCGAGATTGCGGTACGGGTCCAACAAGTCGCAGGCATGGGTGTAGCGGTGCGGGTGGTAGCCCAGGTTGATCTGGCCCAGGCCCGCGTCGATGCGCGTGGGTGGCGTAGATCGCATCGCCTGCTGCAAACCGGCGCAGGCATCGGCACGGGTGGCGAAGCGCCGCGACTGGCCGGCGACATTCAGGGTCCACGGCCATGGGACGATGCGTCCATTGCGTCGCATGCCGCTCTCCTGCAAGGCCACGGCGTAGAGCACCGTCGAGGGAATGCCCGCGCGCTGTGCGGCAAGCTGGTAGGCCGGTGGCGGAACCTCCTGGGCATGGGCGGCGCAGGCGAACAGGCCCGCAGTGAGCGCCAGTGCGCGCAGCAGCGCCGTTACGGCTGGCGTTGCCATTGGCCGTTCACTTCGCGCACAACCGCAGGCAAATCGCCGGGCAGGCTCAGCGACAGCCAGCGGCCGCCGTCGTGGTTGAGCGTGATGCCGCCGCTGCGCACCCGGGCCGGGTCGATCTGGGCGCGCTTGGCCCAGTCGCGGATGCGCGCATCGTCCTGGCGGCTGCCGACCATGTAAAGGTCGAACTCGGCACCCGAGGATTGCAGGCGTTGGACGAGTTGCCCGCAAGCCGCGCAGCCGTCCTTGATGAACACTGCCGTGCGACCGCTGCCCCGCGCAGCGGCGGCGCCTGGCCTCTCGTCAGACAGGTTCACCCGCTGCATGCCGGGGTTCAGGCGCTGCCAGGCCTCGTCGTAGGCGCGCTGGTACGCGAGCAGCTTCTCCACGCGGCGCGCTTCGACTTGCACCTGCAGCTCTGCGTAGCGCCGCCGTTCTTCGTCGGTGCGCGCCTCGATGCCCAGGGCGGACAGCGGGTCCAGATTTGGCGAGTAGATGCCCAGCGGCCCATCCATCAAGTCGCGATAGCGCGCCCATTCCTGCGGTTGCAGGCCCCATTCGCCTGCCACCCGGTCGTCCAGGATGCGGGCGGCCAGCGGGCGCTCCTGGCTCTGCGCATTGCGGGCGGGGGTCGTGGCGGGCTGCTGCGCCCAGGCGGGCAACTGCATGGAGCCCAGCAGGAACGCGTACAGGATGATCGACGGCTTCATGTGGTGGGCTCCGGTCAAGGAATCGCCACGCGACGGGTCTGGTCGCCGGCCTGGAACACCGCGGCATTGCCCTCGATCGCCTGCAGGCGCCACGGACCCAGCGCATCACCCGGCAGCAGCACCTGGAGCTGATCGGGCGTGAAATCTCCGGCACTCGGGGCGACGGACACGCTGCGCTGACCCGCGCGCAGCTCAGCGCCGACGACACGAAATGGCAGCGGCGGCGGTTCGGACTTGGCGGTGGCCGGTTGGCTCGGGGTGCGCCGCTGGGTAGGCGCCGCTGCACGCGCAGTCGCTTGGCGCACCTTGATCTGCTCGACTTCGGTACGCAGCGCCTGAACGTCCTCGGCGGTGGCATAGCCACCCAGCGCCTGTTCGGCTTGAACGATGCGCGCCTCCATTGCCTGCCGAGCGTCTTGCAGGCCTGCGGCGGTGGCGGCTGCGGGCTGCTGCTGCAAGGCCCGCGTGGTCTCGGCCAGCCCGGTCACCTGGGCTTCGAGGCGCTGCAACCGGACATCGAGCTGCTGCTGGTCGGCCTGATCGGTCATCGTCTGGTGGCCCAGGATCGCGAAGACACTGAGACCCAGCAGCCAAAGCCAGAGCAGGCTTTGCAACACCACGGCGGCGGTCGGGCGCCGGAGCGGCTGTGCCGCGTTCATGGCTGGCCTCCCGCAAAGGGGAACGTCTGCACGGCCTCGGCAGCAGGCGGCTCGGACACCGGCTCGGCACCGGTGTCGCGACCAGGCCGCTCGAAGCAGACCTGCCGCGTCCGGTCATCGGCGTGCAGTTCCCAAGCCGGACCGGCCAGGGTGAGCAGTGCATCGCGCAAGGTCATGGGGCCGAGATGCAAGTGCGCCGCCGGCAGCGGCAGCGCGTACAGCTCGATCACCGCATGCGGGGTCTCGCAAAGCTGGTAGCCGCTGCGTTTGAGCACATGCCGCAGCCCGTCGCCGACCGTGGCGCGGACCTCCTTGGGCATGGACACGTCGATGGTCTGCACCAGCAGATCGCGCTGCGCCGCCATCGGCGCCAGCTCCACCAGGGTGTAGCGGCCATAGCGCACGACGGGAATGAACTCGGGCGGTGCAGCCTCGGGCGCGGGTGGGACGTCCTCGACGGTGCTGGCGGCCAGCGGCGGTGGCGTGGTCGCGCAGCCGCTGGCCAAGGCTGCGGCCAGGAGGCTGGTACCGACCAGACACCGGGATACATGGATTGCAGGCATGGCATCGGCTCTTCTGTTGCGATGCCGATACCTTGGCTGCGCGCGGCTGCGCGGTCAGTCAGAAATGCGAACTGGGGGGTGCCCGCTTTTGCAGTCCAACACATAGCGCAACCCGCAAATCCAACTGTGGTTTGCACATTAATTCTATAAATGTTGTATTATCGAATCATGAAAGAGGATCAAGCCATTTCCGCCTTAAACGCCCTGGCTCACACCCAGCGCCTGCGCGTGTTCCGCGCCTTGGTCGTTGCTGGCCCGGGCGGACTGACGCCGAGCACGCTAGCTGACCAGCTCGACGTGGCCCGCAACACCTTGTCCTTCCACTTGAAGGAACTGGCCCATGCTGGCCTCGTCAGCATCGAGCAGCAGGGCCGCAACCTGATTTATCGCGCCGAGTACGGCCGCATGGACGGTCTGATCGGTTACCTGACCGAGCATTGCTGCCAAGGTGGCGTATGCGAGGTTTCTCCATCCAAGACCTGCTGCTGACCATGACCGATACCACTTACAACGCCTTGTTCATCTGTACGGGCAATTCGGCCCGCTCCATCCTCGCCGAAGGCATCCTCAACGACATGGGCCAAGGGCGGTTTCACGCCTGGTCGGCAGGTAGCCATCCGAAAGGCGAAGTTCACCCGCTGGCACTCGCCACGCTGGAGCGGCTGCACCTTCCGACAACGGGCTACCGCAGCAAGAGCTGGGACGAGTTCGTGAAGCCCGATGCGCCGGTGTTCGATTTCATCTTCACCGTCTGCGACAACGCAGCCGGCGAGGCGTGTCCGCTGTGGCCGGGCAAGCCGGTGTCGGCGCATTGGGGCGTGCCTGACCCGGCAGCCGTGGAAGGCACCCTGGAACGACAAAGCAAGGCGTTCTTCGATACCGCCATGACGCTGCGCCGACGTATCGAGTTGTTCCTGTCGCTTCCGATCAAGAGTCTCGATGCCATGTCGTTGCAGCGTGAACTGCGCGACATCGGCCGCCAGTGAGGCCCGCCCGATGAGCGCAACCGATACTGCCGGCCCCGCGCCAGCAAACTCCGCCATGAGCGGCTTTGAGCGTTACCTGACGCTATGGGTGGCGGTGTGCATCATCGCGGGGATCGCTCTGGGCCAGTTCGCGCCCGCCGCATTCCAGGCCATCGGCCGCATGGAGATTGCCAAGGTCAACCTGCCGGTCGGCCTGCTGATCTGGGTAATGATCATCCCCATGCTGCTGAAGGTGGACTTCGCCGCGCTTGGCCAGGTGCGCCAGCATTGGCGGGGCATGGGGGTCACGCTGTTCATCAATTGGGCCGTCAAGCCGTTCTCAATGGCGTTGCTGGCGTGGATCTTCATCCGCCACGTCTTTGCCGACTGGCTGCCCGCCGATCAGCTCGACAGCTATATCGCCGGCCTGATCCTGCTGGCTGCTGCACCGTGTACCGCAATGGTTTTCGTTTGGAGTCGGCTGACTGGCGGTGATCCGGTATTTACGCTGTCGCAAGTGGCCTTGAACGACACCATCATGGTGTTCGCCTTCGCACCCATCGTCGGCCTGCTGCTGGGCCTGTCGTCGATCACGGTGCCGTGGGACACCTTGCTGGTGTCGGTGGGTTTGTACATCGTCATTCCGGTCATCCTGGCCCAGCTCTGGCGCCGGGCGCTGCTGCGCAAGGGGCAGGCCGTGTTCGACAGGGCACTGGAACGCATCGGCCCATTGTCCATCGCCGCGCTGTTGCTGACGCTGGTGCTGCTGTTCGCCTTCCAGGGCGAGGCCATCATCCGGCAGCCGCTGGTGATCGCCATGCTGGCGGTGCCGATCCTGATCCAGGTGTTCTTCAATTCCGGTCTGGCGTACTGGCTCAACCGCCAGGTGGGCGAAAAGCACTGCGTCGCTGGGCCATCCGCGTTGATTGGTGCCAGCAACTTCTTCGAGCTGGCCGTGGCCGCCGCCATCAGCCTGTTCGGCTTCCATTCCGGCGCAGCACTCGCAACAGTGGTCGGCGTGCTCATCGAGGTGCCGGTCATGCTGCTGGTGGTGCGCGTGGTCAATCGCTCACGCGGCTGGTACGAACGCCGCGCGACCACTTCGTAACCTCCAAGAGGCATCCATGAGCACCATCACGATCTACCACAACCCAGCCTGCGGCACCTCGCGCAACGTGCTGGGCCTGATCCGCAACAGCGGCGAGGAACCGACCATCATCGAGTACCTGAAAACGCCGCCCGACCGCGACACGCTCCAGGCGCTGATCGCGGCGATGGGCGTGCCGGTGCGAGACGTGCTGCGCGAGAAAGGCACGCCCTATGCCGACCTCGACCTGGGCAACCCGAAGTGGAGCGACGACGACCTGATCGGCTTCATGCTCCAGCATCCCATCCTCATCAACCGGCCTATCGTGGTCACGCCGCTAGGCACGCGCCTGTGCCGGCCTTCGGAAGCCGTGCTCGACCTGCTGCCGCAGCCGCAGCGCGGCGCGTTCAACAAGGAAGACGGCGAGCCGGTGGTCGATCAGGACGGCCGCCGTGTCTGAATCTCGTCTCGACCTGCCGAACATCGACACGGCGCTGTTCCAGCAACCGGACACCGAACATCTGTTCGCGCCGGCACGGGCCACGCACGCGCCGCGCTTCCTGCTGCTCTATGGTTCGCTGCGCGAACGCTCGTTCAGCCGCCTCGCAGCCGAAGAAGCCGCACGCATCTTGCGGGCGCTGGGCGGCGAGACCCGATTGTTCAATCCGTCCGGGCTGCCTCTGGTGGACGATGCGCCGGCCGATCACCCGAAGGTCAAGGAACTGCACGAACTGGTGCAATGGGCCGAGGGCATGGTGTGGAGTTCGCCGGAGCGCCACGGCGCGATGACCGGCCTGATGAAGACCCAAATCGACTGGATTCCGCTGTCGGTCGGCGCGGTGCGCCCGACCCAGGGCAAGACGCTGGCGGTGATGCAGGTATCGGGCGGCTCGCAGTCGTTCAACGCCGTCAACCAGATGCGCGTGCTGGGCCGCTGGATGCGGATGCTGACCATCCCGAACCAGTCCTCGGTCGCCAAGGCGTACCAGGAGTTCGACGAGGCCGGACGCATGAAGCCCTCGGCCTACTACGACCGCGTGGTGGACGTGATGGAAGAACTGATGAAGTTCACGCTGCTCACGCGCGACGTGGCGCCGTATCTGGTGGATCGTTACAGCGAGCGCAAGGAAAGCGCTGAATCACTGTCCAGGCGTGTACGGCAAGGTGCAATTTGACGCTGCGAGGCGCTGAAAAAAGAGCCGACGACCTCTCGGTCGTCGGCATTGCGTGAAGTTCAGGCGGCGACCAGTTGCCGGGCCAGTGCGACCTCGACGGAATCACCATCCTGGTTCAGGACATCCAGCCCCGATTCGGGCACGTCGCCCGAGGTGGACTGCGAGACCATGATCTTCTTGGCCATCAGTTCCAGGCAGGTCATCTGCGAAGAACCGGCGTAGCCGAGGTAGATCACGCGCACCGGCAACTTCTGCCCGATGCGCCAGGAGCGGCGTGCCGCCTGCTGGAGCGAGTACACGTTGTAGCCCGACTGCATGAACACGATCGTCGGAAACTCCAGCAAGTCCAATCCCGTCTTGACCAGCTCGGGATTGGTGATGAGCACGTCGATGCCACGATCCAGTTGCTCAGCGATCCAGTCTTCGCGGCGGCTGGCATCCACGCTTGCGCGCAGCACCGCCACCTTGAAGCCTTCTTGCTCCAGCAGCACCTTCAGGCGCGACGTGGTGTCCCGCGTGCCGGTATAGACCGTGTAGGCCAGAACCTTGCGGCCCTGCGCCTTCTCCGCTTTGCAGATGTCGATCAGCTCACGCTCCTTGGGGCTGATCTCGAACTCGTTGAACTGAGCCGGGACAAACGCCAAGGTGTTGCGCGTGCGCGGATGCACCACGGTCTCCGACCGGAAGCAGCAATCCGGCCAGGCCAGCAGCACGTTGAGGACCACACCCAGCAAGGTCGTATCGCGTCGCGCCAGAGCCTGTTTCAGCTCCGCGGTCAGCCGACCCGCCAGATCGCGGTAGGCCGCGGCTTGCGCCGTGTCCATCGCGACTTCACGGAACTCCTCGTCATACGGCGGCAGGACGTTGCCACCGATGTCCTTGAGCTTGAGAAAGATCGTGAACGGCAGGATGCAGCGCAGCACGCCCTTGGGGCCAAACCCCGGGGCCTTGACCGTGCGCACCGATACCTTGGTGCCCTTGGCCGTCTTGTGCGCCGTGCCGGTGCTCTCGGAGTAGATGTCCTTCAACACCCCGTGATCGCGCATGAACGCCATCGCAGCCGAGGTCATGCTGCCGCTCGTGGTCGGGCGGTAGCCGTCTTCGATCATCCGCCCCGGAAGGGCTCGGAACAGCAGGTGGAACAGGTCGTCCCCGTAGCCGCCCATCAACGTGCCGGTCAGCAGCAAGGTCTTGCGAGCCTTCGCCGCCAGCACGCCCATGGCCTGGCCCTGGGCACTGCCCCCGTTCTTGTACTCATGTGCCTCATCGGCGATGAGCAGGTCGAACGTGCCTTGCGGCAGGTAGCGTTTGATGAACTCGGACGGCTGATAGCCGCCCTCGCCAAAGCCGAACTCCATGTTGGCCATCGCACGTTCCATGCGCGTGGCCTGACGGTCGGAAAACACCAGCTCGCCGTTGCCATCCATGAGGTTGATGAACTCATGGATGTTGTCGCCGAGCATCGACGCCAGGAACCCGTCACCGAACTTTTGCATCAGCTTCTGCGCGGTGACCTCTCCGATGGTCGGTATGCGCTTTAAGGCTTTGAGCACGGCCGAGGACTGGTCGCTGCCGGACAGACTGCGCGGGCGGATCAGTGTCCACAGGGGCGCGGCGCAGTGGCCGCACTTCCTGCGGCACTCCTCGGCTTGGAGCGCGATCGGGTTGACCGGCTCGCCGTCGAGGTCGGTGATGACCGTGCCGCAGTCCGGGCAGGCCGCCACGTCGCCGTGGCGGGTGCGCCGCGTGGTGAAGACAGGCTTCCAGTGAAAGCCCATCCGCATCCTGACGCGCCCCAGGACGAAGAACTCCTGGCCCGTGGGCTGCACGCCCAACTGCTCGCGCAGCTTGATGAGCTTGACGAGCGTATCCGGCCCGTTGAGTACCCACACCTTGGCACCGGCCACCGTCTCCTGGATCTCGCGCCGCCACTTGTAAACCAGGTGGGGCGGCGACAGCACCAGAGTGCGGCGATAGCCTTCGGCGTTGAGCACGGCGGCCGTGGCAATGCCGACGGTCGTCTTGCCGCAGCCCATCTCGCCATTGACGATCGCAGCACGTTCGCCACGGTCGATCAGCAGCTCGGCGGCGGCGTGGACGACTTCGGCCTGGGCTGGGAACAGCTTGCGCTTGAGGCTGGCGACCACCAGTTGCCGGTGCGCCTGCGGTTGGCCGGTATAGACCGGCGGATTAGCGCTGTTGAGGGCGTCGAGTAGTTCGTCGCCGAACTCGCCGACAAAATCCTGAAGGCTCAGGGTCAGAGGGGAAGATTCCGCGTCGAGCAGTTCGCCCTGTACGGGCGCGGATTCAGCGGCAGTGGTTTCGAGATCGAGGGACATGGTGATGCTCCAAAGAAAAATGGGGCATGCACCACCCCCAGCGGGGCAATGGCATGCCCCGTGGTGGGAAGAGAATCGACGCGTGGCTGAGGGTGGTTGAAGGTGCTGGCCTGGGCGGCCCGCAGGTGAACCGTGCTCAGTCTTCGGACGGAAGCACGATGACGGTTGCGCAGCGCTGCGAATCGGTGACGATGCGAATGGCGAGCCCCGGATGGATCACGTAGTGCGATTCCAGCGACGCGCCCGATTGAAGCGCGCTGCTGTTCGTCTGCCATTGCTGGATGTTGACGTCGCCCCAGTCGCCACGGGTGTGGCGCCTGAAGTACGGGATCGGGTCCAGGCGACCCGCGCGGACCAGGCGGTCTACACCTCTGCTGAAGATGAGCGCCCCGATGGGGAACGCCAGCCGCTGGCAGTAGGTTTCGATGCGATGCGATGCCATGGGCTCCTCCTTGATGAGTCATTGAGCCACGACACCCCTGCCGGAGTGAAGTGGCTCCGTCAGGTGGATGAGGATGACGATGTGGGGCCTCAGATCAGGTCCCGCTCTTCGGGAAGCTGGACCACCGTGGTCTGGTGGTCCTCGCTGGTCTTGACGATCAGCGCCAGGTCCGGCGTGATCCTGAACTGCGAGATCATTAGGTTGTCCTGTTGGATCGCCACGTCGTTGGCTTGGCGTGTGGCCTCATCGATCTCGCCCCAGTCCCCGCGCACATGGCGCTGGACATAGGCCAAGGGGTCGATCAGGCCTCGCCGGGCCAGCCAATGCACCTTCTCGCTCAACTTCAACGTACTCGGTGCGAACAACGGTTGCTTGTGCGGCGCAGGCCGCTTGAACGGATTGGGGATCATGGTGTTTCTCCTTCGAGTTGGTACAGCAGGACGGCAGCGCGTCCGGTGGATCAGCGAATGGTCAACACCTCGCCCCGTGTCGCGGAGCCAGGTGTCATGTCCCACGCGCGGATGACGGGAACGAACTTGTCGGTGAGGATGCGGGTCTCGGCGATGGAGCCGTCTTCGCGTTCGGTGAACTCCCGCTGGAGCGTCTTGTCCTTGTGGGTGTCACCTTTGACGACGAGCACGCGCCCGGTCTTGGAGCGCACAACCCCCGAGATCGCACCCGCGGCCAGAGCCAGGGCGAGATGCCAGCGGGACAAGGCCCGCGCCGGTGGACGCAGCGATTGCTGCGCAGCCCCCAGGTGCGTGTCCTGCGATGGCCACAAGCCTTGCAGCCTGCCAACCTCATCGGCGAACTGCTCGGGCTCCATCGTCACGCGGAAGAAATGCTCTGGCTCGGCCGGGCTGGCGGGGACGATGTACGGCAGGAACGGCCACTCGCTCGGCAGTTCCTCGGCTTCGACTTCGCCTTGCCCTACCTGCAACAGCAGATTGCGCACGGCCTTGACGCCATCGGGCACCTGCTCGCGCTGGCGCACCCGGCGTCCGAAGATCACCACCTGCTTGAACTGCGTCTCCACCGCTCGGTAGATGCGCAGGTCCGTGTAGTGGCGCGTCAGCCAGCCGACCAACTCCGCGTCGAGCACGTAGCCGGGGACGATGAAAACCAGCACGCCGCCGTATTGCAGCAGCGAGAGCGTGCGCTGGTAGAACAGCTTTTCAAGGCGGGCACGGCCCTGGCCCTGATAGCCGATGTTGCCGTTGACGTCCTTGGACAGGTCCCCATACGGCGGGTTGAGCCAGAGCAGCCCGAAGGACTGCTTGGAGACCATCGTGTCCATCAGGTCCGCGTGCAGGCAGTGATCGACCAGGCCGCGGGCATGGCGCGCCCGCTCCGCGTCGAACTCGACGGCGAACGCCTTTGCCTGCTCGCGCCCGAGGGCATGGGCGGCTTCGGCGATCGCCACGCCTTCGCCGGCGCAGGGATCGAGGATGCACATCGGCCCGTCGCTGGGCATCAGTGCGTTGAGCGCTCTTTCGAGCGTGGGTTCGTCGGTCGGGAAATATCCGTTCTTGACGAAATTGCGGGCGAGCCGCGGGAACATGAGGGCCATGGAAGTCTCCTGGTTGGCGGGGATGAAACACGGAAGTACGCCAAGGCGTGCCTCCGAGGGTGGGTCAAGCCGCTACCGCTTCCGGCGTCCAAATCTTGGCCGGATACGGATAGGCGGTGAGCGCGTCGCTGCGGATCAGGGAGCCGAGCGCCAGGGTCAGCGCCGGCACGTCGATGGCGAGCCGATGGCCTTCCAGCGGCCCGAGGGCGAACGGAAGGCGGGCCAGCATCTCGCGGGTTTGCAGCAGTTCCAGCACGGTCTCGCGCCAGTGATCGAGCAGCGGCAACGGGCAGGTGTCCCGCACCAGCATCCACAGGCGGTCAAGCCTGTGGGCGCTGTCGCGTGGCAGCAGTGCCAATGCGCTGGCGTTGGCCTTGTCGGGCTTGACGCAGCGCCGGTCGAACAGCCACACGTTGGACAGCGAGCCGAACAGCGTCCGCCGGTACGCGCGCGTGATGCGCTTTTCCAGGCGATCGACGTTGCCGATGAATACCGGGACGCTGCCGCCCTGGTCGGTGATGACGTGGAACTGGTCCAGTCCCTGCTCGTCGCGCCCGAGGGTCAGGCGAGCGAGGAACTGCTGGACGGCGGTGTCCCGCGCCCAGATGGACAGGAAGATCAGGTTGCCCTGGTCATCGCCGACGCAGGCGTCGGCCATCACGTCCGGGCATTCGTCGATGCGGTACAGCGTGGAAGAAGTGTTTGCGGGCATGGTGGTGTCCTCGGATGAACGGGAACAGCACCGCCCGCTGGGGCAAGTACTGCCCCAGGGGGTGGAAGAAAACCGCTCAGTCCGGCTCGAACTGCCGGGTGTGCGGGTTGAAGTGAAGCGGCTCGTCCGCCGAAGTGATCGGCGTGAAGCCTTCCAGGTAGATGTTGTTGAGGTACTGGTCGCGGTAGGTCAGTGCCTGCCGTGCCTGGTCCTGGGTGAGGCCGTTGTCGATGAAGTACGCCAGCATTTCCTCGTCGGAGGACACTTCGTCGTTGGACAAACTCCCTTCAACGAGTGCCAGCAACGAGGGCGGAAGCGTTGCCAGGATCGGGTCCATGTCGGTTCCTCCTGGCTCAGGCCATCGACGCCGCGGCGGATGCCGCGGATGCCGTGGGTGTGCGCCGCCGGGCGTGGTAGGCGCGAACGCCTGCACGCCAGTCGGCGGACTGCTCCGGTGCGAGGTCCAGATAGGACAGCGGGCACGTGTAGTAGTACGGGTGCATGGACTCGTCCAAGGACTTGTAGCCCCACTGGCCGCCGCTTCGTTCAAGCAGATCGCAGCGGATGTAGCGCAGGGACTGGCCCGGTGCGAGATCACGATGCACGCCTTCGACCTTGGCGGTCACTTCGGCGACGGACCACAGCACGTTGCCGCGCAGGGTGTGAGCGATGACCTTGACGCTGGCGCGCTCGGTCTCTTGCGGTGCGATCAGTTCCGCGATCAGTTCGGACCGCGATTGGTTTGAGAAATACCAGCCCATGAGAGGCCTCCTCGAAAAGTTGAGCTGAAGGCCTCCCCGTGGGGAAGAACCCCCAGCGGGTGATGGAATGCCGCATCTGCGGCGAAGGAACCTATGCGTCGCCCTCAATCCCAGTCGTCATCGTCTCGATCACAACCGGCCGGGCAGTAGCCGAACTCGATCCCGTGCGAGCAATAGCCATGCTCCGCATTCCAGTCCTGGGTTTCCTGCCGTTCGGCAGGTGTTGCGTAGTCCCATTCCTGGGCCGCGATTTCGAGAGCCTGAGCACGTTGCTCATCCGGCAAACGATTGGCCTGTGCGTCGATCGCCGAACTGAAGAGCGTCACGTAGTGGTCGTAGGACAAGCCGCAACCGCGCTGGGCGTGTGCGGCGGCCGCTTTGCAAAGGTCCCGCCACGCGGGTTCATCCAGCGTTGAACGCGGGGTATCGGAAGCGATGGTGGACATGATGGAGACCTCCAGAAAATGGCCAGGGCCTCCCCCGCATGGGAAAGGAACCCCGGCGGGTGGATGAAGAACACCGCGCATGCGGCGTCTGCGATCACGCAGGTTTTGGTTCGGCCTGGCGGCTCCACTCCTGCGTCTTGAAGTCCAGCGCGTAGCCCAGCTCGCCCAGGCGGGCGATCTGCGCGCGCAGGGTGCGGCGGTCGATGGTCGAATCCAGTTTCACGGACTCGCCCAGCGGCCACAGCAGGCCGAAGAGCGCGGCGTCACCGTCTTCGGTGCTGCCGGGGGCAGCGGCCGTAGCAGGCGGTGGCGCATCCACGCCGAAGGGCGTGGTATCGACCAGCGGGTCCGCGGACGCCTGCACGGGTGCGGGCTTGGCGGGCCTGGACGCTTTGGTGGGCTTGGCCGGCGTTGCCGCAGGCTGCGCCCCTTGCTCTTCATCGAGCGGATCGACGTCCTGGGTGGCGAAGCTGCGGGCTTCGTCGCGGCTGAGTTTGTCGATGCCGTTGAGCGTCATGCCGTCGAGGCTGGCACGGATCTCGAACCGCATGCCGCCGCCGACCGGATAGGACTTCGGGAAGATGTACCTGATGATGAATTCCCCGTCGTACTTGCCTTCGGGGTACTGCTCCAGCTCCGGGTCTTTGACCTCGAAAGTACCGAGGTGCGTCGCGAGGCGGCCAACCGTGAACGGGCCGTTCTTGCCGCGGATGGTACGCAGCGTGAGCTGGCCGGGGACGACGATGGGCGCAACAGATTTCTCGGAAGCCGATGGGGTTGCCATGATGGTTCTCCTGATGATGAATGACGGGCCGCCGACGGCACCCGGTGGATGAGAGGAAATGGCCTCGCCCGAGGTGGGCGAGGTCCGCGTGGCATCACGCCTTGAGCTGGCGCATGCCTTCGGCCAGCAGCCACAACGCCCGGTTCAGGCGCAGGTTCTGGTCGATGCCTTGCACCGGACGGGTGCGCTGATTGCGGCCGTTGGCCGTGCGTCCGTTCAGGCCCCCTTTGACTAGGTTCTCCTGGACGCGGTTGAAGACGGCCCACAGGTCGTTCTTGCGGTCGTCCCATCGCCGAGGGGCCAGCAGTTGGCTCTCGGTGACAGGCGTGGACTTGGCCGGATCGTCGTACTTGAGTGCGAGCGCAGAGTTCGCAAAGACCTCCGCTTCGCCCTCATCGAGGGTGATGGTGCGCATCGCATCGCGCGCGTTCTGCACGCGCTCGAAACCTTCGAGGACTCCGTAGGCACCTTCGATCACCTGGCTGGCCACGTCGCCCTTGTGGGGAACGCGGATGTCTGCGGTGGTGTCACCGCAAACCAGGCCGTTGTGGCAGACGAACCGGAACATGCCGGCGAGCATCTGATAGCTGCTCGTGCCGTCATGGCTGTTGAGCAGGATGATCTCGTTCGCCTCGTCGCCGTTGATCTGGCTTGCATGGCGAAGTCGGATGAGGTGCTTCGTGTACTCGCGCCGGTCTTCGTTGCGCACGCGCGTCTGACACACCATGAAGGGCTCGAAGCCCTCCTGGCGCAGCTTGGTCAGCACGGTCGAGGTCGGTATGTAGGCATACCGATCGGACCGGCTCCCATGTGGAGCGTCGGCGAAGATCGACGGAACGACGGCACGAATGCGGTCGTCCGAGAGTGGGCGATCAGAGCGCAGGATCGGGGATTGCGGAGCAAAGCGGGATACCAGAGACATGGCTGATCTCCTTTGAGAAATTCGACAACCGCGTGGCCGTGAGACCACGCGGAACTCGGGGGATGAAATGCGCAAGCACGCGTCCTGGGGACGCGGCGTACGTGGGGAGGAAAAGCGACAAGGCCCCGTGAGAGGCCGTGCCGGATCAGAACGAAGCAGCCAATGCCGGCTCCTGCTCCTGGACTTGCGCCTCGGGCTCGCGCTCGGCGGGCTCGGTGGCCGTGTCGATGGCATCGTCGGCTTCGGACGCGGATGCGTCTTCGGCCGGCGGCGCCTCGGCTTGCGCCTGGCTCGTCGGATAGACCTGGGTGCCGTCGATCTTGATGAGACCGATGTGGACCAGCGTCGATTCCAGGCTGGCGGCCGGTTCCCCGGCGTGCTCACCCTTGGTGCGGATGTACGGATCGATCTTCATGTCGTTCAGACGGAAGGCGATCAGCACCTTGCGGTCACCCTCGACGGCCTGAACGCACCGGCGAACCAGGTGCTCGGCTTCCGGGGTGGCGACGATGGTGTCGAAGTACCGATACTCCGGTTCATCGACAGGCCCGGCCAGTGCCGCGACGGTGCAAGAGAGGAACGAGTCGCCAGCTTTTGGGGTGACGTCCTTCACACGATTGAGATAGCCGATGCCGCGGGTGATCAACTCGTGCTGCTCGATCGAAGCCAGTTCGGCCCGGTCGATCAGTTCGGCCTTGAGCAGTCGCGCCTTGAGGGACGCGGCGGCCTGACCCTTCTGCTCACCCTTGTCGCGGATGTACACATCGCCCCACAGGTCACCGAGGCGAAAGCGCACCAGCGGGCGCTGCTTGGGATCGTCAACGCCGATGTAGCGCTGAACGAGCTTCTTGGCCTCGGCACCCGAGACCTTGACGTCGAAGTAGCGGTAGCTGGGGTCCCGGGCGGGGCCGACCAGCGCGGCGATGGTGCATGCCAGGAAAGGCTGCGCACGGCGGCCGCCCCGGACGGGCACTTCACGGACACGCTGGATGTAGCCGATGCCCGAGGTGTGGAGGTCGAAATACGATTTCTCGTTGGACGTGGTGTTCATGGTGAATCTCCATTGGGATGAAGCGGAGACACACCGGCCCACGCATGCGGGGAAGGTGCGTGACCCCGCGGTGGGTTGATAAGGCGAAAGCATCCGCCACCAGAGGCTGGTGGCCGCTCGCGGAAGGATGCGGTGCGAGCTGGCTCGGTCACGCAGTGGGAACTGCGCCGCAACCTCGAAGACCGATGGTTGCCTGGCATGTCGCTGACGACGTCAGCAGGCATGGGGCCAGCATGGCGGGGCCTCGCGCGCGCGGCAGCAATCAATCGGCACCCGGGCGCTTCCCTTTGTCCGCGCCACCCGGCGCCTGTCACAGGCACTTGGCGCCGCGCAGGTGCTCGGGGGTATCGGCGCGCGGACGGCCGGGACGGCTCCAGGCGCCGCCACCGCGCGCGCCGATCAGCCGCCAGCCGGCGGCGCGCAGGCTGGCGCCACCTTCGTCGGGCATGGTGTAGGTGAGCAGGCGTATGTAGCCCAGCGCCCTTGCCGCCTGCCAGGCCGCGCCGTAGAGCTTGCTGCAGGCGCTGGGTGTGCCGTCGGTGCACAGCCGCGTGACTTCCAGCGTCCAGGTGCCGCGCGACCGGGCGGCCGACAATGGCCACGCCGTGGATCAGGTCGCTGTCGCTCAGCGTGACGGCCAGGGCGAACTTCGCGCCCTGGACCGGGCGGTGGTGGCGATGGTGCGACAGAACGAATGCATTGGCCGTGCGCAGCGACACCGGTAGGAGGTGCAGCCTCGGCGAGGTCGATGGCGTGTTCATGCGGTTGTCTCCGGTGGCATGCCGGCGTTGTGGCCGGCGGGGCGTGCCTCGGCGGCTGGAGACAAACGCGCACGCGCGGCGATGGCGGCGGTGCGAACAAAAGAAGGCCCCCGATGCGGGGGCTGCGAGGCGGTTGCCGCGTCAGGCGGGAGGCACCACTGCTAAGGACAGGTGCGTGGCGGTGGCGGAAAGCACGAGATCGTCCGCCGAGTGCTGGAGGCGCGTGAACAGGCCGTCCTTCGGGTCGAAATACTCCGCGAAGTCATCGCCGCCCAGCTCGCGGCCGGCGAGGTGCCACCAGTCATCGAACGGGTCGGTGTCCGGGTTGCATCCGACGGCGTAGGCGAGCAGTGCCTGGCGCCCATCCGGGCGACGCTCCCCACGCTCGGCGAGGAAGTACACGCCCTGATCCTTGACCAGGACAATGCGGCACTGATTGGGGACGTCTCAGAAAACGGAAAAAATCGTACGCTAAGCCGGTTGCAGCGGTCGTAGCGGCCTGAACTTGCCCGCGCCGATCTTGGCGCTGCTGCGCCAGAGGTAATCGCCGGTCAGGTTGATGTGCTCCCAGCCCAGCGGCGACAGGTACTGCAACAGGGCGTCATCGACAGTCTGGCCGTGACCGCGTAAGGCGTTTGAGGCCCGTTCCAGATAGACCGTGTTCCACAACACTATGGCCGCCGTCACCAGGTTGAGGCCGCTGGCCCGGTAGCGCTGCTGCTCGAAACTGCGGTCGCGGATTTCGCCCAGCCGGTTGAAGAACACGGCGCGGGCTAGCGCGTTGCGGGCTTCGCCCTTGTTCAGTCCGGCATGCACGCGGCGGCGCAGCTCGACGCTTTGCAGCCAGTCCAGGATGAACAGCGTTCGCTCGATGCGGCCCAGCTCGCGCAGCGCCACGGCCAGGCCGTTCTGGCGCGGGTAGCTGCCGAGTTTCCTGAGCATCAGCGAGGCCGTCACCGTGCCCTGCTTGATCGAGGTGGCCAGCCGCACCTTGGCGTTGATCGCCTTGCCGGACGCCTGGAACTGCTGCTGATGCTTGTGCTTGGCAGCGTTGAACAGCTTGCCCAGGATGCGGTCGTGCAGGTCGATGATTTCGTCGGTGACGGTGGCCATGCCCTCGATGGCGAGCGCACCAGGGTCGCGTAGCGGCGCTGTGCCTCGAACTTGGCCAGATCGGCGGGCGTCATCTGGCCGCCTTCGCGGGCGATCTTGAGCAGGCGGTTCTGGTGCACCGACCGCTCGATGCCGGAAGGCAGGTCGAGCGCCTGCCAGGCTTTGAGGCGCTCGATGTGTTCGAGTATGTGGCGCGAGTTCGGCTTGACGGGCGACTGGCGCAGCCAGGCCAGCCAGGTCGTCTTGCCGTTGTCGTGGCGCTTGAGCAGATCGTCGAGGCGGTGCCGGTGGGTGGCCGACAGGGGATTGGACAAGGCCGCGTAGATGCGGCGGTTGGCGCGGCTGTAGGCGTTCATCGAACACCTCCCTTTTCCTCATCCGGCGCAACAGGACAGTTGCTTCACGTCCTTGTTGAAGGTCTGCGCCGCGAGCTTCAGTCCCTCGACCATGGTCAGGTAGGGGAACAACTGGTCGGCCAGCTCCTGCACGGTCATCCGGTGGCGGATCGCCAGCGCGGCCGTCTGGATCAGTTCGCCCGCTTCCGGCGCGACCGCCTGTACGCCGATCAGCCGCCCTGAGCCAGCTTCCGCCACCAGCTTGATGAAGCCGCGCGTGTCGAAGTTGGCGAGCGCCCTCGGCACGTTGTCGAGCGTCAGCAGCCGGCTGTCGGTCTCGATGCCGTCGTGGTGCGCTTCCGCCTCGCTGTAGCCCACGGTCGCCACCTGCGGATCGGTGAACACCACCGCCGGCATCGCCGTCAGGTCCAGCGCCGCGTCGCCGCCGGTCATGTTGATCGCGGCGCGCGTGCCGGCCGCCGCCGCCACATAGACGAACTGCGGCTGGTCGGTGCAGTCGCCGGCAGCAAAGATGTGCGGTGCGCTCGTGCGCATGGCGCGGTCGATGACGATGGCTCCCTGCGCATTGACTTCGACGCCTGCCGCTTCAAGGTTCAGGCTGCGCGTGTTCGGCGCGCGACCGGTGGCGACCAGCAGCTTGTCGGCGCGCACTTCCCCCTGCCCGGTGGTGAGCACGAATTCCCCGCCCGCATAGGCAACGTGGCTCGCCTGGGTGTGGTCCAGCACCTCGATGCCCTCGGCGCGGAAGGCGTCTGTTACGGCTTCCCCGATGGCCGGGTCTTCTCGGAAGAACAGCGTGCTGCGCGCCAGGATCGTGACCTGGCTGCCCAGCCGGGCGAAGGCTTGCGCCAACTCGACCGCCACCACGGAGGAACCAATCACGGCCAGCCGCTCGGGGAGCGAGCTGCTTTCCAGCGCCTCGGTGGAGGTCCAGTGGGGTGTGTCCGCAAGGCCCGGGATTGGCGGAAGCGCCGGGCTCGCGCCGGTGGCAATCAGGCAGCGGTCGAAGTTCACCTCGTGCGTGCCGCCGTCAGCGGTCGCCACGGTCAGCGTGCGCGTGTCCCTGAACCGGGCCTCGCCGCGCAGCACGGTGATGGCCGGAGTGCTTGCCAGGATGCCTTCGTACTTGGCATGGCGCAGCTCCTCGACGCGGCCTTGTTGCTGGGCCAGCAGCCGCTCGCGCAGTACAGCGGGCGCTGCGGCCGGCAGGCCAGCATCGAACGGGCTTTCGCGGCGCAGGTGGACGATGTGCGCGGCGCGGATCATGATCTTGGACGGCACGCAGCCGACATTGACGCAGGTGCCGCCGATGGTGCCGCGCTCGATCAGCGTGACGCGGGCGCCTTGCTCCACGGCCTTCAAGGCAGCCGCCATCGCCGCGCCGCCGCTGCCTATCACAGCCACGTGCAGCGCTTGTTCACCGCCAACATGCTTCGTTTCGCCACCGAGCCAGCCCAGCGCCTTGTCTAGCAGGCCGGCAGGCTTGTTCGGCGTGTCGGTAAGCCGTGCGCGATAGCCGAGCGTGGCCACTGCGGCAACCAGCGGGGCCACGCTCACGCCTGCATCCGCCTCGATTTCGGCCTGCCGCTGCGGATAGGACACCGAGGCCGCGCGCACGCCGGGCACGTTCGTCAAAGCCTGCTGGACGTGCTCGGCGCACGACGTGCAGGTCATGCCTTCGATGTGGAGGGTGATCGCCTCGGCCATGATTACGCCCTCACTGCTTGACGCTGGACGGGTAACCCGCGTTTGCGGTGGCCTTGGTCAAGGCGTCGGCATTGGTCTTGGCCTCGTCGAAGGTGACGACGGCCTCCCGCTTCTCGAAGCTGACTTCGGCCTTCTCGACGCCGGCGACCTTGGACAGAGCCGTCTTGACCGTGATCGGGCACGCGGCGCAGGTCATGCCGGGCACCGACAGGGTGACGGTCTTGGTGGCAGCCCAGGCGGGCGCGCTTAGAGCGGCGGCCAGGGCGATGAGGGTGGTGAGGGTGGTGAATTTCTTCATGGTGATCTCCTTTCAGTAGAACAGCGGCAGGACGTAGGGAAACGCGAGGGCAACCAGAACCAGGGCGGCCACGATCCAGAAGATCACCTTGTAGGCAGTCCGCACTTGGGGCACGGCGCAAACGTCGCCGGGCTTGCAGGCATGGGCTGGTCGGAAGATGCTGCGCCAGGCGAAGAACAGCGCGATGAGCGCTGCGCCGATGAAGATCGGCCGATACGGCTCCAGCACGGTCAGGTTGCCGATCCACGCGCCAGAGAAGCCGAGCGCGACCAGGACAAGGGGGCCGAGGCAGCAGGCCGAGGCGAGGACGGCCGCGACGCCGCCGGTCGCCAGTGCGCCGCAGCCGTTCTTGGGTTCCGACATAAGGTTCTCCTTCCGGGACTTCGCTTGATGCTGTAACGTTACTTCCGTAGTCAACTACGGAGTCAAGCGCCATGGAGAACGCTCAAGAGAATCTGACCATCGGGGCCTTCGCCAAGGCAGCCCGGGTCAACGTGGAGACGATCCGCTTCTATCAGCTCAAGGGCTTGCTACCCCAGCCGGAGCGGCCCTACGGTCGCATCCGCCGCTACGGGCAGGCGGACGTGGCGCGGGTGAAGTTCGTGAAGTCAGCCCAGCGCCTGGGATTCAGCCTGGATGAAGTCGGCCAGCTCCTGAAACTGGAGGACGGCACCCATTGCAGCGAGGCGGCCGAACTGGCTGCTCACCGGCTGGCCGATGTGCGCGCACGCATGGCGGACCTCACGCGGATGGAAGAGGCCCTGTCGACGCTAGTGAGAGAGTGCAACGCGCACCATGGCAATGTTTCCTGCCCGTTGATCGCAGCTTTGCATTGCTGCTAAAGGGCCCACTTCGGCTCTTAGCGTACGATTTTTTTCCGTTTTCTGAGACGACCCCTGATTGGCGATGGCTTCGGTCAGCACGGGGCGCAGGTCAGCGCCTTTGAATCGCAGTGACATGGATGAAATCTCCTGTGTGGAAGAATGAGAAAGGCCTCCATCCGATGGGATGAAGGGCCTGTAGTGCACGCGGCCGGAACGGCTGGAACGCCGTGGCGGATGCCTCGGGTCAGCCGCAGGACCGCCCGGTTTCGCTGCGGGGCGTCATGCCGGGACGGCCTGGCGCTTGCGGGCCGCTTTCGCGTCGAGGATGCTCACGTCGATCTGGCGCCAGCGCCCGTCGTCGATGAGCCTCTCCAGCACTTCGCCGAGCATGTCGAAATACACCTCGTCGTGCCGATCGACCAGTTCGACCGATTCACCGTTCTGACGGTGCAGTTCCACCACGTAGGTGTCTCCGCCGCGGTCGTAGAGGATCGTCACCCGGCCCTCGAACTTCGCGGTCGAGACCGTGAAGCTGATCGCCGGCGGCGTCTCGATGATCTTGGAGGGCGTGGGATCGACCCAGGTGAAGTCGCGGGCACCGGCATCCACCAGCATGTGGGTGATGCGCCGGAAGCGATCGGGGGCCGGCATCTCCTCCAACTGCTCGATGAGCTGGCCCAACTCCATGCACTGCGGCGTGGGAATGGGCAGCTTGGCCGGCGCCGAGCCGAGGATGTGCCTCGTGATGGTGTACGGCGTGCCGTCCGAAGTCTCCTCGGTGATGACCTCCGGCGTGTCCGCGCGCAGTCCGTCGAAGCGACGACGGGCATAGGGTTGGACATGCACCTTGGCGCCTTCGGCAGGAACCGTGGTCACCAGGCTGGGATCGAGCACCGCGAACTCGGAAGGCTTGAGCTTGACGACGATGGCATCGTCGGTCGCGGCGACCACCTTGCCGTCGAAGGGTTGGGGGTCGATGGCGAAGCCCAGCGTTGAGGACAGCGGCTGATCATCGAACACGCGGTACTTGAACGACCGCACGTTGCGGGGCACATGGCCTGCGACCAGCGAAGGCATCATGGATTTGATGAGGGAACGATCCATGGGGAAACTCCTTGAGGAAAAACAAGGGATTCCCCGCCCGCAAGGGAGAGGTCCCTTGTGGGTGGCGTGGATGGACGCGGTAGGTCCGTAGGAAGAAACGACCAGCACGGTTTCCCGCGCTTGCAGCCTCGAAGGTCTCGACTGCCTGGGCATGTGCCGGCAACGCCGACGAACATGGGGCAAGCATGGCCCTGGGGCGGTCTGCCTGCCCGCAGGAAACGGCACCGCACCACAACCGTTTTCCTGTGCTGCGGGCAAGAAAAAGCCCCTCGAAAGGGGCTGGAGGAATCAGGCTTGGTACACGAAGTAGTGCTCGCGCTGACGCGGAAAGAACACGTGTTTCCACGTGTCGCCGCTTGTGTTGCCACCGTCGAAGACGACCATTTCGTAGTCGTCCACGTCGGTGTCCACCAGGTCGGCGCTGGCGATATGGCGCATGTGCAGCGTGCCGCTCATGCGCTCGAATACCAGGATCTGGCCGATGGCATCTTCCTGGCTCATGGCGTTGACGCAGGCTCCGAGTTGGTGCTCGAAGTCGGATGCGGGTGTGATGAGGTCGGGGAACATGGGATCGCTCCTGTGAAAGTGCGCCGGCCCGGCTCTCTGGCGGGAGACCGGGCCGGCATGCGGTGAGGACAAGGAAGGCCGGGGATGTGTGTGGCAGCTATTCGCCGGCCAGCGATAGGCCCGGCAACACGGGTGCGTCGGCATCGAGGATGAGGATGCGCACGTCGGCCTGGCCGGCCAGTTCAAGGATCTGTGCCAGCTCGTCCGGCATGCCCTTGCTGCGGTGCTCCTGCCGAAGCTGCTCGGCGGCGATCCCCTCGACGTCCTGCAGGTGCTGGTCCGTCCAGGGCGTGGAGATCAGCTTGACGCCGATCGCCGGGCTGTAGGGAATCCGGAACGCGATGAACAAAAAGGCCTCCGGCGTCGCGAGGTCAGCCAGGTTGGCCAGGTACTGGCCGGTTTCGCGGCTGATGTGCGCGCTGCTGATTTCCCAGCACCGGCTGTAGTAGCCGGTCTCGAAGCTCAACCGCTGCACGACTTCCCGTGCGGCCTCGGCCGAATAGGTGTCGCCAATGTGGACGGGGCGGCCGTCGAAGTCGTCGCCGTGGATCGCGTACACCACGGCACCCACCATGCCTTCGCCGCTGCCCCCTTCAGCCGCGTCGCATTCGGCGATCAGTGCGGCGCCGACAGGTTCGGTGCCAGTCCTGACCACCGCGAAGTCGCTGGTGATGATGCAAGGAGAAGAAACCAGCGCCGCGTCGCAGAGGTGCTGCTGGCTCGGGTGGATGTTTCGCCAAACATGCGGGCTTCCGTCCTCGTAGCTGATGGACAGCGTGCGGACGATTTTCAGATTCCAGTAGCCGCGTAGAAAGGGATTGGGATTC
The DNA here is from genome assembly GCF_059367995.1 of Stenotrophomonas sp. YJH_SMC_79. Taxonomy (NCBI): domain Bacteria; kingdom Pseudomonadati; phylum Pseudomonadota; class Gammaproteobacteria; order Lysobacterales; family Lysobacteraceae; genus Stenotrophomonas; species Stenotrophomonas sp. YJH_SMC_79. The sequence continues at coordinate 805,884 of NZ_JCAFRK010000001.1, forward strand.
TGGGACATGGGATTTCTCCAACAGAATAATGATGGAGCAAATCCCCGCCACCGGGAATTGACCCCGGTGGGTGGAAAGAAAGGAAACAGCGTCAGGTGACGCTGATCGTTGGCGTTTGGGCCAATCGCTCGGCGACGCGCCGGCGCAAATTCATGCGGAATGGCTCGTCGCTGACGCCCGCCAGCAGATTGATGGTCTCCAGCGCGATCAGGGCCGAAGCCTCTTCGATGTCGGCGGCCACAATGGTCTTGCGCAATTGGTCGCCGAGCTGGAGGGCCTGGGAGGAGGAGCTGATGAAGCGGACCTCGCGGCTCAGGTAGCAGCCGTTGCCGCCGAACTCGAACAGCCGCGGCTTGCTGCAGTACCAGCAGCCCTCGAACTGGATGGCGGTCAGGTGGTGCCCGTCATCGAACCGGGTGGCGATCAGAAACAATGCGTCGAGATCGGCGGTGTCCTCGAACGAATGACGGTCGATCAAGTTCCCCAGCTCTTCGTCCTCATCGGCACGGAAGTGCACGGCGAGCAGTTCGAGCAGCGGCGGGATCGACAGCCCTTCGTCGTCCGGCATCGGAATACCGAGTTGCGTGGCCAGGTCTTCCAGGCCATCGAGCACGTCCGGCCATTGCGGATTGGTGGTCTCGGCGATCTGGGCGATGTAGGCCTGCCCGTTGCCGGGGTGGCTCTCGTCCAGCGCGAAGGCGCCGAACAGCGCCTGGATGACGGGCGTCACACGGTCGAGCACGAGAACGCCGGTGGCTTCGTAGTAGTTGTTGGCCATGAAGGCTCCTTTCGATGAATGAACGGAGCCAGCCCTTGCGGACGATGGCATCCGCAGGGGAAACCGCCTGATGCCGGATGGCGCTGGGCGGGGAGAAAACGCGAGGGACATGGCCTCGAACGAGGCGCATGTCCCTCATGGGGTCCCGTGAACGCAGTGATGAAGGTGTGCCAGGGACCGGCTCACCAACCGCTGTAGTTCAGCAGCAGGTCGGCGATCACCTGGCGACGTTGCAGATCGAGACCATCGAAGTCCGACAGTCCTTGGAAGTGGCAGCGCTTGAGCATGGCACCGCCCTCGCGCGCGTTGTAGAAGCTGAACATGGCGGACAGGAACATGCGTTCCCCGCTGCTCAGGACGCCGAGTGCGTCGTTGGCACGCAGCATGTCGGGACGCAGATCCCACTTGCTCTTTGCCTGGTTCAGGCCTTCGCGCGTGCCGTCGCCAAACCATTGCGGGCCTGCGATCTCGACGCCGCGCTTCCAGACCTCGAAGAAGGCTTGGGGCGCGGCGGCGAAATGCTGCTCTTCCCGCATGATCTGATCGACGACTTCCTGGGGCAAAAGCTGGTTCATGACGTGGTTCCTCCAGTTGGATCAGGGTGTGGCGAGCTGGGACCAGCCGCCTCTTTCGAGGGCACGTTGAGCCGCGGCATAGCTGCGGAAGTACTGGCAGGATTCCCGCGAAACGGGACCTTCTGTATCGCGCGTGCCGATGTAGTGGCCGGCGGCGCTATGCAGGATTTCGAGCGGCAGGAACTTGCCGCAATGGATCAAGGCCAACTGGCCGAAAGAGGCTTGCTGGGACATGGACGGGCTCCTTGGAAAAAGCGGGGCCTCGTCCCTCACGGGATGGCAGCTCCCGCACGCGGTTGAGAAAAAAGCATCGGCGTCACGGGTGACGCGCGTCCGCAGACTCGATGCGATGGCGGACTGGCGGGTAGCGCGGAAAGAATCCGCGGCAGCCTGGAAACTCTGGCTGCTGGCATGGTGCTGACGAATCAGCGACACATGCGGGCAGCTTCATGCGCGAGGCGAGCCGCGTCAGCCGGAAATCGGCATTTGCAACAGCCCCGATTGGCGAACGCGGAAAAAAGAAAGCCCCGCAATAAGTGCGGGGCTGTCAGGAGGATGAGGCGAAACTGGGTCAGCGAGGCCTGTCGCCCAGTACATGCTGCTTCCACAGGGCGAATGCCTCGTCCGGTCCCAGCTCTGCGAGGATGACGATGGGCTGGCCCCGACGGGCACGCAGCGATGCGAAATACGCTGGCCGGTCGGCGATGGCGTTGAGCTTGATGCCCTTTAGGAACAGCAACTGGCGGGGGCGAACTTTGGTGGTAACGCAGGCATGATTGCGCTTGTTTGGGGCAAAAGGGCCAGCGAAGCGGGCGGACACGGCCAGAAAACCGCGACGAACTACTTGTACTTGCCAGGCGAGGCGAACGGGTGACATCAGCATATCGCTATGCGGTAAAGAAGACCGTCCTAAAGCTTGCAGGATCCCGGCATAGCTTCATCATCACCTCTCCGTGACGGCTCATTGGAACGAAAAAGGCCAGCATCGCCGTGATGGACTTTCATAATTGCCAGGTCAACTGGCTTGCGTGCTGTTTATTCACAGCAAGGCATTGCGACGTCGTTGCAGCAATCGCCGCCATCGCAACAGGGCGTTGCAGCAAAAGCGGCGGTGGGCGCTAGCATGAGGGCCAAGCCGCGGCCGCTCATGCTGGGGGCCGTTCTCTTCAGATTGGTGTCCTGCACCGTGTGCATTGCGAATTTCCGGATCGTCCCAATGTCACTGGGACTCCTTTGTGGCGGCCGGGTTCTCCACGCTCATGAACGACTGGGCCACCAGCGCGATCGCCCCGCCCACGATGGCCATGTCAGCGATGTTGAAGGCGGGCCAGTGCCAGCCGTGCAGGTGAAAGTCGATGTAGTCGATAACGTGCCCGCGCGTGGCGCGGTCGAACGCGTTGCCCAATGCGCCGCCCAGAATGAGGCTGTACGAAAGGCCTTCCGTTTTGCGCAGCGGCCGGGAGAGCAGCCATGCGAGCCATGCCGATATTGCGAACGCGATCGCCAGAAAAAACCACCGCTGCCAGCCGCCCGCGCCAGCAAGGAAGCTGAACGCCGCGCCGGGATTGAGAGCGTGAACTAGGTTGAAGAATGACGCCACCTCGTGCGACCAACCCAAGGGAGTTGTCGCGTCAATGTAGCTCTTAGCTGCCTGATCGCCGGCGAATATAACGATCGCGAGTGAGTACCACTGCGTCTTGCGAAGAGATGGTTCATCCATTGTTCATGCCGCCTTGAACTTCAGGAGGCGCAGCCCATTGACGACAACCAAAAGACTTGCCCCCATGTCAGCGAACACAGCCATCCACATGGTGGCATGCCCTGTGAACGTCAACGCAAGGAACACCGCCTTGATGCCAAGGGCCAGAACGATGTTCTGCGTGAGGATCGCCGCAGTGCTACGCGACAGCCGGATGAAGGCGGGGATCTTGCGCAGGTCGTCGTCCATCAGGGCGACGTCGGCTGTTTCGATCGCGGTGTCGGTGCCGGCCGCGCCCATGGCGAAGCCGATGTCGGCACGGGCGAGCGCGGGCGAATCGTTGATGCCGTCGCCCACCATGCCCACCTGGCCCTCGCCGCCGACCAGGCTTTCGATGGTCTTGAGCTTGTCTTCGGGCAGTTGGTCACCACGGGCTTCAGAGATTCCGACCTGGGCAGCGATGGCCGCGGCCGTGTGCTGGTTGTCCCCCGTCAGCATCAGCGTGCGCACACCCAGCGCCTGCAGGTCGGCCACCGCCTCACGGCTGGTTTCCTTCACGGTGTCGGCCACTGCAAAAATGCCGAGCACGGTCGCATCGTCCATCAGCAGGATCGCTGTCTTGCCTTGGCGCTCCAGGGTCTCCAGCCGAGCCTGGAGCGTCGCTTCGCTCAGGCCCAGCTCCTGGGCGAGCCTGTGGTTGCCCATGTGCAACATGCGCCCGGCGACGCGGCCGCGCACGCCGCGGCCAGGCAGCGCCGCGAAGTCGTCGACCTCGTGCAGCGCGATGCCGTCACGGTTCGCCTTGCGGGCGATGGCCTGAGACACAGGATGGTCCGAGCGTGCCGCGAGGCTTGCGGCCCAGGCGGCAACTTCCTGCGCCTCGCCGATCAGCGGCACGAAGTCGGTCTGCTCGGGCTTGCCATGTGTGAGTGTGCCGGTCTTGTCCAGGGCCAACGCCTTGAGCTTGCGCCCGCCCTCCAGGTAGACGCCACCCTTGATCAGGATGCCGCGTCGGGCGGCAGCGGCCAAGCCGCTGACGATGGTGACCGGCGTGGAGATGACCAGAGCGCAGGGGCAGGCGATCACCAGCAGTACCAGGGCCTTGTAGACCCAGTCAAACCATGCGCCGCCGAAGGCGAGCGGCGGCACGACGGCAACCAGCACGGACACCGCGAACACCGCCGGCGTGTAGACGCGGGCGAACTGGTCGACGAAGCGCTGCGTGGGCGCACGGCTGCCCTGCGCGGACTCCACGGCATGGATGATGCGCGCGAGCGTCGAGTCGCTGGCGCCTGCGGTCACCTTGTATTCGAAAGAGCCGGTCTCATTGATGGTTCCGGCGAAGACCTGGTCACCTTCGGCCTTCTCGACGGGCAGGCTCTCGCCGGTGATGGGCGCCTGGTTGATGGCCGATCGACCCGAGGTGATCAGGCCGTCCAGTGCGATGCGCTCGCCAGGACGCACGCGGACCACCGCGCCCTTTGCGACCTCCTTGGCCGGCAGCTCTGTCCATGAGCCATCGGCCTGCCGCACGGTCGCGGTCTCGGGCGCCAAGTCCATCAGCCCCCGAATGGCGTTGCGGGCGCGGTCCAGCGACTTCGCCTCGATCACTTCCGCCAACGCGAACAGGAACATGACCATGGCGGCCTCCGGCCAGTGGCCGATCGCCATGCCGCCGGTGACCGCGATGGCCATCAGGGCGTTCATGTTCAGGTTGAGGTTCTTCAGCGCGATCCAGCCCTTCTTGTAGGTGCTGAGGCCGCCGGTGAAGATCGAAACCAGTGCCAGCACGATCACGGCCCAATGATTGCCGTCGTTGACCCAGTACACGCCTTCGGCGGCCACCGCCGCAACGCCCGAAACCGCCATCGGCCACCAATTGGTCTTGTGCGCGGCCACCGGGGCATCGCGCGGCTCATCAGTCCTCTGGACCTCGGCTTCCATGCCCAGCGATTCGATGGCTTCGACTGCCGGCTTGATCGCGTCGGGTGTGTGCCGAACCGTGAGCGTGCGCTGCATCAGGTTGAAATCCATTCCCTGCACGCCCGGCATGCCTTGCAGCTTGCCGCGGATCAGACTTTCCTCGGTCGGACAGTCCATCTTCGCGATGCGAAGTACCGTGGTGGCTGTCTGCATGTCCTGCCGCGCAGCCTGCATTCCAATGGAAGCAAGCGCCTTCTCGATCGGCGCTGAGGTCGCCAGCGTGTGCTGGACTCCCAGCACACGCTGCATCAGATTGAAGTCGAGCGCGGTCACACCCGGCAGCTTGCCCAGCCGGTCGCGGATCAGCGCTTCTTCCGTCGGGCAATCCATGTTCTCGATCCGGTACGTCACCCGCTCGCCGATCGGCGGCGCGGAAACGGCAGCGGTTGGTTGCTGCTGCAGGGCCGAGGATGGGATCACAGCCGCGGCTTCGATCGGCCCCGTGTGGCCGAAGGTCTGCTCCTTGGCGCGCATGCCGATCGAGGCCAGGACCTGCTCCATCTGCGCGCGTGCCTGAGCGAGGTGTTTCACCGACAGGGTGCGCTCAGCGAGGTCGAAGTCGAGGTCCTGAATTCCCTCGACTGCCCCGAGGTGCGAGCGGATGAGTTTCTCCTCGCTCGGGCAGTCCATGTTCTCGATGCGGTAGGTGGTCGACACGGCGGCGTCTCGGACAGCCTGAGCCTTCATGCCCACCGAATTCAGCGCTTGCTCCAAGGCATCGGCCGAGACTTCGCGGTGCGAAATGGTCAACAAACGCTGCGGAAGATCGAACAGGAGCCGCTCGACACCGGGCATGCCCTCCAGCGTTCGCCGCACCAGTGCTTCCTCATTGCGGCAATCCATGTTGCTCACGTGGAAAACGGTGGTTTCAGTGCTGGCCTGCTCACTGGCGCACGCCGTCTGTTGGCCATTGCCGCCGGAGCAGGCGCATGGGCTGGAAGGTTCTTTGTTCATAGATCGCTCTTCATTGACAAGGTTTTCCCCGGATGCCATCATTAGAAAACCTCTAGTAGATATAGAGTCAAGTTTTTTATAGGAAGCAACCATGATGCGGATCGGTGAACTGGGCAAGAAGGCAGATTGCTTGGTGCAGACCGTGCGCTTTTACGAGTCAGAAGGCTTGCTGCCCGAGCCTGCACGTAGCGAGGGCAACTTCAGGCTCTATGACGAAGTCCATTTGCAGCGCTTGCTGTTCATCCGCCGCTGCCGGGCGAAGGACATGACGCTGGATGAGATCCGTCAACTGCTGAACTTACGGGATCGGCCAGAGTTGGGCTGCGGCGAGGTGAACGCGCTGGTCGACGCTCATATCGCGCAAGTGCGGACCAAGATGAAGGAATTGCGCGCCTTGGAGCGCGAGTTAATGGATCTGCGACGCTCCTGCGATAGCGCCCGAACCTCGCGCGAGTGCGGCATTCTCAACAGCTTGGCCGAGCCCGCCTGAAGCTCGAGCGTGTCATCGGTGCTGGAAGTGATCGGGTCCAGTTCTGAGAGCCACGTGCCGCGCTCCATCATGCGAAAGCGCGCGATTCTGACGTTTTGAGACGGCGTGCGACCGAGGGCGTGGCCCACAGGAGCCAGCGCGAGCCGGACGACCTGCGCGCCGCAATCTCCGCCACCTTACGGGTTCTCCAGGCCAGACCGAGCATCGCGGCGTGGCTGCGCAGGTGCAGGTGCAGGCCAAGGTAGCAGTGCGCCACGACGCGGCCCGACTCATGGGCACGCCACGCAACTCGCGATCGCTTCGCAAGAAGCCGCAAGGCCCGACTCGCGCAAGAATGCGACGTGGGCAAGATCGTATAGCCAGCAGCGCAAGCGTTTGCCGCTGCTGGCCGGCTCCGGAAGGGATAGACAAGCTGCGGGCCGTAGTCCATTGGAAAGTCCATCTTTCTTGAGTGTCACTCTTTGGCGCCCAGCGTGTGCTTTTGCGACCGGAAAGCGCTGAACAAGTGGCCCCCGGGCATCCAGAAATCGCCGTAGTTGACTTGGGCGTCTTCGTGCTCACGCTTGTGATGCCAGCGATGGGCTTCAGCCACCCCGATCAACAATCCCAACGGCCCGACCCGGTATCCCAGATTGGAGTGCTGGAAGGCCAGATGCACGACCAAGAAGCCGAGCCATGCGCCGACGGCCAACCACAGCTTGGAACGCCGCTACTGGCTCAACGGGGAGTGGAAAGGCCGCCCGCCCTCTAGCAAGGCGGCACAAGCGAGCGCGACGATCACTGTGAGTAGCTCCGTCGGAAAAGACGGCCGGCCGGTCGCGAGCTCGCCGAAGAGCACAACCGCAGTGGCGCCACGGATCAGTGGATAGCAGCCATACCGGATGACAGTCGCAATGAAGGGGGCGCATTGGTGCTCATCTGTTCTGTCCTAAAGCTCTGACTGGATTGGAAAACCTTCTAGCTACGGTAGAGTCAAGGGCGTCCGGGAAGACCCTGTGGCAAGTTCGTTGCATCTGCGCCTTGACTCTCCAGCCGCTACAGGCTTCAGCATCCATCGATTTGGAAGGAACAATGCATGGCTGAAAACCACAGAAATCACGAAAACGACGAGTTGGGCCGCCTAGATGCGAGCGATGCGAAGGACCGAAAGATTCTTCTGACTGTGTTGCTGATCAACCTGACGCAGTCCGCCGCCGGCATTGCCCTTGGCATCTGGGCTGGCTCTACGGCGCTGATGGGCGCCGGGTTGGACAACCTCGCCGATGCGTCGGTCTATGCGGTTAGCCTGTATGCCGTCGGTCGTGCGGCAACGGTCAAGGTGGGCGCGGCCCGCTTGTCGGGTTTCTTGCTAATCGGCCTGGCCGCGCTGCTGCTGTTGGAAGTCCTACGCCGCTTCGCTGGAGGGGAAGAGCCTGTCGGCCCAGCCATGATGGCCATGGCCGCGCTGAACGCGGCTTTGAACCTAGTGTGCCTCAGACTACTGCGCCGCCATCGCGGGGAAGATGTGAACTTCAAGGCGTCAGCGATCTTTACCAGCAACGACTCCATCGTCAATGGTGCGATTGTGCTGTCCGGGGTGCTGGTGATGGGGTTCGGGTCGAACATCCCGGATCTGGTGCTGGGCGTCATCGTGGCCGCAATCGCAGCGAATGGGGGGCGGGAAATCCTGCGCGAAGCATCGGAAACAGCTCGCCGTAAGGCGGGCACATAAGGCATGTTTTCGCCCAGTTCATCCCGAGGTTTACCTCTGCAAAAGAGGTAGTCCAGCCTTTGGGCTACGGCCTCGGCTGCAGCCGAGCGTACCATTGGCGATGGCCGCGCGATAGGCGGGCATGCCGTTCTCGACCTCCGTCTGCCGTACAGCAGCGGTGCGCAAGGTTGAGGGTGCATGTCGTCTCTCCTGTTCGTGTGGCCCAGGCCAATGGCCGGGCCGGGACGTTGATGGGCAGGAGAATGGCGCCGAAGGCCCAACGGCCTTCGGCTCGGGAGAAAAGAGGAACCACCCGTGGGCTGATTGGCAGGCCCGGTCGTCGCTAGAACCGTCTGCTCATCAAGCAATCACACCCGGCCCATGTCGTGGCTGGGGCCGGCATCGTCTGGCGCACATCCGCGCACAAAGGGAGCCCGTTTTTGCACCGGCGGGCACCGGCACCGATTACCGCTGACCACGAAGGGTCTCCCGGTGGCTCGTGCAGCCTGGCAAGCCACCGGGAGACCCTTCGCAGAGGGCGGAAGAAACGCAGATCAACAGAACGCGCGTGGTGCGGCTCGCAGAGAAGCTACCTTCAGGTCCCGCGGCCGGGGACGGCTGGGCGGGACGCGCACACGGATCAAGAAGGCGTTGCGCGCTGGGCGTCCCGCAGGGCATGCGGCGGAGTGCGGGACAGGGGCCACGCCGCCGAAGGCGGGCACGGCTCACGGGGAACGGGGGCGGTCAGGAGCCTTTGCGGCCGCTACGGCGCGGGCGCGAGGCGCCGCGCTTGGAGCTGCCGGATTCGACTGGCAGCGTGCCTTTGCAGTCCGGGTAGCGGCTGCACGACCAGAACGGGCCGCTCTTGCCGCTGCGCTGGCGCGTGGGTGCGCCGCACTGCGGGCATGCCGGCCCTTGGGGAACCTTGATGGACAGGGAGGCGCTGCCGTACTGCGCAATCAACTGCGAAATCCACGCGGCCTGCTTGCCGATGAACACGTCCAGGGTGAGCTGTCCGGCCTCGATCATGTCGAGCGCCTGTTCCCAGACGGCGGTGGTGCCAGGGTCGGCAATCGCCGCAGGCACGGCATCGATCAAAGTGAAAGCCGCATCCGAGGCGCGGATGGCGCGCCCCTTCTTCACGAGGTAGCCGCGAGCGATCAGGCCGCCGATGATGTTGGCCCGCGTCGCTTCGGTGCCGATGCCAACCGTATCCTTGAGCTTCTGCTTCAGGCGGGGATCGGACACCAGCTTGGCGACGCCTTTCATGGACTTGACCAACTCGCCTTGCGTGTACGGTTTGGGCGGCAGCGTCTTGAGTGCCTTGAGATCGACGTCGGCCACCTGGCATGCCAGGCCCTCATACAGTTTCGGCAGCGCGGGCAGCACCTGGGCGCGGACCGCAGTATCGCCCTCGCCATCACCGTCTTCGGCCTGCGGCTCGGCGAGCACCTGGCGCCAACCCGGGATGACAACCTGCTTGCCCGTGGCCGCCAGGTTCTGCCCCCCGCACGAAAACTTGGCCACAGTGCGGTCGAACTCGTGGTGAGGGAGGAACTGCGCCAGGTAATGCGACCGGATGAGCCTGTACACGGCCAGTTCCTTCTCGCTCATGGCGGAGAGCTTCGCCGGTTCGAGCGTCGGGATGATGCCGTGGTGCGCCGTGACCTTGCCATCGTTCCAGGCGCGCGAGCGCTGCGAGCGGTCGAGCTGGCCCATGATCGAGCGCAGCGAGGGATCGGTCTTGAGCAGGCTGTCGAGAACGGTGGGCACTTCGGCAAACATGCTCTCGGGCAGGTAGCCGGAGTCCGAGCGGGGGTACGTCGTGGCCTTGTGCGTCTCGTACAGGGCTTGGGCAATCTCCAAGGTTTCCTGCACGTCCAGCCCAAGCTGCTTGGAACACACTTCCTGCAAGGTGCCCAGGTCGAACGGCAGCGGCGGGCCTTCGCGGACACGCTCAGTCTCCACCGACACGACGTGGGCACTGCCCGCAGCGCGGATCTGCTGCATGGTCTGCTGTGCGACCGGCTGCCGCAGGCAGCGGCCTGCGTCGTCGGTGCACGCATCGGGTGGAACCCATTGCGCGGCGAAAGTCGAACCGCCTGCGAACAGGGACACGGCGATGGCCCAGTATGGTACGGACACGAAGCGCGCGATCTCGCGGTCGCGGTCCACAACGAGCTTGAGCGTCGGGGTCTGTACGCGGCCGACCGACAGCACGCCGTCGTAACCCGCCTGTCGCCCCAGCACCGTGAACAGCCGGCTCAGGTTCATGCCCACGAGCCAATCCGCACGGGAGCGCGCCAGCGCCGAGTGGTACATCGAAAGCGTCTCGGCCGAAGGCCGCAGCTTGCCCAGTGCCGCCCGAATGGACGCATCGTTGAGCGCCGACAGCCACAGGCGTTCGATGGGGCCGCGGTAGCCGCAAAGCTCCACGATCTCGCGGGCGATCAATTCGCCCTCGCGGTCGGCATCGGTGGCGATAACCAGGTGAGTCGCCTTCGCCAAGAGCGCCTTGACGACCTTGAATTGCGTGGCGGTCTTCGGTTTGACCTCGACCCGCCAGTGCTGGGGAATGATGGGCAACTGCTCAACGGACCATCGTTTGAGCTGCTCGTCGTAGGCCTCGGGCGGCGCCGCCTCCACGAGATGGCCGATGCACCAGGTGACCGTGACGCCGGAACCGTTGAGGCAGCCTTCACCGCGCTGCGTGGCGCCGAGAATCCGGCCAATGTCTTTGCCCTGGGAGGGCTTCTCGCACAAGAACAGCCGCATATCCGTCCATCCCGATTCCTGTTGTTCATGGAGTTGCTGGGATCGAGGATGCCGAGCGCAGCCCCTGGCAGCAGCAAACAAGCCGCATGCGGCAGCGACCGCTTTCACGCCGATGAAATGGCGAGTGCGGGGAAGGTGCGTGGCCGGAAGTGTGCGGGCCGAGAGCCGCGATTTCCGGGAGCGCGCGTGGAACTCGGTGGACGTTGGTGGAGCTATCCCCTGGGGATAATTCGCAGCGCATGGAGGGCGGCGAAGCACTGCGGCAGCCGCCCTCCATGCCCGATCACTTCCTGCGCTTGGTCTCTTTCGGCGCCGTCGATTCCTGGGTGGCCTGGGGCTTCGGCTCTGCCTCCTGTGGCTTCGGGCTGAGGGCCACAGACTCGATGCGGTACGGCAGGATGCCGACACTGCGCGCGTTGACCTGCCAAGTCTCACGCGGCTGATCTTCGTTGTCCGTCCAGGGGTCGCGCTCCATGCGGCCGACGACCAGCACCCGCATGCCCTTCTGGTAGAGCTGCTGCCAGCGGTCGGCGTCGTGGTGCCAGAGTTCCACCGGCGCCCAGAAGCCGCCGCGGTCCTCGAACTCGCCGCCCTTGGTGGGGACGGGGTTGTCGAAGTACACGTTCAGCCGGAGCAACCGGCGAGGATCGTCGTTGCCATTGGGGAATTCGCGGTACTCGGGAGGCGATCCGATGTTGCCCTCGCCGATGAATTGTGTGCTCATGTTGGAATCTCCGTGGTGGTTGAAATACCCGTGCCTCGTTGGGCTCGGGCGCGTGCTCGGATGGCAGGCGCAATCACCGATCGCGCACTGCGGCAGGAACGGACGCGAGCCGGCGCAGGTAGGTGTTGTCCGCCTGCGCGGCCTTGCTGGCGCATTCCTGTGCTTGCCTGCCCAGGGTGTGCAGCAGGCTGATCTGCATGTTCAGCATGACGCGCTGCAGTTCGATCTCGTGCAGGTCGTGCAGCAGGTTGACCGGCGTGCTGGGGCTCGCCATCAGCTCCTGCCACAACGCCACGCCCATGGCCGATCGATCGTGCTTGCGCCAGCGAAGAAAGGTCGTGCCTGCGCCAGTGGTCTGCTGGGCCAGCTCGACGGGAAGCAGGTGGAAGGGATGCCCGCACGCCTGTGGCAGCACCTGTCGCTGCGCCAGGGCAATCAACTCGTCGCGCATGGCGAAGCACTGGCTGGCCCAGGCCTCGAAGTCCCCTTTACCTTTAAAAGGCTTTAAAAGGCCTTTTAGAGAGGCCGCGTGTTCCAGCCGCATGAAGGCTGGCTGTTCCAGACGACGGAAGTAGCGCGGTTCGCGGTTCGGGTCGCTCATGCCGGTTCGTCCTCGCCGGCGGCTGTGGACTTGGCCTCGGCCGAATCGGCGGCAGCGCCTTCGTCGGTGGGAGATGCGGCTGCGGCAGCGCTATCACCACGCTGTTGCAGACCACGGCGCACGACGGGCGGCGCAAACTTCGAGCGGCGCATGCCTTCGAGCACGTCCTGCGGCAGTTCGCCGAACTTCTCCAATGCTGCCCGAGCTGCGGCGTTCTTGGCCGCGAAGTCGTCGCGGGTGCAGCCCGAGTAGCGGTATTGCTGGGCCAGGCTGAACAGGCTGCGCAGCGCGTGGGCACCTTCGTTGAGCCAGCGCTCCAACGTCGAGCGATCGATCAGCGCGGTGTGGTGGGCGAGGATCAGCTTGCGGGCGATGTCGTCGTAGTCGGCCAGCAGATAGACGGCGGCAAAGCCGAGCTGCGCGTTCACGAACAAGGGGAGCTTCACCGGCTGCACGTTGAGGTTCTCACCCAGGCTCAACGCCGCAGGCACGCCGGCCAGTGCCTGGTCAACCTGCTCGCGCAGCGATTGCAACGTGGTCCTGGTCTGGTCGAGCTTTTCCTCGATGCGCAACATCCACCAGTCGCTGTACGGGTCGTCCTGCTCCGAGCCGCGCTTCATCTTGTTCATCACGGCGATGTAGCCGTTCAGGCCGACGATGCCGGGTCGCCCCTCGGCGGCGGCGCGGCCATGCCAGATGCGCGAGGCGTGGTGGGTGTGAAGCGTCAGCGACATCGCGCTGCGCAAAGAGCCGAGATTGAGTTGCAGAGGTTCGTTGGTTGCCATGGCGTCCGCTCGCTTGGGAAAAGGAGCGGTCAGGATCGGCACGCAACGGAAGGCAGTCAGTCAACAAACCGAAATGAACCGGGACCCGGTTGTCGTGGCAGCGGTGGCCTGTGACACGAGCTATCCCCAGGGGATAGCTCCATCGAAAGCCATGGAGCGCTGCTCGCGCAAATGGTGCGTGCGCTCATGCAACCGACGCCATTACGGCCCCCCTGGACCGAAGTGCCATGCCGTGCCTGTCGGCGTTACAGCTTGTAGTACATCTATCCCCTGGGGATAGCTCTACTGACGGCCATCGACGTCTGCTTCACGCCCTTGTCGCTCGTCGCGCTCAGCTACTGCGCAGAAGGTCGCGCAGCCGGTCAATGTGCTGCCGGGCCACCTCGGGTGGAACCACATTGCGCGGTGGTTCAGGCGGTGCATCTCGTGCAGGGGCAGGTGGCGGTGCTGACCCGGCTTGCTTGGCCCAGGCGTTGAACTCGCCACGGATGGCGCGCTGGATGATGCCGAACAGGTAGCCTGCCGGGTTGCGGATGGTGCTGCCGCGACAGCGATCCGCCCATTCGTCCAGCACGGCCTGGCGTAGCGGAGCATCGACCTGCTGCAATGCCACGATGGCGGCGGCCTGCTGCTCTTCCTTCAAGCCGAGAAAGCGATCAGGCAGGCGAACTCCTGGCATCGCACGCGCCTGCCCACGCTCACGCGCGGTAGTACGTACTTCATTCATACGACTACTACGTACAGTACGGTCCTGCTTCGGATTCCGAAGAGCGCCGTCTGACGCGGGTTTCGGCCCTGCTTCGGAATCCGAAGAGGGGTCATCAGAATTCCGAAGAAGGCTCGGCGCCCCTTCTTCGGAATCGTGAACCCTATCCTTCTGTGGATAACTCTCCTGCGACCCAATGCCCTGGCTCGCGAGGCGTTCGGCAAGGACCTGCAGCCGCGAGGGCAACGTGCGGCCAGACAACAACGGGTCTTCGGCGATTTCCTTGAGGGTGTGCAAGCCCACGACCTGGACGGCCTTGGCCGAATGGCCCAGGGCTTGGCTGACGAGCTCCAAGTAGTCCGGGTCGAGCTGCATCGCCTCGAAAGGCGTCAGGGGCTCATCGTGCAGGACGTAGAGGTTGCCGAGGATGCGCCCGGTCTTGGGGTCACGCCTGCGGCGCACGAGACTCAACCAGCGAGTCAGGCGCAACAGCGTCAGCGCCCGTGCCACGGTCTCGTGAGAGGCCTGTCCGGCGCAGGGCATTGACGCGAGCCACGGGCGAAGTTGCTCATACGTCGGAAACGCCGTGACCCCATCCTCGTTGAGCATCATCCGAAAGACTTGCCAGGCATTGCGTTCCAGCGGCGTCAGGCGTCGGTCCAGGAACAGCCGTCGCGGCACGCTCTCGTGCCGATTGCCGCTGAACAGAAAACCGTCGCCGGTTGCGGAGACAGGAGATGTTGCGGATGCGGGAGCTGGCGCGGACGCGGGCGGGCGAGGTTTCGGTGCAAGGTCTTTCAGCGCGCTGTCGAACAGATCAGCGAGGGCGACCGGGCCTTGGCGTGGTGCTCGTGGTGCAGCGTCGTCCACGGCCATGACTCAACCCAATCCCTGATCGATCCAGTTCTTGATCGCAGCCCAGACCACCGACAGCGGCAGTTCCATGCCTTCGGCGAGGTCCATTGCCGCATCAAGAACCGAGGTCTCATCCTCCAGCTCGACATTCCTGCTGCTGGTCACGGCCTTCCAGCGTCGCCACAGCTCGGTGTCCTGCTCCTCGTCCAGAACCGGATGGCGCCCCTTGCGTTTGGGCAGGCCGAGAACTTCACGCCGTAGCGCGACTTCCTGGTGCGTCAGCCCATAAAAACGGCTCGCCATTTCCGTACTGGCCCCCAGGCGCAACATGCGATCGACGGTGGCGATCTCCTTCTCCACGTCCTGCGCCTGTTTGAGCAATCGCCGGAGCACTTCCCGGTTCACCGAGACAGAGCACCACGAGACGCTGGCATTGGCCAGTACGCTGATCAGCGCCGGATGCTTGAGCGCATCCAATTCTTCCTCACCGAATCCCATCGCCTTGCAGCGGCGCAGTTGCCCGTTGCGCAGATCGTAGAGCGCCTGCGCGATGACGGCCTGGTTGAGTGGGTTAGGTGCGGACATGCGGGCCTCCCTCGCTCAGGTCCCAGGACCGAGAGCGCCGGCTTCCAGATCCAGCAGGCGCCGGGCCAGCCGCAGCAGACGAAACAGCTTGACCAGCGCGGTGTCGCTCAATCGCCGGGCCCCGTCGGCATGACGTTGGCCTTGGCCGTGCAACAGCGCTGGCAGGTCGGTGACGAAGTGCCCGCCGTCCAAGCCCACGTCGGCCGACTGCTGACCGGCCAGGGAAACCAGCAGCGCGAGCACGGCACGTGCGAGCGGCGACGAAACCTGGGTCGGGGCACGACACGCGAACCCGATGCCATCTGAACGATCCTCGACACACGCGTCCAGGTCGACCTCGCCCGCGATCTCGCGCGCGAACTGCGCGATGTGGACGCGCAGGCGGCCGGGTGCGTCGAGACCTGGGTCGATATGCCAGATGTCCGAGATGGGATAGAGGCCACCGGCCTGCACGGGAATCGACTGCAGCACGTTGGCCGAGAAGTCGGGCGGAAGCGCATCGCCCAACTGGTCGGCGACCATGCGCTGGATGGACTGGAGCCGCTGCGTCGTGGGTGCCGGAGAGACGATGTGCTCGTCAAGTAGATCGCCAGCCGCTGCCGCAGGGGTGGCTGCGGATGCCTCACGCGGGGCCGCATCGTCCTGGGGCCTTGTCGGCGCGGCGGCAGAGTGGCCTGCAGAATGTGCTGCTGTGGCGGGGGACGGTGCCGGTTCAATCGGCGGCCGTGCGATGGCCCCAGGCTCAGGCAATGCCGGCGGCGCCGATGGCGGGGTTGGGTCGCTGACCAGGGCGCGGTGGCGGCTCTCGGATTCGGTCAGGTCCAGGGCAAGCACGTCGTAGTCGATGCCCAGCAGCTCGGACATCTGACCGATCAACTCGTCCTGCACACGCTGCGGCGAGAACTCGTCGGCCTGGGTATCGAACTGCGACAGCACTTCTTGGAAGAAACTGTCGAAGTCGAGCGGCAGGGAGCGGCCCTTGGCATAGTGCTCCCACGTGCGCTCACTGGCCTTGCGCATGACCGACAGCCGCTCGACCTGGTGGCGACCGAGGCCACCATACAGCACGGTCGGGATCGCAGGCAGCAGGTAGCGCACCGCATCGGCCATGCGGCTGATGTGTGACTGCTGCACGGGGAAGCCGTCGGCGCCCAAGCGACGGGCCAGCTCGGACTGGCTCAAGGTCGTGCTGCTTTCCGCTTCATAGAACTCGCGCGCCTTCTCGACGCCGAGGGCGCGCTCGATGAACGTCAAGCCGCCACGCAGTTCGTTCTCGGCGAGGTGCCCGGTCAGCGCGACGATCTCCCCGCGCGCAGGCCACGGCCGGAACAGGCACGATATGCGGAAGAAGCGCTCGTCCTTCGTTTCTGTCCAGAGTTCGCGCAGGATCGCCAGCCTGGTGTTGCCGCCGTTGCGGATGATGTAGTGCGCCTCGCCAGGACGGCGTGTGATGGCTGGCGCCGCATCCAGGCCGCGCTCGCGGATGGAGGCCTTGATTTCATCGTAGGCCGAGTTGCGCTTTTTGCGGGGATCGTGGTCGTAGGGCCGCAACTGGTCCAGCGTCACGACCATCGGCGTGTCGGCGATGGGGTCACTCAAAGCCGTGGCCGATGGCCCACTGCGCTCGAACCCGGCGGCAAGCAGCTTGCCGGCCATGTCCTGGGAGGTCATCTCAGCCATGGCCGCATCCCTCGGCGTTGGCGGGCCGGGCCATGCGGGCCTCGCGCTCGGCTCGGCGGATCTGCGCACGGGCATTGAGGTCTGCCCGGTAATCGCTCGCTGTCGAGCTGGTGTAGATGGCGGCGCAGCCGGTCTTGGTGAATTTGAGGTGTCCACCCCGAGTACGTTTGACGTGCCAGCCTTCGCTCACCGCAAACTCGATCAGGGCGCGCAGTCGCTTGTGGCCACGGGACAGTTCATGTGCGCTCGCCACGGGACCTCCCGGTTTCAATAGAACGTGGAGGACGGCCGGACACGCGGGCGAATCTGTCTTGCCACTGCGGGAACAGTTCGCCGGCGAGCGTGCGCATGGTGTCGAGCGCAGCGGGCGCAACTCTGCCTGGTGGCTGTCGATACTCGACGCGATGCACCGGCATGCCGCGGGTTGCAGCGCGCGGATAGGCTTCGATGGCCGGCACGTCGGTGCCCAGCACGCGGATGCCCGTGTGATCCTGAAATAGGTCGTGCAGCGCCTGCTGGATCATGCGTGCGTTGGCGGACACGGGGTGGACACGATTGATGAGTAGGTGCAGCGGTGGCGGTTCGATGCCAAGGTGCCGATACGGCGCGATGTCCTCCAGCAACTGCATGGTGCCGCGCCGCAGTTCGCGGGCCGCAAGGATTTCCGGGGTCACGGGTGACAGCGCCAGGCCGGAGGCGAGCACCGCCATCTCCAACAGCACCGAGCGCGCGCCTTGGGTGTCGATTAGCACCAGGTCATAGAGCGGCGCCAGCGCCGGCAGCAGGTGGCGCAACCGCAGGCGCCCGTCTGGCGCGTGCAGCAGCAAGGTGTTCAGTTCACCCCGGTGGTCGTTCGAGAGCACCAGGTCCAGGCCCGCGATGATGGTGCGGGACACGAGCTGGTCGAGACCGCGCTCGTTGAACGCCAGCAGCTCATAGATGCCGCCGGGCGCGCGGTGAGCCAGATCGTAGTAGGAGGACAAGGTGGGCTGCACGTCGAGATCGAGCAGCAGCACGCGCAGCCCCGCGTCCGCGGCGAGCCCGCCGAGGTTGGCGGCCGTGGTCGTCTTGCCGACGCCACCTTTCGTTGAAATGATGGATACGACCTGCATGGCGCTCTCCGTTTGGCGATGGGAAGTCCGAGGGGGAGCGAGTCAGGTGCGGTTGTTAAGGCGTTCGGCGATCCACTGATCGATCTCGACCGAATCCCAGCCCACCGCGCGCACGCCAAGGCGCAACGCCTGTGGAAACTGGCGCTTCTTCATCAGGTTGTAGATGTGGGCGCGTTTGAAGCCGGACTTCGCTTCAACTTCATCGAGCCGCAGGATGCGGCGCTCGTGCGGTGGCAGTACAGGTACTTGCGACATGGCGGTCACTCCTGAACGCTCAGTGGCGTTTGTTGGCGTGACCTCTATTCAATAGACATGGCTGCAAAAAGACATTGCAAATGCAATCTCCGAGACTGCACATACAAGATGGAAGAATTCACGCGGCTGCGCTACGCACATTCTTCCTGGCGTTGGCGAACTTGCCGTTCAAGGTTCGCTCCGTGATGCCCATGGTGCCGCCATAGTGGGCGAGCAATGCGGTGACGATTGCCTCCTGCGTCTTGAAGCTGGAGTACGGCACACCCGATGGGGATTGACCCAGCATCAGCGTCAGCATGCCACCGATGATGTTCAGGTACGTGGTCTCCGCTCGATCACTGATCGCGCACTGCTTGGATGCCAACAGCACCGCGGACTGCTTGAGCAAGGCTTCGTGTTGCGCTTGAAGTTTGCGCATCTCACGCCGGCTATGGTCCAGCGCGGCCTGCAGAGCCTGCCGTTCCAGCAGGATTGCCTGTCCTGTTTCCAGGGTGATGGAGGGATGCGCCATGCGCTCGCTGCGGCTGAACAGGAATCCGGGTCGATGCTCAGGATAGTGAGTGCGCATCCAGCGTTTCAGATCGACGTGGCGGATGGTCAGATCGGGTGAACTCACCAACTCTGGGTCATTGAGCGTGATCCCGTTCTTGCCAAAGGGCAGTTCCGAGTTGAGGATGCCGTCGTAGATGCGTTCCGAGTACAGCCGACACTCGTTCCATCGCGGGCAGTCCAATGTCTGCGGCAGGCACCGCGGTGATGCGATCGAGGCGAGGATCGACGCCTTGTACCGCAACAACCCAGCCCACCGTATGGCAGCTTCGATGGGACGATAGAACACCTTTGATAATGGTGGCTCCTTGTGCATGTTTTCGTCTCCTTTCGGAAGCGCTACATCACCGGCTCCTTTCTCGCCCTGCCAAGGGCTGTTGTGTCGTTATGCCTGTGGCGGATGCCAGGGACGAATGCCCCGGAACGTGGGCGGACGAGATCATGGCATCCGCCACAGGTGGCCCTCTCTTGCTCAATGTGCAAGAATCGACCAGTTGCCGGCCCGTCGAGTAACAAGGAAGAAGCACGCTCGACAATGGCGCTCACGGTGCCAGCGTCATGGGGTGCGTCAGGCGTATCAAGACCGATTCGCTATGGTCTGATATCCCTACGGTTTCACAAGTCGCGCTGGGGCGCAGTCGTTGCTCAACGTCCAGAGGGACGCAGAGAAAACCGCGCGTGTGATGCTTGTTCTGGCATCCTGATATATCGACATAGCATCCAGCGATCCTGGGCTGTGGCCAGTTTGAGGCTGTTGCGCGCCGCTCCCACACGGTCGCCAGCTGACCAGGTGATGTGAACATGCGCCCCATCTTTCCTTGCTCGCCGCTTGGCCTTCATCACGAACAGCCTTGGGCTGTGGTGCGCACGGCATCAAACCAAGCGCGGTCTCAACGTTCGATGCTGATGCCATTCCTGACGCAAGGAGACCTGAGTGTCGAGCGGCGTTGCAGGGGCGGGCCTCTGGTAGCCGTGTATTCTGCGTCGGTTGTCAGGGGATGAAATGGCAGTCCTTGGACGCTGATGGAAGTTGTTGGATGAGTTTTGTTGCCGAGGGCGAAGAACAAGGCTATAATTCAGGCCTTCGCTGCTCACGGCGGCGAAGAATGTGATTGGGAAACAAGGATTTAGCGCCCTAGTGCCTGTCTCGTTTCCCGCTCCAGATTCAAGAAGAACGCTCCCGCAAGGGGGCGTTTTTCGTTTGTCACTCCGGTTGCACCACTGCCGCGCTAGCGTGGCTTGCCGGGCAGGGCGCTGCACCAGGTCCGGGCATCCTGCCGGTCGAAACCGGGGCAGCGGTTGTCCTGCGGAATGTAGACGTAGGGGACGTCATCTTCGTAGGTGAAGTGGTAGTAGTAGCTCCGGTCCTTCCCGTACAACCAGTAGTTCGACGAGCCCTGGTTGATGGCATACGGCTCGAAGGTGAAGATCGAGGATTCACCGGGGATGAAGTTGCTGCGCTCCATCCGTAACTGCAGGGCGTTCGAGACCAGTGGGGTGGTCAGGACGAGCACGATCACACCGACAGTCGCTGTCGTGATCGAGCCAATCAGCAGCCGGTGGCGGGAGTGTTTCACGGTCGGGCAGCATCGAAGCAGGACAGTGCTGCAATGTGCAATACGCCGTAAAAGTCGTCCAGTGTTCCGTGCCGGGAACGCATTGAAAGCGTAGTGAAAGACTGGGTCGGCGTTGCCTGAACCGCACGCGTGCTGTGACCTTTTTCGGACGATTTCTCCATGTTCGCTCCACAATCGCACGGTAGCCTTCATGCTCCTTCTACACGTTGGCGGGCTGGTGGTCAGGCGTATCACTCCAGTGGCAGTGCCCAGGACCGGGCGCGGATTTTCCCTGCAGGCAGTGCTGCGCCCTGGCGCGTTGTTGGCAAGCCTGGCCCTGGCTGGCTGCATGTCGGTGCCGGTGCCGGACCTGCCTGACCGCACGCCCAGTACCTGGACCCAGGTGCCGCAGGGGCAGGGCGTGGCGGTGGATGCCAGGCAGTGGTGGAAAGTGCTGTCCGACCCGGCGCTGGATGGCCTGGTCGATCAGGCGGTCGCCGGCAACCTGGACCTGCAGCAGGCGACGCTTCGCCTGCAGGCCGTACGCATCGTCGCCGGTACGTCCGACTCGCGTTTCCTGCCGGAAATCTCGGCCAGCGCCAAGCAGGTGCAGGACGCCGCCGCAGTGGATACCTACTTCCATGCCGGCATCGAAGCGATCTGGGACCTGGGCCTGTTCGGCGCCGCCGAGAGTGCGCAGCTGAGCGCGCAGGCCTCGGCCGGCAATGCCGAGGCGCTGCGCAATGCCGCGCAGGTGGCGGTGATTGCCGACGTGGTGCGCAGCTATCTGGACCTGACCGTGGCACAGGCCCAGCAGGACCTGCTGGCCAAGCAGCAGGCCGTGGATGACCGTGGCGAACAGTTGGCCCTGGTCCGCCAGCGCCTGCGCCTGGATGAGCCGGGCGAGCTGGATCGCCTGCGTGCACGCCAGGCCGCCACCCGCGCCGCAATCGCACAGGCTCGGGAAAACGCCGACAACGCGGCCCGCGCGCTGGCATTGCTGCTGGGCCGTGACGGTCCGGACCCGGCCTGGCGCGCCTACCGCACGCCGCCGAAGCTGGGCACGTTCTCGCTGCAGCAGGTACCCGCCGATCTGCTGCGCCACCGTCCGCAGATCCTGCTGGCCGAATCGGAGGTGATGCAGGCCGCGGCCAGCAAGGGCGCGGCGCGCGCTGCGATGTATCCGCGGATCAGCCTGGGTGGTTCGATCCTGTACGCCTACAACCTCACCCAGAACGCCCGCTCCAATTCCGATTCCAGTCCGTCGATCGGCCCGTACGTCGATATTCCACTGTGGGACTGGGGCCAACGCCGCGCGCGCTTCCATGCCGATGAGAAGCAACTGGACGCCGCATTGCTCGGCTACCGCAAGGCCGTGCTGGAAGGCGTGAGCGAAGTGGAAGGTGCGCTCGGCAGCCTTGCACGCCAGGACAGCAGCATCCAGTCGCTGCGCGCGGCCAACGATGCAGCCGGACAGCAGGTCAAGCGCCAGGCGCGGCAGGTGCAGCTGGGCCTGTCCAGCGAATTCGACGGGCTGGACACGCAGCGTGCCGCGCTGGCCTCGCAGGCCGACCTGATCGGTGCGCAGGGCGCACGCGTGCTCGCCTTTGCGTCGCTGTACCGCGCGCTTGGCGGCGCACCGCTGCCGGTCGAGGGTGAGGGCGAACAGCAATGATCGCGCTGGCCCGCAAGACCCTGGCCTACGAGTGGCGCCGGTTCCTGCCGGTAGTGCTGGCGATGTGTTTCGCCGGCGTGCTGTTGATCGTGCAGGCTGCACTGGTGCTGGGCATCTTCGGCACCGCGGCGATCTACGTGAAAGCATCGTCGGCTGATATATGGGCCGGTTTCCCCGGCACCCAGAGCGTCAACTACGGCCATGCAATCAGCGCCGACGTCGAAAGCCACCTGCGCATGGATCCGGATGTCTCCCGCGTCGAACCCTATGAGTGGGTTGATGGCGAATGGCGCTCCAGCGCGCAGGGTACGGGCAACGTGTCGGTGTATCTGTCCGGCATCTCCACCCGCGACGACGCGATGATGTTCGCGCACATCCTGCCCGCCGACCTGCGTGCACAGCTGCGCGAACCGGGCGCCGTGATCGTGGACAGCGCCGACCTGGATACGCTGGGCGTGGATCTGCAGAACAATCGTGCCTGGATCAACGGCAAGGCCGTGCGTGTGGTTGCCGCGCAGCCAGGCCTGCGTGGCCTTGGTGGCGTCAACGTGCTGGCTTCGCTCGACACCGCGCGTGCCATCGCCGGCACTGACCCGCATGAGGGCAGTACCTATTTCGTGGCCGGCCTGCGCTCGTCGGACCTGGCCGACCGCGTGCGTGATCGACTGGCGGCGTCGATGGGCCAGGCCACACCGGTCGAGTTCTGGACCGCGCCGGAATTCGCCAGCCGCTCGCAGCAGTACTGGCTGTTCGATACCGGCGCGGGTATCGCGGTGTTGTTCATGGCCGTGATCGTCTGCTTCGTCGGTGCGGTGATCACCAACCAGTCGTTCGCCTCGGTAGTGGCCGGCTCGGTGCGCGAGTACGCCACGCTCAATGCACTCGGTGCGGGTCGCTATGCGCTGGCGCGCGTGGTGTTCGAGCAGGCCTTGCTGATCGGCGGCGTGGGCATGTTGCTGGCCGCCGCGTTCAGTACGGTGGTACTGCTGGTCGCGCAGACCCAGCGCGTACCGGTGCAGCTGACACCGATGGTGATCTTCGGCTGCGTGGCGCTGGTCGCGGTGATGGCCATGCTCTCCAGCATCATGGCGGTACGCAGTGTCGTCCGCTCCGATCCATCGTTGCTGCTGCGTTGAGGGCCGGCCGATGACTTCTACTCGCGCTGTCGCCCCGACCCTGCAGGCCGACGCACTGGAAAAGGGCTTCATGTCCGGCGATGTGCAGGTGCCGGTGCTGCGTGGCCTGTCGCTGGACATCTATCCCGGCGAGCTGACCCTGGTATCCGGCCCATCCGGCTGCGGCAAGAGCACGCTGTTGTCGCTGCTGTCCGGCCTGTCCGCACCCGATGGTGGTCGCGTGCATGCACTCGGCCAGGATGTGGGCCACATGAGCCGCAGCGAAGTGGAGCGTTTCCGCCTGCACCATGTCGGGTTCGTGTTCCAGGGCTTCAACCTGTTCCCGGCACTGACCGCGCTGGAGCAGGTGCAGCTGCCGCTGGGCTACCGCGGTATGCGCAATCGTGAAAGCGAACCGCTGGCCCGCAAGGCGCTGGAAGAAGTGGGCCTCAGCCATCGCAGCCACATGCGACCGGCGCAGTTGTCCGGCGGTGAGAAGCAGCGTGTAGCCGTTGCGCGCGCCTTCGCCAAGTCGCCGACGCTGATCTTCGCCGACGAACCCACCAGCGCGCTGGACGCCGAGAACGGCCAGCGCGTGATCGACATCCTGCATCGCTACGCACGTGCGCATGGCGCCACCGTGCTGTGCGTGAGCCACGATCCGCGCCTGATCCGGCATGCCGATCGGGTGATCGCCATGGAAGACGGCATGGTCCGTGATGACCGCCGCCAGAACGAAACTGTAGAGTCCGCCCCATGACCAAGACGTCGCACCTGCTTCCCCTCAGCCTGGCCCTGTCCGCAGCACTGCTGCTCGGCGCCTGTTCCAGGGACGCGCCTGCCCAAGCACCTGCAGGTAAGGCCAGCGCTGCCACCGCCGGCAAGGTTGCGGTCGCGCGCGGCATCATCGATGTCGAGGGTGGCCTGATCGCGCTGGCACCGCCGGTGGATGGCTCGATCACCGCCGCACCGGTGAAGGAGGGCGCCACGGTGAAGAAGGGGCAGCTGTTGTTGTCGCTGGATGGCGCCCTGCTGCAGCAGGAGGTGGCGATGGCCACCGCGGATCTGACGCTGGCCAATGACCGCCTGAAGGGCAGCCAGGCGCAGCTGCGCGAACTGGAGCGCAACGCCACCCGCCTGTCTACCGGCGCCAGCGAAGGCGTGTCCTCGAACCAGCAGGCCGATGCGGCCAAGCAGCAGTTGGCCGGTGTGCGTGCCGATGTCGAGGTTGCCGGTGCGCAGGTCGACATGGCCCAGCACAAGCTGGAACACGCCAAACTGAAACTGCAGCAGATGTCGCTGAGCGCACCGGAGGCTGGCACGGTGGTCGGCCAGGTGCCGGGACTCGGCGCCTTCGTGCAGGCTGGCAAGCCGGCGATCTCGTTGTTGCCGGCGCGCCCGCTGCAGGTGCGTGCCGAACTCAGTGCCGCCTACGCCGACGCGGTGCAGGTAGGCATGCAGGCCACCGTGGTGCCGGACAGCGATGGCGCCGAGAACACCGGCACGCTGCCGCCGGCACGCGTGGTGCGCATCAGCCCGGTGTTCGCGCAGGCGCGCCTGCCTGAAGACGCAGGGCGTGGCGTGGCCAAGGTGGTGGAGTGCGTGCTGGAGTTCGATGGCGAGGCCAAGGCGCGCTTCGGCCAGCACGTGCGCGTGGAGTTCCGGAAGTAACTTCAGCCCAGTGGCGGGGCTGGTTCATGGGCTCTGCGATGCCGGAGCGTGCGCCATGCGCTCACCACCGAGACAAGGCATAGCGCCAGCAGCAGGCCCACATCCAGCAGCAATAACCACAGCAGGTGGGTGCCATGTACCGGCGGTTGGTGCATTGCCGACAGCATCCACGGTACCGACCACGCCAGCAGCAGCGCGAAGGCGATCAGCAGGCGCAACCACAGCCGCTTCAGTTTCCAGGGCCGCACGATCAAGGCAGCCACCACCAGCTCGACCGTTCCCAGTAGCGCGAACACGATGACGGTGCTGGTCGGGTAGGGCAGCTCGGCGCCTTCCAGGCGATGCAGCAGCCAGTAGTCCGGGGTGAAGCCGGCATTGACCAGTGCGGCGATCAGCGCCAGCCAGGTGAGCGCGACCAGCAGCCAGAACAGGCGGATGTAGCGTCTAGGCATCGGCGGTGTCCGGGGTGTTGGGCAAGCGGCTACGTGATGCAAGGCACACGGATGTGGCGATCGCGGCCAGTGCCAGCAAGCCGGGCCCGACGGTGAAGTACAGCAGGCGCAGCGGGTGGTTGTGCATCAGTGTCCAGCTCGCGAACGCCAGGGGTATCGCCAGCACCAGCAGCTTGGCGAACAGCGGCCGCAGCACTGCGATCAGCGGCTGGGCGCCAATGAACATCCAGAACAGATAGAACTGGGCGATGCCCAGGCCGATGTCACGATGTGAAGCAAAGCCGAAATGGTCGCGATACCAGTTCATTCCCAGCGGTATCAGTGCCCAGTACAGCAGGGCCACCAGCAGATGCAGCAGCAGGGCGATCAACATGGGCGTGCCGCGAAGGAGCATGGGCGAATGGAGCCGGGCGGGGCAGCGTACCCCAGCGCGGACGCCCGTGACCGCATGATGTGAAGACTGTTGACGGCGTGAAGGAATTTGGACACAATAGCGCTCCTTCGACGCAGGTCGAACGGAATCTGCGGGAATAGCTCAGTTGGTAGAGCGCAACCTTGCCAAGGTTGAGGTCGCGAGTTCGAGTCTCGTTTCCCGCTCCAGATTCTACAGGGCCCCGGTAGGGGCCTTGTTTTTCTCCCGCCACGGCAAGGCGGGGCACGTTGGGCCACAAGGCTTTACGCGCAGTCAGAAAGGTGAAATCGCTGGTGTGTGTTCCGGATTTCCGGTACCATGGTGGCTTACGCGGGAATAGCTCAGTTGGTAGAGCGCAACCTTGCCAAGGTTGAGGTCGCGAGTTCGAGTCTCGTTTCCCGCTCCATGTTCCGACAGGCCCCATCTTGGGGTTTTGTCTTGTCAGGGCTACGTTCCTGGCGCGCAGTACGTTGGCCTCATGGCAGAGTGGCTATGCACCGGATTGCAAATCCGTTTACAGCGGTTCGATTCCGCTTGAGGCCTCCAATTGAAAAGCCCTGACTCCGGTCAGGGCTTTTTGTTTTTCTGCGGTCTGGAATGTGCTGTACGAGCGCTATGATCGGGTCTGGGCCTTAGCGGACTTCATGCGGATGACTCCCCGGCATATCGTGGAAACCTGGATCGAGCGCTTCAACGCAGGCGATGCTGCTGGCCTGGCGGAGCTGTATCACCCCGACGCGATCAATCACCAGGTCACCCAGGACCCGATCAAGGGCCGTGATGCGATCCGTGCCACCTTCGAGCGTGAGTTCAACAACGCCGAAATGGTCTGCATTCCCGAAGTCATCCATGAGGCCGGCAATGTCGCTGCGCTGGAATGGCGCGACCCTCTTGGCCTGCGAGGATGCGGTTTCTTCACGGTTGATGGAGGGTTGATCACGTTCCAGCGCGGCTACTGGGACAAACTCTCGTTCCTGAAGATGCATGGCCTTCCGATCGAGTGAACCGCAAGCCAGGCCGGCAGCTGTGCTGACTTTCATCGTGGTCTGAGCAGCTACAGCCTTGCCAGCGCCTGCACCGTGGCCTGGGTCAGCGGCTGGGGCAGGGCATCCAGCGCGAACCAGCCCAGCCCGGTCTGCACACCCGGCTCCTGGACGGAGGCTTCGGCACCGGCAGGTGCCCGTGCCTCGTAGATCGGCGCGACCCAATGCTGCGCAAGCGCCGGCTCGAAATGATCGGCCACGCACAGCAGGCGCAGCAGCGTCACTTCCAACGCCGTCTCCTCGCGGACTTCGCGGACCACGGCGGCCTCCACCGTTTCCATCCAGTCGACTTTCCCACCGGGCAGGCCCCAATGCCCGCGCTCCGGCTCGCGTCCGCGCTGGATCAGCAGGATGCGGCCGTCGGCATCACGGACGACGGCGCCACATCCAACGCGGGGAATCTGCAGTTCAGTCATGGCGGAGAATGAAGAAAGGGCAGTCTTCATTCTTGCATGCACGCCGTATCGGGCGAACCCGCGCTAGGCTGGGCACCTGCACATCAACAACCTCGCAGGTGGGTCGCATGCTCATCCGGCAACTTGGTGCTGACGACGCCGACATTCTCTGGCAGGCACGGTTGCAGGCGCTTCGCGAGTCGCCCGCTGCGTTCCTGTCCACGCTGGCCGAGGCGCAGAATGAGACGGCAGACGTGATGCGCGCCCAGCTTGCCGATCCCGGCACGCGTTATTTCGGCGCTTTCATCGACGGCATGCTTGCGGGCTTCCTGCGCTACGTACGCCCGACGCGGATGGCGCGATGGCATACGGCGGAAGTGCACAGTGTCCATGTGGGCACCGGCCATCGTGGCCAGGGCGTCGCCCGCCAGCTGTTTCTTGCTGCGTTTGCGTCTGCGCGCGCCGAGGGCATTGAATCGGTCACCCTGACGGTGCTGGCGGACAATGCTGCTGCGCGCGGGCTGTATGAATCGCTGGGTTTCAGCGTACTCGGCAGGGAGCCGCGGGCAGTCAAGCGCGAGGGCACCTACACGGATATCGTCTCGTACGGGATCACACTGCACTGAGAGTGAAACCTTGCCGCGGGCCCGGTCATGTTTCCGTGGCACGATGAGGCTGGACACATGTTCCAGGAAGACGGGGCAATGCACGTTCAGGTATCCAGCAGGGAGCGTGTGGCGCCGGAACACCGTCAGCAGGCGGTGGATCTGCTCCGCCAGGCTTTCCCAGACATGCAGGGCGAGGGCTACGCCATCCCGGGGCCGGTCGCTCTGGTCCTGGCAATGGAGTGTGATCAGGTGGTCGCACACCTCGCACTGTACGAACGCAATGTACTGCTGGACGGCGAGCCGGAACGCATCGGCTTGATCGGCGGCGTGGTGGTGCGTGCCGACGTTCGCCGGCAAGGCGTTGCCTCGCGCTTGATCGAAGCTGCGCACGCTGAACTGCGCCAGCGCGGGATCGATTTCGCGGTGTTGTTCGCCCTGGATCATCGGCACTATGCCTCTGCGGGCTATGTGCCGATGCAGAACGAGACCTGCTTCATTGAAGACGGCCATGCACGCCGGTTCGTCTATCGCGGCGGCATGGTGGCCATGCTGGGGGCGCGCCGCTGGACCACGGCCGTGCTCGATCTGCAGGGCGAAACGGTCTGAACGGCGCCATCGTGCAGTCGCCCCCAAACCACCGTATCGTGTCGGTTGTCCAATGAACCAGGGAGCGGTGCAGGATGAAACGGAAGGTAGTGATGGCGATGATCCTGCTGGGGTGTGCCCCGCTGGCATCGGCCCAGGTCTACAAGTGCAAGGGTGCTTCCGGGGAAACGGTATACAGCCAGAATCCTTGTGCTGCCGGCGCTGAACCCATGAAGCTGCGTTCCAGCCGTTCCTCCACGGAAACGGCGGGGGAGGCATCGAACCGCGCGGCGGTGTACCAGAACACCGAACTGGCCGACGCCGGCATCGCCGAGCGCAACTGCGTGCAGGGCGAGCGCTCGCGCATCTACGGTCCGCTGGAGTCCCGCAGCCAGCAGGTTGGCCGGCAGGTCGCCGAGCTGAACCGTCAACTGGCCGCGGCGGGCACCAGCCTGGCCGGCGCAACACAGGACTCCGGCATCCGTGCGCAGATCGCCAGCCTGCAGCAGTCGCTGAGCGCTGAGCGTGTTGCAGCAGATACGCAGATGTCGAATGCGCGCGAACAGTGTGCATCGGTCCGGCGCGAACGTGAGCGGACGGTGCGCGACAAGTTCAGCAGTTCGACCGCCCCTGCGAATTGACTGCTCACTGCGAGGCAGACGCGCGCATGGGCATTTCCGCACGGAAGTTGCGCCCGACCGGCTCTCCTACACCCAGGTAGTGCCGGAACAGGTAGATCAACGGTTTCCAGCGCGCCACGTCGATGTGCTGGGTGCCGTCCACGGTGATGTCTTCGTGCGCATGCACGCAGCGGATGCGGGCTTCGACGATCACGAAGCCCTGGCCGTCATCCTCGCCGGGTGGATGCATCGCCATTACGCTGGCCTCCACCTGCAGCGGGCACTCGGCAATGGCCAGCGGAGCAACGTGCGTCGACGCGACGGCACTGAACCCGCCCAGCGCGAATTTGTCACGCACGTGCACGTAGCCCATCGCCTGCTTGGCGGCCGGCACAGGGTTGCAGCCGGTCGCTCTGGCGATGGCCTCGACTTGTGCAGCCTGGGCGGATGAGGGGAAGTTCAGCACGCACTCGTTGCGCAGCTGCAGGTTGCGATAGCCCTGGCCCTGCGTACCGAGGCCCAGCACCACCCGGTTGCCCAGCGCCCAGAACGAAGAAAGCGGGCTGATGTTGCTGCTTCCATCGTCATTCAACGTGGTCATCAGCAGCACGGGCGTGCCTGGGTACAGGACCGAAGGGGTGATGCGGCGGCGGGGAATCGGGGCGTTTTTCACGGCAGGCCTTGCGGTATCGGGGTGCGCACTGTGCCTTGGCAGCAGGTGCAGACGCTTCGGCCTGCATCGAACTGTCGGCCGGCAACGGCGTGCCACAATGCGGGCATGGTCCACACCTCCGGTTCCCTTGTCAGCGTCGGTGCCCTGGTCGGTGACCAGGCGCGCGCGGCCATGCTGCTGCAGCTGATGGATGGACGGGCGTATACCGCGACGGAGCTGGCACGCGTGGCCGGGGTGACACCGCAGACGGCGAGCACGCATCTGCGCAGGTTGGTCGAGGGCGACCTGCTGGTCGCTGTCGCGCAGGGGCGCCACCGCTACCACCGGCTGGCCTCAAGCGAGGTGGCAGAGATGCTCGAAGGCATCCTGCGCGTGGCCGACCGCACGCCCTCGTGCACCGCGGCGGCCTCACGCAGCATGCCGGCGCTGCGCGAGGCACGTTCCTGCTATCGGCACCTGGCCGGCGTGCACGCGGTAGCCATCACCGATCGCCTGCTGCAGGCGGGGCATGTGCTGCCGTACGAAGGGCATTGGCAGATCAGCGCTGGGGGCGCCGGATTCCTTGCCGGGCTGGGCCTGCCGTTGCGCGAGCTCCTGCAGCAGCCGGTGACGGCCAAGCCGGCGCGCTACTGCCGTGGTTGCCTGGATTGCACCGAGCGGCGGCCGCACCTGGCAGGGCTGGTCGGTGAGGCGATGCTGGACAGTTTCGTGAACAACGATTGGCTGCGGCGCGTCGAGGGCCGACGCGAACTGCGGCTGACGCCACCTGGGCGCGAGGCGTTGTGGCGGCTGTTCAACCTGGCGACCTGAGGCGCCCGGTCAGTCTCAGTCACCCACGACATGGCAAGGCGCTATGGTCAGGTTCCAAGTCTTAGGGAGCTGCAATGGCGAGCAGGGACATGAACGACCGTGGTACGCAGCCGGTACGCGGGCAATGAGCAAATCCTCTGCGGAAGTGCGCTGGCTGACGTTCCGGCTGATGAATGGCCAATCCATCGGGCCGGACCGTTTGAAGGACGGTTGGGTGATCGCTTCGGAAACCCGGCACTGCGGCGTACGCCGCGAAGCCATCGAAGGCGCAGGCGTGGTCTACGCGCTGTATGCGCCGGCCAACCTGGCCTCGCCGCGGCGCGCGGAGATGCGCATGCGCGAATTCCTGATGAGCTCCGGCTACACCTTCACGATGGGCACGCTGGGCGGCTGATCCGGCCTGTTGCGGCTACGGGCGCACGGTCAAGGCCTGGCCAAGCGTGCCAACTGGACCGCGCGCATCGTGGAGCACCGTGCTGGTCAAGCCAAGCCCCTGGCGGCCGAATGAGACTGACGTATCGAAGCCCAGCCATTCCCCTTCAGGCGTGCCGAACAGGTGGGCGGTCAGATCGAGGTTGGGGAAGGCGATCTCCTTCGGATCGGCGCGTACGGCCATGCCATTGGACAGATCGAACAGGGTGGCGGCACGCGCCAGCGGACTGACCGGTTCGCCCTCCAGCAGCGCATGCTTCGCGCGCGCCCAGTAGGTGGCACGGCCGGGACCCTGATCGTGCCGGCGGATCTCCACGCTCCTGATGAATCCGCCGGGCCAGACCGTGCCCGGGTCCCACGCCGGCATCGATTCCGGTGGCGCGATGGCAGCGATCGGCGTTCCGGCGATGGCCTGCGTATCGTTCGGGCGCATCAGCCACGCACGTACGCGCAGCGCCGCGCGATCGTCATGGCGCAGCGTGGCTTCGACCAGTTCGATGGTGCGACCACCACGCAGCACCTGCACGTCGGCCTCCATCGCTTCGATCGGAATGGTGCCGAGAATGTCGTAGGACAGGCGCGCGATCAGGAAGCCGTGGCCACGTGCGGCGGCGTCGCGTTCCAGATGGTGGGCCAGCAGTCCGATCGCAGGCGCGATGTGCTGTTCGCGGATGTTCCAGGCGCCGCCGGTGTGTTCGGTCGGCAGGTAGCGGGTGTCGCTCAGACGTTCGAAGAAGGCCATCGTATGCATTGCTTCAGCAGGGAGGGAGGCGGCAGGTGTTGCACCGGCCCCTGCATCGTAAGCGTTTGGCAACGTGACGGGCCGAGCCGGCCCCCGAAGGAGCCGGCCGGACACCGGTCAGGGCGACGGGCAGTCCGTTTCACGGCACAGCTTGTACTCGGCCAGGCACTGCTCGGAGGTCTTGCCCAGCGGTCCATGGGTTGCACGCAGGCATTGCTCGTACCGCAAGGTGCAGAACTCGCAGGAGTCTGCGGCGAAGGCCAGGCCGGTCACGGCCATGCCAAGGAGCATCACGGTCTTCAAGGTCATCTTGATCATCACGTCAGTCCTTTGTGTGCCCGTCAATGGGCCGGTCCACCATAGCAGCACTTCCTGGTCGGTCCTGACGCGCTGCGGCACGCGTTGGACTCAGGGCCGTACCGCCTTCAAAGCGTTGACCACCTGTGCTTCCGAAAAGCCACAATGCCCTTCGCCCACCGATGGCAGTACCTGCGGCACCGGCCGCGCACCGGCGTGTGCGGCCAACTGCGGATATACCGTCTGCATGTGCGGCACGATGGTCGGGTCGTTGTGGTTGAACTGGATCACCAGCGGTCGCTTCAGTGCGCCCGTCAGCGCCAGCGTCGCGCGCACCTTGGCCTGCGCGGCAGGTACAGCATCGATGCGCCGCACCCCGGCGTTGAATGCGGAGTCATCGCCGAAGCCGCTGTAGACCACGCCCATGTTGCCGACCGGCATGCCACCGCTGCGTGTGGCCAGTTCATGCAGGACCAGGGCGTGCAGGCTGATCGTGCCGGCCACTTCGTCGGGGGAAACCTGCAGCCGCTGCGCCAGCAACGCGGCATGCGCTGGGTCGCGTTGCAGCGCAGTGGCGATGCCCTGGTACAGCTCACCCTGCGGCAGCATGGCTGCATCACGCGATGCCAACCCGGTGCCCGGCAGCCCCTCGGCCCTGGGGAAGAAATAATCGAACGCGACCAGTGTGGTCAGCAGGTCGGCCGCGATCTGTTCGCCACTGAGATTGGCGCCGCACAGCGACACACCACCGGCATAGTGCTGCGGGAAGCGCTCGAGGCTGCCGATGGTCACGGCACCGCCCATCGAAAAGCCCAGCATCCAGGCGTGTCGCACGCGCTTGAGTTCACCCAGCGCATGCTGTCGCAGGTGTTCCATGTCGGTGATCGCCTCGGCCACCGCCCAGCCCTGGCTGGAATACGCGCTCTGCGCGACGGCGTAGCCCGCAGCCAGCAGTGCTGCGGTGCTGTCACTGGCGGCCATCGGCGTGGTGCGCGGCACGCCCACGGGCTCATAACCATGGGCCAGCATCACCAGGTCGCCGTTCCAGTCTGCCGGTACATCCAGCCGCCAGGGGGCGCCCTGCAGCTCGCCGCTGAGCGTGCGCGGCGCGGTGGGCGCTGCGGCCAGCAAGGTCGTCGAAGGCAACAGCAGGCAGAGGGCAAGAGCGCATCGAAGCAGGGGGCGCATCGTGGTCATTCCATGCGGGAATGGCGCCGAGCATAGATCCCCGCACTACCTTGCGCGCGCTGCACTGCCGCAGGGCATTGCCGGCCGGCCGTGCTGCGCTCTACGCTGGCGGCATGGCCCTGCACAGTATCGCGTCGATTATCCGCATTCCCCACGGGAAGGCGGGGTAGCGCGCGGTCATCACGGCCATGCAACCCGCCCGGGAAGGCGGGTTGCATGCAGCACTCTCCCGGGTAATGGAATCCACCAAGGAGAACGCAGATGCACGACCTTTCATCGAACGACCCTGTGCCGACCCTGCACCTGGTGTGCGGCAAGATCGGTGCCGGCAAATCCACTCTGTCGCAGCAGTTGGCGTTGAAGCCGCGTCACGTATTGATCAGCGAGGACGCATGGCTGGCGGCGCTCTATCCGGGCGAAATCCATTCCATTGCCGACTATCTGCAGCGCGCAGCCACGTTGCGCACTGTGCTGGCCGATCATCTGCGCGCATTGCTGCAGGCGGGTGTTTCGGTGGTGCTCGATTTTCCATTCAATACGCCCGCCAGCCGCGCGTGGGCACGTGAAGTGTTCTCGCCGGCTGGCGCTGCACATCAACTGCATTTCCTCGATGTGGCCGACGAGGTCTGCAAGGCGCGGCTGCACGCGCGCAATGCACTCGGCGAGCATCCGTTCCAGGCCAGTGACGAGGAATTCGAGCAGATCACCCGCCACTTCGTTGCACCGGCCGCAGAAGAGGGCTTTGTGGTGATGCGCTACACCGAAGCAGGCCCGGCATAGCGCGATCGGTTCAGTCGACGAAGGCCGGCTTGCCCTCGGTAGCGGTCTGCACCAGCGTCCTGCGGAAGGTCTCGACCAGCGGACGCAGGTTGATGCGGTGCCAGGCCGCCCACAGCGGCGTGCGGTAGCTGAACCACGGCAGCTCGCGCAGCACCACGCCCGTCGGTGCCTGGTGGTCCAGGCTGCGCTGGATGGTGGTCAGGCCCAGCCCCGCGGCGACCAGCCCAAGTGCGGCCAGTGGTTCGGTCGCTTCCATGGCGATGGTCGGGGTGAAACCGGCCTTCGCGCAGGCGGCGATGAAGGTGTCATGGCGCAGCGCGCTTTCCTTGTGCATCACGCCGATCCACTGCTGGCTGGCCAGATCCTCGGGCGTGATGGTCTCTGCGCTGGCCAGTGGGTGGCCGGCCGGCAGCGCCAGCAGCATCGGGTCATTCAGTACCTGCGTGGCTTCCAGGTCCGGATCGTCGAACGCGGGTGGTTCGCAGACCAGGGCGATGTCCAGGCTGCGTTGGCGCAGGCCTTCCAGCTGCACGTCCGATTGCTGGTTGTACAGCGCGATGTGCACGGCAGGACGGTCGCCACGCAGTTCGCGCAGGGCGGTGGGCAATACGCCGGAGTGCATCGCGTATTCCAGATAGCCGATGCACAGGCCGCCTTCATCGCCGCGGCCGAGCCGGCGCGCCAGCGATTCCAGTCGGTTGGCGTGGGTCAACAGGGCGCGCGCCTCGGCGAGGAAGGTGCGGCCATCGGCGGTCAGCCGGATGCGCTGTTGCGAGCGTTCGAACAGTTGCAGCTCCAGCCGTTCCTCCAGCTGGGCGATCTGGCGGCTGAGCGGGGATTGGGAAATGTGAAGGCGCTCGGCGGCGCGGCCGACGTGTTCATCTTCGGCGACGGCCACGAAATAGCGCAGTTGGCGGAGATCGAGCATAAGACCATCCGGGACTCAAGATTGATAAATTATGTCTTGGACGGTCTTATTGGGCAAGCCTAGCCTATGCCTCAACCTCAACAACCTCCCCAAGGGGAACCCCATGAGCATCAACACTCTGCTGGCTGGCAAGACCCTCGGCTTCGGTACCGCGCCGCTGGGCAACATGTTCCGTGACATCCCGGAAGCCGAGGCCCAGGCCACGGTGGACGCGGCCTGGGAACAGGGCACCCGCTACTTCGATACCGCCCCGTTCTACGGCGCAGGCCTGGCCGAGATCCGGCTCGGCGACGCGCTGGCCAAGCGCAACCGCGACGACTTCGTGCTCAGCACCAAGGTCGGCCGCCTGATCCTGGACGAAGTGGAAGACACCAGCGCCCGCGACCTGGGCGAGAAGGGCGGCCTGTTCGTCGCCGGCCGCCCCAACAAGCTGGTCAACGACTACTCGGCCGATGCCACCCTGCGTTCGATCGACGACAGCCTCAAGCGCCTGAAGACCGATCGCCTGGATATCGTCTGGGTGCACGACATCGCCCAGGACTTCTACGGCGATGAGTGGCTGTCGTACTTCGAGACTGCTCGCCGCGGCGCTTTCAAGGTGCTGACCCGCCTGCGCGAGGAGGGCGTGATCAAGGCCTGGGGCCTGGGCGTCAACCGCGTCGAGCCGATCGAGCTGACCCTGGACCTGGACGAAGCCCGTCCGGACGGCTTCCTGCTGGCCGGCCGCTACTCGCTGCTCGACCATGAGCGTGCGCTGCAGCGGGTGATGCCGAAGGCGGCCGAGTGCAACACCGGCATCGTGGTCGGCGGTCCGTACAGCTCCGGCGTGCTGGCCGGTGGCAGCCACTTCGAGTACCAGAAGGCGTCGCCGGAGATCCTGGCCAAGGTCGAGCGCATCAAGGCCATTGCGGCCGCGTACGGCATCAGCATCAAGGCGGCTGCCCTGCAGTTCTCGCTGGCCAACCCGGCGGTGGCTGCGGTGATCCCAGGCGCGAGCCGTCCCGAACGCATCGCCGAGGACTACGCCGCACTGAAGGAAATCATCCCGGCCGGGTTCTGGCAGGAACTGCGCGCCCAAGGCCTGGTTGCGGCCAACGCCCCGTTGCCGATCGACAACATCTGAGTCCCAAGGAGACCTTCCCATGGCAACTGCATCTGTATCCATCACCGTGCCGACCCCGGCCGACCAGGTCTGGAACCTCATCGGCGGCTTCGATTCACTGCCCGGCTGGCTTCCGTACATTCCCCGGAGCACGCTCAGCGAAGGCGGTCGCGTGCGCCATCTGGCCAATCCCGATGGCGATGCCATCGTCGAGCGCCTGGAAACCTTCGATCAGGCCGGTCGCAGCTACACCTACTCGATCCTGCAGGCCCCGTTCCCGGTCACCGGCTATCGCTCCACCCTGCGTGTGGTCGAGCAGGGCACTGGTTCGAGGATCGACTGGTCCGGTGAGTTCACTCCGGTGGGCGTCAGCAACGAAGAAGCGTCCGCGCTGTTCGAGGGCATCTATCGCGATGGCCTGAAGGCACTGGAAACCACGCTGGCCGGGTGAATGCCCGTGTGGTGTTGATCGCATGCAGACGCCCCGGCCGGTCCGGGGCGTTTGCGTGTCAGTGTGCGGGCGTCGGTCCACCGCAGGCGACGCGATGCATGGGAAAGTCCATTGCCTGCTTCGGGTTGTCCTGGGCGATCTCGATACGCGCATGCGCGCGCTGTTCATCGAGGCGTCGGTAGCGGATGCGCTGCGGGAAGTCGTTGGCCGGGTTCTCGAACACGGCTTCATTGCCATCGACCCGGGTGGCGTTGAAGTCTGTGGCGTTCTGGCCAGAGGGCAGGGCGGTCAGTACCAGGCGGCCGTCGTCATGCTGGCGCAGCTGCATGAACTCGAAACCTACGGTGCGGCCGTCACGCAGGCTGCGGCTGCTGCCGAACAGGGTATTGCCTGCCAGGGTGGACCACTGCTCGCCGGCACCGGCCGGCTGGCCATCAAGCTGCCAGCAACCGGCCAGCCAGGCCAGGTGCTCGATCTTCGAGGGCGGGGAGGCCTGTGCGTGGGCCACCGCAAGCAGCAGCGGCAGCAGGGCCAGGGCAATGCGGATCGACATCGGTGCCTCCATGCGCGGGAATCCGTGGCCTGTATAGCGCCCGAGGGACGAGGCAGCCAGTGCCGTCCTTTCCAGTGTTGATTCCGATACGATCTGTCGCACTGAGCCTGTCTCGCTTGACCCAACGTCCCGCCATGGTCGATCGCCTCGCCATTCTGCTTGAACGCTTCGCGGTCACCGCCTCGGTGTTCCATGCCGGTGCGCTGTGCGGCATCAACACACTGGACGGCGAGGATGAGGCCGGTCAACTGCACCTGGTGCGACGTGGCCCGCTTCAGGTCAGTCATGGCCAGCAGACCGTACAGGTCGATGTACCGAGCCTGCTGCTGTATCCGCGCCCGATGCCGCACCGCTTCAGTACCGACCCACGGCAGGGCGCCGACATGGCCTGCGCGAACCTGCATTTCGAAGGTGGCCGGCTCAATCCGATCAGTGCCGCGCTGCCTGATTTCATCTGCCTGCCGCTGGCCGAGCTGTATGGCGGCAACGCGGCGCTGGAGTTGTTGTTCGAAGAGGCGTTCGAGCAGCGTTGCGGGCGAGCAGCGATGGTCAACCGCCTGTTCGAGGTGGTGATGATCCAGGTGCTGCGCCAGCTGATGGAAGGTGGCGAAATGCGCGGCGGCCTGTTCGCCGGGCTTGGCCATCCGCGATTGCGGCTGGCGCTGGTGGCGATGCATGAAGCCCCGGCGCAGGGATGGACGCTGGAAGATCTGGCCGAGGTGGCCGGCATGTCACGCAGCGTGTTCGCCGCCAGCTTCCGCGAGGCGATGGGGACCACCCCGGGCCAGTACCTGCAGGGCTGGCGGGTAGGGCTGGCGCAGCAGGCGCTGCGCCAGGGCCGGCCACTGAAGCGGATTGCCGACGAGGTGGGTTATGGCAGCGAGGCGGCACTCTCGCGCGCGTTCAAGGCGCACACGGGGCAGTCGCCACGCGAATGGCGCGGACAGGCGCGCGCTGGCGCGACCTGAGTTTCAGCCCAGGACCAGCCGGGCCAGCTTCATGCCACCGAACAGGCCGGCCAGGCCCAGTGCCACCGAGCCACCGGCATACAGTGCCGCCAGTCCATGCTGGCCGCGCTGCAGCAGCAGGCCGATCTCCAGCGCATAGGTGGAGAACGTGGTATAGCCGCCGAGGATACCGGTGGCGAGCAACAGGCGCAGCTGCGGCGAGGCACCATTGCGCATCGCGAAGACCTCGACCACCACGCCCATCAGCAGCGCGCCGCTGATGTTGATCAGGAAGGTCGACCACGGCCAGGGGCTGCCGACGGCCACCCGCGCGCCGATCAGGTTGCAGGCGTGGCGAAGGCAGGCGCCAATGCCACCCCCGATGAAGACAAGGACATAGTTGTTCAGCGTTTGCATCGCGTGCCTCGAGTGCGGGTTCGATGGCGAACGCCGAGGGCAGGCACTGCCTGCCGTCGACGAACACCGGGTTCGTCCTGGCAGGAGCCATCAGCCTTCTCAGGCGGTTATCGGGGGAGCCCCATCCCCATCGCGGCCCATGCTACCAGCGGCGGTGCATTCACGTCATCGAGGTGGTCAGCACGCGGGCAACCTTGCTGCGGCTGAAGCCATCCATCAGCAGTTCGAATGCCAGCAGGTCCAGTGCCGCGTGGCGGCGGTGGTCGATTTCCAAGCCATTCTCGGCCACCAGGTGACTGACCAGCTCGTAGGCGTCCTGCCAGACGTCCAGGTGGGCCTGGCTGGGAATGTAGGCGTTACCTGGTTCACCAACGCCGCGCCCGTTCACTCCGTACAGCAGCTCGCGCGCGTCCAGCTTGGCCGCATCGGCGATACGGAACAGCTGTTCGGCCTTCACATGCGAAGCGCTCACATGGTCGTTGAGCCAGTTGCTGATGGTTGCCGTGGTGGATTTGGCGGCGCGGGCCAGATCGGCCGGACGGGGGTGCCCGGCTTTCTTCATGGCGGCGGCGAGTCGTTGGCCGAGAGTATTCATCTATGCAAGCCAGCTTAACGCGTGGAATGCGAAGAATCCTTGCCGCAAGAATAAGTCTGGTTAACAGAAGGGCAGGCCATGACCGATTTCTGGAACAAGCGGCAGGTGCGCACGCGGCTGGGATTCCAGACCGATGCGGAGCTGGCGCGCTTCTTCGGCATCAGCCGTTCCGCAGTATCGCAATGGCCTAAAGACTTCCCGATTCCGGCTCTGCGCCAGTACATCCTGCATCAGCGCTACCCGAACCTGTTCCCCGCAACTGCCGCCGCCGAAGTCGAATTCATCTGAGTTACGCCGTCTTTTGTCGCATTTAGCATGCTAAGTGCATTTTGCTAAGTACACTTAGCAAAATAGGGAAAACTGATCGTTCTTGCAGTACCAATCGTCGAAACCTACCGGCTGCCGCGCCAGGTGCCTGCGGCGTGTTGTCGGCTTTACCCCATCCGGAAGGGTCGGGGTCCCGTATGTGGTTTCGTGAACGATTAATAATTTCAATCGCGAAAGTCGCTCCATGTAATTGACCTGTCGTGAAATTTATGACTAATTTGGATCAACCGGACGTGAAGCCCGGGAGTCTTTCAGTAGCACGCAAGTGAGTCGGTAGACCGTCAACGATGCAGAACAAGTCCAACGGAGGTCGTATGGAATACGGCATGCATGGCTTGGCTGAACGGGTACGCCGCGAACTGGAAGCCAGCTATCACAAACACGGATGCGGTCCGGCGTTCTGGGATACCTACCAGCAGGTGCTGGACCGGCTCGTCCCGCAGGGGACCGAGCGTACCGAGTTCACCAATGAAGTGGCGCTGATCATTGAGCAGCTGGGCATTGTCCGACGTGCGCAGCTGGTTCCGCCGCACGCCAGCGGGTCGCGTTGATTCAGAGCAGGCGCCAGGCGCCGCAGGCAAGCAGCACCAGCAACAAGGACAGCAGGGCCAGGGTCCGGGGTCGCCACAGGCGCTTCGGTTGTCCGGCCATCGCCTGCGGACTGCAGTAACGCACCAGCCCCGGACCGAAACCGGCCCGGTGCTGCTGTTGTGCGCAGGCCTCCAGGCAGGCGCCGCAGGCCAGGCAATCGGCCTGCGGCCCCTGGCGGATGTCCAGTTGCATTGGGCAGGCGCTGACACAAGCAGCGCAGTCGGTGCAGTCACCGAGGCGATCGGCGCTGAAGGTCGGCATCGGTCCGGCCAGCAGCGGATGCGCGGCGCGGAACACGTAGTCCTGCGCAGTGGTCGGGTTGAGCAGGCCACGACCGCGGCCGAGCACGCCGCCCAGGCCGGATGGACGCGGTCCGCGTGGCTCGCCGCGGCGCGCGTCGTACAGCATGCGTGGTGTATGCGGATCGGTCAGCAATGGCTGCATGCGTGCGAACGGGCATAACGAGCGGCAGACCTGTTCGCGCAGGAAGCCGGCATTGCCCCAGGTGGCAGCGGCATAGAACAGCACCCAGAACGTTTCCCAGCCGCTCCAGCCAGCGTTTGGCGCAGCGGCCAGCAATCCGGTGATCGGGCTGAACAGGCCGACGAAGGTAATGCCGGTCCACACGGACAGCAGTCCCCAGGCCAGCTGGGTGGCCGAGCGTACAGCAGGTGCAGGCAGCATGCGGGCCGCGCTGCGGGCGATCCAGTCGAAGGCGCGCCGCCACAGCGTCTGCGGGCAGGCGTGACCGCACCACACTCGGCCGGCGAGATGGGTAAGCAGCGCCAGGCCGACGGCCAGTACCACCAGCAGGCCGATCAGCACGCCGACGTCGCCGGGCCACAGGGTCCAGCCAAACAGGTCGAATCGCCGCGCGTTGATGTCCAGCAATAGCGCCTGGCGACCCTCCCAGCGCAGCCACGGCAGTGCGTAGAACAGCACCAGCAGGGCGGCGCTGAGCGTGCCGCGCCAGTGCCAGGGACGGGGAAGCCGAGTGCAGGACGTGCTCATCCCAGCGGCAGCTCGTCGTCGTCATCGCTCGGCATGGGCCGCTGCAGGTACCAGGTGACCGCGCTGGACAGTGCCGTCACCGACCAGAACATGAAGAATCCCGCCGTATAGCCCAGTTCTCGGCTGATGGCCGTGCCCGGGAAACTGATGGCCTGCAGGCGCAACGGATCGACGAAGGCGAAGAACACCACGCTGGCCACGCCGGCGGCGATGAAGCTGGGCCAGAGGATGGCGCCCCACTGCTGGATCAGCCGCTGGCGGCGGCTGGGAGAAGGTCTGTTCATGCTGTCCCGGATCGAAAAGTGGGCGGCGCGTATACTTCGCCAAGGCTGGCGCAGCATCCGCAGGGCATGCTTCCTGCAAGCGTGCCAGCCTAGGTGCAGCGGACTGCGCCGACATTGATCTGGATCAACGGTGGTGTCGGCCGGCTGCGGCACACTGCCGGCACGCTTTGGGTACCCCGATGAACGCAATACCGCCGCCTGTCCTCCCCGTCGCCTCGCCCGAGTTGTGCACCGAGCAGGAAGTGACCCGCCTGGTTCACGATTTCTATGCCCGCGTGCGCGAGGAAGAGCGGCTGGGACCGGTGTTCGGGGCGCACGTCCACGATTGGCCCGAGCACCTGGCGCAGCTGGTCGACTTCTGGTCGGCGATGCTGCGCGGCACCCGCCGGTTCAAGGGCTCGCCGATGTCCAAGCACATGGCCATCGAGCTGGACAAGGATCTGTTCGACCGATGGCTGGTGCTGTTCCGGATCACCACGGCCGAGTGCGGCAACCCGCCCATGCAGGAGCTGGCCAACGATGTGGCCGCGCGCATCGGTGACACCTTCTGGAAGCGCTACCAGATGCTGCGCTGGCCCCAGGTCGGCCTGCCGGTGCTGGGGATGCCCGCCAAGGATTGATCTGGGTCAAGGCGGCGCCAGTCGACCTGCGCGATGCTGGCGCCATGGACACGTTCTCTCCCGCCGCCGGCGGCCTGGCCTGGACCTTCGACCCTGACCTGCTGCGCCGGCATGACCGGCCGGGGCCTCGCTACACCTCGTATCCGACCGCGCCGCACTTCCACGATGGCTTCGATGCACCGGCGCTGCGCCAGGCGATCGCCGACAGCAACCAGCTGGCCCGCGCGCTGTCGCTGTACGTGCATGTGCCGTTCTGCTCCAGCCCCTGCTTCTACTGCGGCTGCAACCGGGTGATCACCCGCGACCGCGGCCGTGGCCACAGCTACGTCTCGCGCGTGCTGGCCGAGGCCGACCTGCTGGCGCCGCAGTTCGATGACGGCCGCGAGGTCATCCAGCTGCACCTGGGCGGCGGTACGCCGAACTTCCTCGATGCCGAGGCGATGACCACGCTGGTGGAAGGGCTGCGCCGGCGCTTCGATTTCAGCGATTCGCCGCAGCGCGATTTCTCGATCGAACTCGATCCGCGCTTCATCGACACCCGCGACGTCGCCATGCTGGCGCGGCTGGGCTTCAACCGGGCCAGCCTGGGCGTGCAGGATTTCGACCCGCAGGTGCAGGAGTCGATCAACCGCATACAGGGCGTGCAGCAGACGCTGGACATCCTGCGCGCCTGCCGCGACAGCGGTATGCGTTCGGTCAACGTCGACCTGATCTATGGCCTGCCGGGGCAGAGCCTGGAAGGATTCGGCCGCACCCTCGAACTGGTGCTGGCGCTGCGCCCGGACCGACTGGCGGTGTATGGCTACGCGCATCTGCCGCATCTGTTCCGTGCGCAGAAGCAGATCGACGAAAGCCGTTTGCCTTCGCCGGAAGACAAGCTGGCATTGCTGGGCCTGGCGGTGGAGAAGCTCTCTGCCGCAGGCTACCAGTACATCGGCATGGATCACTTCGCACTGCCGGAAGAGGATCTGTCACGCGCGCAGCGTGCCGGCCAGCTGCATCGCAACTTCATGGGCTACACCACCCACGCCGATACCGATCTGCTCGGCCTGGGCGTGAGTGCGATCAGCCACATCGGTGCCACCTACAGCCAGAATCCACGTGACCTGCCGTCGTGGGAGGACGCGGTGGACCAGGGGCAGTTGCCGGTCTGGCGCGGTGTTGCGCTCAGTGCTGACGACCAGCTGCGCGCGGAGCTGATCCAGCAGCTGATGTGCCAGGGCGAGGTGGATGGCACGGTGCTGGGGCGGCGCCACGGCATCGATTTCGAGCAGTACTTTGCCGAAGACCTGCGTTCGGTGCAGCGGCTGCAACAGGACGGCCTGGCCGAATACCGGGAGGGGGTCGTGCGCGCCAGTGAACCCGGGCGGCCGCTGCTGCGGTTGCTGGCGATGTGCTTTGACCCCTACCTGCGCGCCGCGCACGAGCAACCACGCTACTCGCGTGCGATCTGATCGGTCTGCTGCGCAACGCGCACGATGGTGCCCGGAGCCGGAATCGAACCGGCATGGGGTTGCCCCCGGCGGATTTTAAGTCACAGTGGCTATCGTAAGCTGTTGATTGAAATAGGCCTCTGCATGGCTCAAATATCGCATTCTGCCACTGCTGCTGCACAGGTTCTGCACAGCGATAAGTAGCGAATCTGGAAGTTTAAGTAGCGAGTTGGCGCGGCTTAGAAATCTTATCCTTTCTTATCGAGATCGCATAAGTTCACGCCATCCTTCGGATCGCCTCTGACAAGTG
Source organism: Stenotrophomonas sp. YJH_SMC_79 (assembly GCF_059367995.1). NCBI lineage: Bacteria > Pseudomonadati > Pseudomonadota > Gammaproteobacteria > Lysobacterales > Lysobacteraceae > Stenotrophomonas > Stenotrophomonas sp. YJH_SMC_79. The sequence continues at coordinate 849,303 of NZ_JCAFRK010000001.1, forward strand.
TTCTGGAGACAGGTGAGCATAGCGTCGGGTCATCGCCATAGAGCTGTGTCCAAGCACCTCCGACACTGTATGTAGCGGCACGCCAGCCTGGACCAACCATGAGGCACACGTGTGTCGGAGATCGTGAAACCGAACATGCTCCAGACCGCATGCTTTCCGCGCCTTGGCCCACGAATCACGAACCTGATCGTCGGAGGCACCCAGCGGGAGCCGCGCCGCAATCTCCGCCACCTTGGGGTGCAGTGGGACCAGTTGGAGCGTGCGCGTCTTGCTGGTTCGGTCCAGATGGATGAACCCACCGCGCACGTCATGTGCCGTCAGGCGCAGTAGATGCCCGCGCCGGATGCCCGTATACGCCGCCAGCCGAACGTAGTCGCCCGCCGCAGCGTTTGGGCACGCCTTCGCCAGTGCCTCCACCTGCTCGGTGGTTAGGAACGTCTCTCGCGGCTTCTCAGGCAACAGCCCGATTGCTGTCGGGCGTTCGAGCCAACCCCACTCACGCCACGCCATCCGGCTGATTTGCCGCAGGATGCGCCCCTTGTGGTTGACCGTGGCCGGAGCTTTCCCAATCTCAGCTGCTTTGATCTCGGCCCACACCTGGGCAACCTCCCTCATCTTCCTGCCTGACAAGTAAGGCATCAGCGCTCGGATATGGGCCATCGTCTTGGCCTTGGACCGCAGGCGAGGGACGTGGTCCGTTAGGAACTTCTCCACGCCCTCCGATATCAATCGTTCTGGCTCCCGACCAGCCGCAGCGTCCTTGAGCGCGGCGAGGTACTTCCGTTCGTACTCTTTCGCGTCTTTGAACGACCAGAGTCGAGAAGTCTTGCGATGCGTTCTTCCACCGTGTCCGACTGTAACTTGATAGTGGCCGTTGGCACGCTTAGTGACTGGCATTGGGTCTTTACCTTGCACTTACCCAGCCACACGGCCAGGTCTACGGGGTGGATGCGGTCGGACTTCGGGCCTTGGCCTAGCCGACAGGCTGCTAGCTCGCCAGTGTCTATGGCGCGTCTTAGTGTCCTAGGGTGGCAGGCACATTGTTCTGCGGCCTGAGCGATGGTCATCAGCTTCTCAACGGCGCTCATCGCCCGCTCCTCCGCAACCGTCTACCTTAAGGGGGTCGGTTGACTGCTTCTTCCCAAGCCTCGGCATCGCCGCCTTGGAGGCGGAAATACGCTCGATGTCGGTGTCAGCCTCTCGCATGATTTCGGTTGAGTTACCCCCCTTATGGGGGGTGAGTTGAGTTGTATACCGTAAGGTAGGCAACTGATCCCCAATCCCTAGAATCCACTGTGGGCGGCCATTTGGCCTTCCCAGCGGCGCGAAGAAATCTGGCTCGCCGAAATACGGGTTACCCAATCCCTTCTCCCATAGCGGGCAATGCTGATACCAACGATCTACGCCAAACTCTTTTGATCGCACTGCAATGCCCCAGAACTCTGGCCGGTCTTCCTCATCCACGGCATCTGGTGACGGGCACCAATAGCAGAGAAGAGGGATAAGCGTCGGCGCCTGATCGGCAGGCAGCCACGGGATCTCTCTGTCGTTCATTTCAGTGCTTCTCCTCTGTGGCGTTGCCGTCCAGCCGCTTCTGCATTGCGACAAGCTGGCGATACAGGGCCTTGTTCTCGTTGAACAGTCCATCTCGCTGAGCTTCCAGGTTGGCGATCCGGTCATCCTCGGGGCGCTCGTTCCACATGCTGACTGCCGTAGCTATGTCTGGAGCTGGCCAAGTGGAAGATTCAACATGGCAGCCCAGAAGCCGATCTCCGCACCCGGCGTAGAATTCGCGGTTTCCAGTGGGGAAGATGTTGGCCTCGCGGCCGCAGAATGGGCAAGGCTTGAGGTCTGTCTGCGCTTCATCCATCTCCTTCTGCCAGTCCTCAAGAGCTTTGAAGTAAGCGTCATTTGTCATAGTTTCACCTCCGGGCGCGCGGCGAGCATGGCGGCATGGCGCTCGCGGTTGGCTAGCGAGTAATAGCCGCGACCCATAACCTCATCCCACACCTTGCGCATGTCGCGTAGTTGGGACTTCTGCCGTTCTGGCGTGTCCAGTCCGAACCCATGGTTGAGGCACGTCGCCATGCTCACCAGTAATGCCTGATCTGGCTCCTTGGGCGGCGCGCTGGGCTGACTTGGTGCCGTCTCAAACTCCGCGATCACCGACAGAATCCGGCCCTCGTCATCCTGGCGGGTGACTGCCACGGCTTGGCCTGCCTCGTTGCGGGTGACTACTACATGGCCCTCGGGCGGCGTGAGGGCGGCGCGAGCCTCACGGATGATCGACTCAATCGCAGAAATGCACTTCTGCGCAGCGCCATCCGGAGTGTCCGTGTTGCGACCCTCTTGGCCCTCTGCGAATGCCAAACACCAGTACTCGCCAATCAGCTCGCGCAGATCGTCCAGTCGTTCAACATCCATCGTCGGTCTCCTTCGGCGGCTCGGGGAGCCTCCAGTGCGTCATATCGTGTAGTGGCTCGCTGTCCCAGACTGCGCGGAAGTATTCCGACACGCTGTCGTATCTGGCCGTCCACATGACCGGGCCTTCGCACTCGTCCGTCATGTAATCGGAGTAGCCGAGAATGACGGTCCCATCCCTCGGCGCGCTGCTGATCGGCTTCCAGGTCATGCGGTCCTCCATTGCAGCGGTGAGCAGCTGGTCAGCCATCGCCGAATCCCTCCTGACGCCTCGCCGCTGCACCATCGGCCACACAGGCGGGGCAGTAGTCCAGACGGCCGTGATTCTTCCAGCCGTACTCCCGTATGCGGCGACGGCACTCGGCTGCCGACTCATTGGGCGCGTCCGCAGTCTCCGTCTCGCCACACCCGTCGCAGGTGTACTGCAGCCATTTCTCGATCATTTGCCCACCGCCTGGTCTCGCCTATCGGCCCTGAACGTCCAGCCATGACAGGACCTCTGCTTACCCCTGACGCACAGGCTGACCGAGCTGAGTTGAACACCCAGGCGACGGCATGCCTCCTTCATCGAGTAGAAGCGCATCGATGCCCCGCTAGCCAGGGAAGTAGCAATCACAGGCGTGCAGTTTTTCTCAAGCGCTGTCTTCGCATGCCGTAGGTTGTCTGCGGTCGAAATCCATTCCAGGTTGCCGACAGAGTTGTCTGTCTTGTCACCGTTCTTGTGGTTTACCTCGCTGGCCGTCTGGGGGATGAAGGCGAGTGCCACCATCCTGTGCACATACAGATTCTTCTCTACTCCACGGTGGTACGCGGTAATGCTCAGGTAGCCACGTCGCGGGCGGAGCGACTTGATCTGGCCGGTCTCTTTCATGCTGATTTGCCCGCAATCGGATGCCTCGTATCGGCCATTGAACAGGGGGACCTCCTTCCAGATCACGGCTGGCCTCCTGCCGTATGGCTGTCGATCAGGGCCAGCAGGCGCTGCAATTCCCGCTTGTGCATGGCAGATTCCGTGTCTTGTTCCTGCCCCATACGAATCAATGCACCCTTGACCGACGCCCGAAACTGCCCCAGGTCCACGGCCTGCGCGGGCACTGCCGCCCACAGCGCTTCAAGATGCTCGACATATGCCGCGTAAGCCTCGTCATCCATGTTGTTGCGGAGGAATCGGTCGATAGCGTCATATGCTGCCGAACGCCCAGCATCGGCCACCGGCTCCCCCGCCGGCTGGCGGGCGGCGAGTGCTTCACCTTCGCCACGAAGCGTTGCTTCACGACACGCATTCCAACCATCCGACCACTCGCCAATGCCGGGAGTGGGCAACGGCACGCACACTTCACCCTGACCACCCGGGGAGGGCTGGGCGGAGAGGGCGGCTTGCCACACCTGCCATGCCGTACCCGCGCAAAGAGCCATGAGCGGATTGCTGCTTAGGAAGTCGTCAAACCGCGCCCGCTCGGCCTGATCCCCCAGCCTCACCCTCCCACCGGGCTGCACGTCCGCCAGGGTCTTGTTGTCGGTGGTCATGCGGATGCTCCAATGGCGTTGAACGCAGCCTCAAAATCCTCAGCAGTGATCTCTGCCTCACCCAAGCGCGTATGCACTGAATAGACGGCACCAGTTCTTGGCGAGGTTGAGCCGGCTGCCGTTCGAATCAGTGCAAACTCCGCGAACGGAGCCAGCGCATCCCTTAGCTTCTCCACCTCAGCGCGCAGGCGGGCGATTTCGGCATCCTTGGCGGCAAGTGCAGGAGTGGTCTGCGGCGGCATCCCGCCGTTCTGCGTGTAAATTGACATCACCAGCCCCCCTGCATGTTCAGGAACGGAATGTCGTCGTCGGCGAAATCGTCCATCGGCGGCTGATCCGTAGCCCTCTGCGGCCGCTCGCGCTGCTCCTGACCGCCTCGGCGGGAGCTGGTGCCGCCGCCCTGGTTCGGCTTCCACTCGTCCACTGCTGCATAGAATTTCCCGCCCTTTGACTCCTTCACGTCGAAGTTGATCCAGTCGCCTTGCTCGCTGTTGAGCCACGCGATCAGGTCGGCACGCTTGATAGAGCCTTTGCAGATCACGTAGTCCGGGGCGTTCGGGTTCTTGGCCTTGAAGTTCAGGCCACCAATGAATTTCACGTCGCTCATTGCTGTTCCTCGGTCTCGTTGGTTGCCTTCGGCACGCCGCTCTTGATCGCATTGCGCTCGGCAGTCATGAAGCAGCCGCCCTTGCTCGGCGCCAGCCACAGGGCCATCTGGTCTTCCTGCGGGATCTCGCCCCACATCTCGGCGACTGAGTGCATATCGGGTTCCTCAGCGGCCAACGCTTCCTTGATGGCCTCGACGCTGCGGAAATGACGGCCCAGCGCGGCGTCATGCTGCTGGCGGCGCTTGTGGAGCTTCTCTTCCTCAGATTCCAGGTCGTAGCCGCCCTCGGACGTATTGGCGATCTCGATGGCCTGATCGATGCGTCCAGACTGCTCGGTGTACGGCCACGTCTTGCTGGCGCGCTTAATGACGGCCTTCTTGCACATCTGGACGAACCAATCGACCCACGGTCCGGACTTCGCCATGGACTTGGACCGAATCTTGTCGATCTCGGCACGATCCATGACCTCGGTCAGGATGTCGCCCGCGTGGGTCTTGGCGATGCAGTACACGCCGATTATCTCGCCGCGCTCCGTGTTGAACGGGTTGGCTGTGTGTTCCGGCAGGGCAGCGGGGCCGTGGTAGGCGAAGCTGTCCTTCTCGTACACCACATCCGCCCGCGCCCACTCAATCGAGCCAGTGTCGGTCGCGATCTTGATCAGCCCCTTGTAGCTGATATCCAGGTGGATAGCCCGGTCACGTGGCACAAGGTACGCGTAGCCGTTGGCCGGATTCAGCGTCAGGCCGGTGGAGGCCACGTTGATCATCGCCATCTGCACGGAAACAGGGTTCTTGTTCGCGATCTGCATCGCAAAGTCCGTCTTCATCAGCGCCTGTAGCGCAAACATCGACTCGCGCTTGTAGTTGACCGACGAGGCGGCCACCTCCAAGAACCTTTCCTGGCTCTTCTGGATCGCAGCCTGATACGGCGCGAGCGGTCGATCTTCCTTCGTAGCGACTACTGCGTTCATGTGTGCCTCTATGTAGGTGCCAGCGTCTGGACCCGGCTGGCGCGGGTCCCTGTCGTGGGGAGCGACAGGGCAGGGGATTGGGTGGAGGGGCCGGTGGTGTCTCTCCGGCTTGCTGGCTTTCCGAAAAGCGTCCTCCGCATCTGTCGATGCCCGACCACTATCCAGCGCCTCTTGAGCTGCGGATCACCACTCCGCATTCCCTCCGTAGAACTCAGCCCCGCTCGGTGGTAAGCGGCGGCTGCTTGAATCGGTCGTTGCGCTTCTTGCGGATGATGTGCAGCTCGTCGTGGGCGAACAGCGCGGCGAAGATGGCGAGGAGTAGCGCACTTGCCGCGACCTCGTAAGCCTCGTAGCGGTAAACGAACCACGCAGCCCAGCAGAGGAAGACGATCAGGCCGATGCACGAAGCCAGTACCAGGTAGTGGGTGCGCAGCGAGGTCATTCGATCACCTCGCGGAAGCAAACAGGCTCCCAACCAGGGCGGATGCCATCGGCAGCGGCCTCTTTACTCGCGTAGAAGTTGTATGCAAGGCCAGCGTCTTCATGACGATTCACCCAAATCTCTCGCGGCTCAGGCTTGATGCGGTAGTCGCTAGCAGGACCGTCAAAGCGGATATCGCCTGAAAAGTCTTCCCACCGGCCCGAGCAAGCCATGTGCCCCTGAATCACCTTCCCATCAGCCAGCGCCTGCACCAGCGGCAGGTAGTCCTTCGCGTTGTCCTTATTCATCGCTGCAATCCCCCTGTGCGCAAGGGCCATGGTTCGTCTCGTCGGCGTCTACCTCGTCGCCCAGCGGATCGGGCTTCGGGATGGCGGGGAAGAGGCGGTTGAAGTCCCAATCAACCTTGTTGAGCGGATTCATGAGCTTGCCTCTTCTGCGTGAGCCTTTAGAAAGGCAACCATTTCGGCAGCATCGGAATCCCATTCGATGTAGCGACTAGCTTCCGCCAATGCCTCTTCCTGAGTCATAAGTCCTTCTAGGTACGACTTGCCAAAATCGGCCAGCCGCTCTTGATAGTCGGACCGTTCGTGATCACTCCACCCGAACTCCGATTCGAAAGCGTCACAGCCTGAGCAAGACCCATAGGAGCCATGGACCCAGCCGGTTTTGCCGTTGTATTCAACAAGCGCGAACCAGTCGCCCTGGTATGAACCGAACTGCTCGAATCGCAGGACCGTGGCGCCTGCGGCTTCCATTGCTTGTTCGTAGCTCACGGCACAACTCCATTCATAGCCAGCACAAGCTGGGTCACTGTTGCGGCGGCAATGACTGCTTGCACTGCCAGCGGAAAGTAGGGGGAACGGAGGAGGCGGGTCATAGCGGCTCCTTCGTGGTGTAGTACTTCCCATCCACATCCAGCCAAACCCACTTGAACCACCTGAATCCATCCCGCCAATAGCGGGTTGTGTGAACCGGCGTTGGAAAGAGTGCGAATCGGCGCTTACGCATCACGCAGCTCCCTCCGGCCCGTGGCCCTGGTTCATGCGCTGGCGGCGGGCTGCCTCAGCAAGGTCGTTCATCTCGCTACGCTGGCAGCCGTGCTGGATGAAGGCGCGGACAACTGACCCGCCCCACCCATGACGCTTCGCCAGACCACGCACCACGCTGATGTCGTGGCGCTCCGTGGGGCTCGGGAACTGGATGACCATTAGCTGTTCCTCGGATCGTGATAGGAGGGAGACTTCATCTCGGACTCGATCTGCCGTTTGATGTCCCGCTGCTTGTTGAGCAGGGCGCGAAGGTCGTGGAGCAGGTAGCTCGGAACCTCGACGCGAGAAATCAGGTAGTCCAGCGCCGACTCAGCTCCCGCGATCACCGCGACCAGCTCGGCCGTTTCGTGATGCGTGGCGACCTCGTTGACCGCGTCCTGGTAGGCCGATTCGTTGTCATCCGGCAGCAGGCCGTCAAAGCTCCGCTGAGCGTTCCGGGCGATGTCGGTTGGGGTGTGGAGGTTCATGGCTCAGCCCGCCTTACCAGCAGCGATCAGCTCACCTTCCAGAGGAAGGTCAAAGGCGCCGCGAACCATCTTGTTGAAGCGCTCGCGCTGGGCGTCCCGTGCGGCGGCCCGTGCGGCGTCCCATGCGGCGTCCCGTGCGGTGGCCCGTGCGGCGTCCCATGCGGCGGCCCGTGCGGCGTCCCATGCGGCGGCCCGTGCGGCGTCCCATGCGGCGTCCCGTGCGGCGGCCCGTGCGGCGGCCCGTGCGGCGGCCCGTGCGGCGGCCCGGAGAGATTCATCACCTGTGGTCAAATACTGACGAACCACCTCCGGCGCATCCCACAGCTCGATAACCTGCAGGGCAGACCAGCGTGCGAACTCGCGCATTAGCGGCTCGGCATCAATTCGCTTGATGATCCGGCGCTCGCTTGCGGCCACCTTGTCGTCGCCGCGAACAATCGTGCCGCTCAGTTCCACCAAGCACAGGACGTTGCCCGGCGCGTACTGCAGCGCGTCGAACGCATCGATGCTCGCGTGCAGGCCCTGGGCACAGAGACGTACCTCGCCATCGTGTACCAGCAGCTCGCCATCAGCCGGGACCGGCCGACCGTCGCGGAGGGTGTCGGCGACGAAGTGGAATGCGATGAGGACTTCCTGGCTCATGCTGCGTCCTCCGCGTCTTCATCGCGGTAGGCAAAAACGCGCTCGCCGGTCAGTTCTTCGTAGGCAGCCTGCAGGCGATCAATGGCAGGCGCACCTTCGTGGTACTCGATGGCTGCCCTGGCGGCAGCGAGAAGCCGGTTCAGCTGGTCGGACAGTTCCATCTTCGTCTCCAAGCCCCTGGTCCCGGATGGGTGGTGTGGGCGTTGGAGAGGATGATCTAGCAGACGGCTAGACATGTCAAGCAAACAGCTAGACATCTTTGATTGATTTTATCTATCGAAAAGCTAGATGTGCGCCCAATGAAAAAGGCCCCCGAAGGAGCCTTTCTCTATATGGACAGGGTTGGGCCGATCAGTCCCTATGGGTCCGATAGCGCTTCATCTCGATGAGAGATGACTTGGATGGCGGGGTTCCAGCTAGCTGAAGCGCCTGGTCCTCAAGCCTTCGCCTTTCTGGCACGAGGTGCAGTCGCACTGGGGTGCCTAGCCTCCTCTGGGCCCGCTGGGCGATCAAGTAGGCCAGCTTGTCCATCTCCTCGTGCAGATTCATCTCGGTCTCCCTGTTCCATAGAAAGAGCCTTTGCCAGCGTTGTGCGAATGGCCTGGGCAAAGATCTCGGGGTCGGCCTCCGGGTCAAATTTCCCTTGATTCATGATCTCAAAGGATTTCTTTGCCGTCTCAATCGCCGCCGAGATGATCTCTCCATCGAGTCGCGCAAGCTGAGAATGATCGTTGTCCAGCCAGCCGACCGGCTTCCCGAACCGCTCTTCGATCTCTCTGGCGATCTTTGGCCCGATTCCTCTTGCCGATCCCTTTCCCCACCACTGGTTTACCTGCTTTGGATCCTTGTTTAGGTGTAGCGCGAACTGGCGCTGAGACTCGAACCCGGAGGCGAGGGTATCCAGGTTCTCTGCGTGAATTTCAGCAATGGTCTTCATGGGCAAAAGCCTAGCGGCGCAAGGATTCCACGGGGTCTAGCAAAATGCTTGACAGGCATATCTAGCGTGTGGCTAGATATGGACCTATGGACCTGCTCACTTACATCAGCGACATGAACCGCCGCACTCAGCTTGCTAAAGCTTGCGGCACCTCTCCTGACTACCTGTGGCAGGTCGCCAAGCGCTGGAAAGGGCGGCGTGGATCTCCTGAGCTCGCAGAGCGGATCGAAACAGAGACGCGCCGGCTTGGCCATGCAGTTGTGACCAAGGAGTCCGTGATCTTTGGGTCGCAGAAACCCGCCAAGAAGCGGAAGGCGGCCTGAGATGGCTGGATCACGCGAAAGGCCCAAGTTTGTAATCGATGTTGACGGTTCGCCCGTTGTCGACTCCAGCCTTGCATTCGGGGCAGTACCAGATAGTGCTGCGCTCATTGAGAACGACCTTGTGCCCTCGCACGTCGAGACACGGCTGACAGAGATAGTGGGACGGCTGCATTCCTCCTGGGTTGCTGGCCCCTGCCGTCTCTGGCCCGACGTTGAGTCGATACACGAATCCACCGGATGTGATCTCGAACAGAGAGTAGCGTTCGCGATCCGAGCGATGTTCTTCCAGTTCTCGAATTCTCTGAGTCAGGGCCACCTTCTCCTGATGCAGCTCGAACAGGGCGGCTTGGGCCGAGAAGAGTTGGCTCTGCAGGTCGATCAGTTTCTGAGAAACCTCCGAGATAGCGGCAGCCGAAGCTGTGAAATCGCGGACTTCCAATGCCGTCTTCGCCATGCCCAGGGCAGTACCAATTGCACTGACCCCAGTGGCGATTGAATTCATATCGATCATCCCTGTCTCCGTCGTAGTTGAGGTTGTGTCGCAACTCCAATGCTACGGCGGGGGCAGGGGCTAAGTAAGTACCCATCACTGACAAGGCTCCATCTATGTACGCAGACCCCACACACCTCCGCGCCAACGCAATCAAGTCCCGATACAACGACCAGGAAAGTGACCTTGTTCACGCGGTCGCACAGTTCAACGGCATGCAGCCAGCCGTGTTCATACGAGAAGTTGTAATGGCAGCCTGCTTGGCTCACGAGAAAGGTTCCCACGGAAAGAAAGCAGCTTGAAGTGGCAAATAAGTCCCTAAGGAGGCTGCGTGGAGCTGGAAACGCTGTACTCAGCCGAAGAGCTGAAACGAATAGAGCGATATGCGTCGGCCCACGGGCTGACGCTGGAAGAGGCCCAACTGCAACTGTTTAGAGAAGAGATTTCCCGGCGTTACAAGCTGCCCATCAAGCAGGGCTTAGTAGTCCCTTTTAAGCCCCGAACAAAGCTCCGGAGTCCTGACGATGAACAAGCCTAAGAAGAAGCCGATTCACCCCTGGCGCAACTTCTCACCCGGCTGGCTGCAGCGGGAATCAGACAGACAACGCGCCGAACGAGTCATCCCGCTCCACGCACGCCCAATCAAGAATTGAGATGAGCCACGTACTCACAACCGCCTGCAGGTCGCTCCAGATGCCTCCCACCGCCAAGGCGGTGTTGATGGCTATGGCGGACTACGCCGACGACCAGGGCGTGTGCTGGCCTTCAATTGCGGGCCTGTGTGAGTACACCTGCTTTGGCAAGTCTGCGGTCATCGAGGCAATCAAGCATCTGGAGAAGATCGGCGTAGTTATCGCGAACCGCGCCGACCGATACCGCACCACTTACAGCATTCGCCCCGAGTCCTATTCGGTAGGCGGACTAGTCCGTAAGGCGGACATGTCCGGGAGCCGGACTAGTCCATCTAACGGCGGACTAGTCCGTTTGGCGGAAGACGAGGTCCGGCAGCCGGAAGACGAGGTCCGGGAAACGGACACGAACCACCACAAACCATCAAGAACCACCAATAAAGCAACCACCAAAGGCGCATGCGCGCTGGTGTTGCCAGACTGGCTTGACCCTGCCGTGTGGACTGACTGGGTCGAGTACCGCCGAAAGGGCAAGAACCCGCTGACCGACAAAGCCACCGAGCTGTCGATCCGGGAGCTGGACAAGCTTCGATCCCAGGGATTCGACGCCCGTCACGTGATCGAGAACGCAATTCTGAGCGGCTGGCGAGGCCTGTACGCCCCACGTGGAGGCCCTCAAAAGACCTCAACCGTGGTCCCAATTCGCCCCTCCGCATCCGCCGACTTCCGAGGTAAATCCTATGCAGGCACAGCCATCGAAGACCTACCCCCCGACCTTCGCGACGCTGCCCGAGCAGCCATTGCAGACGGTTGACGCGGTCTGTGGGAGCCACGGCCCATACACGGCCAAGGTTCTGGACATGACCGAGCTGGGCGGATCGAAAATCATCATGAAGTGCCCGCAGTGTTCGGCTGAGCAGCAGGCTGCAGCTGACGCACGGAAGGCAGAAGAGGCCGCCCGGGAACGGATGGGGCAAGTCGTTCGGCTGTTCCACCGCGCAGGTATCCCGCCCCGATTCTCCGACCGGAGCTTCGACGGGTACGTGGCAACTCAGCAGGGGCAGAAGATCGCCTTGGGCGTCTGCCGAGCCTATTCCGAGAAGTGGGCCGACAAGCGCAAGGTGGGTGCGTCGCTGGTCCTGACGGGCGCCCCTGGCACTGGCAAGACCCACTTGGCCTGCGCTATCGCCAGCACGGTCATGGAGGACCACCTGTCGTCTGCCCTGTTCATCACAGTGTCCTCAATGCTGAGGTCGATCAAGGAGACCTACCGAAAGGGCAGCGAGCGGTCTGAGCAGGAGGCTATCGACGCCTTCGGGAAGCCTGACCTTCTGATCCTCGATGAGGTCGGCGTACAGGTCGGTAGCGACCACGAAAAGTTGCTGATGTTCGAAGTCTTGAACGAGCGCTACCAGTCGATGCTGCCGACCATCCTGATCTCCAACCTGTCCGTGGACGAGCTGGAGGAATTCCTAGGCCACCGCGTGATGGACCGCTACCGCGAGTGCGGCTCGGTCCTGGCCTTCGACTGGCAGAGCCACCGGGGGCAGCGATGAGCAAAGCATCAACCGTCCGCCTCCTGCACGCCGAGCGCTGCAGCGTGGCCGAGATCGCCGCAGTCGTGGGCTGGAAGCTGTGCGACGTGCGCTGGTTCATCCGTACCTGGATTGGGGGTGAGAAGTGAGCAAGTTCTTCGTGGGACAGAGGGTTCGGATCGTTGGAGCGGGTTCGTTCCCACAGGTGATTGGGAGCCAATGCAGGATTACCGCACTAGATCAAAAGAGCCTTCGAATCTCTGACGGCGGAATTGACAAGGGCATGGTCCAAGTTGACATCCCGCCTCCCGGCTATCCGTGGATGCGTTTGTGCGTAAAGCCTGCATGGCTTGAACCCATCCTCCCCGAAGGCTCAGCCCCGAGCGAGTTCACCTTCCAGCAACTGATAGACAACCTGCAGGAGGTGATGGCGTGAACGCCACGTATCCGAACGACTGGAAGCTGGAAGGCCCTGGCGGCATGACCGACAAGCAGCGGAAGATGCTCAACGCGGTGTGCGGCGATCTGGCTGCGCAGCTTTCATGGCACGGAAATCGGCTGAGCAAGGACGACTGGCGCCACATGGTCGCTGGGACGATCTTGGGCTGGCGAATGATGCCCGCCATCGACCGAGGCGAAGGTGCACAGGGTTTCATCATGCTGGGTGGTTCCAGCCTGAAACTCTCCCGCTCGCAGGCAGCCGAGGCAATCACTGCCCTCCTGCAGATCGGTGACCACCCCGACGAACAAGGACTTCCGGCCAAGCGAGTGCATTGGTCAGACGTGGTTCTGCTTGGACTCGGCTTCAACCCTAATGACTTTGCGGAGGCAGCATGAACCTCGAACAGATCGACACCAGCACTACGGCGGGGAAGGCCGAGGTCATGCGGCTTGCGGCTGAGGGGCGGAGGGTGACCTTCCGGCCGAAGAACGAGTTTGACTGCTGGGAGGTCAATGATGAGCCGGCTTGGGATTGGACTCGCGGCGACTACGCCATCATCTCCGAGCCGGTTGGGCCGGATGAGGTGTGGCTTGTCATGGACTCGAGCATCCATGCTCTGAATGAAGAGTCGGCGAAGTCGTACGCCGAAGCGCATGGCCTGACTGTGGCCCGCTACATCCGCGCCGACCTCGCCGGGGAGAAGGGCTGATGGACGCCATCGAGAAGCGGGCGCGGGAGCTGCTGGCCAATTGTCTGGATGAGTGGGGCCACCACCGGGAAGCCGAGAACGTCCGGGAGGGTGAGGACCTGGAGAGCTACGAGTTTGAGCTGCGCCTCATCGGCCAGCTGCTGCGCTTCGGGGTCGAAACTGGAAGTGGTCGCGAAGCCGCGCCCCTCACACCGCCCGATGGCTACGTGCCGGAGCGCAGCGTTCTGGTGGCTGCGACTCGCCTTCGAAAGTCGGCCAGCGCTGCCACCCCGATGGCGCGCTCGGCCTATATCAAGGCTGCCGAGATGGTGGAAATGGCTGTGATCGCCGCTCGCCCGGAGGTGCCGTGATGGATAGCTCACTGGACTACGTATTGGCGCAGCTCCGCTGCCTTGGCCGCTCTCGAGACGTTGCCCGCATCAGGTTGGGGGTGATCGTCTCTCTGGACCGCGCCATGGCTCGGTTGCAGCACGCGGAGCGCCGCCGATGAACTACCGCGACCGCGCTTTGCTGGATCTCGCCTACCAGCTCAACTGCACCCTGCAGATCGAAGGGGTGTGCGAGGGCGGCCCGGGCGAGCCCTGCCACAGCAACCAGTCCCGCCACGGCAAGGGCGGCAGCATTAAGGCCCACGACTGCTTCTTCGCCAGTGGGTGTCGGAGCTGCCACCGCGAGCTGGACCAGGGCAAGCGCTTCACCCGCGAGGAGAAGGCCGAGATCTGGCAGCTGGCGCACGACCGGACGATGCTCCAGCTGTGGGAGCAGGGCCTCATTAGGGTGCGCGCATGAGCATCGTCATCCTCCCATGGCCCCCGTCGGTGAATCGTTACTGGCGCACATTCCGTGGCCGAATGCTGATCTCTGCGCAGGGGCGAGTCTACCGGCAACAGGCGGTAGCCGCGGCTGTCACTGGCGCTAGATTCGGGCCTGCAAAGGTCAAGGTGAGCATTGAAGCATGGCTTCCAGACAACCGGCGCCGCGACGTGGACAACCTTCTCAAGGCTCCATTGGATGCCTTATGCCATGCCGGCATCTACTACGACGACAGCCAGATCGTAGAACTGTCCATCAGGCGGGCAGGGTTGGATAAGGCCAATCCGCGCCTAGTAATCACGCTGGAGGCTGCATGAGCCGCGCCCAGCAGATCCGGCAGTGGCTGGCAGAGAACCCCGGGTGGCATTTCATGGGCGACGTGTGCGCTGGGCTGGCCGGAGTTGACCGCGACAGAGTCACCCGAGACGTAGACCAGATGGCGCGGCGCGGGCAGGTTGAGGTCGTTGGCAAGCAGGGCACCAAGCGATACCGGTTCGGGCGTGAAGCCCGCAAGTACATCCGACAGGGAGAACAACATGCAAGCTGACACCTTCGGGGTTTATGTGCGGGCCGAGCTGGAGCATTGGGGCCATGAGTTCGCACTGCACCGGGATTGCGAGTACCTAGGGCACCAGTCCAAGAATTTGCTGGCGGTCCTGATCGAGCATCACGGCGAGATGCCTGGGCGTGTCCAGGGCTTCAAGCCGCTGGAGACTGACCTTCGGGCGCAGCGGGTAGAGGACATCGTCTATAGCATCGGAAGGGACCAGGTGGTCTACGCCTGCGTGTTGCGCGCCTATTACTGCGGAATGGGGAGAAGGAAGGTTGAACGCTGGGAGACGGCCAACCTGTTGTTGGTGCATGTCGGGGAGAAGCCAGTCAGCCAGAGGCACTACCTGACCCTGCATGATGTGGCATTCGCAGAGGTCAAGGGCGCAATGCGCGGGATCGCAATGGCTCAGGCAGCTTGATTTGAAGTGTTTTTGATCAGGCCATATTGCAGAGGTGCGCACCTCTAGCGTAACTTTTCAGGCACTGTGACATAGAAGCCTCTCGGTTCCGAGGGGCTTTTTCTTTGCCTGGAGATACCCATGGGTGCAGCCTCAATTTCAGCTGCCTATGTTTCTGCAGGCATGGCGAATGAGCAATGGCGGAATGCCGCCCGATACGACGGCCCGCTAGAAGTGAAAGCGCCGGAGCGGACGAAGTGTGAAGGATGCGGCTCCTATGAGTCACGCCCCACCATGGCTGGCCCGGTCTGTTCCTATTGCCGCACGCCTAAGTAGCCCTTTCTTTGCCCGTTCCCCCGTCCAGATCAACCCTCGCGCATAGCTGGCAGCGGGGCGGGCGCCCATTGGAGACCGCATGGTGAGCACCGAATCTGTCGCTGCCGCCATGGGGGCGGGCAAGTACGCCGAGCCACTGGAGCGGGCCTGCATCGAGCATGGCATCACCACGCCGCTTGAGAAGGCCCACTTCCTGGCTCAGGTAGCCCACGAGTCGGATGGGTTCAAGACGTCCACTGAGTACGCCTCAGGGCGAGCCTATGAGGGCCGAAAGGATCTAGGGAATACGCAGCCCGGTGATGGCGCCCGGTTCAAGGGCCGTGGCCTGATTCAAGTTACTGGCCGAGCGAACTACGCCGCCTACAGTAAGTGGAAGTATGGCGATGACCGAGCGGCACGTTCGCCGCAGATGCTTGCCGAGCTACCCGATGCAGTCGATGCAGCCGCGTGGTACTGGACCGTAGAGCGCCCGAAGATCCCTGTAATGGCACGCGCCGACAATCTCGTTGGGGTGACAAAGGCCATCAACGGCGGGGCGAACGGCTTGGCTGATCGAGCAAAGCGGCTGGATCAGGCAAAGCGCCTGTTCGGTATAGGCGCCGCCGTATGAGCGAAACCATGGACATCCTGGTCCGCATCCTCGCCATTGTCGTCCCCTGCCTGATGCTGGGCGTAGGGGCGCTGACGGGCTGGATCTGGATGCTCTGGCAGGACCACAACAAGCACAAGCTCTATGTGGCCGAGAACATGCTGAAGCAGGGCGCGCTGCAGGAAGTGAAGGAAGAGATCCACAGCCTGCGGGACGTGATCTATCGAATCGCCACCAAGATGGATGTCCCTGTGTTCTCGGAGCCCTACAGGAAATGAGCGCCAACGATGAGCTGGCGCGGGACTTCCGAGCAGGCTTAGAGCGCCTTGATTCGGCGCTTGGCCGTCTGAATGGATCATCCGCCAACGGAAACGTGGTGCGCCTTGAGGGTGCGGGTTCCGTGTGGAACGGGATCGCCATCGGCGTGGCTCTGGCTGGTGTGGTTATGGGTTCGGCATGGATCGCCCACACGGCATCCAGCGCTGAGGTTGCCGTGCGCCAGGCTGAGGCCTACCGCGCGGCTGTCTACATGGTGGCTCCCAAGGCCGCTGAAGAGATCGAAAAGGAACTCCAGCGCAAGAAGGAGCGCGATAAGCCATGAGCAGCCCCACCCCGATCATTACCCCGCCGAAGCGTAACGCCAAGGCCAGCTTCTTGCCGCATGGCCTGATGCCGATCCGCGACACCCTCAAGCACTACAGCACGTGGGCGCTGGCCGTCCTCGTGGCGTCCCCGGACCTGTACCAGGCAGCCAGCTCGCTGGGCATGCTCGCCGACGAGGCAATGCCGCAGGTGGTCGTATGGTCCATCCGTGTGGTTGCAGGCGTCGGCCTGATCGCCAAGTTCATCAGCCAGAAGAAGCCAGGAGCCTGATATGCATGACAGCGCCATAGAAATTCTCAAAAGAAACATGGAAGAGCTGAAGACGGAAGCAGTTCTCTGGGACAACGAGAACAAGCCCGACAATGCGGAATTTGCGCGCAAGGCGGCCGATAGCTGCCAAGCAGCGATCGATGTTTTGAGCGATAAATGAGCGCTAGCCTCCACGCGTTGCCAGTTCCGGGTCTACACAACATCCCTGAGATGCTCCGCCGTGTGGCGGATGGCATCGAGTCTGGGGAGTGGGTGCACAACGGCGAGGCAGTCCTTCTGCTGCCCAACCCGGATGGCGGCATGGAAGTGTTCGGATGGGGCACAGCTGATGCAACTTCGACCTATTACATGCTGGGGCGCGCACAGCGGAAGATGGAGCGGGTAGACCTTCTATGAGCGTCCTGTCCCGTGTCCTACTGGGAGCTGTATTGCTCCTGGCAGGCATCGCCGTGTGGCAGCGCGGGACAGTGGCTCAGGCAGAGCGCGCTCGGGACTACGCACAGACGGCCAAGGCAGTCGCAGAGACTGAGCGCGACAACGCCATCGCCGTGATCGCGGTCGAGCGCCAGCGGGTCAAGCGGGCCGAGGCAGTGGCAATCCAGTACGAGCAGGAGAAGGCAGATGCTGAATCGAAAGGCGCGGCTGTCGCTGATGGCCTGCGCACTCGCGCTCTCCGGCTGCAAGACCGCTGGGCAGGCTGTGAGGCCCGAGTGTCCGACCTTGCCGCCGCCTCCGGCCAGCCTGATGGTGCCGCCGACGACCGAGCAGACAGTGCGGGCCGAATTGTTCGTGCCGCTGCCGCCTGTGACGCTCAAGTCCGTGGGCTCCAGGCCCTAATCCGTTCCGACCGAGAGGCTGTAACCCCGTGATCATTGCCCAGACCTCCTATCAGGCCATCCGGGGTGCTGATGTGGCATGCCAATGCTGGCTGAGGGATGAGGCTGGCCGGGTGGACGCGTCTGGGCTGAGCCTGGAGGTTGAGGCAGTGTCCTATGGGCGCAAGCACGTCCAAGCAGCCTGGCCCGCGACTGGTGACAACCAGGGGCGCGTTCAATTCACGGTCCCCAATGGGCACAAGCTCAATGGGGGCCTGTATCAGCTGAGGATCCGAGTCGAGCCGTCTGGCGTGCTGGTGAGCCTTGGCCTGTTGGAGATTGTGTAATGGTTGGCCGCCCAAGCGATTACCGGCCGGAGTACTGCGCCAGGGTTATGGAGCTTGGCCGTGAAGGGAAATCGGTTGTCCAGATGGCCTGCGCCATTGACGTTGTGCGAGACACCCTCTACCAGTGGTCCAAGGATCACCCTGAGTTTTCCGACGCCTTTACGCGTGCGCGGCAACTTAGCCAGGACTGGTGGGAGACCCAAGCCCAATGCGGCCTGACAGCGGATCGGTTCAATGCATCCCTGTGGTCCCGCTCGATGGCTGCGCGCTTCCCTGAGGACTACCAGGAGCGCAAGGGGATTGAGCTGACCGGGTCCAATGGCGGCCCGGTTGAGGTTTCGGTAGAGGTGAAGAAGATCGTTGTAGCTGGCGTGGAGCCTGTCCGGGAATGAGTGAGCTGCGGCTGGAGGTCCCGGCTGCGATGCTCCCGTTCTGGACAGAGAGGCGCCGTCACAAGATCGCTCGAGGTGGCCGAGGCTCGGCCAAGTCATGGTCCATCGCCCGGATGCTCGCCACGCGCGGGATCATCCAGCCGACCCGATGGCTGTGCTGCCGCGAGACGCAGAAGTCCATCAAGGAGTCATCGCTCCGCCTGTTGGCGGACCAGATCCAGTCCTTGAACCTGGGCTACTACTACGACGTGCAGCAGCAGGCCATCAAGGGCCAGCCAGGCACGTCTGCGGCGGATAGCGAGTTCGCCTTTGCTGGCCTTAAGGAACACACCGCCGACTCGATCAAGTCCTATGAGGGCTTTGATGGGGCGTGGATTGAGGAGGCCCATTCGGTAAGTGAGCGGTCGGCCACTGTGCTGATCCCTACCATCCGTAAGCCTGGCTCGGAGCTATGGTGGTCCTACAACCCTGAGCAGGAAGAGGACTACGTCCACCAGCTCGCGGCAATGGACGACCCGGACACGCTGGTCATCACGATCAACTGGCGCGACAACCCTTGGTTCCCGTTGGAGCTGGAGAAGGAGCGGCAGAAGCTGCAACGGATCAACTCTGATCTGTACCAGCATGTCTGGGAGGGGCAGTGCCGCAGTGCCGCAGGTTTGATGTTTAAGCGGGACTGGTTCCAGTTCTACGATGTGCTGCCGAGCCGCCTCAACCTGTACCTGGCAAGTGATTACGCGGTCACGCCGGATGGGGGCGACTTCACCGAGCACGGGGTCTGGGGGCTGGCGTCAACCGGCGACCTGTATGCGGTTGATTGGTGGTATGGGCAAACGGACCCGGCTGAGTGGATCGACGCGTGGATCGGGCTCGTCGGGCAGCACAAGCCGCTGGCGGCCTTTGAGGAAAAGGGCGTGATCCTGCGGGCGGTCGAGTCATCAATCACCAAGCGGATGCGCGAGATGCAGACATTTGTTCGCCGCGTCCCCCTGGCATCGGCGGGCAGCAAGGCAGAGCGGGCCCTGGGTTTCGCCGCCCGCGCATCGGCGGGGACTGTCTACCTGCCACGCCTTCCCTGGGCAGTGAGGCTGCTGAATCAGCTCTGTGCGTTCAACGGCGAGGACGGCCGTCAGGACGATGGCGTCGATGTCTGCAGTCTGATCGGACGCGGACTGGACTCCATGGCAAACGCCGCACCGGAGGAATCCGGCAGGCAGAAGCGCCGCATGCGTGACTACGACATCAACCACGACGAACCTGACAGCTGGAAGACTGTATGACCGAGAGCGACAACCAAATCGGCCATGCTGAGCTGCTGCAGCAGTTCAGGGAGGCCGACGACACGTCACGCACGGCGCGGGAGCTGTCTGAGCGTGATCGTGACTACTACGATGGCAAGCAGCTATCTGGAGAAGAGATCGAGGCGCTGAACAAGCGTCGTCAGCCGCTCGTCGTCAGCAACCGCATCGCGCCCAAGATCGACGCCCTGATCGGGCATGAGAAACGCATTCGGACCGATCCCCGCGCCTATCCCCGCACCCCGAAGCATGAGGCTGAGTCCGAGTCAGCCACTGACTCGATCCGCTACGTGTGCGATGCGAACCGGTTCAGCCAGATCCGGTCCAGTGTGGCCGAGAACCTGTTCATCGAGGGCGCTGGCGGCGCGACGGTGACGGTCAAGGCGAACGGTGACGTGCTGGATGTGGTTATCAGCAACGTCCCATGGGATCGGTTCTATTGGGATCCGCACAGCCGAAAGCGCGACTTCTCCGATGCATCCTACCTGGGCGTCGTCCTGTGGATGGACGAGCAGGAGGCTATCGCCCTTGCTGGCCCAGACGCTGACCGATCCGACGTAGAGCTGATCATCCAAGGTTGCTACAGCAGTACCGCGAGCAGTGGTGACACCTACGACGACCGCCCGCAGTTCGTGTGGGGCGACCTCAAGCGTCGTCGTGTCCGTGTCCTGCAGCACCGATTCAAGCGCAACGGGGAATGGCATACCGCCATCATCTGCGGCGGTGGGTTCCTCCGTGACCCCCAGGTCTCGCCCTATGTGGACGAGAAGGGCATTCCGCAGTGTGACCTGATTGCAACCTCGGCCTACATCGACCGCGAGAACAATCGATACGGCGTGGTTCGTCGGATGATCTCTCCGCAGGACGAGATCAACAAGCGGCGGTCCAAGGCGTTGCATCTTCTGAACAGCCGACAGGTTATCGCGGAGAAGGGCGCTGTTGAAGACCGGGAACAGGCCCGCCGTGAGATGGCTCGGCCTGACGGCTACGTCGAGGTCAATGGCAGCATGCGGTTTGAAGTAGCTGACGGCATCGCCTTGGCGGCCGGTCAGTTCAATCTATTGCAGGAGGCGAAGGCTGAGATCGACGCCAGCGGGGTGAACCCTGCAATCGAGGGAGACGCCAGCGCACCAAGTGGCCGCGCCCAGGAAATGATGATGGCCTCTGGTCTTGCCGAAATGGCGGGCGTGTTTGAGGCGCTACGGGACTGGAGCTGGGAGGTCTATCGCCAGGTGTGGTTCCGCATCCGGCAGTACTGGACCGACGAGAAGTGGATTCGGGTCACGGATGACGAACGGAACATGCGGTGGGTGGCTATCAACCGTCCGATGACTCAGGCCGATCTGATGATCGAGCAGGCTGAGCAGTCTGGCCAGCCTCTGGCCCCTCAGCAGATCGCACAGCTGCGCGCCGATCCGATGATGCAGCAGGTGTCGGTCCAGAACCCGCTGGGCGAGCTCGACGTGGATCTGATCCTTGAGGACGGGCCTGACTCGGTCAACCTGCAGAGCGAGCAGTACCAGTCTCTGATTGACCTCAAGAAGGCAGACCCTGCATCTATCCCGACGTGGATGATCATCGAGGCATCCAGCCTTCGGAACAAGGATCAGATCCTTGAGCATCTGGACAGCGGCGGCATCCCGCCTCAGGTCCAGCAGCAGATGCAGGAAATGCAGCAGGCGCTACAGCAGGCGCAGCAGGCCGTGCAGGAGTCTGAGCAGAAGGCTCAAGAGGCACAGGCTGACAACGCCATCAAGGTGGCCGAGCTGCAGCTGAAACAGCAGGAGCTCGCCATCCGGCAGGAGGAGCTTGGTATCGAGAGATACCGAGCCGAGACAGAGCGAATCACGGCCATGAGGCCGGATCCAGAACCCCAACAGACCCCGCCTCCGAGCGGGGTTTTTGTTGGCTGAGGTTTGCCCCTACGGGCGGCGGACGCGCACGCATTGGCGCGAATCGTGACGACGGCGGACGGTCGATAGGAGTGATCCATGAGCAACGAGAACCGCGATTTCCTTGATGAACTGGTGACTGCCGAGCAGGCCGCGCCCACCACTGAAGCCGAAGAGGCTGACCAGGGCGAGCAGCAGGAGCAGCAGCAGACGGTCGAGCAAGTACATCAGCCGGAAGTATCGGCCCCCGAGGCGACGACGGCCACGGAAGTCAAGGAGCCGCAGACGGTTCCGCTTGCTGCCATGAAGGCAGAGAGGGAGAAGCGGCAGAGGGCCGAGGCCGAGCGAAAGGAGCTTGAACAGCAGCTCCAGGAGATCCGCCAACAGCATCAGGCACCAGCACCCAGCTACTACGAGGACCCCGAGGGCTACTTCGCCCGGGCGCAGAACGCCATCGAGCAGCGGGCGACCGCTCGGCTCAATGCCGCGCTGGAAGCCCAGGCACGGGAGCAGTACTCGGATTACGAAGAGAAGATGGGCGTTGTAATGGAACACGCGCAAGGGAATCCGGCCATCGTGCAGGAGATCATGACCGCGCCAAACCCAGCAGTTGCGGCCTACAAGATGGGTCAGCGCCTGATGGAGTTCCAGCAGATGCAGGACCCCGAAGCCTATCGCGCAAAGATCGCGGCTGAGGTTCGTGCCCAGATCGAGGCCGAGAACAAGGCCAAGGCCGATCAGCGCCAGAAGGCCGCCAGCGAAATCCCTCCTGACCTATCCCAAGCCCGGAACACGCGGGGCGAGTTCGCCCCGAAGTCCGACGTATTCAACGAGCTATTCAAGGGGTAACAGGAAATGACCAATACCACCATCTCCGCCGCCGTTCGCGCCAAGCAGTGGGACGACAACTTCTTCATGGAGTATGTCCGTGCCAATCGCTTCAAGCGCTACATGGGCACCAGCGAGAACAGCATCATCCAGGTCAAGAACAACCTGACCAAGAAGAAGGGCGATGCGATCACCATCAACCTGGTTGGCGCGCTGGACGCCGATGCTGGCCCGAACACCGGCACCACCACCCTGGTGGGCAACGAGAAGGCTCTGCCGAACGACGGCCACAAGGTGACCATTGGCGTTGTCCGTGACGCTACCGTGGTCAATGTCGAGGAAGAGCAGGCCTCGGCCTTCGATGTTCGCGACGCCGGCCGCCAAGCGCTCAAGGATCTGTCCATGCGCTATCTGCGCAACGACATTATCAAGGCGCTGGGTTCGGTGCAGGGCGTTCCATACGCCACTGCGTCCGCAGCCCAGAAGAACGCCTGGACTGTCGCCAACGTGGACCGCGTGCTGTTCGGCGATGCCGTCGCCAACTACAGCGCCACCCACGCCACCGCACTGAACAACGTGACGGCGGCCATGACCCTGACCCGCGACACCGTCTCGCTGCTGCGCCAGATCGCGCAGGAGGCCGAGACCGTCAATGGCGACGGCATCCGTCCGTTCACCTACGGCGAGGACGAGGAAACCTATGTCCTGTTCGTCAACTCGCGCGCGTTCCGTGACCTCAAGAAGGACCTTGAGACCGTCCACAAGGATGCCCGCGAACGCGCTCTGAGCAATCCGCTGTTCACCGGCACCACCTCGCTTTACTGGGATGGCGTCGTGATCCGCGAAATCCCGGAGATCGGCAACTTCAACAACACCGCAACCACTCCGATCCCGGTCACCCCGGTCTATCTGTGCGGCGCCCAAGCGCTGGCCGTGGCATGGGCCATGACCACCAAGACCACGCTGCGAAAGGAAGACGACTACGGCTTCCAGTACGGCGTCGGCTTCATGGAGCTGCGCGGTGTCGAGAAGGTGCTGTGGGGTCAGGGCACCACCGGTGCGAAGGACTGGAGCCTGGTCACTGGCTACGTGTCGGCCCCGGCAGCGGCGTAACGGTTGGGAGTATGGGGCGGCGGGTTGTCCGTCGCCCCTCTTTTTCGGAGAGAGCATGGCCACGTATAGCCGCGAAGAACTGGTGCGGCAGGTCCTGCTGCGCCTTGGTGTTCTTGACGCCGATGAGGCGCCCGAGGCTCGGGACGCTGCTGACGTTGGCCGCATGGCTCAGACGGTGATGGAAGACCTCTATACCGAGGGCAAGCTGCCATTCGACATCGAAGGGAACATCCCTGCGCGCTACCTGACCCACCTGAGCTACATCATCGCCGAGCCCCTTGTAGCTGACTACGGTGCTATTGCGCGTGAGGCGACGATTGCACGGCATGCGGAAACCGCTCGGAAGGCTATCAATCGCCTGAACGCGACCACCTATCAAGGCGCTGTCGTGCCTTCGGATTACTTCTGATGCGCGCCAATCCCGTTGACCTGATCGGCGGTGTCTACAAGGACGACAGCCTGCCGTGGTCGTGCCAGGACACGGTGAACTGGCTGCCGGTGATGGCCGAGGTTGGCGGCACCCGAACGGTGTCGAAGTTCTCCACGCCGCCCGGGCTGAAGCCGTATCAGCGCATCGGCGGTGGCCCGATTCGCGGAATGCATGACTGCGAGGGACTGCGCCTGATCGTTTCGGGCCGAATCCTGTACCGCATCGGCTCGGATGGCATCGGCGTACCGCTGGGCACGATCCCTGGCGTCGGCCGCGTCCAGATGACGCACAACCAGTTCAGCACCGGCTATCAGGTGCTGGTCGAGAACGGGCAGGGCGGTGGCGGTTACGTCTACAACACGGTCGACGCGACGTTCATCAAGATCACGGATGAGGGCTATCCTGGGTCTATATCGTCTGATTACCTCGACTCGTTCCTGCTTGGCGTGGAGCCGCAGGGCCGCTTCTGGTTCCACTCTAACCTGGCGGATGCTACCGACTACAACACGCTGGACCGGTACGAGGCTGAGGCATCGCCCGACCGGATCATCGGCCTGGCGGTCAGCCAGTTCGAAGTAGTGGTGTTCGGCCAGCGCACTATTGAGTTCTTCTTCAATTCCGGCGCGCAGACTGGCACCTTCCAGAACCGCCGTCAGTCGATCACTCGGGGCTGCGCCTCGCGTCACACCATCCAAAAGCTGGACAACACGCTGTTCTGGCTGGGCGATGACGGTGTCGTCTATCGCCTGAATGGTTACCAGCCTCAGCCGGTCTCGACCCGGGCGCTAGAAAAGTCGTTCGCTGAGTCCAACTGGTCTGAGGCCATCGCCCACGTTTGGGAGGATCGCGGCCACAAGGTCTACTACCTAACCTTCCCGGACGGCCAGTCCTACGGTTACGACGTGATCAGCGGCCTGTGGCACCGTCGCCAGTCCTTTGGGCTGGACCGCTGGCGCCTGAACCACACGATCAAGTGGGGACGCGATTGGTACGGCGGCGACTACCAGAGTGGCCGCATCTGGCAGCTGGATTGGGACTACTTCCTGGAGGGCGATCAGCCCATCGTCAGCGAGCGTGTCTCTGGCGTCATCGCGGACAACCAGAGTTCGCTGGTCATCCCGAATGCCGAGCTGATCTTCGACACCGGCCAAGGCCCAGGCACCACGCCAATCGTATTCCCGCCGCAGCCGACCGCGCCGACAGTCACTGGCTCGGCCCCGGATGGCTTCGTCAACTTCCCGTACACCTACACCTATACCGCCACGGGGGGCACTGGTGCGCGCACGTTCTCGATCCACTCGGACACGGGCGGCACGGTCCCTGGTGTCACCATCAACCCGACCACGGGCGTCGCCACGTTCAGCGCGGCAGCTGTCGGTACGGCTCGGTTCTATGTGCGCGCCACCGACTCTCTGGGCATCTGGGGCGAGGTCTACGACACGATCCAGATCGCGGACCGTTTGCCAGTTCTGGATATGGTTGTCGCCTTCAACCCCGACAGCGTGCGGGCGGTCCAGTACAGCGCGACCACCAAGGCACTCACGACACAGGCATCTGCGAGCATTTCGTTTGGTGGCAGCGCCTCTAGCGCAATGGCAATTGGTGATGTGTACCTTGCCGCTGGCACCGCATCCCCCTACATCTTCGCCTGGAAGAGAAGCGGGGGCACCATGACCCCGATGGCGGCTCCGGCATCGCCACCGCCTGGCGCCGGACAGACGCTGGCAGTGTTCGGGGACGTGGTTTTCATCGGGCATCAAACCGCGCCATTCATCTCGGCCTATCGAATCAACCAGACGACCGGGTTTGCATCCAAGTTCCCTGCGCCATCCCCGGCGCCTACTGCACTGGTTCGCGGCATAGCCATGCACCCAAGCGGGGCTTATGTCGCCCTCGTCAGTGAAGCGGCACCAAAGGTGACGGCATACAACTGGGATGCAGTGACCGGGTTCGGCGCAAGGCTGGCAGCTCCTACAGTTGTTCCGACAGGAACGACGACCGGAATCGCGTTCAACGAAAGCGGCTCGCACGTTGCCGTCTCGAGCATTTCCGATCCGGTGGTTCGCATCTACTCGTGGGCTTCGGGGTTCGGTGCTGTTACGGGGACGCTGGCCGATCCAATCTTCGGTTCACGATCCGTCGCGTTGTCCGATAAGGCGGGTCTGGTGGTTGCTGGTTCTGAGGGTGGCGGCGCTAACGCTCTCATCTACCGTTGGAGTGCTTCTGGTGGTGTAGGCGCGAAGATCACTGAACCAACTGGGTTCATCAATGTGGCTCGGTCTGTCGCCATTGCTTCAGACGGCTCCGTGGTGGCGTTCTCTTCGTCAGCCACGGATGGCATGGGCGTATGCGAATGGGACAAGACGAACGGAGTCCTATCGTCCCCATCCAAGCTTGGCACCACCGCTGCCAAATCCGTCACCTTCAAGGCATAGCCATGGCCGACACAGATCACTTTGTAGAGGTCTGCTACAGCAAGGACGGCGGCAGGAACTGGAGCAACTGGAAGCGCCGAGACCTGGGGGCCATTGGCCGCTACGAGGAGCGCATCCGCCTACAGCGTCTTGGTCGTGGGCGTCAGTGGGTGTTCCGCATTCGTGTTTCGTCGCCCCGAAAGCATGACCTCCTCGGTGCTGTACTGACCACTGAGCCGACCGACGACTGATGAAGATCTCTAACGATCCATGCTTCCTGCAGGGAGTCATGGATCACCCCGCCGTGCGCCCGTGGATTGCTCCGGATGGCGTGGATGGGCCATTGCCGTTGTCCGCGATCTTCGATCAGGGCATCGGCATTGAGTTCGATGGCGGCGGGTTCTTCTTCCACCGCCTGGGCGACGGGGTGGTTGAGGTGCACACGATGTTCCTGCCGGGCACCAAGGGAGTGGCTGGCTTCTGTGCGCAGGCGGCGGAGTACCTGTTCTGCGCCACTGAGGTGACCAAGATCGTCACTAAGGTGCCAGTGGACAACATCCCAGCCATGCGTCTGACCGAGCGCGTCGGGTTCCGCCTGGACTACATCGCCGAGAAGGCATTCCAGCGCGGTGGCGTGGCCCACGACGTGAAGCACTACAGCTGGGACATAGACCTCTGGGTTCGCGGCACAGAGGGCCCTCTGTGGGCTCTCAGGCGCTGCTGCGATCTGGACAACAAGAACAAAGGGCTGCGGCTGGCGTATCGCTGGGCCGTGACGAACGACGACTACTCGGTATTGGAGAGCTGATATGCCTGCTGCAGGCGCAATTGTAGGAGCGGTCGGGAGCGTCGCTGGCGGCAAGATGCAGTCAGACGCGGCTGGCCGGGCTGGTGACGCGGCGACGAACGCCTCCCGTGACGCTATCAACGCCCAGGTGGCGATGTACAACCAGAGCCGGGCCGACACGTTGCCTTATCAGGTGACGGGTACTGGCGCCCTGAACCTTCTGGCACAGATGTACGGCCTGCCGACCTATTCGGCCCCGATCTCGGGCGGAATCCAGATCACCCAGCCCGAACCGGCCAAGAAGAAGAAGCGGAGCCTGTTCGACAAGATCACCGACCCGGCCAACCTTGCCGGTCAGTTCGGCGGCACCAGCTACGACCCCATGGGGTTCTTTAGCAGCGGCAGCACGGGCGGTGGTGGGAGCCTGCAGTTCTCCACTGGTGGTGGGACTGGCAACGCGCTGGCAGGGGGCGGAACGCTCAATCAGGGCACCGGCACGCCTGATTTCAGCATGTTCTACCAGACGCCCGACTACTTGGTTGCCCGGGATGAAGGCATCAACGCTCTCGACCGTGGCGCATCGGCGCGTGGCGGCTTGTACTCCGGTGGTGCCGATGCCGACCGCATGACCTTCGCGTCCAATCTGGGGTCGAAGGCCTTCGGCAACTTCCAGAACAACCTTTTCCGCCTCTCCGGACTGGGCAGCAACGCAAACAGCGAGCTGAACAACCTGGGGCAGAACACCGCAGGCCAGATCGGCAACCAGCTTGCCAACGCAGGCAACGCCCGCGCGTCGTCCTTCCTCAATCAGGGGCAGGCATGGAACAACGCGCTGGCCGGTGTCGGTGGTGCAATCGGTGATTATTGGGCTACTCGGAGGACCTGATGGCAACTTTCTATGACGCCTTCGCAGGAGGCATGGCGAATGGGCTGGAGCGGCAGAAGGCAGTTACTGAGCGTAACCGCCTGGCCGAACTGCAGGCCATCGGCCCCCAGGTGATAGCTGGTGATCTGGATGCAACCAACCGGGCATATTCGCTGGATCCCAAGCGAGCTGAGGCGTACCAGTCCGAAGGCAACCGTCAGCAGCAACAGCTTGTAGGGCTCGCCAAGAGTCTTAAGCAGTACTCTGGGAACCCTCAGATGCAGGCCGGTCTGTATCGTTCAGCCGTCCCCTACTTGAAGCGCAACTTTGGCGCCGAGATTCCTGACCAGTTTGACGAGACGACAGTGATGCCGATTGTCGAGCAGGTTCTCGCCGCCTCTCAGAATGACCCGCGTACGGCAGCTGCTAACCCCTACTCGAACCTTCCCGCCGATATTCAAAGTCTCCGTCTGCTGCAGGAGAACCCAGCGCTTGCCCAGCTTGACAGAGAGCGGCGCCAGGCAAGCGGTATGGTCCCCAAGCTTGTGCAGACTCAAGAAGGCTACGGCTGGGGTACACCGGGTGCGGGGATCTCGTTGGCACCTATGGCCGGTATTGCCGGATCTCAGCAGCCGGGCGGCTTCGGGATCGCGGAGACTGACAACTACGTCCGGAACATTCTGGGCAAGGTTCAAGTCGACCCCAATGCGTCTCCAGAGCAGCAGGCGGCGCAGCTGTTGCCAGCACTCATCCAGCAAGAGAGCGGCGGCAATCCGGCTGCTGTATCCAACAAAGGCGCAGTCGGCCTTACACAAGTAATGCCAGCTACCGGTACGAATCCCGGCTTCGGAGTATCGCCGCTGCAGAATGGTTCGCCGGAAGAGAACGTCCGATTCGGGCGCGACTACCTGACTGCAATGCTGCGTCGCTATCCGGGCCGTCCGGATCTGGCCTTGGCCGCCTACAACGCAGGCCCTGCAGTCGCTGACAGATTCGCTGGTAGCTCGGCGAGCAATGGTTCTGGGATCGCGCAGCCGTATCGCGCTCCTGCTGCTGCTCCAGCTGGTTACCGTACGACTCCCGATGGGAATCTACAGGTCATTCCTGGCGGCCCTGCTGACAAGCCGGAAGCCCCGCCTAAGCCGATCCCCGCCAGCGTCCTCAGGATGCGTCAGGAGAGCCGCGAAGCGCTTTCTGTTGCGCAGGGCATGGGTTCCGAGCTCTCTAGCATTCGTCAGCAGCTTGAGAACAAGGATCTCGAGCTCGGCCCTATGAACAACTACATCTACCAGGCGCGCAATGCTGCCGGGCAGAGTACAGATGAGTCTCGTGCCTATCAGAACATGAGGAGTTCGTTTGAGAAGCTCCGGAATGACTCTCTGCGGCTGAACAAGGGTGTTCAGACCGAAGGCGATGCTGAGCGCGCATGGAATGAGCTGCTTGGCAATTTGAATGACAACAAGAACGTGATCCAGCAGTTGCAGCGAATTGAAAGAATCAATGATCGCGCCATCCAACTTCACACGGAGAACATGGATGAGATCGAAGCTGAATACGGCGCAAGGAATGCCCCAGGCAGAGCCTCTGGGCCGTCCGCAGGCTCGGTTGAAGATGGATACCGATTCAAGGGCGGCGATCCTAGCAACCCCAACAACTGGGAGCGCATCTGATGGCCGGTCCATGGGAGAAGTACCAGAGCGTGCCCGTACAGGGCCCTGCTTCCAGTGGCCCGTGGGCTAAGTACTCATCGGACGGCCAGGGTGGCAAGGTAACGGACCTCCCGCCAGTCCAGGCGGAACGGCCTGACCCAACTGAAGGAATGAGCGGTGTAGAGAAGTTCTTTGCTGGCGCTGGCAAGTCCATCATGGACTCGGCCACTGGTGTCGCGCAGCTGCTTTCTTCTGAGGCTGCGCCTTATCTATTCGGTGTTACTGGGCTTGCAACTAACGCTCTAGACCGAAGGTTTGGCGTGGGTGACCGTGCTGATCGAGAGGCTGCTGAGGCGCGCACCAGGGATAAGCCCCTGACTGATACGGGGGCCGGTTTGGCCGGTTACATCACCGGGCAGGTGGCTCAAACTGCAATCCCGGCTGGCCGTGGTGCATCCGTAGCTGGCAGGTTGGCAAAGGCAGCCCCGTATGCTGAAGCGGCAGTGCGAGGTGCTGCATTCTCCGGGCTTCAGCCGACTGTCGGTGACGAAAGCCGCGCTCAACGCGCCGCTCTAGGGGCTGCAGGAGGGGCAGCGGGTCAGGCTGTTTCAGGGGTAGCAAGTGCCGCAGCTCGCAGGGCTGGGCAAGCGGTGCAGCCGGCCATCGAAAGTTCAATTGAAACTGCCAAGCAGGCTGGTATTCCGCTTCATGTTGCTCAGGTGAGCGACTCCCGATTCCTCAAGGGGCTGTCGTCTGTCCTTAACACTCTTCCGTTCAGTGGTGCAGCGAGCGCGGGTCGTAATCAACAGCAGGCATTCAATCGAGCTGTATCCAACACATTCGGAGCCGATGCCCCTGTTCTGACCGATGATGTGATGCGGGCCTCCCGCGATGGCATCAGTAACGTCTACAACAACATTTTCAGCCGTAACACCGTTTCCCTCGACCGTTCCGACCTCACTCGTCTGGCGGGGATCGAGCAGACGGCAATGAAGAACATGACTGGGGATAGGGCGCAGGTAGTCCGGAATCAGCTCGATAGCATCCTGGAAAACTTTGCGGATGGATCAGTCAGTGGTGCGAAGTACCAGTCGCTGCGTAGCGAGCTGGCTAAGGTGAAGGGTGATCCCGCCATTGAAGGCATGGTCAAAGCCCTCCGGAAAGTCGTTGACGCCGCCGCCTTCCGAAGTGTTGGCAGCGGTGACGCAGCGCTTCTGAAGCAGGCCAACTCCCAATGGGCGAATCTTCGAACTGCTGAAGATGCGCTAAAGCAGGTTGCGGGAGCATCCGGCGATATTCGCCCTTCCGCGTTATGGCCGATGGTTAGGAAGGGATCGACCAAAGAGATGCGCGAGCTTGCGCGCGTTGGACAGAACGTCCTTAAGGATCCTATCCCTAACTCCGGCACAGCTGAGCGAGTAGCTATCAATAACCTACTCGGCCTTGGTGGTGGCGCCTATTTGGCGAGCAACGAGGAGTTGCCTGCATGGGCGCGTCTTGCGGGTGCAGGATTGCTGGCAGGGCGAATTGCAAACAGTCCGACAGCAGCGAACGCCTTAATGCTCTCACGTCCTGCAGCTAGCGGGGCGGTAAATGGGCTTGCACGCATCGCTCAGTCAGCGCCCTATGCGGCTCCGGTTGGACTCAACGCTTTGGCATTCCCAGCGGCGGCGTCGGGCGACGTGCCTTCTGGTAGCCGCGATAAGAGGGAGCGGTAGGAGGTTCGGTGGCCTTGAAAGGGTCGCTGTCTCTCAATAGAAACGAACGAATCTTTCCATAGGGGAAGTATTTCCACACGATCCTGGAAGCTAGTGCACCTGGAAGGTTCAATAGCCGCCAAATAATAGGACCAAGGATGGGCGCCATAGAGACAGCGATCAGTGTCTTATCCATCAGCTTGCGTTCGTCCTCGGGCCCTCACCAAACGCAATAACCCATGCTAGCCAGTAGAGGCCGCACATGAAGGCAATCTTGGACAATGATCCTACTAGCAGGGAAAGTGTCATGGCAGCAAACGGGACCTTTGCAAAGTCTAAAGCTCCATCGTTTAGGAAGATGTAGGCCGCCACAGCAATGGCCGCTCCAAATGAGATCCTAAGAGTACGGATTGCGATTCTGGATAGCCCATACAGGGCAGCCTGGTAGTTCGTTTCAGCCCGAACTGACACGATTGACTGGCCGCTCCAGAGGAATTTCTTATCGGCGGCGTTCTGAGCATCATCTAGGCAAGTGAAAGTACCGAGCAGAACTTCCGCAGTCCCATAGGAAGACGAAACTGTTGCGAAGTAGCGTCTTCTTGGCGTTCGGTATGAATCAACTTCGGCCTCATGGCTCTTCTGAGCCCAATCCTTCGGCTGTCCGCCGACGTTGGAGAGGTCGAACTTTTCCTTACTCATGGCCCGGGCCTGTGGATATCTGGCCCGAATCCTACCACCACAGCCAACTACACACATGAAGCCCGCCCAGTGCGGGCTTTTTCTTTGGGAGAGCCCATGACCAGCCCGTTCTACAACCCCGCTCCCATCTTCCTGGACAACACTGGGAAGCCAGTGGCCGGAGGGTTCCTGTACTTCTATGAGTCCGGGACCACGACGCCGAAGCTGACGTGGTCAGATGAAGCTCTGACGATCCCCAACCCGAATCCTGTCCCCCTCGACAGCGCGGGCCGAGCCAACAACAACATCTGGATCAAGGGTAGCTATTCGGTCAGGTTGACAGACAACCTAGGTGCCATGATCTGGACACGGAATGTCAGCGACGGATCCACTGGGCAAGCTCTTTTCCCACCCATGGAGGCTGGGAAGTTTCTGACCAATGATGGTTCGTCGTATCTATGGGATGACGTACGTCAGATGCCGGATCCTACCGGTTCGGATGGAAAGGTGCCTGTAGCCTCAGGCGGGACGTACATCCTGCAACCTTTCCCGACGATTCCGCCTTTGAACTCCAGCTCCGGACCTGGATTCTTTCGGATTGGCGACTACATGTTGCAGTGTGGCAAGGGTCAATGCCCGGCCACTGGCACGCCTGCCACGTCCACCACGGTGACGATCCCTGTGGCCTATACGCAGACCCCGTTCGTTGTAGCCACGGTCGGAACCTTCCCGTTCTACACCCCATCGTGGGGTGGCGCTGGCGTCATCATGGCCCGTCCATCCAGCCTCAGTGCCATTGAGGTCCAGATGCACGGCAACGCTGGCACGATCAACAGCGAAACCATCGTGGTAGCGCCCATCGACTTCTGCTGGTTCGCGTTCGGCAAGGTGACCTAAGGATGCCGACTCCTGCGGAACAACCGCGCTTTTCGGAGCCGGTAGTTGACCAGCGTGGCTACGTCACCAGGGCGTGGGCCGACTACTTTCTGCGCATGGCGAGTGCGCAGAGCAGCGACGATCTGCGCCAGCTCTATGAGGCCTTGGCCGCCCGGGTAGCCGAGCTGGAAGACGGCCAACTAGCCTCGTTCCAGATCCTCGGTCCCCAGTCCGTAATCGTGCAGGGCGTCCCCAGCAATGGCGTGGTGATCCTGTCCCTGCTGGGCGACAACCCGACTCCAGGTAGTACCACCTACTACGGCACCGGCCCGGATGGCATCAAAGGCTGGCATCCGGTGGCAGAAACCATCACGGTGGTGGCTGGCGACCTGGTGAAGACGGTCAGCCCGCAGGGTGTGATTACGCTCGGGCTGGCGGATGTGGCCGATTCGGGCACTGGGACGCTGCTGGCAACCACGTTCGACGCCAAGGGCAGGAAGACCGGCAGCAAGGCCGCCACAATCACCGGCACCGCCCAGCAGATCAACGTGGTCAACGGCAATGCAGCGGCTGGGTTGCCTACATTGTCGCTGGCTCCTGAGGTGCTGTCTGCGCTGGCAGAGGCCGTGACTGCCCTGCAGCCCGACGATGTAACCGGTCCGAACAGCGTCAAGGTGACCCCGAACGGCTCGGGCGGGATCATCCTGCAGCTGGACAACGACTCGGCCACCCCGGCGGCGCTGACTGCCTACAGCACCGACTCGGCCGGAGCGCGAGGCTGGTGGCGACCGGCCCTGTTTGAGTCCACGGGCGTCATCAACGGCGGCGCGCTGTCGATCAACGCGGGCAACAATGCCCGGTTCGATATGGCGCAGGCGGTGATCGGCTACACCGACTGGAGCGTGACCCCGACGCAGCCAACCCGGGTACTGCTGACTGTCGGCCCGTTCTCGGCCCAGGTGGTGACCGGCATCGCCTCGGCCAACGCAACGTATGTCGGCATCCAGATGCCAGCCGGGACCATCGTCCAGCAGACAAGCCCGTTCTCCAACGCCCAGCGGCGCACCATCGCCCAGATCGGCGTTCTGGTGCACAGCAACAACACGACCATCAACGCGATCAACGATCAGGCAGCCACGATCCGGGCCGGGGTCAACCAGATCGGCGACCTGATGGCGGCGATTGGGCCGTTGAACCTGACGGGCAACATCTACAGCGCCAACGGCAACAACCTCAACATCAACAAGACGGGCGGCTCAGTCTTCAAGATGGGCTCCAACTTCCAGGCCAACAACCTGGACCCACATGTTGTTAGCCAGAGCTCGCAGACAGCGCTGACGTTCCGCTACCGGCTGAGCAATGGCACCGAGGGAGCCGACACCACCAGCATCAACCCGAACCAGTACGAGAGCGCTCCCGGCGTCCTGACCAACATCCCCATCCTGGGGAACCAGTGGCACGTCCAGCGAATCAGCATATTCCAGTCGGGTCTGACCCGTATCCAGTATGGCCAGCAGCTCTATGCGAACGCTCAGGCGGCAATCAATGGCATCACCACGGATGCGTTCACCACTGAGCAGAACATCGCCGAGAACGGCATCCTGCGGTGCTACCTGATCATCAATCGTGGCCTGCTTGGGCTACTGGGTAGCGCCACCTTCGCCCCCGTGAGTAAGTTCGGTGCGATCCAGGCAAGCAGCGCCGCGATCCCTGACCACAACAACCTATCAGGCCTGCAGGGTGGTACAACCGGCGAACGCTACCACCTGACGAATGCTCAGGTTGGCGAGGTAAACACATCGCTTCAGGCGGTGACAGCAGGCGCCGGGATATCGATCAACAACACTGATCCACGTCGCCCGGTGATCACGGCCACCGGTGCCGCTGGCGCGCCTAAGTTCCCATTCATTCTGCAGACCGGGGCCAGCTACATCCCATTGACCGGTGGCAACGCGCTGCCCTTCTTCCTGGCCAATGGCTCGGCCTCTAACATCCCGGTGACTCCATGACTGATCGTATCCCCGTCAAAGCAGTAGTGAGTTCAGGCGCAGCATCGGCGCTTGCGGAGTATGAAACGGCGGACCGTATCCCTGCGTCATACCTAAACCTGCCAAAGGGGCATATCAACGGGCTCAGGATGGAGCGGGTTGCGGCCGACTCTTACCGGGTCACCTCGGGGACGTGCTACATCCCTAGCCTTGATCGGGTCGTGGAGTTCCCGTCAGCTGTCACCAAGTCCGGTCTCAGCCTTGCCGCGAACACCTGGTATCACGTTTTCTCGTTCCTCAACAGTGGAACGCCAGACGTGGAGGCGGTGACGACCGCGCCAGATCCGACGCCCTACATCGGGACTGCTCGCGCGAAGACAGGGGACACAAGCCGACGTTACATCGGGAGTTTCCGCACCAATGCCAGTAGCCAGATCTACGACTTTGACCACAACTGGCAGAAGGGGGAGGTGATGTATCGGCTGCCCGGCAACATCTTCCGGGTGCTTTCCAACGGCTCGGCGACATCGGCAACGACGGTTGCCTGTTCAACCGCAATCCCCGTAACTTCCCGTTCCGTCTATGCCCGAGTGCTGAACCTATCGACATCGGCAAATCTCATTGTCGGACCGGGTGATACCGCGATCACGACGACCGATTATTTCGTTGCGGTGAGTTTCGGCGGCCAGGCGGTGGTGGCCTTCCTTCCTACCGATTCGTCCCAGCAGCTTCGCTACCTGATGAGCGCCGCTCAGTCTGGCGCCTACATTGACGCCTATGGGTTCGCTTATGAGCGCTGAATTCTATGCAGTGACGGATTCCAGCTACCGGGCTGTGGGTGCAGGCGCGCCGCTGAACCCGGGAGAATCGCTAGTCCAGCAGATCCCATCCTCCATCCTGGCCAAGATCAAAGCCAATGAGGTACTGGTTGAACGCAGCCAGAGGCTCAGAGATACGGACTGGACGCAGATGGCCGATGCCCCGCTGACTGCGGCCGAGAAGCTGGCACATCAGGTGTACCGCCAGGCGCTGCGCGATATCCCGAGTCTTCCAGGGTTCCCGAACATCACATGGCCAGTGCCTCCAGCCCTGAACGACGGAGCCGCCAGCGGCGCGGAGATCCCCGTCACGCCCTGATCGCAGCCCCTGAGACGGGGAGGCGTATCCTCCCCGGGATGGAACTACCGTCCGACTTCAAGTGGCGCCAGGCCGCCAGCTATGCCCAAATCCCAGACACGATCTGTCTGGACGGGCAGTGCGTTGCCCGGATCAGCCAGCGTGTGGATAACCTCAAGTGGTATGTGGTGCTTGACCGGCACCTGGACGACAAGCAGCACAAGACCCGTCCATGTGAGAACCAGTGGACGGGCAGGGCTGGGATGGAGCAGTGGGTGATCCGGCATCAGGACAGGCTGCGGCGAGAAGTCGCAGCTATCCTGGCGGCGAAGGAGGCGGGGAAGATCAAGCCCGCAGAGTGACCGCTGCACAAAAACTGCACAGCGGTGTTTTGCGCTGGATGGCGTAATAGCCCTGAAAGCCTTGGTGCCCGGAGCCGGAATCGAACCGGCATGGGGTTGCCCCCGGCGGATTTTAAGTCCGATGCGTCTACCAGTTTCGCCATCCGGGCCTGCAGCGCGGCGCCGATTGTAGCCCACCCGAGGCACGACAGCCGGGTTGTGCACGGAGCGGCGTGCTTAACTGTTATCCCTGTTCATGTCATAGTCCCAGCCATCGTTCCCAGGGGGGGAGCCACCCGATGTCGCTGCACGCGATTGCCTACGCCAGTGAGGCCCGCGCCGATCTGCGGACAACCGATCTTGATCGCCTGCTGGCCGATGCCACGGCCTTCAATCGTGTAGCCGGTGTCACCGGTGTGCTGATGTTTGATGGCAGCCGTTTCCTGCAGTATCTGGAAGGCCCCGAAGATGGCATCGATTCGGTGTTCCAGCGCATCGTCAATGCACGCAGCCATGCGCAGATGAAGGTGTTGTGCCGTGCGCCGGTGTTGCAGCGCGCATTTCCGCGCTGGTCGATGGGCACGCGGCGGATCGATGCGGACCTGCTGACCCAGATCGTTGACGCGGCGTGGCCGGGTTTCCTGCTGGGCAGTGGGGGTTTCGAGCGGCTGCTGCAGGCCTGGACCGGCGCCGACGGCGAGCTGGAACCCGCCGCGGTCGCGCTGGGCTCCTGAGCCCGCCTTGGCGGCGGGGTGCCGGGGCCGTTAGGCTGTAGCCTTCCTGGTGCGGGTTTTCCGGAGTGGTACAGCGAATGAGTGGGTCGGCCGAAGCCATGGCAGCGTATCTGCGATCGCATCCGTTGCACGGGATGTGCCGATGAGTGCGCCGGTTGCGGCGGCCAGCGCACCCCGGTTTGCGGTGATCGGCCTGGGCTACGTCGGCCTGCCGTTGGCGGTGGCGTTTGGCCGGCAGTGGCCGACCTTGGGCTTCGATATCGATGCCGGTCGCATCGCCGAGCTGCGCAGCGGCCAGGACCACACGCTGGAGATGGAAGCCGACGAGCTGGCCAGTGCGCAGCTGCTGCAGTACGGCAGCGATCCGGCACTGCTCGATGCCTGCAATGTCTACATCGTCACTGTGCCGACCCCGATCGATGCATACGAGCAGCCCGACCTGGAGCCCCTGCGTTCGGCAACACGGCTGATTGCCAGCCATCTTCGCGCGGGTGACCTGGTGATCTACGAATCCACGGTGTATCCCGGCACCACCGAAGAGGTCTGCGTGCCGCTGCTGGAGCAGGTCTCCGGACTGCGCTTCAACGAAGACTTCTACTGTGGCTACAGCCCGGAGCGGGTCAGTCCCGGCGACCGCCAGCGGCGCCTGGCCGACATCCGCAAGATCACCTCGGGCTCGACGCGCGAGGTCGCGGCGGTGATTGATGGCCTGTACCAGCGCATCATCGCCGCCGGTACCTTCCCAGCGCCGTCGATGCGTGTGGCTGAAGCGGCCAAGGTGGTGGAGAACATCCAGCGTGACGTCAACATCGCGCTGGTCAATGAGCTGGCACTGATCTTCGACCGGCTCGGCATCGACACCCAGGATGTGCTCGACGCCGCCGGCAGCAAGTGGAACTTCCTGCCATTCCGGCCGGGCCTGGTCGGCGGCCACTGCATTGGCGTGGACCCGTACTACCTGCTGCACAAGTCCGAGAGCGTGGGCTACCACCCGGACCTGATCCACACCGCGCGGCAGGTCAACAACCGCGTCGGCGAGCATGTGGCGTCGCGGGTGCTGGCAATGCTGGCCGAACGCGGCTGCGTAGCTGCGCAGTCGCGCATCCTGGTGCTGGGCGTGACCTTCAAGGAGGATTGCCCGGACCTGCGCAACAGCCGCGCGCTGGAGCTGGCGCAGCGCCTGCGCGATGCCGGTGCACAGGTGGAGGTCAGCGACCCGTGGGTCGGCCCGGCGGCATTGGCCGATGCGGGCGTGCACTGGCTGGCCGAGCCGCTGGCGGGGAGTTACGACGCCGTAGTTCTGGCAGTGGCCCATGCCCGATTCAAGGCCATGGATGACGCCGCGATCCGGGAGCTGCTGGCGCCCGGTGGCATCGTCTACGACGTGAAGTCGGTCTGGCCGCGCAACGTGGTTGACGATCGCTTGTAAGCCCGGGCAGCGAGCGGCGCGGTAGACTCGGGGGCAGTTGCAACCGAGGAAAGCCATGCACCGGTATATCGTCTACCTGCTCGCCATCCTGATGTTCCCGATATGCCTGTGGCTGGCCACGATCTGGCCGGCCTGGTATTGGGGCGTCGGCCTGACTGCCGCGATGGTGGCGCTGGGGACCTGGGACCTGCTGCAGAAGCGCAGCACGTTGCGCCGCAACTATCCGGTGATGGCGCATTTCCGCTATGGCCTGGAATCAATCGGCCCGGAGATCCGCCAGTACTTCGTGCAGAGCGACCTGGAGGACGTGCCGTTCTCGCGCCAGCAGCGTGCGCTGATCTACCAGCGCGCCAAGAACGAGATGGACACGGTGCCGTTCGGCACACTGCGCAGCACCTATGCGGTGGACTACGAGTGGATCAACCACTCGCTGGCGCCGACCGCCATTGCCAAGCACGATTTCCGCGTGTTGATCGGTGCGAACTGTGCAAAGCCCTATTCGGCCAGCGTGTTCAATATCTCGGCGATGAGTTTTGGCTCGCTGTCGGCCAACGCGATCCGCGCACTGAACGAGGGCGCGCGGCGCGGTGGCTTCTACCACGACACCGGCGAAGGTTCGATCTCGCCCTACCACCGCGAGATGGGCGGCGATCTGGTCTGGGAGATCGGCTCGGGCTACTTCGGTTGCCGTGACGAAAAGGGCGGTTTCAGCGAAGAGCGCTTTGTTGCCAATGCCACCCATGATCAGGTCAAGATGATCGAGATCAAGCTGTCGCAGGGCGCCAAGCCGGGCCACGGTGGTGTGCTGCCGGCGCCGAAGGTGACCGCCGAGATCTCGGTGACCCGTGGCGTGCCGATGGGCGTGGACTGCGTATCGCCGTCGCGTCACTCGGCATTCTCGACGCCGGTCGAGCTGTTGCAGTTCCTGGCCCGCCTGCGCGAGCTTTCCGGTGGCAAGCCGGTCGGTTTCAAGCTGGCGATCGGCCACCCGTGGGAGTGGTTCGGCATTGCCAAGGCGATGCAGGAAACCGGGTTGCTGCCGGATTTCATCGTGGTCGACGGCGCCGAGGGAGGCACCGGTGCGGCACCGGCCGAATTCGTCGACCATGTCGGCGTACCGATGCACGAAGCACTGCTGCTGGTGCACAACACCATGGTCGGCCTGGACCTGCGCGAGCGCATCCGCATCGGTGCGGCGGGCAAGATCACCAGTGCGTTCGACATCGCGCGCACCATCGCGCTCGGCGCCGACTGGTGCAACGCCGGCCGAGGCTTCATGTTCGCGCTGGGCTGCATCCAGTCGCTGAGCTGCCACACCGACAAGTGCCCGACCGGCATCGCCACCCAGGACCCGGCGCGCTGGAAGCACCTGGATGCGCCGGACAAGGCCACCCGGGTGTACAGCTATCATGAGCACACGCTGCATGCCTTGAAGGAACTGTTGTGCGCCGCGGGCCTGAACGATCCGGCCGAACTGGGGCCGGAGCACATCCTGCGTCGTGTTTCGCCTGTCGAGATCCGCTCGCTGGCCTCCCTCTACCGCTACCTGGAACCGGGCGAGCTGCTGCACAAAGTGCCCGACCATGCGGTGTTCCATGCGTTCTGGGCCGATGCGCGCAGCGATTCCTTCCAGCCCCCGCCGAAGATCCAGGCGCTGCGCGCCAGCAAGTCGCGATAACGTGTTGCTGTAGAGCCGAGCCCATGCTCGGCTGCTTCTCTCATCGCGATGTTGGAACGAAGATCAGCCGAGCATGGGCTCGGCTCTACAAGGAGGAGCTGTCATGCGGTTCAGGAGCGGCACCATCGATGACGTCGCCACGCTGTGGGCGCTGCGCACGCGTTGTGTGCGTGAAACCTGCAGCAGTCACTACCCTCCCGAGGTCATTGCGCCGTGGTCTGCCTCGCCGCCGCCGTCGCAGTACGCACGGCTGCTGGGGCAGGGCGGCTGTGTAGTGGCCGAGGACGGGCAGGGTGGCCTGCTTGGCTTCGGTGTGTTCGATGCCGATGCCAATGAAGTCGATGCGTTGTTCGTTGATCCTGATCGTGGCGGCCAGGGCATCGGCCAGGCGTTGATGCAACGCCTGCTGGCGATGGCCGATCGTGACCGTGAGGTGGTGCTGTCGGCGTCGCTCAACGCCGTGCCGTTCTATCAACGACAGGGGTTCATCAGCGTGAGCGAAAAGGCCTACCCGCATCCCAGTGGCGTGGCGCTGGCGTCGGTGAGCATGCGCCGGCCGTGGTGACCAGCGCGTAGAGCCGAGCCCACGCTCGGCTGCCTTTGATTCAAGCCGAGCATGGGCTCGGCTTTACATAGTGCAGTTCACCGCCCGGCCAACCACGCGATAGCACCTTCCGCAGCACGCAGGCCGCTGGCGTAGCACGCGGTCAACAGATAGCCACCCGTCGGTGCCTCCCAGTCCAGCATTTCGCCGGCGCAGAACACGCCGGGCAGTGCCCGCAGCATCAGGCCATCATCCAGCGCATCCAGGCGCACGCCACCGGCGGTGCTGATCACCTCGGCCATCGGCCGGGGACGCTGCAGGCGCAGCGGCAGGCGCTTGAGCGTAGCCGCCACGGCAGGCAGGTCGTTGCCGGCTTCTTTACCCAGAATCTCGAACACCAGTGCGGCTTTCACTGCATCAAGGCCGGCCTGGCGACGCAGGTGCTCGCCGAAGCTGCGGCCCTTGCGCGGGCGCGACAGGTCGGCCAGCAGGCGCGCCTCGTCGCGGCCCGGCACCAGGTCCAGCCACAGCATCGCGTGGCCATCGTGGTTGATGGTTTCGCGCAGGTCGGCGGCCAACGCGTAGATCAGGCTGCCTTCAATGCCGTACTCACTGGCCACGCACTCGCCCTGCAGAGCCTGCGGTTGTCCAGCCAGGTCGATCCAGTGCGCAACCACCGGCTTCAACGGTGCACCGGCATTGCGCTGGGCGAAGAACGGGGTCCAGTCCACGTCGAAACCGCAGTTGGCTGACTGCAGTGGTGCGATGTCCACACCACGCGCCCGCAGTGGCGCAACCCAGGCGCCGTCGCTGCCCAGCTGCGGCCAACTGCCGCCGCCTACCGCCAGTACCGTGGCATCGGGGTGGACATCGATTTCCCCCGCTTCGGTGGCAAAGCGCAGGGCGCCGTCATCGCTCCAGCCGATCCAGCGGTGGTTGGCATGCAGGCGCACACCCTGTTCCTTCAATCGGCGTACCCAGCCGCGCAGCAGCGGCGCTGCCTTGCGGTCGACCGGGAACACCCGGCCAGAGCTGCCCACGTAGGTCTCAACGCCGAAGCCTGCGGCCCAGTCACGCAGTGCCTGCGCGTCGAAGCCATCCAGCCAGCTGCCGACCACAGCGGCCTGCTCGCGATAGCGGCTGTCGAACAACGGCCGCGGATCGGAATGGGTGAGGTTGAGCCCGCCCTTGCCGGCGATCAGGAACTTGCGGCCGGGTGAACCCTTGGCCTCGTACAGGTCGACCTCCAG
Organism: Stenotrophomonas sp. YJH_SMC_79; assembly: GCF_059367995.1. Classification (NCBI taxonomy): domain Bacteria; kingdom Pseudomonadati; phylum Pseudomonadota; class Gammaproteobacteria; order Lysobacterales; family Lysobacteraceae; genus Stenotrophomonas; species Stenotrophomonas sp. YJH_SMC_79. The sequence continues at coordinate 891,216 of NZ_JCAFRK010000001.1, forward strand.
CCCAGCGGCGCGCAGGCGCTCGGCGGCGAACAGGCCGGCCGGGCCGCCGCCGATGACGGCGACCCGCTGGGGCAGTGCGGTATTACGGTTTGACATCGAGCAGCTCGACGTCGAACACCAGCGACGAGCCGGCCGGGATCGGGCCGACGCGGCGGTCGCCGTAGCCGTAGTCCGGCGGGATCATCAGGGTGCGCTTGCCGCCGACCTTCATGCCGGCCACGCCCTCATCCCAGCCGCGGATGACCTGGCCGGCGCCCAGCGCGAAGGTGAACGGTTCGCCACGGCTGACCGAGCTGTCAAAGGTCTTGCCGTGCTTGGTTTCGGTGCGGTTGTCGTAGATCCAGCCGGTGTAGTGCACGGTCACCTTGCTGCCGGAGACGGCTTCGGCGCCGGTGCCGGGCACGGTATCGATGCGCTCGAAGGTGGTCAGGGTGCCGCCCGGCGGTGGGCCCGAGGGCTCGGTGGAACAGCCAACGGCGGCGAGGGACAGCAGCAGGGGAAGCAGCAGGCGGCGCATCGGGCGTCTCCGGAAGGGCGCAGGGCGAGGGCGGCAAGGGTAGCGCATCGGCGCCGGGTATCATGGGGGCATGGCAAAACTCCTGCTCAATCTGCGCAATGTCGGCGACGACGAATATGCCGATGTCTGCACGCTGCTCGACCAGCACGGCATCGCCTGGTACCGCACCGAACCCAGCCCGTGGGGCATTTCCAATGGCGGCCTGTGGCTGCGCGAGGATGGCGATCATTCGCGTGCGAAGGCGCTGATGGCCGAGTACCAGGCCGAGCGCGGTCCTCGCATCCGCGCTGAGCGTGAGCAGGCATTGCGTGATGGCACCGCCGAGACCTTCGGCAGCCTGTTCCGGCGGCGGCCGGTGTACGTGGTTCTGGTGCTGCTGGCGATGGCCGGTGCGGCGGCGCTGGTGCTGCTGCCGTTCGTGCTGTTGCGGGGGTAGAGCGTTCGGCCGGGTTGCACCCGGCAACCGCGGTAGTGCCGGCCTCTGGCCGGCAACAGCAACAGCAACAGCAGGCATTCCGTGGGATGGCGTGGCGGTGTGGGTTTGCGGGGCCGCCGTGAACCCGTCCCTGGGGGCTTGGTCGCCGCATCCATGCGGCTCACACCCCGCAAATCCACACCGCCACGCCTTCGACAGTTTCACGCGATCTGCTGGCGCTGGGGGCGGATCCCTCCGATGCGCAGAGGGCTCTGACCGCTGAATCTGCAGATCTTCGATAGATCCACGCCACGGGTGGATGAACGTGAAAATCTGACCCTGGGGCGGTCTGGCGCTAAAATGGCGCAATGATCGCCAATACCGCTGCCTACCATTTCGCCGTCATCGACGCTCCCCAGGCCCTGTGCGACCAGTTGCTGGCGCGCGCCGAGGCGGCGCAGCTGCGGGGCACGATCCTGGTGGCGGGCGAGGGACTGAACCTATTCCTGGCGGGTGCGCCGGAAGCGGTCGAGGGCTTCTATGCGGCGCTGCGTGCCGATTCGCGCTTTTTCGACATGCGGGTCAAGACCAGCCTCAGCGAGCACCAGCCGTTCGCGCGGCTGAAGGCCAAGGTGAAGGACGAGATCATCAGCTTCCGCCGTGACGACGGTCAGCCGCTGGACTATCCGCGCGCGCCGGCGGTCGATCCGGCCACGGTGCAGCGCTGGTTGCGGCAGGGGCATGACGACGCGGGCAAGCCGGTGGTGATGCTCGATACGCGCAACCTGCAGGAAGTGGAGTACGGCACCTTCAAGGATGCGCTGGTGTTGCCCATCCACAAGTTCACCGACCTGCCCGAGGCGCTGGCGCCGCACCGCGAAGCGCTGAAGGACAGCACCGTGGTCAGTTTCTGCACCGGCGGCATCCGCTGCGAGAAGGCCGCGCTGTGGATGGTCAACGACGGCATGGACAACGTGCTGCAGCTCGAGGGCGGCATCCTCGGCTACTTCGAGGAAGTGGGCGGCGAGGGCTACGAGGGCCGTTGTTTCGTGTTCGACGAGCGCGTGGCGCTGGATGCCGAGTTGAAGCCGATGGTTGACCAGCCGCTGGCCGAGCCGCGCCCCAGCGCGTTCTGATGCTTCCCCGGTAGAGCCGGCCGCTGGCCGGCTGCCAGGGCACGTTGCCTGCCGGCCAGCGGCCGGCACTACCGGATCAAGCGCAGCCAGCCCTGAACCCGCCCCACGGGAATCAGCATCCCGCCACCGTCACTGGCCGCGGCGCCTGGCCGACCCCATGCATGGGGGATCCTGTGACGGAAAAACGCCTGATGATCCCGTTGTCGATCCTTGACCTGGCCCCGGTCTGCGAGGGCAGTGACACCACCGCTGCCTTCGCCAACATGCTGGAACTGGCCCAGCACGCCGATGCGCTGGGCTACCGCCGCTATTGGCTGGCCGAACACCACAACATGCCAGGCATCGCCAGCGCGGCCACCGCCGTGCTGATCGGCCACGTCGCCGGTGGCACAACGCGCATCCGCGTCGGTGCCGGCGGCATCATGCTGCCCAACCATGCGCCGCTGCAGGTGGCCGAGCAGTTCGGCACGCTGGCCTCGCTGTATCCGGACCGCATCGACCTCGGCCTGGGCCGTGCGCCGGGCACCGATCAGCCGACCGCGCGTGCATTGCGCCGCTATTTCGACAGCGCCGACCAGTTCCCGCAGGACGTGCGCGAGCTGCTGCACTACTTCGAGCCGGTGCAGCCCGGGCAGGCGGTGCAGGCAGTTCCAGGTGGTGGCCTGCGAGTGCCGACCTGGATCCTCGGGTCCAGCCTGTTCGGTGCGCGCATGGCCGCCTCGATGGGCCTGCCGTATGCGTTCGCCTCGCACTTCGCGCCCGACGTGATGGACGAAGCGCTGGCGGTGTACCGCCGCGAGTTCCGCCCCTCGGCCACGCTGAAACAGCCGCACGCGATGCTGGCCTTGAACGTTGTCGCCAGCGACAGCGAAGCCGAGTCGCGCCGCCTGTTCACCAGCCAGCAGCAGAGTTTCGTCAATCTGCGTCGTGGACGCCCGGGCAAGATTCCGGCGCCGATCGATGACATCGAATCGTTCTGGGAACCGCATGAAAAGCTGGGCGTGGAGCGGGCACTGGCCTGCACCGTGCTGGGCGATCCGCAGCAGGTGGCGGATGGCATCGCCGCCTTCGTTGAACGGCACAAGCCGGACGAGCTGATGCTCACCGCCAACCTGTATGACCATCGTGCACGCCTGCGCTCGTTCGAACTGACCATGCAGGCCTGGCACGCCCGCCACGCGGGCTGAACAATTGCGTCACGGCCCATTGCGGCCGAACCGCGTCTGATGGGGGCTCAAACAGAAGGAGCCCCCACATGGCCGACACCCGCGCCGAACACATCGCCCAGCTGGCAGAACTGATCAAGGACGTGGAGGTGGCGATGTTCACCACCACCGGCGTCGACGGACGGCTCTACAGCCGGCCGCTGGCCACCCAGCAGGTCACCTTCGACGGTGACCTGTGGTTCGTCATCACTGCCGACAGCCCGAAGGTGGCCGAGATCGCGCTCGATCCGCGCGTCAACGTGGCCTATGCCTCGCCATCGAAGAACACCTACGTGTCTGTGGCGGGGCGCGCGCGGGTTGTCGATGATCGCGCGAAGATCGAGGCGCTGTGGTCACCGGCGATGAAGCTGTTCTTCCCGGGCGGCAAGGACGACCCCAACCTTCGCTTGATTCATGTGCGCGCCGACTCGGCCGAGTACTGGGACGGGCCGGGCACGCTGCTGGGCACGGCGCTGAGTTTCGTGCTGTCGGCAGTGCAGGACGAACCGGCGGCGTTGGCCGACAATGGGTTCATCGATCTTCGGTGATGACCGATGTCCGGTATTGGTAGTGCCGGCCGCTGGCCGGCAAACCTGGAAACGTGGCAGCCGGCCAGCGGCCGGCTCTACCGGATTCCGGCTCAGAACCAGCGCTGGAACAGTTCCACCGTATAGCCCACCAGCTGCCCCGAACTGAAACCGAAGAAGGCGATTGCCGCCAGCGCCGCGATCCAGTTGAACAGCATCAGCGCGCCATCGCGCTCCAGCAGCGCCAGCGCGAACAGCAGCAACTGGAAGCCGAACAGGAAATTGGTGAACGGAATCGGCAGCGACAGCAGAACGCCCAGCAGCACCAGCAGCAGGCCGGTGAAGGCGTGGGCGGGCAGTGGTGTCAGCAGCCGCGGCAGGCGCGGCTTCAGCATCTTGTCCAGGCGCCGCAGCGGACGATCGATACGGTCGAGGAAGCGGTGCATGGTGCCGCGCTTCGGCCCGCGCCGGGCAATGAAGCCGGGCAGCCAGGGACGGCGCAGGCAGCACAGCATCTGCAGGCCGATCAGGATCACCAGCGGCCCGCTGACCGCACCGCCCATGCCCGGAATCGGAATGAACGACGGCAGGATCGCCACGAACAGGAACACGCCGAACGCGCTCTGCTGCAGGTTGCACAGGATCCGGCCAAGCGGCATGTGCTCGGCCGGATCACCGGAGGCAAACATCTCCAGCAGGGTGCGGATGCCCTCGTTGCGGTAGGTCGGGCGCTCGGCGTCCGGACCCTGGCCGGCCTCAGGCGGTGAGCTCATCGGCCTGCTCGTCGGACAACGTGCGCAGCAGCAGCTTGTCCACGCGCGCACCGTCGAGGTCGACCACTTCGAAGCGCCAGCCAGCCCAGTCGAAGTACTCGCCCGCGTGCGGAATGCGGCCGAAGTAATGGATGCACATGCCGGCCAGCGTGTAGTAGTCGCCGTCCTCGGCGTCGGGCAGGTCGTTGCTGCCGATCAGTTCGCGCACGTCTTCGATCGGCAGCGATCCGTCCACCAGCAGCGAGCCGTCTTCGCGGGTCACCACCAGCGCGTCCTCGTCGGCGTTCTCCACCGCCTGCAGACGACCAACCACTGCGCCCATCAGGTCGCTGATGGTCACCAGGCCCTGGATCTCGCCGTACTCGTCCACCACCAGTGCCATCGACTGCTGTTCCTCGCGGAAGATCTCCAGCAGCTTCATCGCGTGGGTCGATTCAGAAACGTACAGCGGCTCGCGCAGGGTCTGGAACAACGCGTTGTCACCGCGCGCCATGCGCGTGGCCAGCGATTTCAGTTCAAGCACGCCGACCACGTCCATGTCGTTGTCGCGGTACACCGGGTACCGGGAGAACTCGTGCTCGGCCATGATTTCCAGGTTGCGCTCCAGTCCGCCCTGGGTATCCAGCCAGGCGATGCGGTTGCGCGGGGTCATCAGGCTGTCGGCGGTGCGGTCACCCAGGCGCATGACGCGGTTCATCATGTCGCGCTCGTGGGCGTCGATCACGCCGGCCTCGTGGCTCTCGGCCACCAGCATGCGGATCTCTTCTTCAGTCACCGAGGCGACTTCATCCTTGCCCAGGCCGAACAGGCGCAGCACCAGCTGGGTGGTCTTGGACAGCAGCCAGACGAAGGGCAGGGCGAGCTTGGCCAGCCAGCTCATCGGCATCGCCACCAGGCCAGCGATGGCTTCCGAGCGGGTCAGTGCCAGGCGTTTGGGTACCAGTTCGCCGAAGATCAGCGTGATGAAGGTGATCAGGCTGACCGCCAGCGCGGTGCCGATGTTGCCGGCGTAAGCGAAGCCCGGCATCAGACCCTGGATCCAGCCGGCGAAGGCTTCGCCCAGCGCTTCACCACCGAGGTAGCCGGTCAGCACGCCGATCACGGTGATGCCGATCTGCACGGTGGACAGGAAGCTCTCCGGCTTCTCCGACAGTTCCAGCGCCTTGGCGGCGCGCTTGGAGGTGGCGGCCATCTGCTTCAGGCGGCTCTTGCGCGAAGTCATGACCGACATCTCGGACATGGCGAAGAAGCCGTTCAACAGAACAAGCGCGAAGACAATCAGGATCATTTCAAACACGGGCGTCGTCCCCGGTTGGTGGCAGGGAGGGCGGGTGCTTGCGATGGCGGCAGGCGCTCAGGAACGGGGTCCGGCGCGGCGCTGGGGGATAAGGGTCGTCGTCCATAGGGTGCGCCCGAAGGCGCGCTGGCATCTTAGCAAAGGGGCGTGGCAGGGTGGCAACCGCCTGTTCAGGTTGGGGGTCTCGATGCCCGGAAAGGGGGCGGGGATACCCGAGATGGTCATCTAGCCGTCATAATTCCGTCTGGTGCCGTCCTTCCCGCGACGGCTGACAGGTTTCTCAATGTTCTCTCTGCAGACCATTTTCGGTTCCGGCAAACAGTTCTACACCCTGCTCGATGAGGCTGCCGTCGCGGCCTCCGACGCCGCCAAGGCGCTGCATTCCATGCTGCGCGAGGCCGACCGCCAGCCCGCGCTGGACGCCTTCAAGCTGGCTCGCCTGCGCGAACGCGCGGCCTCGGACAAGATCAGCCAGGCGCTGGTGGACAGCTTCATGACCCCGATCGAGCGCGAAGACATCGAAGCGCTGGGCTCGGCCCTGTACAAGATTCCGAAGCAGATCGAGAAGTTCGCCGATCGCTATTCGCTGGCCACGACCCATCTGGAACACATCGACTTCGCGCCGCGCGCGGCGATGCTGGAACAGGCCGCCGGCGTGGTGGTGGAGATGGTGGCCGACCTGCGCCACATGAACCTGGACCGGATGACCGCGCTGAACGAGAAGCTGCGCTCGCTTGAGAACGAGGCCGACCGCCTGATGCTCGAGCTGTACCGCGACATCTATTCCGGCCGCCTGGACAACCTGCAGATGTTCCTGCTGAAGGAATTCTTCGAGATCCTGGAAAAGGCCATCGACCGCTGCCGCGAGGCCGGCGTGGTGGCGTACCAGATCGTGTTGAAGAACAGCTGACGGACGCCGCCGCATGTTGACCCTTGTCCTGGTGGTGATCCTGGCCGCGCTCGTCTTCGAGTTCATCAACGGCTTCCACGACACCGCCAACTCCATTGCCACCGTGGTGGCGACCAAGGTGCTCTCGCCCGGCTGGGCGGTGATGCTGGCCGCCTTCATGAACCTCATCGGCGCGCTGACTGGTACCGCGGTGGCGCTGACCATCGCGTCGGGCCTGCTCAACACCAACGTGGTCGACGTCACCCCGCAGGTGATCCTGTGCGCCCTGCTGGGCGGCATCATCTGGAACCTGATCACCTGGTGGAAGGGGCTGCCGTCGTCGTCCTCGCACGCCCTGATCGGTGGTCTCTGCGGCGCCGGCCTGGCCGCGGCCCACAACAACTGGGACGCGCTGATCTGGTCCGAGCGCCTGGGCAGCTGGGCGCAGAACAAGGGCCTGCTGTGGAAGGTGTTCGTGCCGATGATCACCTCGCCGATTGCCGGTTTCCTGCTCGGCATCGTGGTGATGGTGCTGCTGTGGGGCCTGATCGCCGGACTGGCCAAGATCGGTGGTGCCATCGGTCGCCTGGCCCGGCCGCGCATCGTCAATGCGTTCTTCGGCAAGGCCCAGATCGCCTCGGCGGCCTACATGGGCTTCGCCCACGGCCACAACGACGCGCAGAAGACCATGGGCATCATCGCCATGACCCTGATCGGAGCCGAAGCCACCGGTGCGCTGGATGACCTGCCGTCCTGGCTGGCCTTCATGCACCCGGATGCGCACGCCGGTGACGGCATCGCGATGTGGATCGTGCTGACCTGTGCGGTAGTGATGGCTGCCGGTACCGCCTCGGGCGGCTGGAAGATCATCAAGACCCTGGGCCACAAGATGGTCAAGCTGCACCCGATCCACGGCTTCGCCGCGGAGACCAGCTCGGCCACCATCCTGACCCTGGCCGCCCACTTCGGCATGCCGGTCTCGACCACGCACAGCATCTCCACCGCGATCATGGGTGTCGGCTTCGCCAAGAACCCGCGCTCGCTGAAGTTCGGCGTGATCGAACGCATCGTCTGGGCCTGGATCCTGACCATCCCGGCAGCCGGCGGCTGTGCGTACCTGATCCTGAAGCTGTTCGAGCTGTTCGGCTGGACCTGATCGCCACGCCAGGGTGCACACGAAAAAGCCCGCCGGATACCGGCGGGCTTTTTTCATGGGCAGAGAATTCTTCCGCACACCTCGTGTCGACCAAGGTCGACACCTACCAGAGCAGAAACAGGGATCCGATTCCGTGCCGACCAACGGTCGGCACCCACCAACATCAGCAGGAACCTGTGAGCGGCGGGGTGGGGTGGGGTTGCAGGACCGTTGGCGCCATGGATGGCGCCATCGAGCCCCCAGGGATGGGTTTACGGCGTGTCCTGCAACCCCACCCCACCTCGCTAGCCCACGGAAACCCTGCTTTTGACGTTGCCGTTGCAGTTGCCGTTGATCCAGCGGGTGCCGGGCCGCAGGCCCGGCCGAACCCCTCAATTACGTTGGAACAACGCCTGCACATCCTTGCGGAACGCCGCCTGGCTGTCCGCCCGGCTGTAGAACATGTGCCCACCCGGATAGCTTCTCACCTGCACGCGGTCCGGGTTGCTGCCCATCGTCGGCATCTGGTCCACCGTCAGGATCGACCCCATGAACGGGCACGACAGGTCATTCCAGCCGTGCACGATCAGCACCTGCAGGTGCGGGTCGATCGCCACCGCCTGGCGCAGCTGGGTCACCGCACCCTGGCGAAGGTCGCCGTTGCGGTCCCACAGCCGGTTCACGTCGTAATTCAGCGCCTGGTAGCGCGCATCCACCTTCCAGCCGACCACGCGCGTCACGAAGTCGACCATCGCGGTGGTGGTCGGCGCGATGATGCTGTCCAGCAGCGGATCGTTGGCGCGCTGCTCCGGATCGTTCGGGAACGGATCGAACGCAGTCACATTGGAATCGTAACGGCTGCCCAGCGTGCCCTTGTCGCGGAATACCTCGCGCAGGTAGGCCTGGGTTTCCAGGCGGCCACCGGCACGGCGCACGAACTGCGGGTCAAGCCCGGTCAGCTCGGTTACCCGGCGCAGCATCGCCTCGGTCGCCTGCGGGTCGCTGCGGCCCTTCATCAACGCGGTGGCGTAGTCGCCGCGGGTGTACTCGACCACCTCCTGCATCGCCGCATCGGTCAGCTTGCCCTGGCGCTCCAGGTGCGCTGCAGCGATCGACGGCAGCGTCTGCATCCACGCCATCGGCGAGACATCGGCGTTGTCTTCCAGGGTCGGGCTCAGGTAGGGCGAGACCAGCACGAGGCCGTTCATCGCCACGCCCAGCCGGGTCTGCAGGAAGTGGGTGATGCGCGGGCCACGGTAGCCACCGTAGCTCTCGCCGGTCAGGTATTTGCGCGACGCCATGCGCTGGTTGCGCAGCAGCCAGTCGTAGATCGAGCGTGACAGGTATTCGATGTCGGCACTGGGGTTGTACAGCGCCTTCTTGGCTTCGTCGTCGCCGATGCGTGCGCGGCTGAAGCCGGTGCCGACCGGATCGATGAACACCAGGTCGGTGAAGTCCAGCCAGGTGCCCGGGTTGTCGTGCAGGTTGGCCGGCGCCGATGCGCTGTCACCCTCGGAGCCGAAGGTCACCACCTTGGGCCCGATGGCACCCATGTTGAGGTACACCGACGATGCCCCGGGGCCGCCATTGAGGGCGAAGGTCACCGGCCGGTCCTTGCCCGGCATCGTGTAGGCGGTGAACACCACATCGGCGATCACCTTGCCCTTCTCGTCGCGCACCGGCAGGGTGCCCACGGTGGCGGTGTAGTCGAGGGTGCGGCCGGCCAGGCGCATGCTCTGGCGCGCCGACGCATCGGCGGGCAGTGCAGGGGCTTCGGTCCTGTCGTCTTTCGGATCGGGCTTGGCGTCGGCGTCAGGCGCGGCCAGCACGCTGGCTGGGGCGATGAGCAGGCCGACGCAGAGCGCGGCAGTGTGCAGCAGGGACTTCATGGCACCGGATCGGCAGCGGAAGGGGGTTCCGATGCTAGGCTGGTGACGGGCCATGCCGTATGTGTCCAAAGGCATGGCCGCGCGTCGAGGCCGCCACTGGCCAGATTGGGTCAAGCGGGCAGGGTCGCTGCCGCGTCGTCGTCGGCCAGCAGGCCATAGACGGCCGAGTCGGCCAGTTCTCCCTGGATGCGCCAGCGCTGGCGCAGCACCCCCTCGCGGTGGAAGCCCAGGCGTTCCAGTACGTGCACGGACGGAGCGTTGCGCGGGTCGATCTCGGCTTCCACGCGATGCAGGTGCAGGGTCCGGAACAGATAGCCCAGCATCTGCTGCAGGGCCTCATGCATGTATCCCTGGCCCTGGCGGTCGGGTGCCAAGAGATAGCCGATCTCGGCGCGCATGGCCTCGCGATCAATGGCGAACGCAACGCAGATGCCCAGCAGTGGGCCGTTGGGTGATTCGCGCACGGCCAGCTTCAACTGGGTACCGATGGCGTGCGCAGCAAGATCGTCGTCGATCTGTTCGCGGGCTTCGGCCGGACGCGTCCAGGCCGGGTGGTTCCACCAGCGCATCACGTCCGGATTGGATTGCAGCGTGAACAACGCGGCCGCGTCGTCACGGCGGATCGGGCTCAGCACCAACCGCGCGCTGTGCAGCGGCAGGGCGGGGAACAGCAACGAGTGGCTGGCCAATACGATGGTCCACACGGGTGGACGCGCATTATGGCGCCGCCGGGTTTGCCGATGGCGGCGGGATGGCTCCGGAGCGGATGGGGTCGGATCCCTTTCCGCAGGAAAGGGATCCGACCCCGCTCAGGATCAGACTTCCAGGGAGGCGAGGTCGCCCTTCGACTCCAGCCAGCCCTTGCGGTCGGAGGCGCGCTTCTTGGCCAGCAGCATGTCCATCAGCGAACTTGTCTGTTCGCGATCATCCACGGTCAGCTGCACCAGGCGGCGCGTATCCGGGTGGATGGTGGATTCACGCAGCTGCGGCGGGTTCATCTCGCCCAGGCCCTTGAAGCGGGTCACGTTGATGGCGCCCTTGATCTTCTCGCGTTCGATCTTGTCCAGCATCGAGCGCTTTTCTTCCTCGTCCAGGGCATAGAACACCTGCTTGCCCACGTCGATGCGGAACAGCGGCGGCATCGCCACGAACACGTGGCCGGCATCGACCAGCGCCGGGAAGTGCTTCAGGAACAGCGCGGTCAGCAGCGTTGCGATGTGCAGGCCGTCGGAGTCCGCGTCGGCCAGGATGATGACCTTGCCGTAGCGCAGGCCGCTGATGTCGTCCTTGCCCGGGTCGCAGCCGATGGCGATGGCCAGGTTGTGCACTTCTTCCGAGGCCAGCACGCTGTTGGACGAGACTTCCCAGGTGTTCAGGATCTTTCCGCGCAACGGCATGATGGCCTGGAAGTCCTTGTCGCGGGCCTGCTTGGCGCTGCCGCCAGCCGAATCACCTTCCACAAGGAACAGCTCGGTACGGGACAGGTCCTGGCTGATGCAGTCGGCCAGCTTGCCGGGCAGGGCCGGGCCCTGGGTGACCTTCTTGCGGACGACCAGCTTCTCGGTCTTCAGGCGCGCGCTGGCGCGCTCGATGGCGATCTGCGCGATCTTCTCGCCCAGCTCCACGTTCTGGTTCAACAGCAGGCTGAAGGCATCGTGGGCCGCGCCTTCAACGAAACCGGCCGCCTGGCGCGAGGACAGGCGTTCCTTGGTCTGGCCGCTGAACTGCGGGTCGGTCATCTTCAGCGACAGCACGAACGACACGCGGTCCCACACGTCTTCCGGGGCCAGCTTGACGCCACGCGGCAGCAGGTTACGGAAGTCGCAGAACTCGCGCAGCGCCTCGGTCAGGCCGGTACGCAGGCCGTTGACGTGGGTGCCGTGCTGCGCGGTGGGAATCAGGTTGACGTAGCTTTCCTGTACCAGCTCGCCTTCCGGCAGCCAGGCCACGGCCCAGTCCACCACCTCGGTGTCCTTCTTGAGGTTGCCGACGAACAGGTCGGCCGGCAGCGATTCGCGCTCGCCCAGTTCCAGCTTCAGGTAATCGCGCAGGCCGTCTTCGTAGTACCAGGTGTCGACTTCGCCGGTGGCCTCGTCGGTCAGCTTGACGGTCAGGCCAGGGCACAGCACGGCCTTGGCGCGCAGCAGGTGCTTGAGCGCGCGCACCGCGAACTTGGGCGTGTCGAAGTACTTCGGGTCCGGCCAGAAGCGCACGCGGGTACCGGTGTTTTTCTTGCCGACGGTACCGACCACTTCCAGCGGGGTGGCGCGGTCGCCGTTGCGGAAGGTGATGCGGTGCTCGGCTCCTTCCCGCTTGATGTGTACTTCCACCAGGGTCGACAGCGCGTTGACCACGCTGACGCCGACGCCGTGCAGGCCGCCGGAGAAGGTGTAGTTGTTGTTGCTGAACTTGCCGCCCGCATGCAGGCGGGTGAGGATCAGCTCGACACCCGGGATCTTTTCTTCCGGATGGATGTCCACCGGCATGCCGCGGCCGTCATCGCTGACCTCCACGCTGCCGTCCTTGTACAGGGTGATCTCGATCGAGCGGGCGTGGCCGGCGAGGGCCTCGTCCACCGAGTTGTCGATCACTTCCTGCGCCAGGTGGTTCGGGCGCGCGGTGTCGGTATACATGCCGGGACGGCGCTTGACCGGGTCAAGGCCGGACAGGACTTCAATATCGGCGGCGTTATAGCGGGCGTTCATCTATCTTCTAAAGCGCGGAGCGACGCGCAAGTGTGCGGTCTGTGCGGCGAATTTGCACGCCTGCGGTTCAGCCTCGGCGACGGGGAGGGGGTAAAATGGCAGCCGCTGGAATCTGAACGCCGGCGACCCCCGTTGGGTCGAAACATCCAAGCCATACCGCGAGGAGGACCTCATGAAGAAGTTGCTGACCATTGCGATCCTGGCCGCTGCCGCCGTTGCAGTGCCGCTGGTGGTGGCGCAGAACGCCGGCCAGCCGGCCCCGCAGCAGGGTGACCAGGCCGACAAGGCCCAGGCCGAAGCCGATGCCAAGGCCAAGCGCCGCGCCCAGGCCAATGCCGAGATGAAGGCGCAGGGCCAACCGGCCCCGCAGCAGGAAGAGGAAGAAGAGGCGAGGAAGAAGAAGTAATCCTTCCACCCTCCGAAGCCCTTGCCGCAAGGGATTCGCCCCCCGACGCCCCGCCCAGCGGGGCGTTTCTTTTGTGTGATGGCCGCAACTGCCTCTTGGGTTGGCGGCCATCAATCTGTAAACTATGGCTTTCCGGGAGTAAGTGCGTGTCCACCCTTTGCGAATGGGCTGGCACGACCATGCGTGGTCGCCAGCAATGCGGGTCGCAGGTGACGGTCGATATGACCGGCACGGCCGCCCCGACCTCGCAGGGTGGTCCCCGTCCGGCGCCTGCCGCCGCACGGCCCAGCACCTCCCTCGCTGCCCCAGCGAACCGGAAAACCCCCTTCAAGCTCCATGCCCGCCCTCCGGGTGCGCGTGGTGCTGCCGTTTTCCATTTCCAGACAGGATGCTTGCAGCCATGACTCCCTTGATTTTCGTAACCGGCGGCGTGGTGTCCTCGCTCGGCAAAGGCATTGCCGCCGCGTCGCTGGCCGCCATTCTCGAAGCCCGTGGCCTGAAGGTCACGATGATGAAGCTCGACCCGTACATCAACGTCGACCCCGGCACCATGAGCCCGTTCCAGCACGGTGAGGTCTACGTCACCGACGACGGCGCCGAGACCGACCTCGACCTGGGCCACTACGAGCGCTTCGTGCGCACCCGGCTGAGCCGCAAGAACTCGGTCACTACCGGCCGCATCTACGAGAACGTGATCCGCAAGGAGCGCCGCGGCGACTACCTGGGCGCAACCGTGCAGGTCATTCCGCACATCACCGACGAGATCCGCCGCTGCATTGACGAAGCCACCGAAGGCTATGACGTGGCCCTGGTCGAGATCGGCGGTACCGTCGGCGACATCGAGTCGCTGCCGTTCCTGGAAGCGATCCGCCAGGTGCGCACCGAGCGTGGCCCGGAGAAGGCGCTGTTCATGCACCTCACCCTGGTGCCGTACATCGGTGCCGCCGGTGAGCTGAAGACCAAGCCGACCCAGCACTCGGTGAAGGAACTGCGCTCGATCGGCATCCAGCCGGACGTGCTGCTGTGCCGTTCCGAGCAGGCGGTGCCGGATTCTGAGCGCCGCAAGATCGCCCAGTTCACCAACGTCTCCGAGCGCGCCGTGATCAGCGTGCCGGATGTGGACGTGCTGTACCGCATTCCGTCGGGCCTGCATGCACAGGGCCTGGACGAGATCGTGGTCAACCAGCTGAAGCTGGCTGACAAGGTCGGTCCGGTCGACCTGTCGATGTGGGAAGACGCGGTCGACGCGACCCTGCATCCGCTGGACGAAGTGACCATCGCCGTGGTCGGCAAGTACGTCGATCACCAGGACGCCTACAAGTCGGTCGGCGAAGCCCTCAAGCACGGCGGCCTGCGCCAGCGCACCAAGGTCAACCTGAAGTGGCTGGAAGCACAGGACCTGGAAGGCACCGACATGGCTGCACTGGCCGATGTCGACGGCATCCTGGTGCCGGGTGGCTTCGGTGACCGTGGTTTCGAAGGCAAGGTGCTGACCTCGAAGTTCGCCCGCGAGCAGCAGGTGCCGTACTTCGGTATCTGCTACGGCATGCAGGCGGCCGTGGTCGACTACGCGCGCAACGTGGTGGGCCTGGAAGGTGCCAACAGCACCGAGAACGATCGCCAGTCGCCGAACCCGGTGATCGGCCTGATCACCGAATGGCGCACCGCCACCGGTGATGTCGAGAAGCGCGACGACAAGAGCGACCTCGGCGGTACCATGCGCCTGGGCCTGCAGGAACAGCGCCTGAAGCCGGGCACGCTGGCCCGCGAGCTGTACGGCAAGGACGTCGTCGCCGAGCGCCATCGCCACCGTTACGAGTTCAACAACCGTTACCGCACCCAGCTGGAAGATGCTGGCCTGGTGATCGCCGGCAAGTCGATGGACGACACTCTGGTGGAAGTGGTCGAACTGCCGCGCGACGCGCATCCGTGGTTCCTGGCCTGCCAGGCGCATCCGGAATTCCTGTCCACGCCGCGTGATGGCCACCCGCTGTTCATCGGTTTCATCCGCGCCGCGCGTGAGCGCAAGGCCGGTGGCAAGCTGCTTTCCGCAGCGCGCGCCTGACTTGTGAATGGGGGCTTCGGCCCCCATCCTGCATGCTTCAACCCCCAGCGCACCGGCCCTGCCGGTGATGCGGACAACAAGGAAACGCCATGAAACTGTGTGGATTCGAGGTCGGGCTGGACCAGCCCCTGTTCCTGATCGCCGGCCCCTGCGTGATCGAGTCGATGCAGCTGCAGCTCGATACCGCCGGCAAGCTGAAGGAGATCACCGACAAGCTCGGCGTCAACTTCATCTTCAAGTCCAGCTTCGACAAGGCCAACCGCACCTCGGGCACCGCGTTCCGCGGCCCGGGCATGGAAGAGGGCCTGAAGGTCCTCGCCGAGGTCAAGAAGCAGATCGGCGTGCCGGTGCTGACCGACGTCCACGAATACACCCCGATGGATGAAGTGGCTTCGGTGGTGGACGTGCTGCAGACCCCGGCGTTCCTGGTCCGCCAGACCGACTTCATCCGCAAGGTGTGCTCGGCCGGCAAGCCGGTCAACATCAAGAAGGGCCAGTTCCTGGCGCCGTGGGACATGAAGCCGGTCGTGGAGAAGGCCAAGGCCACCGGCAACGAGCAGATCATGGTCTGCGAGCGTGGTGCCAGCTTCGGCTACAACAACCTGGTCAGCGACATGCGTTCGTTGGCGGTGATGCGCGATACCGGTTGCCCGGTGGTGTTCGACGCCACCCATTCGGTGCAGCTGCCGGGCGGGCAGGGCACCAGTTCCGGTGGCCAGCGTGAGCACGTGCCGGTGCTGGCCCGTGCCGCCGTGGCGGTGGGCATCTCCGGCCTGTTCGCCGAGACCCATCCGGACCCGTCCAAGGCCCTGTCCGACGGCCCCAATGCGTGGCCGCTGGACCAGATGGAAGCCCTGCTCGAGACCCTGATGGAACTCGACGCAGTGACCAAGAAGCACGGCTTCTCGCGCTTCGCGTGAGTCGTGACCCATGGCTGGCGCTGGAAACCCAGCGTCACCGCCGGCACTGGAAGCAGTGGCCGTGGGGCCTGATCGCACTGGGCCTGGCCGTGCTGTTCACCGTGGGCATGTTCGGCCTGGTGCTGATCGGTGCCGCGTCCGTGCGGCCACCCGGTGATGGCAGCAGCGCACTCGATCTGCGGGCGTACTTCATCGCGCTGATGGTCGCGGAGTTGGTAGCGGCCGTAGGCTGCGTCGCCGCGGCCGTACTGGCCTGGCGCCTGAACCGTGGCAAGGTGGCCGCCGGCCTGGCGATCATCCTGCTGTCGCTGTGGTTCGGCGCCCTGTTCTACGGATTGCTTTGATGAATACGAGCACATCGGTGCGTGGCTGGCACTGGGGCCTGATCGCCCTGGGGCTGTCCGTGTTGACCTGGATCGCTCTGGTGGTGGGCGTGCTGGCCTTCACGTCCGGTTTCCGGCCACCAGGGGACGGAAACAGCGGCGTGGAGGCCACGCAGTGGTGGATGCTGGGCGCGCTGGTCACGATGGTGCTGTCCTTCCTGGGCTGCCCGGTGGCGATGGTGCTGGCCTGGCGCCGGCAGCGTGGCCCCATCCTGGCGGCGATTGCCGGTGCATTGCTGGTGATGCTGGTATCGATGGTCCTGATCGTGATCGGGTCCAGCTGGGGCTGAAGCCGCCTGCGCCATTTGGCAAGTGGCGGGCAGCCGGGGATAATCACGCGGCATTCGTTTTGTCGCCCCCTCTCCATACAGGTAACCGGCCCGACCATGAGTACGATCCGCAGCATCCACGCCCGTGAAATCCTCGACAGCCGTGGCAACCCCACGCTGGAAGCCGAAGTCATCCTGGAGGACGGTTCGTTCGGTCGTGCCGCGGTTCCCTCTGGCGCCTCGACCGGCACCAAGGAAGCGGTCGAGCTGCGTGACGGCGACAAGACCCGTTACCTGGGCAAGGGCGTGCGCAAGGCCGTCGACAACGTCAACACCACCATTGCCAATGCGCTGAAGGGCTTCGAGGCCACCGACCAGGACGGCCTCGACCGTCGCCTGATCGACCTCGATGGCACCGAGAACAAGGGCCGCCTGGGCGCCAACGCGCTGCTGGGTGTTTCGATGGCCGCCGCGCACGCCGCCGCCGCATCGAGCAAGCAGGCACTGTGGCAGTACCTGGCCGCCAGGACCGGCGTGACCCCGTCGCTGCCGGTGCCGATGATGAACATCATCAACGGCGGCGCGCACGCCGACAACAACGTCGACTTCCAGGAATTCATGGTGCTGCCGGTGGGCTTCACCTCGTTCTCCGAAGCGCTGCGCGCCGGTACCGAGATCTTCCATTCGCTGAAGTCGGTGCTGAAGGGCCACGGCCTGAGCACGGCGGTGGGCGACGAAGGCGGCTTCGCGCCGGACTTCCGCAGCAACGTCGAAGCGCTCGACACCATCCTCGAAGCGATCGGCAAGGCGGGCTACACCGCCGGTGAAGACGTGCTGCTGGGCCTGGACGTGGCCTCCAGCGAATTCTTCGAGAACGGCAAGTACAACCTGGTGGGCGAGAACAAGCGCCTGACCTCCGAGCAGTTCGTCGACTTCCTCGCCGACTGGGCCGCGCAGTACCCGATCATCACCATTGAAGATGGCCTGGCCGAGAATGACTGGGCGGGCTGGAAGCTGCTGACCGACCGCATCGGCAAGAAGGTGCAGCTGGTCGGCGACGACCTGTTCGTGACCAACCCGAAGATCTTCCAGGAAGGCATCGACTCGGGCACCGCCAATGCGATCCTGATCAAGGTCAACCAGATCGGCACCCTGAGCGAAACCCTGGAAGCGATCGCCATGGCCGATCGCGCCGGCTATGCCGCCGTGGTCTCGCACCGTTCGGGCGAAACCGAAGACACCACCATCGCCGACATCGCCGTGGCCACCACCGCCACGCAGATCAAGACCGGCTCGCTGTGCCGCAGCGATCGCGTGGCCAAGTACAACCAGCTGCTGCGCATCGAGGAAGCCCTCGGTGCCGGCGCGCGTTACGCCGGTCGTGACGCGTTCGTTTCGCTGAAGCGCTGAGCCGATGCGCGACTGGCGCTGGATGCTGCTGGTGCTGGCCCTGCTGCTGGGCTGGCTGCAGTACCGCTTCTGGTTCGGTCCGGGAAATTCGGGTGAAGTGATGATGCTCGAAGCCCAGGTCGCCAACCAGGAGCGGGACAATGAGGGCCTGCAGCAGCGCAATGATGCGCTCGCTGCGGAAGTGAAGGACCTCAAGGAAGGCCAGTCCGCCATCGAGGAGCGCGCGCGCAGCGAGCTGGGCATGATCAAGCCTGGCGAAAAGTTCTACCGCGTGGTCGAGGATGCGCCGGTCCACCTGGCGCAGCCTGCGGCAGGTGTCAGTGCGGAGGTCGGCGACCACCCGGCGGACGTGCCATGAGTGCGGCGATCTGGGTCGTGGTTCCGGCTGCTGGCCGTGGCACCCGCTTCGGCGCGCCGTTGCCCAAACAGTACCTGCAGGCAGGTGGGCAGATCCTGCTTGCCCATACCCTGGACGCCCTGCTGGCGCACCCGGCCGTGGCCGGGGCGATGGTGGTGATCGGCCAGGACGACGCCGACTGGCCCGGCTGGAACGAGTGGGCGGGCAAGCCGGTGCTGACCTGCATCGGTGGCGCGACCCGTGCCGCTTCGGTGCTGGCTGGCCTGCAGGCGCTGCCGGAGACGGTGCGCGCTGATGAGTTCGTACTGGTCCACGATGCCGCGCGGCCGAACCTGTCGCCGGCCGATCTTGGCCGCCTGCTTGAAGTCGGTCGTACCGATCCGGTCGGGGCGATCCTGGCTGCCCCGGTGCGCGACACGCTCAAGCGTGCGGGCGACGACGGTGGCATCGATGGCACCGAGCCGCGTGAGCGCCTGTGGCGCGCGCTGACACCACAGCTGTTCCGCCGCCACCAGCTCAGCCGCGCGTTGTCCGAAGCCGCGGCCGCCGGTGTCGAAGTCACCGACGAGGCCATGGCCATGGAGCGCCAGGGGCAGCGCCCGCTGCTGGTGGAAGGCAGTGAGGACAACTTCAAGGTCACCACCCCGGCCGATCTGGACCGGTTCGAATTCGTACTTTCCCGCCGCGCCGGCTGACCGTCCGCGCGGCCCTGCTGCAAGGGTTGCATCCATGAGCACCGCACCGTTCCCGCCCGTCCGTATCGGCCAGGGTTACGACGTCCATGCCTTCGGTGAAGGCGATCACATCATGCTCGGCGGCGTGAACGTGCCGCACAGCTGCGGCGTGCTCGCGCACAGCGATGGCGACGTGATCCTGCACGCCCTGTGCGATGCGATGCTCGGCGCGCTGGCGCTGGGCGACATCGGCCAGCATTTTCCGCCGAGTGACGACCGCTGGAAGGGCGCCGACAGCAGCGATTTCGTGCGCCACTGCGACAGCCTGCTGCGCGAGCGCGGCTGGCGCGTCGGCAACACTGACATCACCGTGATCTGCGAGCGGCCGAAGGTTGGCCCGCATGCGCTGGCGATGCGTGAGCGCATCGGTGGCCTGCTGCAGCTGCCGCTGGATGCGGTCAGCGTCAAGGCGACCACCTCGGAGAAGCTGGGGTTCACCGGTCGAGGTGAAGGCATCGCCGCACAGGCCGTTGTGCTGCTGGTGGCGGCATGATCCCGCTGCCGTTGGCGTTTGGCGCGCCGCTGTTGACGGCGCGCATCCGTACCACGCCGGACGATTTCCAGGTCGACGAGCTGCCGGCCTTCGAGGCCACCGGCGAAGGCGAGCACCTGCTGCTGCACATCCGCAAGCGCGGTGCCAATACCGTGCATGTGGCCAAGGTGCTGGCCAAGTGGGCGGGCCTGCCGGAAATGGCGGTGAGCTACGCCGGGATGAAGGATCGCCATGCGGTCACCACCCAACGTTTCAGCGTGCACCTGCCCAAGCGCGTCGCGCCGGACCTGGCCGAGCTGGCCAGTGACGAGATCGAAGTGCTCGAAGCGACCTGGCACAACCGCAAGCTGCAGCGTGGCGCATTGGCCGGCAACCGTTTCAAGCTGGTGCTGCGTGAAGTGCAGGGCGATGCCGCAGCGATCAGTGAACGCCTGCAGCAGATTGCCGGGCGTGGTCTGCCGAACTGGTTCGGCGAGCAGCGCTTTGGGCGCGACGGCGGCAATGTGCCGGCGGCACTGGCGATGTTCGGTGGCCGCCGCATGCGCAAGGATCAGCGTTCGCTGCTGCTGTCAGCGGCTCGTTCGGCGCTGTTCAACCGCGTGCTGGCCGCGCGTGTGGAGCAGGGCAACTGGGATCAGCCGCTGGAGGGTGAAGTGTGGATGCTCGATGGCAGCCGCAGCGTGTTCGGACCCGAGCCGTACACCGACGTGCTGGCCGAGCGCCTGGCACGCTTCGACATCCATCCCAGCGCACCGCTGTGGGGCGAAGGCGAGCTGCGCAGCAGCGATGCGGCACGCGAGCTGGAGCTGGCCGCGCTGGACGACGACGAGTCGAAGGCGCTGCGGGCCGGCCTGGAAGACGCGCGCCTGAAGCAGGAGCGCCGCGCGCTGCGCCTGCGCCCGGCGCTGCTGCAGCACCAGTGGCTGGCCGATGACGTGCTGGAACTGTCGTTCGCACTTCCGCCGGGCTGCTACGCCACGGCCGTGCTGCACGAGCTCGGCCCGGTCGAGGACGCCTCACAGGCCTGACAGAAAAAGGGGACGGAGGGAATTAAGTCGTTTGTGGCACAAACGACTTAATTCCCTCCGTCCCCTTTTTCATCTGCGTGCCAGCAGCACCAGCATCGCGCCGGTGCCGCCTTGCCCGGTCGGCGCCGAATGGAACGCCAGCACGTCGTTGCGCAGCCGCAGCAGGCGATCGACAAGGTTCTTCAGTACCGGCGCGCCGCCGTCGGACTGCAAACCTTTGCCGTGGATGATGCGCACGCAGCCGTATTCGTGTGCATGCGCTTCCAGCAGGAACTGGCGCAGCAGCGTCTCCGCCTGCGCGGCGGTGGCACCATGCAGGTCCAGCTCGTCCTGCACCGAATACTGGCCACGCTTCAGGCGCTGGAACAGGCGTGGTGGCAGGTTGTCGCGGCGATAGCTGGCCACGTCGCCGGCTTCCAGCGGCGTGCTGTCGCGCAGCAGCCGGGCGAACTCGCCGGCCGCTTCGGCCTCGTCACGTTCGGCCATGCGCGCGCGCGGCTTCGGCCGGGGCGCAGCCGGTGCCGGCTCGGCATCCTTGCGCAGCGGCGTCACTTCGCCGATGGCCGCACGGAACAATGCGGCCGGATCTTCGTCTTCAGGGTGCGACATGCGCACAGGTTAAACCGCCGGCGCAGGTCTGCCTATGACGGTTCGATGTCGGTCGTGACCGCCGGCAGGGTAGGACCGGCGGCTCGCATGCGGCACAATAGATGATGCCCTTGCAGGGTCGACGGCTTCCGCAGGGAGCACGACGGTCCCGCCCACACTGCACGGTGACGGAATCGAATTCTTGGAAAATCAAGCGGTTAAATCGAAGATGCGAATCCTGGTGAGTAACGACGACGGTGTCGACGCCGCAGGCATCCGGATGCTGGCCTCGGTGCTGCGCGAGGCTGGACACGAAGTCACGGTGGTCGCACCCGACCGCGATCGCTCCGGCGCCAGCAACTCGCTGACCCTGGACCTGCCGATCCGCCTCAAGCGCATCGACCATTACACTGTCTCGGTGGCCGGTACGCCCACCGACTGCGTGCACCTGGCGCTGACCGGCCTGCTTGAATTCGAGCCCGACATTGTCGTGTCCGGTATCAACAACGCCGCCAACCTCGGCGATGATGTGATCTATTCCGGCACCGTTTCGGCGGCGATGGAAGGTCGTTTCCTCGGCCTGCCGGCGGTGGCGGTCTCGCTGGTCACCCGCAACCACGATCCGAAACACTTCGAGACCGCCGCGCGCGCTGCGGTGGAGATCGTCGCCCGGCTCAAGGCCGATCCGCTGCCGGCTGACACCATCCTCAACGTCAACGTGCCTGACCTGCCGTGGAGCGAGGTCAAGGGCTTCGAGGTCACCCGCCTCGGCAACCGCCATCGCGCCGAAGGCTGCATCGCGCAGAAGGACCCACGCGGCAACGAGGTCTACTGGATCGGCCCGGCCGGTCGTGAGCAGGACTCCGGCCCCGGCACCGATTTCCACGCGGTACGCACTGGCCACATCTCGATCACTCCGATCCAGGTCGACCTGACCCGCTACCAGGCACTGGAGAAAGTGGCCAGCTGGGTCGGCGGCCTCAGCGCCGCGCTGGACCAGCCGGCATGAGCCCACGCCTGCGCCTGCAACCGGAAGCCGTTGGTATCGGCATGACCTCGCAGCGCGTGCGTGACCGCCTGGTCGATCGCCTGCGCGAGGCCGGCATCGTCGACGAGTCGACCTTGAATGCGATCCGGGTGGTGCCACGTCATCTGTTCATCGATGAAGCGCTGGCGTCACGTGCCTACGAAGACACCGCCCTGCCGATCGGCCACGGCCAGACCATCTCACAGCCGTGGGTGGTGGCGCGCATGACCGAGGCCGTGCTGCAGGTCTCGCCGAAGAAGGTGCTGGAAGTCGGTACCGGCTCCGGCTACCAGGCCGCCGTGCTCGGCGCGCTGGGCCTGGAAATCTACACAGTCGAGCGCATCGGCGACCTGCTGCGACAGGCGCGCAAGCGCTTCCGCGCGCTGGGCATGAACATCCGTACCAAGCATGACGACGGCCGCGCCGGCTGGGCCGAGCATGGCCCGTTCGATGCCATCGTGGTCACCGCCGCGGCGCCCGCACTGGTCGATGAACTGGTCGGGCAGCTGGCCGAGGGCGGCCGCCTGGTGGCGCCGGTCGGCGGGCCGGGCGGGCAGTCGCTGGTGCAGCTGGACCGCAAGGCTGACGGCAGCATCGAACAACGCGTGCTGGCGCCGGTCACCTTCGTGCCGCTGCTGTCCGGCATGCTTGACTAATCCACGGAGCAGGGTTGCATGAAGATTTTCGGGCCGCTGTACGAGCGGGCGATGAAGTGGGCGGCGCACGAACGCGCGCCGACCTACCTGACGGTGCTGAGCTTCTTCGAGGCGATCATCTTCCCGGTGATGCCGGAAGTGATGCTGGCGCCGATGTGCGTGGCCCAGCCGAAACGCGGCTGGTGGTTCGCCACCCTCAGCCTGGCCGGCTCGATGGTCGGCGCGCTGGTCGGCTATGCGCTGGGTCATTACGCCTTCGAGGCGATCAAGCCGCTGTTCGAAGCGCTGGGCATGCTGCCGGCGATCGAGCAGGGCATCACCACCGTGCAGGCGAAGATGGCCGAGTCGCCGTGGGCGGTGTTCACCTTCCTGGTGCTGGGCGGCTTCATGCCCATCCCGATGAAGGTCTTCACGTGGGCATCAGGTATCGTCGGTGTACCGATGCCGCAGTATCTGTTGAGCATGCTGATCGGTCGTGGCAAGCGCGTGTTCGTGCTGGCCGCGGTCATCCGTATCGGTGGTGCGCGTGCTGAAGCGGCACTGCGTCGCTGGATTGAACCGCTGGGCTGGATCGCCACCGCGTTGGTGGTGGTGCTGATCGCCTGGTTTGTATGGAGGTCGAAGTTCGCATGAGTCCTGATCGTCTGAGCAAGGGAGTGCGCATCGGCGCGCTGGCGTTGCTGGTTTCCACCCTGACCGCCTGCGGCACCGCAACCGTGGTCCGCCCGGGCGGCGGCAGCACCGGTGGCGTGACCACGCCGAAGACTTCGGTACCCAAGCCCGGGCAGACCGTGGTCGTGCGCAAGGGCGATACCATCTATGCGCTGGCCCGCATCCACGACATCACCCCGGCCGACCTGATTGCCTGGAACAGCCTGGACAACCCGTCGACCATTCATCCGGGCCAGGTGATCCGGCTGTATCCGGCCGGAGCCAGTGGCGGCCGTGCGCCCACCACGGTGGTCACCCCGCCGCGTCCGGGTAGCAGCAGTGGCGGCAGCACCGCGCCGGCCCCGGCGCCGGTCGGTCCGGTGAAGAGCAACATCGCCTGGCGCTGGCCGGCCGATGGCGCGATCGTTGGCCGCTACGTGGCCGGTGACGCCACCAAGCAGGGCGTTGATATCGCCGGCACCAGCGGCCAGGCGGTGAAAGCCACCGCCAATGGCGTGGTGGTCTACTCCGGTGCCGGCCTGGTCGGCTACGGCGAGCTGATCATCATCAAGCACAGCGACCAGTGGCTGTCGGCCTATGGCCACAACCGCAAGCGCCTGGTGAATGAAGGGCAGAGCGTGAAGGCCGGCGAGCAGATCGCCGAGATGGGCCGTACCGGTGCGAACCGCGACATGGTCCACTTCGAGATTCGCTACAACGGCAAGCCGGTCGACCCGCAGCAGTACCTTCCGGCGCGCTGATCGCCGTTGGAACGGGGAGCGCCGGGCCACGCCCGGCGATCCTGACCTGTAGCGTCGAGCCATGTTCGGCTCGGGTACCGCAGAGGCTCGGTCACTTGCGATCTTGTGTGTCGCAGGCTCACCTTCACGGCGGATGGAATACCCGGCATTCTTGAGCGATCCCATCCGCTCCGGTGCCGCATGTTCCGCTTTGCTTCCGCGCTCGCACTGCTCACCGTCGCGCCGCTGGCCGCAGCAGCCAGCGATCCGCGTGACGTGGTTACCCGTCTCTACGACGCGGTCCAGGCGCCGGCTTCGAACGAAACGGCCATTCCGTCACTGCTGGGCGATGCCCTGCGCTCAGCCGTCGACGCGCAGCGCGCTTACGAGCGGACCTGTGCCGCGTTGGCCGCGCACGACGAGAAGCCGCATATGCTCGACCAGAGTCCGTATCTGCTGGCGCCGGATCGACCGGAAACGATATCTGTAGGAATGCCCGGATCGAGCGGTGACGTCACCTGGATCCGCGTCGACATGGCCGTGGGCGACTATCGTTGGACCGACCGGGTCCTGCTGCAGCGGCAGGACCGGGACTGGAAGGTCATGGATATCCGCTGGGGGCAGGGCGGCAACCTGATTGGCCGGCTCAAGGCGTTCTCGGCCTTCCGCTGCACATCTTCGGGCAGCTAGCGCCGGGAGGCACCCGGCGACTCGACCTCAGCCTTCCAGAATGAAAGCAGCCGCGACCTTGCGGCCTTCGCCGGCCAGGATGTTGAAGGTGCGTGCGGCGGCCGGGTTGTTCATCACTTCCAGGCCGATCCCGCGCGACAGGCAGGCGGCCATCACCACCGCTGGCGGGAACACCTGGCGATCACCGGTACCGAGCACGATCAGCGCCGGGTTCAGCGCCAGGATCGGCTCCAGGTCCGCCAGCTGCAGCGCGGCGGCACTCGCCACCGGCCAGTGCGTGACCAGCTGGTCCGGGGTCAGGAAGAAACTGCTGCCCAGCACCTGGTCATTCACCTTGGCCGAGCGGCCATCGGCGGCGCGCAGGCTGTAGGCGTAATCCGGCGGTTCGTGGTTCAGCTGCATGGCAGTGGGGCGATCAGCCGCGCGGCAGCACGATCTGGCGCTGTTCCTTGCTCGGGCGGTACAGCACGGCGACGTGGCCGATGCGCTGCACCAGCGCGCTCTCGGTGGCTTCGACGATCTCGCCGATCATCACGTCACGGGCGTCGCGGTCTTCGGCAGCGACCTTCACCTTGACCAGCTCGTGGCGCTCCAGCACTTCGTTCAGCTCAGCGATGAAGGCCGGGGTCACGCCCTTGCCGCCGGTCTGCAGCAGGGCCTTCAGGTCGTGGGCTTGGCCGCGCAGGAAACGGGTCTGGGAGGCGGTCAGGGCGATGGACATGCAGGAAAACACGGTTGAATGGGGCGATCAGGGTATCATGAGGACCCCATCAGCCCCTATTTTCAATGGCTACCCGCAGCAAAAGCAGCCAGCGCTGGCTCAAGGAACACTTCTCCGACCCCTTCGTGAAGAAGGCCCAGGCCGAAGGCATGCGCTCGCGCGCCGCCTACAAGCTCGAAGAGCTGCTTGAACGTGACCGGTTGCTGAAGCCGCACATGGTGGTGGTCGACCTCGGTGCGGCCCCTGGCGGTTGGTCTCAGCAGGTGCGGAGACAGATCGGCGACACCGGTCGCGTGCTGGCCCTGGACATCCTCGACATGCCGCCGCTGGCCGGCGTGGAGTTCCTTCATGGTGACTTCAGGGAAGAAGCCGTCCTATCTCAGTTTGAAGCCATGCTCGGGGATCAGCCGGTAGACCTTGTGCTGTCGGACATGGCCCCCAATAAGAGTGGTGTGGGCGCGGTCGACCAGCCGCGGATGATGCACCTGGCGGAGCTGGCCCTGGATTTTGCCGACAACCACCTGAAGACCGGTGGGGCATTCCTGATCAAGCTGTTCCAGGGTGAAGGCTTTGACGACTACGTGCGCGACATGCGCCGCCGGTACGACAAGGTCTCCATCCGTAAGCCGGAAGCGTCGCGCAAGCGCTCTCCCGAGGTGTATGCCTTGGGTCAGGGAAAACGCGCCCACATGAAGTAAGCTCGCAACGTACGCAAGTTCGACCCCAACGCAACGCCAGCACTGAGAGGAACACCGGAGCCAATGAGGATGAACGACTTGACCAAGAACCTCCTGCTATGGGTGGTCGTCGCCGTCGTGCTGATGGTGGTCTTCCAGAGCTTCTCGCCGAAGTCCTCCGGGGCCGGCGCGCAGGGCGCGTCGTACTCGCAGTTCCTGGACCAGGTGGACAGCGGCAACGTGCAGAAGGTCGCCTTCGGCGGCGACATGCGCGGCGGCACCAGCCAGCTGACCTACACCACCCGCGGTGGGCAGTCGTCCACCATCACCGCGCCGTTCGATCGTGACCTGATCAACGTGCTGCGTACCAAGAACGTGGAAATCGTGCAGGAGGAGCCGTCCAGCGGCATTTCCCTCGGCGCGATCCTGATGAATTTCCTGCCGGTCATCCTGATCATCGGCTTCTGGTTGTTCATCATGCGCCAGATGCAGGGCGGTGGCGGTGGTGCCAAGGGCGCGATGTCCTTCGGCAAGTCGCGCGCCAAGCTGCAGGGCGAGGACCAGATCAAGGTCACCTTCGCCGACGTCGCCGGTTGTGACGAGGCCAAGGAAGAAGTAGGCGAGCTGGTCGACTTCCTGCGCGACCCGTCCAAATTCACCAAGCTGGGCGGCAAGATTCCGCGCGGCGTGCTGATGGTGGGTCCGCCGGGTACCGGCAAGACGCTGCTGGCCAAGGCCATCGCGGGCGAGGCCAAGGTGCCGTTCTTCTCGATCTCCGGTTCGGACTTCGTGGAAATGTTCGTCGGCGTCGGTGCCAGCCGCGTGCGCGACATGTTCGAGCAGGCCAAGAAGCATGCCCCGTGCATCATCTTCATCGACGAAATCGATGCTGTCGGTCGCCACCGTGGTGCCGGCCTGGGTGGCGGTCATGACGAGCGCGAGCAGACCCTGAACCAGCTGCTGGTCGAGATGGACGGTTTCGAAGGTGGCGAAGGCGTGATCGTGATCGCCGCGACCAACCGTCCGGACGTGCTGGACCCGGCGCTGCTGCGTCCGGGCCGTTTCGACCGCCAGGTCGTGGTCGGCCTGCCGGACGTGAAGGGCCGCGAGCACATCCTGAAGGTCCACATGCGCAAGCTGCCGCTGGCCGACGACGTCGAGCCGATGGTGATCGCGCGTGGTACCCCGGGCTTCTCTGGTGCCGACCTGGCCAACCTCTGCAACGAGGCCGCCCTGTTCGCTGCACGTGGCAACGAGAAGGAAGTCCGCATGGACCACTTCGACCGTGCCCGCGACAAGATCCTGATGGGTGCCGAGCGCCGCTCGATGGCCATGAGCGAGGAGGAGAAGACCCTCACCGCCTACCACGAAGCCGGCCACGCCATCGTTGGTCGTCTGGTGCCCGAGCATGATCCGGTCTACAAGGTCACCATCATCCCGCGCGGCCGTGCGCTGGGTGTGACCATGTACCTGCCGGAAGGCGACAAGTACTCGATGAACCGCGTGGCGATCAAGTCGCAGCTGTGCTCGCTGTACGGTGGTCGTGTGGCCGAGGAGCTGATCTTCGGTGCCGACAAGGTCACCACCGGTGCCTCCAACGACATCGAACGCGCTACCAAGATGGCCCGCAACATGGTCACCAAGTGGGGTCTGTCCGACCAGCTCGGCCCGATCGCCTATGGCGAAGAGGACGACGAGGTGTTCCTGGGCCGTTCGGTCACGCAGCACAAGAGCGTGTCCAACGACACCGCGCGCCGCATTGACGAGGAAGTTCGCAACATCCTCGACGAGGCCTATGCGCGTACCACCGAGCTGATGACCGCCAACCTGGACAAGCTGCACGCGATGTCCCAGCTGCTGCTGCAGTACGAGACCATCGACGCGCCGCAGATCGACGCCATCATGGAAGGTCGCGATCCGCCGCCGCCGGCCGGTTGGAACAAGTCGAACAAGGACGGTGGCGACGACAAGGGCGGCGACGTCCGTCCGCTGCCGCCGATCGCAGGCCCGGCCGAATCGCACTGACGGCCCGCTGTACGTGACACCAGACGAGGCCGGGGCAACCCGGCTTCGTCGTTTCCGGGCCACTGGCCCATTCCGAAGAACTGATCTGACGCTGGAGCCCGCATGTCCGCCCCGAAGCCCGAACCGATTTCCCACACCGTCGAAATGGTCATCGCCACCGTGGTCGGCGTGGGTGTAGGCCTGGGAGCCGACAACCTGCTGCTGGGCTGCGTGGTGGGTATCGGTGTCGGCATCGTGCTGAGCATCGCCAAGACCCTGTACGTGGACCGCAAGCGCCGCCGCCGTTGAGGGGTGTCGGGAGGGCTGCCCCCTGCACCCGTGGTAGTGCCGGCCGCTGGCCGGCAACCTCAGCAGCAGCAACAGCAACAGCGACACCGCCCCACCTCTGACAGATTCGTGCTGCTGTTGGTAGGTGTCGACCTTGGTCGACACGGTGGATCCACGCCATGCGTGGATGCATTTCGATTCCAATTCGAAATATTCGATTCCGATGGAGATTCATCCACGCATGGCGTGGATCTACTGCAGATCGCGGAGATCTGTCGAAGGCGGGGTGGGTCCGGTTGCGGGGGCGTGAGCCGCATGGATGCGGCGACCGAGCCTACATGGACGTATTTGCGGCGTCCCCCGCAACTGGACCCACCCCGCCATCCCACAGGAAACCCGCTGTTGCTGTTGCCCTGGCCTCTGCGGGTGCAGGGCGCCGCCCTGCCGAACTAAACTACCCGCCGTTGTCCCTGCAGGATTGCCCATGTTCGATACCTCGCCCCAGCTCGATTGCGCCGGCCGCATACTGCGCCTCGACCGTGCCCGGGTCATGGGCATCGTCAACGTCACCCCGGACTCGTTCTCCGATGGCGGCGCGCACGACACCACCGATGCCGCCGTCGCTCACGGCCTGAAGCTGGTGGAGGAAGGCGCCGACCTGCTCGATATCGGTGGCGAATCCACCCGCCCGGGCGCTGCGCCGGTATCGGTGGAGGATGAGCTGCGCCGGGTGATTCCGGTGATCGAGCAGCTGGCGGCCCGCACCCAGGTGCCGATCAGCATCGACACCTTCAAGCCGGAGGTGATGCGCGCGGCGGTGGACGCTGGCGCCGGCATGATCAACGACATCTTCGGCCTGCGTCAGGACGGGGCGTTGGACGCCGCCGCTGCAACCGGCGTGCCGGTGGTGCTGATGCACATGCAGGGCGAGCCGGGCCATATGCAGGCCGACCCGCACTACGACGACGTGGTTGCCGAGGTGCATGGCTTCCTGGTGCAGCGCCTTTTCGCCGCCGAGATGGCGGGCATTGCGAAGAAGAACCTGCTGATCGATCTCGGTTTCGGCTTCGGCAAGACCACCGCGCACAACGTGACCCTGCTGGCGCGCTCCGAGCGCTTCCTGGAACTGGGCGTGCCGGTGCTGGCCGGCCTGTCGCGCAAGCGCAGCCTGGGCGAACTGACCTGCCGCGACACGCCGTCCGAGCGGGTCGCGGCTTCGGTGGCCGCACACCTGATCGCGGTCCAGCGCGGTGCGCGCATCGTGCGCGTGCATGACGTGGCGGCCACCGTCGATGCGCTGAAGATCTGGCAGGCGGTGGAAGCCGTGCCGACGCCGCGTGCCGACGCCACGCCGACGATCCGCTGGCCGGACGAAGACTGATGGGCATCGACCGGCGGCCACTGGCGATCGCCGTGATGGGGCCGACCGCCAGTGGCAAGACTGCCACCGCGATCGCCCTGGCACAGCAGCTGGATGGCGAAATCGTCAGCGTCGATTCCGCGCTGGTCTACCGCCACCTGGATATCGGTTCGGCCAAGCCTGATGCGGCCGAGCGTGCGCAGGCGCCGCACCATCTGCTGGACCTGCGCGATCCCTGGCAGACCTACTCGGCGGCTGAGTTCGCCGCCGATGCCGGCCGGGTCGTGGCGGAGATCGTGGCGCGTGGCAAAACGCCGATCTTCGCAGGTGGCACAGGGCTGTACTTCCGGGCCCTGCTGCAGGGCCTGTCGCCGATGCCGGAGGCCGATCCGGTGATGCGCGAAGCGCTCAGCGCCGAAGCCGCCGAACGCGGTTGGGCAGCACTGCATGCGGAGCTGGCGGAGGTCGATCCGGCTGCCGCGGCGCGGATCCATGCCACCGACCCGCAGCGCATCCAACGGGCCCTGGAGGTCTATCGCCTCACCGGCACCCCCATCTCTGAATGGCAGCGCCGGCCGGGTGTGGCGCCGTTGCCGGTGCGCACCCTGAAGCTGATCCTGGCCCCACGTGACCGCGCGGTGCTGCACCAGCGTATCGAAGCGCGCTTCGACGCCATGCTGGCGCAGGGCTTTCTCGACGAGGTGCGGGCGTTGCGCGCGATGCCGGAAATGGCCGCCGTGACGGCGCCGCTGGACCTGCCGGCGGTGCGCGCGGTCGGCTACCGCCAGGCCTGGGAGTACCTGGACGGGGCGGGCGATGCCGCCCGTTTCCGTGACAAGGCGATCTTCGCCACCCGCCAGCTTGCCAAGCGCCAGCTGACCTGGCTGCGCGGCGAGCTTGATGCGCGCTGGTTCGACCCCCATGTCGATGGGGAGCGCCTGGCCAGCGCGGTGTCGACCTTCGTCGCACGCTGAACCCCCGCCAGCCGTGTAACATCATCGGTCGGCGGGCGGCTCGGGGGCCGTGGCAACCGTCGGCAACCCAATAAGAACAATAATCAGGAGTGTGCAATGTCCAAGGGGCAATCGCTGCAGGATCCTTTCTTGAACGCACTGCGGCGCGAACGCGTGCCGGTTTCGGTGTACCTGGTGAACGGCATCAAGCTGCAGGGCACGATCGAGTCGTTCGACCAGTTCGTGGTCCTGCTGCGCAACACGGTCAGTCAGATGGTCTACAAGCACGCCATTTCCACGGTCGTCCCGGCACGCAACGTGAAGGTCGGTCCGGGCGGTGGTTACGTGCAGTCGGGTGAAGGTGGTCAGGCAGGTGATGAAGCAGACGAGTAAGACCGGAGCGGTGAATGTTTGACCGCTCGAAAAAGGGCGAACACGCCCTGTTGATCCAGCCCCATTTCGGCAAGCTGGAAGACGATGTGCTGGAAGAATTCGGCGATCTGGCCCGCTCGGCTGGGGCCAGCATCGCCGCGACGATCACCGCGCGCCTGGACCGTCCGAATCCGTCGACCCTGATCGGCAGCGGCAAGCTGGACGAGATCAAGGCCGCGGCCGACGCCAGCGGTGCCGACCTGATCCTGGTCAACCATGCGTTGAGCCCGGGCCAGGAGCGCAACCTGGAACGCTTCCTCGAGCGCCGGGTGATCGACCGCACCGGCCTGATCCTGGACATCTTTGCCCAGCGTGCGCACAGCCACGAAGGCAAGCTGCAGGTCGAGCTGGCGCAGCTGCGTCATCTGGCCACGCGGCTGGTGCGCGGCTGGACCCATCTGGAGCGCCAGCGCGGCGGTTCGATCGGCCTGCGCGGCCCGGGTGAAACCCAGCTGGAAACCGACCGCCGCCTGCTGCAGAAGCGCGTGGAGCAGCTGCAGAAGCGCCTGGAAAAGGTCGAAGTGCAGCGCACCCAGATGCGCCGTGCGCGTGTGCGCAGCGAGCTGCCGCGCGTGGCCCTGGTGGGCTACACCAACGCTGGCAAGTCGACCCTGTTCAACGCCATGACCGGCGCCGAGGCCTATGCCGCCGACCAGCTGTTCGCAACGCTGGATCCGACCGTGCGCCGCATCGCGGTGCCGGGTGGCAACGTGGTGCTGGCCGATACCGTCGGCTTCGTCCGTGATCTGCCGCATGATCTGGTCGCCGCGTTCCGCTCGACCCTGTCCGAGGCGCGCGAGGCTGATTTCCTGCTGCACGTGGTCGACGCCGCTGACCCGCACCGCGAGGAGCGCATCGCCCAGGTGGACGAGGTACTGACCGCGGTCGGTGCCGGTGACCTGCCGCAGCTGCTGGTGTTCAACAAGATCGATCGCATCGACGGCGCCGAGGTCCGCCATGATGGCCAGGACGGTATCCCGGACGAGTCGCGTCGCGAGCGGGTGTGGATTTCCGCGCGTGACGGGCAGGGCCTGGAGCTGCTGCAGTCGGTGCTGGGCAAGCGCCTGGGCCTGCAGCATGTCACCGGCGAACTGCGCCTGCCGCCGGATGCCGGCCGCCTGCGTGCGCGCCTGCACCAGCTGGAAGTGATCCGCAGCGAGCAGGCCGACGAAGACGGCTGGCTGCTGCAGGTCGACCTGCCGATTGCCGAAGCCGAAAAGCTGGCTGCCAGTGCTGACGGCGCGCCGATCCGGGCGCTGCTGCCGGAGAAACTGCCGGAGTGGTGAGGTAGCGGCCGATGCCTGGTAGTGCCGGCCGCTGGCCGGCAACGCAACCGCGCCGGAGGCCCGCGACATCCGCCTGTCATCTGCGGTACAACGTGCAGGTTCTTCACCCCACCGTCATGCCGATGTCCATTCCCACCGACGCTGAACTCAATACCCAGTCCGCCGCGCTCGGGCAGCGCCTGCAGCGGGCCTCGCTGCAGCTGGTGACCGCTGAAAGCTGCAGTGGTGGCTGGATCGCCAAGTGCATGACCGATATCGCCGGTTCCTCGGCGTTCTTCGACTGCGGCATGGTGGTCTACAGCTACGAAGCCAAGCAGCGCCTGCTGGGCGTGCGTGCGCAGACGCTGGAGCAGTTTGGCGCGGTCAGCCGCGAAACCGTGCTGGAAATGGTGTCCGGTGCGCTGGTCAATTCCGGCGCCGGCATCGCCGTGGCGGTGACTGGGATCGCCGGCCCCGGTGGCGGCAGTCCGGACAAGCCGGTCGGCAGCGTCTGGATCGGCTGGAAGCGCCGTGGCGGCTATGCCCGCGCCGAGCTGTTCCAGTTCGATGGCGACCGCGAAGCCATCCGCCGGCAAACCGTGGCAGCGGCATTGCGCGGTATCGACGCCCAGCTGTGACATGCTGCTCCGGTAATCGTCCGGAGCACGCATGATGTGGGAAACGCTGGGCACGGTCCGTGACCTGGGCCGACTGCAGGAAATCGCCGTCGTCCTGATCCGCTATGGCTTCGGCGACGTGGTGCGGCGCATCGGCCTGGCCAGCACATTGGAGCGGGCAGGGCGCCTGCTGCACTGGAACGAGGAGCGGCAGGAACTGCTGCGGATGACCGCGCCGGTGCGTGTGCGCAGCGCGATGCAGGATCTCGGCCCGACCTTCGTCAAGCTCGGCCAGGTGCTGGCGACGCGCGTCGACCTGCTGCCGCCGGAATGGATCGCCGAGCTCTCTGAGCTGCAGAACGCGGTGCCGGCGCTGCCATACGCGGATATCCGCGAGCAGCTCGAAGCCGATCTTGGTGCGTCTCCGCAGGACGTGTTCGCGTTCCTCGATGAAACCCCGATGGCCGCCGCCTCGCTGGCGCAGGCCCATCGCGCGCGCCTGCATGATGGTCGCGAGGTAGTGCTGAAGGTGCGCCGTCCCGGCATCCGCGATGTGGTCGAGGCCGACCTGCGGCTGCTGGCCCGCCTGGCCGAGATCGTCGAGGCCCGACTGCTGGACCTGCGTCGCTATCGTCCGGCCGAGGTTGTGCAGCAGTTCACCGTATCGCTGCGCCGCGAGCTGGATTTCGCCGCCGAATGCCGCAATGCCGAGCGCATCGCGCGCAACTTCAAAGGCCGCGACGACATCCTGATTCCGAGCGTGCACTGGCAGTGGACCTGCGAGAGCCTGAACGTGCAGGACTTCGTCGACGGCATTCCCGGCCGTGACCTCGCCGGCGTCGATGCGGCAGGACTGGATCGGCGCGAACTGGCACGGCGCGGTGCGGACATCGTGTTGAAGATGGTGCTGGAGGACGGCAGCTTCCACGCTGACCCGCATCCGGGCAACATCATCTACCTGCGCGACGGCCGTATCGGCGTGATCGATTTCGGCATGGTCGGCGCGCTGTCGGAAGTGCGCCGCTTCCAGGTCGCGCAACTGCTGCACGGGCTGGTCGAGCAGGACCCGCAGGGCGTGGCCGACGTGCTGCTGGACTGGGCCGGTGGCGTGGAAGTGGACGAGAACCGGCTGCAGCACGACATCAGCCAGTTCGTTGATCAGTATCGTGGCGTGCCGCTGAAGGACCTGCGCATCGGCCTGATGCTGGGCGATATCACCCAGCTGCTGCGCAGCTACAGCCTGACCCTGCCGGCCGACCTGGCGCTGATGATCAAGGCGTTCCTGACCCTGGAAGGCATGGGTCGGCAGCTCGACCCGGATTTCGACATGGCCAGTGCCGCGCGCCCGTTCCTGGAGCGGGTGGTGCTGCAGCGCTATGCGCCCAGGGCGCTGCTCAAGCGAGGCCGGCGCAGCCTGCTGGGCCTGGTTGACTTCGCTGGCGAGTTGCCGCGCGACCTGCGCAAGCTGGTCCAGGCGGCGCGCCGTGGGCGCCTGCAGCTGAAGGTGGAAACCAGCGCATTGCAGGGGTTCGGCGAGCAGGTCAACCGCGCCGCGAACCGGCTGGTGATGGGCATCGTCACCGCCGCGCTGATCATCGGCTCGTCGATCGTGATGCACAGCGTCGGCGGCGTCTCCAGTCGCTGGCTGCTGGCACTGGGCGTGTGCGGCTTCATCGGCGCCGGCTTCTGCGGCGTGTGGATCCTGTTCTCGATATGGAGAAGCGGTAAACACACGTGAGTGTGTTTGCCGCAGCGGTTCCCAGCGGGAAGCGCGGAATCGCTCCGCGATTCCTGTAGAGCCGACCGCTGGTCGGCTGCTTTTGCTCCTGGTGCCGGGCCAAGCCCGGCGACGCTTGCCGAGCACGGGCTCGGCACTACAGAACCCGCCCCGGCACTTGCAGTCCCACATGTTAGTAGTAATACTACTAACCATGGACCTGACCGACACCCAGCAGGCGATCCTGCAGTTGATCGCCGAGCGTATCGAGAGCGAAGGCGCACCGCCGTCGCAGACTGAAATCGCACGTGCGTTCGGCTTCAAGGGCGTGCGCGCGGCCCAGTACCACCTGGAAGCCCTGGAGCAGGCCGGTGCGATCCGTCGCATCCCCGGCCAGGCCCGTGGCATCCGCCTGGTGCAGGCGCCGCCAGTGGAAACGCTGGCCGAGCCGGGCCTGCCCGACAGCGTGCTGCGCCTGCCGGTGCTCGGCCGGGTCGCGGCCGGCCTGCCGATCGGCGCCGACATCGGCTCGGACGATTTCGTGGTGCTGGACCGGGTGTTCTTCTCGCCGGCGCCGGACTACCTGCTGAAGGTGCAGGGCGATTCGATGATCGACGAGGGCATCTTCGACGGTGACCTGATCGGCGTGCACCGCACCCGCGACGCCCATTCCGGGCAGATCGTGGTGGCCCGCATCGATGACGAGATCACCGTCAAGCTGCTGAAGATCGCCAAGGATCGTATCCGCCTGCTGCCGCGCAATCCCGATTACAAGCCGATCGAGGTGCTGCCGGACCAGGACTTCGCGATCGAAGGCCTCTATTGCGGCCTGCTGCGGCCCAACCGTTGACCCGTTCCATAGCGCATTACCCCGCGGTCTTTTGTGGCGATTCTCTGGTTCCACTGAGGTTGGTACGGATGTCCGATAATTCTTTTCAGAGCGCCGGGCAGAATCTCAGCCTGTGCGATACGTCCGACTTAAAGTGAACCCATGGCAAAGAAGACCCCCAAAGACAGCACCTCCAACGACACGACCTCTGCAAGGACCAATCCGATGGACGAGAACAAGAAGCGCGCCCTCGCTGCAGCTCTGGGCCAGATCGAAAAGCAGTTCGGCAAGGGCTCGGTGATGCGCATGGGCGACCGCGTGGTCGAGCCCGTCGAAGCCATCCCGACCGGTTCGCTGATGCTCGACATCGCGCTGGGCATTGGTGGTCTGCCGAAGGGCCGTGTCGTTGAAATCTACGGGCCGGAATCCTCGGGCAAGACCACGCTGACCCTGCAGGCCATCGCCGAATGCCAGAAGCTGGGCGGCACCGCAGCCTTCATCGACGCCGAACACGCGCTGGACCCGATCTACGCCGCCAAGTTGGGCGTGAACGTGGACGACCTGCTGCTGTCGCAGCCGGATACCGGCGAGCAGGCGCTGGAAATCGCCGACATGCTGGTCCGTTCGGGTTCGGTCGACATCCTGGTGATCGACTCGGTCGCCGCGCTGACCCCGAAGGCCGAAATCGAAGGCGAGATGGGCGACCAGCTGCCGGGCCTGCAGGCCCGCCTGATGAGCCAGGCGCTGCGCAAGCTGACCGGCAACATCAAGCGCTCCAACACCCTGGTGATCTTCATCAACCAGCTGCGCATGAAGATCGGCGTGATGATGCCGGGCCAGAGCCCGGAAACCACCACCGGTGGCAACGCGCTGAAGTTCTACGCCTCGGTCCGCCTGGACATCCGCCGTATCGGCGCGATCAAGAAGGGTGACGAGATCATCGGTAACCAGACCAAGATCAAGGTCGTCAAGAACAAGCTGGCACCTCCGTTCAAGCAGGTCATCACCGAGATCCTGTATGGCGAAGGCATCAGCCGCGAAGGCGAACTGATCGACATGGGTGTTGATGCCAAGCTGGTCGAGAAGGCTGGCGCCTGGTACAGCTACGGTGAAGAACGCATTGGCCAGGGCAAGGACAACGCCCGCGGCTACCTGCGCGACAACCCGACCGTCGCCGCCAAGCTCGAGGCCGAGCTTCGCGAGAAATTCCAGCCGGCCGAAGCGGCCCGCGAGGAAGGCGACGACGAAGGCGACGACGAGTAAGGCTTGCTGTGGGGCAGGGCGGCGCCGTCAGTGACGTCGCCCTGTCCCGCAGGTTCGAATCGCCCAGGGATGGGCTGGGCGCCACGGATGGCGCCACCCTTGGAGTACCCATGTCCGACGCCGAAGACATTCCGACGGGCCGCAAACGCCGGCCGCGTGAGCAGACCCCCGTGCAACGCGCGCTGGGCCTGCTGGTCCGCCGCGAGCACTCGCGCAAGGAGCTCACCCGCAAGCTGACCGCCCGTGGCATCGAAGACGAAGCCGCGCAGGCCGCTGTCGCCAAGCTGACCGAGGCCGGTTGGCAGGACGACACCCGATTCGCCGAAAACCTGGTGCGGATGCGCGCCAATACCGGTTATGGGCCGATCCATGTCCGCGCCGAGCTGGGGACCCACGGCCTGGACAGTGCCGCGATTGCCGCCGCGATGGACAGCTACGAAGGCGACTGGCAGGAAAACGCCCGTGATCTGGTCCGCAGGCGCTTTGGCGAGGCCGGCCCGCAGGACCTGACCCAGCGGCGCAAGGCCGCCGATCTGCTGGCCCGACGCGGCTTCGACGGCGACAGCATCCGCCGTGCGACCCGCTACGACCCGGATGACTGAGACTGGCGGCGCCGGGCCTGATACCCTTTAGGTTTTCGGCGGTCCCTCGCGACCCTGGCCAATGCGGCCGGTGGTCCGGGCCCGCCGGCCCGCAGACTGCCAGCCCCCAATGAACGCATCCGCCAAATTCACGACTTCCCAGATCCGCAGCGACTTCCTTGAATTCTTCAAGGGCAAAGGCCACACCATCGTGCCGTCGGCGCCGCTGGTGCCGGGCAATGATCCGACCCTGCTGTTCACCAACTCCGGCATGGTGCAGTTCAAGGACGTGTTCCTTGGCGCGGAAAAGCGCAGCTACGTGCGCGCGGCCGACGTCCAGCGCTGCCTGCGCGCGGGCGGCAAGCACAACGACCTCGACCAGGTCGGCTACACCGCACGTCACCACACCTTCTTCGAAATGCTGGGCAACTGGTCGTTCGGCGACTACTTCAAGAAGGACGCGATCGCCTGGGCCTGGGAACTGCTGACCCAGGTCTGGAAGCTGCCGGCCGAGCGCCTGTTGGTCACCGTCTATCAGACCGATGACGAAGCGTACGCGCTGTGGCGGGACATGGTCGGCATCCCGGAAGAGCGCATCGTGCGCATCGGCGACAACAAGGGCGCACCGTTCGCCTCGGACAACTTCTGGCAGATGGCCGACACTGGCCCGTGTGGTCCGTGCACGGAAATCTTCTACGACCACGGTGACCATATCGCGGGCGGCCCCCCGGGCTCCCCGGATGAAGACGGCGACCGCTTCATCGAAATCTGGAACCTGGTGTTCATGCAGTTCGACCGCCAGCCCGACGGCACCCTGGTGCCGCTGCCGGCGCCGTGCGTGGACACCGGCATGGGCCTGGAGCGCCTGGCGGCGATCCTGCAGCACGTGCACACCAACTACGAGATCGACCTGTTCCAGGCACTGATCCGCAAGGCTTCCGAGCTGACCGGCACCGCCGACCTGGAAAACAAGTCGCTGCGCGTGATCGCTGATCACATCCGCGCCTGTTCGTTCCTGATCGTCGATGGCGTGCTGCCGTCCAACGAAGGCCGTGGCTACGTGCTGCGCCGTATCATCCGCCGCGCCCTGCGCCATGGCTGGATGCTGGGTGTGCGCCAGCCGTTCTTCAGCAAGCTGGTACCGACCCTGGTCGAGCAGATGGGCGAGGCCTATCCCGAACTGCCGGCAGCGGTGGACACCGTCACCCGTGCGCTGCAGGCCGAGGAAGAGCGTTTCGCGGAAACCCTCGATGCCGGCATGAAGATCTTCGAGGACGTGGCCGGCAAGGCCAGCAACGGCGTGATCCCGGGTGTTGACGCCTTCCGCCTGTACGACACCTATGGTTTCCCGCTCGACCTGACCCAGGACATCGCCCGCGAGCGCGATCTGACGGTCGACATCGCCGGCTTCGATGCCGCGATGGAGCAGCAGCGTGAGACCGCCCGTGCGGCGGGCAAGTTCGGTGGTGGCGTGACCCTGCCGGCTGAGCTGGTGGCGACCCTGAGCCCGACCCGGTTCCTTGGCTACGACCGCCTGCAGGCCGACGGCCTGACCGTGCTGGCCCTGCTCAAGGACGGACGTCCGGTGCAATCGGCCGATGCCGGTGACGCAGTCATCGTCATCACCAACCAGACCCCGTTCTACGCCGAGTCCGGCGGCCAGGTCGGCGACACCGGTGTGCTCACCAGCAGCGGCGTGCGCCTGGTGGTGGACGACACCCAGAAGTTCGCCGGCCAGTTCCATGGCCACGTCGGCACCTTGTCCGAAGGCGGACTGAAGGTCGGTGATGTGCTGTCAGGCCAGGTCGATGGCGAGCGCCGTGGCGCCACCATCCTCAACCACTCTGCCACCCACCTGCTGCACGCCGCCCTGCGCGAAGTGCTGGGCACCCACGTGCAGCAGAAGGGCTCGCTTGTCGCTCCGGACCGCCTGCGTTTCGACTTCTCGCACTTCCAGCCGATCAGCGCGGAAGAACTGGCCGTGATCGAGCGCAAGGTCAATGAGCAGGTGCGCGCCAACAACGCCGCCGAAGTGCACAACATGGGCATGCAGGAAGCGCTGGACTTCGGCGCGATGGCCCTGTTTGGCGAGAAGTACGGCGAGCACGTGCGCGTGCTGAAGATGGGTGACTACTCCACCGAACTGTGCGGTGGTACCCACGTCAACCGTACCGGCGACATCGGCCTGTTCAAGATCACCTCCGAGGGCGGTGTCTCCGCTGGCGTGCGCCGTATCGAAGCGGTCACCGGCCAGGGCGCCCTGGACTACGTGGACGCCGAAGAGGCCCGCCTGGCCGAGGCCGCTGAACTGCTCGGCGGCAGCGCCGCCGACGTGGTCGAGAAGATCCGTGCACTCGGCCAGCGCCAGAAGCAGCTGGAGCGGGAACTGGAAGCCGTGAAGGCCAAGATCGCCGCCGGTGCCACGGCCGACCTGTCCGGCCAGGCCGTCGAGGTTGCTGGCGTGAAGGTGCTGGCGGCCCGCCTGGAGGGCTTCGATGCCAAGGCCCTGCGTGACGCCATGGACCGCCTGAAGCAGCAGCTGGGCGACGCGGTGATCGTGCTGGCCGGTGCCCAGGACGGCAAGGCCGCCCTGGTCGCGGGTGTGAACGGCAGTGCAATGGGCAAGGTCAAGGCCGGGGAACTGTTGTCCCATATCGCCGGTCAGATCGGGGGCAAGGGCGGCGGACGCCCGGACCTCGCCCAGGGTGGTGGCGAGGACGGGCCCGCCCTTGCCACTGCGCTGGCTGCAGTCGTCGAATGGGTCAGCCCCCGCCTGTGATGAACCTGGCCGTCCCCCTCCTTGTAGGAGCGGGACGGCTGACGGTACCATTGCGAATCTTTTCCCTTTGTCGTGGTAGCGCTTCTTGACGGAGCGTCAAGCCGGTGGGGGATACCCTTCCACACGGTTCCATGGAGACTTACAAAAATGTTGATCCTGACTCGCCGCGTCGGCGAAACCCTGATGATCGGTGACTCGGTGAGCGTCACCGTGCTTGGCGTCAAGGGTAACCAGGTGCGTATCGGCATCACCGCGCCGAAGGACGTCGCTGTGCATCGCGAAGAGATCTATCAGCGCATCCAGCGCGGTGACGAAGCCGGTGGCACCGGTAGCGAAAATTCTGCCGAATAACGCTTTACCTTCGCACTCGATTAACGTTATGATTCACGCCCCGCTGAGGTGCAACGCACCAGACGCGGAGAAAACCCCGGAGTGATGCCCGAGTGGCCGAAGGGGCTCCCCTGCTAAGGGAGTATAGGGTCAAAAGCTCTATCGAGGGTTCGAATCCCTCTCACTCCGCCAGATACAAAGAAGCGCCTGCAGATCCTCGATCTGCAGGCGTTTTTCTTTATGGTGACACTCATTGCCGGTGCGCCATCCACTGATCAGAGATCAATGGATGGCGCTTCGGATGCCCCGGCTCAGAGCCTTACCGTCACACCCACCTGGAAACCACGCCCCGGCAACGGCGCGATGTATTTCAGCGGCGAGTTGTGCGGGCGTGCTTCTTCATTGAGCAGATTGCTGCCGTTGACGAACACCTCCATGCCGGCGATGTAGCTGTTGCGTACCGGCAGCTCACGACTGACCTGCAGGTCCACCAGGTTGAAGGCATCCAGTGGCACTTCCTCGCTGACATTGCGGCCGAGGTACTTCTGCGTGTCGTAGTAGGTGCTGGACAGCTGCGCCTTCCAGCCCTCCCGTTGCCACTGCAGGTTGGCGCCGTAGCGATTGGTCGGCATGTTCGGCAGGTACTCGCCGTCATTGTGGGCACGCAACGAGTCGGGGTGATCGGCCTTGTTCTTCACCAGGTCGGCGAAGGCGGACACGTTCAACGTGCCGTAGCGGCCCAGGTCCAATGCCTGCGAGGCATCGATCTCGAAGCCCTTCACCGTGGTGTCGGTCTGTTTCCAGTACTTCAGCGGCAGGCGGTTGGCGGTCTGCACTCCCGAGTAACCCAGGTATAGATAGTTCTCGTACTTCATCCGGTAGGCGGTGGCCGACAGTTCGAAACCACCGAGGTGGAACAGGCCGGTCAGTTCCAGGTTCTTCGCGCGTTCCGGCTCGAGGTTCTGGTTGCCTTCTTCCTGGGTCATCACCGAATAGTGAGCATTGCTCGCATACAACTCGTTGATCTCCGGTGCGCGCTGCGACGACGAGTAGCTCACCTTTGCGGCGAACAACGGACCGAGCTCGGCATACGATCCCAGGCTGTAGCTGTTGAGCCGGTAGTCGCGGTCCTGCAGTTTCGTGTTGGCGGCATTGCGTGCGGTCTTGAAGCGGCTTGGCTGCAGGTCATGGTCAACGCGCTCGTGGCGCACGCCAGCGTCGAAACTGGCCCAGCCGAAGTCCAGCGTCTCCTTCAGGAACACCGCGTTGCTGCGGGTGTCGACGTCAGGCAGGTAGCGCAGCGAGCCGCTGCCGGTGACATCACGCGACTGATGGCTGAAGCCCAGCAGGCCGCTGAGCGGACCGAGGCGCTGATGGCTGAGCAGCAGCGCGGCCTG
Organism: Stenotrophomonas sp. YJH_SMC_79; assembly: GCF_059367995.1. Taxonomy (NCBI): domain Bacteria; kingdom Pseudomonadati; phylum Pseudomonadota; class Gammaproteobacteria; order Lysobacterales; family Lysobacteraceae; genus Stenotrophomonas; species Stenotrophomonas sp. YJH_SMC_79. Next base: position 933,335 of record NZ_JCAFRK010000001.1, read on the forward strand.
GGTGCTCTCGAAATCGTAGTCGTTGGCCCGGGTGGCACCCAGCCGCTCGCCCGAGGTGTTGTCCAGCTTGGAGACTCGCAGTTCGGCGCGCTCGAACCACGGCAGCGGATCGCGCAGCAGGGCTTCCAGGGCGTAGCGTTCCTGCTTGATCACCACACCCACAGGCAGCCCGTTGGCATAGTTGGAACCGAACGACAGGTTCTGCATCGAGAACCCCGGCACGCCGTACTCGCTGTCCTTGGCATCGATGCTGACACCCACGTAACCCCGCTCGAAGAACAGGGTCGACCCGAACGCCACCTGCGAATTGCGCGCGTAGCTGTTGCCCAACCGGTGATGGTAATCGGGCGTCACGTCGTTGTTGATCTGCTTCTGCACGTACGACGGCGTGCCAGCGACATAGGCAGGATTGACCGGATTGATATAGGTACGGCGCTGCCAGACCGAGGTCGGGTTGTTGGTGAAGAACGAGAAATCACCATCGGCCCAGTCCGGATTCTCGGTCATGAACTGGTCGATGTAGGGCTGCGAGGCCTTGTTGTAGATCTGCTGCACGCGCGCTTCCTTCTGGCAGCTGTCGGCCAGCGCCGAGTTGACGCCGCCGGTAGGCGGGAACAGTCGGGTGTTGCAGGCACTGGCCTTGCTGTTGCCGGGGATGTCGTAGTGCGAGATGCGCTGTCGCGAGACCAGCAGGTTGGTCGAGAGGTTGCGCTGGTTGTTGAAGTTCATGCGGAAGCCCTGCGCGTCGGCGGCATTGAAGCCCTTGCGCAGGACCAGTTCCATCGACTGGTCCTTGTCTTCCATGCTGCGCGAGATCAGGCCCGGATCGATCTCCACGCTGCCGCCGATCGCGTTGCCGCCGTAGCGCACGGTGTCGGAAGACTTGTTGACGGTGACACTGCGTACGAACAGCGGATCGAACGGGATGTTGATGTCGCCGCTGATCGCGTTCATGCCGAGGATGGACTGGCCGTCCTGCAGGATCTGCACGCGGTTGCCGCTGAGGCTGCGGATGACCGGCGCGCCGGCATTCGGCCCGAACGCGCTGCTCTGCACGCCGGAGACGTGTTCGAGCAGGTTGCCCAGGGTGCGGTTCTGCGCCTGCGGGTTGTCGACGGTGACCCGGCTGTCGATGCGCGAGGGCTGGGTGGCCTCGACCCGGAGGGCGGGTAGGGTGGGTTCGTCCGCGGCCTGGGCGGAGTGGACGGCGAACAGAATGGCAGCAGTAAGCAGGTGGCGACGCATGGCACGATCCGTGAAAATGATGTGAAATGTTATAACGTAACTATTTGTATCGACAAGGGTGGAATGGGCCTTGCGGCAAGGGCTGGATATGAGAATGGTTCGCATATGAAAATGCAGGACGATCCCGCCTGGTCCCATCATGCTCAACCTCACCCTTGCCGACCTCGATCGCCTGGGCCGCAGCAGCGGCTTCCGCTATCGCCTGCCTGCGCTGGCCGCCGATCTGCCGGGTGAACAGTGCGTGGTGCAGGGCAGGGTGGAGCAGCGTCGCCTGCGCCCGGGCATGACCCTGGCGCTGTCGGACGTGATCGCCCATCAGCCGTTCGAGGCAAACGCGGAGTCGCCGCCGGCCTTCTCGGTGATCGTGATGCTGGAGGGACGTGCAGGGGCGCGGTTGGCCGGGCAGGCGGTGATCGGCATGAGCCCGGGTGCAGGCGCGATGGTGCTGGCCGAGGCGGCGCCGATGACCGCGATTCATCCCGCAGGGCAGCGGATGCGCAGCCTGAATGTCTCGTTGGACGCGCCCGACGGGATTGACGACCCGATGATCAGCGAGCTGCTGTCCACCGCCCACCGCACCGGTCACCCGCGGTTGCGTGGTTGGCAGGTCCCGGGGCACCTCGAGCACGCCGCCGACCAGCTGCTGTCGGGCAGCTGGCACGGGGCGATGCATGCACTGCTGTGCGAGAGTATCGGCCTGCAGATGCTGGCCCTGGCGCTGGGCGCACCTGCGCGGGAGGCATCGCCGGACCTGCGTGTTTCAGCGCGTGATCGCCGCATGCTGCAGCGGGTGATGGATTGCCTGGAGGCGGCTCCGGCCGCCGACCATTGCCTGGAGGATCTGGCGCGCCTGGCCTGCATGAGCCCAAGCAGCCTGCGCCTGAAGTTCCAGCAGGTGTACCAGTGCTCGGTGTTCGGCTGGCTGCGCGAGCACCGCCTGCAACTGGCCTGCGAGCAGCTGCGGCAGGGCTGCAGCGTGCAGCAGGCCGCGCATCTGGTCGGCTACCGGCATGCCACGAATTTCGCGACCGCATTCCGTGCGCGCTACGGCATCGCGCCCAGCCAGCTGCGCTGACCCCGGATCAGCGCCGGCAGCGCGCATACATCTGCTGCGTTAGGGCATACGTGTGCTCACGCTCAAATGACAATAATTCTCATCCAGCCTTTCCCTCCTGCTGGATCTCCCATGCCCGCCTGTATCCGCCCGCGCGCCCTGGCAACCGCCATCGGCACGACCCTGGCGCTGTTCAATACTGCCCACAGCGCCGAGCGCGCCCCTGCTGCGAAGACCTCGCAGCTGCCCACCGTGCAGGTCACGGCCGACCTCGATGGCAGCACCGAAACCTCGCGTTCCTACACCACCGATTCCATGGGCACGGCGACGGGGCTGTCGCTGACCTCGCGGCAGACGCCGCAGTCGGTCAGCGTCATCACCCGTCAGCAGATCGAGGATCGTGGCCTGCTCAGCACCGCCGATGCGCTGGCCACCGCTCCGGGCATTTCGGTCACGCGCAGTGATGCCAACCGTTACTCATTCTCGGCACGCGGCTTCGATATCGACAACTACCAGTTCGATGGCGTGGTGATGCCGGTGCTGTCGCCATGGAACTTCGGCGAGAACAATCTGGACATGGTGGTGTACGACCGCATCGAGATCGTGCGCGGTGCCAATGGCCTGATGACCGGTGCCGGTAATCCGTCGGCTGCGGTGAACCATGTGCGCAAGCGCCCGCTGCGTGATTTTGCTGCCAGTGGCGGCATCAGCCTCGGCAGCTGGGACGCGCGCCGCGCCTGGGTGGATGTGTCCAGCCCGTTGAGCCGGGAAGGGCGCGTGCGTGGTCGTGTGGTCGCCGCGCAGGCAGAGGGCGACAGCTACACCGCTGGCCTGGACAGCACCGCGAAGACGCTCTACGGCGTGGTCAGCGTGGACCTGGGCGAGGACACCGGATTGATCGCCGGTATCTCTTACCAGGCCAACGACAATCGTGGCTTCGGCAGCGGCTTCGCGCTGTTCAACGCCGATGGCACGCGTACCCGCTTCGACCGCTCGGTATCGGCCACCGCGCCGTGGGCACGGATGACCACCGACACCCGCAATGGCTTCTTCGATTTCAACCATCGCTTCGGCAACGACTGGCAGGCGCGCGTGTCCTACAGCCGCTCGCATACCGACATGGAGATGAAGCATCTCTACCGGGGCGGCTATCCCGATCCGGTTACCGGCGCCATGCCTGCAGGCAACAGCTTCACCCGCTACGACGGGCCGGTGCGCCGCGAGGCGGTCAGTGTCAGCCTGACCGGTCCCTTCCAGCTGTTCGGCCGCCATCACACGGCGTCCGTCGGCTGGTCGCGTTCACGCGACGAGATCGCACTGGGGCAGTACCGCGCACTGGCGCCGCTGCCGCCGTTGGCCAGCTACCTGGACTGGCACGGACCCGGTACGCCGGAGCCGGTGTGGGCCAGCAACAAGACCCAGGCCGATGATCTGGACAATCATCAGAGCGGTGCCTATGCGGTGGCGCGGTTGTCGCTGGCCGATCCGCTGCATGTGATCGTCGGTGGCCGCCTGAGCAACTGGGAGACCGACCAGGTCTACTTTGGCAGCAAGCGCAAATACCGCTACCGCAACGAGTTCGTGCCGTATGCCGGTGTGGTCTGGGACCTCAACGGCTACAGCAGCGTCTACGCCAGCTATACCGGTATCTTCAAGCCGCAGAACAACCGGAATGAGTCCGGGCAGATCCTCGACCCGGTCAGCGGCCGCAGCTATGAGCTGGGCCTCAAGGGCAGCTGGCTGCAGGAGCGCTTGAATGCGTCGGCGGCGCTGTTCCGCACCCAGCAGGACAACCTCGCCGAGGCCACCGGTGGCCTGGTCGAAGGCAGCACGCAGGCGGCCTACCGCGCGGTGAAGGGCGCAACCGTGGACGGCCTGGAACTGGAACTGGCCGGCGAACCATTGCCGGGTTGGAGCCTTGGCACCAGCTTCACCACCTTCATCGCGCAGGACGCGCAGGGCAGGGCGATCAACACCGCCAAGCCGCGCAGCCTGTTCAAGCTGTTCACTACCTGGCGGCTGCCGGGTACCTGGGACCGGCTGACCATCGGCGGTGGCGTGGACTGGCAGAACCGCATGTACCAGACCGCCACCGCGCCCGGAAATCGCCGGGTGCCGGTGCAGCAGCCCAGCTACGCACTGGTGAACCTGATGGCGCGCTACCAGTTCAGTTCCAATGTGTCGGCGGCGGTCAACATCAACAACCTGTTTGACCGCCACTACTACTCGCAGATCGGCTTCTACAACCAGGGCTGGTACGGGGCACCGCGAAACGTGATGTTCACGGTGAAGGTTGGCTATTGAGGATGCCGTCGCGCGGGTCAGGGATCCAGCGGATCCATCGGGTCGATGCGCAGCGATTCGGGAGCCGGCACAAACGGGATCGCGTAGGGCGAAACGCGTGAACCGACCTTGCCCGGAACGTAACCCAGTTCATGGCGGTTGCGCTCGCTGAAGGCGCTGCTGGCGACTGAGTCGATATGCGATGGACTGCTGACCACCAGTGCCGGTTGCCGCGGCGGTGCCTGCAGGGCCGTCAGCAACCGGGCTGCATTGCGCAGGTTGGTGGTGGTGTGGCGGGCATACGGCTCGATGATGATGGCATCTGCGGGAATGCCGAAGCGTGCCATCAGCGCCTCGCGCATCTGCACCGCTTCGACGCTGCGGGTGCCGCGCGGATGTACCGCACCACCCGAGACGATGAGGAAGGGCGCATCACCTGCCGCGTAGCGCTGCGCGGCCGCCTTCAGGCGCAGCTTGCTGCCGGCGCTGAGCGGGGTGGTCAGTTCATCCGGTCCCTGGCCAAGAACGATGATCGCGCTGTACGGATAAGCATTCCAATCGAGCTGCCGCGCACGCGCAAACGGCGCGGCGTTCGTCCCGGCGCTGATGGGCTCGAAGCGGATCGCATCGAGGCGGTCATTGGCATCGAGCAGGCCCACCGCCACCGCGATGCTGCGATCGAAGGCGGTGTAGGCCGCGCTGGCGTCCACCTCGCTCATCTGCATGGCAATGGCAACATCGCCGACCAGCCGCGTGCTGCCTGCCGCGCCGACCGGGCCGTCGATGGCGTCGTAGCGGGACGGCTGGCCCTGGCCATAGACGGAGAGAATATTGTTGAGGCCGGCCAGTTCCCGTTCGATGGCCTCGGCGTGCGCGGGAGCCGCGGCGGTCAACAGGCCTGCCTGCGCGGGCGTCCAGCGAGCGGACGCGAGCGTGCAGGTGGCGGTCCGGCAGCGGGCCAGCTGCTGCGTACGTTCGGCCAGGAGGGCGCGCGCATCATCGGGCAGCGTATCGGGCTTCAACTGCATGAGGGTCGGGAACAAGCGTGCGGCAAGCGCGGCGCTGTCGCGGTCGTCGGCCACCGCCGCAAGCGGCAGCGCTGCCGTGGCGAGCAGGACAAGGGACAAGGCAAGTCGTCGATGCATCACCAGCTCCTGCTGACCATCAGGCGGACGTTGCGGCCGAACAGCGGCCGCCCATAGATGGCCTCGGCCGAACCCTGTCCGGCGAGGGCATCGGTGCGGGTGTTGCCTTCGGTGAGTCCCTTTTCATTGGTGAGGTTGTCGCCCACCAGCTGTGCGCCCCAGTTGCCACGCTTCCATGAAATGCCCAGGCCGAGGGTCTGGTAGGCGGGCAGCGCTGTCTGGTTGAACAGATCAACATAGGATTTGCCGACCACGTCATAACGCAGCCAGGTCTCGAACTGGTCCTGGCCATGCTGGAAACTGAAGGTCGGGCGGAGGTTGCCGTAGAGCTTGGGCTCGCGAACGATCTGCTTGCCGTTGACGGCAGCCGGATCGGCGCCGGAATCGTTCTGCAGGCTGTCGTACTGCGGATCGCTGACCGTGATCGAGCCGGCGATGCTGAACCAGTCCAGCGGCCGGAACAGCCCATCCAGTTCGATGCCCTTGGAGACGGCGGTACCGATGAACGGCACCGACTGGTCATTGCGGCCGGTTGTCGGGTTGAAGGCCACGAACGAGGCGTTGAGCGGATCGAACTTCGTGTAGAACGCCGTCAGGTACAGGTAGGACCGGCCGAATCCGGCCTTCAGGCCCAGCTCGTACTGGTCCAGCTGGGTCTGCACGATGGTGGGATCGATCGAGCGTGCCACTGACGAGTTGGGAACGATCTCCATGTGCGAGACGCGGGCGTAAGCACCCACCGAAGGGGTGAAATCGAAGTTCGCACCCACGGTCCAATTGGTCGCGGACGGATCCAGGCGATGGTTCTGGACCACGCCGGTGAACCGGCGCGTGGTGTTGTCGGCCAGTGTGTTGCGGTCGCCGAGGTCGACCTGGGCGGTCTGCTCTGCGTAGCCTTCATAGCGATAGCGTTCATGGCGGATACCAGCGTCGAGCTTGAAGCGGTCCGTCAGTGCCCACGTGTCATTGGCATACACCGCGAACATGCGGGCATCGACCTTGCCGCGATTCAGGGTGGTGGTGTAACGCAGCGTGCCCTTGTCGGTCACATAGCCCAGCGGGGTGCCATCGTTGCCGTAGGCCACCAGATCCAGCAGGCGTGGCTTGCCGCGCATCTCCATCAGCATGTCCTGGTACAGGCTGAAGGCCGTGGTGCCGAAGAAGGCGGTGTACGCGCCGATGTTCAGATCGTGGCTGCCCCAGGCCGTTTCAAACAACCGCGTCGCACTGAAGTCCGCCTGGCCGGAGTAGAAGTCCGAATCTGCGGCCCGGTACTGGGCCGAGATTACCAGGCCGGAGTCGGCATAGGGATCGTAGGCACTCGTTCCGTTGCTGCCGGCCAGGGCGTAGCCCATCCGCGCGACGCCGGCACCGAAGGCGGAACGGGCCGCGCCCAGATAGCCGTTGGCGAAGGTGCGTGCGTCGACCGGGTTGGTGGTCGAGTACAGTGCGTCGAAGGTGTTGCGACCCTTGGTGTAGCCGGCTTTCAGCGAGATCGTCCAGTCGCTGGCGGTATTCTCGTACTGGAAGCCGATGTTGCCGAAGCGCATGTGCCGGCCATCAGCCAGGTCGCGGTTCATGCCCTGCAGGACGCCGCCGCCATCGAGGTACTTCAGGTTCACACTGCGCAGCGACGGCGAGTTCAGCGTACCGTCGAAGTAGTCGATATACGGGTCCAGCGGAACGCTGGGATTGCGCGGATCGGCGACCGGGATCGGCAGGTAGAACGTATTGTGGTCATCGACGAAGGTGCCGCTGACCTTGAACCAGCTGGTGTCATCGAAGTAGTGCTTGATGTTGCCCCTGATCTGCCCGCCCTTGTCGTTCGGGAAGCCATTGTCGCGGTAGCCATCGTGCTGGCGCAGGAATCCACCGACTGCATAGAAGGTGTCCTTGCCGAGGGCGCCGGACTGGTACATCTCGCCGCGGTACAGCCCGGTGTCACCGACGGTCAGCTGGGCCTTGCCGTGGGTCTCTTCCGAGCCCTCGGCCAGGATGTTGTTGACGATGGCGCCGCCACTGCTTGCATAGATCGGCGCCGGGCCACCACGTACGATCTCCACCCGCTGGTTCATCACGTCGAACCGGTTCATGCCGTCGCCGGAGTTGAAGAAGTGGCCATCCAGCTCCTGGTAGAGCGGCAGGCCGTCCTGCTGGAAGGCGATGAAGCCACGATCGGTGGGAATGCCGCGCAGCCGGGTGATGTTCTGCACCTCGCCGCCGGTGGCCTCGACATGGATGCCGGGCACGGACCCGAGCAGGTCGGCGTAGCTTTTCGGTGCGAGCTTCTGCACATCTTCGCGGCTGAGTGAATTGACCGCGAAGGACGCATCGAAACGACGCTGGGTGCGTGCTGCACCGGTGACCACCACCGCATCCAGCGTTGCGGCGTCGGCGCTGTCCTTGTTCTGGACCGGGGCGTCCTGCGCAGAAGCATTGCCGTGCAGGGATATCAAGGCCAGGGAGATTCCCAGGACCAGGGGGCTGATGTTCATCGGAGGGCGGCCATGCAGGGAAGGGGGACCGCTGCACGGTAGGTCCGGGCGATGACGGAATTGTTTACTTCGGCGGAAATAAACAATTAAACGCTGGCATCGGCGCCCAGCTGGTGGATCGGCAGCAGCGCCGCGCCCACCGATACTGCGGATCCTCCCAGCCGGGACACATGCACCTGCGGCAGGCGCAGGCTGTCCAGCGCACTGCTCCAGCGTGCTGGCTGCTGCAGGTGTTGCCCCAGGGCTTCCAGTACCTGGCGGGGCAGTGAACCGGACAGGATCACGGCGCCGGGATCGAGCCAGGCGACGCCGGTATTGGCCGCTGCGCCCAGCTGGTTGCCCGCGCGTTCGGCCCAGGCGCTGATGATGCCGGTATGGCTTTCCAGGCAGGCCTCCAGCTCGAACAGCGATGGAATTCCAGCGCCGGCCTCGCGCAACGTGGCCAGCAGGTCGATGCCCGAGGGGCGCGGCGCGTCCATGCGGAACAGGCGGCCGATGTCGCCGGCATTGCCGAATTCACCGCGCATCACATCACGCCGATGGATCACGCCACCGCCCACGCCATGGCCGACATACAGCAGCAGCGCCGAAGCGCAGTCGCGGATCAGCCCGCTGTCGTAGTACTCCGCCAGCGCCGCCAGGGTTGCATCGTTCTCCACCCAGACCGGAAAGCCAAAGTAGTCTTCAAAGAACTGGTCGTTGTCGATATCGCGCCAGCCATGCAGCCAGTCCACCGCGTGCCGGCGTGCCGGACCGGTTTCGACCACGGGCCCGGGGACCGCCACGCCGAGGCCGAGGAAACGGGCGCGCATGAGCCCGGTGCTGCTGGTGAGGCTGCGCAGGCGCTGGTCCACGCAATAGACGAAATCGTGGGGATCTGCGCTGTCGAACGCGGTGGCATCACGGGCGATGACCTGGCCGGCGAAGTCCACCAGTGCGATCTCCAGCCAACCGGGATGCACCGTGGCACCGGCGGCATAGCCGCCCCGACCGGACAGCGCCAGTGGCACCGACGGACGGCCACGCTGGCCATCGGACAGTTGTCCCTGTTCCTCGATCACTTCCAGCATCAGCAGTTCACGCGCCAGGCGGGTCAACGCGCCGTTGTGCATGCCCAGCTGGTGGGCGATGGTGATGCGGGGAACGGCGCCCATCGTGCGCAACAGCCAGATGATGCGCTTGTGGTCGGCATCCAGCGCGATCAGCGGCTTGCGGCGCAGCCGCGATGTCGGGGCCAGGTTCACGGGCGCAGGCCCTCGGTACGTGCTGGCGGGATGGGCCAGGCCAATGCGGCCAGCGAAAGCAGGCTGCCGATGGCGACCAGCGAGACCAGGGTGGCCGCGGTGCCCGGATCGCCCGCCTGTATACCGGGCAGCACTTCGCCCAGCAGCAAGGAAGAGGCCGCGATGGATAGCTTCATGGTTCCGGTGAGCAGTGCAAAACAGCTGAGGTCATCGTCGCGTCCGCTATGGGCGGCATGGCGATGGGCGATCAGCGCGGTGCGTCGCCACAGTACCAGGCCGACGCTGGCCACTGCCGTCCCATGGATGGCGGCACATGCAATCGCGACAGGCGTGGAGGGGATGGCCAGGTACCCGCCAACGGCGGCGACGGCAAGCACCGACATCAGCGCGAGCATCCCGGTCTCGCTGTGCAGCCTTGAACGCAGGCGCAGGCAGAGCCAGGGGGCAACCACCATGCCCGCCACCATCGCGAAGGTCAGTGCTGCCCCGTGTTCAGCGAAAGGGAACAGGCGCCCGGCCAGACCCACCAGCGCAGTCTCCGCCGCTGCGGCCAGCAGAACCGGCAGCAGTGCCGGCAGGGGCAGGGCAACAGCAGCGGGCATCCCGGTTGCGGAGGGCCGTGGCGGTGTTGCGACGCAGGCCAGGGGAAGCGCAGCGGCCGCGATCAGCACGCCGATGATCATGCAGATCAACAACGCGTTGCCACTGCCCTGGGACGCAGGAGGACCGACCACGCTGAACAACGCCGCGGCAATGCACAGCTTGGAAATGGGCACCACCACGGCGCGCGTGGAGACATAGCGCATGGCCTCGTCCTCGTCACGGGGCAGCAACGAAGTCAGTGCGTTCTGCGCCACGTCGTAGACCGCATAGCAGGTACGGAACAGCAACGATGCGACCAGCAATGGCAGGAAGGTGGGCCCGGCTGCGCTGTGCGGGCTGAATAGCAGGCAGGCGCTGGCGGCCGTGCCGAGCCCGCCGATGAGCTGCAGGCGCAGGGCGAGGCGCTGCTGGTTGCGCAGGCGGGTGAACACGGCGGCCAGCAGCAGATCGAGCAGGCTGCTGTAGGCCAATGAAATGGCCAGCAGCAGGCCGGTGTGGGCCGCCGGCAGCCCCAGGCGGGCGTGCAGGTAGTAGCCCAGCACCAGATCCACGAACGACCAGACCAGGGTGCGGGCAAAGTGGCCGGCGGCATAGAGGTGCCGTGGCGAGGGCTGCGTGTTCAACGCCGTGTAATGGGGGGAAGAGCCGGAGATGCTGGATCGTTCTACTACCCCTGTGTGACATGGCCCTGACATGGCGCGTGGCCGGGCGTTCAGCAAGTGGCTTGCACCCCCTGCCGCAGGCGCGCAGCATTCGCCCTGCTGCCCCCCATCACGCGTCACGCAGCGCTTTCTTCACTGGAACGGAGCAACGTATGAAACTGTTGTCCGCTGTGTTGTTGTCTGTGCTTTCGCTCTCCGCCGTTCCGGCGCTGGCAGTGGAAGCTTCGCCCTCACCGCTGCTGGGGCGCTGGTCGCTGGATATCGCCACGTCTGCGCTACCCGAAGCGCAGCGCCCAAAGCACGTGGTGCTGGAGTTCAAGGACGCCGGTGCGGGTCGTTGGAGTTCACACGTGGACATCGTCCTGCACGACGGCAAGACCATGAAGTCCGACGGCACGCTGGCGCTGGACGGCACGCCGGGGCCCTTGTCCGGCACCTACGGCGCGGACAAGGCCAACCTGAAACTGCCGGCGCCGAACACCCTGGTGATGCAGTTGGTGGACCATGGCACGCCAGCGTCCACCCGCATCTACACCGTAGCGGCCGACCGCACGACGATGACCGAGACCAAGGCGTTCTACAGCCATGACGGTACACCGATCCTGCAGACCAACCTGTTCAAGCGGATACCCTAGCGGTTCCGTCCGCACCACGCCCGCACAGCGGGCGTGGTGAACTCAGCAGCCTTACACCGCAGCCGGATCGCGCTTGCCGGTGTCGATGCCGTACCTGGCGATGGCCTCCTGCATCCGCGAACGCTCGACGCGACCTTCATCGGCCAGCGTCTTCAACGCTGCCAGCACGATGAAATGACGGTCCACTTCGAAGAACGTGCGCAGCGATTCACGCGTGTCGGAACGGCCGAAGCCATCGGTGCCGAGTGCGGTGAAGCGGCGGTCGTTGATGAAGGGGCGGATCTGGTCGCCGACGATCTTCATGTAGTCGGTGGCCACCACCACCGGGCCTTCATGGCCCTGCAGGCACTGCTGCACGTAGGGTACGCGCGGCTGCTCGGCCGGATGCAGCAGGTTCCAGCGTTCGGCGGCCAGGCCATCGCGGCGCAGTTCAGTCAGGCTGGTCGCGCTCCACACATCGCTGGCGATGCAGAAGTCCTGCTGCAGCAGTTCTGCCGCGGCTTCCACTTCGCGCAGGATCGAGCCGGCGCCCATCAGCTGCACGCGTGGCTGCGAGGCGGCATCGGCGGCTGCCGGGTGCAGCAGGTAGAGGCCCTTCAGGATGCCGGTCTCGGCGCCTTCGGGCAGTGCCGGCTGCGGGTAGTTCTCGTTGAGTACGGTGATGTAGTAGTAGATGTCATCCTGGTCGACATACATGCGGCGCAGGCCGTCATGGATGATCACCGCCAGCTCGTAGTTGTAGGTCGGGTCGTAGGACACGCAGCTGGGAATCACCGACGACAGCACGTGGCTGTGGCCGTCATCGTGCTGCAGGCCTTCGCCCATCAGCGTGGTGCGGCCCGACGTGGCACCGAGCAGGAAGCCGCGGGTACGCGCATCGGCAGCGGCCCAGGCCAGGTCACCGACGCGCTGCAGGCCGAACATCGAATAGAAGATGTAGAACGGAATCGTCGCCAGGCCGTGGTTGCTGTAGGCGGTGCCGGCGGCGATCCACGAACAGATCGCACCGGATTCATTGATGCCTTCCTGCAGGATCTGGCCGTCCTTGGCTTCCTTGTAATAGCTCAGCTGGCCGGCGTCCTGCGGGGTGTACAGCTGGCCCAGGTAAGAGTGGATGCCGATCTGGCGGAACAGGCCTTCCATGCCGAAGGTGCGCGATTCATCGGGCACGATCGGAATCACCAGCTTGCCCAGTTCCGGATCCTTCAACAGGCTGGTGAGGATGCGCACGAAGCCCATGGTGGTGGACTGGCCGCGATCACCACTGCCCTGCAGCTGGGTGTTGAAGATCGACAGTGGTGGCAGCGGCAGGGGATCGACCCTGGCCAGGCGCGCTGGCAACTGCCCACCCTGGATGCGGCGGCGCTCGGCGAAGTAGGCCGCCTCGGCGCTGCCCGGTTCCGGGCGCAGGTAGGGCATCTCCTCCAGCTGGTCGTCGCTGACCGGCAGGTTGAAGCGGTCACGGAAGGCACGCACCGCGTCGGCGCTCATCTTCTTCAGCTGGTGGTTGATGTTCTGGCCTTCGCCGGCTTCGCCCATGCCGAAACCCTTGACCGTCTTGGCCAGGATCACGGTGGGCCGGCCGCTGGTGTTCACTGCCTGCTGGTAGGCGGCGAAGACCTTCTGTGGATCATGGCCACCACGCGCCAGCGCCCAGATATCGTCGTCGCTCATGTGCGCGACCAGCTCCAGCAGCTCGGGGTAGCGACCGAAGAAGTGTTCGCGCACGTAGGCGCCGCTCTGCGACTTGAAGGTCTGGTAGTCGCCGTCCACGCACTCCATCATGCGCTGGCGCAGCAGGCCGCTGTGGTCGCGGGCCAGCAGGTCGTCCCAGCCGCTGCCCCAGATCAGCTTGATCACGTTCCAGCCGGCCGCGCGGAAGGTGCCTTCCAGTTCCTGGATGACCTTGGCGTTGCCGCGTACCGGCCCGTCCAGGCGTTGCAGGTTGCAGTTGACCACGAACACGATGTTGTCCAGCCGCTCGCGGCCGGCCAGGGAAATTGCCGCCAGCGATTCGGGCTGGTCCATTTCGCCGTCGCCGAGGAAGGCCCAGACCCTGCGGCCCTGGTGCTCTTTCAGGCTGCGGTATTCCAGGTAACGCATGTAGCGCGCCTGGTAGGCGGCGGTCAGCGGGCCCAGCCCCATCGACACGGTGGGGAACTGCCAGAACTCCGGCATCAGGCGTGGGTGCGGATACGAGGACAGGCCTTCGCGGCCGGCTTCGCGGCGGAAGTTGTCCATCCGTGCCGGATCGATGCGGCCTTCCACGTAGGCGCGGCCATAGATGCCCGGCGCCGAATGGCCCTGGATGTAGATCATGTCGCCGTCGAAGGTGTCGGTGCGGCCACGGAAGAAGTGATCGAAGCCCACGTCGTACAGCACCGCTGCCGACTGGTAGGTAGCGATGTGGCCGCCGACGTTGGAATGCTTGCCGGCACGCAGCACCATCACCATCGCGTTCCAGCGGATCATCGCGTTCAGGCGGCGCTCGATGGCCAGGTCGCCCGGGTAGGCCGGCTGGCGCTCGGGCGGGATGGTGTTGACGTAGGCGGTCCAGGCACGGGTATGCAGGTCGCCGTGCTGCTGCGCGTCCAGATCGCTCAGCTGGTCGATCAGGTAGTGCGCGCGCGGCCGGCCGCCGGCCTGCATCACCGCCTCCAGCGATTCACGCCATTCCTGGGTTTCCAGTGGATCGGTATCGAAGGGAATGAGGGCTTGGTTCATGACTGTCTCCAGAGGGCGCCGGTCGGACTTCTGCCTGGGCGACAACACCGGCAGGGCGCACAGCACTGGAGCGGGGTCGCAACGGCGGGGGCCGTGACGCGAAGGGCGACCGTGGCGGCCACCGAGAAGACAAGCGTAGGCCTGCCCCCCACGCTTCGGTAGGCGTGCAGGGCTTGGGTCTCTGGCAAGCAAGGGTTGGTGCCGCGCGTCGTATCAAGGGCGGATGCGCTGGGCGCGGCCGCCGATCAGGCCGGGGACAGCCCAGGCAGGAACACCGGGATGATCGCCACGCCGACGCCCAGCAGGCACCAGGCGACGATGGGCAACCAGCGCGCCAGGCGTTGGGCGGGTTCCGATGCACGGCGGCCGCCGATCCACAGCAGCAGCGTGAGCACACCTAGCGCATAGGCGAGGACGACGATCACCGGATGCACATGGATGACCCGGCTGGGCGGCCACATCTGCTGCTGGTAGGCGGTGGTGTGGGCGACCAGCAGCAGGAACAGCAGGCTGCTGAGGGTGTTGATGGCGGTGCGTGCGTTGATGGGAGCACTCCTTGTGCGGGCTGCCGGGACATCGCAGGAGCCGCATTCTAGCGGCTGCCTGCTGGCTGTTGAAACGCCACTGTCATCGATGGCGGTCACCCTGCGGGGCTTTCCAGCCTCGGGGTGGTTGGCCGGCCGTGAACAGCGTGAGGATCTGGGAGAAGAGCTACGAACTGCGGCGCCGGCTGCTGCGTGGCTTCTTCCTGCGTCGCGGTTCGGCCAGCGAGGATGCCGAAGACCTGGCGCAGGAGGTCTATCTTCGCCTGCTGCGCAGCACCGGCGAAGATGCCGATGCGGTCGAGAACCCGGAAGCCTACCTGTTCACCGTGGCGGCCAATCTGGCGCGCGAGCACGCGCGCGCGCGGTCGTCGCTGCCGCCGCTGGAAGACGTCGACCTGCTGGCCGAAGTGCTGAAAAGCGAAGAAGACATCGAAGGCGAATTCGAGCGTGCGCAGCGCTGGAACGATATCCGCAGCACCATCGCACGACTGCCGGCAACCACGCGGCGGGTGATGGAGCTGCACTACCGCGACGGGCTGGACTGCCCGGGAATCAGCCAGCAGCTGCAGGTGTCGGTGCACATGGTGCGCAAGCACATCGGCAAGGGTCTGGAGGCCTGCAGGAAGGCGCTGGGCGCCAGGGAGCTCACATGAACCGGAATTCATCGCCCGTGGCCGACGACACGATCGCCTGCGAGGCCATGGACTGGTTCCTGCGCAATCGCGAGGGGCCGTTGGATGAGGCCGGGCGCGTCGCGTTCCTGGACTGGATGAAGCGCTCGCCGGAGCATGTGCGCGCCTACATGCGCGCCCTCGCGCTTCACCGGCAGGTCGGTGAGGCGCTGCAATCGCCGTTGGCTGACGAGGCGGCGGTTCCACCGCGGCAGATCGCCGCCAAGGTGGTGCCGCTGTTCGGTAGCGTGCACGCGCCGCCGCGCGCTGTGCCGCGTCGCGGTCGTGCGCGCTGGTGGGTGGCGGCTGCCGCAGCCTGTATCACCCTGCTCGGCGTGGGCCTGGTTCCGCAGGTGGCGCCCACCGAGCAGCTTTACAGTGCCGGACAGGGTGAACTTCGCGACCTGGTGCTGCCCGACCAGACCCAGGTGCGGCTCAACGCGGACAGCCGCCTGCGGGTACGCATGGGCTGGTTCAGCCGCAAGGTGGAGCTGCTGCAGGGGGAGGCCACGTTCGACATCGCCCGCGACCGCCGTCCGTTCGAGGTGCAGGTGAACGGCCTGGAGATCCGGGACATCGGCACGGTATTCGATGTGTCGCGACGGCTGCAGAGCACGCGCATCGGCGTGGTCTCCGGCGAGGTGGAGGTATGGAGCCAGGGTGCGGACGCCCGGCGTCTTGCGCAGCTGGGCGAAGGCCGGGTGGTGCAGGTCGACGCGCGCAGCCATGCGGTCGAGTCATTGGACCTGCCATTGTCGATGCTGCTGGATTGGCAGCAGCGCAAAGTGTCCTTCCTCGACGAGCGGCTGGACGAGGTGGCCGCTGCCTTCAACCGGCACAACCAGGTGCAGGTGCGCGTGCTGGACGAAGGCGCGGCATCGGCACGGTTGTCGGGCAGTCTCGATGCGCATCGCATCGGTGCGCTGCAGGCCTTCCTCGAACGCGACCCGCGTTTCGTGGTGAAGCGCGAAGGCGGCACCGTGCGGGTTGGCAGTCGCTGAAGCCGACGTGGCCGTTGACTGTCAGAAAAAATTCATCGAATCCGCGTTCTCCACTTCGGTGGATGCGGGCTCTTACTTGGGAGAAGCCGCTGCCGAGCCACGCAGCGGCGCCTGCTGCCTTCTCTCTTCCAAGGACCCGTGATGCGCAACACGCTCTACCTGTCGATCATTCTCGCCCTGTCTCCCTGCAGCGTGCCGCTGGCCTTCGCCGCCGGTGCCGATGGCCTGGAGGCGCGTGTATCCACGCCGATCGCGGCGCAGCCGTTGGCGCGTGCGCTGGAGCAGTTGTCGCGCAGTTCCGGGGTGCAGTTCCTGTACTCGGCCGGCGGTGATGCCCGCATGGCCGGTGCGGTGCCGCGCGGTGCCACCGTCAGGCAGGCGCTGGACGCGCTGCTGGCAGGGACCGGCCTGGGTTACACCGTGGTCGATGGCAATGTCATCGCCATCGATCCGGCACCCGTAAGCAACGCGCCGAAGCCGGCCGCGCCGAAGCCGCGCGAGGCCGAGGCGGTGGTGGCGCCGACCCTGGATACGGTGAAGGTGATTGCTGCACATGAGGTCATCGACCAGAAGAAGTCGTCGCCGGTGATCAAGGATTCGGTGGTCTACGACGAAATGGACAGCTACGGCGACGAGACACTGGCCGAGAGCCTGATGGCCGCTCCAGGCCTGAGTGCGGTAGAGGATGCCGGCGAGCCACGTTACGTGACCGTGCGCGGCGTGCAGGCCAACCTCAACTACACCACCATCGATGGCATCGCGATTGCCAGCGTGGGAGGCAGTGGCTCCGGTGAGCGCATGAACAACCTGCAGCTGATTCCCAGCGACATCGGCACCCGTACCGACATCTACAAGAGCTTCAGTGCGGAGCAGGCACCGGATGCGATCGGCGGCGTGATCGACATCATCAGCCGCAGTGCCTTCGACCGGTCGGGCAAGTACGTGTTTGCCGATGTGGCAGGCATCTATTCCACCGCCGAGACCAACGTCGAGCGCAGCGCAGGCGGCAACCACGAGACCCGGGGCCACTTCGGCAAGAGCGCCAAGATGGTGTTCTCCAACCAGTTCGGCGTCGACCAGGAGTTCGGCATCGTTGCGGTGGCACGCTATGAGCAGCGTTCACGCAACAGCGTCAAGCGCTGGGTGGAGTCGAACTACTACTACAACGACGCTGGCAAATACCTCACCGACGGTACCACCGGTCCGGACGAGGCCAAGGGCTGGAACGGGCTGCGTGCGCCTGGCAACTTCAGCACCGGCACCTATACCAACTTCATCACCAACTTCGGTGGCTCCGCCAAGCTTGAGTGGAAGCCCTCGGATGATCCGTTCTACGCATCGCTGCTGCTGTACTCGTACCGGTTCTACGAGAACTCGACGATGAACAAGACTGATCTGTACGGCAACGCCAAGTTTCCGATCCGCAACCAGACCGAGGACAGCGGCACGACCCAGATCAACAGCATCTACATCAAGAACCGCCACGACCGCTGGGACCGCAGCAACCGTGGCGCCATCGCCAGCTTCAACTGGGACATGGGCGACCGTTCGCGGCTGACCCTGCGTGGCGGCCATACCGAAGAAACCTTCCACAACAACCAGGTCTACTGGGGCGTGCGCGCCTACCCAAGCAATCTGTTCGTCGACTACGAGAACGACAGTCACGGGTTCCCCAACGCGGTGGCGGTTTCCGATTCCAGCCTGCTGACCAGCTCGGCGTTCAAGCTCAACCCCGCGCAGGCCTATGTCTCCCCGCGCGATGCCAAGGAGAGCATCGACAACCTGCGCGCCGACTTCAGCTACAACATCGACGCCGATGCGCGTGGCTTTGGCCTGGCCACCGGTGCCGAATACCGCCACCTGAAGATCTGGCAGGACATCGACTTCGATTACTTCAAGAGCAGTGCCACGCTCAACGATTACCTGTATCCGGGTTCGACGCTGCTGGGCAGCGTGCCGGGCTTCCCGCTGATCGACAACCGCAAGTGGAACGAGGAACTGCTGCCGAAACTGGGCAGCAACAATGCGGCGTATCCAAATGCCAACTTCACCAGCGACTACAAGTACGTGGAGGACATCACCAATGCCTATGTATCCGCGCACTATGCCTGGGACCGGCTGCTGCTGATCGGCGGCCTGCGCTACGACCACACCCGCTTCGATGCCTACAGCCCATTCAGCGATGATGGCGGCACTACCTATACCTCCGCCTTCCGCAACACGAGCGGTGGCTACAACAACCTGCTGCCTTCGTTGAATGCGACGTTCAAGCTGAGCGAGGACCAGCGCCTGCGCTTCTCCGCCAGCCGCACGCTGGGCCGGCCGACGCCGAGCAACATCGCCCAGGCCACCAGCACCAGCTGTGGCGATGACGAGGAGGGCAGGGGCTTCTGCACCATCAAGCAGGGCAATGCCGACCTGCAGCCACGCCGTTCCACCAACATCGACCTGGCGTGGGACCTGTATTTCAACGGCAACAACGGCCTGGTCTCGGTGGCGCTGTTCGACAAGGTGATCAAGGACGACATCTACACCCTGACCACCTTCGAGAACGTGGGCGATACCCGCTACCGGGTGACCCAGCCGATGAACACCGATGAGTCCACGCTGCGCGGCGTCGAGTTCGCGGTGGCCAACCGCAACCTGCAGTGGGGCCGCCAGCGTTTCGACATGTACTTCAACGCCACGCGGCTGGAAGGCCAGACCAACTACCGCATCACTGATGGCACCGAGCGCCGCCTGGACCGCCTGCTGTACCAGCCGGACTGGTCGCTCAACGGCTCGGTGATCTGGCGCATGCCGTGGAAGAGCGCGCAGCTGCGCCTGTCCGGCACTTACCGCAGCCGGATGCTGGTCGACTTCGGCGACACCCAGTGGCTGGATTCGTACTACGACCCGTACATGACCTTCAACATGGGCTTCAGCCACAAGGTCAGCAAGCACGTGACGCTGAAGTACGAGGCCAAGAACCTGTTCAATACCCAGCCGACCTACAGCACCGGCCCGAACGGGCGCTTCCGTACCGAGATCGACGACTACGGCCGCTTCTTCTACTTCCACATCATCTACAACTGAGGGCACAGCCGTGGATACGATCAATCGCAGGCGATTCCTGGCCCTGGCCGGCCTGTCCGCTGCCGGTGCCTGGATGGGCACGGCACACGCGCTGGCCGCGCAGGCCGATGCCACCGCGCTGAACCCGCGCAACCTGCTGGCCAAGCCGCGTTTTGCCAGCACACCCTTCACCCTGGGCGTGGCCTCGGGTGATCCATCGGCCGATGGCATGGTGCTGTGGACGCGCCTGGCGACCGAGCCGCTGGTGTTCGGCGGTGGCATGCCGGCCCGGCCGATGCGGGTCGAGTGGCAGCTGGCAGCAGACGAAGGCATGCGCAAGGTGGTACGCCAGGGGGCGGCGATGGCGCATCCCGAACTCGGCCACGCCGTGCACGTGGAACTGTACGGGTTGGCGCCCGGACGGCCCTACTGGTACCGCTTCACCGTCGGTGGCCACGCCAGTGCGGTCGGCTGCACCCGTACGCTGCCCGCAGCCACGGCCGTGGTGGACCGTGTGCGCTTTGCGGTGGCCGGTTGCCAGCACTACGAAGAAGGCCACTACACCGCGTGGCGGCGCATTGCCGAGGAGCCGCTCGATTTCGTCTTCCACTACGGTGATTACATCTACGAAGGCGAAAGCCAGCCGGGCCTGCGGAAGATGAACGGCCAGCCGTTCACCAACCTGCGCAACCACGTGGGGCCGCAGACCTACACGCTGGACGATTACCGCCGCCGCTACGCCCAGTACAAGAGCGATGCCGACCTGCAGGCCGCGCATGCGGCGGCACCGTGGTTCGTCACCTTTGACGACCATGAAGTGGACAACAACTGGGCCGGTGCCGGAGACCAGGATGACACGCCCAGCGAAGTGTTCCTGCTGCGTCGCGCACAGGCGTTCCAGGCCTACTACGAGAACATGCCGCTGCGCCGCTCGGCATTCCCGCGCGACGGCCACATGCAGATGTACCGGCGCGCGCGCTACGGCACGCTGATGGATCTGCACCTGCTCGACACCCGCCAGTACCGCAGCAAGCAGGTGAACATGGCGCTGCGTGAGGAGGTGGAATCGGCGGAGCGCAGCATTGTGGGGGCGAAGCAGGAACGCTGGCTGTTCGACGGCCTGGGCGATGCCGCACCGCGCTGGCATACCGTCGCCCACCAGGTAGCGCTGGGCAACTACATGCGCGAGAAGGACGGGGTGGTGCAGTCGTCCGACGACCAGTGGTCAGGCTATCTGGACAGCCGCCGGCGCCTGCTTGACCACATCCAGAAGGTGGGCTTCGGCAACGTGGTGACCGCCTGCGGCGACGCGCATCGCCACTATGCCAGCGATCTGGTGCAGGACCACCGTGACTCGGGTGTGATCTCCAGCGAGTTCCTCGCCACGTCGATCACTTCCGGCGCCGATGGCCAGGGTGTGGACGCGTATGCCAGGAACCAGCTTGCGCACAGCCCCTATCTGAAGGCGACCACCGACAAGCGTGGCTACGTGCTGTGCGATGTCACCCGCGATGCGTGGATCGGCGACATGAAGACGCTGGATACCGTGATGCAGCCGAATGGCGCGGTGCAGAGCTGGAAGCGCTATGCGGTGGAGCATGGCCGGCCAGGGTTGCAGGAGGCCTGAATCTATCGGTCAACCCTGTAGAGCCGAGCCCATGCTCGGCTGCTCTTTGATAACTGACCGGAAAAGCAGCCGAGCATGGGCTCGGCTCTACAGAGATCCTTCAATCGTGCTCGAACCGCAGTGGTTCGCTGCCCATCGCCGGGTCACTGGTGCCGGGGCGCCCGTCCTCGGCACGGCCGGCCAGGCGCAGGACATTTTCACCTGCGCTGACCTGTAGGTCATACCAGCCGGCGGTAGGCGTTGCATCCCACGCCAACGAAGTCTCTGCATGCGCCGGCAGCGCCACCGTCTGCTCCGGCATGTGTCCGGCATAGGCGCCAGCCTGCACACGCACCTGCTGCGCGCTGTCATCCAGGTTGCGCAGGTGCAGCCGCAGTTGGCCATCCGTGCGATCAATTGAAGCCTGCACGGCAGGATCCTTGGCCGCCCCCTGGAAGTGGCGGTGGAAGCCGTTTGGGCCCAGCAGCCACAGGTCATAGCGGCCCTGGGCATCGAGCGGCCAGCGCTCGCGCAGCGGCATGTCCGGCAGCAGCGTGTAGCGGCGTGGCACCGCATCCAGCCGCAGCCGGTCGTAGACATGCAGCACCGCCGCCGCACCTTCGCAGGCCAGCGCCAGATCCACGCCCGAGGCGTCGACCGCAGCAATCGCTGCCTGCGGCCGATAGGGCAGGGCGCGTGCAGGGCGTACGCCGCTTTCCTGCTTCGCTGGCTTCAGCCCCTCCGGCAGCGCCGGCACGGTACGCCCTGGCAGCGCCGCCGCTCGTGCCGCCACCGCGCTTACATCGGGCAGGCCGCGCACGAACGGGCGGATATCGCGCTGGGCGAAGTCGAAGGCGCCCGTCAGGTCACCGCAGACCGCTCGGCGCCACGGCGAGATGTCCGGCGCGGCGACACCAAAGCGACGTTCAATCAACCGTATGACCGAGGTGTGGTCGTACACCTGTGAATCGACCCAGCCACCACGGCTCCACGGCGAGATGACGTACAGCGGCACGCGCGGGCCGAGACCATACGGGCGTCCGCGCAGCTCGGCAGCATCGTACTTTTCATCGCCCGGCGCGGGATGACGGTGATACTCGCCCTCGGTGCTGACCGACGAGGCACCTGCCCATCCACCGTTCACCGGTGAGGGAGGGGCAGGTGGTGGCATGTGGTCGAAGAAGCCGTCGTTCTCGTCGAACATCAGCAGCAGGGCGGTGCGGCTCCACACCTCCGGATCGGCGGTCAGCGCGTCCAGCACGCGTGCGGTATAGGCCGCACCCTGTGCCGGGCTGGAAGGGCCAGGATGCTCGCTGCCCGCGGCATCGGCGATGATGAAACTGACCTGCGGCAGGTGCCCACCGATCACGTCCTGGCGCAGCTGCGCCAGGCCACGCGTGCTGACCCCGCGTGCGCGCAGCTGCGGGTCATGCCCCGGCGCAGCGCGATGGGCCTGGCGGAATGCCTCGAAGCCGGCCAGCGGGTTGTCCGTGAAGTTGTCGGCCATGTCCTGGTAGATCTGCCAGGACACGCCGGCGTTCTGGAGGCGCTCGACATAGCTGGTCCAGCGGTAGGACGCCGGGTGCCCGCCCTGTTCGGGGAAGTTGTCGTGCGAGTTGGCGATCACCGGGCCGCCAGCACGCGCGTGTGCATCATTGTGGCCGGTCCACAGGAATACCCGGTTCGGGTTGGTGCCGGCCTGCATCGCGCAGTGGTACGCATCGCAGAGGGTAAAGGCATCGGCCAGCGCGAACTGGAACGGCAGGTCGCTGCGCTGGAAGTAGCCCATCGAGTGGTTCTGCTTGGCCTTCGGCCAGTGCCCCATGCGCCCGTGGTCCCAGGCGCGCTGCGCATCGGGCCAGGTGTGTGGCGTGCCTTCCACCCGCATGTAGCCGAAGTGCGCGGCGGTATCCAGCGGGAAGGGCGCGATCGCACGCTTGCCGCTGGCATCGGGCTGCAGCCACAGGCTGCGCACGCGGCCACCGGCCTGCAGCGCGGCAGCCGGGGCCACGAAGCGGTCGCCGAAACCACGTACACCCGGCAGCGTGCCGAAGTAGTGGTCGAACGAACGGTTCTCCTGCATGAGCACCACGATGTGCTGCAGGTCTTCGAGGCTGCGCGTCTGCGCGGCGGGGGCGATCGCTGCGGCCCGGGCGATGCTGGGCAGCAGCGGGGAAAGGCCGGCGGCAACGCCGGCCTGCAACAACCGGCGTCGGCCGATATCGGTCACTGGCTCACTCACAGGTCCACGCGGAAGGAGATGCCGACGGTGCGCGGAGCGCCGATGAAGGCGTTGTCACGGCCGTCCACCCCTGCAAGATACCGCTTATCGGTGAGGTTGCTCACCACCAGGTTGGCACCCATGCCCTTCAGGCGCGGCGACAGGCCCTGCAGGTCGAAGCCGATGTTGGCGTTGAACACGGTGGCCGAGGGCAGCTTGTTGACGTTGGCGGCATCGAGGTAGCGCGTGCCGAGGTAACGGCCGGAGAGGCCGAAGTTCCAGTTGGCGCCCTGCCAGTCGGCCGACAGCACCAGGGTGTTCTCCGGCTGGCCGATCACCTTGGCACCGTCGACGATGCCCAGCTGGGTATCGCGCGCGGCGTTGCCGCTGCCGAGGTACTTGGAGCGGTTGTAGGTGTAAGCCGCGTTGATCCGCCAGCCATTGTCCCAACCATAGCCGAACGCCGCTTCCAGGCCGTTGCTTTCCACGCCACCGAAGTTCTCGTAGACGCCGTCGGTCTCGCCCAGGTAGTCGATGCCGCTGACGAAGCCCGCGGGCAGGTAGACGATGCGGTTGTCGAACTTGATGTTGTAAAGCGTGACCGAGGCGGTCAGCGGCCAGCGGCTGATGCGCATGCCCACTTCGATGTTGTCGGCGGTTTCGGGCTCGACGTTGCGGAAGCGCTGCGGGTCGGTCTCGCCAAGCACGCCGGACGGAATCGCGGCGAAGTTCTGCGAGAAGCCGGCGAACAACTCCATGCCTTCCACGCCGGGTGCCCAGGTGAAGCCGGTGGACAGCAGTGGATCGGACTTGGAATCGGAGGTGACGTGCTCGCTGGCACCGATCACGCGGCGGCGCGACTGGTCGACGAAGAACTGCTTGACGCCCAGGCGCGCGCTGAACGGACCGAAGCGGGCCACGTCCTCGACGTAGTACATCTGCTCGTCGACCTTGTATTTGTCCTCGAACTGCACCCAGTACGGCTGATGGTCGAAGTCGATGCTCTGGCCGACATTGAGTAGGCGATGCCAGTCGCGGCGTGCCGAACGGTCCAGCTTCTCCACCCACAGGCCGCCACGGATCGTGTTGTCGACCGCGCCGAAGGTCTGTCGCCACTCGACATCGGCGGTCACGCCCATGCGGTCGTTGTCGTAGTGCGTGTGGCGATACGACTGCGCGCCCAGCACGTTGCCGGCGTAGCAGTTCGGATCATATTCGGCGGTGAAGCCCAGCCGTGGCGTGCAGCTGGCCAGGCGCTGCGCGGCGCTGCCGTCGGGATTGACGAAGAAGATCTGGCCACGGTTGCTGCCGCCGTACACGGTCTTTCCACCGATGTACTCCGACTCGGGGCGGCCCGCACCGTCATCGCTGACCTGCGCCAGGTAGGGTGGCAACCAGTCGCCACGGCCCTGCATGCGGTGCCCGTAGGCGGCCACCGAGGTCTTGAATCCATTGCCGCCGTCAAAGGCTGCGCGAAGGTAGCCGAAGGTGTTCTCGCGCAAGGCGCGCGAACCGGAGCGGTAGTTCTGGTCCAGGTACGGAATGCCGGTGAGGGTGCCGACCAGGTTGTCGCGCTCGGGATTGGTCGCGAACCCCTTCGGTGAGACGCTGGTGTATTCCGGCTCGTCGGCATCGTTGTAGGACAGGTAGCCGGTCAGGGTCCAGCGGTCCAGTTCGGTGATGAACTTGCCGGCGATGTGGTCGTTGCTGGCGTGGCCGGTGCCGTCGATCCAGTCGTGCACCTTCGAGGAGGAGGCGCTGACCCAGGCGCGGGTGTGGCCGCCGAGCAGGCCGGTGTCGTAGCGTACGTAATACTTGCGCGCATCGTTGTCACCGGCACCGACCACGAAGCGCAGGCGACTGTCCTGCAGCGGGTCGCTGGTGAGGAAGTTGAGCGTGCCGCCCAGCGCTTCGTTCGAGCGCGAGGAGATATCAGCGGTGCCCTGGCTGACTTCCACCGTCTCCAGGTCGAGGGTGTCGATGTAGCGGTTGGCCAGTGAGCCGCCACCGTAACCTGAGCCGCCATTGGGCAGGCCGTCGATGGTGGTGCCGATCTGCTGCGTATCGCGGTTGGTGACGAAGCCGCGCATGCTGATCTGCGTGCCCCACACCGACGAGCCGGTGGCATCGGCCTCGCTGACCACCACGCCCGGCACTTCATTGAGCGCGTCGTTGACGCTGCTCATCACCGTCTGCCGGTTCAGCGTTTCCGCGCGCACCGAGGTCTTGGCGTAGCTGGTGGCCTGGCCGATCACCTGTACCTGGTCCAGGGTACGGGCGTCAGTGCTGCGCGCTTCGGCCGCGTCGCCCTGCGGTGCTTCGGCCAGGGCGTCCAGGGCGGGGGCGATCAGCAGGGCCAGCAGCGAGACACGGGGAAAGCGCGCAATCGTTCGCATCGAAACCGGACCTTCAGAGGGAGGAAACCCCGGAGTGTCGGCAGCGCCAATGACATCGGCATGACGTGACGATGCAGGAATCGTGTTATGCGACGGCCGGCACCTGCTGCCTGCTTCAGTACCGCGCGTCCTTGGGTTTCGGGTCGCGCGGCCAGTCCTTGGCCTTGTTGGCGAAGTCCGGCCGGGGCTGGTTGATGAAGTAGCTGGCGATGTCCACCGCATCCTGGTCGGGCATCGCCTGCTGGCCCAGTGGTGGCTCGCGGGTCACCGCCGGTGGCATGTTGTGCTTGACGAAGCCGGCGGCCTTGTACAGGCGCGCCATGCCGGCGCCGATGTTGAAGCTGTGGTCGCCCCATAGCGGCGGGAAAGCGATGTCACCGCTGGCGTCGCGCCGTCCTTCGCCGTTGTCGCCATGGCAGGCGGCGCACTGCACGGCGTACAGCGCCCGGCCGCGGACCGGGTCCGGGGTCAGCGTGCTGTCGATGGGCCCCTCACTGGGGGCGGCCACCTTTGCACCGTCCGGCACAGGACTGCTCAACCACGCCATGTAATCGAGCATCGCGCGCATCTGCGGTGAGTCCTTCGGCAGCGGCTTGCCGTTCATTGAGCGCTGCAGGCAGCCATTGATGCGCTCGGTCAGCCCGATCACCTTGCCCGGACGCGGCATGTAGCGCGGATAGGCGCCGCCGCCGGTATTGAAGTAGTGATTGCCGAAAGGCCGCTTGCCCTCGGCCATGTGGCACGAGTTGCAGTTCAGATCGTTGCCGACATTGTCCGGCAGCAGCCGTGCGGTCTCGTTGAGGATGCGGCGGCCGAGCATCACGGATTCGGCATTGCCGAGCCCAGCGATTTCTTCGGCGCTGGGCGCATGGTAGTGGCCGACCACCTTGCCCTGCGCATCGAGGATATCGATCGTGCTGGCCACGGCGGCATCCAGATCCGGGTACAGATGACGGTAGGCGAGGGTACCGGCGCCGGCCAGCACTACGAGGGTGATCGCACTGCCAATCAGCAGGCGGGAACGCGTGCGCGAACGCTTCATTGTGCGGCCTCCTGCGGAACGTAGTGCACCGGCTTGTCGCGCACCACCCGGCGCATGCGCGCCACGTCGACCTCGCTCACCGCGCTGGCCTGGTTGCCCCAGCTGCTGCGGATGAAGGTCAGGATCTGTGCCAGCTGCGCATTCGGTAGCTGCTCGAAGCCGGGCATGGTGAAGGCCATGCGGTCGTGCGGGGTATGCGGCGTGCGGCCGCCGATCAGGGTTACCTGTACCAGCGAGCTGGGATCGTCAGCGAACACGATCGAGTTGCCGGCCAGGGCCGGATAGACGCGCGGCATGCCGCGCCCGTCGGCACGGTGGCAGGCCTGGCAGTGCTCGGCATAGGCCAGCGAACCGGCCACGCGGTAGTTACCGCTGCGCAGTGCGGCGGTGGTGGTGTCGGTACCGGGCGACCACTGCGCACTGCGGCCCTCACGCGCCGGCAGCTGTTTCAGGTAGCGGGCCATGGCCAGCAGGTCGGTGTCGGACAGGTACTGCGTGCTGTGCTCGACCACGTCGGCCATGCCACCGAAGGCTGCCGATCGATCGGTGCGGCCGGTGCGCAGGAAGTCGACGATCTCGTCCTCGCTCCAGCTGGCCAGGCCGGTCGATTCATTGCGCAGGTTCTTCGCATACCAGCCTTCCAGCACCGAGCCGGACAGGAACTGGCGGCTGCCATCATCGGCCATCGCCTTTTCCTGGAACGCCAACCCGCGTGGCGTGTGGCAGGCGCCGCAGTGGGCCAGGCCTTCCACCAGTTCGGCGCCGCGCTGTTGGCTGGCATCCAGCGACGGATCCGGGTTGAACGTGCGCGGGCGTGCGAACAGCAGCTGCCACCAGGCCAGTGGCCAGCGCATGTTGGCCGGCCACGGGATCGTGCTGTCGGCGTTGTCCTGCTTCACCGGCTGCACCGAGCCCATGAAGTAGGCGTACAGCGCCTTGATTTCGGCGTCGCTGGCGATCACGTACGAGGCGTACGGCATGGCCGGATACAACGGCTGCCCATCGTGACGGATGCCGCGACGTACCGCGCGTTCAAAGTCGGCGTAGTCGTAGGCACCGATGCCGGTCTGCGGATCGGGCGTGATGTTGGTCGAGTAGATCGTGCCCATCGGCGTCTGCATGCCAAGGCCACCGGCGAACGGCTTGCCGCCGGGCGCGGTGTGGCAGGCGGCGCAGTCCGCGGCGCGCGACAGGTACTGTCCCTGCGTGATCAGCGTCGGATCGTGGATGTCGACCTGCGCCGTCTGTCGCGGTGCGAACCAGTAGGGCGTGGTGCGGGCGATGCCGTAGGCGGCGGCCAGCGTGGCGGCCAGGGCAATGGCGAGCTTGAACGAGGTGCGCATGGCAGCACTGTGGGCAATCCCGCGCGCGCGTTCATTGATCCGGATCAATGACTGAACGGATACAGCTTGTACACCAAGCTGAATCGTTCCTGCGTTGTCATCAAGCCGTCATCCGCGCGCGATAGATGGCCCACGCCCGCGTCGCTAACCTGCCACGCTGTCGCACCTTTTCCCCGATTGCCCATGAAGCGCCTGCTGCTGTTGTTGCTGGCGTGCGCCGGCCTGTGGCTGGCTGCATGCTCGTCCTCGATCAATGCCTCGTCCACCTCGCTCGCCGATCGGCTGATCGCGCCGGGTGGCGTATCGACCCTGCTCGATCGTCCGCGCATTGCTGCGGCCATTGCCGAACTGCCCAATCGCCACGGCTTCGCGCCGGGCCGCGATGGCGTGCCGATCTTCTGGCGTGTGTTCGATCCTGGCGATTACGGCGCGCGTTACCACTACCTGCCGCAGCGCCACGAGAACGGCCTGCCGCTGGATACCGGGCTGAGCCTGGCGGTACCGCAGCCGTTCCGCGCACAGGCGCCGCGCGGCACCGTGGTGCTGCTGCACGGCTGGATGATGAACGGTGATTCGATGCTGCCGTGGTCGCTGCAGCTGGCCGAATCCGGCTACCGCGTGGTCACGCTCGACTTGCGCAATCATGGCCAGTCCGGTGCGGGGCCGTCCGGCTATGGCACCTACGAATCGGACGATGTGGTCGATGTGATCAACGAGCTGCGTGCGCGCGGCGAAGTGACCGGCCCGCTGTATCTGTTCGGCGTGTCGTATGGCGCGGCCACGGCGGTGTTCACTGCCGACAAGCTGGGGGACCAGGTGGAAGGCGTGGTGGCGATGGAATCGTTCGCCAACGCCGGCGTGGCCATCCGCACGATGATTCCGCACCTGATGGGGCTGCAGCCGGAAGGCTTGAAGGCGCAGGCGGTGGCCTCCTACGCGCGCTGGCGCTATGGCGGCCAGGACATCAACCAGGTGATCGCCGCCGCCAGCCGGCGTATCGACGTTGATCTGGACCGTGTGGACGTGGCCCGCGCGCTGGCCGATACCCGCGCCTGCGTGCTGCTGCTGCACGGGCAGGGCGACCAGCACATTCCGGTCAGCCAGGGCCGCGAACTGGCCCAGGCCAACCCGCGCGCGCACTACATCGAGATGCGCGGCGAGGATCACATCACCCTGCCGCTGCGGCTGGACCTGCTGGCCGGCGTGGTCGACGACTGGATGGCGCGCGACGAGCACCATCCGCAGAGTGCCTGCCCGGCACCCCAGCTGCCGGCCCAGGCCGAGTGGCTGACGCGCAGCTGAGAAAAGGGGACGGAGGGGATTAAGTCGTTTCCCGCACTCCTGGGTTGGAAACGACTTAATCCCCTCCGTCCCCTTTTTCTGTCAGGCCACCCGTCTTGCCAGCGAGCGGGCAGACGCCGCGACGCCGAGCAGCAGCGCGGCCACGCACAGGAAGGCGAAACCGAGGCTGGTGGCATGTGCCAGTGCGCCGATCGCCGCCGGACCGGCGAGGATGCCGGCATAGCCCAGCGTGGTGACCGCGGTGATGGCGATGCTCTCCGGCATCACCCGCTGCTGGCCCGCCATCGAGAACAGCGCCGGCACGATGTTGGCGCAACCCAGCCCGACCAGCACGTAGCCGGCCAGCGCCACCGGGAACGAGGGCACCAGCGTGGCTAGGGTGAAGCCTGCTGCTGCAGTGATGCCGCCGATGACCAGGGTGCGGGTGCGGCCGAGGCGCTCGACGATACCGTCGCCGAACAGGCGCATCGCGGTCATCGCCAGGGTGAACAACGCGAAGCCGGCCCCGGCCTGGTCGCGTGGTACCTGCCGCACTTCAGCCAGGAACACCGCACTCCAGTCCAGCATCGAGCCCTCGGCAAGGAACACCACGAAGGCCAGCACGCCGATGAACAGGACCACGCCATGCGGCAGCGCCAGCAGAGGTCCTTCGTGCAGGATCCGTTGCGGACGCCAGTGCGGCGCCGACAGCACGGCCACCAGCAGCAGAGCGGCCACCGAAACCAGCGCGGCCAGCCACAGCGGCGTGCCGAGGATCAGCAGCCCGGTCATGCAGCCGGCGCCGACGAATCCACCGATGCTGTAGAAGGCGTGGAAGCCGGACATCATTGCGCGCCCGGCGTCGCGCTCGACCGCCACCGCCTGCATGTTCATCGCACAATCCAGTGCACCGACGCCGGCGCCGAACACGAACAGTGCCGCCCCCAGTGCCAGTGGCGTCGGTGCCAGTACCAGCAGGGGCAGGGCGCACAGCATCATCGCGCAGGTGATCACCATCACCCGGCGGCAGCCCAGCCGCCCGGTCAGCGCACCTGCCAGTGGCATCGCCAGCAGCGAACCCAGCCCGAGGCACAGCAGCACGGCGCCGAGACTGGCGTCGGACAGCCCGGCCTTGGCTTTGGCGTAGGGCACCATCGGCGCCCACGCGGCGGTGGCGAATCCGGGGATGAAGAAGGCGGCACGGGTGGCGTGCTGCTGGGCACGCGGGGATGAAGGCGTCATGCGCGATGCGAAGCTCCAGGGGATGCTCATGAAAACGTTTTCAAGTCGGATCGGCAAGTGCCATGCATGACATCGGGCGACGCATACGATTGCAATGACCCGATTGCGTCACCAGTGATTAACGCCATGCGCGGACAGTGGCTGCACGGTCGGCATCCCGCCGGCCGCTGCCGGAGACCTGTTCATGAGCACGACACCGACCATCCTCCTCGTCCATGGATTCTGGGGCGGGGCCGCACACTGGGCCAAGGTGATCCTGGAACTGCATCGCAACGGCCATGACCGCGTGCAGGCGGTGGAACTGCCACTCACCTCGCTGGCAGACGACGCAGGACGTACCCAGAAAATGATCCGGCAGATCGACGGGCCGGTGCTGCTGGTCGGCCACTCCTACGGTGGCGCGGTGATCAGCCAGGCCGGTAACGAGCCCAACGTGAAGGGCCTGGTCTACATCGCCGCCTTTGCTCCCGATGCCGGCGAGAGCCCCGGCGGAATCACCCAGCAGCATCTTCCGGAAGCGGCGCCGAACCTGGCCCCGGACAGCGATGGCTACCTGTGGCTGCGTGCCGACAAGTTCCATGAGAGCTTCTGCCAGGACCTGAGCGACGACGAAGGCCGGATGATGGCAGTGACCCAGAAGGCGCCGTTGGCCAGCACGTTCGGCGATACGGTCAGCGATCCGGCGTGGAAGCACAGGCCGAGCTGGTACCAGCTGTCCCGCCACGACCGCATGATCGCACCAGAAAATCAGAAGGCCATGGCCGCAAGGATGCAGCCCAAGCGCCTGCTGGAGCTGGATGCCAGCCATGCCTCACTGGCCTCGAAGCCCAAGGAAGTAACCGCGTTGATCCTGGAGGCCTGCGCCGCCATCGGCGGTTGAGCCCCAGCAGCACAGCGCGACAGAACACAGCACGACAGCCGGGGCGCAGGGGAGTACACTCCTGCGCCTGCGGCCGCCCGGCCGCGTTCCCATCCTGCCTCCAGCCGCCGCCAGAGGATCCCACCCTATTGTGGAGGTCCTGCCGTGCTGTCTGTGCCCGTTGTCCGTCTTCCGTCCTCATTGCCGCGTCGCCGCCTGCTGCCGCAGGTGCTCGCGCAGAGCCTGCTGATCGCATTGTTGGGCAGCAGCGCAATGGCTGCCGCGCAGTCCGTCACTGAAGCGGACAAGGATCGCCAGGCGCCAGCCTCGCAGACCCTGCAGACCGTGCAGGTCACCGCCAACCAGCTGGGCACCATCACCGAAGGCAGCGGCGCCTACACGCCGGGCACCATCGCCACCGCCACCCGCCTGGTGCTGACCCCGCGGCAGACCCCGCAGACCATCAGCGTGATCACCCGCGCCGAGATGGATGACTTCGGCCTGCACGGCATCGATGACGTGATGCGGGTGACCCCGGGCATCAGCATCGTCACCTACGACAGCGAGCGCACCGAGTACTACGCACGCGGCTTCGCCGTGCAGAACTTCCAGTACGACGGCATTCCGATGTCGCGTGACTCGGCCTACTCGGCGGGCAACACGCTCAGTGATACCGCCATCTATGACCGCATCGAGGTGCTCAAGGGCGCCACCGGTCTGTTGACCGGCATGGGAGATCCCGGCGCGACCATCAACCTGGTGCGCAAGAAGCCGGGCAAGGACTTCGCCGGCAGCGCGACGCTGGGCGTGGGGCGCTGGGATGACTACCGTGCCGAGATCGATGTCGGCGGCCCGTTGACCGCCGATGGACGCGTGCGCGGTCGTGCAGTGGGCGCCTGGCAGGACAAGCATTCCAATCTCGATTACTACCAGCGCACCAGCAAGGTCGGCTACGCGGTGCTGGAAGCCGATCTGGGCGAGCGCACGCTGCTGACCGTGGGTGGCGATGCGATGGACAGCGACCCGAAGGGCTCGACCTGGGGCGGCATTCCGCTGCTGGACAGTGCCGGCAACTTCAATGACATGCCGCGTTCGTTCAACAACGGCACCCGCTGGAGTGGCTGGCGCCAGTATGTTCGCACCGGTTTTGCCACGCTCGAGCACACCTTCGCCAACGACTGGGTGGCCAAGCTGCAGCTCAACCACCAGGTCAACGGCTATGACGCGGCGCTGGCGGGAGCGGCCGCTGGCAATCCCGATCCGGTCACCGGCGAAGGCGTGTCGTTGTGGCTGGGCAAGTACGTTGGCAAGACTGTCAGCAACGCGGCCGACTTCTACCTGAGCGGTCATTTCGGCCTGTTCGGCCGCGAGCATGAGCTGGTGGTCGGTGGCAGCGCCTCGCGCAAGCGCTGGACCAATACCGGTTACTCGCCGCAGCCCGGCTATCCGACCGAGGTGCCCGATTACCGCGCATGGCAGGGCGACATTGCGGAGCCGCAATGGCAGCGCAGCTACGACAACAATGAAGTGACGCGCGAGAATGGCGTCTATGTGGTCGGTCGTTTCGACGTGGCCGATCCACTGAAGGTGATCGTGGGTAGCCGCCTGGCCAGCTATCGCTCGCCGGGCACGCGCGAGAGCGGCGTGTTCGTGCCGTATGCCGGTGTGGTCTATGACCTTGGCGAGCACTATTCGGTGTATGCCAGTTACAGCACCATCTTCAAGCCGCACAGCGAACGCGACGAGCAGGGCAAGGCGCTGGATCCGCTGGAAGGCCGTAGTTACGAGATGGGCCTGAAGGCCGAGTTCCTCGATGGGCGCTTCAACGCCAGTGCGGCGCTGTTCCAGCTCGACCAGGACAACTTCGCCCAGCCCACCGGCGGCAAGACACCGGACGGGCAGGATGCGTATCGCGCCCTGATGGGCGTGCGTACCAAGGGCTACGAGCTTGAGATGTCGGGCCAGCTGGCGGAAGGCTGGCAGGTGCAGGGTGGGTACTCGCACAAGATCGCCCGCCAGGCCGGAGCCAAGGTCACCACGCTGGAACCGGAAAACCAGTTCAGCCTGCACACCAGCTATCGCCTGCGTGGCGACTGGCAGGGGCTGACACTGGGTGGTGGCGCGCGCTGGCAGGATTCCACTTTCGGCGAGATCACCAACCCGGCGACCAGTGCGCAGGTCGTGCATCGCACGCAGCCGTACTGGCTGCTCGATGCGATGGCGCGCTACCAGTTCAACGATCGCCTGTCGGCCACGGTCAACGTCAACAACCTGCTCGACAAGCGTTACTACACGATCTTCAACTGGTACAGCACCTACACCTGGGGTGAGCCGCGCAATGTACGGCTCACCTTGAACTACAAGTTCTGACGCGGGTCTTGTAGAGCCGAGCCCACGCTCGGCTGGCTGTCAAACCGCAGCCGAGCATGGGCTCGGCTCTACACATACGCCCGCGATGCTCTGCAGCATCGCGGGCGTTGTGGTTACAGCGGCAGGTCGAACACCAGCACTTCGGCGTCGTTGCCGTTTTCCAGGGTCAGCTGCGCTTCGTCGCTGACCTGCAGCGCATCACCGGCTTCCAGGGTGATGCCGTTGACCTGCAGCTGCCCACGGGCCACCTGCACATAGGCGCCACGACCATTGCCGAGCGCATGGTGCAGCTTCTGGCCGCCGTCGAGGATGGTGGCGAAGATGCGGGCATCCTGGTGGATGCGCAGCGAACCGTCGGCGCCGTCCGGCGAAGCGATCAGGCGCAGCTGGCCGCGCTTGCTGTCCGGCGTGAAGTGGGTCTCCTCGTAGGACGGCGCGATGTTCTCCGCATCCGGGAAGATCCAGATCTGCAGGAAGTGCACGGTCTCGTCGGTCGAGTGGTTGAACTCGCTGTGGGTGACGCCGCTGCCGGCGCTCATGCGCTGCACGTCGCCGTAGCGCAGCACCGAACCGGTGCCCATCGAGTCCTTGTGTTCCAGCGCACCGCCCAGCACGTAGGAGATGATCTCCATGTTGCTGTGGCCGTGGGTGCCGAAGCCCTGGCCGCCGATCACCTTGTCTTCGTTGATCACCCGCAGCGGGCCGAAGCTGACGTAGCGCGGGTCGTAGTAGTTGGCAAAGGAGAAGGTATGGCGCGAGGACAGCCAGCCATGCTCGGCCAGGCCACGGGTAGCGCTCTTGCGGATCTGCAGCATGATGGAATCTCCTTGTTCGATGGTTTCGATGGGGCGGGGTGGGCCGGTAGCCGCTGTGTTTCCCCGTTGGAGAGAAGTATCCGCTTGCGCCCGGGGTTTGAAAAACGGATAGTTTTGACAGCCATCATCGAAAAATTCGAATGCTCAAGCTCAGCCTCGATGCCCTGCAGATCCTGGATGCCATCGACCGCCGCGGCTCGTTCGCCGGCGCCGGCAAGGCCCTGCACAAAGTGCCCTCGACCATCTCCTACACCGTGGCCAAGCTGGAGGAGGACCTGGGCGTTCAGCTGTTCGACCGGGTCGGCCCGCGCGCCGAGCCGACCGAGGCTGGCCGCGCGCTGCTGGACGAAGGCCGGCACCTGCTGCGCGCCGCCCGCGAGCTGGAGCTGCGGGTGCGCCGGGTGGCATCGGGCTGGGAGACCGAACTGACCCTGGCGGTGGACTCGGTGTTCCCGACCTGGCTGCTGGGCCCGGACATCGCCGCGTTTCGTGAGGCCGAGGCACCAACCCGGCTGCGTCTGATCGGTGAGGCACTGTCAGGCACCTGGGAGGCCTTGCTGGACCGGCGTGCCGATCTGCTGGTCGGCGCGCCGGGTGAGGGCCCCAGTGGCGGTGGTTATGTGGTCGAGCCGCTGGGCACGGTGGAGTTCGTGTTCGCGGTCGCGCCCGATCATCCGTTGGCCGCAGTGCCAGGCGTGCTCGGTCGCGAGCAGCTGGTCGAGCACTGCGCGATCGCGGTCTCCGATTCGGCGCGACGGCTGCTGCCGCGCACGGTCGGCCTGTTGATGGGGCAGGAGATGCTGACGGTGCCGGACATGGCCAGCAAGCTGAAGCTGCAATGCGAAGGCGTGGGCTTTGGTTTCCTGCCCGAGCCATGCGCGCGCGCTGCGGTGGCGCGTGGCCAGCTGGTGATCCGCGAGGTGGAGGAGCACAAGCCGGAAGAGACCTTCTGGCTGGCCTGGCGCACCGGTGAGGATGGTGCGGCATTGCGCTGGTGGCGCGAACGCCTGCGCAGGCCGGAGCTGCTGTCGCAGTGGTGGCAGGCAATGGCCGGGGTGTAGGGTTTTGGCAGGGCTGCGCCCTGCACCCGCTAGGGGCTGGAGCAACAGCAACTGCAACAACAACGGAAGCTGGTTTCCTGAGGGATGGCGGGGTGGGTCCGGTTGCGGGGGCCGCTGCAAGTACGTCCATGTAAGCTCGGTCGCCGCATCCATGCGGCTCACGCCCCCGCAACCGGACCCACCCCGCCTTCGACAGAGTCCCGCTGCTGTTGGTAGGTGTCGACCTTGGTCGACACGGTAGATCCACGCCATGCGTGGATGCTCTTCGATCAATTATCGAAATACTCGAACTCGATGGAGATTCATCCACGCATGGCGTGGATCCATCAGATCGCGGAAATCTGTCAGAGGTGGGGCGGTGTCGGAGTGCGGGGTGTCAGCCGCATGGATGCGGCTGCCAAGGCTACATGGATGTACTTGCGCCGTCCCCGCACTCCGACACCGCCCCGCCAAACCACGGAATGCGTGCTGTTGCTGTTGCTCCGGCTGTGGCCTCTGCAGGTGCAGGGCGCAGCCCTGCCGGAAAACACACATAAAAAAACAGCAGGCCGAGGCCTGCTGTTTCGGTGTAATGGTGCGCCCGGAGAGATTCGAACTCCCGACCGCCTGGTTCGTAGCCAGGTACTCTATCCAACTGAGCTACGGGCGCCAATTACATAAACTTGTTGTGCTGACTGTGTATGGTGCGCCCGGAGAGATTCGAACTCCCGACCGCCTGGTTCGTAGCCAGGTACTCTATCCAACTGAGCTACGGGCGCGCGGTACACAATCAATCTACTGCTTAATTTTACTTCATTTCCAGCGGCGGATGCTGGAAACCTGTCGAGTGGTGCGCCCGGAGAGATTCGAACTCCCGACCGCCTGGTTCGTAGCCAGGTACTCTATCCAACTGAGCTACGGGCGCCCTGCGACAGGAGCGGAATTATGCGGATGTCGGCGCGCACCGTCAACAGTTTTGTGAAAATTTTCATCCAACTGAATGAAAAAGCTGTCAGCCACGGCGTCCGGGGCCTTCAGCCAGGCGAAGTGATCGGCGTGCGTGCCCAATTCCTGCGCGGACAGCACGCGCAGCTGCGCGACCACATTCGGCAGTTTCGCCAGCAACGTCTGCATCGATCCGGTCGGTGCCAGCCAGTCATGTTCCATCAGCACAGCCTGCGCGCTGCCATGCACGCGCGCCATCTGCGTGTCGAGGTCTTCGTCCATGCCGGCGGCGGCGTAATGGTTGTTCAGGCCGACGCGCGCCCAGTCGGCGATCAGGCCACGTGCCTCGGTACCGCCGAAGCCAAGGCGTCGCCCATGCAGGACGCCCTGGCGTTGCGCGATCCACGGCAGGAAGCGGTAGACCAGCGGCAGCAGCCAACCCCGCGGTGGCGGGAAGCCGCGCCAGAAGGGTGAGCCACTGGCGGCCAGCCACAGCCGGTTGAAGTGCTGCGGATTGCGCCCGGCATGCACGCATGCCAGCTGTCCGCCGAGGCTGTGGCCGCCGATGATCCAGGGCAGGGCGCCAGCCTCGTCATCCGCTGCGGCAAGGACCGCTTGGCTGGTCGGTAGATCCCGCTCGAGCACCTCGCGATAGCCCCAGTCCTGCGTGCGCGATGGCCGCAGTGAACTGCTGCCGTTGCCGCGCCACTCATGCAGGTAGACCGCCACGCCCTTCGCAGCCAGGGCCTGCGCCAGCGGAAGATAGTGGCGCGCAGCCACGCCCAGCGCGGGCAGCCACAGCAGGCGCGCGATGGGCTGTGCGGGCACGCAGGCGATCACTTCGTAGCGATGGCCGTCGATGCACTGCACGGCGAGGATGCGCGGTGTCAGGCTCATGCGTGCGGAGCCGCGCCAAAATGGTCGAGCACCAGTACTTCGCTGCGGCCCGGCGCATAGCCTTGCTGCAGCCCACGTGCAACGTAGTCGATGCCGGCTTCGCAGGCATTGGCCAGGCTCAGGCCGTTGCACAGCTGCGCAGCAATGGCCGAAGCCAACGTGCAGCCGGTACCGTGCGCATCCAGTGGCAGGCGCGCATGGATGAATTCTTCGCTGCTGACGCCGTCGAAATAGCGGTCGATCACGCGATTGCCTTCCTGCAGGTGGCCGCCTTTCAGCAGCACTGCGCCAGCACCGAGGTCGAGCAGGGCCGAAGCGGCCTGTTCTGCGTCTTCGCCGTTGCTGATCTTCCGGCCGACCAGCAGTTCTGCTTCCGGCGTATTGGGGGTGATCAGCGTGGCCAGCGGGATCAGGCGCTCACGCATGGCCTGCAATGCGCTGTCTTCCAGCAGGCGTGCGCCGCTGGTGGCGACCATCACCGGGTCCAGCACCACGTGGGGCGGACGATGCTTCTCCAGTGCGTCGGCGACGGCGTTGATCACTTCGGCGTTGGCCAGCATGCCGAGCTTCACCGCGTGGATGTCGAAGTCGTCGAAGCAGGCGTCCAGCTGTGCACGCAGGAAGTCGATCGGTGGCACATGCACGGCGGTCACGCCGCGGGTGTTCTGTGCGGTCAGCGCGGCGATCGCCGAAAGACCATGCACGCGATGCGCGGCGAAGGCCTTCAGGTCGGCCTGGATGCCGGCGCCGCCACCGGAGTCGGAGCCGGCGATGGTAAGGACGGAGACGGGAGTGGTCGGGCTCATCGGTTGATTGTGCCGTGGTCCAGCAGGGGAAGGTAGATCCACGCCATGCGTGGATGCCTTTGATTCAATGCCGCCAGCGCGCCCACTGCTGGTACATCACATAGCCCAGCCCGGTCAGGCCGGTCAGCAGGGCAGGGGCGAGCAGGGCGTCGTACTGCCAGCGTACGAACAGCCAGGCGCCGATGATGCCTCCAGCGAGGAAGCCGCTGATGATCAGGCCGCTGAGGGTCAGGCGTCGTACCTGCAGCGGCAACCCGCGCAGCAGGTGACCGAGGCCGATGCCCAGGTCGGTGAACATGCCGCTGAGGTGGGTGGTGCGCACCACCGCGCCACTGAAGGTGGTGGCCATCGCGTTCTGCAGGCCGCAGGCCATGGCGGCCGCCAGTGCGCCCCAGATCTGGTGTTGTTCAAAGAGCGGAATGGCGATCAGCAGCAGCGCCGATTCCAGCGCCAGTGCCACGCCGTAGCGCCGGCCCAGTTGCAGGGCGCTGTCCTGGATCAACAGGCCGCTGAGCATCGCGCCCAGCGAGAACGCGATCAGCAGCCCCCACAGGTGCCCGACGGCGCGCCAGTCCCCCTGTGCCAGTGCCATGCCGAGCTGGCTGGTGCTGCCGGTCATGTGGCTGACCGCCTGGTGCTCGAAACCGAGGAAGCCGACCACGTTGACCATGCCGGCCACGCACGAGAGCGCGACCGCGCCAATCCAGACCCAGGTGGGCAGGCGTATTCCCATCGACGGGGCCCTCAGGGCCCGCCGAAGCCGCCGTTGAACTGCAGCTCGCTGAAGGTGTTGCTGGCCGGATCGAACACTGCGCCCCAGAACTGCGTACCGCCGTCGCAGACGCGGATTGCTTCCCGTGCCGGATTGATGCCGCTGTCGTCGGGCAGGTGGAAGGCGTTGACGTAGATCAGCCGCTTGCCGGCGCTTTCGATGCCGACGTACTGGCGGTCGAAGTCCAGCACCTTCGGCACCTGCGCTTCAAGCGATGACAGCTGGGCTTCCAATTGATCGATCTGCTGCCGGCTGGGCGCCCAGTAGCCGCTGACCCGCCCGGCCTCGCGGCCGGGACTGGGTCGCGAACAGGTGTCGAGCACCTGCGCGGCGATGATCGGGCGGGTGACCACCCAGGACTGGCCGGTGCGCTCGGCGGTCGGCACGCTGGCCGGGCCGCGCGTAGTGGTGCAGGCGCCCAGGGTGGCTGCGAGGGCGATCGCAGCCGTGGGCAGCAGCAGGCGGGTGCAGCGGTTCACAACACCTCCGAAGCGTAATCGGCCAGGCGCGAACGCTCGCCCCGGCGCAGGGTGATGTGTGCACTATGCGGCCAGTTCTTGAAGCGATCCACCGCGTAGGTCAGGCCCGAAGTGGTTTCGGTCAGGTACGGGGTGTCGATCTGCTCGACGTTGCCCAGGCAGACGATCTTGGTGCCGGGACCGGCACGGGTGATCAGCGTCTTCATCTGCTTCGGGGTGAGGTTCTGCGCCTCGTCCAGGATCAGGTAGCGCGACAGGAAGGTGCGGCCGCGCATGAAGTTCATCGAGCGGATCTTGATGCGGCTGGCGAGCAGGTCGTTGGTGGCCTGGCGGCCCCAGGTGCCGCCTTCCTGGTTGTGCGTGAGCACTTCCAGGTTGTCGGTCAGCGCGCCCATCCACGGCGTCATCTTCTCCTCCTCGGTGCCTGGCAGGAAACCGATGTCTTCGCCGACGCTGACCGTGGCGCGGGTCATGATGATCTCGCGGTAGCGCTGCTGGTCCATCGTCTGCGCCAGGCCGGCGGCCAGCGCCAGCAGGGTCTTGCCGGTACCGGCGGTACCCAGCAGGGTGACGAAGTCGATTTCCGGGTCCATCAGTGCGTTGAGCGCGAAGTTCTGCTCGCGGTTGCGCGCGCTGATGCCCCACACGGCGTGGCTGCCATGGCGGAAATCATCGACCAGCGACAGCACCACCTTGCCGTCGCCGACCACGCGGCTGACACGCAGTTCGACTTCGTCTTCGCCGGGCAGGTAGACGTACTGGTTCGGGTACCACTCCTCGCCATCCTGCGCCTGGATTTCGTAATGCGTGCGGCCCTTGTCGCTCCAACTGCGCAGGTCGTCGCCGTGACGCTTCCAGAAGTCTTCCGGCAGCTCGGTGGCGCCGGTGTAGAGCAGGCTGAAATCGTCCAGCGCGCGGTCGTTCTCGTAGTCCTCGGACACGATGCCGGCGATGGCGGCCTTGATCCGCAGGTTGATGTCCTTGGAAACGAACACCACCGGCAGGTCCGGGGTTTCTTCCTTCAGGGCCAGGATCGCGCCGAGGATTGCGTTGTCCGGGATCACCTTGCCAAAGCTCTTGCCGGCATCGAAATGGCTGGTCTGGAAGCGCAGCTTGCCCGCGCTCTGCTTGCCGCGCAGCTGCAGGCCATTGGGCCGTTGCAGCGGAATGCCGTCGGCCAGGTTGTCCAGGCCGGATTCCTGCACCAGCTCATTGAGGAAGCGGCTCACCTGGCGGGCGTTGCGGCTCGCCTCGGAGGTGCCCTTCTTGCCGTTGTCCAGCTCCTCGATCACCTGCATGGGCAGGTAGACGTCGTGTTCCTCGAATTTGAACAGCGCGGTGGGATCGTGCATCAGCACATTGGTATCCAGCACGTAGATGCGCTTGCCTCGGGTCATCGTCGATTCCTGGTTACGGACAGGGAAAAACCACCACGGCCTGCTGCAGGGCAGGGTGATGGCAGACACAGTAGGCAGTGGGACTCACTTGGACTGGGAGGCCTTCAGTTCGGCGAGAACGGCATCGGCATGGCCGGCAACCTTGACCTTGCGCCAGGACTGCACGATGCGGCTGTCGGGGGAAATCAGGAAGGTGCTGCGTTCGATGCCACGTACCTGCTTGCCGTACATGTTCTTCATCTTGATCACGTCGAAGGCGGTGCACAGCGCTTCGTCGCCATCGCTGACCAGCGGGAAGCTGAAGCCCTGCTTGGCACAGAAGTTGTCGTGCGACTTCACCGAGTCGCGAGAGACGCCGAGCACGACCGCACCAGCCTTCTTGAACTTCGGAAGCAGGGCGTTGAAGTCGATGCCTTCGGTGGTGCAGCCTGGGGTGCTGTCCTTGGGGTAGAAGTACAGCACCAGCCACTGGCCGGCATAGTCGCCGAGGGTGGCCTGGTCGCCACCGGACAGTGCCAGCGGCAGGGAGAGGGTGGTGCTGTCCAGGGTATCGCCGTTGTTCATGAGGTCCTTCTGTCGAGCCTGGGGTGTTTCTACGACAATTGCATGAAACGCCACGCGCCCGTGAGAGGCGCGCGAAAATCCGCACGTTCGATCAGAATTTCATCGGGTCCATGATCGCGTCCAGGTTCAGGTGGTCGCAGAACTCGAGGAAATCGTCGCGCAGCGCGGCGATGTGCATGTTGGCCGGCACGCCGATGGTGACCTGCGCGCTGAACATCTCCGCACCGGTCTGCATGGCGCGGTAGCGCGTGCTCTGCAGGTTCTCGATGGTGATGCCCTGGCGGTCGAAGAAATCGGCCAGCTGGAACAGGATGCCCGGCTTGTCGGCGGCGATCACCTCGACGATGTACGGCAGCAGGTTGGACTGCGCCTGCTTGGCGGCGGTGCGGTACCAGACCAGCTTCAGGCCTTCCTCGCGCTCGAGCCGGGTCAGCATCGCTTCCAGCTTGGCCACCGAGTCCCACGAGCCGGTGGCCAGGGCGGTGACCGAGACATCGCGACCGACCGTGGCCAGGCGTGCGTCCACCAGATTGCAGCCGCTGTCGGCAATGCGGCGGGTGACGGACAGCAGGGGGGACTCCGGATGCGTCGTATAGGCGTTGATCAGGAGGTGGTTTTCGCTCGGCGCGGGGCGCGGGGTGGTGTCGGTCAAGGCGATTCCGGGTAATGCATGCGTTAGTCTGAATGCCCGCCAGAGGCGGGGATCCACCGGTGTCCAGCATACTTGCCCGTGCTTTCGCGCCGCAAGTAACATTCAGGTCGCCCCCGGCCTTTCGTGGCGGGCGTTTTCCCTTTCCAGCCAAGAGCAGCACGTCCTTGTCCCTTTCCGGCCTCATCACCGCGCTGGCGACCCCGTTCCGGGCCGACGGCGCCCTCGATCCCGACGGTTGGCAGCGCCTGCTGCACCTGCAACTGGAAGGTCGCGTCCATGGCGTTGTCGTTGCCGGCTCGACCGGCGAGGCGGCAACGCTCACCGATGCCGAGTACGACCTGCTGCTCGCCAGCGCGGTCGAGCGCATCGGCGGCCGCATCCCGGTCATGGCCGGTACCGGCCTGTCGGGCACCGCCAAGACCATCGAACAGACCCGCCGTGCCGCCGCGCTCGGCGCCAGCCATGCGCTGGTGGTCACCCCGCCTTACGTGCGGCCGACCCAGGCTGGCCTGATCGCGCACTACCGCGCGGTCGCCGACCAGGGCGGGCTGCCTGTCGTGCTGTACAACGTGCCAGGCCGCACCGGTTGCGACATGCAGCCGGAGACCGTGGCCGAGCTGGCCAGCCATCCCAACATCGTCGGCATCAAGGAGGCGGTGGGCGACACCGGCCGGGTGCAGGCGCTGCTGGCCCTGCGCAGCCCGCAGTTCGCCGTGCTCAGCGGCGACGACGGCACGGCGGCACGGTCGATCCAGGCCGGCGTCGATGGTCTGATCTCGGTCGGATCCAATGTGCTTCCGGGCGCCTACCGCCGGATGTGTGAGCTGGCCGTCGCCCACGACCATGAAGCCACCGGGTCCTGGGACGCGCGCCTGCAACCGTTCCATGACTTCTGCGGTGTCGAGCCGAACCCGATTCCGGTCAAGGCGCTGCTGCGCCGCATCGGCATCGGCCACGACCTGCGCCTGCCGCTGCTGCCGCTGTCGGCGCCGCACCATGCGGCCGCCGACCATCTTGCCGGCGACATCGCCGCCCTCGAAGCCCTTTCCAGCCACTGACCTTTCGTCTTGGTCTGACCCAGGAGATTCACATGCGTCAATCCGTTTCCACTGTCCGCGTGCTGTCCTACGCCCTGCTTGCTGTAGCTGTTGCGGCCGGCACCACCGGTTGCTTCAAGCGTGGCGTCAAGGGCGACTACGCCCTGGCCCCGGAAATGCGCCCGCTGGAAGTGCCGCCGGACCTGAACCTGCCGGCCACCACCGGTGACAACAAGGTGCCGGCGCTGGTTTCGGCCACCAAGCCGGCAGCACCGGCAGCCGCGGCTCCGGCCGTTGGCAACACCGGTTTCACCATTGCCGGCGGCAAGGATGAAGCCTTCGCCAAGGTCGGTACCGCGCTGGAAGGCGTGGAGGGCGTGACCATCGCCAGCCGCGCCCAGCTGCTCGGTTCGTACGACGTGGCCTACGAAGGCAGCAACTTCCTGGTCCGCGTGGTGGCCGTCGATGCTGGCGCCTACATCTCCGCGGTCGACCCGCGTGGCCTGCCGGCCACCGCCGAAGCGCCGGTGAAGCTGATCGCCGCGCTGAAGGCGAAGCTGGCCCAGTAAGGCCGGTCGGGTGGGCGTGGGCCCAGGCCCGCACCTGCCCGGGTAGAGGCCGACCTTGGTCGGCACTTCTGTGCCAACCAAGGTTGGCACCTACCGAGAACAGAAAAGGGCGCCATGGGCGCCCTTTTCCGTTGTCGCAGCGGGCGCTTCTCAGCGCTCCAGCAGCTTCAGCTTGTCCGGCTTGCCATCCCACTCGCCGGCGTCGG
Source organism: Stenotrophomonas sp. YJH_SMC_79 (assembly GCF_059367995.1). Lineage (NCBI taxonomy): Bacteria > Pseudomonadati > Pseudomonadota > Gammaproteobacteria > Lysobacterales > Lysobacteraceae > Stenotrophomonas > Stenotrophomonas sp. YJH_SMC_79. The sequence continues at coordinate 977,235 of NZ_JCAFRK010000001.1, forward strand.
CGGGCGGGTCCTTGCGCACGGTCAGCACCGGCCACTCCTTCGCCAGTTCGGCGTTGAGCGCGACGAAGCCTTCCTGGCCGGCGGGGACATCGTCCTCCGGGAAGATCGCATTGACCGGGCACTCCGGCTCGCAGAGGGTGCAGTCGATGCACTCATCCGGGTCGATCACCAGGAAGTTCGGGCCTTCGTGGAAGCAATCCACGGGGCATACTTCCACGCAATCGGTGTGTTTGCACTTGATGCAGTTTTCGGTGACGACAAAGGGCATGGGCTGGGGGTGGATCGATTCCTGAACCCGCCAATTCTAGAACAGGTTGGCCTCCGGTGTCGGCGCAGAGCGGAAATCGGGCGTCTGGCAGGCGCGGCCGTGGCGGTCATTGGCGGCAGGGCAGGGCCTGTGCGACGCTGCGGGGCGATCGGTCACCCGCCGTGGCCGGACTCCCTTCCCAGCAGGATCGTCCATGTCCCAAGCCCAGCCCAGCACCGCGCCCCACGGCGGTGAGAACACTGCATTCATCGTCCTGATCAGCTGCGTGGCCACCCTCGGTGGATTCCTGTTCGGCTTCGACAGTGGTGTCATCAATGGCACGGTCGACGGCCTTCGCCAGGCCTTCAACTCCAGCGAGGCGGCGCTCGGTTTCGAAGTCGCTTCGATGCTGCTGGGGTGCGCCATCGGTGCCTTCCTGGCCGGCTGGCTGGGGGATCGCCTGGGCCGTCGTGGCGTGCTGATCGTGTCGGCGCTGATGTTCCTGGTTTCGGCGCTGGGCGCCGGTGCCGCCCACGCCTCCTGGCTGTTCATTGCTGCACGCGTGCTTGGCGGCTTCGCGGTGGGGGCGGCGAGCGTGATGTCGCCGGCCTACATCGCTGAAGTGGCCTCGGCGCGCTATCGCGGGCGTCTGGCCACCGTGCAGCAGATGGCGATCATCTGCGGCCTGTTCGCGGCGTTCCTCAGCAACTACCTGCTGGCCCGCGCCGCCGGGGCCTCGACCGAGCCGTTGTGGCTGGGCCAGGAGGCCTGGCGCTGGATGTTCTGGATGCAGGCGCTGCCCTCGGGGCTGTTCCTGCTGCTGTTGCTGGTGATTCCCGAAAGCCCGCGCTTCCTGGTCGTGAAGGGGCGCCCGGAGCAGGCGAGGGCGGTGCTGTCGCGCCTGTATGGTGAGGGCACGGCTGCGACCAAGCTGGCCGAGATCGAGGCCAGCCTGGCCCAGGACCAGCACAAGCCACGCTTCGCCGACCTGCGCGACAAGGTCACCGGCAAGCTGCGCCCGATCCTCTGGGTCGGCATCGGCCTGGCGATGTTCCAGCAGCTGGTCGGCATCAACGTGGTGTTCTACTACGGCGCAGTGCTGTGGCAGGCGGTCGGCTTCTCGGAAAGTGACGCGCTGCTGATCAACGTGCTGTCCGGTGCATTGAGCATCGGCGCCTGCCTGCTGACGGTGCTGTTGATCGACCGCATCGGGCGCAGGCCGCTGCTGTGGATCGGTTCGGTCGGCATGTCGGTGGCGCTGGTGCTGATGGTGGTCGCTTTCGCCAGTGGCAGTCTTGCCGACGGTCGCCTGCAGCTGTCCGATGGCATGGGCCGGCTGGCGCTGGTCGCGGCCAATGTCTACGTGGTGTTCTTCAACATGTCCTGGGGCCCGGTGATGTGGGTGATGCTGGGCGAGATGTTCCCCAACCAGATCCGCGGCCCGGCGCTGGCCGTTGCCGGTGCGGCGCAGTGGACCTCGAATTTCGCGATCACCGTGACCTTCCCGATGCTGCTGGCCGGCATCGGCCTGGCCGGTGCCTATGGCATCTATACGGTGGCGGCCATCCTCTCGATCTTCTTCGTGGTCCGCTACGTGCGCGAGACCAAGGGCAAGGAGCTGGAGCAGATGGAAGGCTGACGGCCGGCCTGTGTTTCAGCGCCTCCCTGTTCTGCGGGGAGGTGGCAGGCCCGCCGATCCAGGACACGCCGTAAACCCATCCCTGGGGGCTCGATGGCGCCATCCATGGCGCCAACGGTCCTGGATCGGCGGGCCTGCCACCTCTGGTCAGATCATGGGTTGCGCGGACGCAACGCAGCACGTCGGGGTCGAGTTTGCCGTGAGTACGGAAACTGTGAAGAGCGCGGGCAAGGCCATCCAGGGCAGGGCCGTGAGCGCCATGGATGGCGCGACCGAGCCCCCAGGGATGGGTTTACGGCGTGTCCTGCCCTGGATGGCCTTGCCCGAACTCGTTTCGGGAGGGTTGGCGCTACAGCGATCAAGCAGGCGGGGTGCGCCAAATCCGGAAAACAGAAAAGCCCGCACAAGGCGGGCTTTTTCGGTTCCTGCTGCGGCGACTGGCGCTCCCTAGGGGACTCGAACCCCTGTTTTAGCCTTGAGAGGGCCACGTCCTAACCACTAGACGAAGGGAGCGTAACTGTGTCGCTGCCGAGGCAGGAGCGCTAGTATATGCACCTCGATGCCATTGGGCAATCCCGAAACTTCAACCGGAAGCGCCAACATCATTTCCTCTGCTCCATCACCGTTCAGCCTGCGCGTCATCCCGCGCGACCAGCACACGATCTCCCGCAAGGACATCAGCCCGAACGCCCTGCGCGTGCTTTATCGCCTGCGCGATGCCGGCTTCGGCGCCTACCTTGTCGGCGGCGCGGTGCGCGACCTGCTGGTCAATGGCCAACCCAAGGATTTCGACGTGGCCACCGACGCCACGCCCGAACAGGTCAAGCAGCTGTTCCGCAACTGCCGCCTGATCGGCCGCCGCTTCCGCCTCGCCCACGTTGTGTTCGGCCGCGAGATCATCGAAGTCGCCACCTTCCGCGCCAACAGCGATGACGGCAGCGGCGACCGCGAGATGGAAAACGGCATGCTCGTGCGCGACAACGTGTACGGCACCATCGAAGACGACGCCGTCCGCCGCGACTTCACCTGCAACGCCCTGTACTACGCCATCGAGGATTTCTCGGTGCGTGACTACACCGGCGGCTTCGAAGACGTGCAGGCGCGCCTGATGAAGCTCATCGGCGACCCGGTGCAGCGCTACCAGGAAGACCCGGTGCGCATGCTGCGCGCCGTGCGCCTGGCGGCCAAGCTCGGCTTCCAGATCGAAGAGGGCACCGCCGCGCCGATCCCGCAGCTGGCCGGCCTGCTCAACGAAGCCGCACCGGCACGCCTGTTCGAGGAAGTGCTGAAGCTGTTCCTGTCCGGGCACGGCGTGGCCAGCTTCGAAGGCCTGGAGCGTTACGGTCTGCTGGACGTATTGTTCCCGGAAAGCGCAAAGGCGCTGAAGTCCAACCGCACCGGCGCGCTGCGCCGCATGCTGGTCGAGGGCCTGGCCAACACCGATGCACGCGTGGCCAACGACGAGCCGGTCTCGCCGGCGTTCCTGTTCGCGCTGCTGCTGTGGCCTGCGTTCTGCCGCGCGCAGGCGACCCTGCTCAAGCAGGGCGTGGCGCCGGAGGAGGCACAGCGTCGTGCGGCCGACCGTGTGACCGTGCAGCAGCTGAGCACCATCGCATTGCCGCGCCGCTTCTCGCTGCCGATGCAGGAAATCTGGCTGCTGCAGTCGCGCTTCGGCTCTCGCCAGCGCAAGCGCGTGTTCCGTACGCTCACCCACCCGCGCTTCCGCGCGGCGTTCGACTTCCTCAGCCTGCGCCAGGTGGCCTCGGCCGAGCACGCTGCCGATGTTGAATTCTGGCGTGAGGCACAGGCCCAGTCCGGCCGCGAGTTGGAATCGTCGCTGGATGCGATGCACAGCGAAGAGGGCGATGACGAGAACGGAGCACCGCGCAAGCGTCGCCGTCGTCGTCGCCGTCCGGGTGCCTCGGCCGGTGCGGCTGGCGAATAAGCCATGACGCCTGCGTGGATCGGCCTCGGCGCCAATCTCGGCGATGCGGCCACGACTGTCGGCGCGGCGATCACCGCGCTGGACGGCCTGCCCGGGACGCGTGTGCTGCAGGCCTCGCGCCTGTACGCAACGCCGGCCTGGGGCAATGAAGACCAGCCACCGTTCGTCAACGCGGTGGCCGCGGTCGAAACCTCACTGGCTGCCGATGGACTGCTGCAGGCGATGCTGGCGCTGGAGCAGCGCTTTGGGCGCGTACGTGATGCGGCGGTGCACTGGGGGCCGCGCGCGCTGGACCTGGACCTGCTGCTGTATGGCGCTCAGGTGCTTGACCTGCCCGGCCTGCAGGTGCCGCATCCCTACATGCACGAGCGCGCCTTCGTGTTGGTGCCGCTGGCCGAAATCGCGCCGGATCTGGCCATTCCCGGGCATGGCCGCGTGCGGGATGCAGTGATGCGGGTGGATGCCTGCGGGATCGCGCCGATAGGGTGATAATGCCCGGGTTATCTCCCCCGGTTATCAGCACATGAGCACCCACGCAGACAGCAAGCCCTGGACCGTTCCCGCCCTGGCCGAGGCCAAGCGCAATGGCCAGAAGCTGGTCATGTTGACCGCCTACGACGCTGGCTTCGCCCGCACCTTCGATGCCAATGGCATCGACCTGATCCTGATAGGCGATTCGCTGGGCATGGTCGTGCAGGGCCATGATTCGACCCTGCCGGTGACCGTGGCCGACATGGTCTACCACACCCGCGCCGTGGCCCGCGTGCTGCAGCGTGCACTGCTGGTGGCCGACCTGCCGTTCGGCGCCGATGCCACCCCGGAGCGCGCGCTGGATGCCTCGCTGCAGCTGCTGCAGGCCGGTGCCGAGATGGTCAAGATCGAAGGTGCCGGTTTCAAGGTCGACATCATCCGCTACCTGGTCGAGCGCGAGATTCCGGTCTGCGCGCATCTGGGCCTGACCCCGCAGTCGGTGCTGCGCCTGGGCGGCTTCAAGATCCAGGGGCGTGGCGATGCCGCGCGCCAGCTGGTGGAGGATGCCAAGGCCGTGGCGGCCGCAGGCGCCAGCATCATGGTGCTCGAATGCGTGCCGACCCCGGTCGCTGCGGAAGTGACCGCGGCGGTGGATGTGCCGACCATCGGCATCGGTGCCGGCCCCCGGTGCGATGGCCAGGTGCTTGTGCTGCACGATTTCCTCGGCCTGGACAGTGGCCATCGCCGTCCCAAGTTCGTCAAGGATTTCCTTGCCGAAGGCGGTTCGGTGGCCGGTGCCACCCGCGCCTATGCCGACGCTGTGCGCGACGGCAGCTTCCCCGACGAACAGCACGCCTACGCCCAATGATCCAGATCTTCAACGAGCTCGGCGCACTGCGCGGGCAGATCGCCCAGTGGAAGCGCGAGGGCCTGCGCGTGGCGCTGGTGCCTACCATGGGCAACCTGCATGGTGGCCACCATTCGCTGGTGACCCTGGCCCGCCAGTACGCCGACGGGGTGGTGGCCAGCATCTTCGTCAACCCGACCCAGTTCGGGCCGAACGAGGACTTCAGCCGCTACCCGCGCACGCCCGAGGCCGACGTGGCCGGGCTGGAGCAGGCCGGCTGCGATGCGGTGTGGCTGCCCAGCGTCGAGGCGATGTATCCGCTGGGCGTGGACAAGACCACGCAGATGCACGCGCCCGGCGTCAGTGAAGTGCTGGAAGGCGCCAGCCGACCGGGACACTTCGATGGCGTCTGCACGGTGGTGGCGCGCCTGTTCCTGCAGGTGCAGCCGGACGTGGCCGTGTTCGGCCGCAAGGACTACCAGCAGCTGGCGGTGATCCGGCAGATGGTGGCCGAGCTGTCGTTCCCGATCCAGATCGTCGGTGCTGACATCGTGCGCGACGAGGATGGCCTGGCCAAGAGTTCGCGCAACCAGTACCTGAGTGCCGATCAGCGCCCGGTCGCGACCAGCATCCACCGCACTCTGCTGGGCATGCGCGAAGGCTACGTGGCCGGGCAGGCACGTGATCGCATCGAGGCCGACGCCACGGCGGCATTGCAGGCGGCCGGTTTCCAGGTCGATTACGCGGTGCTGCGCACCCCTGAGCTGGCCGAACCGACCTTCGACGGCGGCGGCCGCGTGGCGCTGATCGCCGCGCGCCTGGGCACGACACGCCTGATCGACAACCTGGAATTCTGAGCCGCACCTGGCTCCCGGGCGCCCCCACGGGGCGCCTCTCGCCATCCCACGGACGGGAGACTGGAAATGAAAGAACCGAACACTGAGGCGGGTCGCCTCGCCCAGGCCTCGATCCTGGCGGTGCTGGCGGCAGGCATGTTGCCGGCCCAGCTGTTCGGCGGCCTGTTGTTCGCACTCGAGTTCACGCGCACGCCGGTACCTGCGCTCACCGGCGGGGGGCTGATGTTCGTGCTGGCGGGCTGCAACGCGATTGCCGTGCTGCTGCCGATGGCGTTGATCCAGCAGTCTCAGCAACGCCTGCGCCGGGTGGGTTTCCTGCTGGTCGGTTTCGGGCTGGGCGCGCTGGCCATGGCCACCTGCGCCTGGCCGGGCGCGGACAATGGTCCACTGCTGCAGCGCTTGCGCTATGTCGACACCTTCGACGTGATCAGCTACGCCCTGCAGGTGCTGGCTGCGGGGGGCTTCGGCCTGGTCGCCGGGCTGGCCTTCCATACGGTGTTCCGGCTGTCACTGGAGGGCAGTTCCGGGCATGCCGCGCCGCCGCCGCCGGGCGAGGGCGCCTGAACGGCCTTCAGCGTCCTGCCGCAGCCCCCTGACGATGGCCAAGCGGGTGCTAGAATCCGCTCTTTCCTTTGCCGTTGCAGCGCCCCCATGCACCTGTCCCTGCTCAAGACCAAGATCCACCGCGCCACCGTCACCCATTCCGAGCTGAACTACGAAGGCTCGATCGCCATCGATGACAACCTGCTGGCTGCCACCGGCATCCGCGAGTTCGAGCAGGTGCACATCTGGGACGTGACCAATGGTGCGCGCTTCTCGACCTATGCCATCCGCGCCGAAGCCGGCAGCGGCGTCGTCTCGCTCAACGGTGGCGCTGCGCGCCACGTGCAGGTTGGTGACATCATCATCATTGCCGCGTTCGCCAGCATGACCGAGCAGGAAGCCGACAGCTTCAAGCCGAAGCTGGTGTACGTTGATGGCAAGAACCAGATCACCCACACCAACGACACGATCCCGACCCAGGCCGCATGACAACGAACAACGGATTCGACTCGCTGCATTCCCACGCCCAGCGCCTGAAGGGCGCAAGCATCCCCAGCCTTCTCGCCGCCGAGCCCGGCCGCGTGCAGGACCTGGCGCTGCGGGTCGGTCCGTTGTACGTCAACTTCGCCCGGCAGAAATACGATGCCGCGGCGTTGCAGGCATTGCTGGCTTTGGCCGCCGAACGTGATGTCGGCGGTGCCATCACGCGCCTGTTCCGTGGTGAGCAGGTGAATCTGACCGAAGGTCGCGCCGCACTGCACACCGCACTGCGCGGCGACGTGGTTGATGCGCCGGTTGCCGCCGAGGCCTATGCCACCGCGCGCGAAATCCGCCAGCGCATGGGCGTGCTGGTGCGCGCGCTGGAAGACAGCGGCGTCACCGACGTGGTCAGCGTCGGCATCGGCGGTTCCGATCTCGGTCCGCGCCTGGTCGCCGATGCGCTGCGCCCGGTCAGCGGTGCGCGCCTGCGTGTGCATTTCGTGTCGAATGTGGACGGCGCCGCCATGCAGCGCACGCTGGCTGCGCTGGATCCGGCCAGGACCGCTGGCATCCTGATCTCCAAGACCTTCGGCACCCAGGAAACCCTTCTCAACGGCCAGATCCTGCACGACTGGCTGGGTGGCAGCGAGCGCCTGTACGCGGTCAGCGCCAATCCGGAACGTGCGGCCAAGGCGTTCGCCATTGCCGCCGATCGCGTGCTGCCGATGTGGGACTGGGTGGGGGGCCGTTATTCGCTGTGGTCGGCGGTTGGTTTCCCGATCGCGCTGGCCATTGGTTTCGAGCGTTTCGAGCAGCTGCTGGAAGGTGCTGCGCAGATGGATGCGCATGCACTGGATGCGCCGCTGGAGCGCAATCTGCCGGTGCTGCACGGCCTGACCGACATCTGGAACCGCAACCTGCTGGGTCATGCCACGCATGCGGTGATGACCTACGACCAGCGCCTGGCGCTGTTGCCGGCCTACCTGCAGCAGCTGGTGATGGAAAGCCTGGGCAAGCGCGTGCAGCGTGACGGCCAGCCGGTCACCACCGATACCGTGCCGGTGTGGTGGGGCGGGGCAGGTACCGACGTGCAGCACAGTTTCTTCCAGGCGCTGCACCAGGGCACCAGCATCGTTCCGGCCGATTTCATCGGCTGCGTGCACAACGATGATCCGTACACGATCAATCACCAGGCGCTGCTGGCCAACCTGCTGGCGCAGACCGAAGCGCTGGCCAATGGCCAGAGCAGCGATGATCCGCACCGCGATTATCCGGGGGGGCGCCCGAGTACGCTGATCCTGCTCGACGCGCTGACCCCGCAGGCGCTGGGCGCGTTGATCGCCATGTACGAACACGCGGTGTACGTGCAGTCGGTGATCTGGAACATCAATGCCTTCGACCAGTTCGGTGTTGAACTGGGCAAGCAGCTGGCCAGTGGCCTGTTGCCGGCGCTGCAGGGCGAGGACGTGGCGGTTGCCGATCCGATGACCCGCGAGATCCTGGCGCAGTTGAAGCGCTGATGCCCTGGTAGTGCCGGCCGCTGGCCGGCATTCCGGCGATGCGCCCGCCGTTCATGGGGTTGCCGGCCAGCGGCCGGCACTACCGGTGGACGGCGTGGCGTCTCACCGGCTCGGGTCGCGTTCCGGGCTCGGCCGCTTGGCCAGCTTGCGCTGCAGCGAACGCCGGTGCATGCCGAGCAGGCGTGCGGCCGCCGAGACATTGCCGCCGGTTTCGTGCATCGCCTGCTGGATGTGTTCCCACTGCAGGCGGCTGATCGGCGTCATCGCGTCGGGCACTTCCATTTCGCCATCGTCGGCCGGGCCGTCATCCTCCTCGCCCAGGGCGCGCAGGATCATCGGGACCGTGGCCGGCTTTGGCAGATAGTCGTCGGCCCCGAGCTTGATCGCTTCCACCGCGGTGGCGATGCTGGCGTAGCCGGTGACCAGCAGGATCCGCATGTCCGCGCGCAGGGCACGTAACGGCTGGATCAGCGCCAGGCCGGAGTCGCTGCCCAGCTTCAGGTCGATCAGGGCGAACGCCGGCGGGTGCTGGCGGGCCAATGCCAGCGCGCTGGCCGCATCCTGCGCGGTCTGCGTTTCAAGCCCCTTGCGGGCCAGGCTGCGCTGCAGGGTGCGCAGATACAGTTCGTCGTCGTCGACCAGCAGGCCGAGGGTTGAGGCGCTCATGGGGTTTCCTCGCGTGGGGCCAGCGGCAGGCGGAAGCCGACGCGGCTGCCGGCCCCCTGGGCCGGGCGCATCCACATCTCGCCGTCGAGGCGTTCGATCGTGGCATGGGACAGGGCCAGGCCGACGCCCATGCCTTCACTCTTGCTGCTGCCGAACAGCTTGCCCGGCAGTACCGCGGCGCGGGCATTGAAGCCGTGGCCGTAGTCGCGGACTTCGCCGATCAGGTCGTCGCCTTCGATGCGCAGGTCCAGGTCCACGCGCGGCCGGCCGGCCTGTTCGCCGGCATCGGCGGCATTGTTGAGCAGGACCATCAGCAGGTGGCCCACGCCCGGATCAAGCGGCAGCCGCAGCGGTGCATCGTCGTTGCGGTGCAGATCGATGGTCGGACGCACCAGGCGCCACTGCTCGAGCACCTGCTGGGCGCTGGAATGGCTGCGTCCGGGCGCATCGGCCGAGGCAGGTGCAGCCAGCGCCAGCACGCGCTCGCGGCACTGCACCAGCAGCTCGCGCAGCGTTTCCATGTCCTCGCGTACTTCCGGTTCTTCACTGCGCTCGGCCACGTCGTCGGCGAGCAGGGTCATGGTCGCCAGCGGTGTGTTCAGTTCATGCGCCACCGAAGCGGCATGGGTGGCCAGGGCGACGATGCCTTCGTTGCGGGCGAAGCGTTCGCGCAGTGCCGACAGCTCCAGTTCGCGCTGGCGCAGCGCCAGCGCCAGCCGGGTGGAGAAGGCCAACACCACTGCGGCAGAAATCAGGAAGTTGGCGACCACGCCCCAGCGGTTGAGGTCCTGTGCGCGGAAGTAGCCGTCCGGCAGGGGCTGGCCGAAGATGCCGCTGCTGGCGTAGCCGAGCAGGCAGGCCAGTGCCACCGCCAGCGCCCAGCGCAGGGGCAGGGCGAATGCGGCCAGTGCGATCAGGATCAGGAACAGCGAACTGAACGGATTGGCCATGCCGCCACTCCAGCCCACCATCCAGGTCAGGATGATCACGTCCACCAGGATGTGGCCGAACGCGGTCAGCGGCGCGGTGTCGGCTGCTTCCGGACGCAGCTGGGTGTAGATGTTGAACAGGGCCAGCACCGCCACGCCGGCCCACAGTGGAAGCTGCGGCAACGGCAGCCCCAACACCCAGGTGGCGACCAGGATGGTGGCGGCCTGGCCGCCTACGGCAAGCCAGCGCAGGCTGCACAGGGTACGGAGAAACGGGGCGTCGGGACCGGTCATGCACGCTCATCGTATGCGTTCACGCGTGCACGTGCCTGCGACAATCGGCCGCAGCCGTGCCGCCGGCTGAATGCGAGTCACCCCGAATGCTGGGCCGGGCGGTAGAATGCGCCCATGCACGACGCCGTCACCCGCCCGACTCCGCCCTCCGATGCCACTGCCTGGCCGCGCCGCCAGACCCATGCCGTCCAGATCGGCGGGGTCACCGTGGGTGGAGGCAAGCCGGTGGTGGTGCAGTCGATGACCAATACCGACACCTCCGACGTCGCCTCCAGCGTGAAGCAGGTGGCTGAGCTGTGGCGTGCCGGTTCGGAGATGGTGCGATTGACCGTCAACACCGTTGAGGCCGCCGCCGCCATTCCGCGCATCGTCGACAAGCTGGCGATGATGGGCATCGACGTGCCGCTGATCGGTGATTTCCACTACAACGGCCATCAGCTGCTGACCGCCGAACCCGCGTGTGCCGAAGCACTGGCCAAGTACCGCATCAACCCGGGCAACGTCGGCTTCGGCAAGAAGAAGGACCTGCAGTTCGCCCAACTGATCGAGTTCGCGATCCGCTACAACAAGCCGGTGCGCATCGGCGCCAACTGGGGCTCGCTGGACCAGGCCCTGGCGGCGAAGCTGATGGACGAGAACAACCTGCGCGAACAGCCCTGGGACGCCGGCCGCGTGCTGCGCGAGGCGCTGATCCGCTCGGCGCTGGATTCGGCCGAGCAGGCGGTGGAACTGGGCCTGCCGCGCGATCGCATCGTGCTGTCGGCCAAGGTCAGTGGCGTGCAGGAGCTGATCGCGGTGTACCGCGACCTGGCGCAGCGCTCCGACTTCGCCCTGCACCTGGGCCTGACCGAAGCGGGTATCGGCAGCAAGGGCATCGTGGCATCGTCCGCGGCGCTGAGCGTGCTGCTGCAGGAAGGCATCGGTGACACCATCCGCATCTCGCTGACCCCGGAACCGGGCCAGTCGCGCACGCAGGAAGTGATCGTCGCCCAGGAACTGCTGCAGACCACGGGCCAGCGTGCCTTCACGCCGCTGGTCACGGCCTGCCCGGGTTGCGGCCGCACCACCTCCGAGTTCTTCCAGGAGCTGGCCAAGGTGGTGCAGAACCACGTGCGCGAGAAGATGCCGCTGTGGAAGATCCACCACCCGGGTGCGGAAAACATGACCCTGGCGGTGATGGGCTGCATCGTCAACGGGCCGGGCGAGTCGCGTCATGCCAACATCGGCATCTCGCTGCCGGGCACGGGTGAAACGCCTGCGGCGCCGGTATTCGTCGATGGCGAGAAGAAGGTGACCCTGCGTGGCGACAACATCGCCCAGGAGTTCGTCGCCCTGATCGACGATTACGTCGAACACACGTATGTCCGAAGCGCCGGATAAGCCTGCGATCCTCGCTGCACCGGAGTCCGCCTCCGGTTTCCGCCACTGGATGGCGCGCAACGCCTGGCGCCTGGTCCTGCTGTTCGGTGGCGTGCTGCTGCCGCTGGCGGGCTTTGTTGCCCTGGCCGACGAAGTGCACGAATTTGAATCGTTCCATTTCGACGCACCCCTGCTGTGGCAGATGCATGGCCTGCATTCGCCGTGGCTAGACCGCTTCTTCGTGCTCATTTCGAAACTGGGCTATGAGTGGTTCCTGATCCCGGCAGACGTGCTGATCATCGGCGCGTTGCTGGGCTACCGGCGCTGGCGTGAGGCGACCTTCGTCGCGGTCAGCTTCGTGGGGTCGGCGCTGCTGAACATGGGCAGCAAGCAGTTCTTCCAGCGCCAGCGCCCCAGCCTGTGGGAATCGATCGCGCCGGAATCGACATTCAGTTTCCCCAGTGGGCATGCGATGGGTTCGATGACCCTGGCGGTCACCCTGGTGCTGCTGGCCTGGAACACCCGCTGGCGCTGGCCGGTACTGATGCTGGCGCCCGCGTTCAGCCTGTTGGTCAGCGTGTCGCGGGTCTACCTGGGGGTGCACTACCCCTCCGACATCCTGGCCGGATGGTGTGCGGCGCTGGTTTGGGTGGTAGGGTGCTATCTGGTCATGTTCAGTCGCCGGCACCCATGGCGACGTCACGGCTCGCCGCCAGCGAAGGCCAGCGAAGCATCATCACAGGGGGATTGACGTGGATGGCCCTTCCGGGACGTCTACGTGATAGATCAGTTGTTTCGTTGCAGCAGGTTCTGCAAGACAGGGGGCAAGCACAACGCGCGGTACTGTGATGCGCAAGGCAGATTGCCGGGGTCGCATTCCGAACGCGCTTGCAGGGGTATCGGCACCCTGCCTAGCTTGACCTGCAATGGCCGCATTCGAAGAGGTACGTGAATGACGATTCGAGTCTACCTGGTGGATGACCACGCGCTGGTCCGCACCGGTATGAAGATGATTCTGTCGGGGGAAACCGACATCGAGGTGGTGGGCGAAGCCGAGACCGGCGAGGACGCGCTGCGCGAGGTCCGCCAGCTGTTGCCGGACGTGGTGCTGTGCGATCTGCATCTGCCGGGCGTGAGCGGCATGGAAGTGACCGAGCGCATCGTCCGCAGCCACCGCAATACCCGCGTGGTGATCGTGTCGGTACTGGAAGACGGCCCGCTGCCCAAGCGCCTGCTCGAAGCCGGCGCGGCCGGCTACATCGGCAAGGGCTGCGATGCGCAGGAACTGCTGCGTGCGGTGCGTGATGTGGCGGCCGGTCGGCGCTACCTGGGCACCAGCATCGCGCAGAATCTGGCGCTGTCGACGGTGGAGGGCAATGGTTCGCCGTTCGACAGCCTGTCGCCGCGCGAGCTGGAGGTGGCGCTGCTGCTGACCCAGGGCCTGCGCCAGGAAGACATCGCGCGGCGCCTGAGCCTGAGTGCGAAGACGGTGAACACGCACAAGGCGCGGCTGTTCGAGAAGATGGGGATCCACGACAACATCGCGTTGGCGCGGATGGCCAGCCAGTACGGGCTGGTGGATCCGGCACGGCCGCTGTAAGGGGTTCGGCCAACGGCGAAGCCCCTCGCGATGCGCGGCAGGATTCGTGGGGTTGGCCCTGCGGAGGGATTGCGCAGGGGACGCCGTGAATCCATCCCTGGAGGCTCGGGCGCGCCATCCATGGCGCTTACGCCCCTGCGCAATCCCTCCGCAGGGCCACGGACAGGTTCCGTGCGCCGCTACCGCGGAATGAAGAAGGAAGAGCAGGAGCGGGTCGCGCGCTTTGCGCGCTCGTTGCCCGGGGGCGGATCACTTTCCCGGTGGGAAAGGCTCTGACCCCTGATGATGCCGGAGCCGAGCATGGGCTCGGCTCTACACCTTTGTCGGGCTCAGTGGCCGCGCACGCGCTGGATGATCCTGGCGGCGTCTGCGGCGCTGGCGCGCACCTTGTCCCATTCGCCGTTGGCGATCCAGTTGCCCGGCACCATCCACGAACCGCCGATGCAGACCACGTTCTTCTGCTCGAGGTATTCGGCGGCGGTGTTTTCGGTGATGCCGCCGGTCGGGCACAGCTTCAGGTCCGCCACCGGCCCGGCCAGTCCCTTGATCATCGCCAGCCCGCCCACGGCCGTGGCCGGGAACAGCTTGCACACGCGGAAGCCGCGGGCGTAGAGCGACAGCAGCTCGGTCGGCGTCGCCGCACCCGGCACCACCGGCAGCGGTGCGGCGGCCAGTGCGTCGGCCAGTACCGGCGGCGTACCCGGGGTCACCAGGAAGTCCGCGCCCGCATCGATCGACTGCTGCATCTGCTCCACGGTCAGCACCGTACCAGCACCCACCACCACATCCGGCAGCTCACGCTTGAGCATCGCCAGCGCTTCCATCGCCACCGGCGTACGCAGCGTCAGCTCGATGGCCGGCAGTCCGCCTTCCAGCAGCGCCGCACTGACCGCACGCGCCTGGTCCAGCGTATGAATCGTCACCACCGGCAGGATGCCCGCCGCATGCAACAGCTCCGCCGCCTTCACCTGATGTTGTTCGATACCCATGCTTTTGCCCTTGCCTTTGCTCTTCTTGATTCAGTGGCCGCAGCGCAAATGACGCGCCGGGAATTGTCCAAGGGCAGTAGAGCGCCCTGGCCGGGACCGTGAGCGGCATGGATGCCGCGATCGAGCCCTCATGGATGGGTTTACGGCGTGTCCCGGCCAGGGCGCTCTACTGCCCAAGCCGGGAAGCCTGCCGCGGCTTTTCGCTTCAGGCGTCCTTCGCCTCGTGCGGCGCCGCCGCCGCCGCGGCATCGTGCCCCAGCTCGTATTCCGCGTCGTACTCCCACGGCCCGCCATCGGCCGCCGCCGGCCCGCACGAAATCGAAATCGCGCCCTGGTCGGCCGGACCCACCACGCGACGGTTGATCGCGAGCAGATTGCGGCCCAGGTCATGCGCGGCCGGTGCGGTGTTCGGTGCCAGCGGACGTGCGGCCCATTCCGCCGCATCGACCAGCACTTCCAGCGTGCCGGCTTCGCCATCCAGGCGGATCATGTCGCCCTCGCGGACCTTGGCAAGCGGGCCACCGCGCGCCGCTTCCGGCGTCACGTGGATCGCCGCTGGGATCTTGCCCGAGGCACCGGACAGGCGCCCGTCGGTGACCAGCGCCACGCGCCGGCCCTGGTTCTGCAGCAGGCCCAGCAGCGGCGCCAGCGAATGCAGTTCCGGCATGCCGTTCGCACGCGGGCCCTGGTAACGCACCACCGCCACGAAATGCTCGGGCAGCAGGCCACCGGCGTGCAGCTTGTTCAACACCTGCGGTGCATCGACCACCACCGCCGGTGCTTCGATCGTGCGGTACTGCGGCTTCACCGCCGACAGCTTGATCAGCGACTTGCCGAGGTTGCCGCGCAGCAGGCGCAGGCCACCCTGGTGCTCGAACGGGTTGTCGACGCCGCGCACCACTTCGTCATCGGCGCTGCGTTCCAGGCCCGGCAGATAGACCAGCTGGCCATCGCGCAGCTGCGGTTCGCGTGCGTAGTCGGCCATGCCGCCGCGCGCCACGCTGACCAGATCGCCGTGCATCAGGCCGGCCTTGATCAGCTCGCCGAACACGAACGCCGGGCCACCGGCAGCCGCGAAGCGGTTCACGTCGGCCTCGCCGTTCGGATAGACGCGGGCCAGCAGCGGGATCAGCTGTGATAGTTCGTCGAAGTCGTCCCAGGTCAGCACGATGCCGGCCGCACGCGCCACCGCGATCCAGTGGATGGTGTGGTTGGTGGAACCGCCGGTGGCCATCAGCGCGATGACTGCGTTGATGATCGCGCGCTCGTCGATGATCCGGCCCAGCGGACGGAAGTCGTCAGCGAGCGCGGTGATGTCCAGTGCACGTTCGGTCGCTTCGCGGGTCAGCGCGTCGCGCAGCGGCGTGCCCGGATTGACGAACGACGCGCCCGGCAGCTGCACGCCCATTGCTTCCAGCAGCACCTGGTTGGAGTTGGCCGTGCCGTAGAAGGTGCAGGTGCCGGCGCCGTGGTACGACGCGGACTCGGCTTCCAGCAGTTCTTCGCGGGTGGCTTCGCCGGCGGCGTAGCGCTCGCGCACTTCGGCTTTCTGCTTGTTGGGGATGCCCGGGGTCATCGGGCCGGCCGGTACGAACACCGCCGGCAGATGGCCGAACGCCAGCGCACCGATCAGCAGGCCGGGCACGATCTTGTCGCAGACGCCGAGGTAGACGGTGGTATCGAACATGTCATGGCTGAGGCCGATCGCCGTGGCCTGGGCAATGACATCGCGCGAGAACAGCGACAGCTCCATGCCGCCGCGGCCCTGGGTGACGCCGTCGCACATCGCCGGAACGGCGCCGGCCACCTGTGCAGTGGCGCCCAGCTCGCGGGCGATCTCGCGGATCTGCTCGGGATAGGTCTCGAACGGCTGGTGCGCCGACAGCATGTCGTTGTAGGCGGTGATGATGCCCAGGTTGGGCGTCACGCCGCCGCGCAGGCGGCTCTTGTCGGTGCCGCCGCAGGCGGCGAACCCGTGCGCGAGGTTGCCGCAGCTCAGGCGGCTGCGGAACGGGCCCTCGCGCAGGGAGGCGTCGATCGCGGCCAGATAGGCGGCACGCGAGGCGGCGCTGCGGCGGATGACGCGCTCAGTGATGGCTTGCAGTTGCGGATGGAGGCTCATTGGCTACCGGCGTTCGTGGTGGCGAGAGGCAAGCGGCGGCATGCGCCACCGCCAACATCAATCAGCCCAGTGGACGCGCAGGCGCGCGCCGTCCAGGTTGATCGCATTGAGGATCGGGTACTGCTGGGCGTCATTGCTGTCCAGCGCCTGGCGCAGTACCTGCAGCTTCTGCTTGCCGCGCAGCAGCAGCAGGCGCTGGCGGCACTGGCGCAGGCCATGCGGGGTCAGCGTGATGCGCAGCGGCCACTGGTTCGCACCCGGGCAGCCGGTGGCATCCAGCGCGGCATAGGGCAGGGTGCTTTCCAGTGCGCGGGCCAGGTCCTTCGAGCCCGGGAACAGCGAGGCCGTGTGGCCGTCGTTGCCCATGCCAAGTGCCACCAGGCTCGGCGGCTGGCTGTGCTGGGCCTGCAGGTTGGCGGTATAGACGCATTCCGGCAGCGGCTTGCCGATGCGTACCAGCGGATCGAAGTGGGCGCCTTCGGCGCGCTTGAGCAGGTGCTCGCGCACCAGCCAGGCATTGCTGTCGCGATCCTGCGGCGACAGCCAGCGCTCGTCGGCCAGGCTCACCTCCACGCGGTCCCAGTGCACGTCCAGTTCGGCCAGTGCCTGGTACACCGGCGCCGGCGTGGTGCCGCCTGACAGCAGGATGCGCGCGCGGCCCACTTCATTGATGTCGTGGTTGAGGGTCTGCGCCATCTCGGCGGCCACCGCTTCGATCCAGCCATCGGCATCGCCGTGGTGGATGAACTCGATGCGGTCGTCGTGGAAGGTGGGGCTCATGCGGCAACTCCTGGTGCGTCACGTTCGGCGTCGGCGGCATAGGCGGCGGCGCCCAGCAGCCCGGCGTGGGGGTGCATCACAGCCAGCGACGGTACCCGCGCCATGATCGAAGAGAACCGCCCCTTGTGTTCGAAGCGCTGGCGGAACCCGGAGTGCTGCAGCGAATCGAGCATCTTCGGGGTCAGTCCGCCGGTGAGGAACACGCCGTCCCAGGCGCCCTGGGTCAGTACCAGGTCGCCGGCGATGGCGCCGAACACGGCGCAGAACACATCGACCGTGCGCATCGCTTGCGGATCACCGTGCAGGGCACGGGCGGTCACGTCCACCGGCTGCAGCTGGCCCGGGTCGATGCCGGCCATCTCGCACACGGCGCGATGGATGTTGACCAGGCCGGGGCCGCAGATCAGCCGCTCGTTGGAGACGCGGCCGAACTGCTCGGACAGGATCTCCAGGATGCGGATCTCCTCCGGGGTTCCCGGCGGGAAGCTGACATGGCCGCCTTCGGTTTCCAGCGGGTAGCAGCGCCCATGGCGCAGGATCAGGCCGCCGACACCCAGGCCGGTACCCGGACCGATCACTGCGTAGTTGCGCGGCTGGCCCGGCTTGCCTGGTACCCAGGCAGCGCCGCCGACCTGGACCACGTCATCGGGTTGCAGCAGCGAGATCGCCATCGCCTGCGCGGCGAAGTCATTGATCAGGTGCAGTTCGTTGAAACCCAGCATCGCCGCGGTGCGGCTGCGCGAGATCACCCACGGATGGTTGGTGATGCGGGCTTCATCGCCATCGACACGGCCGGCCACCGCGAACACGCCGCGGCTGGCAGCAGCGCCGATCTGCTCAAGGTGGTGGCGGGCCGCATCGCCAAGCGACGGGAACTCCGCCACGGCGTATTCGCGGATGCTCTCCTTCAGCAATGGCGCGTCCAGCGAGGTGTCGGCCAGGGCGAAGCGGGCGTTGGTGCCACCGATGTCGGCGACCAGCACCGGCTGCGAGCTTGCACTCATGCCGACGCTCCGCTGTCCGGCGCGTCCACGCCCTGCGGCAGGAACTCGCCCGCATTGCTCGGACCCCATTGGCCAGCCGGGTAGGGCTCCAGCGGCAGCTTGGCGTCCTTCCATGCGTCAGCGACGCTGTCGATCCAGGCCCACGCTGCGCGCACTTCGTCATCGCGCACGAACAGGGTGTGGTTGCCGTTGAACGCATCCAGGAACAGGCGTTCGTACGCGATGCGGCGATGCAGGCCGGTCGGCACCGACAGTTCCAGTTCCAGCGGATGCAGTTCCAGTGCCCCCCATTCCGGGCCGGCCAGGCTGCTCATCAGGCCCAGTTCGATGTTCTCCTGCGGCTGCAGCTGGAACACCAGGCGGTTCGGTGCTGCCTGTGCGCGCTGCGGGCGCTCGAACAGCCAGTGGGTGACCGGCTTCAGCGTGACCACCACGCGGGTGGTGCGTTCGGGCAGGCGCTTGCCGGTGACCAGGTGGAACGGCACGCCGCTCCAGCGCCAGTTGTCGATATGCGCGGTGACGCCGGCGAAGGTTTCCACGTCGCTGCCTTCCGGCGGCTGGTAGGCCTGCGCCGGCTGGCCGTTGATGGCGCCGGCGGTGTAACGGCCACGGATGCTGTCACGCGCGGCGTGCTTGGCATCGAGCGGGCGCAGCGCCCGCAGCACCTTGACCTTCTCGTCGCGGATGCGGTCGGCTTCCAGCGACGCCGGCGGCTCCATCGCCACCATGCACAGCAGCTGCAGGATGTGGCTCTGGACCATGTCGCGCAGCGCGCCGGAGCGGGCGTAGTAGGCGTCGCGGCCGTCCACGCCTTCGCTCTCGGCCACCAGGATGTGCACCGATTCGATGTAGTTGCGGTTCCACACCGCTTCCAGCAGCGTGTTGCCGAAGCGCAGGGCGATCAGGTTCTGCACCGCCGCCTTGCCCAGGTAGTGGTCGAGGCGGAATACGCGGTCCTCGTCGATCCACTGGCCGATGGTGCTGATGATTTCCTCGGCACTCTCGCTGTCGCTGCCGATCGGCTTCTCCAGCATCAGGCGTGCCGGCGCGGCGAGGGCGCCGCCCTTGGCCAGGCCTTCGCAGGTGGAGATGTACAGGCCCGGCGGAATGGCCAGGTAGCTGACGCACTTGCGGTGCACCAGGTCGGAGACCGCGGCGGCGACCGAGTCGACGTCGCGCAGGTCCACCGAACGGTAGTCGATGCGGCGCAGCAGGCCGTTGATGTCCTCCTGCGAGGCCATCGGCATGGCCTGCTGCAGGCGCGGCCGCAGGATGTCATGGAAGGCTTCGGTGTCATGCCCGGACAGGGCCAGCGCACGGATGCGGAAGTCCTCCGGCAGCAGGCCGTCGCCAAGCAGGCGAAGCAGCGAAGGGAACAGGTAGCGCTGGGCCAGATCACCTGTGGCACCGAACAGGAAGAGGGTGTCGTGCATCGCTCGAGTTTCAGATCCGGGTGACATCGTTGTCAATCGCTTCATGGCTGGGTTCGGGGGACATCCGCGCAACTGCCTGTCCGAGGTTCGTCGGGGGCGTTCTACCGGGCACCGGAAGACCGTTCCATTCGAAACCACTGCCTCGGCGGAAGCTTCGTTCCACCGCCGACGCAGATCGGTGCGCACCGATCATCGGATAGTGCCACGTGAAAACGTTTACATGGCAGAATGGGCAACTGTATTCGATTGCAGTGCTCGCCGTCATGCGGCAAGCGCGCAATCATCACTGCCATCGGGAGGGCCGAGGCAGTCCCAAAAGACAGCCCGGCTTCGGGCGGACCGGATAGGTGATATGGCAAAAGTGCAGTTGCAGGGTGTGCGCAAGGTCTATGACAACGGCCAGGTCGCGGTGAAGGACGCCACCTTCGAGGTCGCCGACGGCGAGCTGATGGTGCTGGTCGGCCCGTCCGGCTGTGGCAAGTCGACCCTGCTGCGGATGGTGGCTGGCCTGGAGGAGATCAGCGGCGGCACGCTGAGCATCGGCGACCGCGTGGTCAACGACGTGGCACCGAAGGACCGCGACATCGCCATGGTGTTCCAGAGCTACGCGCTGTACCCGCACATGACCGTTGCCGAGAACCTGGCCTTCGGCCTGAAGCTGCGCGGCCATGACAAGGCCACCATCGACAAGCGCATCGCCGAGGCGGCGCAGACGCTGGGCCTGACCGAGATGATGGACAAGCTGCCCAAGGCGATGTCCGGTGGCCAGCGCCAGCGTGTTGCGCTGGGCCGTGCGCTGGTGCGCGAGCCGGCGGTGTTCCTGCTTGACGAGCCGCTGTCCAATCTGGATGCCAAGCTGCGCCACAGCGTGCGTACCGAAATCGCGCAGCTGCACCGCAAGCTGGGCACCACCATGATCTACGTGACGCACGATCAGGTGGAAGCGATGACCCTGGGCCAGCGCATCGTGGTGCTGAAGGACGGCATCATCCAGCAGATCGATACGCCGATGGCGCTGTACGACCGGCCGGCCAACTTGTTCGTGGCCGGCTTCCTCGGCAGCCCGGCGATGAACGTGCTGCGCGGGACGCTGCAGGGCGATGCCAGTGGCGTGACCGTGGTCGACGGCGACTGGCGTGCACCGCTGGGCCAGGCCACGATCGATCCGGCGTGGTTGCAGAAGCCGATCGCGGTGGGTGTGCGACCGGAGCACCTGCAGCCGGCGGCTGCCGATGATGCGCATGCGTTCAGCGCGCGCATCGAAGGCATTGAGCCGGTCGGCAACGAAATCTTCGTCAATCTGAGCAGCGGCCAGCATGCGCTGACCATGCGCGTGGCGCCGCAGACGCTGCCGGCGGTGGGCGAGCAGATCCGCGTGGCGATCCACCCGCAGGGTCTGCATTTCTTCAGCCCGGAAACCGGCGAGCGCCTGTAATTTGTAGTGCCGGCCGCTGGCCGGCAACCTCAATCATGCGTGGTTGCCGGCCAGCGGCCGGCACTACCACTCCTCCGCCGAAGGTGTGCGGACCAACGGTCCGCACCCACCGGGCTGGTCAGTAGGTCCACGCCATGCGTGGATGAGAGCCCTTCAGATTCAGCGCGCCAAGCCATCCAGCAACGGCATGCGCTGCGCCACCGCGCCACCCACCTGCAGATCCGCATCGCTGGCCTCCAGCGGCAGCACCGCCAGTGCCAGGTCGCCGGCCACGCTGGCGATCGTGCCCAGCGCGGCGCCGTCCTGCTGCACGCCATCGCCGGCCTGTGCCGGTGCTGCGGTATGCAGCAGCTGCACCGCACGCTTGGCCTTGCCGAGGAAGTGGGTGCGGGCAACGATTTCCTGGCCCGGGTAGCAGCCCTTCTTCACGCTGTAGCCGTTCAGGCGGTCCAGGCCCAGCTGCTGCGGGGTCCAGACTTCACGCTGGCTTTCTTCCAGGCGCGGCAGGCCGTAGCGCAGGTCGGCCTGGCGCCAGGCCAGGGCGAAAGCGGCCTCATCGGTTTCGCTGCCGGCGGCAAACGCTTCGGCGCCGCCAATGCGCAGGGTGCGCGGCAGGGCGTCGCTGCCCAGGTCCAGCTCCCAGCCGTCACCGGCAGCGTGCGCAATCGCGGCGCCGCTGGCGGCCTCGGGCGCAGTGAAGGCGCCGGCCACCGCCAGATCGCTGCGCACCTGCACCTTCACCTTGCGGCGGAACACGAAGCGCTGCAGTTGCGACGCAATCGCATCGGCATCGCCGTCGGCCAGTACCAGCATCACGTGCTCTTCGGCCAGCCGAAGCAGCTGGAACACTGCCAGGGTGCGGCCCTTGGCACTCAGCCAGGCACTCCACTGCCAGTGCAGCAGGGGCAGCGCGGTGACGTCGCTGCTGAACTGGGCGTGGGCGAAAACGGCCGCATCCGCACCCTGCAGGCTCAGCAGCTGGTGGCCGGGCAGGCGCGGATATCCGACGAAAGCAGGGGGCAGGTTGTCAGGCACGTGAACGAGGTCTAAAATTTGTGCGTTGCGAGACCGAACATGATAGGCCAAACAACCCCCACTCCCGACGACGAATCTGAAGCTCCGCTGGTCCCCGCGGCACCCGTGCCCGTGGAACAGGAAAAAGCAGAGGAATTCGGCGGCCGCGGCGGACTTGATCCGGTGCGGTACGGCGATTGGGAGAAAAACGGACGCTGCATCGATTTCTGATCAGCATTGAGCCAACGCGGCCGTGTGCCGCCCAGCCGAGACAACGAGCCCAGCGAATGGCGACCAGACAACGCCCACTTTCCCCGCACCTTCAGGTGTATCGCTGGCAGATTCAGATGGCCACCTCGATCCTGCATCGAGCCACTGGCGTCTTTCTGTCTGTTGGTGCCCTCATCATCGCCGCCGGCCTGCTGGCCCTGATGATGGGGCCCGAGTCCTGGAACTGCTTCACCGGCCATGCCGGGGCCTGGTATGGCCGCGTGTTCCTGTTCGCGTGGACATGGTCGTTCGCCTACCACCTGTGCAATGGCATCCGCCACATCGTGCAGGACTTCGCCATCGGCTTCCGCATCGCGACGTTCATCCGCAGCAGCTGGATGTCGGTCATCGGCAGCCTGGCGATCACCCTGGCCGTGTGGGCCTATGTGATGTTCGGAGGTGCCGCATGAGCAAGTTCCGTACCCCGCTGAAGAGCGTGCGTGGCCTGGGTTCGGCCAAGACCGGCACCGAGCACTTCGTGCATCAGCGTCTGACCGCTGCCGCGCTGGTGGTGCTGGGCATCTGGTTCCTGGTGTTCGTGCTGGGCCTGCTGGGCTCGGATTACGCGACCGCCACCGCTGCGATCGCCAAGCCGTGGAACGCGGTGCCGCTGATCGGTCTGCTGATCGCCATGTTCTGGCACGCGCAGCTCGGCCTGCAGGTCGTGCTGGAAGACTACATCCACGAATCGCTGCTGGCCCTGGTGCTGCAGACCGCGGTGAAGTTCGTCGCCGTGCTCGGCATGATCGTCAGTGTGTTTGCGGTGGGCCGCATCGCCCTCGGCGTTGCCTGAGCCCAGGCGCCAAGACAGGAATCCAGACTAGATGTCCGCTTACAAGATTACCGAACACAAGTACGACATGGTCGTGGTCGGCGCCGGCGGCGCCGGCCTGCGCGCCACGTTCGGCCTGGCCGCCAAGGGCCTGCAGACCGTGTGCCTGACCAAGGTCTTCCCGACCCGTTCGCACACCGTTGCCGCCCAGGGCGGTATCTCGGCCGCACTCGCCAACATGGGCGAGGACGACTGGCGTTACCACTTCTTCGACACCATCAAGGGTTCGGATTGGCTGGGCGACCAGGACGCCATCGAATACATGTGCCGTGAGGCCATTCCGGCCATCATCGAGCTCGAACACTACGGCGTGCCGTTCTCGCGCACCGCCGAGGGCAAGATCTACCAGCGTCCGTTCGGTGGCATGACCACCAAGTACGGTGAAGGCCCGGCGGCGCAGCGTACCTGCGCGGCGGCTGACCGTACCGGTCACGCGATGCTGCACACGCTGTACCAGCAGTCGCTCAAGCACGATGCGCGCTTCATGATCGAGTACTTCGCACTCGACCTGATCTTCGATGACGAAGGCGCCTGCCGCGGCGTGCTGGCCCTGGACATGTCCGACGGCACCCTGCATCTGTTCCGCGCCCAGGGCGTGGTGCTGGCCACCGGCGGTTACGGCCGTGCCTACTTCAGCGCCACCTCGGCGCATACCTGCACCGGTGACGGTGGCGGCCTGGCGATGCGTGCCGGCCTGGCCATGCAGGACATGGAGTTCGTGCAGTTCCATCCGACCGGCATCTACGGCGCCGGCTGCCTGATCACCGAGGGTGTCCGCGGTGAAGGTGGCATCCTGCGCAACAGCAGTGGCGAGCGCTTCATGGAACGCTACGCACCGCATTACAAGGACCTGGCCTCGCGCGACGTGGTCAGCCGTTCGATGACCATCGAGATCCGCGAAGGCCGCGGCGTCGGCGAGCACAAGGATCACATCCTGCTCGACCTGACCCACCTCGGCCCGGGCGTGATCGACGACAAGCTGCCGGGCATCGCCGAGAGCGCCCGCATCTTCGCTGGCGTCGACGTGCACAAGCAGCCGATTCCGGTCATTCCGACCGTGCACTACAACATGGGCGGCATCCCGACCAACTACCACGGTGAAGTGGTGCAGCGGGTCGGCGACAACGACAATGCCGTGGTGCCGGGCCTGTACGCCATCGGCGAAGCGGCCTGCGTGTCCGTGCATGGCGCCAACCGCCTGGGCTCGAACTCGCTGCTGGACCTGGTAGTGTTCGGTCGCGCGGTGGCCAACCGCTGCGCCGAGACCATCAAGCCGGGCGCGGCGCACAAGCCGCTGCCGGCCGATGCCTGCGACAAGGCGCTGGGGCTGCTGGACAAGCTGCGCCACGCCAACGGCGATACCCCGACCTCGGTCATCCGTGATCGCATGCAGCGCACCATGCAGGCCGACGCCGCCGTCTTCCGCACCAGCCAGACGCTGAAGGAAGGCTGCGAGAAGATGGACAAGATTTTCGACTCGTTCCAGGACGTGAAGGTCTCCGACCGTTCGCTGGTCTGGAACTCGGACCTGATCGAGACCTACGAGCTGAACAACCTGCTGCTCAACGCGGTGGCGACGATCAACTCGGCCGAACAGCGCAAGGAAAGCCGCGGCGCGCATGCGCACGAGGATTTCCCGGACCGCGACGACGTCAACTGGCAGAAGCACACCCTGGTCAGCGTCGACGAGAAGGGCAAGTGCAGCTTCGACTACCGTCCGGTGCACATGTACACGTTGACCGACGACGTGTCCGTGGTGCCGCCGAAGCCGCGCGTGTACTGATCCGACCCCGCCTACCATGCAATCCGCGCCCAAGGGCGCGGGCCGCCTGAGCCAACGAGAGCAGCCATGGCCGAGTTTTCACTCCCCAAGAATTCCAAGATCACGAAGGGCAAGCACTTCCCCGTCAAGAACGGCGGCAAGAACGTGCGCACCTTCAAGATCTACCGCTGGAGTCCGGACGACGACAGCAACCCGCGCACCGATACCTATGAGGTCGATCTGGACGCCTGTGGCCCGATGGTCCTGGACGCCCTGATCAAGATCAAGAACGAGATCGACCCGACCCTGACCTTCCGCCGCTCCTGCCGCGAAGGTATCTGTGGTTCGTGCGCGATGAACATCGATGGCACCAATACCCTGGCCTGCACCCGAGCCATCTCGGACTGCGGCAAGAAGGAAGTGCCGATCTACCCGCTGCCGCACATGAACGTGGTGAAGGATCTGGTTCCGGACCTGACCCACTTCTACGCGCAGTACGCGTCGATCAAGCCGTGGATCCGCACCCAGACCCCGGCGCCGCCGGACCGTGAGCGCCTGCAGTCGCCGGAAGACCGCAAGAAGCTCGACGGCCTGTACGAGTGCATCCTGTGCGCCTGCTGCTCGACCAGCTGCCCGAGCTACTGGTGGAACGGCGAGCGTTACCTGGGCCCGGCGATCCTGCTGCAGGCCTATCGCTGGATCATCGACTCGCGCGATGAGGACACCGGTGCGCGCCTGGACGATCTGGAAGATCCGTTCAAGCTGTACCGCTGCCACACCATCATGAACTGCGCCCGGACCTGCCCGAAGGGCCTGAACCCGGCGCTGGCGATCGCCGAGATCAAGAAGCTGATGATGGAACGCCGCGCCTGATACGGTCCGGCTGTACCCGGTAGAGCCACGCCATGCGTGGCTGCACCTCCCAGCAGAGCCACGCCATGCGTGGCTTTGCTGCATCTGGAGAAACACGATGGAAGAAGACGTTCTGCTGAAGAAGCTGCGCTGGCGCTGCCGCCGCGGCATGCGCGAGCTGGACCAGCTGTTCGGCCGTTACCTCGACCACGAATGGAGCACTGCGCCGACCGAAGAGCGCGAGGTTTTCCTGTTCCTGCTCGACTGCGAGGACGATAAATTGTGGCGCTGGTTCATGGGCTACGAGGCCTGCCCGCATGCGCACGCAGTCCCCCTCATGCAGAAGATCCTCGCCCTCAAGCCTTGAGTGGCGGCCCTCACGGCTGCAGGCCGCCGCCCAGCTGGCGGTGCTGCTGGCCGCGCCCTGGCTGCTGCGCGCATCGGACCTGCCGCCGCGCCTGCTGATGCCCGCGGTGCTGCTGGCCTGGGCCATCGGCGTGACCGAACTGGCCTGGCGCCAACGCAGGCCACGCGTGCAGGTGCGTCTGCCGGCGCCACCCGAGTCGCTGCAGGTGGCGGGGAAGGAGGTGGAGGCGCCGCAGCTGGTGGTGCGTGGCCCATGGCTGTTGTTGGTCTGGCGTGAGGATCGTCGCCGTCGGCGCCTGCTGTTCTGGCCGGATGTGCTCGATTCCGGGCAGCGACGTGAACTGCGACTGGCCGTCGCCGCACGCGGCGTTTCCCGTCGGCCCCGGTCGATGGCACCATAAGCTGAATTGACCGGCGTGCCTGCATGTTCAAACCCATCCCCGTGGCCATTGGCCTGCGCTACCTGCGCGCCAAGCGCCGCAACGGCTTCATCTCCTTCATCTCGATGGCATCGATCCTGGGCATCGCGCTCGGCGTGACGGTGCTGATCACCACCCTGGCGGTGATGAGCGGTTTCCAGAAGGAAATCCGCAGCCGCCTGCTGCAGATGACCGCGCACACCACCATCAGCCGCGACGGCGAGCCGATGCCGGACTGGATGCGCGTGGTCGACGTGGCCAGCAAGGACCCGCGCGTGGCCGGTGCCGCGCCGTACATCGAGATCCAGTCGATGATCAGCGGCCCGCGCGTGCAGGGCGCGATCATCCAGGGCATCGATCCGGCGCTTGAGCCGAAGGTGTCGGTGATCGACAAGAAGGTCACCAAGGGCAGCTACGACAGCCTCACGCCGGGCAGCTTCAACCTGTTGCTGGGCAAGGAACTGGCGATCTGGCTGGGCGTGGACGTCGGCGACCAGGTGCTGGTGACCTTTGCAGAAGTGCAGGGCACGCCTGCCGGCGCGGTGCCGCGGATGAAACGCTTCACCGTCAGCGGCATCTTCGAGGCCGGTTACAACGAAGTCGACCGTGGCGTGGGCTTCGCCAACATGCAGGACCTGGAGCGCGTGCTGCGGTCCGATGGCGCTACCGGCGTGCGGCTGAAACTGCACGACATGGATCGCTCGCTGGAAGTGGGCGTGGACCTGGCGCAGAACCTCGGTGGTGCGTACCGGGTGAGTGACTGGACCCAGCAGAACGCCAACCTCTACCACTCGCTGCGCATGGAGAAGGTGGTGATGGGCATCCTGCTGTCGCTGATCATCGCCATGGGCGCCTTCAACCTGGTCTCCTCGCAGGTGATGCTGGTGACCGACAAGCAGGCCGACATCGCCATCCTGCGCACCCTCGGCCTGACTCCAGGCGGCGTGATGCAGGTGTTCATGGTGCAGGGTTCGCTGATCGGCATCTTCGGCACGCTGGCTGGCCTGATCGGTGGCATCACCCTCACACTCAACCTGGAGCGCATCCTCGGCGCCATCGAGAGCGTGTTCAACGTCAAGCTGATGCCGGAGGATGTCTACTACATCACCGGCCTGCCGACCGACATGCAGACCGGCGACGTGGTAGCGATCACCGTGGTCGCACTGCTGATGAGCTTCCTGGCCACCCTGTACCCCGCCTGGCGGGCAGCACGCACCCAGCCGGCGGAGGCCCTGCGCTATGAATAAGGTCTTCAACCGCGGCGATGAAGTGATCCGCGCCGAAGCACTGGGCAAGACCTACGCTGAAGGGCGCATGCAGACCCCGGTGTTCGATGGCCTGGACCTGACCGTGACCGCCGGTGAGACGGTGGCAATCATCGGTGCCTCCGGCGCCGGCAAGAGTACGCTGCTGCACCTGCTGGGTGGGTTGGACATTCCGACCGCCGGCGAGGTCTACGTGACTGGCCAGCGCATGTCGGCGCTGTCGGACACCGCGCGTGGCCTGCTGCGCAACCAGGCGCTGGGGTTCGTCTATCAGTTCCATCATCTGCTGCCGGAGTTCACCGCGCTGGAAAACGTGATGATGCCGGTGCTGCTTGCCGGTACCGCCGTGGCCGAGGCGAGCAGTCGGGCCACCACGCTGCTGGAAGCGGTCGGCCTGGGCCATCGCCTGGATCACAAGCCGGGTGAACTGTCCGGTGGTGAGCGCCAGCGTGCCGCGGTGGCCCGTGCGCTGGTCAATCACCCAGCCTGCGTGCTGGGTGACGAGCCGACCGGCAACCTGGATGACCGCACCGCCGGCACCGTGTTCGAGCTGATGCTGGAGCTCAACCGCGCACGTCACACCAGCCTGGTGCTGGTCACCCATGATCGCAGCCTGGCGCGCCGCCTGGACCGGGTGCTGGAGCTGCGCGAAGGGCGCCTGCACGCACTGGCCCACGCCGACGTCTGAGGCGCCCGGCCCGCTTTGGTAGAAGCCGACCCTGGTCGGCTGCTCCTGCAGGGCAAGCGCCAACCAAGGTTGGCGACTACCGGAATCCGGAGCCATGGGTCTGCTTTGGTAGAGGTCGACCTTGGTCGACCGCCGACCGGCGCCTGAATGGGGCTGCCGGTCGTCGCGCCGGCATTGCCGGCCCAGGCGCATGATGGCGACAGTTCCCCGAGGAGATCGCCATGAAGACCCCGATCCTGATGGCCGGACTCTGCCTGGCTCTCGCCGCCTGCGCGACCACCGGCCGGCTCAGCAGCGCCGAGAAGCTTGACCTTTACCGTGCCCACGCCGGCGCGCCACAGAACGACATGCAGTTCTTCGGCACCCTCAATGGCTGGACCGAACTGGGCGACAGCGCGCTTGCGGTATGGACGCGTCCCAGCGAGGCCTATCTGCTGGAATTGAGAGGCGCGTGCCAGGACCTGCCATATGCCACAGCCATCGGCCTGACCAGCCAGATGAACCGTGTTTCGGCGCGCTTCGACAAGGTGCTGGTGCGCGACCCCACCGGCGGCCCGCGCATGCCATGCTTCATCGACAGCATCCGCAAGCTGGACGTGAAGGCGCTGCGCACGTCGGAGCAGGAGCTGCGCCAGGCGCAGGTGCAGGAGCGCGAGGAAAACACCGCACCGGCGAAATGATCAAAAAAGGGGACGGAGGGGATTAAGTCGTTTGTGCCACAAACGACTTAATCCCCTCCGTCCCCTTTTTGTTGTCAGGCTTCCGGGGTGAAGCCAGCCGGCTTTTCCGCGTCCTTCTCGAACAGGAACTTGACCAGTTCGCCTTCAAGGAACGCGCGATGCTCCGGCGTGCGCGGCGATAGGCGGTTTTCGTTGATCAGCATGGTCTGGTGTGCCAGCCATGCGGCCCAGGCCTGCTTGCCGATGTTGTTGAAGATGCGCTGGCCCAGCTCGCCGGGGTAGGGCACGAAGTCCAAACCTTCGGCATCGCGTTGTTCGTACTGGCAGAAGACGGTTCGGGGCATGGCACTCACTCGTGGTTGCGGGGTTTCTTGGAATTTCGTTTCGACGCCTTGATCGTGGCACCGTCGAGCAGTTTGCGGATCGGCGCCGGCAGGCCCAGCGCGGGCAGTTCGTCGCTGGCGACCCAGCGTAGCGTCGGTTCTTCCACCCGCAGGCCGTTCACCTGCCGCGACAGTACCTGCAGATGCAGCCTGTAGTGGCTGAAGGTGTGCTGCAGTACCGGCAGCTCCTCGGCGTCTTCCAGCGAGCCGTCGACATGGGCATCGAACCAGTCCTGGAGCACGCTGCCGGCGTCGGCCTGCGGCAGCGTCCACAGCTGCGCCCAGATGCCGGTGTCGGGCCGCTTCTGCAGCAGCACGCGCTGCTGGGCGTCGCGCAGCAGCAGGGCCACTGCTTCGCGCTCGGGCAGGGTCTTGCTGGGCTTGGGCGTGGGTAGTTCAGCGGTGCGGCCTTCGCGGCGCGCTACGCACGCGTCCTGCAGCGGGCAGATCACGCAGGCGGGTTTGGCGCGGCTGCACACGGTCGCACCCAGGTCCATCTGCGCCTGGGTGTAATCGGCCATGCGCCCGGCCGGCACCTGTGCCACGTGCGCCTCGGCGATGGCCCACAGTTGCTTCTCGATGGCAGGCAGGCCGGGGAAGCCGTCGATGCCGTGATAACGGCTGAGCACGCGCTTGACGTTGCCATCGAGGATCGCGAACGGGTCGTTCCAGGCCTGGCTGAGGATCGCACCGGCGGTGCTGCGGCCGATGCCGGGCAGGGCATGCAGCGCGTCGAAGTCACGCGGCAGGTCGCCATCGTGCAGTTCGACGCAGCGCTTGGCTGCCGCGTGCAGGTTGCGTGCGCGGGCGTAGTAGCCGAGCCCCGCCCACTGCGCCATCACCGCGTCGTTGCTCGCGGCGGCGAGGTCGGGCAGGGTCGGGAAGTGCTGCAGGAATCGCTGGAAGTACGGGATGACCGTGGTCACCTGGGTCTGCTGCAGCATGATTTCCGACAACCAGACCCGATAGGGGCTGCGCGGATGCTGCCAGGGCAGATCGTGGCGGCCGTGGTCGTCGAACCAGTGCAGCAGGCGGGCGACGAAGTCGTCGGTCTGCGTGGTTCCGGCGCTGGCGTGCGGCTGGCGGGGCATCGGTGTACCGGAGGTGGGCAGCCACCCATGGGGTGGCTCTACTGTGGTGGGTGTCGCCGCGATGAACCCCGCGCGGCCCGGAGCGCAGTAGAGCCACGCCATGCGTGGCTGCACGGTGTATCAGCCGCCCAGTGCTTCGGGCAGCAGGGCGTCGACGAAGGCTTCCGGATCGAACACGCGCAGGTCTTCCGGGCGCTCACCGATGCCGGCGAAGCGGATCGGAATGCCGAACTCGCGGGCCAGTGCGAACACCACGCCACCCTTGGCGGTGCCGTCCAGCTTGGTCACCACCAGGCCGGTCACATTCACCGCGGCATTGAACTGGCGCAGCTGCGACAGCGCGTTCTGGCCGGTGGTGCCGTCGATCACCATCAGCACTTCGTGCGGCGCGGTGGCGTCGATCTTGCCGAGCACACGGCGGATCTTGCCCAGCTCGTTCATCAGGCCGGACTGGGTGTGCAGGCGGCCGGCGGTGTCGGCGATCAGCACTGAAGTGCCGCGCGCCTTGCCTGCCTGCAGCGCATCGAATGCCACCGACGCGGCATCGGCGTTCTGGCCCTGCGCGACCACGGCCACGCCGTTGCGTTCGCCCCAGGCCTGCAACTGGGCCACGGCGGCGGCACGGAAGGTATCGCCGGCGGCCAGCATCAGGCTGTGGCCTTCGTCCTTGAAGCGCTTGGCCAGCTTGCCGATGGTGGTGGTCTTGCCGACGCCGTTGACGCCGACGGTCAGCACCACGAAGGGCTTGGCAGTGCGGTCGATCACCAGCGGCTTGGCGACCGGCTGCAGGATCGCGATCAGCTCAGCGCGCAGCGCGGCCAGCAGTGCAGTGGCATCGGCGAACTCGCGCGCCTTCATGCGCTTGCGCAGGCCCTCGACCAGATCGGTGGTGGCACCTACGCCGACATCGGCGGTGATCAATGCGGTTTCCAGCTCGTCCAGCAGGTCGTCGTCGAGCTTGGGGTTGCGCGAGAACAGGCCGCCAAAGCTGCGCGCGATGACGCTGTTGCGCAGGCGCTCGCGCCAGCCGGGCTTGCCGGCAGTTGCGGGCAGGGCATCGACCGAGGCGGCGGCCGGCAGATCGTCGGTGGCCGGTACCGGTGCCGGGGTCGGCTCAGGCAGCGGTGCGGGTGCCGGTTCGATGGCCGGGGTCGCGATCGGGGCGACGTCGATCTGCGCCGTCGGCGCAGGAGCTGCCGGAACCGGTGCGGCTGGGGCCGGAATCACCGGGGTGGGCTCGACAGCGACCGGAACGGTGGCTGCCGGTGGCGGCTCGACCGGTGCAGGCTCGGCCGGTACGGCTACCGGTGCCGGCTCCTTCTCCTTGTCCTCGACCGGCGCGGCCGACGGGAACGCCGCCGCCAGCTCTTCAGCCGAGTAGTGCTGGGTCTTGGGAGCCTCCGTTGCGGGGGCATCCTGGGGCTTCTTGCGGCGGAAAAAACTGAGCATTGGCAAAAGGCGCTGAAATCAGAGGGATATGCTACCACTCGGGCCTGTCGGGCCGATGTGGACTCAAGGTCGCGGCCCGCCGGCCGTTAACCGGTCCGGAGGGCTGCGCGGAGCGGCCCGGAGACCGCCATGAACAACGTGCTGGGAATCGCCCTCAGCGGGATGCGTGCTGCCCAGCAGGACGTGCAGGTGGCCGCGCACAACGTGGCCAACCTGGCGACTCCCGATGCCCAGCGCCTGCAGCTGCAGCGCAGTGCGGTGGCGCAGGGCGGAGTGGAAACGGCGGTAGCCACTACCGGCCCCGATCCGGGGGCGCCACTGGGTGATCTGCTGGCGGCCAAGGCCGAGGTGGTGGCTTTCGCTGCAAATGCCGCGGTGATCCGGCGGCAGGACCAGATGCTGGGCTCGCTGCTGGATCGCGAAGCCTGAGCAGCCCGCCTCGGCAAGCGCCAACCGCCGCCCCTGGTAGGTGCCAACCTTGGTTGGCACGCTTTTGGGGCGCCAACCAAGGTTGGCCTCTACCACGGCGGGAGTCGCCAACCAAGGTTGGCCTCTACCAGAGCGTCGCCGGGCATCGCCGGGCCATGCCCGGCGATCACCGCCTCGATCAGGCCGACAGCTCCAGCAGCAGCTTGTTCAGGCGCGCCACGTAGGCGCCCGGGTCCTTCAGGCTGTCACCGGCGGCCAGCGCGGCCTGGTCGAACAGCACCCGGCCCAGATCGTCGAAACGCGCGCCATCGGCCTCGGCATCGAGCTTGGCGATCAGCGGGTGGCCCGGGTTGATCTCCAGCACCGGCTTGCTGTCGGGCACCTTCTGCCCGCTGGCTTCCAGGATCTGGCGCATCTGCAGGCCCAGGTCCTGTTCGCCGATGGCCAGCACCGCCGGCGAATCGGTCAGGCGGTGCGAGACGCGCACTTCGGCCACATCATCGCCCAGCACCGTCTTCAGGCGCTCGACCAGGCCCTGCTTGTCCTTGGCGGCCGCTTCCTGTTCCTGCTTGTCGGCTTCGCTTTCCAGCGCGCCCAGGTCGAGGTCGCCGCGGGCGATGTCGACGAAGCCCTTGCCGTCGAAATCGGTCAGGTAGCCCATCAGCCACTCGTCGATGCGGTCGGTCAGCAGCAGCACTTCCACGCCCTTCTTGCGGAACACTTCCAGGTGCGGGCTGTTGCGCACCTGGCTGTAGCTCTCGCCGGTCAGGTAGTAGATCTTGTCCTGGCCTTCGGTCATGCGGCCGAGGTAATCGGCCAGCGACACGGTCTGCGCATCGCCGTCGCCACGGGTGGAGGCGAAGCGCAGCAGGCCGGCCACCTTCTCGCGGTTGTTGTAGTCCTCGGCCGGGCCTTCCTTCAGCACCTGGCCGAATTCCTTCCAGAACGTGGCGTACTGTTCCGGCTTGTCGGCGGCCAGTTTTTCCAGCATGTCCAGCGAGCGCTTGGTCAGCGCCGCCTTCATCGAATCGATGACCGGGCCGGACTGCAGGATCTCGCGCGAGACGTTCAGCGACAGATCGTTGGAATCGACCACGCCCTTGATGAAGCGCAGGTACAGCGGCAGGAACTGCTCGGCCTGGTCCATCACGAACACGCGCTGCACGTACAGCTTCAGGCCCTTGGGCGCATCGCGATGGTACAGATCGAACGGCGCGCGGCCGGGCACGTACAGCAGCGAGGTGTACTCCAGCTTGCCTTCAACCTTGTTGTGGCTCCAGGCCAGCGGGTCGCTGTGGTCGTGCGCCACGTGCTTGTAGAACTCGGTGTACTCGGCGTCGCTGATCTCGGTGCGCGGGCGGGTCCACAGCGCGCTGGCGCGGTTGACGGTTTCCCATTCGACCGCGGCGCCTTCTTCGCCACCTTCCTTCGGCATCTGGATCGGCAGGCCGATATGGTCGGAGTACTTCTTGAGGATGCTGCGCAGGCGCCAGCCATCGGCGAAGTCGTGCTCGCCATCCTTCAGGTGCAGGACGATGCGGGTGCCGCGTTCGGCCTTGTCGACAGTGGCCACTTCGAAATCGCCTTCGCCGCGCGAGGTCCAGCGCACGCCTTCGCCTGCAGCCAGGCCGGCGCGGCGCGAGGTCACTTCCACTTCGTCGGCGACGATGAAGGCGCTGTAGAAGCCGACGCCGAACTGGCCGATCAGCTGCGAATCCTTCTTCTGGTCGCCGGACAGCTGGCGCAGGAAATCGCCGGTGCCGGACTTGGCGATGGTGCCGAGATGGGCGATGGCTTCGGCGCGGCTCATGCCGATGCCGTTGTCCTCGATGGTGATGGTGTGGGCGGCGGGGTCGAAGCTGACGCGCACGCGCAGTTCGCTGTCGCCTTCCAGCAGGGCCGGCTGGGTCAGGGCTTCGAAGCGCAGCTTGTCGGCGGCGTCGGCGGCATTGGAGACCAGCTCGCGGAGGAAGATTTCCTTGTTGGAGTACAGCGAGTGGATCATCAGCTGCAGCAGCTGCTTGACTTCGGTCTGGAAGCCAAGGGTTTCGGTCTGGGTGGTCTCGGTCATCGATAAGGCTCCATGTGCAATGCCGCGCCAGCGCGTGCGGCCTCGCCAAGGGGTATGGCTGATTGTCCCGAAATCAAGGGGTTGTTCGGCCGGGCTGCGCCCGGCACCCGCAGAGGCCGAAGCAACAACAGCAACAGCAACAGCAACAGCGGGCATTCCGGGGGATGGCGGGGCGGTGTGGGTTGGCAGGACACGCCGTAAACCCGTCCCTGGGGGCTCGATGGCGCCATCCATGGCGCCAACGGTCCTGCCAACCCACACCGCCCCGCCTCTGACAGGTTCACTCGGCTGTTGGTAGGTGTCGACCTTGGTCGACACATCTGTCAGATATCGAAATAAATCTGGGGTCAGATCCGTTTTCCTGCGGAAAACGGATCTGACCCTGCCTGTATGTCGGGCATCGGATCGCGTCTGGGGTAGAGCCCCCTGAGTCAGGGGGCGGCCGCGAAGCGGCGGGGGTGTGGAAGCTGGTAAGTGGGGCCCGCGTTTCGCGCAGCGAAGCGTGGGAGCGACAGCGCGCATGCGTTGGCGCGTCCCCGGGCGCCGCCCGGACGACTACAATCCCGCTCATGCTGAAAATCTCGAATGAACCCCGCCGGGGTCGCCTGTGAGCGGCCGTGGCGGCAATGATGGCCAGGTCCGCATCATCGGTGGGCGCTGGCGCAATACCCGCCTGCCGGTGCCTACCCTGCCAGGCCTGCGGCCGAGCAGCGACCGCGTGCGCGAGACCCTTTTCAACTGGTTGATGCCCAGACTGGGCGGCGCGCGGGTGCTGGACCTGTTCGCCGGCAGCGGCGCGCTGGGGCTGGAGGCGGTCTCACGCGGTGCCGCCCACGCCACCCTGGTCGAGCGCGATGCGCAGCTGGGACGCAACCTGGCCGCCGCCGTCGCCAAGCTGCAGGCCAGCGACCAGATCACCGTCGTGCAGGCCGATGCCCTGCGCTGGCTGCAGGGTGCTCCGGCACAGCAGGCCGACCTGGTCTTCATCGATCCGCCGTTTGCCGATGGCCTGTGGCAGGACGTGCTGACCCAGCTGCCGCGGCACCTGGCCGCCGACGCCTGGCTGTACCTGGAATCGCCGGCCGGCCACGTGCCGGTGCTGCCGCCGGACTGGCTGCTGCACCGCGAGGGCGGCACCCGTGAGGTGCGCTTTGCCCTGTACCGCCGTGCCACTGCTACACTTTGACCTCATCTGAACATCTGCATCCGCCCATGACCGTGGCCAACCGCCGCATTGCCGTCTACCCCGGCACGTTCGACCCGATCACCAACGGTCATATCGACCTTGTGAGCCGGGCCGCGCCGCTGTTCGAAAAGGTCGTGGTCGGCGTGGCGCAGAGCCCGTCCAAGGGCCCGGCGCTGCCGCTGGAGCAGCGCGTGCAGCTGGCACGTGGCGCACTGGGCCACCACAGCAACGTCGAGGTCATCGGCTTCGATACCCTGCTGGCCCATTTCGTACGTTCGGTCCAGGGCGGGGTGCTGCTGCGCGGCCTGCGCGCGGTGTCCGACTTCGAGTACGAGTTCCAGATGGCCAGCATGAACCGCCACCTGATCCCCGAGGTCGAGACCCTGTTCCTGACCCCGGCCGAGCAGCACAGCTTCATTTCGTCCTCGCTGGTCCGCGAGATCGCGCGCCTGGGCGGTGACGTGTCCGGCTTCGTGCCGGCCGCAGTGCTCGAAGCCCTGCGCAAGGTCCGCGAAGCGAAGGCGGCGCAGTCGTAAGCCCTGCTGTACCCGCACCCCATTACGTACAACACCACGCACCATTCCGGGAGGAAACCCATGAACACCACCATGCGCGCGATGCTGATCGCTTCGTTGGCCCTGGCCTTCACCGCCTGCAAGAAGGAAGAGGCCGCTCCGGTCGACGAGGCCAAGCAGGCCCTGGTCGCCCCGTCCAAGGACGACGATGCAGGCTGGAAGAAGTACCTGCAGGAAGTGGCGATCCAGAACATGGGCAACATCACCAACAGCCCGTTCCTGTACTACCTTTCGCCGGAATCGGATCCGGACTTCCAGGCCAAGTACGAGCGCCAGACCGAGAGCGCGACCCAGGCCGTGGCCCGTGGCGTGCAGCCGGGCAACATGCTGGCCTTCGGTTCGTCGGCCTCGGGCAAGATGGCTGACATGATCCAGGCCGTGT
Organism: Stenotrophomonas sp. YJH_SMC_79; assembly: GCF_059367995.1. NCBI lineage: Bacteria > Pseudomonadati > Pseudomonadota > Gammaproteobacteria > Lysobacterales > Lysobacteraceae > Stenotrophomonas > Stenotrophomonas sp. YJH_SMC_79. The sequence goes on from NZ_JCAFRK010000001.1 coordinate 1,014,109, forward strand.
TCAAGGATGTGTCGCCGGATTCGATGAAGGGCGTGCGCGTCGTCTTCATCGGCCAGTCGGCCGACAACGCCCGCGTGCAGGCTGCGATCCAGCCGACCGGTGCCGAGTACATTTTCGTCGAAGCCAAGTAATACCGAGCCATGGCGGCCATGCTCCGGCATGGCCCGGGCGGCGTCCTGCAAGGGCGCCGCTGATGACCTGACCGGCCCGCGCGCCCGCGCTGGCCGGTCCTTTGTCCCAGGGCGCGGGCGAGGAGTATCGCCGTGTCGCTGAAAATCAACGAGCTCTGCGTCAACTGCGACGTATGCGAGCCGGCCTGCCCGAACCAGGCCATTGCGATGGGTGAAACCATCTACGTGATCGACCCTGCGCGCTGCACCGAATGCGTGGGTCATTTCGACGAGCCACAGTGCGTGGTCGTCTGCCCGGTCGAGTGCATCGATCCGGACCCGGAGATCGTGGAAACGGAAGACCAGCTGCTGGCCAAGCTGCGCCAGCTGCAGCACGATCACCCCGAACTCTACGCGGAGCCCCCATCCGAATGAAGACGCTGATCGTCCGCCCCCTGTTGCTGCTCGGCCTGCTGCTGAGCCCGATGGCCTGGGCCGACAGCCCGGCCCGTGCAGAGCGCCCCGATGGCGCGGCCATTGCCAGTGGCCACACGCTGGCCACCCAGGCCGGCATCGACATCCTGGCGCAGGGCGGCAACGCCTTCGATGCCGCGGTGGCGGTGTCGTCCACGCTGGCGGTGGTCGAGCCGATCAGCTCCGGCCTGGGCGGTGGCGGTTTCTTCCTGCTGCATGACGCGGCCACCGGCAAGGACATGATGCTGGACGCGCGCGAGACCGCACCGGCGGCGGCCACGCCGCAGGCCTTCCTCGACAAGCGGGGCAACCTGGACCGCGACCGCTCGGTCAACGGTGCCTGGTCGGCCGGTATTCCGGGCCTGCCTGCGGCGCTGGTCGAACTGTCGGCCAAGCACGGCAAGCTGCCGCTGTCTGCATCGCTGCAGCCGGCCATCCGCATCGCGCGCGAAGGCTTCCCGGTCTACGACCGCATGGCCAAGGGCTATGCCTCGCGCCGCGAAGTGATGGAGCGCTACCCCGGCACCCGTGAGGTCTACCTGCGCAACGGCAAGCCGATCGCCAGCGGTGACCTGTTCAAGCAGCCGGAACTGGCGCAGACGCTGGAGCGCCTGGCGGCCGGCGGCTTCGACGGCTTCTACAAGGGCCAGACCGGCAAACTGCTGCTGGCCGGCGTGAAGCAGGCCGGCGGCAAGTGGACCGCTGAAGAGCTGGCCGGCTACCGGGTGAAGCAACGCGAGCCGATCGTGTTCAATTACAACGGCTGGAAAATCACCACCGCGCCGCCGCCGTCGTCCGGTGGCATCGCGCTGGCCAGCATGCTGCAGATCCTGGAAGGCTGGGACATCAACAAGATGGACCCGGCGCACCGCACCCATCTGGTGGTGGAGTCGATGCGCCGTGCCTACCGCGACCGCACCTTCTTCCTCGGCGATCCGGACTTCGTGCAGATCCCGCAGAAGGTGCTGACCAGCAAGGATTACGCACAGGGCCTGCGTGCCACGATCCATCCGGAGAAGGCCACGCCCAGCGACCTGCTGTCGGGCAACCCGACGCCGCTGGAGGACGACGAGACCACGCACTTCTCGATCATCGACCGTGACGGCAACCGTGTTGGCGCCACCCAGACCGTCAACCTGCTGTACGGCTCGGGGCTTATTCCGAAGGGCACCGGCGTGCTGCTGAACAACGAGATGGACGACTTCGCGCTGAAGCCGGGCACGCCCAATGCGTTCGGTGTGATGGGCTACGAGGCCAATGCGCCGAAGCCGGGCAAGCGCATGCTCAGCTCGATGACGCCGACCTTCATGGAGAACGCCGACAAGGTGGTGGTGCTGGGTACCCCGGGTGGCAGCCGCATCATCACCATGGTGCTGCTGGGCATCCTCGGCTACGACGCCGGGCTGGATGCGCAGCAGGTTGCCGCGCTGCCGCGTTACCACCACCAGTGGCTGCCGGACCTGGTCGAAGCCGAGGACGATGCGTTCGACGCGGCGACGGTGAAGCAGCTGCAGGCGATGGGTCACAAGATCGACCTGCCGGGCGACGTTGCCGCAGGCGGCCGCGGGTCCAGCCACGTGTGGGGCAACCTGCAGACCGTGGAATGGGACCGCAAGGCGAACAAGCTGTTCGGCGGCAGCGACCCGCGCAATCCGGTTGGCAGCGCCCAGGTCGTGCCGGCACGTTGACCCGGTAGTGCCGGCCGCTGGCCGGCAACCAGGTGAATCACCAATACCCCAGGACCCCGCCGGCCGGCGGGGTTCTGCATTTTGTGGCTAGCGATTATTTAACGAGCCGGCGCCGATAATCGGCGCATGAAACTCTGGTCTATTCGTGGAAACTCGCAACGCCTCGATGGCGGCGCGATGTTCGGCAACGCGCCGCGTGCGTTGTGGGAAAAATGGGCGGCACCGGACGAGCTCAATCGCATCGAGCTGGCCTGCCGTGCGCTGCTTGCCAGCCCGCTGGAAGGCAAGACAGTGCTGTTTGAAACCGGTATCGGGGCGTTCTTCGATCCGCGCATGCGCGAGCGTTACGGTGTGCAGGAAAGCCAGCACGTGCTGATCGATTCGCTGCGCGAGGCCGGTTTCGAGCACGAGGATATCGACGTGGTGGTGCTCAGCCACCTGCACTTCGATCACGCCGGAGGCCTGCTGGCTGCGTGGAGCGAAGGGCGTGAGCCGGAACTGCTGTTCCCCAATGCGACCTATGTGGTCGGTGCGCAGCATTGGCTGCGCGCCATGCAGCCGCATCCGCGCGACCGGGCCAGCTTCATTCCAGAGCTGCCTGGCCTGCTGCAGGCCAGCGGCCGCCTGGAAGTGGTGGACGGCGAGTATTCGAAGGTACTGGGTCGCAGCGTTCGCTTCAGCTACAGCGACGGCCATACGCCGGGGTTGATGCTGGCTGAGATCGTCGGCCATGCGCACGCCGGCGAGGATGCGCACGGTGGGGTGGTGTTCTGTGCCGACCTGATTCCCGGCCGCTCATGGGTGCATGTACCGATCACCATGGGCTACGACCGCAACGCCGAACTACTGATCGACGAGAAGCGGCAGTTCCTTGAGGACAAGCTGGCGCGCAACGTGCATCTGTTTTTCACCCACGACCCGCAGGTGGCGTTGGCGCAGCTGGGCAGGGATGACAAGGGTCGTTTCGTGACCCTGCACGAACAGGGCGAGCTGAAGGCACGCGCCCTGGGGTAATGAAAAGGCCGGGCAATGCCCGGCCTTTCACAGACGGCGGTAGATCCACGCCATGCGTGGATGGCGTTTTATCCGGACACGACGATTACGACGCCTTCAGGCAGCTGCTCATGAAGGTCTTGCGCGCATCACCGGCCAGCTTCTTCGTACCGGCATCGGCGTTGCATTTGCGCATGCGTTCCTGCGGAGTTGTCGCGGCCTTGGTCTCGGCGGCATGGCCGCTGAGGCAGGAGCTCTGTGCAGTCTTGTAGGCATCACCCTTCAAGCCCTTGTTCTTGGCCGAGCAGTCGGCCATGCGCTGCTGCTGCGGAGTGGTGGCATTGGCAGCCAGGGGCAGGCCGACCAGCAGGACGGCGGCCAGCAGGAAAGAGGCTTTCATCGGGAGCTCCAAGGGTGGCGGGTGCGCGGAGCATTCGCTTCCAGCCTGCAAGGCCACGTGAAGAATCACGCCACTGTCGCGCCTGCTTGCGGCAACGTTCAGATCGGCGTATTACTTAGCCATATGGGTAAGTATGATCCAGCCATTCAAGAGGTCTTCCAGGCGCTGGCCGATCCGACCCGGTGCGCGATCGTGTCCGCGTTGGGGCAGGGGCCGCGCACGGTATCGATGCTGGCCGAGCCCTTCGAAATGGCCTTGCCCTCGCTGATGAAACATCTGGCCGTGCTGGAGCGCAGTGGCGTGGTGCGCAGCCGCAAGCAGGGGCGTGTACGCACCTGCGAACTGGTGCCGGAACGGTTGGGCCAGGCCGAGCAATGGCTGGCCGCGCAGCGCGCCGTCTGGGAAGCGCGCGCCGACCGCATGGTCGAGTTTGTCGAAACCCTTCACCGACAGGAGCAGGCCCATGGCCGTAGACGCAGGCAACAACCCTGACACCGATCTGGTCATCAGCCGCGTGCTGAACGCACCGCGTGCCGCCTTGTGGCGGGCGTGGACCCATCCGGAACTGCTGCGCCAGTGGTGGTGCCCGACGCCGTGGACCACCGAAGTGCGTGCCTTCGACCTGCGCCCCGGCGGGGCCTTCCACACCTTCATGCAGGGCCCCGACGGCGGCAGCAGTGACAACCCGGGCAGCTTCCTGGAGATCGTGCCGGAGCAGCGCCTGGTGTTCACCTCGATGCTCGGCCCGGGCTGGCGGCCGCAGTCACCGTGGCTGGGCTTCACCGCCATCATCACGATGGAGGACGAAGGGCAGGGCTGCCGTTATACCGCGCGGGTGATGCACCCGGACAAGGCCCTGCGTGACCAGCATGAACAGATGGGTTTTTTCGATGGCTGGAACATGGCCATCGACCAGCTGCAGGCGCTGGCGACCGGTCTGTGAGTATTCGGGGTCAATATTTGGGGTCAGATCCCTTTGCGCAGGCAAAGGGCTCTGACCCCTTCAACCAGATCACACCACGCGGGTGCCGAAGATGCGATCACCGGCATCGCCCAGGCCCGGCAGGATGTAGCCCTTGTCGTTGAGCTGGGCATCGATGGCCGCGGTGTAGATTTCCACGTCCGGGTGCACGGCCTTGACCGCGTCGATGCCTTCCGGCGCGGCCACCAGGAAGATGCCCTTGATGCGGCGGGCACCGGCACGCTTGAGCATGTCGATGGTGGCGATCAGGGTGCCGCCGGTGGCCAGCATCGGGTCCAGGATCAGCGCGTCGCGCTCTTCCAGGCGGCCGGTCAGGCGCTCGAAGTAGGGCACCGGCTGCAGGGTTTCCTCATCGCGCTGCAGGCCGACCACGCTGACGCGCGCGGCCGGGATCAGCGACAGTACGCCGCTGAGCATGCCCAGGCCGGCACGCAGGATCGGTACCACGGTGATCTTGGCGCCGGCGATGCGCTGCACGGTGACCGGGCCGGCCCAGCCGGGCAGGGTGTGCGGTTCGGTGTCCAGGTCGGCGGTGGCCTCGTAGGCCAGCAGCGTGCCCAGTTCATTGGCCAGCTCGCGGAAATCCTTGGTGCTGAGCGCGGCATTGCGCATCAGGCCGATCTTGTGCTGCACCAGCGGGTGGCGCACTTCGACGATCTTCATGGTCGGGAAGGGGAAAAGGAGAGAGGAGGCCATTTTGCCGGATTGGACGCCCAACCCCAAACCGGGGCCGGAGACGGCCTGCATGAAATGTGCAGATCCATGTCACGGCCATGCAACCTTGCGGACATACCGTGCAGACCCATTCTTAACAGGAATGGGGATTCCCAGTGCATATCAAGACTCCGTTGGCCGTTGCCATCACCCTGACCCTGGCGATGGGGGTTGCCGCACCACTGCAGGCCGCCGGGCAGCAGGCGGTCGCCGCGACCGGCGCCGTGGCTGCCGATGCGGTCGACCTGGACCGCATCGAAGTGCGCGCCCAGCTTGAATCGCAGATCCGCGCGGTCGACCTCAAGCGCAGCAGCGACGCGATCGAAGACGCGGTGTCCTCCGATGCGCTGGGACAGTACCCGGACAAGAACGTGGCCGAGTCGCTGCAGCGGCTGCCGGGCATCAGCGTGACCCGCGACCAGGGCGAGGGCCGCTTCGTGGTGATCCGTGGCCTGGATGCCAATCTCAACAGCGTCAGCGTGGATGGCATCGCCGTGGGCACGCCGGAAGATTCCAGTCGCGCCGCGCCGCTGGATGTGATCCCGTCCGATTCCACCGAGCGCCTGCGCGTGGTGAAGTCGCCTACCCCGGACATGCCCGGCGACGCCATCGGTGGCGCGGTGCTGGTGGAATCGGCCTCGGCCTTCGACCGTGACGGCCGCAGCCTGCGTGGCAAGATCGAAGGCAGCCACCAGCAGCTGTCCGGTGAAACCAGCCCGAAGGCGGCCTTCAACTACAGCGAAGTGTTCAACGACACCTTCGGCGTGGCACTGGGCGTGAACTACCAGAAGCGCACGTTCGAGTCGGACAACACCGAGGTGGAGTACGACGGCGAGGATGACGCCGCACCTGGCGACGTCACCGCGATCAACCTGCAGCACCGCAAGTACGAGATCGAGCGCAAGCGCATCGGTGCCAACCTCAACCTCGACTGGCGCCCGAATGAAGACAGCAAGTACTACCTGCGCACGCTGTACAGCCAGTTCGACGATGCCGAAACCCGCCAGCGCGTGATCTTCAACTTCGACGACGCCAGGATGGTCAAGACCGGTACCGACCAGTACCGCCTGGACGGCATGCCGAAGGATTCCATCGACAAGCGCATGCGCTATCGCACCAAGAAGGAAAACACCTTCGCGGCCAGCCTCGGCGGCGAGAACAAGCTGACCAATGCCGTGGTCGACTACAAGGTTGGCTACACCCGTACCGAAGAGCGGGTGAATGACGAGATGGAAGCGCGCTTCAAGCTCAACGGCAAGGCCTTCAATGGCACGCTTGACCAGAGTAGTCGCCTGCCCAGCTACAGCTTCGACAATCCGCAGTGGCTGGACAACAGCAACTACGCCTTCGACCGCTTCGTGCTCTCGCCCAAGCAGGTCAATGACAAGGAGCACAGCGCGCAGGTCAACGTGCGTTTCGACGGCGACAGCGGCAGCATCAAGATCGGCCTGCTGGGCCGCTGGCGCGACCGCGACGTCAATGTCGACGAGAACGAACTGCGGGTCGGCCCGAAGGTCGCGCTGTCGAGCTGGAGCACCTCCTCGCCCGAACACCGCCACGGAAACCTCGGTGACGGCATGGACTCAGCTGCGATGCGCGCGTTCTGGGCGGCCAATGGCAGCCAGTACAGCGCCCGCCCGCAGGACATTGGCGGCAACGCGATGACCTCGCTGGAAGAAGACTACGTGGCCAGCGAGGATATCTTCGCCAGCTACGCGATGGGCACCTGGGATATCGGTGCACTGCGCATCATCGGCGGCGTACGCGTGGAGAACACCCAGTTCAAGGCAACCGGCAACCAGGTGGACGTGGCGGCCAATGGCCGCAGTTTCACCGTCACCCCGCGCGTGGCCAACAGCAGCTATACCAATGTGTTGCCGGGCCTGCACCTGCGCTACGACGCCGCAGACGACTGGGTGCTGCGTGCCTCGGCCAACAAGACCGTATCGCGCCCCTCGTTCGGTGACATTTCACCGCGCGTGGGCTACAGCCGCGGTGACGAGGAAGTGCGCCTGGGCAATCCGGAACTGGACCCGTACGAATCGAAGAACATCGACCTGTCGGTGGAGAAGTACATCGGCAGCAGCGGCATCGTCTCGCTGGGCCTGTTCCACAAGTCGATCGACGGCTACATCGTGGAAACCGTGCGCACCAACGATCCGGCCTACGGCGGTTTCGACGTGACCCAGCCGATCAACGGCCGCAAGGCCACCGTGCGTGGTGCCGAGTTCAACTGGCAGCAGCAGCTGGCCTTCCTGCCTTCCGGCCTGGATGGACTGCTGGTCGGTGCCAGTGGCACCTGGCTGGACACCACGTTCGATGCCGGCATCAAGGACCGTGCGGGCGAGGACTTCACCCTGCCGCGCGCCTCCAAGCACGTCTACAGCGCTCACATCGGCTATGAGAAGTACGGTCTGAGTACGCGGCTGGCGGCGGTGTACCGCAGCGAGTACCTGGACAGCATCGGCAAGGGCCGTGCCTTCGATATCTACGTTGCGCCGAACACCCAGCTCGACTTCTCGCTGGACTACAAGTTCACACCGCGCGTGAGCATGTACCTCGAAGCGCAGAACCTGCTGGACAAGCCGCTTGAGCTGTACCAGGGCACGCGCTCGCGCACGCTGCAGATGGAAGAGTATGGCCGTACCTACGCGCTGGGCCTGAAGGTGGCCCTGTGATGGGGCGTCGCATCACCGTCATGGCCGCGGCGCTGGCGGCTACCCTGCTGGCTGGCTGCACGGCGGCCACCGGCAACGATCCGTCCGTGGCCAAGCCCGAGGTGAAGGCCACGGCCGAGCGTGCGGTGACCACCATCGCCGAGGCATTCCTTTCGCCGATGACGCCGGCCGACAACATCGATTCGCCAGCCGCCTGGCGTGCACCTGACGGAAAGCTGTGGCTGATCGCCACTGCCAAGGCCACCGACAAGCTGGTGGTCTATGACGGCAGCAGCGGCCAGCACCTGCGCGACGTAGGCAGCAGCGGCACCGCGCCAGGGCAGTTCGACCGCCCAAACGGCATCGCGGTGACCGACGATCTGCTGTGGATCGTGGAGCGCGACAATCACCGCGTACAGGTGCTGAGCCTGCCGGACTTCACCCCGCTGGCGACCTTCGCTGCGGACGACCTGCGCAAGCCGTACGGGCTGTGGGTCGACCGCCGTGCCGATGGCTACAGCGTCTACGTCACCGACTCCTGGGACAACGGCGAGGATGCACAGGGCCGTGACATCCTGCCGCCGCTGGCCGAGCTGGACAAGCGCGTACGCCAGTACCAGGTGACCCGCGACGGTGCGAAGGTCGAAGCGAAGCTTGTGGCCAGCATTGGTGACACCACTGAGGCGGGTGCCCTGCGCGTGGTCGAATCGATCTGGGGCGACCCCGAGAACGATCGCCTGCTGATCGCCGAAGAGGACGAGAGCTACGCCAGCGAGTTCAAGGTCTACACGCTGGCCGGGCGTTTCACCGGCACCACCTTCGGTCGCGATGTGTTCAAGGCGCAGGCCGAAGGCGTGACCCTGCGCACCTGCGGCAAGGACGGCTGGTGGATCACCACCGAACAGGGCAAGCAGCGCAGCGTGTTCCACCTGTTCGACCGGCACACGCTGAAGCCGGTTGGTGCGTTCCAGGGCAATACCGTGGCCAACACCGACGGCATCTGGATGATGCAGCAACCCAGCGCGCGCTTCCCACACGGTGCGCTGTATGCAGTGCATGACGACCAGGGCGTGGTGGCGTTCGACTGGGAGAGCATCGCCAAGCAGTTGGCGCTGCCGCTGGAGTGTGGCGCATGAGCCGTCGCTGCCTGATGCGCATGCTGGCGCTGGGCCTGCTGCTGGCGTTGCCGTCGCTGTCGTTCGCAGCGGCCGAACCGAATACCCAGGTGCCGGCGGGCAGCCGCCACTACGCAGCGACGACGGTCCCGGACCGCATCGTCGCCTCGCCGGCGGTCGATTCCAGCCATGGGTTCGCCGTGGCCTGGCGTACCGACGGCAGCGTACAGGCACCGCTGCTGGAGATTGCCCCCGCCGGGGATTCGCCGGCCATCGAGGGCATCCGCCAGGTGCGCGCAACGACACGCGCGCTGCAGACCGAGAACGGGCTGTCGCACCACCACCGCGCCGAAATCAGCGGTCTGCAGCCCGATACCCTGTACGTCTACCGCGTGCAGGGCAATGGCAGCTGGAGCGCCTGGAACCAGTTGCGCACGCTGGCCGCGGCCGACCAGCCGCTGACCCTGCTGTACTTCGGTGATACCCAGAACAAGAACGTCAGCCATGTCAGCCGCGTGGTGCGTGCCGCGCAGAAGGCCGCACCGCAGGCACGCATGAGCCTGTTTGCCGGCGACCTGGTCAGCGGCGGCGACAACATGGATGACAGCGAGTGGGGCGAGTGGTTTGCTGCGACCAGCTGGCTCGCGCAGGAAACCCTGGTGGCCCCGGCGATCGGCAACCACGAGTATTTCGAGGAATTCGAGGACACCCCGCAGGAACGCCGCGTGCTGGGCAGGCATTGGCCGGTGACGTTTGCGCTGCCGGGCAATGGTGCTGCCGCCGCGCAGCAGACCAGCTACTGGTTCGATGCGCAGGGCGTGCGCGTGGCCGTGGTCGATGGCACTTCGGCACTCGACCTCGGCACCGCCAAGGCACAGGCACAGTGGCTGGACAAGGTGCTGACCGGCAATCCGCAGCCGTGGACCATCGTGCTGCTGCACCAACCGTTCTACTCGCCGCGTGAAGGCCGCGAGAACGCCGCACTGCGTGACGTGCTGTTGCCGGTGGTACGCCACCACAACGTCGATCTGGTGCTGCAGGGCCACGATCACACCTATGGCCGCCGTGGCGAAGGGCAGGCCGCGACGCCACAGTACGTGGTGACCGTGGCGGGGCCGAAGCAGTATCGCCTTTCCGACGAAGCGCGCAGGACGATGGACCCGGTGGCCGAGGACACCCAGCTGTTCCAGGTGTTGCACATCGACCCGCAGCACCTGCGCTATGAAGCACGCACCGTGACCGGCCGGCTCTACGATGCCTTCGAGCTGCGCCGTGACGCCAAGGGTGGCAAGCAGCGCACGGAGCTGGCCGAAGGCCGCATCACGCCACGCGACTGCCCGCGCGCGCAGACCGCCAAGGGTCGTGCCGACCGCTGCTGGGAATGAGGACGCACCGATGACCACGCCCCGTCGTATCGTTCCTCTCGCTGCCATCGGTGCCGCCCTGCTGTTGCTGACCAGTGCGGTGACCGCTGCCGATGCCGTGCTGCATCCGTTCCTGGTGGCGCAGCCGAAGCAGGCGCCGCAGGAGGTGAATCTGGCCGTGGAGATTCCGGCCGGCAGCTTCACCAAGTACGAGATCAAGGAAGACGGCCTGGTCCATGTGGACCGCTTCCAGTCGATGCCGGTCGCCTATCCGGCGAACTATGGTTCGATGCCGCGCACCCTGGCCGGTGACAACGATCCGCTGGATGCGCTGGTGCTGACCCGCGAACCGCTGCATCCGGGCGTGATCGTGCGCTTCCGGCCGATCGGCTACCTGAAGATGATCGATGGCGGCGAGCACGACGAGAAGATCATCGGCGTGCCGACCGACAAGGTCGACCCGACCTACGCCAATATTCGCGATCTGAAGGATCTGCCTGAGATCGAACGGCAGCGCATCGAGGCGTTCTTCCGGGTCTACAAGGACCTGCCGGCCGGCCGTAATCCGGTGCAGCTCAATGGCTGGGGCAATGCCGCCGAAGCCCGCGCGCTGATCAGTGAAGCGATGGAGCGGTTCAAGCGGTAGATCCACGCCATGCGTGGATGGCCGGGCACGCGCATCTCCTTCACCGCGGCTGGCTATCATGTCCGCCTTTCACAACGAAGGCGGTGTCTGTGTCGGTAGCGTTGGTATGGTTCCGCCGTGATCTGCGCCTGCAGGACAATCCGGCCCTGCAGGCCGCGCTGGATGCCGGTCACGACGTGGTGCCGGTCTATATCCATGCGTCGCACGAAGAAGGTGAGTGGGCGCCGGGTGCCGCCTCCGATGCGTGGCGCCATCGTTCACTGGGCGCATTGGATGCCGACCTGCGCGTGCGCGGTTCTTCGCTGGTGCTGCGCAGCGGTGACAGCCTGCCGACCCTGCAGCTGCTGATCGAGCAGACCGGCGCCGAGGCCGTTTACTGGAACCGCAAGTACGAGCCGGCCACGCAGCCACGCGATGCCACCATCAAGCGCATGCTGCGTGAGCAGGGCATCGACGCGCAGAGCTGCAATGGCAGCCTGCTGTTCGAGCCCTGGGATATCGCCACCCAGCAGGGGCAGCCGTACAAGGTGTTCACCCCGTACTGGCGCAACGTGCTCAGCCACTGGCGCCTACCGGCGCTGCAGGCCGCACCGAAGGCGCTGCAGGCCGCACCGAAGGCGCTGGCGGCGCACGCGGTCGACAGCCTCGCACTGGATGATCTCCAGCTGGCACCGACGCTGGACTGGGACACCGGCTTCTGGGAGCACTGGCAGCCTGGCGAGGCCGGCGCGCTGGAGGCGTTGTCCGTGTTTGAGGACGGTGCGTTGCGCGGGTACCGCGAGCAACGCGACCTGCCAGACCGGGTCGGCACCTCGCGACTGTCGCCGCACCTGCATTTCGGCGAAATCGCACCCTGGCGCATCGCCCATGCGCTGAAAGGCCTGCGCAGTGCCGGCACCGATGCCGATATCGACGGCTACCTGCGCCAGCTCGGCTGGCGCGATTTCGCCTATCACCTGCTGCACCACTTCCCGAAGACGCCGACCGACAATCTCAACCCGCGCTTTGACCGTTTCCCGTGGGCCACACCGAGTGCGGCGCAGCTGCATGACTGGCAGCGCGGCAACACCGGCGTGCCGATCGTCGATGCCGGCCTGCGCGAGCTGTGGCACACCGGCTACATGCACAACCGGGTGCGGATGATCGTGGCCAGCTATCTGTGCAAGCACCTGCGCGCGCACTGGCTGCATGGCGCACGCTGGTTCTGGGACACCCTGGTCGATGCCGACCTGGCCAACAACACGATGGGCTGGCAATGGGTGGCCGGGACCGGTGCCGATGCCGCGCCGTACTTCCGCGTGTTCAACCCGGTCACCCAGGCCGAGAAATTCGACCCGCAGGCCCGCTACATCAGTCGCTGGGTGCCCGAACTGGCCGCGCTGCCGGTGAAGGCACGATTCGCGCCATGGCAGCATCCGTTGCTGCTGGCGGTGCACGCACCGGACTATCCACGCACGCCGCTGGTGGATCTGGCCGCAGGTCGCGATGCCGCGTTGGCGGCTTACCGCCAGTCGGGGGCGGGGTAAAGGGCGACCTGAGCGATCCGGTCAGTTAGCTGAACGCGGCCCTGTCGACGTGCCCGATCATCATTCCGGCATCGCATCGGGCTGTTTATTCTCTTTGCGCCCGCAGGCCGCCGGCCGACCGGAAACCAAGGAGAACCTCATGATCCGCAACACCACCCGCAACGTCGCACTGGCCCTGATGAGTGCGGCCGTCCTGTCGGCCTGCGCCACCGGCGGCTCCTACGTACAGAGTGACCAGTACGGCAACCCGACCGAGCAGCAGAACCGCACCGGCCGCAACGCGCTGATCGGTACCGCCATCGGCGTGGCAGCCGGCCTGCTGACCGGCGACAGCGCCACCGAGCGTCGTCAGCATGCGCTGATTGGTGCTGGTATCGGTGCGCTCAGCGGCGCCGCCGTCGGCCAGTACCAGGATCGCCAGGAACGCGCGCTGCGCGAGCGCACTGCCAACACCGGCATTGATGTGCAGCGCCAGGGCGACAACATCATGCTGAACCTGCCGGACGGCATCACCTTCGACTTCGGCAAGTCGACCCTGAAGCCGCAGTTCTACGGTTCGCTCAACGGCGTGGCGGGCACCCTGCGTGATTACAACCAGACCATGATCGAAGTGGTCGGCCATACCGACAGCATCGGCAGCGATGCGGTCAACAATCGCCTGTCGAAGGAACGTGCCGACTCGGTCGCGCAGTACCTGATCGGGCAGGGCGTGCAGAGCGTGCGTATCGAAACGCTGGGCGCCGGCAAGTCCTATCCGATTGCTGACAACAGCACCGATGCCGGCCGCGCCAAGAACCGCCGTGTCGAGATTCGTGTGATTCCGCTCAAGCAGTAACGCGTAGCGTTACAGTTCCGGCGCGGCCGGAGCGAAAATGCCGCCCTTGCAGGCGGCATTTTTGTGGGTGCCGAGCGTTGCTCGGCACACCGATAGCGCCTGTAGAGCCGAGCCACGCTGGAAAGCGGCATCGCGCGCCCGGGTAGATCCACGCCATGCGTGGATACCCTCGGTCATGCCGCCGAAGCGGCCACCTTCTCCAGGATCCGCTTACCGCTGCTTTCCAGCGCTGCGTCTTCCTTTTCCTTCTGCTGCTGCGCCAGCTTCGCGCCCGGGCATTGCGCCAGCATGTAGTTGGCGTCGAAGTTGAGCTTCTCGACCAGGAAGTCGACGAACGCCCGCACCTTCGGCGAGACCAGGCGGCCACCGGCGAACACGGCGTTGAAGTCCACTTCCGGGCCGGTCCAGCCGGCCAGCACGCGGCGCACCATGCCCGATTCAACGAACGGCTTGGCCATCACGTCGCCGGTCAGCAGCAGGCCTTCACCACACACCAATGCCCCATTCAACGCAGACATGTCGTTGGCGGTCATCAGCGGGGTGACCGGGAAGTCGCGCAGTTCACCGCCGTTCTCGCCCAGCTGCCAGGTGAAGCGCGGGGAATTGCCCGTGTGGTACGGCTTGCGCATCGCCAGGATGCGATGGAACTGCAGTTCTTCCGGGTGCAGCGGCTCACCATAACGCTCGATGTAGGCCGGGCTGGCGAACACCTGGGTGCGCAGGCTGCCGAGCTTGCGCGCGACCAGATTGGAATCGGGCAGGGCACCCACGCGCAGCGCCAGATCAGCTTCGCCGGCGATCAGGTCCAGCTTCTCGTTGCCCATATGCATGTCCAGGCGGATCTCTGGATACTGCGCATGGAACTGGCCCAGCAGCGGCGCAATCCAGGTGATGCCGATCGAATAAGGCACAGTGAAGCGCAGCCAGCCACGCGGGCCGGACTGCAGCTGGCTCACTGCGCTCTCGGCTTCTTCAAGCTCGCGTGCGATGCGCTGGCAATGTTCGTGATAGATCGAACCAGCTTCGGTCAGGCCGAGGCGGCGGGTGGTCCGGTGCAGCAGGCGCGCACCCAAACGCGTTTCCAGCTCCTGCACTTTGCGGCTGACCGTGGTCTTGGGCAGGCCGAGCGATTTGGCAGCGGCAATGAAGCTGCCTTGCTCGACCACTTTGACGAAGATCAGCGTCTCGTTGAGATCGTGGGACATGGTCTGGGATCCTGGACGTCGGGGATGGGACAATCGTGACAGAACGATTGGACCGGGAGCGGGATGATTATTCCCCTTAATCAGGACTAATCAAGTAAAGGTTTGAGGTCTATCGTGGCGCCATTCGTTATTTGGAGCCCGTCCGCCATGAGCCTGCGCAACATTCTTGCCCGTCTCCGGAACGCCGGCCAGAGCACCCTGGACCTGGCAATGACCGTTGAAGTCCGCCCGAGTTCCTTGGTACACAAGGACTTCCGTGAGTTTACCGCGCCCATGCGTCAGCAGCGTGGCGGTGCCATCCGCCTGGTCCCGCACAAGGGTGACCGCCTGCGTCGAATCGGGACTATCCCGGATTTGGGAGGAAATGTCCCGTGAATGGGATGCTGACGCCCGAAGTCCTGGTTCTCGGCGGCACCGGTGCCGTCGGCCAGGGCGTGGTCGGCGCATTGCTGGAAGCCGGCAGTCCGGTGCTGGTGGTCGGTCGCGATCCGGGCCGGCTGGCGGCGCTGCATGAGCAGTTCGCCGACGAGCCGGGCCTGGAGACGCTGCTGGGTTCGCTCAGCGATGACGGCTCGGCGCGCGCACTGGCCGAACGCATCGCGCATCGCCCGCGTCCGCTGGCAGCCGTGATTGCCGCAATGGGCGGGCCTTACCGTCGCGGCCGGGTGACCGACCGCAACGGCGATGAACTGCTGGGTGCGATGCAGGCCGACCTGATGCCGCACGTGCACGCGGTGCGTCATCTGCTGCCGCTGCTGCAGGACAACGTGCATGCGCGCCGCTACGTGATGATCGGCAGCCCGGCCAACGCCAAGCCATGGGCAGGCTACGGCGAGACCTCGATCACCACCGCCGCGCTGCGCATGTATGCGCAGGTAGTACACCAGGAAGCGCAGGCGCTGGGCGTGCGCGCGCAGATGCTGGAAGTCTGCAGCCCGGTGTGCACCCCAGCCAACGCGGCCAATGCCTGCATCGAGTGGCCCAGCTCGCTGCTGGTCGGCCGCCGCGTGGTCTCCCTGCTGGATGGCTGCCGAGACAACCGCGCCATCGTCCGCTGCGACAGCAGTGATGCCGAGCTGCCGCGCGGCCTGCTGCACCTGGACGTTCCTCCCCTGTGGCGCGATACCGCAGGCGTCGCTTGACCTCGACCATGGTTGAGGTCGCAGGATACGCCGCCTGTTTTTGCAACACGTTCTCATCTAGCTGTACCACCCCTCCGTACGGATGCATGCCATGACTTCCCCCAATTCCACCCCACATCGTTTCGGCCATCGCATTGCGATGGCCGGCGTGTCGATCCTCGCCGCGGCCGTGCTTGCGGCCTGCAGCGGCGGCCATGCCGAAGAAGCCGGTGCACCGCCGCCGCCGCAGGTCAGCGCCGCGCCGGTGCTGGTCAAGCAGGTCAGCCAGTGGGACGAGTTCAGCGGCCGCGTCGAAGCGGTGCAGAGCGTTGAACTGCGCCCGCGCGTGTCCGGCTACATCGACAAGGTCAACTACGTCGAAGGCCAGGAAGTGAAGAAGGGCGAAGTGCTCTTCACCATCGACGCGCGCAGTTACCAGGCCGAGTACGATCGCGCCGCTGCCGAACTGGCCCGCGCCCGCACCCAGGCCACGCTGGCCCGCAGTGAATCCGAGCGTGCCAAGCGCCTGTCCGAGCAGCAGGCCATTTCCACCGAGACGGCCGAGCAGCGTCGCGCTGCGGCTGACCAGTCCGGTGCCGCCGTGCAGGCGGCGCAGGCTGCGCTGGATGCGGCCCGCCTCAACCTGGAGTTCACCAAGGTGCGTGCGCCGATCGACGGCCGTGCCGGCCGCGCGATGGTCACCGCGGGCAACCTGGTCACCGCCGGCGACAGCGCCAGCGTGCTGACCACGCTGGTCTCGCTGGATACCGTCTTCGTCTACTTCGATGCCGACGAAAGCACTTTCCTGCGCTACGCCCAGATGGCACGCAAGGGCGAGCGCCCGAGCGAGCGTGACAGCGAGCTGCCGGTGAAGGTCGGCCTGTCCGGTGAGGAGGGCTATCCGCACTCGGGCAAGGTTGACTTCCTCGACAACCAGGTTGCCCGCAGCACCGGCACCATCCGCGTCCGCGCACTGCTGGACAACGCCGATCGTCAGTTCACCCCGGGCCTGTTCGCCCGCGTGCAGCTGCTCGGCAGCGGCCAGTTCCAGGCCCTGCTGATCGACGACAAGGCCGTACTGACCGACCAGGACCGCAAGTACGTCTACGTGGTCGACAAGGATGGCAAGGCCCAGCGCCGCGACATCCAGCTCGGCCGCACCGCCGACGGCCTGCGTATCGTCGAGCACGGCCTGGCCGCCGGCGACAAGGTGATCATCGACGGCGTGCAGAAGGTCTTCATGCCGGGCATGCCAGTGCAGGCCAAGGCCGTGGCGATGCAGCCGCAGGCTGCGCCGCCTGCACCGGGCCGTGATGCGACTGCCGCACTGAACCACTGATCCGCGTCCCCGCTTAGCTGCCGGCGCCAGCGGCAGCCGTTCCTGCCTTCGTCAGCGTGACGAGGGGCGGGGCGGCTGTTGCCCGCCGAACGCCTTTCCCAGGAATTCCTCCATGGACTTTTCCCGTTTCTTCATCGACAGGCCGATCTTCGCGGCGGTGCTGTCGATCGTGATCTTCGCCGCAGGCCTGATCACGATTCCAATCCTGCCGATCAGTGAGTACCCGGAAGTGGTGCCGCCGTCGGTGGTGGTGCGTACGGTGTATCCGGGCGCCAACCCCAAGGTCATTGCCGAGACCGTCGCCACGCCGCTTGAAGAGGCGATCAACGGCGTCGAAGGCATGATGTACCTGAAGTCGGTTGCCGGCTCGGACGGCGTGCTGCAGATGACCGTCACCTTCCGCCCGGGCACCGACCCGGACGCGGCGGCGGTGAAGGTGCAGAACCGCGTGGCGCAGGCGCAGGCGCGCCTGCCCGAGGACGTACGCCGGCAGGGCGTGACCACGCAGAAGCAGTCGCCGACCTTCCTGATGGTGGTGCACCTGACGTCGCCACAAGGCAAGTACGACACCCTGTACCTGCGCAACTACGCCCGCCTGCACGTCAAGGATGCGCTGGCGCGTATTCCTGGCGTGGGTGACGCGCAGATCTTCGGTGGCGGCGACTACGCCATGCGCGCCTGGCTGGACCCGGACAAGGTCGCCTCGCGCGGCCTGACCGCCAGTGACGTGGTGCGCGCCATGCGCGAGCAGAACGTGCAGGTCTCGGCCGGCCAGCTCGGTGCCGAACCGCTGCCGAACAGCCAGTTCCTGACCCTGATCAATGCCCAGGGCCGCCTGAAGACCGAAAAGGAGTTCGGCGACATCGTGCTCAAGAGCGGTGTTGATGGCGAGATCGTGCGCCTGGCCGATGTGGCCCGCCTGGAGCTGGGCGCCGGTGACTACACCCTGCGCTCGCAGCTGGACGGCAAGAACGCGGTCGGTATCGGTATCTTCCAGTCGCCGGGTGCCAACGCGCTGGAAATCCGTGACCAGGTCATCTCGACGATGGACGAGATGCAGAAGACCATGCCGGCCGACGTGAAGTACGAAGCCGTGTATGACACCACCATCTTCGTGCGTGACTCGATCAAGGCCGTGGTCTCCACGCTGCTGGAAGCCATCGCGCTGGTGGTGCTGGTGGTGATCCTGTTCCTGCAGACCTGGCGTGCCTCGATCATCCCGTTGATCGCGGTGCCGGTGTCGGTGGTCGGTACCTTCGCTGCGCTGTACCTGCTGGGCTTCTCGATCAACACGCTGAGCCTGTTCGGCCTGGTGCTGGCAATCGGCATCGTGGTCGACGACGCGATCGTGGTGGTGGAGAACGTCGAGCGCAACATCGAAGAAGGCCTGTCGCCCACCGCGGCGGCACACCAGGCCATGCGTGAAGTGTCCGGCCCGATCGTGGCGATCGCGCTGGTGCTGTGTGCCGTGTTCGTGCCGATGGCGTTCCTGTCCGGTGTCACCGGCCAGTTCTACAAGCAGTTCGCAGTCACCATCGCCATTTCCACGGTGATCTCGGCGATCAACTCGCTGACCCTGTCGCCGGCCCTGGCCGCACGCCTGTTGAAGGCCCATGGCGCCCCGAAGGATGGCCCGAGCCGTCTGATCGACCGCCTGTTCGGCTGGGTGTTCCGTCCGTTCAACCGCTTCTTCAAGTCCAGCTCGGAGAAGTACGAGCGTGGCGTCGCCCGCATCCTCGGCCGTCGTGGTGCAGTGTTCGTGGTCTACGCGATCCTGCTGGTCGGTACCGGCGTGATCTTCAAGCTGGTGCCGCCGGGCTTCATCCCGACCCAGGACAAGCTGTACCTGATCGCCGGTGTGAAGCTGCCGGAAGGCTCGTCGATCGCACGTACCGATGAAATGCTGCGCAAGGTCGCCAAGATCGCCCAGGAAACCGATGGCGTCGCCCACACCATCTCGTTCCCGGGCCTGAATGCACTGCAGTTCACCAACACGCCGAACACCGGTGTGGCGTTCATTCCGCTCAAGCCGTTCGCCGAGCGCCATGGCCGCACCGCCGCGCAGATCAACGCCGAGATCAACCAGAAGATCGCCGGCCTGCAGGAGGGCTTCGCGTTCGCGATGATGCCGCCGCCGATCCTCGGCCTGGGCAACGGCAACGGCTACCAGATGTTCATCGAGGACCGTGGCAACCTGGGTTATGGCGCGCTGCAGAATGCCGTGCAGGCGATGCAGGGTACCGTTGCGCAGACGCCGGGCATGGCCTTCCCGATTTCCAGCTACCAGGCCAATGTGCCGCAGCTGGATGCCGAGGTGGACCGCGTCAAGGTCAAGGCACAGGGCGTGCAGCTCACCGAACTGTTCGACACGCTGCAGACCTACCTCGGTTCGGCCTACGTCAACGACTTCAACCAGTTCGGCCGTACCTGGCAGGTGATCGCGCAGGCTGATGGTCCATTCCGCGAGACAGTCGAGGACATCGGCAAGCTGCGCACCCGCAACGATCGTGGCGAGATGGTGCCGATCGGTTCGATGGTTACCATCAAGCAGACCTTCGGCCCGGACCCGGTGCTGCGCTTCAATGGCTACCCGGCAGCAGATCTGGCCGGTGAAGCCGACCCGCGCGTGCTGTCCTCGGCCGAGGCGATGAACAAGCTGACCGAGATCGCCGGCAAGGTGTTGCCGGTGGGCATGACCACCGAATGGACCGACCTGAGCTACCAGCAGGCCACCCAGGGCAAGGCCGCCTTCATCGTGTTCCCGGTGGCGATCATGCTGGCCTTCCTTGTGCTGGCCGCGCTGTACGAGAGCTGGTCGCTGCCGCTGGCGGTGATCCTGATCGTGCCGATGACCCTGCTGTCCGCGTTGTTCGGCGTGTGGTTGACCGGTGGTGACAACAACGTGTTCGTGCAGGTCGGCCTGGTGGTGCTGATGGGCCTGGCGTGCAAGAACGCGATCCTGATCGTCGAATTCGCCAGAGAGCTGGAGATGGGCGGCAAGGGCATTGTTGAAGCTGCGCTGGAAGCCTGCCGCCTGCGTCTGCGCCCGATCGTGATGACCTCCATCGCGTTCATCGCCGGCACCGTACCGCTGGTGCTGTCGCACGGTGCAGGTGCCGAGGTGCGCTCGGTGACCGGTATCACCGTGTTCGCCGGCATGCTGGGCGTGACCCTGTTCGGCCTGTTCCTCACGCCGGTGTTCTACGTGGCCCTGCGCAAGTTCGTCACCCGCAACGGTGGTGGACAGCTGGTGCAGCACGGCGAGCCGACCATCCACCACTGACATGGAACCCCGTCGCCGCCGGTCAGTGGCCGGCGGCGGCTTTCCCCTCACAAGGCAAGAATCCATGAACACCCATCAGAACAAGATCGCGCTGGTCACCGGCGCCACCCGTGGCATCGGCGCCGAGACCGTGCGCCAGCTGGCCCAGGCCGGCGTGCACACGCTGCTGGCCGGCCGCAAGCGCGAGACCGCCGTCGAGCAGGCGCTGAAGCTGCAGGCCGAGGGCCTGCCGGTGGAAGCCATCCAGCTGGACGTGACCGACGCGGCCAGCATCGCCGAAGCGGTCGAGCAGGTACGCCAGCGCCACGGACGACTGGACATCCTGGTCAACAACGCCGGCATCATGATCGAGAACCCGGCGCAGGCGCCGTCGGAACAGTCGCTCGATACCTGGAAGCGCACCTTCGACACCAACGTGTATGCGCTGGTGGCGGTCACCCAGGCCTTCCTGCCGCTGGTCAAGCAGGCCAAGTCCGGCCGCATCGTCAACGTGTCCAGCATGCTCGGTTCGCAGACCCTGCACGCCGACCCGGCGTCGGGCATCTACGATTTCAAGGTGCCGGCCTACAACGCCTCCAAGGCAGCGGTGAACAGCTGGACCCTGAGCCTGGCCTACGAACTGCGCAACACCCCGATCAAGGTCAACACCGTGCATCCGGGTTACGTGAAGACCGACATGAACGGCGGCAACGGCGAAATCGAAATCAGCGAAGGCGCACGTTCCAGCGTGGAAATGGCGCTGATCGGTGAATCCGGCGCCAGTGGCAGCTTCACCTACCTGGGCGAGGTGCTGCCATGGTGATCCGCACGTTGGCGATGGCCGTCTCCAGCCTGGTGCTGGCAGGCTGTGTCAGCGTCGGCCCCAACTACAAGGCGCCGGTGCAGGAGCCCGTGGTGCTGCAGGGTGCGCAGCAGCCGGTGTTCAGTAGCACCTCGCCGGTTGCCAGCTGGTGGGCGCAGTTCGACGATCCGGTGCTGGAAGAACTGGTGCACGGTGCACTGTCGGACAACCTCGACCTGCGCGTGGCGGTGGCCCGCGTCAGCCAGGCCCGCGCGGTGTTCGTCGAAAGCCGCTTCGACCAGGCCCCGCACATAACCGCAGGCGGCAGCTACGACCGCCGCAAGCAACCCGATCCGCAGCTGGGTGGGCAGCGGGTGTTCAGTGAAAGCTACCAGCTCGGCTTCGACGCCGGCTGGGAGCTGGATCTGTTCGGCCGCAAGCGCCGTGCTGCAGAAGCCGCGCGCGCCGACCTGGACGCCGAGCAGGCCAACCTGGCCGATGCGCAGGTACTGGTCGCCGCCGAAGTGGCGCGCAACTACTTCGAGCTGCGCGGTACGCAGAAGCGCATCGCGGTGGCCCAGCACACCCTGGTCAACCTGCGTGATACGCAGAAGCTGACCGAGGCACGCTGGGAGCTGGGCGCTGGCAGCGAGCTGGACGTGCAGAGCAGCCGTGCACGGCTGAAGGCGATCGAGGCCGACATTCCGCTTCTGGAAGTATCCGAGACGCAGTCACGCAACCGGCTGGCGGTGCTGCTGGGCCAGCGCCCGGAAATGCTGACCGCGATGCTGGCACCGCATGAGGTGCCGGCGTTCGCCAAGGCGCTGCCGCTGGGCGATACCCGCGAGCTGCTGCG
The DNA here is from genome assembly GCF_059367995.1 of Stenotrophomonas sp. YJH_SMC_79. Lineage (NCBI taxonomy): Bacteria > Pseudomonadati > Pseudomonadota > Gammaproteobacteria > Lysobacterales > Lysobacteraceae > Stenotrophomonas > Stenotrophomonas sp. YJH_SMC_79. Next base: position 1,036,198 of record NZ_JCAFRK010000001.1, read on the forward strand.
CCAACGCGCCGACGTGCGCGTGGCCGAGCGTCGCCTGGCCGCTGCCACTGCGCGGGTGGGCGTGGCCACTGCGGATCTGTTCCCGCGGCTGTCGCTGTCCGGTTTCGTCGGCTTCCTCGGCGGCGATGCAAGCGGCCTGGTCAACGGCAACAACAAGGCCTGGTCGCTGACCCCGTCGCTGAGCTGGGCCGCGTTCGATTTCGGCACCGTGCGCGCACGGCTGCGTGCCAGCAAGGCAGAAGCCGAGGGCGTGGCTGCGCAGTATGAACAGGCCGTGCTGTTGGCACTGGAAGACACCGAGAACGCGCTGACCCGCTATTCCAAGCAGCAGGCGCGACTGGCGATCGTGGTCGAGCAGGCGCAGGCGGCGCGACGTGCCGAATCGCTGGCGCAGATCCGCTATCGCGAGGGCTCGGAGGACTTCCTGACCCTGCTGGATGCGCAGCGCACGCAGCTGGCGGCAGATGATGCATTGGCGGCGGCCGAGGCCGAAGTCAACGTCAGCGTGGTTGGCGTGTACAAGGCGCTGGGCGGTTGGGGGCAATCGCCGCAGCAACCCAGCGTGGCGCAGCTGCAGTAGGCGCAAGGGGACGGAAGCCGCGGCTTCCGTCCCTTTCTGCTTTCAGGGCCAATGATTGGCCGGTATCGCGCGTTCGCGCATGCGCACGATGCAGAAGCGATGGCCAGTCGGCGCTTCCATCACCCACCAGCGTTTGACGAAGCTGATCCGGCGCGCGCCGAGTTTTTCCAGTCGATCTGCCTCGGCATCGATGTCGTCGCTCTCGATGTCCAGGTGCACCCGCGATGGGTGAGCGACCCGCTGCACTTCCACGTTCAGGCCCGCGGGCGCGCCCTGCAGGTCGGCGTACTCGGCGCCGTCTTCGGTATGAGCGGGCTGCGCCTGCAGACCAAGTGCGGCCGCCCAGAAGCGTGCGCCTTCGTCTGCGGGCGTGTCCTGGCAGTCGATGATGAATCCGGCCAGACGGCTCTGGTGCGCCATGACGCCCTCCGCAGATTGGGAATGGAGGAAGGGTAGCGCGTCGCGTGCTGTGGACGTTGTCACAGTCATGACGTTTCTGACTCTGCCAGAACCGGAGCCTGCGGTGTAACTAGTGGGGCAGATTCCAGGAGGGCAGGCGATGAGCGATGACAAACGCGATACCCAGCGCATGCTGTTCGGTGATCCGGGACCGCCCGGCGCAGGGCTGTCGGTAGCGGTCGTAGTGCTGATGGTACTGGCGACGATGGCGGCTGCGATCGGCTTCGTGCGCCTGCCGGACCAGATGCTGGGGCTGGGCCTGATCGGCATCTCCGTGTTTCTGGCGGTCGGTGCCCGCATCTTCCAGGCACGCAACCAGCATCAGGCGCTGTACCGGCTGATGTCGCGACAGCCACGGCATTGAGATCACGCCGCATTGCGATCCTGAATGGGGCAATAGCCACACTTCCAGGGTTACGCTTGGCTTGTAGGAGGGAATAAACGCGACATCACGCGGTAGCCATCGGAACTATTCAGTAACGTTCTAATGATCTCTTCTCCATCAACATGAAATGGTTCATGGGACTTGACGTAGCCGAACACTTTTTCAGCCAGAACGGAGCCGGCTGAATTGAATGCTCCATGCAGCTCCGGTCTTAATCGGTCAAGGAACATCACCGAAGCAACAGCAGTTCCCAGGGCCTGCATCGCCCGAGAAGGACCGCTATGGTCCCAGAACCAGCGACCCTTTGCCGGACAGAAGTCCTCGTTGTCATCGTGAATCATGTAACTCCAGTCGGGGCTCTCGTACATCCAGTCTGGAGGCGTAAGCAGCCTGCCCTTGTAGAAAACTTCATGAGTTCTCGCCGAGCCAGTAAATCTCACTCCTTGGTCCTGAAGCCAGTAAAGTGCTCGTTTTCTTAGTGCGTGATACTCGAGACGTTGCTGTACCTCATGTGTAATCTGGGCTTGCGTGGATCCATCGGTAGCCGCGAGCAGAAATTCACCCAATGGAATGCTTTCCGAATGCAGTTCGGTGAGATCCAAGTATGCTCGCCCTTGTAGAACAGGAGGGAGTGCTGCGCGGGCATCAATACCGAGGATGACTGGAACGATTCGCACGTCGGACTGATCAACGTGCTTCTCCAGCATAGCCAGTTCGCGACTCAATCCTGAGCCGGGTCTCGACATGGCCGAGAGAAAGTCGCTGTCACAAAGGCAGAAAACGATCAGTGGGCGTTCCGCCAGCGCGCGTTCAATCAGCTTGTCGATGCTTTGACCAAAACCGACGCTGTCCCTGTCCCAGAAGACTCGATACTTCCAATCCAAGTTGAGGATAATATCGCTACGGATCCACTCCTTTGCATGAAATTGCCCGCCCCAAGCGTAAGAAATGAAGACGGTTGTATCTTCGCGCCAAGGTGTGTCCATTCAGTCTGTATGATTGTTTTGGATTTGACCGGATTCTACTCAGGCCAGTCCAGCTCGACCACCAGCGGGAAATGATCCGACGGCAATACGCCGTCGATGCGACGGTCATCGGTGACGAAGCGGCGTGCTTGGAAGCCACGCACCAGCACCCAGTCCAGCTGCGCGGTGGCCTGGCCGGTGAAATCGTGGAAGGTCAGGCGTGGCCCCTGCGGAGCCTTCACCTGGGTACGGGTGTCCTGCAGCAGGCGGGTGAATGCCTTGTAGGTGTCACCACCGGGCTCGCTGTTGAAGTCACCCGTCAGGACTACCGGCAGCCCGGCCCGCAGGGTTGCCAGATGCTTGCCGATCAGTTCGGCACCCTTCACCCGGCGCGGCTCGTCCTCGTCGCGGTAGGGCAGGTGGGTATCCATGAAGTAGAAACGACGGCCATCGTCCAGGCGCCGGAACAGGGCCCAGGTGACCATGCGCGGGTACAGGTTGCCCCAGGTGATGCTGCCGGGCACCTCCGGTGTGTCGGACAACCAGAAGTTCCCGGATTCCTCGACGGCCAGCACCTTGCTGTCGTAGAACACGCCCATGTGTTCGTCACCGCTTCCACCGCGGCGGCCTTCGCCGAACCAGCGATAGCCGGGCAGGTGCCCGGACAGGAAGTCGGCCTGTTCCTTCACCAGTTCCTGGGTGCCGATCACGGCCGGGTGTGCATCGAGGATGACCTTGACCATGGCATCGCGACGGTCCGGCCAGCGCTTGCCCGGTTCGGTATCAGCCGGGGTGCGGACATTGAACGACATCACCTTCAGTGGCGCCGGCGCAGCGGCCCAGGCAACGGCAGGCAGAGCAAGCGCCAACAATGCGCACAGCGCAGGTCGATGGAAGCGCGACAACATCGTGGAATCCCTCCATTCCATGAAAACGGTTTCATGGAGCATGCCATGGAAGGCGAGGGCAGCGGTATGCCGGGATGGGCGGCTGGCAGGTGCCGGGCGGGCGGTGAAAGCGCCGCCCGGCGGATCGCGCGGGCGCGATCAGGAGATCATGTCTGCTCAGTCGGCGGGCAGGTACCACTGGCCATTCTGGTCAATCCAGTACACCCGGATGTAGGGAGTGCCATCCTCTTCGAAGTACGTCACTTCGCAACGTTGATGGTAATAGGGCCCCATCTTGACCCGGACGCAGTTCGTGTTCTCCGGACCACCGCCACCACCGCTGGCGGTGGCCTGGGACGACGTGGAGAGAGCTCCCACAGCAAGCATCAGTGCGGCCATCGAGGCCAGGTGCAGTTTCATGGGCATCATCCTTGTGTCTGCAATCGCGCATCTGCGCGGTGTCATGCAACTACCCCCGGTAGATCAGGCGACCGTGCGGCAGCTGCTGCGTACGCGCCGGCCCGGCTCGTGGCCCGGCGCAGTCCCTTCCAGGCTCAGTCGCGCAGGTAAGGGTTGCCGTACTCGTCGATCCAGTACTCGGCGGTGTAGACGTTGCCGAATTCATCGGTGTAGGTTTCCGTGCAGTGGTGGTGGACACGGTTGCGGTCCACATTCACTGGCACACAGGAAACATTCTCTCTCGGGACCCCTGTGTTGGCGTCCGCCACCGGAGCCAGGGTTGCAGTTGCCACCACCAACGCGGCCATCGCGGCCAGTTGCAGTTTCATAAGCATCATCCTTGCTTTCTGCAATCGCGCACATGCGCATGGCGTGTGTAACACGCGAACCAGACCGCCGGAAGTGCCTCGCCGCGATCAGTCCTCGATCTCGCCGCGCCGACTGGCAGCACGTACCGCCTGCGCGGTGGTCGCCACCCCCAGGCGTTGGCGCGCGTGGCGCAGATGGTTCTCCACCGTGCGCGTGGAAAGCCCAAGCGTGGCCGCGATCTCAGCCTGCCGGCGCCCGGCGGCAACCCAGCGCAGCACTTCGCGCTCGCGCGTGCTCAACGCGCTTCCCGAAAGCTCGGCAGGCGATTCGGCCAGATGGCGTGCGGCTCGGAATGCTGCGGTTGCAGCAGCCTCCAGCTGCAGGCGCGCGCTGGCCGACGCGTCGATCGACGTACCGGCAACGCTGATCGCGCCCTCCAGGCCGGTGGTGCCGAACACCGGCAATTGCAGACCATGCAGGCCTTCGCCGCGTGGCTGCTTCACTATCTGGTAGCGTTCGCCGCGAACGCCTTGGCGCTTGCTCCAGAAGAACGGCGCGTCGCTGTCCAGCACGTGGCGATTGACCGGGCAGGCGTGGAGGTAGCCCGCAAGGTCGGTATCGCTGCCATTGCCGAACCAGTCGCCCTCGATCCAGTACACGCGTTGTGTACCGCGCTCCAGCCCGGTGCCGGTGGCGAACACCAGCACGCGGTCGTAGCCGAGTGGTGCCGCGATGCCTCGCAGGACCGCACCCACCGCGCTCAGCGAACGGGCGCGTTCCATTTCCAGCAACGCCTGCACCAGCGCGGTCATCCGGTTCAGCGCTCGGCCAGGGCGTCGAGCAGGGTGCGTGCAGCCAGTTTGCCCAGCGCATTGCCGGCTAGCGGGCTGTCGCCGGTCAGCAGCAGGCGGTCCTGCAGCACGCTGCCATCGATGCCATCGTTGACGATCTGCACGCCCTGCTGCGCCAGGCGCTCACCGAAGAACCACGGCAGTTGCCCGGGCATGTAGCCGATCTCCGGCGTCTGCCGGTCCATCGCATCGGGGAAGGCGCAGATGCGATAACCGCGGAACAGCGAACCGCCGTCGGCTTCGTCCACGCCTGCAGCGAGCAGTGCGGCCGGGCCGTGGCACAGGGTGATGATGTGGCGTTGCTGGGCCATCGCCCAGTGCAGGACGTCCTTCACTGCACGGCTCTGCGGCAGTCCTATCAGGGCGCCATGGCCGCCGGGGATGAACACTGCGGCATAGTCCGAATCCGCAGCAAGCCCGGCGACCACCTCATCCAACGGCAGTGGCTGGCGGAAACGCGACGCGTAACGTTCGTACAGTCCGCCGATTTCCTTGTCCTCGCGCGGGAACGCCCACCACTCGAATTTGGCGGCGTTGCCCGACAGCGTGGCCACATCGATGTCAAAGCCGGCCTTGTCCAGGTGGTACATCGGCAGCAGGGTTTCCACTGGATGGTTGCCGGTGGAGAACAGGTGGCCGTTGGCAGTCGGCAGGTAGCGTTCGTCCGCAGCAATCATCAGCACCTTCCAGCGCCCATCGCGGCGCGCGTCGGGATAGTCGGCACCGGACAGGTCGCTCCTGGGCGAGGTGAACTGCGACAGCGAGTAGGGCGACGGGAAGAAGGCATCGCGCTCGGCCGGGTCGGGGCTGGGCTGGCGGCTGGGCTCTTGCGTGTTCATGCGGACCTCCTGCGGGGAATGTGAGGCCAGCATAGGAGGACGGGTGCGCACGCGCGATGAGGGATTTCCCTCAGTCGGATGTCGCCGGTGCCTGTTGGCGCCAGGCATTCGGGCTCATGCCGAACGCGCGGCGGAACGCACGACTGAATGCGGGTTCGGACAGATATCCGACATCTCCGGCAATCTGCGACACCCGTCGGTTGCCACTGCGCAGCATCTGCGCGGCCAGCTGCAGTCGTGATTCAGCGAGATAGCGCATCGGCGACATGCCGGTGGCCAGGCTGAACCGCTGCGCGAAATTCGAGCGGGACTGATTCAGGCACGCAGCGAGTGACTCGACGGTCCATGCGTGCGCGGGCCGGGCCTGCATCAACGCCAATGCCCGTCCAATCAGTGGGTCGGCCAAGGCATGCAGACGCTGGCAGTTGTGCGGACCGGACGTTCCGAGCCAGTAGCGCAGGGTCCAGACAAACAACAGGTCGAGCAGGCGTGACAGCATCAAGCCGCTGCCCAGCGTAGGCCGGGACGCTTCCGCCTGGATCGCGGCCAGGGTTACCGCCATCCAGTCGGCCGAGTTGGCAGGAAATCCGCTTGGCATCCGGTCCACCCCTGGAACATGCAACCAGCCGGGCAGGGCATCGAGCAGCAGACGGCTGCCAGGGCCATCGAACCCGAACGATGCGGTGGTCAGGCAGGCCGGCCCCTGCGCGTCGGCGGCGCAGTCGATGCGATGCGTCCGGCCATGCGGCATCAACAGCAGCTCGCCGGTCTGCAGTGGCACCACCGCGGCATCCGCATGCAGCCGCGCCGTGCCGTGCTCGATGAAGTGGAAGCACCCCTTGCCTTCGGCAATGGCGAGTGATCCGCCGGGCTGCATGACGTTGCGGCTGATGTCGCCGCCCTGCATGCGCGACGACTGGAAGATCGCAAACAGTGCGTCGGATCCAGCCTGGAGCGATTCGGTGTTGTGGAGCCTTGGCATGGTTTTCAGGAGTCCGTGCATCGCCGCTGGCGGGTGCGATCCGTAGTCTGGTCGGGTGGCTTCAGGCAGCGCAGGCTGCTGCCAGCCAACCATCCCATCCAAGTGAGGAGTCCTGCAAGATGAGCAAGCCAAGCATCATTCTGGTTCATGGTTTCTGGGGCGGTGCCGCGCATTGGGCCAAGGTGATCCTGGAGCTCGATCGCCGGGGTTTCCACGACCTGCATGCCGTGGAACTGCCCCTGACGTCGCTGGCCGACGACGCGGAACGCACCCGTCGCATGATCCGCCAGGTGCAGGGGCCGGTGCTGCTGGTCGGCCATTCCTATGGTGGCGCGGTGATCTCCGAAGCTGGAAACGAACCCAACGTGACCGGCCTGGTCTTCATCGCCGCGTTCGCGCCGGATGCGGGCGAGAGCCCCGGCGGCATTACCCAGCAGCAGTTGCCCGAGGCGGCGGCCAACCTGGCGCCGGACGGTGACGGCTACCTGTGGCTGCAGCCGGGCAGGTTCCACGAGAGCTTCTGCCAGGACCTGCCGGCCGACGAGGCGCGCGTAATGGCGGTCACCCAGAAGGCACCTCTGGCGAGCACCTTCGGCGATGCCATCAGCGATCCGGCGTGGCGGCACAAGCCGAGCTGGTACCAGGTCTCCAGCGCCGATCACATGATCCATCCCGACAACCAGCGCCGCATGGCGGCGCGCATGCAGCCGCGTGCCACCATCACGCTGGATGCCAGTCATGCATCGCTGGCGTCGCAGCCGGTAGCGGTGGCCCAACTGATCACCGACGCTGCGTCCGACGGACAAGGCTGAGTATCCCGGTCTGCCGCAGTGGCGGTGTTCCGGCAAGCCTGGGCACCGCCGCTGTGATGCGGCCGCGCGGGACGGCCAGCGGCCGTGATGAGGTGGGTTACTTGTTCTGGCGCTCGTGCTCCTGCATGTCCTCATGCAGGATCCGCCGTAGTTCGACGATGGCCGGCGTGGCTTCCTGCACGCTGTGCCCGGACACGATCACCTTCTCCGAGTCCGCGTGCGGCAGGTGAGAGCTCCAGTAGGGCACCAGCCCGTCGTCGGTCTTTTCCAGCGGACCATCGGCCTTGGCGCGCGCGATGATCGAGTGGTAGTGCACCTTCGGCGACATCGGCAGGTCGGCCACGGCGCGGACGAAGGGATCGTCCTTGTCCAGATTCTGGATGCTGTTCATCTGGTAGCCGTGCTTGCCGTCGTTGCGATCGATCTGGCCGTCGTTGGCGATGGTAGCGACGTCTTCCAGCACGGTCAGCGGCAACCGCACCAGGCGCCCGATCCAGCGGCCCAGGCGGGTGCCGGCCACATCGGTGCCGCGGTGTGGCGTGGCGATGAACACCACCCGCGACACTTCCGGTTCCGGCAGGAAGGTCAGCACCGGTGCGCCCTTGGTGCGCAGAAGTTCCTGCTGTGCAGGTGTCATCTGAGCGGTTGCCAGCAGCGTGTCCACCAGATGATCGCCGGAAGAGGAGATCATCAGCCGCGCGATCACGCCACCCATGCTGTGCCCGACCAGCACCATGTCATGCGACGCCTGCGCCTTGCCGCTGGGATCGAAATGCTTGAACACCTCGTCCAGCGTATGACGCATTGAATCGTGGCTCATCGCGATGGGCATGTTGGTCGGGTAGTAGAACTGCCAGACCTGGAAGTCCTGGCGGATCTCGTCGTCGCGCATCAGCTCGTTGGCGACGTTGACCCAGGCTTCCGGACTGCTGGCCAGGCCATGGATCATCAGCAGCACGCGGCGGTTCGGGTCGTAGGGCTGCATCATGTACAGATGCGGCGTGTCGATGCCGCCCTTGCCACCAAACAGCGAACGCAGCGATTGGTGGCTGAAATTGGAGCGCGCCAGCCAAAGTGCGTAGCCTGCGGTGAAGTTCGCGGCCAATGGCACCTGCTGGCCATGCAGGGTGACTTCGGTGACCTGGTAGGGGTCGTGGATCTCCAGCTCCGGCTCGTCGTCGTGCAGCACTTCCCACAGGTTCTTTCCGGAGAAGCGCAGCAGCACCGTCATCGACGGCGACGGCATCTCGCTCCAGCTCTGCGTGGCCGAAGTGCTGGCCTGCGTATCAGGCGTCGCTGCCGGCGGCGTGGTGGTCGTGGCGGCTGCAGGATCGTCCATCACCGCCACAAGTTCGGCACCGAAGCCATCGCGGCGATGCACGCTGCGCAGCGTGCCGGTGAACGACAGCGAGGCCGCCGGTACCAGTTCGGTGGGCGTGCGCGTATCCAGCGGTGATGCCTCGCCTGAAGGCGCCAGTACGAAGGTCCAGCAGCCCAGCTGGAAATGGCTGGCTTCAGCATGCACGCGCCCGGTGGCATAGGCGTTGTACAACTGCACCGAGGCTTCCTGCACGGCCAGGTTGTAGTAGTCGCGCACCTGGGTCTGGCGGTCTTCGAAACCGCGCTGGTTGGCCGTGCGCTCGGTGAAGAACAGGTAGGCGTAGGCCTGCCGTGCGACCTGCATCCACGCGTCCAGGCGCGGCTGGAAGTCGGCATCCAGCTCGGTGATCGCGCGCTTGGCACGGCCGGAGGTGGAGTATTCACGCTTCGGCGCGGGCAGGGTCATCGCATACTGCAGCCACAATTCGGCCAGGCTCGAACGCTTGTCCTCCTCGCGCACCACGATGCTGCCTTCCATCGCTTCGATGCAGGGCAGGCCCGGCTTGGCGCAGACGCCTTCATCCAGGCCGGCCACGCGCAGCGTTTCCATCGTTGCCGAGCTGAGCTTGCCGGTGGTGAGGATGTCACCGCGCTTGAGCGCGATGTACTGGGCGGGCGTGACCGAGGCCACCTGCACCGAGGGGCCGAACTGGCGCAATGTCGCGCAGCCGCCCAGGGTGAGCAGCACGGTGATGATGAGGGTCGTGCGGCCGATGAAGCCCAAGCCCGTGGTAGCCATACGATCCTCCTGCGCGGTCGCGCCACTCTAGCGGTCGGCCTGTCAAAGCGGAAGATACCGGGCGGTCGGTTTGGGCCCCTGAGCCGCTGCCATGCAAGCGATTCAGGCAGTTCCGTGTGACACTGGAGTGAATGGAGCGATGCAGGAACTGCGATGACGTGGCTTGCTTGCAGATCATGCCGGAAGAGCGGGCGTTGCTGGCCCGCTTCCCCGAGGTGTATCCGTTGTTCTGCCAACGTGTGCGGCGTTGGCTGTAGCGGGGATCAACCCGCTACCGGGTGATCTGGCACTTCACGGCCGCGGAATAGCCTTCGTAGTCGTCGCCTGCGATCACGTGCAGGGTGTGTCGCTTGTCGATGGCCTTCACGTATGAAGGTTCCTCCGTGTTGGCGTGTTCGTTGACCGTGGTCACTGACCACGCCTTGGCCAGATGCCTGGAGTCAACGCCGTTCAAATAGACGAAGAGGCTCTTCTCGCCCTCGGCCACGTTCACATCGGCACTGGTGACGGTACCGCCGAACAGGGCGACCGGCTTGTCCTCCGGCTCGAAGGTGCCACCCGGTTTCCTGGCCAGGCCGGCGGCCTGCAGTGCATCGATGGCGTCGGCCTCGCTGAAGTTCGAGCCGGCCCTGCAGGCCAGCAGGGCTTCCAGCGTAGCGGTGCCAGCAGGCGCAATGGCTGGTGCGGCGGCGTGCGTGGCCGGAACTGTGGTGAATGCGGCGAAGAGCAGGGTGAGGGCGAGGGGGGCTTTCATGGCAGATCCTTCAATGTGCTGCGGGATAGCCGGTGGCGGGGCGAACAGACCCCGGCCACCGGCCACATTCGGCGTGACGGGTCAGTCGAACCAGACCAGCGGCATGTCGGCATTGAGCGACATGTGGCGGAAATCTCCCAGTACCTGGGCCACGGCCTGCACGGTGTGGCAGCCCGTTCCCAGCGCGGACGATCCCGCGCTCAGGTAGCTGGCGGAGATGGTACGGGTGCTGACCGAGTCCGGCCTGGAACCCAACTGCTGGGTACCGAGGCTGCCCACCTGCTGGCCATCGATCTTCAGGAACAGGAACACGCTGCCGCCGCCGTCGTTCGGGTCACCCTGCACACGGGACTTCGTCGAGAACAGCACCACCCCGTTGTGCCCCTGCGGGATGCAGACCTGGCCCTCACCAATGACCACCTGCGAGCCCACCGACGGGCAGCCGGGCGCGAAGCCATTGGTCCCGACGCAGACATAGGCGAAGCGGCGGTAAGGGCCCGCGGCGGCGTAGTTGAATCCTGGATTCAAGCCCTTTCCGGCCACGCCAAAGCCGTTGGCCAGCGTCACCAGTCGGGAGTTGGCGCCGAACTTGTACTTTACGTTGTTGGTGTTGGCGTCCTGCGGCTGGTAGTAAGGCGATTCGGACGCGACGAAGCTGACAGTGCTGTAAGCCGGCGGATTGACGAACAGGCCCTGCGAATAGAAGGGAGCCTGCGTTTCGGCGCCACTGAAGATGTCATTGATCGACCAGGTCATCGATTCGATGCCGGGTTCCTGCTCGTTCAGGAAAATCCCCAGCATGCCGTCGCCGTAGCTGCCCCACGCGAACGCGCGGCCGGAAGCCATGGCCACGATGGGGCCACCGGGATTGCCGGCCTGGGCGGTCATCAGCAGCTTGCGGTCCTTGGCCTGCAACGCCATTCCTTCAGGGCTGCCGACGGTATTGAAGTCCAGCTGCGTGGTGTCACTCGCAAGGCTGCTGTTGGTTACCGAGCCTGCGGAGGTGATGAGCACGGAGAGGTTGCTGGCAGAGCCGAAATTGACGGCCGAACCGATGGCCTGACCGGCCAGGTTGACCGTATGGCGTCCGGCAGGCAGGTATTTGGCACCGATGACATTGAAGGAATGCTGCTGGGCCGACGTCGACTGCCGCCAGTCGATGTAGCTGTCGTTTGAGACCACCTCACCGTTGATGGTGATGTAGGCATTGGCGGCAGAGCTGCCGCCAGGGAAGTACCGTCCATCCGACTGCACGTACACCCAGCCGGGGGCGCTCAGATCGATGGTGCTTGAAAGCAGGGTTGCCGTGCCGGGTTGTACGCGCTGGTCAGCGGCCAGCTGCAGATAACGGGACCCTGGCGTGGCAGCGGAAGCCTGCCCCAGTGCCAACGCCACGGCCAAGCCCACAAACAGTGTGATGCGTTTCATCTGATGTCCTTTCAGGTGTCGGGTCACGTCGTGTGACGCAGGGACTCTACTGGATCCGGATCCCAGCTTCTGTGACTGGCTCCCGATGCGGGTGGCATTGGGGATGTCGGAACAGCAGATGGGGCACCATCTTCGGAAAACAAAAAAGCCGGAACTCCGTTGCGGGAGATCCGGCTTCTTGCGGCCTCGACAGGCCATACAGATGGTGGAGGTGGGCGGAATTGAACCGCCGTCCGAAGGCACTCCATCCCCAGCACTACATGCTTAGCTCGCCGTTGAATCTCGTCCCCGAACAGCACGGCGTGCAAAGCGCATCCGGGAACCAGCCTGTTGTGTTCTAGTGCCGGACTGACAGGCAGCCACCCAGCGCGATTCCATGATAGTGACTCTACACCGCGAGCATGGACACAAGCGGTTTCGAGGCTTAGGCCTTAAGCGGCCAGAGCGTAGTTGTCGTCGTTGGCAACTAGAGTTTTGCAGCTGGATTTACGAGGAAAGCTACCCCCTCGGCATGCGCCAGGCGACTTCACAACCCCCGTCGAAACCAATGCACCCCCGGTTTCTTCAAGTATTGCAAGGCTTTTGGGGTCAATGCTGGCAAAAAGCTGGCACCGACCCTGCCTAACGACCCGAATAGTACGGCAATCTTCCTGAACAGTCACGCTTGCCCTCTCCCAAGTCGCGCTACCCGGTGCGGTGGTCGACAGTGACGGTAGTCAAGCCCTGAGATATGCTCCCGGAATCGTTCAGCAAGGGATGCTGATGAGGGGGGATCGATGCTGCAGTTTGGCACCTTGGTGAATTCGCTGGGCCTGGCTGGCACCGGCATCAATGACGCCGTTAGAGGGGTTGTCCGGACATCGTCGGGAGACGTCGAGGCCTACGTGAAGCGACTGGCTAGCTCCCGGGAGGTCCTGGTGGAGGTCGCCTGCGCGGTGATGGCTCGCCAATTGGACCTCCCAGTACCCCAGCCCTTGCTTGTGTACGTCCCAGAGCATATGGGTGGGCCGTACGTGGCCTATGGCAGCGTCGCCGCCGGGAACGGGGATCTGTCTGCCTTCATAGAAGGCGGGCAGCTTCAAGTGATTCTTGATCAATTGCGTGCGTGGCCTGGTTTAATCAAGGCTGCATGCTTTGACGAGTGGATCGCAAACTGCGATCGACATGAGCGCAACATCCTCTATAACGGTATCGGCGAGTTCTGGCTTATCGATCATGGTTTGGCCGTAAACGCCGCGCTCCCTGTGGATGAATTGGCGCCGCAGAACATCCTTTTCGACGTGGCGGTACGTGACAGAGCAGAGAACGAGCTGCTCCGAATGCGGCCCGTTGCTTTAGGCGTAATGGAGGCGTTTCAGGAGAAGCCGACCTCGCAGAGGGATCTCGGCCTGCCCACGGGACTATGGCCTGATGAAGAGGCAGATTCGGTGCTCGCGTGGCTTGCGTCCAGGCAGGCGCATCTGATGCGACTGGCTAGCGAGAGAATTCCGGCAATGCAGAGCGAGATGTTCGATGGCCATCACCGCTGACTTTCGGATGTTCCCACCTGTTCCGAACGTCCAAGCGACGTGGGCGCCGCTGTACATAGAGCCGATGCACGGTAGCGGAGAGCGAATCGTGATCGCCACTGCTGCCGTGGATGGCAGTGGCGCTTTCCACGTGCACGCGACGCTGTCGGCTCGAGTTCTGCAGTGCATGTACGGCGATCGGGCGGAAGTGCTCGACGGACTAATAGACTTGGCCGTTGATGTCCTCCAGGCGTACCTAGCGACCGGCGGAACGCTGGATAGCTGGGTGCCGCCTTTCCGATCCTGTCATTTGGGGGCTGCCCGCAGCGCAATGGGAGCTGACCTCGAGCAGATCGCCCGCAGCGGAGCGACTTTGACTTCAAGCTTGGCCGCCAAGTTGGCGGAGAGCAGCGTCGAGCAGACCTCGGAGTCGGGTGGAACTGGGCTCGATATTGATAGGTGGGTTCAGCAGATTCGCGATCGAGTTTGCGGTCAGAGTCCGCACTTGGATGCGCGCTTCAATGGCGAGGTCGTAGTGCGGAAAGGGGCCGCTCCAACGCGAATCGGATATTTGGGGGAGCGAATCGCCGCCAATTTCGACATGCTGATTCCAGGTTCCAACCTCTCCACCCGACGCATCCGATCAAAGTCTCGCTTGGTGGATCTACAAATTCTGAAAGACCAGTTGGATGTCCTTGCGCCAAGGACCACCTATGAACTTTTGCTTTGGATCCCGGAGAGGGACTCGCCGGGCTTCTCGCAAAGGCAGCTTGATGCAGCCCATGGTGCTCTGTCGGAGCTTGAGGCATTCGCGGATGAACATTCGCTCATGGTGCGTTCCTACAGCCGCGCCGATGAGGCGGCGCAGCGAATTCTGAAGGCGGAATTGGCCTAAAGGCAGCACCTGGCGTCCATGTTTGTACCTAGGTAGCGGTTGCCCAGACCGCTGCGGCCTTGGCGCCGGCATCGGGGACCATCGATGGGATCCACCGGCCGTACTTCTTGGCGGTGATCGTCCAATCGCGGTGCCCCATCTGCCTCGCGACCCACATGACGTTCTCGCCGGCGCTCAATGCCTGGGAAGCGAAGGTGTGGCGCATCTGATACGGGTAGCGGTACCGGACCTCTGCCTTGCGCAGCGCGCGCTGCCATTCGCCGGCGCGGATGCTCTGGTCCGACCCCCACCGGGCGTTCGTCCTGGGATCGTGGAAGACGAACTCGCCGGCGGTGGCGGTGTGGGCGCGCTGAGCCTTCAGGGCATCGATCGCCGGTTGCAGCAGCTGCACCTCACGCACGCCGGACTCGGTCTTCGGGGCCTTCATCTTGCCCATTACCCAGGCGCGCCGGATCTTGACCGTTCCCTTTCGCCAGTCGATGTCCGACCAGCAGAGGCCGATCATTTCTGAGGTGCGCAGGCCCGTGGCGAAGTTGAACTGGCAGTAGTTGCGGACCTGGTCCTCGCGGCAGGCGGCCAGGATTGCCTGGACTTCCTCCGGCGTGAACGGGTCGACCTCTTCGCGCGCATTGGCCCTGGCGCGCCGCTTCACCCTGAATCCATCGAGGGGATTGCTGGGGATCAAATCGTCGGCGACGGCCTCGTCGAGGGCGCCGCGAAGCGGCCCCAGGACGTTGTTGATGCGCTTGGCCGACGTCGACTCGGCGAACGTGGCCACCAGCTCCTTCAGGGCGATCCGGTCGAAGTTACGCAGGGCGATCGCTCCGCAGCGCGGCACCAGGATGTTCTCGACGATGCGCCGGTAGGTGAACATCGTGAGGTTGCGGAAGAACATCAGGTGTCTCCGGTCTGTTCAGAGGTGACGCTGCTGCCTTCGGGCAGCTCGGAAAGGCCCAGGGTGTAGAGCGCGTCGTCGATCGCTGCCTGCTCGGCTTCTGCGATGACGCTGTGCGGTCTGACCACGCCCGGGATGTGGACGTGGAAGAGCCTCACGGTTTGCAGGCCTCGGCAATGCGCTGGAACTTTCGCGCCCAGGTGGCCAGGTCGGGCTTCATCCCCGCGCTCCAGGCGATCTGGAAGATCGAGCCGAAGCGGATCCGCAGCGCGCGCCACTGGTCTGGTGGTGCGATACACACCGCGCGGTGGTAGCGCTGCACGCGCGCTGCGGCAGTGATCGCCGGCGGCATGCGGTCCAGGTCGTGCTGCAGGATTGCGTCGACGCCGTGGCCCAGCAAGTGCAGGTCTGCAGTCATGACATCGCCCTCCCGTGCACTACCCAGAACAGGTCGGTCAGTGCCGGCGGCACCGGGGACATGGCGCGGGCTTCGTAGAAGGCGGCTTCGATGATCTGTTCGAATGTGCGTCCGTCAGGCGCGCGCGCAGCCTCGCCTTTGACCTTCAGCATGCCGGCGAGGTAGTCCTTGCTGGCGGCGCTTAGATTGGCGACCAGGTCATCGAGGTCGATCTCTGCGTCGACGGTCATGTTCACGGTGGTCATGACAGCACCGCCCGGGATCCGAGGGTTGCGAACACGCCCAGCACGAAGCCGGCGGCGGTACATGCGTAATTCGCTGGAGAAGCACACCGCGCTCGCCGTAGCGACCAGGATGGGCCCCGCCGTGATCGCACGGCTCTCCCTCGCTGCCTACCGTCAGGTGGCCAAGGACGTGCGTGCAATGCGGCCGCGGCCTCTGGATCTCGGCAAGCCCGCCGATCGCTGGCGCCTTCGCCTGGTGATCTATGACGCGGCGCACGAGCTGGTGTGGCCGGAGCGGCGTCAGCCGTTCGCCGGCTTGGCCAAGTCCGCCAAGATGCGCAAGGGCAACTACATCAAGGCCCACAAGTGCGCCAGCGCTGTCCTGCAGGAAGCGCTTCATGGCGGCAGGAAGGGATTTCGCAAAGCTCTGTGGCTCGGCCAGCCCGTGCGCGACCATGCGGGAGAATGCGATGCAGTGGACCGGGCTTGATACCGGCGTTCAGTTCGTCTGGTTCATAGCATGCAGCTCGGCTGATAGGTGTCCTTCCTCGGCGGCACAGCTTCACCATCGGAACTGACTACCCCCATGTGGAAGGGGTCGCCCGGCAGCGGGCACTTCAGTGCTCAAGGCTGAGATAGGGAGCAAAAAGTATCGGTACGCTGCGCAGATGCAACAGAGCGAACTCGCGCGCCTCGTAGAGCTCCAGCACTTTTGCCTTGCGCTCGTCACCTTCGGTACCTTCCAGTTCGTCTCTGGCTAGGCCCAAGTCAGAAAGGCTCGACAGAAAGCCATCCTTGCACTTGAGCTTCTTTGTGAGCTTCGGGCCGAACACCCATTCCAGATCGCCCAACATCGAGCGGAGTTCCACATTCGCGTGGCTCGCATCCCCGGTGAATACCTCCTGAGCGAGTTCCATGAATCGATCGTAGAGATTCACTCGACGGTCGAACAGGTCAGCCTTCAACTTGTTGCGGGCGGTGGCAGCCTGACGAAGTGCTATCACCGCAACTGCGACTGCGACCGCAATCTGGCCTATTGCAGTGAAGAGTTTGATCTGAAGATCGGTCATGCCTAGTACGGTCTCAACCATTGCGACTTCCTCCCTGTATTGGCCGGGATTGTCGCATTTGTTAAGGTTTGTTAGGGCCATTTCGGCCCGTACAAGGAGCGGTAATGTCAGGACAAGGTTTTACTGTGTCAGGGGCCATGGTCACAGCCGAAGAGGCGTTGCGTGTAGCAGCTGCCACGATGAATGCGAACCTCAGCTCACTCGCTCCGGTACTCCGCGGAAGCGTCGCTTGGGAATTTGCCTTGCGACTGAGCGTCCAAGGTGCGACCAAAGTCGAGCAAAGGGTGAAAGTGTGGCCGGCCAAGGGCGACGGAAAAGGATATCGTTTCGCTCGCAGCTTGCTGGTCGATGCTCCTGGGATGAGCGCCCGGGACAGTGGCGAAGGTCAGGCCAATCTGGTTATTGATGCACTTCTGGAATCAATGGAAAGGACGTTGCAGCCAATCCAGAGTGCTTTGGCCGCGCGATTGCCTTTCGATCCTGCCTGGATTCAGGACAACCCCTCCTATCATCTGTCGCCCAGCGCTGATGGCTGATCGAGAAGCTGCTCGAGGAAAGGCGAAACGTTCACCAAGCTGACCTCACTTGTTCCTCATGAGGAAGTTTTTTTCCTCATGAGGAACCGCAGTTGCCTCGGGAACCGAAAGTAGGTTTGAATTCCTACAGTGGGCGTTCTTATGGGCGCCACCATTCAAAGGCCGTTGATTGACCAGGACGTGGGAGTCCACTGGTTGATCAGCGGCCTTCTTGTTTGCGGGGTAGAGCAGTCCGGCAGCTCGCGTGGCTCATAACCACGAGGTCGGTGGTTCGAATCCACCTCCCGCTACCAAACGGCCGGTAGTCATGGCCACCACTCAAGCCAGCACATAGGCCGTCGTGAGACGCGCCGCTGGTGTCCGCGCGACCTTGCAACCGCGGTAGTGGTGGGCCATGCCGGCCTCCTTTCATTGGGGGAACCGCGGTGAGCATCAAAGAGCAGATCACAACGGACCTGGCGGTCGCAGGTTCGAAGATCGGGGCGGCCGTGAGCGTCACCGCTGCGACCTACTCGCCGGGCTACACCCTGAGCGACTGGGCGCCGGCACTCCCGCCGTCAGGCGCTGGAGAAGGGCATGGAAGATGAGCGGCACAAGGCTCAGGTGGTCTCTATGGAGGCCTTCAAGGCAGGCCGGGTAGGGCAGATCCCGCCGGAACTGCTGGACATGTATGACCAGCTGACACGTGACCAGCACGCGCTGGCGCGGACCTCGTTCGTGCTCCTCGCGGCAATGCGGAGACAATTGGGCTTGCCGGAACTGTAGTGCGCTTACTTGAACCTCAACGAAAAGGGCTCCCCAAAACGGGAGCCCTTACAAAGCAATCCGCAGTGAATCGCGCTGCTGCGTCAGTATGCGACGCACTGGACTGGGCCACCGCCGGCACTGCTGCAAGCAAAACGTGTGTGGCTCACTGGTCCGCTGACCGGAATGCCGTTCTGATGAGCCCAGACAAGGAAGTTCTGTAGATCTGTAGATGGCGGACCCTGGAAATTGTATTCACGATAGCCGTCACCGGCGAAGTCCTCCCTTTTCTCTGGGATCGAGTTGTTGTGCCCGTCACGAGCACTGTTGGGTATCCGTTCCCACATTTTACTGTCGTAGTTGTAGGTAATAAGAACTGTTGTCTTATCGTGGAACTCCAAGCGAACGTAAACTTGCGAGCTTTTCGATCCCAGCCAAACCGCCGGGTTGAAAACGCGAATGACACTCTGGCCGCCAGCAATGAAGGAGGGGAATTTCGTCTCCATCCAGGCATGAACGTTGTTCATTTTTGAGGAGTTGGAGATGGCCTCGTAGGCATTCTCCGGGAGGTCATGGCCGGTTGCCGATGCCCGTGCCGACTGGACACGCAGTGTCGCTCTGCTTGCTGCGCTCATATCAGAGGCGATCACATCAATAGGAACCTTGAACTCCAGGGAGCCGCCGTTCCTCTGGTAAAGATAGACGAGTTCCGCGTAATAGTCGGCTAGGTCGGGGTTGACCGGAAGCTCGATAATACGGAGATCAGGCATGATAACGAATGAATTGATCTCTCCAGTGGACAGGCTGAACACAGCCACGCCTCCAAAGTCAATTTCACTTCTAGCAGCCTCGATTTTTTGCTGGTAACTACATCCTTCGCATTGGGCTGCCGCAACTGCCTGTGCAGAGGCGTTGTCGACTGCCCCTGCGCCAACCACCAAAACCACACTTGCCAATAGTCCCTTCAGCATGACGTTCATCCTTATCACTGTTTCAGTAGAAAAGAATGAGCAATCTCAAGATCACGGCGATGAAGACGCCAATTGAGAGCGCTCGAACGGGTCTGGACGTATTGCGCAACCAAAGGGCCGCGATAAGAGATGAGAGCAAAGCGACGCCACAGGACCACCACAGCAAGTGGCCACTCACAGTGAAAGTGGCACCAAAGCACAACACGGCCACTAGGCTCAGAAGTACGGCAAGCGAGCCACTACGCTTCAGATACATGCTCTTGACCCCTCGAGAGAGCAATTCGCCCGCAGCCTAAGTACACCAAATGAGAATGAGTGTCAATATCATGTGCGGTGGGGTGCGCTAGCATCTGGACGTAGTCGTAGGCTGCCAGCTTGCAGGTGGCGCAGAGGCAGGCAGTCGCGAGTGTGGCAATAGAGTGTTCGCAATCGCAGCCGCTGCGAACGCAATTCGTATCCTCCCGGCCATGCCGCTTCCCGCCTCCTTCTACTGGACCACACGCTCTGCCAGCAGGCCGGACGATCCGCTGACTGTGATTGCCTGCCAGGGCGTCTGGGTCTTGTCCATGACCGAGCGTGTCGATGATGGCATCTGGGTCGCGCACCTCGATCGACATCGGTATGGTCCTAATGCACCAGCTACGAGCTGGGTCGCGCCGGCGCCGAGCTCTGGGTGGCGAGGCACGAGGCGAGGCTGCGGGACGACGTCGCAAAGATCGTCGGGTGGCGAGAAGCGATCCGAGGCAATCGGCTGGCCAAGGGCCGCTTGAAGCCTCCGTTTCCGGGGATGGATTCGTAGGACCTGCACCGTCCGGCATTGCTCTGCTAGAGTTCCTGAACGAAAGGGGGCGTTATGTCAGGACGCTGGCAGGGAATTGCGTTTGCGATAGCGGCCGTGGTCGTTGCAATTGTGACGGCGTGGGTGGGCTATTGGATGGGGTTCGCTGGGCAATTGCCGAGCGACGCCTTGCTGCGAGCAGATCGCCACCTCAGCGGCCTACTGAAAGCCGCAGCTCTCTTCACTCCGCTGTTCATCCTCTACCTGACGTGGAGGAACTGGCTGACCGCTCGGCACAAGATCAAGGTTGATCTGTTCGATCGACGATGGGGGCTGTGGCGCGAAGTCGAGCGAATCTACTCGGAGACCATTGAGGGCAGGGATTTCACTAGGCCATTGCAACTCAGCGCCATCCACGCATCGTGGCAGGCGCAGTACCTCTTCAGTGACGCTGCCGGAAATTACCTGCGCGATAGCTTCTTCGCGGATTTGAATGCTTGGTCGCTGGAAATGAATCGATCGGTTGAATCCGAACAAGAGGCTGCTTGGTCGAAACGGGTGGACGAGCTGAACGACAGGCTTGGCAATCATCCTTTCCGGTTTCACAAGGTGGTTGGCCAGCAGATGACGATTCGAGAGTGAGTGCCCAAAGGGCCGCGGTGAACGGCCAAAGCTTCAGGTGGGGTGGCAGAAGATCCTGGGAGGGTTGAAGATGCTGGAGGCTTTCTTCCTGGCGACCGCCAAGGCGGCGCCGGCGACCACTGCCGCGGCGAGTGCCGGTGAGGACTGGAAATGGCTAGTGCCGGTAGCCACGCTGATCTTGGGCTTCGGTCTGAAGTGGTTCCAAGACTGGGTGACGGAGAATCGTCGCGAGAAGGCTCAGAAGCTGCTACGGCAGGAGCAGCGGTTTGATCAGATGCGGGCTCGTCGCATCGACGCCGAGCGGGCGAATCTTCTCGCACTGCAGCCGATGCTGCTCCGCTTGTTCCGGGCGGTGGGGCTGATCCAGCTGGCATTCCGGCGCCACCACGAGAAAACCGGCGAATGGCGTCTTTCCCAGTACCCGGATGGCCTCGGGGAAGAGCTGCGACAGGCCTTCGCAGACATAGTACCGATCAGGGCCAGACTGCACTCCGATGCTATTGCCGGCAGCATCGATCAGCTCAATTCGGCGATCGTTGGTAGGAACGAGGCAGGCACAAAAGAAAGTGCGGAGGAGCAGTTTCAGTTCATCGACCTGAGCTATCAGCTGCTTCAGGTGGCAATTGGGGGCGAGATCCGGCGCCTTGAGGATGAGCACCGTCAGCTAGATGACTCCCCTTACTGAGCACGCCTCTCTGCCGACTTGCCAGCTTCAAAAGCTGGCAAGAAAGCTGGCAAGTTGCTGCCAATCCATGCCCATTTCTGCCCATACGGCAGTCATGAACAAAAAAGCCCGTCAAGCTAAGGCATTGATGAGCTTCGTTATTTCTGCTTCCTGGAAACCGGCGCCGATGGCGTCACGGGGACAATGCACCCCCGGTTTCTACAGTGCTGCAAGGTGCAGGGCCGATTCCGTGTCGCCACGGGCAGGGCCTGCCCAGCGCCGCGAGTGTTACGGCAATACGGCTGAACAGTCACGCACGGGAGTCGGAACTTGGAAATACACGATGGAGCCGGCGGAGGGGTCATCCGCCCGTCGCGGGCTCCGCCCATGCCGCTTGGCACGTTGTGGTCACCGCAGCGGCGTGCTCGAATCGGTCAACGCCCTTCCGCGGACGGCCCCGGCCATGCCCTCCAGCTCCCGCATTCTGCGATTCCGTGGTGCTGCCGCAGCACTCGCCGTCCTGGTGGCGATGCCGTTCTGCACGCTCCAGGCGGCGGAGCCTCCCTATTCGGTGGATGCCCGCTACAGCCGGGCGCTGGATCTGTTCAATCTGCTGGACAACCTGCCGGACTGGCTGCCTGGATACACCTCGCCGGTGTATCGGGAAGCGTGGCAACGCCGCTTTGGCCTGAGCGATCAGGACCGGGCGCTGTTGGCCGACTACGCGGCTTTCCGACAGCGCACGTCACCGCTTGCGCGGAGCGGTAGGGAACCATCGGCGCCGGCTGATCGCCTGTTCGCGGGTGCTGACACCCGCACCGGCGATCCTTACGCGAGGTATTTCCTGGCCGTGCCGTCCTTCACCGCAGCTGTTGACGCCGCCATCGCGGGGCAGGACAGGGAGGATCAGCTGCTGCTGCGCCGCTACTATGCGCACTTCGCGCCACATGCCGAACAGCTGCTGGCGGCCCAGGCGCCGTTTGTTGCGCAGCAGGCATTGCTTGCCCGGCAACTGGCCGCGCCTGCAGTGCTGGCGCTGGCCCAGCAGATGAAGGTGTTCTTCAACGTGGACGATTCGCCCGTCTTCCAGGTCCGCTTCGTATGGTGGCCCGAGGCGGAACGAACCCAGGCCAAGCTGCGCGGGGGCTACATCCTGCTGTTCTCGACGTTCGAGACCGACGAGGATTGGGCGCCGATCGTGATGCATGAGTTCAGTCATTTTCTTTCGGCGGGACAGCCAGCGCCGCAGCGGCGGCTCCTGGCCGAGTCCTTCGCCGCGTTGTGCCCGGAGGCCCTGGCACTGCCCAACCCCCTCAATGCACTGGAAGAGCCGCTGGCGATCTACTGGGGCCAGTACCGCTTCGAGCAGCAGGTGCGGGGCGAGGCACTGTCGGCGGAGAGCGCCTGGTACGTGCAGCCGCAGGCCGACCGTACGGCGAAGGCGCTTGCAATGGCCTTCCCGGCCCGCGGCCCCGCGCCACGCCTGGAGGTGGGCCCCTTGCTGCGAGCTGCGGCGTCTGCCTGCAGCGCTCCAGAAGACGAGCGGCGTTGATCGGCACGCCGGGGTATCCGGTCCGCAGGGTTGGCGCCTGCCCGCGCATTCTGGCAATCCGCAAGAAGTTGTAGAGCCGCCGTCATAGCGGATTGGTAACTTCATTGGCACGAATTTGCGACACACTGGCGACGACCATCCAAGCCAGTACAGACACGGAGACGGTGGGTGACCGATGCAAGCCAACAACGCAGCCTGCGACAGCTGATCGGGCCGGTCGGTGCCGACTACCAGCGGCGCGCGTTGCCGCCGGGCTGGGTCTGGGCGGTGCTGGCGGTGCTGCTGGCGGCCACCTGGCTGACCGAGCTGCCGGCCACGGCTGCGGCCGCGCTGATCGCCAGCGCGGTGGTGGTGCACTGGTCGCAGCGCGGTCGCATCCATTGGCTCGGCTGGCGCCTGCCGGGCCTGGCCGTACTGGCGGCCCTGCTGTGGGGGCCGGAAGTGCTGTCGCAGTGGTTCGAGCACGGGCTGGCTGTGGTGCTGATGTCGCTGGCCAGTCTCAGTATTGGCGTGCACGTGTGGCAGTCGCGGCAGATGGCGCGCCAGCTGCAGGGCGCGGCCGATGCGCTGGATGATGCCCAGCTGCTGTCCTTGCTGCCGGATGATGCCGCGCAGCTGGCCCAGCAGTGGCGGAGGGGGGATGATCGCCATGCGCCGGAACTGGCGGTGGTGATGCACCTGGCGGTGATGCACGCGGCGCTGGCGCCGCGCATGCGCGGGCAGGGCGTGCTGGCAGGGTGATCCGCCTTTTGTAGAGTCGAGCCATGCTCGACTGCTTCTTCGCCGAAGCCGAGCATGGCTCGGCTCTACAGAAAACCAGGGCAGCCGAGCATGGCTCGGCTCTACAGAAAACCAAGGCCGCCAGGCATGGCCCGGTACTGCAGCCTTACGCGTCGCGGTTGCCGCGACGCATCACGCGCTGCTTCTCGATCGCCCAGTCGCGATCCTTGGCGGCATCGCGCTTGTCGTGGGTCTGCTTGCCCTTGGCCAGCGCGACTTCGAGCTTGATCTTGTTCTTGCTCCAGTACATCGCGGTCGGCACGATCGTGTAGCCATCGCGCTCGACCTTGCCGACCAGCTTGTCGATCTCGCTCCGGTGCAGCAGCAGCTTGCGCTCGCGCCGGTCGTTGGCGACTACGTGGGTGGAGGCCTGGATCAACGGGGTGATCTGGGCGCCGATCAGGAAGATCTCGCCGTGCTTCACGTAGGCGTAGGCATCGATGATGTTGCCGCGGCCAGCGCGGATCGACTTCACCTCCCAGCCCTGCAGGGCCAGGCCGGCCTCGAAGCGCTCTTCGATGTGGTACTCGTGGCGGGCACGCTTGTTCAACGCGATGGTCTTGTTGGCCGTCGCGCTCTTTGCTTTATCCTTGCCGCTGTTCTTGCTCATTTCCGTATTGTCTCCGATTCGGGCCCGCCCGGTCGATTGCCGAAACGTCCTGTATTCATGCCTACTATCCGCCGCAGCGCCCTGGTCGAGCATTCGTCCGCGCGCATGTTCGACCTGGTCAACGATGTCCAGGCCTATCCGCGCCGCTTCCGCTGGTGCTCGGCTGCCCAGATCCTGGAGCAGGGCGAGGACCGCCTGGTGGCGCGCCTGGACCTGGGCCTGGGTTCGTTCAGCACCTGGTTCCAGACCGAAAACACCCTGCAGCGCCCGCACAGCATCGACATGCAGCTGCGCGATGGCCCGTTCAAGCAGTTGCACGGCCGCTGGGAATTCCATGCACTGGCCGAGGACGCCTGCAAGGTCACCCTGACCCTGGAATTCGAGCCCAGCTCGCGCCTGCTGGGGCCGGCCCTGGCGATCGGCTTCCAGGGTCTGGCCGATCGGATGGTCAATGATTTCGTCCGCGTCGCCGACGAGGCCTGAGCGATGATCGAGGTCGAGGTGGTACTCGCCTGGCCGCAGCACGTGCTGTCGCGCCGGCTGCAGCTGGACGAGGGCGCGACCGTGGCCGATGCCATTGCCGCCGCCGCGCTGGAAGGCAGTGACCGATGCCCGGCCGCGGCCGTGCATGGCGTACTGGCGCGCCCGCAGC
Source organism: Stenotrophomonas sp. YJH_SMC_79 (assembly GCF_059367995.1). NCBI lineage: Bacteria > Pseudomonadati > Pseudomonadota > Gammaproteobacteria > Lysobacterales > Lysobacteraceae > Stenotrophomonas > Stenotrophomonas sp. YJH_SMC_79. The sequence goes on from NZ_JCAFRK010000001.1 coordinate 1,060,966, forward strand.
AGGTGGTGCTGGAGGGTGACCGCATCGAGCTGCTACGCCCGTTGCTGGCCGACCCAAAGGACAACCGCCGGCGACGCGCGCTCGGCGGTTGATGCCCGCAACCCGTCCGTGGGGACGGACAGGGGGCCTCAGCGGCCCTTCTTCTTCTTGTCCTTCGGCAGGTTGCGGCCGAACTGGCGCACGGTCTGCTGGGCCAGGGCCTTGTCATTGCCCGGGAAGTAATCGCCTTCCCAACGGGTCACGGTGTCATTCTCGAAGAACACCACGAAGTTCTTCACTTCGGTGCGGCCCAGGCGGTTCACGCGCTGGCTGGAGGTGTAGTCCCAGCGCTGGGCGTGGAACGGATCGGGAATGGACGGGGTGCCCAGCAGCGCGGTGACCTGCTGCTTGCTCTGCCCGACCTGCAGCTTGGCCACGGCATCTTCCCGGATCAGGTTGCCCTGATAGATGGGTTGCTTGTAGATGATGCCGCACCCGGTGGTGGACAGGGCGACGGCGGCGACCAACAGGAGATTGCGCATCGGGACTGGCGGTTGGGGAAATCAAACCGATGATACACTCCCGGCGTGCCACCGCGACCCAATCCGAGGCAGCTGGCGCTAAATCGCCAATGAACGGAGACCTATGGAAACCCACGACCTGCGAAAAGTCGGCCTGAAGGTGACCCATCCACGGATGCGGATCCTGGCGCTGCTCGAACAGCGCAATGCCCAGCACCACATGACCGCCGAAGACATCTACCGCCAGCTGCTGGAGCATGGCGATGAGATCGGCCTGGCTACGGTGTACCGGGTGCTGACCCAGTTCGAGGCCGCCGGCCTCGTGCTCAAGCACAATTTCGAAGGCGGCCAGGCCGTCTACGAGCTGGACCGTGGCGGCCACCACGACCATATGGTCGACGTGGACAGCGGCAAGATCATCGAGTTTGAAAGCCACGAGATCGAGGAGCTGCAGCGCAAGATTGCAGCCGACCACGGCTACGAGCTGGAAGAGCACTCGCTGGTGCTGTACGTGCGCAAGAAGCGCAAGTAAGCCGATCCGCCCAGCCATAAGCGACGAAACCCCGGGCTTGCCCGGGGTTTTTCGTTGCTTACGGTAGATCCACGCCATGCGTGGATGGACCCATCAGAACCTCCAGATCCACCGCCTCGGCCATCGCCCGGTTCCCCGCATCGCCCGGGTGCAGGTGATCGCCGGAGTCGTAAGCAGCGGCCATCCGTGACGGATCGGCCGGGTCGCGCAGCGCGGCATCCAGGTCGATCACCGCGTCAAACGGACTGTCCGTGCGCAGCCAGGCATTGAGCTGGCGGCGCAGGGCATCCTTGTCCGGCTGGTAGTAGTCGTCCAGCGGCGTGCCGGGCAGGGCGTCGGCGAACGGTGTCAGCGTGACGCCCACGATCCGAACGCCACGGTGGTGGGCCTGTTCGGCCAGGGCGCGATACCCCGCCTGCAGTTCGGCAAGCGTGGGCCGCGCCTGCTTGAGGGCGAAGGCGGTGCCGGGCCAGCTGATGTCATTGATGCCAACCAGCACGATCACGCTGGACACGCCAGGCTGATCCAGTGCATCGCGGTGGAAACGGACCAGCGCGGACTTCCCCATGCCGTCGCGCAAGAGGCGGCCACCGGAGATACCGGCATTGACCACCGCCACGCCACGCGGTGCCAGGCGCGCGGCCAGATGGTCGGTCCAGCGCTGGTCCCGGTCGAGGCTGGCGGTGGCGCCGTCGGTGATCGAATCGCCGATCACCACCACGCTGCGCGCGCTGGCCGGTGCCTCGCCCTAGATACCGGTCAGGAACAGGCGGGCCGTGGTGGTGCTGGCCCGGTCCAGCCCGCGTGCCAGGCTCTGGTCGCCGGGGGCGATCCAACTGGTCTGGCGGCCCTCCCAATGAAAGGTTTGCAGCGGCGTCGGCGCTGGCACAAAGACGCTGACCTGCAGCGCCTGGCCATCCTGTACAGCCAGCGACAGCGGGTCGCTCAGCCGTTCCTGGCCGGGGCCGATCAGCACCTCGGGCCGGCCATCGAAGCGGAGCGGCTGCGGCGTCGCACCTGCCTGCGGCGCCACGCTGGCGCCGCCGATCCGCAGCGGGCGGGTGCCATGGGCATTGCTCAACCGCACCCGCAGGCGCGGGCCGCCCAGGCTGATGCGCGCGGTCTGGCGGAAGGTCTGGTCGTGCAGCGACGCCGGTATCAATGACGGGAACAGGAAGTCCGCTCCCCAGACCGGTTGCGGGCTGGCCTGCCAGCTGGCAACCCAGTGCGAGGCAGGGGCGGGGCTGGCGGCGCTGGACAGGCCGATCAATGCAGTGGCGGCGAGCTGGCTGAAGCGGTTCATTGGGAAATCCCGGCTGGAGGGAAGGCCATGGTGATTCCGCACTCATCTGTGAACTAGACTGCGCATGGACAACCATCTGTGAACTGGATTCATTGCCATGGCGCGCTCCGACATCAACCGATCCGGCGAACTGGAAGTGTTCGTGCGGGTGATCGAGACCGGCGGCTTTTCCGCGGCCGCCCGAACGTTGGAGATGACCCCGTCGGCGGTCAGCAAGCTGGTGGCGAGGCTGGAACAACGGTTGGGTACGCGCCTGCTGCAACGCTCCACCCGCCAGCTGCAGCTGACTCCGGAGGGCTGCGCGTTCTACGAGCGCGGCCTGCGCGTGCTGGCCGACCTGGACGAGGCCGAGCGCTGTGCCAGTGCTCACGCCGAGCCGCGTGGACGCCTGCGGGTCAATTCCAATGTGCCGTTCGGCCAGCATTTCCTGTTGCCGCTGCTGCCGGCGTTCCTGCAGCGCAACCCGCAGGTAGGCGTGGACCTGACCCTCAACGACGAGGTGATCGACCTGCTGGAGCAGCGCACCGACGTGGCGGTGCGGGCCGGTCCGCTGAAGAGCTCCAGCCTGGTGGCACGGCGGCTGGGCGCGACGCGGATGATGATCGTGACCGCACCGGCCTACGCGCAGCGGCATGGACTGCCGCGCAACGCTGAGGAGCTGCAGTCACACAATCGGCTGGACATCGGCCATGCACGTGCGATGCAGGGGTGGCCGCTGCTGCAGGACGGACGCGAGCGGATGCTGCTGCCCAGTGGCAATGCCCGTGCCAGCAACGGCGATGCGCTGCGCCAGCTGGTGCTGGGTGGTCTGGGCATGGCACGGCTGGCCGCGTTCCAGGTGCAGGCCGACATCGCTGCCGGACGCCTGCTGCCGGTGCTGGAGGAAGCCAATCCCGGTGACCTGGAAGAGGTGCACGCGGTGTTCCTGGGGCAGGGCGGCTACCTGCCGCTGCGGGTGCGCGCGTTTCTTGATTTCCTGGTGGAGAACGTCGACCTGACGCAGCCACGGGGGTAGTGCCGGCCGCTGGCCGGCAACCTCACGATCTTCGCCCACCCGCATCGGGGTGCCGGCCAGCGGCCGGCACTACCGCGCGCGTTGTAGATCCACGCCATGCGTGGATAACCGCGAACAGGCGTTACACCTGCAGCAGCTTGCGGGCGGCGGCGCGCGCTTCCTTGCTCACTTCCACGCCGCCCAGCATGCGCGCCAGCTCTTCCTCGCGCGCCTTGCTGTCCAGCTTTTCCACCGCGCTCTGGGTCATGCCTTCCACCGGCGCCTTGCTGACCCGGTAATGGGCATGGCCCTTGGAGGCGACCTGCGGCAGGTGGGTCACGCACAGCACCTGCCGCTTCTCGCCGAGGGCGCGCAGCTTCTGGCCAACGATGTCCGCCACTGCGCCGCCGATGCCGGAGTCGACCTCGTCGAACACCATGGTCGGCACCGCATCCAGGTCCAGCGCGGCCACTTCGATGGCCAGCGAAATGCGCGACAGTTCACCGCCCGAGGCCACCTTGCGCAGGGCGCGCGGCGGCTGGCCGGCGTTGGCCGCCACCAGGAACTCCACACGCTCGGCACCCTGCGGGTCCGGCTTGCCGGCGTCCTGCGGTTCCAGTTCGATCAGGAACTGGCCGCCGCCCATGCCCAGCTCGGCGATGATGCCGGTGGTGGTGGCCGACAGTTCGGCAGCAGCGCTGCGACGGCTGGCGGTCAGCACTTCGGCCTGTGCGCGCCAGGCGGCGGCGGCCTTGTCGATCTCGCCGGCCAGGCGCTGCAGGCGTTCGTCGGCGCCGCGCAGCTGCTCCACTTCGGCGTGCATGCGCTCGCGCTGCGCGCCCAGCTCGTCCATCGGCACGCGGTGCTTGCGGGCCAGGTCGTGCAGGCGGCCGAGGCGGCGCTCATTCTCCTCGAACTGCTCCGGGTCGGCGTCGAGGTCGTCATGTACGCGGTCCAGCAGCGACAGGGCTTCGTGCAGCTGGATCGAGGCGTTCTCGATCAGGCCGTCCACCTCGCCCAGGCGCGGGTCGTGTTCGATCAGGCGCGACAGCTCGTGGCGCACCTGCTGCAGCAGGTCCAGTGCGGAACTGCCGTCGTCGCCGTTGAGCTGGTTGCTGGCGGCCTGGCAGGCGCTCAGCAGGGCGCTGGCGTGGGCCTGGCGACGGTGGCTGGCACCGAGTGCCGCGATCGACTCCGGCTCCAGGTCTTCACGGTCCAGTTCGCGCAGCTGGTGTTCCAAGAAGCCTATCCTGTCACTCACGTCGCCCTGTTGCGACAGCGCCAGCGATTCATCGACCAGCGCCTGCCAGGCGGCAGCGGCGCGGCGCACCTGGCGACGCTCGTTTTCGTTGCCGGCATAGGCGTCCAGCAGGGCCAGCTGCGACGGGCGCGTCAACAGGGCCTGCTGTTCGTGCTGGCCGTGGATCTCCACCAGCAACGAGGCCAGGTCGCCCAGCTGGGCCAGGGTCACCGGGCGGCCATTGATCCACGCCCGCGAACCGCCGTCGGCACGGATCACGCGGCGCAGCTGGCATTGTTCTTCGTCGTCCAGCTCGTTGTCGGCCAGCCACTGGCGCGCGGCCTGCAGCTGCTCCAACGCGAACTCGGCCGAAAGCTCGGCACGGGCGGCGCCGTGGCGGACCACGCCGCTGTCGGCGCGCAGGCCGGACAGGAAGCCCAGCGCGTCGACCATCAGCGACTTGCCGGCGCCGGTCTCGCCTGAAACCACGGTCATGCCTGGCCCGAACTCCAGTTCGGTGGCGCGGACGACGGCAAAATCCTTGATCGAAAGATGTCTGAGCATGGGTACGGGGGTATCAGCAGCCGCGCAACGCTAGCACGCGGGCGAGGGAGGTCCAATGACTTGCCAAGGTGATGCGCCGCCATTATCTAGTGTCCGTGTCTCACAGGTTGATTCCATGCACGGTTCTCCCGACCAGCTTGCCCCACGTGCGCGCCATCTGCTGCGCACGCTGATCGCGCGTTACATCCAGGACGGTGAGCCGGTCGGCTCGCAGACGCTGGCGCGCGTGGCCGGCCTGGAGGTCAGTCCGGCCACCATCCGCAACATCCTCGGCGACCTGGAAGACCTGGGGCTGCTGGCGTCACCGCACACCTCGGCCGGGCGCATCCCGACCGCGCATGGCTACCGGGTGTTCGTCGACGGCCTGCTGCAGATGCAGCCGCCGGGCGAGGGCGAGCTGGCCCGGTTGCGCCAGGAGCTGGCCGGTGGCGGCAGCACCCAGGCCCTGCTCGGCAGCGCCTCGGAGCTGCTGTCGGCGATGAGCCACTTCGTCGGCGTGGTCAGTGCGCCGCGGCGCGAGCAGTTTGCTTTCCGCCAGATCGATTTCGTGGCACTGGACGGGCGCCGGGTGCTGGCGATCCTGGTGTTTGCCGACAACGAGGTGCAGAACCGGGTCATCGAGACCCGCCAGGAGTTCGCGCCGGGCCAGCTGGAGCAGGTGGCCAACTACCTCAATGCCCATTTCGCCGGCCTGCCGATGGCCGAGATCCGCACTCGCCTGCTGCTGGAACTACGCGATGCCCGTTCCGAGCTGGAGCAGCTGCTGGCGCACAGCATCGAGCTGGCCGAGCAGGCCCTGCAGCCGGCGGCCGACGACATGCTGGTGGCCGGCCAGACCCGCCTGATGGGGGTACAGGACCTGTCCGACCTTGAGCGCCTGCGCGAGCTCTTCGAGCTGTTCTCCAGCAAACGCGAAATCCTGCAGCTGCTGGAACGGACCATCCAGGCCCCCGGCGTGCGCATCTTCATCGGCGAGGAGACCGGGATGATGCCGCTGCAGGGCGTCTCGCTGGTCACCGCCCCGTACACCGCCAACGGCCAGGTGCTGGGCGTGCTGGGCGTGATCGGCCCCAAGCGGATGGCCTACGACCGTGTGATCCCGCTGGTCCAGGCCACCGCCGATGTGCTCGGCGCGGCCTTTTCGCCGGCCGGCCGCACGCCGGGAACATCCGACGCTTGAAACGCAGCATCCCGCCCACACTAGGGTGGGTGGAGGCGGAGATTGACCGCCAGGGACCCAGACATGAACCACGAACATCCAGATATCGAATCCCAGCAGAGTGCCGCCGATGCGGCCGCCGCCGCCGGCGTCAATGACGAAGTGGAGCGCCTGCGCGCTGAAGTTGAACAGGTCAAGGCCGATGCGCTGCGTGAGCGCGCCGACCTGGAGAACCAGCGCAAGCGCGTTGCCCGTGACATCGAGCAGGCCCGCAAGTTCGCCAACGAGAAGCTGCTTGGGGAGCTGCTGCCGGTATTCGACAGCCTGGATGCTGGCCTGAAGGCTGCCGGCGACGACGCCCACCCGTTGCGCGAAGGCCTGGAGCTGACCTACAAGCAGCTGCTGAAGGTTGCCGGTGACAATGGCCTGGTCCTGCTGGACCCGACCGGCCAGCCGTTCAACCCGGAACACCACCAGGCCATCAGCCAGGTGCCGGCCCCGGGCGCCGCCCCCGGCACCGTGGTGACCGTGTTCCAGAAGGGCTACCTGCTCAACGAGCGCCTGCTGCGGCCGGCGCTGGTGGTGGTGGCCGCCGACTGACCCTGCCGGGCCGGGAGGCGGAATGACCCGCGACCCGGCCCGACGCTGAACGCGCCGGACGACCGGAAACACAGCGTTCGGGAGATGGCTTGAATGTTCCACGAGCCTCCCCCACATCGTATTCATCCACCGGCCGAACGGCCGGACTGACCCCAACAAGCATCCTCAGGAGTCTCCCCCATGGGCAAGATCATTGGTATCGACCTCGGCACCACCAACTCGTGCGTGGCGATCATGGACGGCGGCAAGGCCCGCGTCATCGAGAATTCGGAAGGCGATCGCACCACCCCGTCGATCGTCGCCTACACCAAGGACGGCGAAGTCCTGGTCGGCGCCTCGGCCAAGCGCCAGGCCGTGACCAACCCGAAGAACACCTTCTACGCGGTGAAGCGCCTGATCGGCCGCAAGTTCACCGACGCCGAAGTGCAGAAGGACATCGCGCACGTCCCGTACGGCATCCTGGCCCATGACAATGGCGACGCCTGGGTGTCGACCAGCGACGGCAAGAAGATGGCCCCGCAGGAAATCTCGGCCAAGGTGCTGGAAAAGATGAAGAAGACCGCCGAGGACTTCCTTGGTGAGAAGGTCACCGAAGCGGTCATCACCGTGCCGGCCTACTTCAATGACAGCCAGCGCCAGGCGACCAAGGACGCCGGCCGCATCGCCGGCCTGGACGTCAAGCGCATCATCAACGAGCCGACCGCGGCCGCGCTGGCCTATGGCCTGGACAAGGGCGACAACAAGGATCGCAAGATCGTGGTGTACGACCTGGGCGGCGGCACCTTCGACGTCTCGGTGATCGAGATCGCCAACGTCGACGGTGAGAAGCAGTTCGAAGTGCTGGCCACCAACGGCGACACCTTCCTGGGCGGCGAAGACTTCGACAACCGCGTCATCGAGTACCTGGTTGAAGAGTTCAACAAGGACCAGGGCATCGACCTGCGCAAGGATCCGCTGGCCCTGCAGCGCCTGAAGGACGCTGCCGAGCGCGCCAAGATCGAGCTGTCCAGCGCCCAGCAGACCGAAGTGAACCTGCCGTACGTCACCGCTGACGCGTCGGGTCCGAAGCACCTGAACATCAAGCTGACCCGCGCCAAGCTGGAAGCGCTGGTGGAAGACCTGATCAAGAAGTCGATCGAGCCGTGCCGCGTCGCCCTGAACGATGCCGGCCTGCGTTCGAGCGACATCAGCGAAGTGATCCTGGTCGGTGGCCAGACCCGCATGCCGAAGGTGCAGCAGGCGGTGACCGAGTTCTTCGGCAAGGAACCGCGCAAGGACGTCAACCCGGACGAAGCCGTGGCACTGGGTGCTGCGATCCAGGGCGGCGTGCTGGGCGGCGACGTCAAGGACGTTCTGCTGCTGGACGTGACCCCGCTGTCGCTGGGCATCGAGACCATGGGCGGCGTGTTCACCAAGATCATCGAGAAGAACACCACCATCCCGACCAAGGCCTCGCAGGTGTTCTCCACCGCCGAGGACAACCAGTCGGCCGTGACCGTGCATGTGCTGCAGGGTGAGCGCGAACAGGCCCGCTTCAACAAGTCGCTGGCCAAGTTCGACCTGTCCGGCATCGAGCCGGCCCCGCGTGGCCTGCCGCAGGTGGAAGTGTCCTTCGACATCGACGCCAACGGCATCCTGCATGTGTCGGCCAAGGACAAGAAGACCAACAAGGAACAGAAGGTCGAGATCAAGGCCGGTTCGGGCCTGTCCGAGGAAGAGATCGCACGCATGGTCGCCGACGCGGAAGCCAACCGCGAAGAAGACAAGAAGTTCCAGGAACTGGTGCAGGCCCGCAACCAGGCCGACGCCCTGATCCACGGCACCCGCAGCGCGATCACCGAGCACGGCAGCAAGGTCGGTGGCGAAGTGATCGGCAAGGTCGAGGCGGCGCTGGCCGACCTGGAGACCGCGATGAAGGGTGACGACAAGGCACAGATCGAAGCCAAGTCGAAGGCACTGGAAGAAGCTGGCCAGTCGCTGTTCGCCGCTGCTTCGGCCGACCAGGGCGGTGCCCCGGGTGCCGATGCCGGCAATGCCGGCAAGGCGCAGGACGACGTGGTCGACGCCGAGTTCACCGAAGTCAAGGACGACAAGAAGTCCTGATCCGGACCGACACGGGACGCTGGCAACCAGCGTCCCGTTGTCGCATCAGGGTCCTGACCGCCCACCGGCGTGTCGGGGCGCCCGACGCAAGAGCGGACCTGGTTCCGCTCTTCCGCTTTGACGAATCCCGACTTTCCGGAACCAGATCCACGATATGAGCAAGCGCGATTACTACGAAGTGCTGGGCGTTGCCCGCACCGCCACCGACGAAGAGCTGAAGAAGGCCTACCGTCGCTGCGCGATGAAGTTCCACCCGGACCGCAACCCGGGTGATGCGGCGGCCGAAGCCTCCTTCAAGGAGTGCAAGGAAGCCTACGAAGTGCTGTCCGACGGCAACAAGCGCCGCATGTACGACAGCCACGGCCACGCTGCGTTCGAGCACGGCATGGGTGGTGGTGGCGGTCCGGGCGGCCCGGACATGAACGATATCTTCGGCGATATCTTCGGCAACATTTTTGGCGGTGGCGGCGGTGGTCCGCGCCAGGCCCGTCGCGGTGCCGACATCGGCTACGTGATGGAGCTGGACCTGGAAGAAGCCGTGCGCGGCGTCGAGCGCCGGATCGAGATCCCGACCCTGGCCGAGTGCGGCGACTGCGATGGCAGTGGCTCGGAAGACGGCAAGGTCGAGACCTGCAACGTGTGCCATGGCCGCGGCCAGGTGCGCATCCAGCGCGGCATCTTCGCCATGCAGCAGGCCTGCCACAACTGCGGCGGCCGTGGCCAGATCATCGCCAAGCCCTGCAAGACCTGCCACGGCAACGGCCGTGTCGAGGAAGACAAGGTGCTGTCGGTGAAGGTGCCTGCGGGCGTCGATACCGGTGACCGCATCCGCCTGCAGGGCGAGGGCGAGGCTGGTCCGGCCGGCACGCCGCCAGGTGACCTGTACGTGGAAGTGCGCGTGCGCGAGCATGCGATCTTCCAGCGCGATGGTGACGATCTGCACTGTGAAGTGCCGATCCGCATCTCGCAGGCGGCACTGGGCGACACCGTGCGTGTGGCCACCCTCGGCGGCGAAGCGGAAATCCGCATCCCGGCCGAGACCCAGACCGGCAAGCTGTTCCGCCTGCGTGGCAAGGGCGTACGTTCGGTGCGCAGCCGCAGCGAGGGCGACCTGTACTGCCGCGTGGTGGTGGAGACCCCGGTCAACCTCACCAACGAGCAGCGCAAGCTGCTGGAGCAGTTCGAAGCCACCTTCGTCGGTGAGGAAGCGCGCAAGCATTCGCCGAAGTCGGCCACCTTCATGGATGGCGTAAAGGGCTTCTGGGACCGGATGACGTCCTGAGTTTTCAACGGAAGCGTTGAACGGTAGCGCCGGGCGATGCCCGGCGTTTTCGTTTGCGGGCGCGGCTGCATTCTGCCAGCGTGGCCCGGCGCTACCGGGGAATGCTCACCGGAAAAACGCCGCCGGCGTTTGCCCCAGCTGCCGTTTGAACATGCTGGTGAACGCGCTGGGGCTGTCATACCCCATCGCCATCGCGACATCGATGACCTTGTCGCCGACCGCCAGCCGTTCCAGCGCCGCCAGCAACCGCGCCTGCTGCCGCCACTGGCCGAAGGTCATGCCCAGTTCGCCGGCGAAATGCCGCTGGATGGTTTTCACGTCCACCTCCAGCGCCTGCGCCCAGTCCTGCAGCGTGGCGTCGTCACCCGGATGCTTCTGCAGGTGCTGGCAGATCCGCTGCAGACGCGGATCGGTGGGGGCGGGCAGGTGCAGCGGCAGCACGTCCATGCGATGCAGTTCGTCCAGCAGCAGGCGCACCACGCGGCCATCGCGGCTGTCTTCAATGTGCTCGCCCTTGATCAGGGTGGCTGCCTGCAGCAGTTCGCGCAGCAGCGGTGCCACCTGCACCGCGAACGGTTCGGCTGGCAACTGCGGGGCGAACGATGGATCGATGTACAGGCTGCGCATGTGCACGGCGGCGATGCAGTCCACCGCGTGCACCATGCCCGCCGGCATCCAGATCGCGCGGGTCGAGGGCACTACCCAGCGGCCCACCTCCGAGCGCACCACCATCAGTCCGGAGATGGCGTAGACCAGCTGGTGGCGCTGGTGCTTGTGCCCGGCGATATGGGTGCCGGCCGGGTATTGGGTGACCCGGTAGGTGACAGGGCGATGCAGCGGCACCTCCCGCCACGGTGCGGCGGGATCGACGTCGCTGGCAATGTCCTTTTTGCGATAGGGCATGACCCGAACGCGGCAGAAGGGAAGAGAGCGCAACCGTAGCATGCGTGGCTCGCCCCCAACCTGACTGTGTCCATGTCGACTCTGGCTTCTCCCGCAACAACCTCACGCCCGGTGGCTCCCGGCGTGCTGGCTGCCATTTCCACCTCGCATGTCGTCAACGACATGATGCAGTCGCTGATCCTGGCCATCTATCCAGTGATCAAGGGCGGCTTCAACCTGAGCTTCACCCAGATCGGCCTGATCACGCTGACCTACCAGCTCACCGCCTCGATCTTCCAGCCGTTGATCGGCATGGCCACCGACCGCCGTCCGGCGCCGTACTCGCTGCCGATCGGCATGGCCTCGACCCTGTGCGGCATGCTGCTGCTCGGCTTCGCACCGAACTACGCGGTGGTGCTGATGGCGGCGGCGATGGTCGGCATTGGTTCGGCCATCTTCCATCCGGAAGCCTCGCGCATCGCGCGGCTGGCCTCGGGGGGCCGCCATGGCTTCGCGCAGTCGGTGTTCCAGGTCGGCGGCAACTTCGGTACCGCGCTGGGCCCGCTGATTGCAGCGGCGGTGATCGTGCCGTACGGCCAGCATGCCGCCTCGTGGTTTGCCGGCGCCGCCCTGATCGGCATCGCATTGCTGACCTATGTCGGCCGCTGGTACGCGCTGCACCTGGGCACCCCGCGCCCGGCCAGCACCGCCTCGATGGCTCCACGCCATCCGCCGCGCACCGTGGCCAAGGTGCTGGCGATCCTGCTGGTGCTGATCTTCAGCAAGTACTTCTACATGGCCAGCATCGGCAGCTACTTCACCTTCTACCTGATCCACCACTTCGGCATTCCGGTCGCGCAGGCGCAGCTGCATCTGTTCGCGTTCCTGGTGGCGTCTGCCGCCGGCGGCTTCCTCGGTGGCCCGCTGGGAGACCGCATCGGCCGCAAGCCGATCATCTGGACCTCGATCCTGGGCGTGGCGCCGTTCGCACTGATGCTGCCGCACGCCGACCTGTTCTGGACCACGGTGCTGGCGGTACTGATCGGTTTCGTTCTGTCCTCGGCGTTTTCGGCGATCGTGGTCTATGCGCAGGAGATGATGCCGCACCGCATCGGCATGGTGTCCGGCCTGTTCTTCGGCTTTGCGTTCGGCATGGGTGGTCTGGGTGCTGCCGTGCTAGGCCTGCTGGCGGACAAGACCAGCATTGAGTACGTCTACCAGCTGACCGCGTTCCTGCCGCTGCTGGGCATCGTGGCGGCGTGGCTGCCGCCGTCGCGGCCTGCTGCTCACTGAGGGGGTTTGGTTTGCAGGGCTTGCAGCCCTGCACCTGCCGAAGCAACGTCAACGTCAACAGCAGAAGCTGGCTATCCGTGGGTTGGCGGGGTGGGGCCGGTTGAGGGGGACGCTGCAAGTACGTCCATGTAAGCTCGGTCGCGCCATCCATGGCGCTCACGCCCCCTCAACTGGACCCACCCCGCCTTCGACAGTTGGCCGCGATCTGTTGGACAGCGTTCTGCTTTGGTGGGTGCCGACCGTTGGTCGGCACGGGGTCGGATATCGATATTTGACAGACGTGTCGACCAACGGTCGACACCTACCAACAGCCGCAGTTGCCAGTAGAGCCACGCCATGCGTGGATGAATTCATTCGATATCTGGCAGATGTGTCGACCAAGGTCGACACCTACCTACAGGCGCGCGGAACAACAGCCGCAGTTGCCAACAGCCGCGTGAACCTGTCAGAGGTGGGGCGGTGTCGGAGTGCGGGGTGTCAGCCGCATGGATGCGGCTGCCAAGCCCCCAAGGACGGGTTCACGGCGTCCCCGCACTCCGACACCGCCCCGCCATCCCACGGATAGCCCGCTTTGGCTTTTGCCGTTGCCGTTGCATCGAGCAGGTGCAGGGCTGCAAGCCCTGCCGAAAACCCCCTTGGGCGTAGAATGCGGCCATGAGCGAATCCCTTGATAACCACTTGGTCCACGGCCGCCGCCTGCGGCCCGACGGCCCGTCGCCGATCGATGTCATCTCGGTCCAGTCGCAACTTGTCTACGGCCATGCCGGCAACAGCGCCGCCGTGCCGCCGATGCGAGCACTCGGCGTGCGCGTGGCGGAGATCCCGACCGTGTTGCTGAGCAATGCGCCGTTCTACGACACCACGCGCGGTCGCGTGCTGCCCGCCGACTGGTTCGCCGACCTGTTGCTGGGCACCCACGAGCGCGGCCTGCCGCAGCGGGCGAAGATGCTGGTGTCCGGCTATTTCGGCAGTACGGCCAACGGCGCCGCCTTCGCCGACTGGCTGGACGAGATCCTGCCGGCCTGCCCGCAGCTGCGTTACTGCCTGGATCCGGTAATTGGTGACACCCACACCGGCCCCTATGTGGAGCCGGGCCTGGAAGCGATCTTCGCCGAGCGCCTGCTGCCGCATGCCTGGCTGGTCACGCCGAATGCATTCGAACTCAATCGCCTTACCGGCATGCCTGCGTTGGCCGAAGCCGATGCCATCGCCGCCGCACGCACGCTGCTGGACCGTGGTCCGCACTGGGTGATCGCGCACAGCGTGGGCGGCAACCCGGGTGAACTGGTGACCCTGGCCGTTGGCCGCGAGGAAACCTGGCGCTGGACCTCGCCGCTGCTGCCGGTGGACGTGGCCGGCACTGGCGATGTGTTGATGTCGCTGGTGGTGTCGTTCCTGCTGCGCGGTGAATCGATGCAGCAGGCGATCTCGCGCGCCATCGCCGGTACCCATGCGGCATTGGAAGCGACCCTGGACAACGGTTTCGAAGAGTTCGACGTGATCGTCGCAGCACCCGCTGCCCTGGCCGATGGCGCACGCTTCCGCGCCGAACGCGTGGCATGAGCGGCCTGCTCGAACGCACGCCGCGCACGGTCGGCATCGTCGGAAGCGCCGGCGCCTACGGGCGCTGGTTGAGCCGCTTCTTCCAGCAGCACATGCAGCTGCAGGTGATCGGCCACGATCCGGCCGATCCGGACTCGCATACGCCGGAACACCTGTTGGCGCTGGCCGACGTGCTGGTGTTCTCGGCGCCGATCCGGCATACGCCCGCGTTGATCGCCGAATACGCGCGGCAGTCCGCAGGCCGCGAGCGCGATCGCCTGTGGCTGGACGTGACCTCGGTGAAGGAGGCGCCGGTGCAGGCGATGCTGGCCTCGCAGGCCGAGGTGGTCGGGCTGCACCCGATGACCGCGCCGCCCAAGGCACCCACCCTGAAGGGCCGGGTAATGGTGGTCTGCGAAGCACGGCTGAAGCACTGGCAACCCTGGGTCGATGCGTTGTGCGCGACGCTGCAGGCCGAGTGCGTGCGCGCCACCCCGCAGCACCACGACCAGATGATGGCGCTGGTGCAGGCGATGGTGCACGCCACCCATCTGGCCCAGGCCGGCGTGCTGCGCCAGTACCAGCCGCAGCTGGGCGACCTGGCCGCGATGATGCCGTACCGCTCGGCGTCGTTCGAACTGGATACCGCAATCATCTCGCGCATCCTGTCGTTGAACCCGGCAATCTATGAGGACATCCAGTTCGGCAACCCGTACGTTGCGCCGATGCTGGAGCGCTTGGTCGCCCAACTTCAGGCCCTGCAGGCCCAGGTCGGGCAGGGCGACGACACTGCACGCAGTGCATTCCGTGAGCAGCTGTTGTCGGCCAATCGCAGCGCGTTCGGCGAGCAGGCGCTGGCCGAGGGCAACTACACCTTCGAACGCGTGGGCTATCTGCTGGCAGACCTGACCGAGCGCAACGCGCTGTCGGTGCACCTGCCGGAAGACCGGCCGGGGTCGTTGCGCGAACTGCTGAACGTGTTCGAGCAGCATCGCATCAGCCTGGCTTCGATCCACTCCTCGCGCACCCCTGGCGGCGAAGTCCATTTCCGCATCGGTTTCGTTGCGGGCAGCGACCCTGCAGCGATCACCGTGGCGGCGGCCGAAGTGGACGCCAGCGGCATCGGGCGCGTGCTCGGCTGATCGCATTCATCCACAGGCGGTGTGGATGGCTTCTGCGCAAACATGTGGATAACCGCGCGCAGCCCTTGGCAGCCAAGGCTGTCAAGATGGCTGGTCAAAAATTGACCACGCCTTCTTGTAGCGTCGAGCCATGCTCGACTCCTTTTGGCGAAACGCGTGCCGACCAAGGTCGGCACCTGCCAAAGCAGGGCGATGCGAAATCCGGTCGCGCCGGGCCATGCCCGGCGCACCTCAGATCGTCAGCCTCAGCTCACCACCGCTGGTGGTGAATTCGCGGCCATTGCGCACCAGCAATCGACCGTCGTCGAGCTCGTAACGGGGCGTGGCTTCGGAGTGGTGCCCGCTGCCATTCGCCTCGGGCTTGAACTCGATGATGATGTGGCTTTCACCGTTGCTGTCGACGGCGGGAAACTGACGGAACGACATCCTGCACCTCCTTCAGCGGATGCTGTTGATGCGGTGCCAGCTTCACTCCGCCGATGTTAGCCGGCCGTCATCAATCGATGAACTGCAGTCGTGCCAGTTCAGCGTACAGGCCGCCTTCGGCCAGCAGCTGTGCGTGCGTCCCTTCCGCCACGATGCGGCCCTGGTCCATCACCACGATACGGTCGGCCTTGAGTACGGTGGCCAGGCGGTGCGCGATCACCAGCGTGGTGCGGCCCGCCATCAAGCGCTCCAGGGCCTGCTGCACGCCATGCTCGCTCTGTGCGTCCAGCGCGCTGGTGGCTTCGTCCAGCAACAGGATCGGTGCGTCCTTCAGCAGTGCGCGGGCAATCGCCACACGCTGCTGCTGGCCGCCGGACAAGCGGGCGCCACGCTCGCCCAGCTCACTGTCATAGCCCTGCGGCAACGCGCGCAGGAAGCCGTCCGCCTCGGCGGCGCGTGCGGCAGCCTCGACCTCGCTGTCGCTGGCCTGCAGGCGGCCATAGCGGATGTTGTCGCGTGCACTGGCCGCGAACAGCGTCGGCTGTTGCGGCACCAGCGCCAGCTGCGCGCGCAGTTCGGCCGGGTCGACCTGGCGCACGTCGATGCCATCCACGCAGATGCGGCCGCCGGCCGGATCGTGGAAGCGCAGCAGCATCGACAGCACTGTGCTCTTGCCTGCGCCCGACGGGCCGACCAAAGCCACGGTCTCACCCGGGCGGACATGCAGGTTGAAATGGTCCAGCGCGGCCTGGTCCGGGCGCTGCGGATAGTGGAACACCACGTCGTCGAACTGGATCTCGCCACGCAGCGGCTGCGGCAGCAAGTGCGGCTGCGCCGGCGCGCGGATCTCGATGTCTTCCTGCAGCAGTTCGCCGATGCGGCCCATGCCGCCGGCCGCGCGCTGCAGTTCGTTCCAGACTTCGGCCAGCGCACCGACCGAGCCACCGCCGATCAGTGCATACAGCACGAACTGGCCCAGGGTGCCTGCGCTGAGGCGACCGTCGATGACATCGTGCGCACCCAGCCACAGCACGCCGACGATGGCGCCGAACACCAGCAGGATGGCGCTGGCGGTGACCAGCGACTGCGCACCGATGCGGCGCCGCGCGGCCTTGATGGCATCGCCCAGTGCGTGGTCGAAGCGGCCGCGCTCGTAGGGCTCGCGTGCATGCGCCTGCACCGTCCGTACGGCGCCCAGGGTCTCGCTGGCCAGGCTGTTGGCATCGGCGATGCGGTCCTGGCTGCTGCGCGCGACAGTGCGCAGCTTGCGCGCACCGATGATGATCGGCAGGACCGCAAGCGGAATGCCCAGCAGCGACCACGCCGCCAGCCGTGGGCTGGTGACGAACAGCATCGCCAGGCTGCCAACCACCGTGACGCTGCTGCGCAATGCCACCGACATGGTCGAGCCGACCACGCTGCGCAGCAGTTCACTGTCGGCGGTCAGGCGCGAGACCAGCTCGCCGCTGCGGCTGCGGTCATGGAACCCGGCACCGAGCTGGATCAGGTGGGCGTACAGGCGGCTGCGCAGGTCAGCCACGACCTTTTCGCCCAGCAGTGACACGAAGTAGAAGCGTGCGGCGGTGGCCAGGGCCAGCACCACGGCCACCAGCATCAGCAGGGCGAAGGCGCGGTTGATCTGGCCGCCGCTGCTGAAGCCATGGTCGATCATCTGCTTGACCGCCGGCGGCAGGCTCAGTGTGGCCGCCGAAGACACTGCCAGGGCCAGCAGCCAGGCGGTGAACAGGCCACTGTGGCGGCGCACGAACGGCCATAGCGTGCGCAGGCTGCCGAGGCGGCGCAGTGGCGGGGGCGAGGCGGGGGCGCCGTCCTTGTCAGTCATCCTGGTGGTCGTCTTCTATGCGGATACGGTCACGAGTGGCGTCGCGCAGGCGGATTTTCAATGCGTCGACCTGATCGGCCGGCAATTCAACGCGCAGGCGCACCCCGTTCGCGTCGAACTGTTCATCGCGCTTCTCCGCGCCGAATGCCGGCAGGGCCGCATGCAGGGTGCCCAGGTCTTCGAAGCCGGCCTGCAGCTGCAGCCGTGCCATGGCGACCAGCGCCAGCCGCGGTGCGGTGCGCAGGCATTCTGCGGCGGCGCCGCCGTACGCCCGGACCAGGCCGCCGGCCCCGAGCTTGATGCCGCCGAACCAGCGCGTCACCACCACCATCACCTGGTCGAAACCCTGGCCGTCGATCGCCGCCAGGATCGGACGTCCAGCCGTGCCGGCCGGCTCGCCATCGTCGCTGGAGCGATAGTCCTGCCCGTGCCGGTAGGCCCAGCAGTTGTGGGTGGCATCGGCCACCGCGACCTGCTGCAGGAATGCCATGGCCGCTGCGGCGCCATCGATCGGCGTGGCATGGGCGATGAAACGGCTGTGTTTGACTTCCAGCGTGTGGCTGACCGGCTGGGCGAGGGTATCGGGCATTCCCACCATTCTACGGGGTTGCCGGGTATTCCCGTCCGCTTCAGTCGTCCAGCAGCGGGCGCAGGTCGCGCGGCAGTCGCGATTCCGGGTACTGCTGGATGTAGCGTTCCAGGCTGGCGCGGGCGAGGTCGCGCTGGTCCTGGTCACGGCGCTCGCGGATCTTCTGCAGCCATTGCCGGCGCGGCAGGCGCGCGTCGGCGTCTACTTCGGCCTGCACCGTGTCCGCACTCAGTCCGGCTTCGCTGCCGCGACGCATGACGCCCGGTGCGGAACGGCTGGGAGCCTCACGCTTCATCGAGGTGATTTCTACCCGGTCCAACGCCTGCGCCCGCTCGACTTCGGCGGCATTGGCTGCCGGTGCTGCGGCCGTGCGTGCTTTCAGCGCCCCGGACGCTGCCGGCGCGAATGCCGGTGCCGGTGCCGGTGCGGGTGCCGAGTAGGCGGTGGGTGCCGGTGGTGCAGGCGGCGCTGCGGCCGGCGCTGCGGCCGGAGCGGGTGGAAGGGCCGCAAAGGAGGTATCGGCGGCCGCATCTGCAGCCATCGATCGTGCAGCCCGGGCAGGCGCTTCAGCGGTCTCGGCCGGCGCAGGCTTGCGCGCGCGCGCGATGGCCGGTGCCGGGGCAGCGGCAACAGGGCCTGCCTCGGGCGCTGCGGGCGCAGCGGCCGGTTCCGCAGCCGCCACCGGGCTGTCGGCTGCACTGCTATCAGCGGCCTGATCGGCAGCCGCAGCGTCTTCTGCCGCAGCTGGTGCCGCCGCAACAGCGGCCTCACCGGCCGGAACCGGCGGCGGTTCCGGACGCAGCTGCCAGGCGATACCGATGGCGAATACCATCGAGGCGGCGATGCCGAATACTGCCGGCCAACGCGGGCGTGTGCGCTGCGTGCGCGGCGCCTCGGGAGAGGCAACGGCGCCAGCGGCCGGAGCATCCACGGCGGCATGCGCCGCAGCCAGGATGGCAGCATCCAGCGCAGCGGGCGGAGCCTGCTCGGCGCGACGGCCGAGCAGCCGGGCCAGCTCGCGTTCTTCCGGCGTCAGGGGTTCGTCTCGGTTCATGCGTTCAGTCCCGCACGCAGCTTGTCCATCGCATAGCGCAGCCGCGATTTCACGGTTTCCCGGCCCACGCCGGTGATCTGGCCGATCTCCTCCAGGCTCAGTTCCTGATCCAGCCGCAGCTGCAGCACTTCGCGCTGTTCGGGCGGCAGTTGTTCCATCGCCAGCTGGATGCGGCGACGTTGTTCGAATTCGGAAAGCTCGCCTTCCGGGGTCTGCCCATCCTCGATCGCTGCCAGGCGCAGATCGGCGTCGGCCGGTGCAGCCGGGCGATGACGGGCGGCACGCCAATGGTCGTTCAGGCGGTTGTGGGCGATGCGGAACAGCCAGGTGCTGAACGCTGCCTCGGGTTGCCAGCCGGCGCGCGCGCTGATCACCCGCTGCCAGACGTCCTGGAAGATCTCCTCGGCCAGCGCGTTGTCGCGCAGTTGCCGCAGCAGGAAGCCGAACAGGCGCTTGCGATGGCGCGCATACAGGCTTTCGAACGCACGCAGGTCGCCACCGGCCCAGGCCAGCATCAAGGCTTCATCGGTTGGCAGTGCGCTGGCTTCCACGGCGTACAGGGTAAGGCCTGCAGGCGATGGCGCATAGCCGGTGGCGGGGGCGGGCAGGGCGAGGGTCATGGCTCGGAAGGGGCTACGGACAGCAGGAAAAACGTACGGGCGCACGATTCGGGGTTTACGGGCTTCCATTGCCCCCCGGGTGGCGCGCTATGCTCGGCGGCTCAGGGGAGGCGACGCACAGACGGCGCCAAGAGATTGTCATTTGTCCACGCATGCTGAACCGGCGGAAGAGCCACCACACGAGGCCGTGCTGAGCACGGCGCTGGTGCGCGCGTTGCATGCGCTTTTGCCGGAGACGGCGGTGGTCCGCGTCGGTTGGGACGACCCGCAGCTGGGATATGGCCAGGGCGGCTGGCCCTTGCTTGCAACTGACAGCGCTGCATCCGTGGAACCCGGCGCCGGCGATGGCCAGCACGGCTGGGAGTATGACGGTGCGCGGCTGCTGCTGTCGGTTGCGGGCGCGGCGCCTTCACCCGCGTGGTGGGGGCTGGCCCGGCAGGCAATGGAGCTGGCCCTGCAGCGCGGCCGCCAGGCCGGCCAGATCAGGGCACTGGAAGAAGCCGAGCGGCTCCAACAGGCCCTGTTCCAGATCGCCGACCTGGCCGGTGCCGACCTGGAGATGGGCGAGATGCTGCGCCACGTGCACGGCGTGCTGGGCACGCTGATGTACGCGGAGAACTGCTACATCGTCGAGTATGACGATGTGCGCGACCAGATCCGTTTCCTGTACTTCGCCGATCAGGTCGATGACTTCGTCGCCGATCCCACGCAGAGCCATGATGCCAGCGATATGCCGCGCAGCCTGACCGTGGCGTTGCTGCGCCATGGCAAGCCGCTCAGTGGCCCGTCGCGCGAACTTCTGGCGCAGGTGATGGAACAGGAGCACGACCCGCAGCGTGGGCCCGAAAGCCTGGACTGGCTGGGCGTGCCGATGCTGCGCGATGGCCGTGTCTGCGGCGCCATCGTAGTGCAGAGCTACGAGCATGCCGCCCGCTATGGCGAGGCGGAGCGGGCCCTGCTGGGGTTCGTTGCCCAGCACGTCCAGACTGCGATGGACCGGCGGCAGGCGCAGGTGCGGCTGGAACAGCAGGTGGAGCGGCGCACGCTCGAGCTGCAGCGCGCCAACCGCAGCCTGCAGGATGAGGTGGCCGAGCGTCGCCGCGCCGAACAACTGCAGACCGCGCTGTACAACATCGCCGAGATGGCGATGTCGGCCGACAGCCTGGCCCAGTTCTACGGCCAGGTGCACGGTGTGGTCGGGCGCCTGCTCGATGCCCGCAATTTCTACATCGCCCTGGTCAACCCGGCCGGCAATGGCCTGGACTTCGTCTATTCGGTGGACGAGCACAATGCCAGCCGCGCGCCACGGCCGTTCAGCCGTGGCCTGACCGAGTATGTGGTGCGCAACCGGCGTCCCCTGCTGGCGTCACGCGCGCAGATCGATGCGCTGCTGGCCAGTGGTGAAGTGCGCGAATCCGGCGCGCGCTCGCATTGCTGGCTGGGCGTGCCGCTGCTGCGCGACGACGAAGTGGTCGGCGCGATCGTGGTGCAGAGCTACAGCGAGAACAGCACGTTCAGCGTGCATGACCAGCGCCTGCTGATCTTTGTCGCGCAGAACATCGGCACCGGGCTGGCCCGGCAGCGCGACCAGCAACGGCTGCGTTCGGCGCATGCCGAGCTGGAAAAGCGCGTGGAAGAGCGTACCCGCGAGCTGGCCGAAGTGAACGAGAAGCTGCTCGGCCAGATCGGCGAGCGCCTGCGCGCCGAGCAGCGCCTGACCCACCAGGCCATGCACGATGCGTTGACCGGCCTGCCCAACCGCCTGCACCTGCTGGATCGCCTGCAGGATGCCCTGGCACTGGCCAAGCGTGAAGGCGGGCCGGTATTTGCCGTTCTGTTCCTCGACCTTGACCGCTTCAAGCTGGTCAACGACAGCATCGGCCATGCGGCCGGTGACCGCATGCTGGTGGAAGTGGCCAAGCGCATCGTGTCGATGGCCGGTACCGAAGATGTGGTGGCACGGCTCGGCGGTGATGAGTTTGCTGTGCTGCTGCAGTGCCCGCAGGGCCTGGCGCAGGCACTGGATTTCGGCCAGCGGCTGCTGCTGGCGTTGCAGGAATCGATGTGGATCGCCGGGCGCGAACTGTTTCCGTCCGGCAGCCTGGGCATTGCCCTGTGGAATCCACGCTACCGCACCGGTGAGGAGCTGCTGCGCGATGCGGATGCAGCGATGTACCGGGCCAAGGCGCAGGGCCATGACCGCTGTGCGATCTTCGACGAGGACATGCGCGAGGAAGCCATGCGCAGCCTGGACCTGGAAGCCGATCTGCGCCGTGCGATCAACAACCGCGACTTCCTGCCGTTCTACCAGCCGATCGTGCGCTTGTCCGACGGCGAAGTGGTCGGTCACGAGGCGCTGCTTCGCTGGCAGCATGAGCGCCGTGGCCTGCTGCTGCCCGGCGCGTTCCTGGAACTGGGCGAAGAGAGCGGCCTGATCGAGCAGGTGGACTGGTTGATCTACGAACAGGTCATCGCGGGGCTGGCACGGGGGGGCGAAGGCTACGTCTCGGTGAACGTGTCGCCCCGGCATTTCCGCTCGGCGGAGTTCAGTGATCGCCTGTTCGGCCTGCTCGACAGCTGCGGTGCCGATCCGCGCCGGCTGCGTCTGGAAATCACCGAGGTAGCGTTGCTGGACGACGGTCCGCACACGCTGCGCATCCTGCAGGGCCTGCGCGAGCGCGGCATCCAGGTGCAGCTGGATGATTTCGGCACAGGCTTCTCCGCGTTGTCCTACCTGCATCGCTTCCCGATCAGCACGCTGAAGATCGACCAGAGCTTCATCGCCGGCCTGCATGGTCCGGAAGTGCAGAGTACGCGCGCACTGGTTGAGGGCGTGTTGTCGCTGGCGCGCACGCTGGGCATCGAAACCATCGGCGAAGGCATCGAGACCGACGCGCAGCGGCAGACCCTGCGTGAACTGGGCTGCGACTACGGCCAGGGCTACCTGCTGGGGCGGCCCGCCCCATGGGCGCACGCGGCGGCCTGAGCCGCCGCGTACTGTTGCATCATCGCAGGGCGGCGCGGCGCTTCTCGTCGATCCATTTCGAGGCCTGCGCCGGCTGGTAGTTCTTCATCCACTCCAGCATCTCTTCGATGTCCGAGCCGTACCACAGGTCCTGGCGCTGGTCCGGGTGCAGGAAGCGCTCTTCCACCATGCGGTCGATCATGCCGATCAACGGGGCGTAGAAGCCTTCCACGTCGAGGAACGCGCATGGCTTGTTGCCGATGCCCAGCTGGCGCCAGGTCAGCATCTCGAAGATCTCTTCCATGGTGCCGAAGCCGCCGGGAAGGGTAACGAAGCCATCGGCGAGGTCGAACATGCGCGACTTGCGCTCATGCATCGAACCGACGATTTCCAGTTCGGTCAGGCCACGGTGGGCCACTTCCCAATCGGCCAGCTGGCGCGGGATCACGCCGGTCACCTCGCCGCCGGCGGCGAGCACGGCATTGGCCACGGTTCCCATCAGGCCGACGTTGCCGCCGCCATACACCAGGCGCAGGCCATCGCGGGCGATGCGGTCACCCAGGGCAATGGCGCGTTCGGTGTAGGCCGGCTTGCTGCCAGCGTTGGAACCACAGTACACACAGATCGATTTCATGGATCTTCCTGTCTCTTGGCCGGAAACGAAAACGCCCCGTCGCCGACCGAAAGGCAGTCAGCGACGGGGTGTGCGTAGAGTATGGGGCCTTGAGAGGCCTTCTGTAGAGTCGAGCATGGCTATGCCGGTCGTCCTGACCGGCACCCTTCGGGCCGTCGCCAGCGACGTTGGCAGCGGCTCCTGCCGCTGCCTTCGGCTCTACCGACGCGGGCGCTTACGCCGCCGCGGCCTGCTCGCGGCGCGGGCCTTCACGCAGGGCGCGGCCGACCATGCCCACCAGCAGGTCCAGCTCCTCGCTGTCCATGCCGAAGTGCGGGGTGAAGCGCAGCGAGTTCTCGCCACCGTGGATCACGTTGATGCCGTGCTGGCGCAGCCATTCCTCTGTGGAGTTGGCGCCGTAGCACTTGAACTGCGGGGCCAGCTCGCAGGAGAACAGCAGGCCGGTGCCCTGCACCTTGGTGATCAGCCCGCCCAGCTCGTTCTTCAGCTGTTCAAGCTTGCGCACGGCCTCGGCACCACGTTCGGCGATGTTGGCGCGCACCTGCGGGGTCAGCTGGGCCAGGGTGGCGCAGGCCACATCCAGCGCGCGCGGGTTGCTGGTCATGGTGTTGCCATAGATGCCCTTGCGGTACAGCTGCGCGGCATGCTCGGTCACCGCCAGCACCGACAGCGGGTACTGTGCGGCGTTGAGCGCCTTGGAGTAGGTCTCCATGTCCGGCGGGTCCAGGCCTTCGAAGCCCGGGTAGTCGACCACCGACAGCACGCCATGCGCGCGCAGGCCGGCCTGGATCGAGTCGAGCAGCAGCAGGCTGCCATGGGCACGGGTCAGTTCGCGGGCCACGGCATAGAACGACGGCGGCACCGAACGGCCCGGGTCGCCTTCGCCCATCACCGGCTCCAGGAACACCGCCTCGATGAACCACTGGTTGCGCGCGGCGTCCTCGAACACCTTGCGCAGGCCGGCTTCGTCGTACGGCGCCACGGTGATCACCGAGTCCTCGCCACGGTAGCTGGCCAGGTGCTGCATGTAGCTCTTGCGGCTGGAATCCGAATAGAGGGCAGGGCGGTCGGTACGGCCATGGAAGCTGCCCTTGACCACCACGCGCTTGATCGCAGCGCCGGCGTGGCGCGCACCCGGGTCGGTCTGCAGCTTGGCGTTGACGTCGGCGATGCGCGCGGCCAGGCCGACCGCTTCGGAGCCGGAATTCAGGCACATGAAGCGGGCGAACGGGCAGCCGCCACGGCGGTGGCCGATCTCGGCGCGCAGGGCGGTGATGAAGCGCTGCTGCGACAGGCTGGGGGTCATGATGTTGGCCATCACCTGCGGGCGGGCCATCGCCTCCAGCACGGCGTCCGGGGTGTGCCCGAAGCCGAGCATGCCGTAGCCACCGGCGTCGTACAGCACGGCGCCCTTCAGGGTGACCACCCACGGGCCGCGCGCAGCCAGTGCCACGTACGGGGTCACCGCGTCATCGGCGTAGAAATTGACGAAACCGTCCTGCATCGCGTCGATCTGCGCCTGTTCGTCCTGCGCCAGCAGCGGCCCCAGGTCGGCCTGTACGCGCGCGAATTCCTCGGCGGCGGCGTCCACCGCGGCGATCAGCTGCGGGTGGTTGGCGGACAGGGCGGTCAGGGTGGCATCGTCCAGACCGGAGGTAAGGCGGGTGCCGGACTGGTTGCGCAGGGGGGCGAGGCGTTCGATGAAGCTCATTGCAGATCTCCTGAAACAATGGGTCGCACGGGTCTTCAAAAGCAAAACGCGCGTCATCACGCGCGCTTGGGGCAGGCTCGTGCAGCGGACTTCCGGCTCGATGCTAGCACTTGTTTTTTTGCGCGATAACCCCGCAAAAGCCTGCTGCATAGCAGCATTTTGCGCGACGTTCGCTGCGAAGCGCGCCGGCTCGCAGACGCTGGACGTACAATGCGCGCCATTGTCGACCTGTTGCCGCCCACTGCCTTGAAGAAGTCCGATTTCCACTACGACCTGCCGGCTGAACTGATCGCGCAGGCACCCCTGGCCGAACGTTCCGCAAGCCGCCTGCTGCTGGTGCCGCCGGCGCCCGATGCCTTCACCGATCTGCAGGTGCGCGACCTGCCGTCGTTGCTGCAGCCGGGCGACCTGCTGGTGTTCAACGACACCCGGGTGATCCCGGCGCGCCTGTTCGGG
Organism: Stenotrophomonas sp. YJH_SMC_79; assembly: GCF_059367995.1. Taxonomy (NCBI): domain Bacteria; kingdom Pseudomonadati; phylum Pseudomonadota; class Gammaproteobacteria; order Lysobacterales; family Lysobacteraceae; genus Stenotrophomonas; species Stenotrophomonas sp. YJH_SMC_79. The sequence goes on from NZ_JCAFRK010000001.1 coordinate 1,086,400, forward strand.
CAGAAGGCCAGCGGTGGCCGCGTGGAGATCCTGATCGAGCGCCTGCTCGGCGCCCAGCAGGCACGCGCGCAGGTCGGCGCCAGCAAGTCGCCGAAGGCCGGCAGCCGCATCGCGCTGGATGCCGGTGGCGAAGCCGAGGTGCTGGGCCGCGATGGCGAATTCTACGTGCTGCAGTTCCATGTGCCGGAATCGCTGGAACAATGGCTGCTGCATGCCGGCCGCCTGCCGCTGCCGCCGTACATCCAGCGCGAGCCGGGCGTGGACGACCGCGAGCGCTACCAGACCGTGTTCGCGCGCGAGGTGGGCGCAGTGGCGGCGCCGACCGCCGGCCTGCATTTCGACGAACCGCTGCTGGCCGCGCTGAAGGACAAGGGCGTGGAGTTCGGCCACGTCACCCTGCACGTGGGTGCGGGCACCTTCCAGCCGGTGCGTGCCGATGACCTGAAGGACCACGTGATGCACCGCGAGTGGCTGAACGTCGGCGCCGAGCTGGTGCAGCAGGTGCGGCGCACGCGCGCCGGCGGCGGCCGCGTGATCGGCGTCGGCACTACCGTGGTGCGCGCGCTGGAAAGCGCGATGCGCGATGGCGAGCTGCTGCCGTTCGCCGGAGAAACGCAGATCTTCATCACCCCGGGTTATCGCATCCGCAGTGTCGATGCGATGGTGACCAACTTCCACCTGCCGGAAAGCACGCTGCTGATGATGATCTCTGCGTTCGCCGGCAAGGAGCGCGTGTTCGAGGCCTACCAGCACGCGATCGAGCAGCGCTACCGCTTCTTCAGCTACGGCGACGCGATGCTGCTGTTCCCGCAGGCGGGCTGACGCGCACTTCATCCACGCATGGCGTGGATCTACTGGACGGTAGTAGATCCACGCCATGCGTGGATGAATCCGGTACCCCCGGCCATCTCCGGCGGATCTCGCCGCCGGGCATGGCCCGGCGCTACCGGAGCAGGGAAGGCGGTTTTGGGAGACAATAGGCAACTATTTGCCTGAACGACCGCTCCATGTCCCGATTGCAGTTCCAGCTCCAGACCCGCGACGGCCGTGCCCGCCGTGGCCGCCTGACCTTTCCGCGTGGCACGGTGGAAACGCCGGCCTTCATGCCGGTGGGAACCTATGGCTCGGTCAAGGGCATCCTGCCGGACCAGGTGCGCGCGCTGGGCGCCGAGATCATCCTCGGCAACACCTTCCACCTGTACCTGCGGCCGGGCCTGGACATCATCGCCGACCACGGCGGCCTGCACGGCTTCTGCCAGTGGGATGGCCCGATCCTGACCGACTCCGGCGGCTTCCAGGTGTTCTCGCTGGCGCACCGCCGCAAGATCACCGAGCAGGGCGTGACCTTTGCTTCGCCCACCGACGGCGCCCGCGTATTCCTGGGCCCGGAAGAGAGCATGAAGATCCAGAAGGTGCTCGATTCGGACGTGGTGATGATCTTCGACGAGTGCACCCCGTACCCGGCCACCGAGGATGTCGCCCGCCGTTCGATGGAGCTGAGCCTTCGCTGGGCCCAGCGCAGCCGCAACGCGCATGACGAGCTGGGCAACGACGCGGCGCTTTTCGGCATCGTCCAGGGCGGGGTGCACACCGACCTGCGCAGCCGCTCGGCCGAGGCCCTGCAGGCGATCGGCTTCGACGGCTATGCCATCGGCGGCCTGGCCGTGGGCGAACCGGAGCACGAGCGCAACGCCATGCTCGACCACCTGGACCCGGAGCTGCCGGGCGACCGCCCGCGCTACCTGATGGGCGTGGGCCGGCCGGAGGACCTGGTCGAGGGTGTCGCCCGTGGCGTGGACATGTTCGACTGCGTGATGCCCACCCGCAATGCCCGCAACGGCCACTATTTCACCTCGTTCGGCACCGTACGCATCCGCAACTCGCAGTATGCGCGCGACATGGACCCGATCGAGCCGGGCTGCGGCTGCGTGGCCTGCACCGGCGGCTACACCCGCTCGTACCTGCGCCACCTGGACCGCTGCAACGAGATGCTGGCACCGATGCTGGGCACCCTGCACAACCTGTTCTATTACGAAAAGCTGATGGCCGACATCCGCGCGGCGATCGAGGCGGGAACCTTCCTGGCCTTCCGTGAGTCTTTCTACGCGGCACGCGGGGCAGTTGCCCCGCCCCTGTAACCCCGCAGCACCCCTGCCGAACGGCCCAAGGACGAACGTCCGGGGCCGTGGCATACTTCAAGGCTGACCCAGATCCGCGGTCGACACCCCCGCCCCTGAAGGGACGGGAGCGCCGCCCAACCAAAGGACCAACGATGAACCTGCTTGCCTTCCTGATTCCCGCCGCCCACGCCCAGGCCGCCGGCGGCCAACCGCAGGGCATGGGCCTGACCACGCTGCTGTTCCCGGTCATCCTGATCGCCATCATGTACTTCCTGATGATCCGCCCGCAGATGAAGCGGCAGAAGGAGCACAAGGCCATGCTGGAGAAGATCAAGCGTGGCGACGAAGTGCTGACCAACGGCGGCATCGCCGGCGTGGTCACCGACATCGGCGACAACTTCATCACCATCGAAGTGGCCGACAACGTGCGCATCCGCGTGCAGAAGGGCGCTGTCGGCAACGTGCTGCCGGCCGGTACCCTGAAGTCGGCCCAGTAAGCCACTCCCTTTCCGATGCACAACCGCGGCGCCGGGGATGGCGCCGCGCGGGACCCAAGCAATGCTCGAATTTCCACGCTGGAAGTACGTCGTCATCCTGATCGTACTGGTGCTCAGTGCGCTGTACGCACTGCCCAACATCTACCAGAAGGACCCGGCCGTCCAGATCACCGCCAACCGTGGCGGAACGGTCGACGACGCGCTGCGCGACCGTGTTCTGGCCGACCTGAAGAAGGCCGGCGTGGACACCATCGGTGCCGAGAAGGAAGGGGAGAGCCTGATTGTCCGCCTGCCGGACCTGAAGGCGCAGTCCGCCGCCAGCGACGCCCTGCGTGACACCGTCGGCGAGAAGTACACCGTGGCCCTGAACCTGGCTTCGACCGTGCCGGACTGGCTGGCCAACCTCGGCGGTCGTCCGATGGTGCTGGGCCTGGACCTGCAGGGTGGTGTGCACTTCGTGCTGCAGGTCGACCAGAAGGCCGCCCTGGACAAGCGCCTGGACGCCTACACCGAAGACGTGCGCAGCACCCTGCGTGACGCACGCATCGCGTACCAGTCGGTGGAGCGCCGCGCTGACAACAGCATCGTGGCCAACCTGAGCCCGTCCGCCGGTGATGACGCCGCGCAGCGTGCCCGTACGGCCCTGGTCAAGGCGCAGCCGACGCTCGGCTACGACGTCAGCGGCAACCGCATCACGGTCACCGTGCCGGAGACCGAGATCGCGCAGATCGCCAATGGCGCCATCGAGCAGAACATCAACACCCTGCGCAACCGCGTGAACCAGCTCGGCGTGGCCGAGCCGATCATCCAGCGCCAGGGTGCCGACCGCGTGGTCGTGCAGCTGCCCGGCGTGCAGGACACGGCCGAAGCCAAGCGCATGATCGGCGCCACCGCCACTCTGGAATACCGTGCGGTGGTCGAGGGCAACGCGCAGGACGCGATCGACTCCGGTCGTATCCCGCCGGAAGCGAAGGTCTATCAGCGCCGTGACGGCGGCGGTCCGATCCTGCTGAACAAGCGCGTGATCGTCACCGGCGACCAGATGGTCGGCGCGCAGGCGGTGACCGACTCCACCAGCGGTGCACCGGCGGTCAGCGTGACGCTGAACAACGTCGGCGGCCAGCGCATGTTCGATTTCACCAGCGCCAACGTGAACAAGCCGATGGCGGTGGTGTATACCGAGCGCGTGCCGACCGTGACCATGGTTGACGGCCAGGAAGTGCGTGGCTTCAAGGTCAACGAGGAAGTGATCTCGGTGGCCAACATCAACGGCGTGTTCGGCAAGAACTTCCAGACCACCGGCCTGCAGAAGAAGGAAGCCGACGACCTGGCCAAGCTGCTGAAGTCCGGCTCGCTGGCCGCGCCGATGGACTTCGTCGAAGAGCGCGTGGTCGGCCCGAGCCTCGGCGCCGAAAACGTCAAGAACGGCATGCGCGCGGTGGTGTTCGCGTTCCTGTTCACCCTGGTGTTCTTCAGCGTGTACTACCGCATGTTCGGTGTGATCACCTCGGCAGCGATGCTGTTCAACCTGCTGATCGTGGTGGCGGTGATGTCGCTGTTCGGCGCGACCATGACCCTGCCGGGCTTCGCCGGCCTGGCGTTGTCGGTCGGCTTGTCGGTGGACGCCAACGTGCTGATCAACGAGCGTATCCGTGAAGAACTGCGTGCCGGCGTGCCGGGCAAGACCGCGATCGTGACCGGTTACGAGCGTGCCTCGGGCACCATCCTCGACGCCAACCTGACCGGCCTGATCGTCGGCGTGGCGCTGTTTGCATTCGGTACCGGTCCGCTGAAGGGCTTCGCGCTGACCATGATCATCGGTATTTTCGCCTCCATGTTCACCGCGATCACCGTGTCGCGTGCGCTGGCGACGCTGATCTACGGCCGTCGCAAGAAGCTCCAGAACGTGGCCATCTGACGGGACGACACGCACAATGAAACTGTTTCCGCTGCACATCCTCCCGAACGACACCAAGATCGACTTCATGCGTTGGCGCCATGTCGCCATGGCAGTCACCATCGTGGTGTTCCTGGCCTCGATTGCCATCATCGGCATCAAGGGCTTCAACTACGCGCTGGACTTCACCGGCGGCACCCTGATCGAAGCCCGCTTCGACAAGGCGGTGGACGTCGAGCAGGTCCGCAACAAGCTCGAGCAGAATGGCTTCGAAGGCGCCCAGGTACAGAGCGTCGGTGGCAACACCGACCTGCTGATCCGCCTGGCCCCGCACGGTGAGCATGCGCCGGGTACCGGTGACGCCGCCGCCGAGGACAAGGCCACCGCCGCAGCCGTGGTGAAGGCCCTGTCCACCGCCGACAACCAGGCCACCGTGCTCCGCAACGAGTTCGTGGGCCCGCAGATCGGCAAGGACCTGGCGATGAATGGCCTGTACGCCACCATCTTCATGCTGGCCGGCTTCCTGATCTACATCGCGGTGCGCTTCGAGTGGAAGTTCGCGGTCACCGCCAGCATCGTGGCGATGTTCGACCTGATCGTGACGGTGGCTTACGTGTCCCTGCTGGGCCGTGAGTTCGACCTGACCGTGCTGGCCGGCCTGCTGTCGGTGATGGGCTTTGCGATCAACGACATCATCGTGGTCTTCGACCGCGTCCGCGAGAACTTCCGCAGCCTGCGCGTGGATTCGATGGAAGTGCTGAACCGTTCGATCAACCAGACGCTGTCGCGTACGGTGATCACCGCCGTGATGTTCTTCCTGTCCGCGCTTGCCCTGTACATGTACGGCGGCAGCTCGATGGAAGGCCTGGCCGAGACGCACATGATCGGTGCGGTGATCGTGGTGCTGTCCTCGATCCTGGTGGCGGTGCCGATGCTGACGATCGGCTTCCTGCGCGTCAGCAAGCAGGACCTGCTGCCGAAGGCAAAGGACGTCGAGGCCCTGGCCCGTCGCCCGTAAATGCCTGCTGCCCGCAGCACACAGAGAACCCCGCGCAAGCGGGGTTTTTTGTTGGCAGGGCTTGCAGCCCTGCACCTGCTCAATGCAACGGCAACTTCAAAAGCCGGAGCAGCATTCCGTGGGATGGCGGGGCACTGTGGGTTTGCGGGGACGCCGTAAACCCATCCATGGGGGCTTGGTCGCCGCATCCATGCGGCTCACACCCCGCAAACCCACAGTGCCCCGCCTTCGACAGGTTCATGCGGCTGTTGGTAGGTGTCGACCTTGGTCGACACATCTGTCAGATATCGAATGAGTCATCCACGCATGGCGTGGATCTACTGTGTCGACCAAGGTCGACACCCACCAGAGCAGAATGCCGTCCTGACAGATCGCGGAAAACTGTCGAAGGCGGGCGGGGGGCCGGTTGCGGGGGTGTCCGCGGCATGGATGCCGCGGCCAAGCCCCCAAGGATGGGTCTACGGCGTCCCCCGCAACCGGACCCACCACGCCAATCCTCAGGAACCCAGCTTCTGACGTTGCTTCTGCCCTGGCCGTTGCTTCGGCAGGTGCAGGGCGCAGCCCCGCAAAGAGAAACACAACCCTACGCCAGCGTCGGTTGTGCATTCGGCCCCCGCGCACTACGATCCTGCGGTTCGCGCGCGCAGGCGCGCACCCGTATTCCTGCTGAGCGCCCCGTGCGCCGCATCTGCCAACCCGAGGTATCCATGGTCATCAAACCGCGCGTCCGCGGCTTCATCTGCGTCACCACCCACCCGACCGGCTGCGAAGCCGCGGTCAAGCAGCAGATCGACTACATCCGCGCGCGTCCGCCCATCCAGAATGGTCCCAAGCGCGTGCTGGTCATTGGTGCCTCCACCGGCTACGGCCTGGCTGCACGCATCACCGCCGCGTTCGGCAGCGGCGCCGCGACCCTGGGCATCTTCTTCGAGCGCCCGGGCACCGAATCCAAGCCGGGCACCGCCGGCTGGTACAACTCCGCCGCGTTCCACAAGTACGCCGACGAAGCCGGCCTGTACGCCAAGAGCATCAACGGCGATGCCTTCTCCGATGAAGTGAAGGCCAGGACCATCGAGATGATCAAGGCCGATCTCGGCCAGGTCGACCAGGTCGTGTACAGCCTGGCCGCGCCACGCCGCAAGCATCCGAAGACCGGCGAGATCATCAGCTCCACGCTGAAGCCGATCGGCGAGCCGATCACCCTGCGTGGCCTGGATACCGACAAGGAAGTGCTGACCGAAACCCATCTGCAGCCAGCCACTCCGGAAGAAATCGCCGGTACCGTTGCGGTGATGGGTGGTGAGGACTGGCAGATGTGGATCGATGCGCTGGCCGATGCCGGCGTGCTGGCCAATGGCTGCACCACCACCGCCTTCACCTACGTGGGCGAAGAGATCACCCAGGCGATCTACTGGAACGGCTCGATCGGTGCCGCCAAGAAGGACCTGGACACCAAGGTGCTGGGCCTGCGCGAGAAGCTGGCCAGGATCGGCGGCGACGCGCGCGTGTCGGTGCTGAAGGCCGTGGTCACCCAGGCCAGCTCGGCCATTCCGACCATGCCGCTTTACCTGTCGTTGCTGTTCAAGGTGATGAAGGAAAAGGGCACCCACGAAGGCTGCATCGAACAGCTGGATGTGCTGTACGACATCCTCTACGGCGGCAAGGCCGACGGCGTGGCAATCGATCGCCTGCGCCACGATCTGGTCGATGGCGATGGCCACACCGTTGCGCTGGTCGATGAGGAAGGCCGCCTGCGTGCCGACTACAAGGAAATGGCGGCGGACGTGCAGGGCAAGGTGGTAGCGCTGTGGCCGCAGGTGACCAACGAGAACCTGTACGAGATCAGCGACCTGGCCGGCTACAAGGCCGACTTCCTGCGCTTGTTCGGCTTTGGCGTGGAGGGCGTCGACTACGAGGCCGACGTCAACCCGGACGTGAAGATCGACAACCTGGTCGACATGACCTGATCAATGAAAAGGCCGGCGAAAGCCGGCCTTATCTTTGGGTAGTGCCGGGCGCTGGCCGGCAACCCTGGGTACCAAAGGCTGCCGGCCAGCGGCCGGCACTACCCCGGTCACCCGAACTCGAACCCCATCTCCGGCAGCGCCGGGCCGACGAAGTCGCCCTGCACGTAGTCCACGCCGGCACTGAACAGCAGGGTCATCGAATTGGCGTCGCTGACGAACTCGGCGATGGTGCGGATGCCGGCTTCCTGCGCACGCGCGGTGATCTGGCTGATGCGGTCGATGTTCTCGCGGGTGGCCGCCAGATCGCTGGTGAAACCTCGGTCCAGCTTGAGGAACTGCGGCTGGAAGTGGGCCAGCAGCTGGAACGAGTCCAATCCCGAACCAAACTGCTCCAGGCCGATGCGGCAGCCCAGGGGCGCCACTTCGGCAAGGAACTGCTGCGCGCTGCGCAGATGGGTGAACACCTTCGCCTCCGGTGCATGCAGCCACAGCCGTTCGCCGGGCACACCCTGTGCCTGCAGTTCGCGCCGCAGGGTAGCGATCATCTGCGGGTCATCGAACGACTCCGGCGTCACCTTCACCAGGACCTGGGTGGCATGGCCCTCGCGGGCGCGCTGGCCCAGTACGGCGATGGCCTGAGAAACCACCCAGCGGTTGATCTCCGCCAGCAGCCCGTACTCCTCTGCGATGCCAAGGAACGCAGTCGGGCTCAGCAGTTCGCCGTTGTGCTCCAGGCGCAGATAGGCTTCGTACAGCTCCAGCGGCTCGCCCTGCAGGTTCAGCACCGGCTGGTAGTGCAGCTGGAAGCCGTCGCCGGCCAGTGCTTCACGGATACGGGTGACCCAGCGCAGCACGCGCTCTTCCTCGACGCGGTCGGCCGCGGCCGGATCGAAGATGCGGCAGGTATTGCCCAGTTCGGCGGCGGCATGCGTGCACTCGCTGGCGCGTGCGAGCACCTGGCCGATGCTGGCGATCTTCTCGCCCACCTGTACGCCACCGATGCTGACCGTCACCGTGGCCGAGCGCGCACCGATGCTGAACACATGCGCTGCATACGCTTCGCGGATCCGCTCGGCCAGTGCCACGGTCTGCGCGTAGGGCCCGGCCTGCAGCACGGCGAAACTGTGTTCACCGAAGCGGGCCAGCTGGGCCTCCTGACCGACCACGTCGGCCAGCAGCGACGCCAGTGCGCCGATCAGGGTGTCGGCTGATGCCAGGCCGATGTCCGGCAACAGGCGCGCATAGTGGTCCGGCTCGATCAGAAGCAGGCCGAACTGGCCTTCGCTGCGGCCGGCCTGGGCCACCGCGCTTTCCAGTTGCAGCATGAAGGTCGGGCGGTTGAGCAGGCCCGTGACCTGGTCGCGCTGGCGCAGGTCCTCCACTTCGCGGGCCAGCTCCGGATCGAATTCCATGCGGCGGCGAAGCACCACCTGCAGGCAGGATTCGCCTTCGTAGGTGGCAGCGGTGAATTCCATGGTTGCCGCGAACGTACTGCCATCCTCGTGGCGGGCATCGAGCTGGTACTGCGGCGGCGGCGCCTCGCCGCGGCTGAGGCCCTTCAGCAGCTGCTTGAAGCCCTCCACATGCTGCGCGGCGACCATGTCCAGCAGCGAGATGCCTTCGATGTCGTCGAACTGCTCGTAGCCGAACATCTCCAGGTAGGCATCGTTGGCACGGATGTGCATGCCTTCGTGCACGTAGGCGATGGGATCGCGCGAAGAGGCGATCAGCGCATCGCAGCGGCGCTCGGTCTCACGCATCTGCGCCTCGATGCGGCGCAGGCCGCGACGGGCCTGCAGGTCCACCCATTGGTCGCGGACCACAGCCAACAGATGCTCGGAGCGCTGGCGGAGGGCGAGGGCACGGATGCCGTGGCTGCTGGCCTGCACCAGCTCGTCCTCGTCGATGCGCTCGGCCAGCAGCACCAGCGGGATGTCCTTGCCACTGGCGGCGATGTGCTGGGCTACCAGCGGCAGCGGGATGCCCTGCGAGGGCGACGCCAGCACCAGGTCGATGGCCTGGCTGGACAGCACCTGGGACAGCTCGGCCGCATCCTGCGGCCGCCAGGGCCGCACCGCGATGCCGCTGTTGCGCAGGGTGCTGACAATGGCTTCGGCATTTTCGCCGCTGTCATCGACGATCAGCAGGCGGATGGTGATGTCGTTCGCGTTCTGCATGCACTGCTCCCCAATCTGCGAATCTAGATACACGATGCGCGGCGAACCGTCCATGCGCGCACCCCTTGCGCGCATCGAACGGCGATCTGGTTCACACCACGCCCCCGGCCGCGTGGCCGCTGGCCCAGGCCCACTGGAAGTTGTAGCCGCCCAGCCAGCCGGTCACATCCAGCACCTCGCCAACGAAATGCAGGCCGGGCACGCGCTTGGATTCCATCGTCGAGGACGACACCTCAGCGGTATCCACGCCGCCCAGGGTGACTTCGGCGGTGCGATAGCCCTCGGTGCCGCTGGCCACCAGCGGGAACGCGCCCAGCAGCTGCGCGGCCTGGCGCAGCACCGGCTCGTCCAGCTGGCGCACGGGCCGGTCGGGCAGCCAGTGTTCGCACAGGCGCTGCGCCAGTCGCTTGGGCAGCACCTCACCCAGTACCGTGCGCAGCTCGGCGGCCGGGCGCTCGCGCTTCATCTGGCGCAGCCACTCGCCGGCATCCTGGCCGGGCAGCAGGTCCAGCTCCAGCGCGTCGCCGGGTTGCCAGAACGAGGAGATCTGCAGGATCGCCGGTCCACTCACGCCGCGATGGGTCAGCAGCATGAAGTTCTGGAAGCTCTTGCCGTTGCAACGCGCCTCGATCGGCAGGGCGACACCGCTCAGATCGGCCAGCCGCTCCTGGTGCTTGCCGCTGAGTGTCAGCGGCACCAGGCCGGCGCGGGTCGGCAGCACCTGATGGCCGAACTGGCGGGCAATTTCGTAGCCGAAGCCGGTGGCACCCATGCTCGGAATCGACAGGCCGCCGGTGGCCACCACCAGCGAGGCGCAGTGGAACAGGCCATCGGTGGTGTGCACGCGGAAACCGTCGCTGCCGTGCTCGATGCGCTGCACGCTGCACCCGGTGCGGATCTGCGCGCCGGCCGCCTGGCATTCCTCCACCAGCATCTTCACGATCTGCTTGGACGAGATGTCGCAGAACAGCTGGCCCAGTTCCTTCTCGTGATAGGCGATGCCGTGCTTGCTGACCAGCTCGATGAAGTGCCAGGGCGTGTAGCGCGCCAGCGCCGACTTGCAGAAGTGCGGGTTGGCCGACAGGAAGTTGGCCGGGCTGGTGCCGGTGTTGGTGAAGTTGCAGCGGCCACCGCCGGACATCAGGATCTTCTTGCCGACCTTGTTGGCATGGTCGATCACCTGCACCTGGCGGCCGCGCTGGCCAGCCGTGATCGCGGTCATCAGCCCGGCCGCGCCGGCGCCGATGACCACCACGTCGCAGCGGGTCGTGCTCATGCCTTGGCGCGCTTGCGCCAGTTCGGGATCACGTCGAGCTGCATCTGATCGTTGAGCAGCTGCACTTCACCGTCCTGGATCAGCACGCTCCAGCGCATCGCGCGCTGGACCTGCTGGCCCCAGCGTTCGACGAACTCACCGTCCAGATCAACTACCGACAGGTTGTCGAAGCGCGCCAGGCTCTTGCCCTGCTTGCCCCACCAGATGTCCGAGGCATTGCCGCCGTAATTGATCACCTGCACCTGGCGGCTGCGGTTGCTGGCCTTGCGGATGCGGGATTCGTCGGGATGGCCCAGGTCGATCCACTGCAGGATGTCGCCGGTGTAGTCGTGTTCCCACAGGTCCGGCTCATCGTCGGTGCTCAGGCCACGGCCGAACTCCAGGCGGTCTCCCGCATTGAGGGCGAAGGCGAGCAGGCGCACCATCAATCGTTCGTCGGTCTCGGACGGGTGCTGGGCCAGGGTCAGGTTGTGGGTCGCGTAGTAACCGCGATCCATGTCGCTGATCTGCAGCTCGGCCTTGCGGATGGTGGCGGTAAGAGCCATGGGGGATCCGTGGACTAAAGACGACAATGATAGAGGTTTGATCCTGGGGTGTCCGTTGCAGGGCTGTCTGCACGACGTCAACGTGGCACGCTTGCATGCTTTCCCGCCGCAGGAATGGACCCGATGACCCTGCCCAGCCGCCTGCAGCTGCCGCCCGGCCACTGGCCCAGCCTGCTCGAAGGCCTGTGCGCACGTTTCCCACGCATCGACCGTGCGCAGTGGCAGGACCGCTTCGCGCGTGGCCGCGTGCAGGACGTGCAGGGCAGGGCGCTGTCGCCGGACATGCCCTGGCAGGTGGGGCTGGAGATCCAGTACTTCCGCGAGGTGGCTGACGAACCGGTGATTCCCTTCGCCGAGACCATCCTGCATCTGGATGAGCACCTTCTGGTGGCCGACAAGCCGCACTTCCTGCCGGTGACGCCGGCCGGACGCCATGTGCGTGAAACCCTGCTGGCGCGCTTGATCGCACGTACGGGCAATACCGGGCTGGTACCGCTGCACCGGCTGGACAGGCTGACCGCTGGCCTGGTGCTGTTCTCGGCGAAGGCGGCTACGCGCGATGCCTACCAGCGGCTGTTCCGCGAGCGCCGCATTGAAAAGATCTATGAGGCGCTGGCACCGGCGCTGCCGGGGCTGGAGTTCCCGCTGCAGCGGCACAGCCGGCTGGCGCCGGACGAGCCGTTCTTCCGCATGGCCGAAGTGCCGGGCGAGCCCAATGCGCGCAGCCTGATCGAGCCGATCGAGGCCGAGGGGCCGATCTGGCGCTACCGGTTGAAGCTGGAAACCGGCCGCAAGCACCAGTTGCGCGTGCACATGGCCGCGCTGGGCGCGCCGATCGAGGGTGATGACCTTTACCCGCAGCTGCAGTCGCGGCCGGAGGGCAGCGCCGAGCCACCGCTGCAGCTGCTGGCACAGGCGCTGGCCTTTGACGATCCACTCACCGGGGAGCCGCGGCGGTTCAGCAGCCAGCGGCGCCTGCGCCGAATGGACCCGGGCGGCTAGCGCGGGTCAGCGGGCCGGGCGCCGCGCCAGCCAGCGGTCCAGTTCGGCGGCGAACAGCTGCCGGTCGCGCGGCCCCAGCGGGGGCGGTCCGCCGGTCTGCACTCCGGCACCGCGCAGCTCCTCCATGAAATTGCGCATCGACAGCCGCTCGGCCATGTTGTTCGGCGTGTACAGCTGGCCGCGCGGGTTCAGCGCCACGGCCTTCTTCTCCAGCACCAGTGCAGCCAGCGGGATGTCCTGGGTGACCACCAGGTCGCCGGCGGCCACCCGTTCGACGATGGCACTGTCGGCCACGTCCAGGCCTTGCGGCACCTGGATCGAGCGCAGCCAGCGCGACGGCGGGGTGCGGATCCACTGGTTGGCGACCAGGGTCAGCTCGATCCCGACCCGTTCAGCGGCACGGAACAGGATGTCGCGAATGACGGTGGGGCAGGCGTCCGCGTCCACCCAGATGCGGGGGAGGGCGGGTTCAGCTTGGGTTTCAGCTTCAGTCATTTGCCCAGTGTAGGGTAGGAAAAACCTGAATGGGGACTCGGAGTTAGGCTTGATCGGCTGCCAAGCCTTGTCACGCCTAGCGGGCGGGGTTTGCCCATGAACGTCCGGGCTATCGCTTTTTGCAGAAAACACGCGTATCGTTCGACCCACTGTGTTTGCTAGGGTCACCGTGAATCGTGGCCTGGTGCAGTTGATCTCACGATCCGCTCATCGATCCGCTTTACCAACGCCTGCAACTCAGTCTCGGCCCCGATACCCGGTGGCTGCGATTTTTTTCAACATGTGTTTCAGGAGTTAGTCAAATGTCTGATCGTCAGACCGGCACCGTCAAGTGGTTCAACGACGCCAAGGGCTTCGGCTTCATCACCCCGGAAAGCGGCCCGGACCTGTTTGTGCACTTCCGTGCCATCCAGGGCACCGGCTTCAAGACCCTGCAGGAAGGCCAGAAGGTTACCTTCATCGCCGTCCAGGGTCAGAAGGGTATGCAGGCTGACCAGGTGCAGGCGGTCTAATCCGTCTGCTACCGTTGGGTAGCCAGAACGCCGGAAGCGGAAGCTTCCGGCGTTTTTTATTGCCTGCCGTTTTGTAGAGTCGAGCATGGCTCGACTCTACAAAGGGCATGCAGCCGCCGCGGTAGGATGTGGGCCTCCCCAAGGATCATCCTCATGCGCATCGTCCATCACCTGGAAAACTCCCGTTCCCTGCGCGTGCTGTGGATGCTGGAGGAGCTGGGGCTGGACTACGAGCTGCGGCGCTATCCGCGCGATCCAAAGACGCTGCTGGCACCGCCGGAGCTTCGCAATGTGCATCCGCTCGGCAAGTCGCCGGTACTGCAGGATGGCGGACTGGTGCTGGCCGAGTCCGGTGCCATCCTCGACTACCTCGCCGACCGCTATGACACCCAGCGCCAGCTGTCGCCGTCACCGATGCCGGCCGATGGCGCCGAGCGCATCGCCTACCGCTATTGGCTGCACTACGCCGAAGGCTCGGCGATGCCGCCGCTGCTGCTGACCCTGGTGATGGGCCGCATCCGCAACGCGCCGATGCCGTTCTTCGCCCGTCCGATCGCGCGCAGCATTGCCGACAAGGCCGAGCGTGGCTTCATCGGCCCACAGCGGCGCCTGCACCTGGACTGGATGGAGCGTCGGCTGACCGAAAGCCCATGGTTTGCCGGCGAGCGCTTCAGTGCGGCCGACATCCAGATGAGCTTCCCGATCCAGGCGGCCGCCGCGCGCGGTGGTGGCCTCGACGACAAGCCGGCACTGCGTGGCTTCCTCAAGCGCATCAGCGAGCGCCAGGCCTACCAGCGTGCCGAGGCCCACGGCGGCCACCTGCAGGCGCTCGGCGGCAATTGAGGAGGGCCGCCGTCGTCCCCATCTTCAACCCCATGGATACCGACAGCCCCCGTTTCGACAACCGCCTGCTGCATGCCTTGCCGGGCGACCCCGAATCCGGCCCGCGCAGGCGTGAAGTGCTGGGCGCCGCCTGGTCGCCGGTGATGCCGACGCCAGTGGCCGCTCCCACGCTGCTGGCCTGGGCGCCGGACGTCGCCGCGATGCTCGGCTTCAACATCACTGAGGTCGAGAGCGAGGGCTTTGCGCGCGTGTTCGGCGGCAATGCGCTGTACGCCGGCATGCAGCCTTGGGCAGCCAACTACGGTGGCCATCAGTTTGGTCACTGGGCTGGCCAGCTCGGCGATGGCCGTGCGATCTCGCTGGGTGAACTGGTTGCGCCGGATGGCCGCCACTGGGAGCTGCAACTGAAGGGCGCCGGCCCCACGCCGTACTCGCGCGGCGCCGATGGACGCGCAGTGCTGCGCTCATCCATCCGCGAATTCCTGTGCAGCGAGGCCATGCACCACCTGGGTGTGCCGACCACGCGCGCGCTGTCGCTGGTCGGTACCGGCGACGACGTGGTGCGTGACATGTTCTATGACGGCCATCCGCGTGCCGAGCCTGGCGCCATCGTATGCCGGGTGTCGCCGTCCTTCCTGCGCTTCGGTTCCTTCGAGCTTCCGGCATCGCGCGGGGAAACCGCCTTGCTGCAGCAGCTGGTTGATGCCTGCATCGCCCGCGACTTCCCCGAACTGCAAGGGCAGGGCGAAGCGCTGTACGGCGACTGGTTCGCGCAGATCGCGGTGCGCACCGCCGAGATGATCGCGCACTGGATGCGTGTCGGCTTCGTGCATGGCGTGATGAACACCGACAACCTGTCCGTGCTCGGCCTGACGCTGGATTACGGTCCCTATGGCTGGGTCGAGGACTTCGATCCGGACTGGACGCCGAACACCACCGACGCGCAGGGGCGTCGCTACCGCTTCGGCACGCAGCCGCAGGTGGCGTACTGGAACCTGAGTCGATTGGCGCAGGCACTGTCGCCGTTGTTTGCCGATGTGGCGCCGCTGCAGGCTGGATTGGCCGCATACCAGTCGACCTTCGTGGCCTGCACGCGCCGCGATGCTGCCGCAAAGCTCGGCCTGGCCGCAGCCGACGATGACGACCTGCAGCTCTTCCTGCGCTGGCAGCAGCTGATGCAGGACGGCGGCATGGACATGACCCTGGCCTGGCGCGCGCTGATGCGCATCGATCCGTTGGCACCGGACACAGCAGTGCTGGAGGCGGTGTACTACGACGAGGCACGCCGGCAGACGGTGCAGGCACCGTTGCAGCAGTGGCTGCAGGGCTACGCGGCGCGGCTGCAGGCCGATCCGCTGTCGGCGACTGAGCGCGCGGCGAAGGTGGCCGCAGCCAATCCGCTGTACGTGCTGCGCAACTGGCTGGCGCAGGAGGCCATCGATCGCGCCGAGCAGGGCGACCTTGGCGGTGTACATGCGTTGCAGGACGTACTGCGTGATCCATACACCGAGCGCGCCGGGCTCGAGCACTTTGCCGGCAAGCGCCCGGCCTGGGCCGACAATCGTGCCGGCTGTTCGATGCTGTCCTGCAGTTCCTGAGGGTGGGTTTCGGCAGGGCTGCGCCCTGCACCTGCAGAGGCCAGGTCAACAGCCAGAGCAAAAGCTGGATTCCGTGGCTTGGCGGGGCGGTGTGGGAGTGCGGGGACGCCGCAAGTACGTCCCTGTAGGCTTGGCAGCCGCATCCATGCGGCTGACACCCCGCACTCCCACACCGCCCCACCTCCGACAGATTCCCGCTGCTGTGGGTAGGTGTCGACCTTGGTCGACACGGTAGATCCACGCCATGCGTGGATGCTCTTCGTTCAATTCTTGAAATATTCGATTTCGATGGAGATTCATCCACGCATGGCGTGGATCTACGACAGATCGCAGGAAACTGTCGAAGGCGGGATGGGTCCGGTTGCGGGAGTGTCCGCGGCATGGGCCCGAGGCATGCCTCGGGCGGGTTGGGCAGGACGCCCAACCCCGGTCTTGCCGTGTGCGCAGGACAGCGCACACGAGCAAGCCGCGGCCAAGCCCCCACGGACGGGTTTACGGCGTCTCCCGCAACCGGACCCACCCCGCCATCCCACAGGAAACCCGCTGTTGCTCTTGCTGTTGCCGTTGAGGTTGCCGGCCAGCGGCCGGCACTACCGCAGGTGCCGGGTGCAACCCGGCCGAACACCCCCGACAGGCAGGCGGCGCCCGGAACAGGTACCCTATGCCGCCATCAGATAGCCAACGTGACATGACCGACGCCATCGTCGCTCCGCAGTGGGCCTCCCGCCTGCGCGACATCGCCGACTTCCCCAAGCCCGGCATCCTCTTCAAGGACATCATGCCGCTGCTCGCCCACGGCGAGGACTTCCGTGGTGCGATCACCGCGATGGCCGACCGTTGGCGCGACCAGAAGCTGGACGCGGTGATCGGTATCGAATCGCGTGGTTTCATCCTTGGCGCCGCGATGGCGCTGGAACTGGGTGTCGGCTTCGTGCCGGTGCGCAAGCCGGGCAAGCTGCCGGGCCAGGTGCTGCGCGAGGAATACACGCTGGAATACCGCAGCGACTGCATCGAAGTGCACGCCGATGCGCTGCCGGCGGGTGCCCGCGTGGCGATCATCGACGACGTGCTGGCCACTGGCGGCACGCTGGTCGCTGCGCTGTCGCTGGTGCGCCGCCTGGGCGTTGACGTGGTCGGTGCCGGCGTGCTGGTCGAACTCGACGGCCTCGGCGGCCGTGCGCGCTGGGAAGCGGACCTGCCGCTGCACACCGAACTGGTGTTCTGATCGAAGGGCAGGTGCCAACCAAGGTTGGCATCTACCAGAGCGAATGGCCGGGAACCGGTAGTTGCCAACCTTGGTTGGCAGCGCTTTTCGCGACTGACGCCACGGAGTGGGCCAACCACGGTTGGCCACTACCCGGTCAGATCGTTGCCAACCGTGGTTGGCAACGCTGCTTCAATCACATCATCCGCACGCGGAACCGGCGGCCCTTGATCTTGCCGGCTTCCAGCTTGGCCACGGCCTTGTTGGCCTGCTCACGCGCGATCGCCACATAGGAACGGGTCGGGAAGATCGCGATCTTGCCGATGAACTTGCTCGACAGGCCGGCATCACCGGTCAGTGCACCGAGGATGTCGCCCGGGCGCAGCTTGTCGGTCTTGCCGCCGTCGATGCGCAGCGTGCGCATTGCCGCCTGTGGCAGCTCGGCCGGGCGCGCGGTCGCCAGCGGCGTCTTCTGCCAGTCCAGCGGCTGCCCCATCTGCGCTTCGATGGCTTCGGCGCGGGTCTTTTCGCGGCCGGCCACCAGGCTGATCGCCAGGCCGCTGGCACCAGCACGGCCGGTGCGGCCCACGCGGTGCTGGTAGCTCTCCACGTCGGTCGGCAGTTCGTAGTTGATCACCGCCGCCAGTTCTTCCACGTCCAGGCCGCGCGCGGCCACGTCGCTGGCGACCAGCACGTTGCAGCTGCGGTTGGCCAACAGCAGCAGCACTTCCTCGCGGTCGCGCTGCTCCATGTCGCCGTGCAGGGCGAGTGCGGAGAAGCCGAACTGCTGCAGGGAATTCGCAACCTCGTCCACATCCTTGCGGGTGTTGCAGAACACTACCGCCGATTCCGGCGTGTACTTCAGCAGCAGGCCGGCCAATGCCTTCTGGCGGTGCGCCGGTTCCACCTCGCAGAACATATGGCGGATCGCGGGTGCCTGGTCGGCGCCCTCCACGGTCACTTCCACCGCATCGCGCAGCAGGTCACGCGCCATGGCGCGGATGCTGTCGGGGAAGGTGGCGGAGAACAGCAGGCTCTGGCGGTCCTTGTGGGTGCGGCCGGCGATCTCGCGGATCGGTTCCTCGAAGCCCATGTCGAGCATGCGGTCGGCTTCGTCCAGCACCAGCGTGCGCACCGCGCCAAGATTCAGCGCGCGCTTGCGCGCCAGCTCCTGCACACGGCCGGGGGTGCCGACGACCACGTGCGGGTCATGGCCTTCCAGCGATGCCAGCTGCGGACCGAGTGGCACGCCGCCGACCAGCAGCAACAGCTTCAGGTTGGGGATGCCGGTGGCCAGCTTGCGGATCTGCTTGCCGACCTGGTCGGCAAGTTCGCGGGTCGGGCACAGCACCAGCGCCTGCACGCGGATCACGCTGGGGTCGATGGACTGCAGCAGGCCCAGGCCGAAGGCGGCGGTCTTGCCGCTGCCGGTCGGCGCCTGTGCGATCACATCGCGGCCATCGAGGATGGCCGGCAGGCTCTGCGCCTGCACGGGGGTGAGAGTGGTGTAGCCGAGGGCATCCAGGCCGGGCTGCAGGGCCGGGCTCAGCGGCAGGGTCGAGAAGTCAGTCATGGCGCATTGTACCCGTCCGGAAGGCAGCTCCCGCCTAATGGGGCGGGGTCGGATCCCTTTCCGCAGGAAAGGGCTCTGACACCATCGGAGTCGTCATCCACGCATGGCGTGGATCTACGGGTTGGTGCCGACCCTGGTCGGCACGCTTCTGCTCAGCCCAGCACCGCCAGCACACCCTGGTGGATCGCCAGGCCGCCGAACAGCAGCCAGGCGAACAGGATCAGTGCCAGCAGCAGCGGCTTCAGGCCCGCCTGGCGCAGCGCCGAGACGTGGGTGGTCAGGCCCAGCGCGGCCATCGCCATCGCCAGCAGCACCGTATCCAGCTGCACCAGCCCCGCCTGCAGGCCGGCCGGCAGCAGATGCAGCGAGTTGAACCCGGCCACCGCCACGAAACCGAACGCGAACCACGGCACCACGATGCGCGCCTTGCTGCCGTCGGCGCTGGTCTTGCCGCCACGGGCCAGCCACAGTGACAGCGCGATCAGGAACGGCGCCAGCAGCATCACCCGCACCATCTTGGTGATCACCGCCGTGTCGGCCGCTGCTTCGTTGACCGCACGGCCGGCCGCCACCACCTGTGCCACTTCATGCACCGTCGCACCGGTGAACAGGCCGTACTGCCGCGCGTCCATCGCCAGCCAGCCGTGCGACTGCACCAGTGCATACAGCGCCGGGTACAGGAACATCGCCAGCGTGCCGAACACCACCACCGTCGAGACCGCGACGGTGACATGCGCAGCGCGGCCACGCACCACCGGTTCGGCAGCCATCACCGCTGCCGCACCGCAGATCGCGCTGCCAGCACCGATCAGCATGGCTGCCTCGCGCTCCATCTTGAACACGCGCACGCCCAGCCAGCAGGCCAGGCCGAAGGTGCTGGCAACCACCAGCACGTCCATCAGCACGCCAGTGACGCCGACATGGCCGATGTCCTGGAAGGTCAGGCGCAGCCCATACAGCACGATGCCGGCGCGCAGCAGCCAGTGCTTGGAAAAGCCGACACCGGCCGCGCTGCTCGGTGCCAGCCGCGGGTAGAACGTGTTGCCGACCACGATGCCGGCGACGATGGCGACGGTCAGCGCGCTCAGGCCATGTGCCTGCAGCCACGGCAGCTCGGCCAGGTACAGCGACGCCGCCGCGATCAGGCCCACCAGCAGGAGGCCGGGCAGGCGTGGCTGCCAGCGTTGGCGCAGGGCGGGCAGGGACCAGGGGGAGAGGGCGGGGGCGTTCATGGCAGGGGCAGGGCTGGAGTGATGGGGCAAGCGTGCGCCCGGGACGATGACCTGTAAAACGAATAATATTGGTGAAACCTACCCATCAAGAAGGTAAGTGCCATGCGCCTGACTTTGCGCCAGCTGCAGGTCTTCGTCGCCATCGCCGATCACGGCAGCACTACCGCCGCGGGCCAGGCCATCGCGCTTTCGCAGTCGGCCAGCAGCGCCGCCCTGCAGGAGTTGGAAGCGCACTTCGGTACCCCGCTGTTCGACCGCATCGGCCGCCGCCTGGCGCTGAACGGGCACGGCCGCGCACTGCTGGAGCCGGCGCGCACCCTGCTGGTCAACGCCGCCGATCTGGAGCGGCAGCTGGCTGCCGGCGGCGACCCATCGCAGGGCGCACCGCTGCGGTTGGTGCTGGCCGCCAGTACCACCATCGGCAATTACCTGCTGCCGCCGCGCATTGCCGAACTGCTGCGCCAGGCGCCACAGGCCGAGGTCGACCTGCGCATCGACAACAGTGCCGGCGTGGTCGCTGCCGTGCAGCGTCTGGACGTGGACGCCGGCCTGATCGAAGGCCCGTGCCACGAGCGTGGCCTGCAGGTCACGGCCTGGCAGCAGGACCCGCTGGTGATCGTCGTTGCCGCCGACGCCCCCGCGCGCTGGACGCTGGATGAACTTCGCGCCGCACGCTGGCTGCTGCGTGAGCCCGGCTCCGGCACCCGCGAAGCCGTCGAACAGGCCCTGTTGCCGCACCTGCGTGGCTTCGCCCAGACCCTGCAGCTGGGCAATACCGAAGCGATCAAGCAGGCCGCCATCGCCGGCCTCGGCCTGGCCTGTCTTTCGCGTCACGCGCTGGAAGAGCCCCTGGCCCTCGGCCGCCTGCGCGTGCTCGAGACTCCGCTGCCCGCCCTGCAGCGCACGCTGTGGCTGGTACGTCACCCGGGCAAGCAATGGCTGCCGGGGTTGCAGGCGTTGCTGGGGGAGGTGGGGTAATCCATCAGAACCCCAGTCGATCCCATCCATCGACAGTCCCTCCAGCGTTCATCCACGCATGGCGTGGATCTACCGTGTCGACCAAGGTCGACACCCAGCAGAGCAGAATGCCGTTCCGACAGATCGCGGGAAACTGTCAGAGGCGGGGTGATGTGGGTCTGCAGGACCGTTGGCGCCATGGATTGTGCCAACGAGCCCCCAAGGATGGGTTTACGGCGTGTCCTGCAGACCCACACCGCCCTGCCATCCCACAGGAAACGAGCTTTGGCTGTTGCTTCGGCAGCAGCAGTGGCCTCTGCGGGTGCCGGGTGCAACCCGGCCGACGCCCCCAACCCGTACAATATCCGGATGCCTCTGATTACCCTACAGAACGTCGACTTCAGTGTCGGCGGCCCGTTGTTGCTGGAAAAGGCCGAACTGTCGATCGAGCCGGGCGAACGCATCGCCCTGATCGGCCGCAACGGCGCCGGCAAATCCACCCTGCTCAAGCTGCTGTCCGGCGACCACAAGCCCGATGACGGCGAAGTCCGCGTGCAGCAGGGCGTGCGCGTCACCCGCCTGGAGCAGGAAGTGCCACACGGCGCCGCCGGCTCGGTGTTCGACGTCGTCGCCGATGGCCTCGGCGAACTGGGCCAGTGGCTGGCCGAATTCCACCAACTCAGTCATGCCGAAGTATTCGATGGCGAAGCCCTCGGCAACGTGCAGGCCAAGATCGACGCCGCCAACGGTTGGGGCCTGGACCAGCGCGTCAGCGAAACCCTGACCAAGCTCGACCTGGACGGCGAGGCCGAGTTCGGCCGCCTGTCCGGCGGCATGAAGCGCCGCGTGCTGCTGGCCCGTGCACTGGTGTCCAGCCCCGACGTACTGCTGCTGGACGAACCGACCAACCACCTGGACATCGAAGCCATCGACTGGCTCGAAGCATTCCTGAAGGGCTGGAGCGGCAGCGTGGTGTTCGTCACCCACGACCGTCGCTTCCTGCGTGCACTGGCCACCCGCATCGTCGAGATCGACCGCGGCCAGGTCACCAGCTGGCCGGGCGACTGGGCCAACTATGAGCGCCGCCGCGAGGAACGCCTCAACGCGCAGGCGCAGGAAAACGCGCGCTTCGACAAGCTGCTGGCGCAGGAAGAAGTGTGGATCCGGCAGGGCATCAAGGCCCGTCGTACCCGCGACGAAGGCCGCGTGCGCCGCCTGAAGGCGATGCGCACCGAGCGTTCGCAGCGCCGCGACCTCAGCGGCAACGTCAAGATGGAAGCCGCGCAGGGCGTCAGCTCCGGCAAGAAGGTCATCGACGTCAAGGACATTTCGTTCGCCTTCGGCGAGCGCACCATGGTCCGCGACTTCACCACCACCATCCTGCGCGGCGACCGCATCGGCCTGATCGGCCCCAACGGCAGCGGCAAGACCACGCTGCTGAAGCTGCTGCTGGGCGAACTGCAGCCGGCCAAGGGTGAGGTCAACGCCGGCACCAACCTGCAGATTGCCTATTTCGACCAGTACCGCGCGGTGCTGCGCGAAGACTGGAGCGCGATCGAGAACGTGGCCGAAGGCCGCGATTTCCTCGAGTTCAACGGCAAGCGCAAGCACGTGCATGCCTACCTGCAGGACTTCATGTTCACCCCGGAACGTGCGCGTGCGCCGATCACCCGCCTGTCCGGTGGCGAGCGCAACCGCCTGCTGCTGGCCAAGCTGTTCGCGCAGCCGTCCAACCTGCTGGTGATGGACGAACCGACCAACGACCTGGACGTGGAAACCCTGGAGCTGCTGGAAGAGTTGCTGGGCGACTACACCGGCACCCTGCTGCTGGTCAGCCACGACCGTGACTTCATCGACAACGTGGTGACCTCCACGCTGGTGATGGAAGGCGATGGCGTGATCGGTGAGTACGTCGGCGGCTACAGCGACTGGCAGCGTTACGCGGCAAGTGTGGCGACGCCTGCTGCCGCTCCGGCAGCCAAGCCGGCGGCAGCTGCACCGGCCGCCACGGCCGCTGCTCCGGCGGCGCCCAAGCGCAAGCTGGCCTACAAGGAAGCGCGCGAACTGGAGCAGCTGCCGAAGACCATCGAGAAGCTGGAAGGCGATGTCGAAGGCCTGACCTCGGCGATGAACGATCCGTCGTTCTACACCCGCAGCAGCGCCGAAGTGACCGCGCACACCCAGCAGCTGGCCAAGGTGCAGGCCGAGCTGGATGCCGCTTACGCGCGCTGGGAAGAGCTGGAAGGCTGAAGCGAGGAAAGCTCGGTCAATGCATCAAAGCAATGCATGATTGGAAAGATAAAGTGCGGGCAAAGGTCTGCACTTTGCTTGGGTTAGGTGGCCACTTCCAATTGGTATCTCCTTTTTTGGGAGAGCAGACTACTTGGAAGAGCTGATTACTTCCCCGTGAACTTCTTGTAACTCTTCACTCGAGTGATGGGTATGCGCTTTTTACGGCCGGAAATGCGTTCTTCGTGGTTCCATGCATCAAACAGTGTCGAGCGCATTGGAGGAATGAGCTCGGCGGCGCGCTCAGACGTAATAAAGCTAGTCCAGGTGAGCCACGTCGGCAGTGATGCGTTTTGATAAGAACCCATTCTCACAGGTGGGAGGGTGGGCGAAGATCCCAGTCCTGCGCTGGCAGTCACATCCTGCCACTGATTTAGCTTCGATAGCTCCATCGGCAAGTTGAGTGCTGTTGATAGGGAGGGAGGGGCAGGTGGAATTCGGTTTGCTCTAGCGGTCGGATAGTGTCTTGGCTTCTCGCACAAGCGAGAAACTCGATCTATGAAGACACCCGCATCGAGGAAGTAGTTGGGGTAAGTTCGGCGCAGCTGATGTATTGTCCCGCCAGCGACTAGAACCGGGTTGAGTGGTTGTCCCTGAGCTGCGAGCTCTTCGACAGCTGCGTAACTCTCGTTTGCCTCGTCCAGTTTTGATTCAGAGAACTGCGTGACTTTTAGCATCCTGGTTTCTGTGTTTAGAACCACCAGATGATAGGCTGCGGGTGAGCTCCTTCCGTTCTGTATTGAATCTGCGGCAATTCTGAAACCGCGCAGCATAAAAAGGACGTCCAAATTCCTTTCAGCTTCCGCTAGGTCTTTGCTTATTTCATCGATGCCAAGTCCGCGGTAGTCTTCATGAGGGGGGGTGCCTTCTTGGATAGCAAATGCTGCACTCGCTAGTTTAAAGAAGCGCGCCCAATCTGGGTGAGGTCGTCCAGCCTTGATTGCCTGTTTGGCAAATATGTCGACAGTCTCGACTGCGGTTGCCCACGCATGTTGAAGGCGGGTTCTAAGCTGTAGTTCTACCGAAAGTCCATTATATTGAGGAGCCTTGGCGCTTTCGTAGCGATAGACCAAGTGGATGCTCCGGTAGCCATCTTCTTTTGGGGACTGTACGTAATCGTAAGTGTTGCGAAGCTCGTGCCTTAGCGCTCTTTCGCGGTATATCTCGTGAATTTTCTTCAGTGCAGAAATATCAGGAACAACCGCGCGCAGTCCGGCTACGTCCTGCATTCGTTCCAATTTCATCCCGCGCTGACGGTGAAGTTTTGCTTCAATCGATGGTAGTCGCTTCAGACGTTCGCCAACTAAAGAGCGCTCAGCTGTTCGATTTCCAAGCTTTTTGAGGCGCTGCCTCAGCGTTGCTTGAAAAGTGTTAAGAGGGTATGCGTGAGCAGCGCGCCAGTTAGTAATAATTGGCATTACGGCCGCAATTTGTTCAGGATTCCCTTGATAGAGGATTTCTCCTGCACGGCGAATTTGACCTCGGGTGTACTCCAGCTTTACAAATCCCATTTCAATCCCTTGAACAGAAAATCATGGGAAGGTGCCCGCCCATGATT
Organism: Stenotrophomonas sp. YJH_SMC_79; assembly: GCF_059367995.1. Classification (NCBI taxonomy): domain Bacteria; kingdom Pseudomonadati; phylum Pseudomonadota; class Gammaproteobacteria; order Lysobacterales; family Lysobacteraceae; genus Stenotrophomonas; species Stenotrophomonas sp. YJH_SMC_79. Next base: position 1,111,160 of record NZ_JCAFRK010000001.1, read on the forward strand.
TTATTAAAAAGGATCTGGTGGCGGCTTACGGTCATTTGACCCCGTGCAGATCCCGCAGCTGGCTCGGCCGGCTGCCGAAATACGCGGCCAGATCGGCGATGTCCTGATCGCTAAGGTCCTTCGCCTGCGGCGTCATCAGCATGTGCTGGCGGTCACCGGCACGGTAGGCCTGCAGGGCATGGGCCAGGTAATCGCCATACTGCCCGCCCAGCTTGGGGTAGGTAGGGTCGATCGGCGCATTGCCGTCGGCCCCGTGGCAGTCGATGCAGCTCTGGTTGGTGGCCTTGCCCTTCACCTTGGCGCGGGCTTCACCGGCGGCCTCGCGGCCTGCAGGCAGGCCGGCCGAAGAAGAAGAACCGTGTTCGCCGCTGGCATGGCCCGGGTCGGCGGCGGATTTCTCGCTGTTTTCCACCTGCGACTGCGAACAGGCGGCCAGCAGCAGGGCAACGGACAGGGCGATGGCATGACGCATCGGATGCGCGGCTTTCGACATGGGCGGGCCTTACTTGACGGTGGACAGGTAAACAGAGAGATCGGCGATCTCCTGTTCGCTGAAGCTCATCGACTGCGCCTGCATCGTTGGATGCCGGCGCTTGCCCTGGCGGTACTCGGTCAGGGCCTGGGCCAGGTACTGCTGGGTCTGGCCGCCGATCTTCGGCACCCGGTAGCTGGGGTAGGCGTTTTTGTAGCCGGTGATGCCGTGGCACCCCTGGCAGGTGTAGGCCAACACGCGGCCATTGTCGAAGTTGCCGGTGGGCGCGGCAGGCGCCGGCGCGGCGGCAGGAGCCGGGGCCGGAGCGGGTGTGGCAGGAGCAGGAGCGGGCTGTGCGGCGGCCCCAAGGGGCAGGAGGACGGCCAGAGCGAGACAAGCGGCGAGCGGCTGCGGGCGCATGGTGTCGTTTCCGGGGATTCGGGTCTGGTCGTTCCGGCGTGGGGTACGGAACGACCCGAGTATAGCCCCAGGTTTCATCTAGCTGAAATGGGGTCGGTCCGACCGGTGGCGTGAAGGCACCATGACCTTTGGGATATGGTGTGGCCGTGAAGTGGTGCATTACTTTGCTACCACACCTGTCCACGCATCCTCCAGGGACCTGACGATGTCGCACCCAACCTTCCTGACCGGCCGCCGCAGCGGAATCTGCGCTGCCGCACTGCTGATCTCCACCTCCCTGCTGCTGGGCGGTTGCGCCGCAGGGCCCAATTCCGAAGCCAAGGCTGCCGAGACCAAGGAGGAGAAGAAGGTCGACGCGGTCCCGGTCGAGGTGGCAGTGGCCAGCCATCGTGCGGTCGCGGCCAGCTACACCGGCACCGCTGCACTGGAACCGCGCGCCGAATCGCAGGTCGTCGCCAAGACCTCGGGCGTGGCGCTGGCGGTGCTGGTCGAGGAAGGCCAGCGGGTGAGCGCCGGCCAGCCGCTGGTGCGCCTGGACCCGGACCGCGCACGCCTGGCCGTTGCCCAGAGCGAAGCGCAGATGCGCAAGCTGGAAAACAACTACCAGCGCGCCCAGAAACTGGTTGGCCAGCAGATGGTCAGTGCCGCCGATGTCGACCAGCTGCGCTTTGACCTGGAGAACGTCCGCGCGCAATACCGCCTGGCCACGCTGGAGCTGTCCTACACCACGGTGGTGGCGCCGATCTCCGGCGTGATCGCCTCGCGCTCGATCAAGACCGGCAACTTCGTGCAGATCAACACGCCGATCTTCCGCATCGTCGACAACTCGCGCCTGGAAGCCACCCTCAACGTGCCCGAGCGCGAACTGGCCACGCTGCGCGCCGGCCAGCCGGTGACGTTGGCTGCCGATGCGCTGCCGGGCCAGAGCTTCACCGGCACCGTCGATCGCATCGCGCCGGTGGTGGATTCGGGCAGCGGCACGTTTCGCGTGGTCAGTGCCTTCGATGGCGCCGCGCACGCGCTGCAGCCCGGCATGTTCGGGCGCATCCGCATCGATTACGACCAGCGTGCCGATGCGCTTGTGGTGCCGCGCCTGGCGCTGCTCGACGACGGTGAGCCGGCGGTGTTCCGGGTGCGCGAAGGCAAGGTCGCACGCGTTCCGGTCAAGCTGGGTTACGCCGAGGGCCCGTGGGTGGAGATCCGTGATGGCCTGGCGGCCGGTGATCAGGTGGTCACCGCCGGCAAGGTCGCACTGCGCGACGGTACCGCGGTGCAGGTGATCGCCGATCCGAAGGGCAAGGCGAAGACGGTCGCAGCGGCCCCCACGCCGGCAGACAAGGCCGGGAGCAAGCAATGACCGCCCCGGGCCACGACCACGGTGCCTCGCCGGCGAGCGACGGCGCCGCCGCCGGCATGCGCGGCGGCCTGGTGGAATTCGCCACCCGCCGCCGCGTGACCATCGCCATGTGCACGGTCACGCTGCTGCTGTTCGGCCTGATCGCGCTGGGCAACCTCAAGGTCAACCTGCTGCCCGACCTGAGCTACCCGACGCTGACCGTGCGCACCGAATACACCGGTGCGGCGCCGACCGAAATCGAAGCCCTGATCACCCAGCCGGTCGAAGAAGCGGTCGGCGTGGTCAAGAACCTGCGCAAGCTGAAGTCGGTCTCGCGCACCGGCCAGAGCGATGTGGTGCTGGAGTTCGCCTGGGGCACCAACATGGACCAGGCCAGCCTGGAGGTGCGCGACAAGATGGAAGCGCTGAACCTGCCACTGGAGGCCAAGGCCCCGGTGCTGCTGCGCTTCAATCCGTCCACCGAGCCGATCATGCGCCTGGTGCTGTCGAGCAAGGACGCGCCGGCCACCGATGCCGATGCGATCCGCGAGCTGACCGGCCTGCGCCGCTATGCCGATGAAGACCTGAAGAAGAAGCTGGAGCCGGTTGCCGGCGTGGCGGCGGTCAAGGTCGGTGGCGGCCTGGAGGATGAGATCCAGGTCGACATCGACCAGCAGAAGCTGGCCCAGTTGAACCTGCCGATCGACACCGTCATCAAGCGCCTGAAGGACGAGAACATCAACATCTCCGGCGGTCGCCTGGAGGAGGGTTCGCAGCGCTTCCTGGTGCGTACCGTCAACCAGTTCGCCGATCTGGAGGAAATCCGCAACCTGCTGGTCACCACCCAGGCGTCGAACGGCAGTGCGGCGGACTCGGCACTGCAGCAGATGTTCAACATCGCCGCATCGACCGGCTCTGCGGCGGCCATCGCGGCGGCGTCGGCGGCGCAGAGCGCATCGTCCGGTGGTGGCTCCAGCGTGGTCGCCAACGGTGTGCCGGTGCGCCTGAAGGACGTGGCCACCGTGCGCCAGGGCTACAAGGAGCGTGAAGCGGTGATCCGCCTGGGCGGCAAGGAATCGGTCGAACTGGCGATCTACAAGGAAGGCGACGCCAATACCGTGTCCACCGCCGAAGCGCTGCGCAAGCGCCTGGAGCAGATCAAGGCCACGTTCCCCTCCGATGTCGAGATGACCACCATCGAGGACCAGTCGCGCTTCATCGAACACGCCATCGCCGACGTCAAGAAGGATGCGGTGATCGGCGGCCTGCTGGCGATCCTGATCATCTTCCTGTTCCTGCGCGATGGCTGGAGCACGTTCGTGATCAGCCTGTCGCTGCCGGTCTCGATCATCGCCACGTTCTTCTTCATGGGCCAGTTGGGCCTGAGCTTGAACGTGATGTCGCTGGGTGGCCTGGCACTGGCCACCGGCCTGGTGGTGGACGATTCGATCGTGGTACTGGAGAGCATCGCCAAGGCCCGCGAGCGTGGCCTGGGCATCCTGCAGGCGGCGATTGCCGGTACCCGCGAAGTGAGCATGGCGGTGGTCGCCTCGACCCTGACCACCATCGCGGTGTTCCTGCCGCTGGTGTTCGTCGACGGCATCGCCGGCCAGCTGTTCCGCGACCAGGCACTGACCGTGGCGATCGCCATTGCGATCTCGCTGCTGGTATCGATGACACTGATCCCGATGCTCAGCTCGCTGAAGGGGCGGCCGCCGCTGGCGTTCCCGGAAGAAGCACCGAACGAACCGTGGCAGCCGCAGAACCGCTGGCAGAAGCCGGTGGCACTGGGGCGTCGTGGTGCCGTCGCAACCGCACGCTGGAGCTTCTATGCGCTGGCCTGGCTGGTCGTGCGTGCGTGGCGTGGCGTGGTGGCGGTGGTCGGCCCGGTGATGCGCAAGGCCAGCGATCTGGCGATGAAGCCCTACGCCGGTGCCGAGCGCGGCTATCTGCGCCTGCTGCCGAACGCGTTGGCGCATCCGGGCAAGGTACTGGGCGTGGCCACCATCATCTTCGTGGCGACCATGGCGCTGGTGCCGATGCTCGGTGCCGACCTGATCCCGCAGCTGGCGCAGGATCGTTTCGAAATGACGGTGAAGCTGCCGGCCGGCACGCCGCTGAAGCAGACCGATGCGCTGGTGCGCGAGCTGCAGCTGGCCCACGGCAACGGCGAGGGCGTGGCCTCGCTGTACGGCGTCAGTGGCAGCGGCACCCGCCTGGATGCCAGCCCGACCGAGAGCGGCGAGAACATCGGCAAGCTGACCGTGGTGATGGAAGGCGGTGGCAACGCGCGTACCGAAGCGGAGATCACCGAGCGCCTGCGTGACAGCATGGGCCAGCATCCGGGTGCACAGGTCGACTTCGCGCGGCCGGCGTTGTTCAGCTTCTCCACGCCGCTGGAAATCGAGCTGCGCGGGCAGGACATGGCGACGCTGGAAGTGGCTGGCCAGCGCCTGGCGGCGATGCTGCGTGGCAATGCGCACTACGCCGACGTGAAGTCCACGGTGGAAGAGGGCTTCCCGGAAATCCAGATCCGCTTCGACCAGGAACGCGCCGGTGCACTGGGCCTGACCACCCGCCAGATCGCCGATGTGGTGGTGAAGAAGGTGCGTGGTGATGTCGCCACCCGTTACAGCTTCCGTGACCGCAAGATCGACGTGCTGGTGCGTGCGCAGGAAGGTGATCGTGCCAGCGTGGAAAGCATCCGTCGGCTGATCGTCAATCCGGGCAGCACCCGCCCGGTGACGCTGGACGCGGTGGCCGATGTGGTGGCCACCACTGGCCCGAGCGAGATCCATCGCGCCGACCAGACCCGCGTCGCTGTCGTGTCGGCCAACCTGCGCGATATCGATCTGGGCGCGGCCATGCGCGAAGTGCAGCAGATGGTGGCCGAGCAACCGCTGGGCGCGGGTGTCGGCCTGCACATCGGCGGCCAGGGCGAGGAACTGGCACAGGCGGCGAAGTCGCTGATCTTCGCCTTCGGCCTGGCGATCTTCCTGGTCTACCTGGTGATGGCCTCGCAGTTCGAATCGCTGCTGCATCCGTTCGTGATCCTGTTCACCATCCCGCTGGCGCTGGTCGGCGCGATCCTGGCGCTGATGCTGACCGGCAAGCCCATCTCGGTGGTGGTGTTCATCGGCCTGATCCTGCTGGTCGGCCTGGTCACCAAGAACGCGATCATCCTGATCGACAAGGTGAACCAGCTGCGCGAGGCCGGCGTGGCCAAGCATGAGGCCCTGGTGGAAGGTGCACGCTCGCGCCTGCGGCCGATCATCATGACCACGCTGTGCACGTTGTTCGGCTTCCTGCCGCTGGCGGTGGCGATGGGCGAGGGCGCAGAAGTGCGTGCACCGATGGCGATCACCGTGATCGGCGGCCTGCTGGTGTCGACCCTGCTCACCCTGCTGGTGATCCCGGTGGTCTACGACCTGATGGATCGCCGCGGTGATGCCTATTACCGCGAGCGTGGCCGCAAGCACACCGGTGAGATCGAGCCGGGTGCGGCGGGCAGCGCGGCGGGTGCGGAGGAACCGGCATGAGTGTTGCCGAGTTCTCCATCCGCCGTCCGGTCACCACCATCATGTGTTTCGTGTCACTGGTGGTGATCGGCCTGATCGCCTCGTTCCGGCTGCCGCTGGAGGCGCTGCCGGACATCTCCGCGCCGTTCCTGTTCGTGCAGATTCCCTATACCGGGTCGACCCCGGAGGAAGTGGAGCGGACCATCATTCGACCGGTCGAAGAGTCGCTGGCGACGATGACTGGCATCAAGCGCATGCGCTCGTCGGCCACCTCCGAAGCGGCACTGATCTTCATCGAGTTCAGCGACTGGGACCGCGACATCGCCATCGCCGCCTCCGATGCACGCGAGCGCATCGATGCGATCCGCAGCGACCTGCCCGATGACCTGCAGCGCTACAACGTGTTCAAGTGGTCCAGCAGCGACCAGCCGGTGCTGAAGGTGCGCCTGGCCAGCACCACCGACCTGACCACCGCCTACGACATGCTCGACCGCGAGTTCAAGCGGCGCATCGAGCGCATTCCCGGCGTGGCCCGCGTTGACATCACCGGCGCACCGCCGAATGAGGTGGAGATCGCCATCGATCCGAACCGGCTCAATGCGCACGGGTTGAGCATCAATGAGCTGAGCGAGCGCCTGCGCACGCTGAACTTCTCGATCTCGGCCGGGCAGATCGATGACAACGGCCAGCGCGTGCGCGTGCAGCCGGTAGGTGAGATCACCGACCTGCAGGAGATGCGCGACCTGGTGATCAACGCCAAGGGCCTGCGCCTGGGGGATATCGCCGACGTGCGCCTGAAACCGGCGCGGATGAATTACGGGCGTCGCCTGGACGGCAACCCGGCCGTCGGCCTGGACATTTTCAAGGAGCGCAGTGCCAACCTGGTGGAGGTATCGCGCGCGGCGCTGGCCGAGGTTGAAGCGATCCGCGCGGAGCCGTCGATGCGCGACGTGCAGATCAAGGTGATCGACAACCAGGGCAAGGCGGTGACCTCCTCGCTGCTTGAGCTGGCCGAGGCCGGTGCGGTCGGCCTAATCCTGTCGATCACGGTGCTGTTCTTCTTCCTGCGCCATTGGCCGTCCACGCTGATGGTGACCCTGGCCATTCCGATCTGCTTCACCATCACCCTGGGTTTCATGTACTTCGTCGGGGTGACGCTGAACATCCTGACCATGATGGGCCTGCTGCTGGCGGTGGGCATGCTGGTCGACAACGCCGTGGTGGTGGTGGAGAGCATCTACCAGGAGCGCGAGCGCATGCCCGGGCAGCCGCGGCTGGCCTCGATCATCGGCACCCGCAACGTGGCCATCGCGCTCAGCGCCGGCACGCTGTGCCACTGCATCGTGTTCGTGCCGAACCTGTTCGGCGAGACCAACAACATCAGCATCTTCATGGCGCAGATCGCGATCACCATCTCGGTCTCGCTGCTGGCCTCGTGGCTGGTTGCGGTCAGCCTGATCCCGATGCTGTCCGCGCGCATGGCCACGCCCAAGCTGGTGCACTCGCAGACCGGCCTGATCGCGCGGCTGCAGCGCCGCTACGCCAAGCTGCTGGACTGGTCGCTGCACCATCGCGGCTGGAGCCTGCTTGGCATCGTGCTGGTGGTGCTGGTCAGCCTGGTGCCAATGAAGCTGACCAAGGTCGACATGTTCGGCGGGGATGGCGGCAAGGACATCTTCATCGGCTACATGTGGAAGGGCGCATACACCTATCGGCAGATGTCCGAGGAAGTGGCGCGTGTGGAGAACTGGATCGACGCCAACCGCGAACGCCTGCACGTCAAGCAGGTGTACTCCTGGTACAGCGAGCAGGAAGGCAGCTCGACCGTGGTCACCCTGGACGAGAAGTACGCCAAGGACATCAAGGCGCTGCAGGAAGAACTACGCAAGGGCCTGCCGAAGTCGGCGCGTACCGATTATTTCGTCGGCAACCAGGGCGGCGATGGCGGTGGTGGCGGCAACCAGGGCGTGCAGGTGCAGCTGGTCGGCGACTCAAGTTCGATGCTGCAGGAGATCGGCCAGGAAGTGGTGCCGCTGCTGGCCCAGCGTGCCGAGCTGCGCGACGTGCGCATCGACAATGGCGAGAAGGGCGGCGAGCTGAAGGTACGCGTCGACCGCGAGCGTGCGGCGGCGTTCGGCTTCAACGCCGAACAGGTGGCCAGCTTCGTCGGCCTGGCCCTGCGCGGTGCACCGATGCGCGAGTTCCGCCGTGGCGACAACGAAGTGCCGGTGTGGGTGCGTTTCGCTGGTGCCGAGCAGAGCAGCCCGGAAGACCTGGCCGGCTTCAGCGTGCGTACCGGCGATGGCCGCAGCGTGCCACTGCTGAGCCTGGTCAGCGTTGACGTCGGCTCCTCGGCCACCCAGATCGGACGCACCAACCGCCAGACCACGCTGACCATCAAGGCCAACCTGGCCGAGAAGGTCACCGCGCCGGATGGCCGCAAGGCGATGGAGTCCGTGCTCAAGCCGATGAACTTCCCGGCCGGCTATGGTTTCACCTTCGACGGCGGCGACTACGGCAACGACGACGAAGCGATGCAGCAGATGGTGTTCAACCTGCTGATCGCGCTGGTGATGATCTACGTGGTGATGGCGGCGGTGTTCGAGTCGTTGCTGTTCCCGGCGGCGATCATGAGCGGCGTGCTGTTCTCGATCTTCGGCGTGTTCTGGTTGTTCTGGATCACCGGCACTTCGTTCGGGATCATGTCCTTCATCGGCATCCTGGTGCTGATGGGCGTGGTGGTGAACAACGGCATCGTGATGATCGAGCACATCAACAACCTGCGGCGCGGCGGCATGGGCCGAACGCAGGCACTGGTTGAAGGCTCGCGCGAGCGCCTGCGGCCAATCATGATGACGATGGGCACGGCGATCCTGGCGATGGTGCCGATCTCGTTGACCAATACGCAGATGTTCGGCAACGGCCCGGAGTACGCACCGATGGCGCGCGCGATTGCCGGCGGCCTGGCGTTCTCGACCGTGGTCAGCCTGCTGTTCCTGCCGACGATCTATGCGGTGCTCGATGACCTGCGCAATGCCGTGACGCGGCTGATCCGTCGCGCGCGTGGAGTGGAGATGGTAGAGCCGGGCGCTGCCCGGCTGTAATGCGCGACAACGTGTTGTGGTGTGGGGGAGGCCGGTCGTAGTGGGGCGGCCTCCCCCTTTTTCCGGTCGGGTCAGGCCCTGCGCAGGAACCAGGTCCGGCGCGTGTACTCGTGACCGAAATCCACCTGCCCGAACCGTGCGATCTCACGCTGGCCACGCCGGTAATAGCGCCAGGGCGCTTTGGCCAGCGGAGGGGTTTGCCCGTAGAAAACATCCATGTGGCCCACGGGCATCGACTTCGGGGTCACGTGCATGACCACGCTGCGACGGGTTCCGGCAGAGGGATGCGGGGCACCGCCATGGAACAACTGCGGGTGCCAGACGATCACATCGCCCGGTTGCACGTGCACCGACTGCGGCTTCAGGCCAGCGTCTTCGCACTGGCGCGCAACCGCATCCTGATAGGCGGTCCAGCCCTCCGGCGACATGGCGCTGATCGGGCCGTCGCCGAAGACCTCGTGTCGCAGCGCCTGTACATCAATTGGCGGCAGCAGGTGGCTGCCCGGGACCACGCGCAATGGACCATTGCTTTCATCAACCGGATCCAGCGCGGTCCACACCCCCATGTAGCGCTCGCCCGGGGAGGTGCAGAATACTGGCGTATCACGATGCAACGGCTGTTCCGAGCCGCGCTCGTAGTAGAGGCTGGTGTAGAGCGTGGTCGGTTCGCCGAGGAAGCGATCGCAGACGTCGATGGCCGGATTGTCAGTGAGCAGGCGGGTCATCGCATCCACCGCAAGGTGCAGGTTGACGATCCGATACATGCGCTTGTGATCGTCAAGGTTTCGCGACACCGCCTTTGGATTGCGCTGCTTGAAGCGCGCGATGCGCTCGTTGATGTCCTGGACCAGTGCGGGTGCAATCGCCTGGCGCACCACCACGAAACCATCGCGCATCAGCGCATCGTATGCATCCATTGGAGTGTTCCTTCCTTAAACGCCAAGTATAGCCACGAGTGTTGGGGGGGGTTATCCCGCCACCTTGCCCCACACCTTGAACGTGGTCAGCCACAGGCCGAGCATGCTGCCGATGTTGGTCAGCATGAAGGTCAGCACCACGCGGGTGACGCGGTTGCGGTACCAGCCCTTCAGGCTCTGCGCATCGTCGCGCAGCTTGAGGAAGTCCTCGTACGCCGGCTTGCGCAGGCGTGCTTCCACCAGCGCCGAGAACGCGCCGGTCGGGATGCTCAGGCGGAACGGCTTGAACGGGGCCACCGCGATCGCGGTGAGGATGCTCAGCGGATGGCCGCCGGCCAGCAGGCAGCCCAGGCCCGCCAGGCCGCCGGTATACATCGCCCAGGTCGCCAGCAGTTCGGTGCCCACGCCCAGCCCGCCGCGGTAGAAGCCCACGCCGATACCGGTCGCCACGATCGCCAGGATGCCCAGCGTGAACCACGGAATGTTGCGCTTCTTCGGCACCGCTTCCAGCTCGGCGCGTAGCGGTGCCGGTGCCTCGGTATCGGTTTCCAGGTAGCGCGCCAGGCCTGCAAGGTGACCCGCACCGACAACCGCCAGCACTTCACGCTGCTGCGGGTCGTGTTCCTCGCGCAGGCGCGTGGCCATGTAGCGGTCGCGCTCGCCGATGATGGTCTCGTACAGCGCCGGGCTCTCGCTGGCGAACTCGCCGAAGCTCGACTCCAGCATGTCGCCCTGCTTGAGCTTCTCGATTTCGTTTTCGCCCACTTCCTCGGACGAGAACAGGCCGGCGCCAAGCCCGGCGACCAGCTTCAGCTTGCCGAAGAAGCCCAGCCGCTGCGAGGCACGACGGAAGGTCAGGCCGACTTCGCGGTCGATCAGGTGCACCGGCAGGTTGCGTTCGCGCGCCAGCTCCACCGCACGCTTCAGCTCGGCGCCGGGCTCAATGTCGAGCTGTTCGGCCAGGCGGCGCTGGTAGGCGGACAGGGCCAGGTTGGCGGCGAACAGGGCGACGCGGCCCTTGCGGATCACCTCGACCAGGTCGAGCTTGGCCAGCGTGTCCGGATCGCTCAGCGCCTGCAGGCGTTGCGGGTCCAGTTCAACGGCCACCGCATCGAAACGGCAACTGTCGATCGCTTTCTCCACGGCTTCAACGCTGGCGCGCGAAACATGGGCGGTGCCCAGCAGGGTGTAGCGTACGCCGTCGCGTTCGACGACGCGCACCGGCTGGCCGGCGAACAGGTCGTCGCCGGTCTCGGAAAGGGTTTCGGTCATGGGTTCATTCATTGGAAGGTGCGGTGTCGGCGCCATCGCCGAGCGCGCGCTGCATCTGCACGGTATCCAGCCAGCGGCCATGCTTGCGGCCGAGGCCACGGAACACGCCCACCAGCTCGAAGCCGAAGCGTTCGTGCAGCTTGATTGAAGCGGTGTTGGTCGGTTCGCCGATCACGGCCACCATCTGCCGGTAGCCACGCGCCACGCAGGCATCGATCAAGGCCTGCAGCAGGCCCGTGCCGACGCCTTTGCCCTGGAACGCGGCATCGACGTAGACCGAGTTCTCCACGGTCCACTGGTAGGCAACGCGGGTGCGGTAGGTGTTGGCGTAGGCATAGCCGGCCACCTGGCCGTCGATCTCGGCAACCAGGTAGGGGAAGCCGCGGTCGATGATGTCGCGCATGCGGCGCAGCATCTCGGACGCGTCCGGGATGTCGTACTCGTAAGTGTTGACGAAGTCGGTCACTTCCACCGCGTAGATTGCGGTGATCGCGGCGATGTCGGCCGGGCCGGCATCACGGATGAGGACGGCCATGCGCGGGCTCCGGCTCAGTCGATGTAGCGCTTGAGCAGGTCACCGTACGCGTCGATGCGACGGTCGCGCAGGAACGGCCAGATGCGGCGCACGTGCTCGCTGCGCTGCAGGTCGACATCGCACAGCAGCACGGTGGCATCGGTGCCGGCTTCGGCCAGGAACTCGCCCTGCGGGCCCAGCACGTGGCTGTTACCCCAGAACTGGATGCCCGACGCGCCCAGCGGCGAGGCCTCGTGGCCGACGCGGTTGCAGCTCAGCACCGGCAGGCCGTTGGCCACGGCGTGGCCGCGGTGGCTCAGCACCCAGGCGTCGCGCTGGCGGGTCTTCTCGTCCTGCACATCGTCCGGGTCCCAGCCGATCGCGGTGGGGTAGAGCAGCAGCTCGGCACCGGCCAGCGCCATCAGGCGCGCCGCTTCCGGGTACCACTGGTCCCAGCACACCAGCACGCCAAGGCGACCGACCGAAGTATCGATCGGCTTGAAGCCGATGTCGCCCGGGGTGAAGTAGAACTTCTCGTAGAAGCCCGGATCGTCCGGGATGTGCATCTTGCGGTACTTGCCGAGCAGCGTACCGTCCTTCTCGAACACCACCGCGGTGTTGTGGTACAGGCCGGCAGCGCGGCGCTCGAACAGCGAGCCGACCAGCACCACGCCATGCTTCTTCGCCAGCGCACCCAGGCGCTCGGTGCTCGGGCCCGGAATCGGTTCGGCCAGGTCGAATTCGTCCACCGATTCGTGCTGGCAGAAGTACGGACCGTTATGCAGTTCCTGCAGCAGCACCAGTTTCGCGCCCTGCGCAGCCGCCTCGGCCACGCGTGCTTCGATCACCGCCAGGTTGGCGGCGGCATCACCGTGGTTGCGCTCCTGGATCAGGGCGACGGTAAGGGGGCTGCGCGAGTTCATGCGGGGCGTTCCTGCGGGGGAAAACCAGCATGTTAGCGCGGATGGACGGCGACGGCGTGTCGCGCGCTGAATGGGTGCTGGGTAGTGCCGGCCGCTGGCCGGCAATCCCGTCAATCCATCAGGCAGTGCAGGGTTGCCGGCCAGCGGCCGGCACTACCAATCCTCAGGCCTTCAACAACCCTGCCGGCAGCTGCATGGTGATGCAGTGCAGGCTGCCGTTCTGCCAGATCAGCGAACGGCAGGGCACCTGCACGATCTCGCGGCCCGGGTGCGCCTGGGCCAGCACGTCGCGGGCCAGGTCGTCGGCCGGATCGCCGTAGGCCGGCATCAGCACTGCGCCATTGACGATCAGATAGTTCGCGTACGACGCAGCCAGGCGGCGGCCTTCGTCGATCACCGGCTGTGCCCACGGCAGCGGGAACAGGCGGTACGGCTGGCCATCCTTGGTACGCAGCGCCGCAAGCTCATTGCCCATCGCCTGCAGTTCGGCGTAGTGCGAGTCGCTCTCGTCGTCGCAGGCCTGGTAGACGATGCTGTCAGCCGAGGCGAAGCGGGCGAGGGTGTCGATATGCGCGTCGGTGTCGTCGCCTTCCAGATAACCGTGGTCCAGCCACAGTACGCGGTCCTGCTGCAGCCAATCGGCCAGGTCGGCGCTCAGGCTGGCGCGGTCGCGGTCCGGGTGGCGCTCGTGCAGGCACTTCCAGGTGGTCAGCAGGGTGCCTTCACCGTCGGTTTCGATGCCGCCGCCTTCCAGCGCGAACGGAATGCTGCGCACCGGCGCATCGTTGAACACGCCAGCCTGGTCCAGCACGCCCACCAACTGGTCATCCAGGGTGGCATCGAACTTGCCGCCCCAGCCGGTGAAGCGGAAATCCAGCAGCTGGAACCCGCCGTCGGCACGGCGCAGGGTGATCGGGCCGGAGTCGCGCAGCCAGGTATCGTCGTAGGCCGCCGTGGTGAAGTGGACCTTTTCCATGTCGATGCGGTTGGAGCGCAGCCGCATCTCGGCGTAGGTCTCCACGTCATCGTCGGCCACGCAGATCAGCACCGGCTGGAAGCGGGTGATGGCCGCGACCAGGGCGATGTAGGTCTCTTCCACCTGGCCCAGGCGGTCAGCCCAGTCGGTGTCGGCGGTGGGCCAGGCAATCAGGACGCCGCTCTGGGCTTCCCACTCGGCAGGAAAACGAAGGGTCTGGTTCATGGTCTCGCTACACAGGCCCGCCCACGGCGGGTAAAGGGATCAACGGATCGGCGGTTTCGGGCCGATTTCGTTCGGGTCCGCCTGGTTGGCCACCACGTCGATCACCTTCTGCTTCTCGAAGTAGACGGTGAACTGCGGGTACACCCAGCGGTTGATGGTCGGCCATTGCCGCTTCTGCCCGCCACGCGGCTGCAGCTGCTCGCTCGGCGCGCCGAACTGCGCCTGCACCTGCTGCATGCTCTGGCCGCGCACGGGCAGGGTACCGGCCGGCTTCTCGCGGGCACGGTCGACAAGCAGGGTATCGGCCAGCGCCGGCGTGGCGGCGGCCAGGGTGGCCATCACGGCCAGGGCGGACAGGTAACGCTTCATCTCGATCTACTCCCCAGTGGTCAAGAAAGGCGATTACAGCAAAAACGGCAGGAAAAAGCCGCATAAACAAAAAACCGCCCGAAGGCGGCTTTTTGCATCGGGTCGGCCCCGCGTAGGGCCAGCCGCAGCCGCGAAGGCTGTTGGGCTTAGCGCTGACGCGCCTTGAAACGCGGGTTCGACTTGCAGATGACGAAGATCTTGCCACGACGACGCACGACCTTGCAGTCACGGTGACGGGCCTTCGCCGACTTCAGGGAGGACAGGACTTTCATGGCATACCTCGGCGTAAACAGTAGTTGTTCGGGTGGAGCGTGGCCGCGATATGCGAAAGACAATCGGCAGTTGACGCTCGTTCAAGCCCGCCATTCTACCGGGCTTTTCCTCATGGTTTCAAGTGGTTGCACAAAAGATCCCGCTGGGGGCGTCTGGCAGGGGCTAGAATGACCCATTCACACGCTCTGGGAACCCCATGAATCCACTCGCTCCCGTCCTGACCATCGACGGCCCTTCAGGGGCTGGCAAGGGTACCATCAGCCGCATCATCGCGCGCCGGATGGGCTGGCATTACCTGGATTCGGGCGCGCTGTACCGGGCAGTGGGCGTGGCCGCAAGCTGGGCCGACATCGATACCTCCGATGCCTCGGCACTGGTGCGCTGCACCTTCGACACCCATGTTCAGTTTGTTGAACAGGGTGAGTCGATGCGGGTCATGGTCAATGGCACCGATGCCACCGACGAGCTGCGCCTGGAGACCACCGGCGCACTGGCCTCGGCCATCGCCGCCATTCCCGAGGTCCGGGCCGCCCTGAAGGAGCGCCAGCGCGCATTCAGGGAGCTGCCCGGCCTGGTTGCCGACGGTCGCGACATGGGCACGGTGATCTTCAAGGACGCCCCCTACAAGGTCTTCCTGACCGCCAGTGCCGAGGAGCGCGCCGAGCGCCGGCATAAGCAGTTGAAAGACAAGGGGGTTTCTGTTAACTTTGATGACCTCCTGCGCGAGATCATGGCCCGCGACGCCCGTGATGCTCAGCGTACCGTGGCGCCCCTGAAGCCGGCAGACGATGCTGTCCTCATCGACACCACAGGCATCGGCATCGATGATGTCGTTGCCCGAGTGATGGATCTGCTTCCGGTTCCGGCTGCCTGATCCGTTCGCGCGGGAGCACTGCCAGCAGCATCGGTGGTGGTCGCGCAAAGCAGTGCTGTACCAGCTCCGTCGCGCAATGATGCGTGGCGGTTTTCCTACTACACACGACCTGCGTTTCCGGGGTCGACCAACAGGCGGGCGGTCGCCATTCCCCTGAAGGGGACGCCACCGACCCATGTGTCCAACAGAGTAAATCTAATGACCGAATCATTTGCCGAACTGTTTGAAGCCAGCCAGGCCAACCTGGCCAAGCTGAAGCCGGGCGCCATCGTCAGCGGTACCGTTGTTGAAGTCCGCGGCGACGTCGTGGTGATCAACGCTGGCCTGAAGTCCGAAGGCATCGTGCCGATCGAACAGTTCCGTAACGACGCTGGCGAAATCGACGTCGCCGAAGGCGACATCGTCAAGGTCGCCCTCGACTCGATCGAGAACGGCTTCGGCGAAACCGTCCTGTCGCGCGAGAAGGCCAAGCGCGCGATGGTGTGGGACGAGCTGGAAGAAGCGTTGGAAAAGAACGAAACCATCACCGGCCGCATCAGCGGCAAGGTCAAGGGTGGTTTCACCGTGGACATCAAGGATGTCCGCGCCTTCCTGCCGGGTTCCCTGGTCGATGTGCGCCCGGTGCGCGATCCGGCCTACCTGGAAGGCAAGGAACTCGAGTTCAAGCTCATCAAGCTGGACCGCAAGCGTAACAACGTCGTGGTCTCGCGCCGCGCTGTCGTCGAAAGCGAGCACTCGGAAGAGCGCGAGCAGCTGATGGACAAGCTGCAGGAAGGCGCGATCCTGAAGGGTGTCGTCAAGAACCTGACCGATTACGGCGCGTTCGTGGACCTGGGCGGTATCGACGGCCTGCTGCACATCACCGACATGGCGTGGAAGCGCGTGCGTCACCCGTCGGAAGTCGTGAACGTCGGCGACGAGCTGGACGTCCGCGTGCTGAAGTTCGACCGCGAGCGCAACCGCGTTTCGCTGGGCCTGAAGCAGCTGGGCGAGGATCCGTGGGACAACATCGGCCGTCGTTACCCGGCCAACAGCCGCGTCTTCGGCAAGGTCTCCAACGTCACCGATTACGGTGCGTTCGTTGAGATCGAGCCGGGCGTCGAAGGCCTGGTGCACGTCTCCGAGATGGATTGGACCAACAAGAACGTCAACCCGTCCAAGGTTGTCCAGGTTGGTGATGAAGTCGAAGTGATGGTGCTGGACGTCGATGAAGAGCGTCGCCGTATCTCGCTGGGCATGAAGCAGGTTGCCGCCAATCCGTGGGAAACCTTCGCTGCCACCCACAAGAAGGGTGACAAGGTGTCGGGCCAGATCAAGTCGATCACCGACTTCGGCATCTTCATCGGCCTGGACGGCGGCATCGACGGCCTGGTCCACCTGTCCGACATCAGCTGGAACACCACCGGCGAAGACGTCGTTCGCAACTTCAAGAAGGGCGATACCCTGGACGCCGTCGTCCTGGCTGTCGATCCGGAGCGCGAGCGCATCTCCCTGGGCGTGAAGCAGCTGGAGCAGGATCCGTTCGGCCAGTACATGGCTGCCAATCCGAAGGGCTCCAAGGTCGACGGCGTGGTGAAGGAAGTCGACGCCAAGGGCGCGATCATCGAGCTGGCTGACGGCATCGAAGGTTACGTCTCGGCCCGCGACATCGCCAACGAGCGCGTTGACGACGCCACCCAGCACCTGAAGGTCGGCGACAAGATCGAAGCCAAGTTCGTGGGCATGGACCGCAAGGGCCGTACCCTGCAGCTGTCGATCAAGGCCAAGGATGACGCGGAAATGCGCGAAGTGCTGGAGGAATACCAGTCCTCTTCGGCTTCCAGCGGCACCACCCAGCTGGGCGCGCTGCTGCGTGCACAGCTGAACGGCAACAAGTCCGAGTAATCGGCCTTACGCTGTTTGTTGTTTCCTGGACGGCCCGGGCTTCTGCCCGGGCCGTTTCAGGCTGAGATGCCCCTGATGTGAGCCGGTAATGACCAAATCCGAACTGATCGAAATCCTTGCGCGCCGCCAGGCGCACCTGAAGGCCGATGATGTCGATCTGGCGGTGAAGTCGTTGCTGGAAATGATGGGCGGTTCGCTGTCCGCCGGGGATCGCATCGAAATCCGTGGTTTTGGCAGCTTCTCGCTGCACTATCGTCCGCCGCGCTTGGGTCGCAACCCGAAGACCGGCGAATCGGTTGCCCTGCCGGGCAAGCACGTCCCCCATTTCAAGCCGGGCAAGGAACTGCGCGAGCGGGTCAGCAGTGTGCTGCCGCTGGACGCCGATCCGGCCTGAGCCTCCGTCGCGCCACCGCGTGCGAATCCAGCCGCGGGTCGGATAAGCTACGGACTCCTGCCACTGGAGCTGTCGCATGAAGGTCTTTCGTCTGCTGGTCCTGCTGGCGGTCCTGATCCTTGGGCTGATCATTGGTGCGGTCAACATGACCGCGATGTCGATCAACCTGCTGTTTACCCAGTTGAATACCTCTGTCGGCGTGGCGCTGATCGCGGCCCTGCTGATCGGTGTCATCGTCGGTGCCGGCCTGGTACTGGTGAGCGTGGTCATTCCGCTCTACGGTCAGCTGCGCCGTGCCAACAAGTCCGTGGCGGCAACGCCGGCTGCGGGTGTTTCCCCCCAATCTTTTGATGGACGCTGATCGAAGATGGATTTCGTCACCGAGTGGCTGTGGTTTTTCCTGTTCGTTCCGCTGGCCGCACTGGCCGGGTGGGTGATCGGCCGGCGTGGTGGCCAGCGCCACGGTGACAACCAGGTCAGCCGCCTGTCCAGCACCTACTTCCGTGGCCTGAACTACCTGCTCAACGAGCAGCCGGACAAGGCCATCGAACTGTTCCTGCACATCGCCGAGCTGGACAAGGAAACCTTCGAGACCCAGGTCGCGCTGGGCCACCTGTTCCGCCGCCGCGGTGAAGTCGACCGCGCCATCCGCCTGCACCAGGGGCTGGTCAACCGCCACGACCTGAGCGACGCGCAGCGCGTGCAGGCCCTGCTGGCGCTGGGCGAGGACTACATGAAGTCCGGCCTGCTGGACCGCGCAGAGACCGTGTTCACCGAGCTGGCACAGCTCGACCAGCGCGCCCCGCAGGCGCTCAAGCACCTGATCGGCATCTATCAGGCCGAGCGTGACTGGGAAAAGGCGATCGACAACGCCACCCGTTTCGAAGACGTCACCGGCGAGCCGATGGGCAAGCTGATCGGGCAGTTCGAATGCGAACTGGCTGAACGCTTCCGCGGTGCCGGCAAGCTGGAAGAGGCGAGGGCGGCGATCGCCCGCGCCTACCAGGCCGACGCCATGTCGGTGCGCGCCGGCATCATCGAAGGTCGCCTCGAGACGGATGCGGGCAACGCTGAAGCCGCGGTGCGTGCATTCGAACGTGCCGCGCGCAACGACCCCGAGTACCTGCCCGAGCTGCTGCCGGCGTTGATGGAAAACTATCGCAAGGTCGGCGACCTGGGCGGCGCACGTGCGTTCTTGTCGGAAATGACCGAACACTACCGTGGCATCGCCCCGGTGCTGGCCCTGACCCGGCTGATGGAAGAGCAGGAGGGCGTGGCTCCGGCCCGGGCCTACCTTGGCCGCCAGCTCAAGGATCGTCCGTCGGTGCGTGGCGAATCCGCGCTGATCGACCTGACCCTGGCCGAGGGCGCCGATTCCACTGCGACCCTGCATGACCTCAAGCACATCACCGACCAGCTGCTGGTGCGCAATCCCGCTTACCGCTGCACCCGTTGCGGGTTCGGTGCGCGCACCCACCATTGGCAGTGCCCGAGCTGCAAGGAATGGGGTACGGTCAAGCCACTGCTGAACTACGCGGTGCTCTGATCCATGCCGTGGCTCGTGATGGGCGCGCTGCTGGGGCTGGCCCTGCTGAGTGCGGGGCTGACCTGGGCGGCACGGGGTTATGCCCTGCGCCAGCAACTGATGGACCAGCCCGGCGAGCGTCGCAGCCATAGCGTGGCGACGCCGCGCGGTGGTGGTATCGCCATCGTCATCAGCCTGCTGGTCACCGCCGGTGCAGCGATGTGGGTCTGGCCTGAATCGACACCGAGCCTGCTGGTGGCCAGCCTGGGCCTGGTACTGGTGGCGGGCATCGGCTGGTGGGACGACCACCGGCCGTTGCCGGCCATGCGCCGCCTGCTGGTGCACTTCATTGCCGCCGCGCTGCTGGCCGCCCTGGTCAAGGTGCACGGTGGAAGCTGGTTGCTGGCCGGGCTGGTGCTGGTATTCACCGCCTCGTTGATCAACATCTGGAACTTCATGGATGGCATCAACGGTATTGCCGCCAGCCAGGCCATTGTTGTCGCACTGGGCCTGGCGCCGGTGCTGCCCTGGCCGTACTCGGTGGCGGCGGTGGCACTGGGCCTGGCCTGCCTGGGTTTTCTGCCATTCAATTTCCCGCGGGCCCGGATCTTCATGGGGGATGTCGGAAGTGGCGCGCTGGGCTATGCAGTCGCCGTCGTCCTGGCCATCGCCGCGGTGCGTACCGACATCAACTGGATCCTGCTGCTGGTGCCGGCTTCGGCGTTCCTCGTGGACGCGGGCTTCACACTGGCGGCGCGCATCATTTCCGGACAACGCTGGATGGAACCCCATACCCAGCACGTCTACCAGCGGGCGGTGCAGGCAGGAGCCAGCCACGCCCAGGTGACAGGGATGTACTTTGCTTTGGGCCTGTTCAGTATTACAGTGCTTAATGTCTGCTCCAATTTACAGCCGAGGTGGGAGGCTGTCCTGGCGGTCGCGTGGTTTCTCGCGCTGAGCGTCCTCTGGCTCCTCCTGCGCAATGGATTGCGTCACCGACAAGGAAATACCTGACTTATGGCTTCACCCTGGCGGGACAGAATCCTCGGCCTGATGCCGCGTTCGGCCATCGTCTGCCACGACCTGTTCATGGTCTGGGCATGCTGGCAGCTGCTCCATGCCGGGCGGTACTCGATCCTCCCCAACGCGCCCGCGCTTCCGCTCTGGAATGTCGACACCACGCTGGTGCTGCTGCTGCAGGGCCTGGTGTTCTGGCGCGTGGGCCTGTATCGCGGGCTGTGGCGTTTCGCCAGCGTCAGTGACCTGCTGAACATCTTCAAGGCCAGCTTCATCGGCCTGGTCGGCATCGTGCTGGTGCTGATGTGGAAGCGTTTCGACGGCGTGCCGATGTCGGTGCTGGTGATCTATCCGTTCGCGCTGTCGGCGCTGCTGGGCGCGCCGCGCCTGCTGTACCGGGCCTGGAAGGACTACCAGGCACTGCAGTCGGATTCGAGCGCGCGCCGCGTGCTGATCCTGGGTGCCGGGCAGGCCGCCGAGACCCTGGTCCGCGATCTGCGCCGCTCCGGCAACTTCGAGCCGGTCGGTCTGCTGGACGACGCACCGCACCTGCGCGGCGCCAAGCTGCAGGGCCTGCCGATCCTGGGCAGCCTGGATGATGCCCCGGCCGTGGTCCGCGAGACTGCGGCCAAGTTGCTGGTGATCGCCATGCCCTCGCTCGATGCCGCAGGCATGCAGCGGGTGGTCGCCATCTGCGAAAGCACCGGTGTGCCGTTCCGCACCGTGCCCAAGCTGAGCGACATCCTGCAGGGCCAGTCGCTGCCTGGCCAGCTGAAGGAAGTTGCGATCGAGGACCTGCTCGGCCGCAAGCCGATCACCCCGGACTGGAACCTGATCCGCGGCTGGTTGGGCGGGCGCACCGTGATGGTTACCGGTGCCGGTGGCTCGATCGGCTCGGAGCTGTGCCGCCAGTGCGCGCGCCATGGCGCCGGCCGCATCATCCTGCTGGAGATCAGCGAACTGCTGCTGCTGACCATTGAAGGTGAGCTGCGCCGCAGCTTCCCCGATATCGAGATCGAAGCGGTGCTGGGCGATTGTGGCGATCCTGCGGTGATCCGCCATGCGCTGTCGCTGCATCCGGTCGACACCACGTTCCATGCTGCGGCGTACAAGCATGTGCCGGTGCTGGAGCGGCAGCTGCGCGAAGCCGTGCGCAACAACATCCTGGCGACCGAGAACGTGGCCCGTGCCTGCCTGGAGGCCCGCGTCGAGCATTTCGTGTTCATCTCCACCGACAAGGCGGTCGACCCGGTCAACGCGCTGGGTGCCAGCAAGCGCTATGCCGAGATGATCTGCCAGAGCCTGGACCAGAAGTCCACGCACACCCGTTTCGTTACCGTGCGCTTCGGCAACGTGCTGGCCTCGGCCGGCAGCGTGGTGCCGCTGTTCCGCGAGCAGATCCTGCGTGGTGGGCCGGTCACGGTCACCGACCCGGAAGTCACCCGCTACTTCATGACCATCCCCGAGGCCTGCCAGTTGATCCTGCAGGCAGCGGCCTCGGCCTCGCACGGTGCGATCTACACGCTCGACATGGGCGAGCCGGTGCCGATCCGACTGCTGGCCGAGCAGATGATCCGTCTGGCGGGCAAGCAGCCGTACAAGGACATTCCGATCATCTACACCGGCCTGCGTCCGGGTGAGAAGCTGCACGAGACGCTGTTCTATTCGGACGAGGACTATCGGTCCACCGCGCACCCGAAGATTCTCGAGGCTGGCGTGCGCATGTTCTCGCGCGATCTGGTGCTGGGCAACGTCCCGCGCCTGCGCGAGGCAGTCTGCAGCTACGACACCGAAACCATCAAGGAAGTCCTGTTCGCGACGATGCCCGAATTCTCGCCAATCGAACAGGATGCTTACATTTCATCCGCTAAAGTCGTGCCCTTTCCGGCACGCGAGGCCAACAGGCACCAATGAGCAAGCGAATTCGCAAAGCAGTTTTCCCGGTCGCAGGTCTGGGGACGCGTTTTTTGCCAGCAACCAAGACCGTGCCGAAGGAGATGTTGCCGATCATTGATCGGCCGCTGATCCAGTACGCGGTGGATGAAGCAATCGAGGCGGGCTGTGACACGCTGGTGTTCATCACCAACCGTTACAAGCATGCAGTCGCCGACTATTTCGACAAGGCCTACGAGCTGGAACAGAAGCTCGAGCGCGCGGGCAAGCAGGAGCAGCTGGAACTGATCCGTCACGTGCTGCCCAATGGCGTGCGTGCGATCTTCGTGACCCAGGCCGAGGCGCTGGGCCTGGGCCATGCGGTGCTGTGTGCCAAGGCCGTGATCGGTGACGAACCGTTTGCGGTGCTGCTGCCGGACGACCTGATCTGGAACCGCGGCGACGGTGCGCTGAAGCAGATGGCCGATCTCAACGAAGCCAGTGGTGCCAGCGTGATCGCCGTTGAAGACGTGCCGCACGACAAGACCGCCAGCTACGGCATCGTCGCGACCGAGGCCTTCGATGGTCGCAAGGGCCGCATCTCGCAGATCGTGGAGAAGCCCAAGCCGGAGGACGCACCGAGCGACCTGGCGGTGGTCGGCCGCTACGTGCTGAGCCCGAAGATCTTCGAGCTGCTGGAACAGACTGGCAGCGGCGCGGGTGGCGAGATCCAGCTGACCGATGCGATCGCGCAGCTGCTGAAGACCGAAGAGGTCGATGCCTACCGATTCGAGGGCACTCGTTTCGACTGCGGCACGCACCTGGGGCTGGTGGAGGCGACGATCCGCTTCGCGCTGGACAACCCGAAGCTGGCTGGCCCGGCGCGGGAGAAGCTGACGGCGATGTTGGCGGAATAAGGTTTATCAAGCGCTCCGTTCGCGCTTTGATTGATACGTGATGGGCGGGACGGGTGGGCCTTTGCAGGACACGCCGTAAACCCGTCCATGGGGGCTCGGTCGCCGCATCCATGCGGCGAACGGTCCTGCAAAGGCCCACCCGCCCCGCCTGTCATGTTTCCTGCGGGCGCGGACGGGAAGGGCGGAATCAAAGGCAGAAGCACAAGCAAAAAAGGCAGCCTATGGCTGCCTTTTTCGTTTCCAGAGCAGAGGCATCCACGCATGGCGTGGATCTACTGCCTTTGCTCATCCCTCCGCCGCGGGGAGGCTGGAAGGGCCGGGTTGGCAGGGCTGCCCGGGACCGTTGGCGCCATGGATGGCGCCATCGAGCCCCCATGGATGGGTTCACGGCGTGTCCCGGGCAGCCCTGCCAACCCGGCCCACGCCATGAAGCCCAACGAGGCAACGCTTTGAACCTTACAGCGCCTCGAAAATACCCGCTGCGCCCATGCCGGTGCCGATGCACATCGTCACCATGCCGTACTTCTGCTGGCGACGACGCAGGCCGTGCAGCAGGGTCGCGGTACGGATCGCACCGGTTGCACCCAGCGGGTGGCCCAGGGCGATCGCGCCGCCCAGCGGGTTGACCTTGCTCGGGTCCAGGCCGCAATCACGGATCACCGCCAACGACTGCGCGGCGAATGCTTCGTTCAGCTCGATCCAGTCCAGCTGGTCCTGGGTCAGGCCGGCCTGCTTCAGGGCCTTCGGGATCGCGGCGATCGGGCCGATGCCCATCACTTCCGGGCGCACGCCGGCCACCGAGAAGCTGACGAAACGGGCCAGCGGGGTCAGGCCGTAATCCTTGATCGCCTGCTCCGAGGCCAGCAGCACCGCGCCTGCACCATCGCTCATCTGCGACGAGTTACCGGCGGTGACGGTGCCGCCGAACTGGCCGTTGCGGAACACCGGGCGCAGCTTGGCCAGGCCTTCAGCGGACGAATCCGGGCGCGGGCCTTCGTCTGTGTCGGCGATCTTGTTGCGGGTGATGATGCGCTGGCCATCGGCCAGGTCCGGCAGGTGCGAGACGATCTCGTACGGGCTGATCTCGTCCTTGAACTCGCCGTTCTGGATCGCGGCCATGGCCTTCTGGTGCGAGGCGAGGGCGAAGGCGTCCTGGTCTTCGCGCGAGACCTTCCACTCTTCGGCGACCTTCTCGGCAGTGATGCCCATGCCGTAGGCGATGGCCACGTGGTCGTTGTCGAACACGCTCGGCGCCATGGCGATCTTGTTGCCCATCATCGGCACCATCGACATCGACTCGGTGCCACCAGCCAGCATCAGGTCGGCGTTGCCCAGGCGGATCGCGTCGGCGGCCTGCGCGACGGCCTGCAGGCCGGAGGAGCAGAAGCGGTTCACGGTCTGTGCGGCGATGGTGTTCGGCAGGCCAGCCAGCAGCACGCCGATGCGCGCCACGTTCATGCCCTGCTCGGCTTCCGGCATGGCGCAGCCGATGATCGCGTCATCGATGCGGTTGACGTCCACGCCCGGGGCCTGCGCGACGACGCTGCGCAGCACGTGCGCAAGCATGTCGTCGGGGCGGGTGTTGCGGAACATGCCCTTGGGCGCCTTGCCGACCGGGGTGCGGGTGGCGGCGACGATGTAGGCGTCCTGGATTTGCTTGGTCATTGCAGTGATCTCTTGAATAGGGGTTGGAAGAGGTTGCCGGCCAGCGGCCGGCACTACCGATGTCTTCCGTCAGTTCCGCAGCGGCTTGCCGGTCTTCAGCATGTGCGCGATGCGGGCCTGGGTCTTTTCCTGCTGGGCCAGTTCGACGAAGTGCTTGCGCTCCAGGGTCAGCAGCCACTCTTCGTCCACCAGGGTGCCGCGGTCGACCTTGCCGCCGCACAGCACGGTGGCGATGCGCTCGGCGATCTCGTAGTCGTACGGGCTGATGAAGCGACCTTCCAGCATGTTGACCAGCATCATCTTGAAGGTGGCGATGCCCACGTCACCGGCGACCTGGATGCGGCGTGCCGGCAGCGGCGGGCGGTAACCGGCTTCGGCCAGGGCGCGGGCTTCAGCCTTGGCGATGTGCAGGGCCTCGTAGCTGTTGAACACCACCTTGTCGGTGCTGCGCAGCAGGCCCAGTTCCTTGGCGTTGACGGCCGAGTTGGACACCTTGGCCATCGCCACGGTCTCGAAGGTCTTCTTCAGTTCGGCGAACACGTCACCGCCCGGACCGGCTGCCTGCGAGGCACGCACGGCCAGTTCCTTCAGGCCACCACCGGCCGGCAGCAGGCCGACGCCGGCCTCGACCAGGCCGATGTAGCTTTCCAGGAAGGCCACGGTCTTGGCGCTGTGCATCTGGAACTCGCAGCCGCCGCCCAGGGCCAGGCCGCGCACGGCAGCCACCACCGGCACCAGCGAGTACTTGATGCGCTGGCTGGTGCGCTGGAAGTTGGCGACCATCTCTTCGAACTGGTCGACCTTGCCGGCCTGCAGCAGGCCGAGCGCACCGGCCAGGTCGGCACCGGCGGAGAAGGGTTCCTTCTGCTGCCAGATCACCAGGCCCTGGAAATCCTTCTCGGCGCGGCTGACGCATTCCTGCAGGCCATCGAGCACCTGGTCGGACACGGTGTTCATCTTGGTCTTGAAGCTGACCACGGCGATGCCGTCGCCGTCGTGCCACATGCGCAGGCCGTCGTTCTCGAACACGGTCTCGCCCGGCGCGAACTTTTCGCCCAGCAGCGGATCCGGGAAGCGCTGGCGCTGGTATACCGGCAGCGACGAGCGCGGCAGCTTGGCGTTGCGCGAGGGGCTGTAGCTGCCTTCGGCGGCATGCACGCCGTCGCGGCCATCGAACACCCAGTCCGGCAGCGGCGCGTTGCTCATGCTCTTGCCGGCCACGATGTCATCGGCGATCCACTGCGCGACCTGCTTCCAGCCGGCGGCCTGCCAGGTTTCGAACGGGCCCAGCGACCAGCCGTAGCCCCAGCGGATGGCGAGGTCGACGTCGCGCGCGGTCTCGGCGATGTCGGCCAGGTGGTAGGCGCTGTAGTGGAACAGGTCGCGGAAGGTCGCCCACAGGAACTGCGCCTGCGGATGCTGGCTCTCGCGCAGCTTGGCGAACTTCTCGGCCGGGTTTTTGATCTTCAGGATCTCGACCACTTCCGGCGCGGCAGCGCGATCGGCCGGGCGGTAGTCCTGCTTCTCCAGGTCCAGCACCACGATGTCCTTGCCGACCTTGCGGAAGATGCCGGCGCCGGTCTTCTGGCCCAGTGCGCCCTTGGAAATCAGTGCATCCAGCCACTTCGGCGACTTGAAGAACTCATGCCACGGGTCGTTGGGCAGGGTGTCGCCCATGGTCTTGATGACGTGCGCCATGGTGTCCAGGCCGACCACGTCGGAAGTGCGGTAGGTAGCCGACTTCGGGCGGCCCACCAGCGGGCCGGTCAGGCCGTCCACTTCATCGAAGCCCAGGCCGAACTGCTGGGTGTGGTGGATGGTGGACAGGATCGAGAACACGCCGATGCGGTTGCCGATGAAGTTCGGGGTGTCCTTGGCGTACACCACGCCCTTGCCCAGGGTGGTGACCAGGAATGCTTCCAGGCCTTCCAGCACGGCGGCATCGGTGGTGGTGGCCGGGATCAGCTCGGCCAGGTGCATGTAGCGCGGCGGGTTGAAGAAATGTACGCCGCAGAAGCGGTGGCGCAGCTGCTCGGGCAGCACGTCGGCCAGCTTGTTGATGCCCAGGCCCGAGGTGTTGGAGGCCAGCACCGCGTGGTCGGCCACGAACGGGGCGATCTTCTTGTACAGGTCCTGCTTCCAGTCCATGCGCTCGGCGATGGCCTCGATGATCAGGTCGCAGTCCTTCAGCTGCTCCAGGCCGGACTCGTAGTTGGCCGGGGTGATGGCTTCGGCCAGCGACTTGCTGGCCAGCGGCGCCGGGCTCAGCTTGCCCAGGTTGGCGATCGCCTTCAGCACGATGCCGTCGGCCGGACCTTCCTTGGCAGGCAGGTCGAACAGCACGGTGTCGACGCCAGCATTGGTGAGGTGGGCGGCGATCTGGGCACCCATGACGCCGGCACCCAGCACGGCGGCGCGGCGGACTAGCAGGGAATTGGACATGGTGTAGGGCCTTTGTTGGTCAGCAGTTACTGGGTGGGTCACACCCGGTGGAATCACGGGGAAGCGGGCAGGGCGCTGGCGCGTGCGGCGGCGCGGAACCCGGCTTCGGCGAAATGGATCAGTTCGTGGGCGGCATGGGCACGATGCGCCGCTTCGGTGACACCGGCGGGACGCTTGATCAGCCCGAAGTCGGCCATCGCATAGGTCAGCGAGCCGGCCAGGAAGTCGAGGCGCCAGTACAGCTCCTCCTTGCTCAGGTCCGGCACGCATTCGCCGATGGCCTTGCCGAACGCACGCAGCACGTGGCCGTAGTGGTCGGACAGGAACTTGCGCAGGTTGTCGTTCTTCTCGGCGTAGGCGCGGGCGATTACGCGCACGAAGGCGCCGCCGTTCTGGCGGTCCTGGGCCAGTGCCAGCGCCGGTTCGACAAAGGCGGCCAGCACCGGGCGCAGTTCGCCGGGGTGTTCGCTGCGGGCGCGCTCGAGCTGCGACAGGCGGGCACCGGTCATCTCGTCCATGCGGCGGCGGAACACCTCGTTGACCAGGTTTTCCTTGGAGCCGAAGTGGTAGTTGACCGCCGCGATGTTGACGTCGGCCTGGCTGGTTACCTGGCGCAGCGAGGTGCCGGCGAAGCCATGCAGGGCGAACAGCTCCTCGGCGGCACCGAGGATCCGGTCCTTGGTCGAGAAGTGGGCGGGTTTGGCCATCGGCGGGCAGACCTTAATCAAACGATTGTTTGATACTAGAACCAGACGGTGGCGTATGGCATTTTGCAGTGCAGCAAAACCGACCGGGCGGTTACAGGGGATTCAGTAGTGCCAGCCCATGGCTGGCAACCCCCAATCCTGAATGGGAGCCCCGGGACCGCAAACGCCGGGCGTCAGGCCTGCCAGCCATGGGCTGGCACTACTGAGTGGGATCTCTTACAATTCGCCTACGTTTATCAGGCTAAGCCCGCGTCCCGACGCGGGTTTTTTTCATGTTACCCTTCGGGCCATCAGCGGCCCGATTCCATTGGAGACATCCCATGGCGCTGGAGCGCACCCTTTCGATCATCAAGCCGGACGCCGTTGCCAAGAACGTCATCGGCGAAATCTACGCCCGCTTCGAGAAGGCCGGCCTGAAGGTCGTGGCCGCCAAGTACAAGCAGCTGTCGCGCCGTGAAGCCGAAGGCTTCTACGCCGTGCACCGCGAGCGTCCGTTCTTCAACGCGCTGGTCGAGTTCATGATCTCCGGCCCGGTGATGATCCAGGCCCTGGAAGGCGAGAACGCCGTCCTGGCCCACCGCGACCTGCTGGGCGCCACCAACCCGAAGGAAGCCGCTGCGGGCACCATCCGCGCCGACTTCGCCGAATCCATCGATGCCAATGCCGCCCACGGCTCGGACTCGGTCGAGAATGCCGCGATTGAAATCGCCTACTTCTTCGCCGCCACCGAAGTCGTTTCGCGCTGAGAGTAATGCCGTGAACGAGGTCGTACAGTCCCCCGCCATCCAGCCGCTGCCGAAGACGGCACCCACGGCTGGCAAGCAGAACCTGCTCGACCTCGATCGCGCGGGCCTGGAGAAGTTTTTCGTCGAGGTTCTTGGCGAAAAGAAGTTCCGTGCCCATCAGGTGATGAAGTGGATCCACCATCGCTACGTCACCGATTTCGATGAAATGACCGACCTCGGCAAGGTCCTGCGCGCCAAGCTGCAGGCCCATGCCGAGGTGCTGGTTCCCAACATCGTGTTCGACAAGCCCTCCGCCGACGGCACCCACAAGTGGCTGCTGGCGATGGGCGTGGATGGCAAGAACGCCATCGAGACCGTGTACATCCCGGACAAGACCCGCGGCACGCTGTGCGTGTCCTCGCAGGTCGGTTGCGGCCTGAACTGCACGTTCTGCTCCACTGCTACCCAGGGCTTCAACCGCAACCTGACCACTGCCGAGATCATCGGCCAGGTGTGGGTTGCCGCACGCCACCTGGGCAACGTGCCGCACCAGATGCGCCGCCTCACCAACGTGGTGATGATGGGCATGGGCGAGCCGCTGATGAATTTCGACAACGTCGTGCGCGCCATGAGCGTGATGCGCGACGACCTGGGCTACGGCCTGGCCAACAAGCGCGTGACCCTGTCGACCTCCGGCCTGGTGCCGCAGATCGACCGCCTGTCTGCCGAAAGCGACGTGTCGCTGGCGGTGTCGCTGCACGCGCCGAACGATGCGCTGCGCGAAACGCTGGTGCCGCTCAACAAGAAGTACCCGATCGCCGAGCTGATGGCCTCGTGCGCACGCTACCTGCGCGCCAACAAGCGCCGCGAATCGGTCACCTTCGAATACACCCTGATGAAGGGCATCAACGACAAGCCCGAGCATGCCCGCGAGCTGGCCCGCCTGATGCGCCAGTTCGACAACGCGGTGCAGGCCAAGGATTCGGGCAAGGTCAACCTGATCCCGTTCAATCCGTTCCCCGGCACCCGCTACGAGCGTTCGGAAGAAGCGCACATCCGTGCCTTCCAGAAGATCCTGCTCGACAGCAACGTGCTGACCATGGTCCGCCGTACCCGTGGCGATGACATCGACGCCGCCTGTGGCCAGCTCAAGGGCCAGGTAATGGACCGCACCCGCCGCCAGGCGGAGTTCAACAAGACGCTGCAGGCGGGGAAGGGGAGCGATGCCGCGGCCTGACCGCCTCTGGCTGGTTCTGTTCGCAGGCGTGCTGGCCCTCGCGGTCGGCGGCTGCAAATCCCATCCCAAGGCCAAGCTTGGCCCGAGCGAGGCGCCGGTCTACTCCGTCCGTGATCCGGAAGGGGTGCGACAGCAGGTGCGTTGGCAGGAGTTGCTGACCCTGGCCGGCCGCGACATCCAGGGCGGTAATCTCGATGCTGCCGAGCGCAAGGCGCGCGAAGCCCAGAAGCTGGTGCCGACGGCCCCCGACGGCCTGGTCCTGCTTGCGGGCATCGACGAGCGTCGCGGTCGCAGCCAGCAGGCCGGCGAGAACTTCCGCAAGGCTGCCGAGCTGGCGCCGCAACGCGGCGACGTGCTCAACAACTATGGTGCCTGGCTCTGCCAGCAGGGTCAGGCGGCCGAATCGCTGATCTGGTTCGATCGTGCCCAGCGGGCGCCGGGCAATCCCGCCGTAGCCGAAGCACAGGCCAACGCCGGCAGCTGTGCGCTGGATGCAGGCCAGTTCGAACGTGCCGGGCGCGACCTGCGCGCGGCGCTGGCGACACTGCCCGGCAACCCGGTCGCATTGGAGGCCATGGCCCAGCTCAGCTTCCGCCAGGGCCGCTACATGGAGGCCCGGGCCTTCGCCGAACGTAGGATTGCGGCTGCACCCGCAACGCGTTCCGTGTTACAACTTGCGTCTCAAATCGAAGCGCGGCTGGGGGATAGGGCGGCATCTGAACGCTATCTCCAGCGGATTCGACAGGAATTTCCGCAGGAAGCGGGCTCCTAACTCCAGGGTTGATGCATTGTGATTGATGACCAGACTGTGAGCGCTCTCGAGACTGCGGCCGGCTGCGGCACCCGCCTGCGCCAGGCCCGTGAAGCGGCCGGACTGACCCTTGAGGATGTCGGCTCGCGCCTGCGCATGCCGGTCCAGGTGGTCAAGTCGCTGGAAGAAGAGCAGTGGCAGAAGCTGGGGGCGCCTGTATTCGTGCGCGGCCAGCTGCGCAGCTACGCGCGCCTGCTTGATGTCGATGTGAGCCAGCTGCTCGAGCAGGCACAGGTGGGGCCGGTAGTGCCGCCCACCCTGGTCAGCCATACCCATACCCCGCGTGCGCGCCGCATTGCCGAGAATCTCGGCCGGCGCGTGCTGTACGTCGGCATCACCGCCGTGCTGGCCGTGCCGGTGTGGTTCGCCACCCGCGGCCATTTCGATGGCAGTGCCACGCCGTCGCCGAACACCGCCTCGCTGGACGCGATCCCGGCCGCTGTGCCGGTGGCCCCCTCCGCTGCGGGTGTCGAGCCGGCAGCCCCGGTTGAAGTCGCCAGTGCCCCGGCCAGCAAGCCGGCCGCAACCCCGTATGTCGCTTCGCTGTCGCCGGTGCCGCGTTCGGCACCCGCTGCGCCCGTGTCCGCCAATACGCTGGAGATGCAGTTCAGTGGCGACAGCTGGGTCGATATCGGTGGTCCGGACGGCGCCACCGTCGAAAAGGCGCTGATCAAATCCGGCGAGAGCCGCAGCTTCACGCCGGGCCAGGTGACCCGGGTGACCCTGGGCAACGCCTCGGCGGTCCAGGTTCAGCAGAACGGCGCTATCGTCGATCTGACCCCCTACCAGCGAGCCAACGTGGCACGCTTTCAGGTATCCTCTGAAGGCTCCGTAGTCCCGGTTTCGCACTGAGGCGCGGTTTCACCACCTTCGATTAAACCCAATGGTCCCTCCCGATGGGCGGGGCGAGAGTACGCATGGCGATCGACGATCTGCTCGACGAGCACGAACAAAGTGAACGCGTCCGCAGCTGGCTGCGGAAGAATGGCGCCAGCATCCTCGGTGGCGTAGCCATCGCGATCGGTGCCATTGCCGGCTGGCAGTGGTACCAGAAGGATCAGGGCGGCAAGCTGGCCTCGGCCAACGTGGAGTACCAGAAGGCGCTGGTCGGTCTTCAGCAGAACAAGCTCGACGACGCTGCCAAGGCAGTGAAGGCGCTCGAAGCCGGCCCGTCCAGCATCTACGGCGACCTCGCGGCGCTGCAGCTGGCCAAGGCCCAGGTCGATGCCGGCAAGAACGAAGAAGCGCTGGCCACCCTGCGCGCCGTGAAGGTCGAAGGTGACCTGCAGCGCGTGGTCGACCAGCGTGTGGCCCGCCTGCTGGTGGCCACCGGCAAGAGCGACGAGGCGATCAAGCTGCTGGGCAGCGCCACCGACAGCAGCAGCCTGGAAATCCATGGCGATGCGCTGCTGGCGCAGGGCAAGCGCGATGATGCCCGCGCACAGTACGAGAAGGCGCTGAAGTCGCTGGACGTGGCAGCGCCGCAGCGGCGCCTGCTGGAAACCAAGGTTATGGATGCCGGCGGCACGGTCGCCGCCCCTGCGGAGTCGGTTTGATGAGTCAGAAGGTCATGATCACCCGCGTCGCCACCGTGCTCCTGATGGGCATGGCCCTGACCGGCTGCAGCACCGTCAAGGGCTGGTTCGCCGGCAAGGACGCGGCAGCGAAGAAGGCCCAGGAGCCGGCTGAGCTGGTCAAGTTCGAGCCGAGCGTGAAGGTCAACAAGGCCTGGTCGGTCAACCTCGGCAAGGGCGAGCGCCGCATCGGCGTGCGCCAGGGCCCGGCGGTGGCCAATGGCCACGTGTTTGCCGCGGCGATCACCGGTGGCGTGCACGCCATCGACCTGCAGACCGGCAAGAAGGTCTGGACCTGGGAGCCGCAGAAGGAAAAGAAGAAGCCGAAGCTGCGCCTGTCCGGCGGCCCGGGTGTCGGTGAAAACCTGGTCGTGATCGGCACGCTCGATGGCCAGGTCATCGCCCTGGACATCAATGACGGCAGCGAGAAGTGGCGCGCCCGTGTTCCGGGTGAAGTCATTGCCGCGCCGGCCGTGGCCCAGGGCCTGGTGTTCGTGCGCAGCAACGACGGCCGCGTCACCGCCTTCGATGCCGGCAATGGCACCCAGAAGTGGTTCAATCCGAGCGAACTGCCGGCGCTGACCGTGCGCGGCAACGCACCGGTGGTCACCGGTCCGGGCGTGCTGTTCATCGGCAAGGACGAAGGCGCGGTTGCCGCGCTGGCCATGCAGGATGGGCGTACCCTGTGGGAACAGAACCTTGGCAACGGCGAAGGCCGTACCGAGCTGGACCGCATGGCCGACGTCGACGGTGCTCCGGTGCTGGAGGGCAACACCCTCTTCGTGAGCAGCTTCAAGAACCAGACCATGGCCATCGAAGGCCCGACCGGTCGCCCGCTGTGGGCGCGTGACCATGGCGGTGCAGGTGGCGTGGCGGTGTCGTCGGGCAATGTGTTCGTTACCGACAACAAGGGTGGCGTGTTCGGCCTGGACAAGGCGACCGGCGCTGCCATGTGGTCGCAGACCGAGCTGGCGCGTCGTTCGCTGACCGGCCCGGCGCTGCACGGTGATTACGTGGTCGTCGGCGACTACAAGGGATACGTGCACTGGTTGAAGACCTCCGATGGTGCGATGGCGGCACGGGCGAAGAGCGGCGGTGACGCCCTGCTGGCCCAGCCGGTCGTCGTCGACGGGGTGCTGCTGGTGCAGAACGTGGATGGCAAGCTGACCGCCTTCCGGTTGGCAAATTAAAAATTGGAGTAATCGCGATGCTGCCTTTGGTCGCCCTGGTTGGACGGCCGAACGTCGGCAAGTCGACTATTTTCAATGCGCTTACGCGCACCCGCGACGCGCTGGTCCATGACCAGCCCGGCGTCACCCGTGACCGCAACTACGGCGTCTGCCGCCTCGACGAGGACAACCATTTCCTCGTCGTGGATACCGGCGGTATCGCCGGTGAGGACGAAGGCCTGGCGGGCGCCACCACGCGCCAGGCCCGGGCTGCCGCGGCTGAGGCCGATCTGATCCTGTTCGTCGTCGACGCCCGCGAGGGCACCTCGGCGCTGGACGACGAGATCCTGGCCTGGCTGCGCAAGCTGTCGCGCCCGACGCTGCTGCTGATCAACAAGATCGATGGCACCGACGAGGACAGCGTGCGTTCGGAGTTCGCCCGTTACGGCTTCGGCGAGATGCTGACCGTCTCGGCCGCGCATCGCCAGGGTCTGGACGACCTGCTGGACGAAGTGATCCAGCGCCTGCCGGAAGAAGGCAGCGGCGAAGAGCTGGACAACGACCCGAACCGCATCCGCATCGCCTTCGTCGGCCGCCCGAACGTGGGCAAGTCGACTCTGGTCAACCGCATCCTCGGCGAGGAGCGAATGATCGCCTCCGACGTGCCGGGCACCACCCGCGACTCGATCGCCGTGGACCTGGAGCGCGACGGCCGCGAGTACCGCCTGATCGATACCGCCGGCCTGCGCCGCCGTTCGCGCGTGGACGAGGTCGTCGAGAAGTTCTCGGTGGTCAAGACCATGCAGTCGATCGAGCAGTGCCAGGTGGCCGTGCTGATGCTGGACGCCACCGAAGGCGTGACCGACCAGGACGCCACCGTGCTCGGTGCCGTGCTCGATGCCGGCCGCGCGCTGGTCATTGCCATCAACAAGTGGGATGGCCTGACCGAGTACCAGCGCGAGCAGGCCGAAACCATGCTGTCGCTGAAGTTGGGCTTCGTGCCGTGGGCCGAATCGGTCCGCATCTCGGCCAAGCACGGTTCGGGCCTGCGCGAGCTGTTCCGTGCGGTGCACCGGGCGCACGAATCGGCGAACAAGACCTTCACCACCAGCGAAGTGAACAAGGCGCTGGAAGTGGCTTACGAGACCAATCCGCCGCCGACCATCCGCGGCCACGTCTCCAAGCTGCGCTACGTGCACCCGGCCGGCGCAAACCCGCCGACCTTCATCGTGCACGGCACGCGCCTGAAGGAGCTGCAGGAATCGTACAAGCGCTACCTGGAGAACTTCTTCCGCAAGCGTTTCAAGCTGATCGGTACGCCGGTGAGCTTCATCTTCCGCGAAGGTACCAACCCGTACGAGGGCAAGAAGAACGTCCTCACCGAGCGGCAGGTCAAGGCCAAGCGGCGCTTGATGAAGCACGTCAAGGGCAAGTGATTCACGAGAAGGCGGCCGCAGGGCCGCCTTTTTCGTTCGCGCTCCCACCGGTAGTGCCGGCCGCTGGCCGGCAACCTCGTGTCGTGTGACGCGTTCATGGCCATGCCGGCCAGCGGCCGGCACTACCCGATGTTTGCAGATATCGGTCAAGGCGGCCTGCCGTCACGTGCGCGATAATGCAGCCATGAGCATCCAAGAGCTTTCTCCAGAACAGGCGCGCGAGCGCCTGGCCCATGGCGCGGTGCTGATCGATGTGCGGGAGGCGCACGAACGGGCCGGCGGGATGGCCGAGGGCGCACGCGGCGTGGCCAAGGGCGAACTGCAGGCCGACCCGGCTGCGCATCTGCCGCGGCACGACCAGGAGATCCTGCTGATCTGCCAGAGCGGCAAGCGCTCGGCCGAGGCCGCGCAGTGCCTGCTGGAGGCCGGCTATACCCACGTCGCTTCCGTGACGGGTGGCACCGTGGCCTGGCGCGAACAGTCGCTGCCGCTGGTGCAGCCGTTGGCCAGCGCCGCCGACCGCGATTTCTACGACCGTTATTCGCGCCACCTGCTGCTGCCGCAGGTGGGTGAAGCGGGCCAGCGCCGCCTGCAGCAGTCGCGCGTGCTGGTGCTGGGCGCGGGCGGCCTGGGTGCGCCAGCCGGCTTCTATCTTGCCGCCGCCGGGGTAGGGCACCTGCGCTTTGCCGACCATGATCGGGTGGAGCGCAGCAACCTGCACCGGCAGATCGTGCATACCGAAGCCAGCGTCGGCCAGCTCAAGGTCGATTCGGCGCGCGAGCGGCTGTTGGCGCTGAACCCGTCGATCGAGGTCGAGGCGGTGCCCGAGCGGGTCACCTCTGACAACGTGGATGCGTTGCTGGACGGCGTGGACGTGGTGCTGGATGGTTCGGACAACTTCCCGCTGCGCTACCTGCTCAACGACGCCTGCATCAAGCACGCCACGCCGCTGGTGTACGCCGCCATCGAGCGCTTCGATGGCCAGGTAAGCGTGTTTGACGCCGGCCGCCAGCGTGGCGTGGCGCCGTGCTACCGCTGCCTGTTCCCGGAACCGCCGCCGCCGGAGTTCGCGCCGAATTGTTCCGAGGCCGGTGTGCTGGGCGTGCTGCCTGGCCTGGCCGGCGTGCTGCAGGCCACCGAGGTGCTGAAGCTGCTGCTGGACATCGGCGAGCCATTGGTCGGCCGGCTGCTGCGCTTCGATGCGCTGGGCATGCGCTTCCGCGAGACCGGCATCCGGCCGGACCCGCACTGCCCGGTGTGCGCACCGGGCGTGCCGTTCCCGGGGTATATCGATTACGCCGCGTTCTGCCGGGGTGGGTGAGGTTGGCCTGGCAATGCCTTGGTAGATGCCGACCTTGGTCGGCGTTTTTGTGCCAACCAAGGTTGGCACCTACCGAAGCGGGTGCATGGTTTCGGGATCCGGCATCCGGCCGGACCCGCACTGCCCGGTGTGTGCGCCGGGCGTGCCGTTCCCGGGGTATATCGATTACGCCGCGTTTTGTCGGGGTGGGTGAACCCGGCCGGGGAATGCATTGGTGGATGCCGGCCTTGGTCGGCGTTCTTGTGCCAACCAAGGTTGGCACCTACCGAGGCGGGTGCATGGTTGGAACCTACCGACGCGCATGCATGGTTTCGGGATGATGCTTGGGTTCACTCCCGGCATCGTTCCACCTCCAAGACAATCCGGCGCAACATGCGTGCTATTGCCGTCATCGGCATTGCTCTATTGTTGAACCCGATTCTGGATCTTGGGGAAAACACCGCATGGCGGTAGAAGCAGCGACCAGCGAGCTGGTCAAGGTCGTCGCCCTGTTGGGCGCGGCGGTGGTGATGGTGCCTTTGTTCCGCCGGGCCGGCCTGGGCTCGGTACTGGGTTACTTCGCCGCTGGCCTGGCGATCGGACCGTTCGGGCTGGGCTGGTTCTCCGACCCCCAGGCCATCCTGCATACCGCCGAGCTCGGCGTGGTGATGTTCCTGTTCGTGATCGGCCTGGAGATGCGGCCCTCGCACCTGTGGAGCCTGCGCAAGGAAATCTTCGGGCTGGGTACCCTGCAGATCGTCACCTGTGCGCTGGTGCTGACCAGCATCGCCAAGCTGTTCGGCCTGCCGTGGCAGGTGGCCTTCATCGGCGCCACCGGCTTCGTGCTGACCTCCACCGCGGTGGTGATGCAGTTGCTGGCCGAGCGCGGCGACATCGCACTGCCGTCGGGGCAGAAGATCGTCTCCATCCTGCTGTTCGAAGACCTGCTGATCGTGCCGTTGCTGGCGCTGGTGGCCTGGATGGGCCCGAGCGCGGGCAGTGCCGATGGCGAGGGTTCGCGCTGGCTGTCGGTGGCGATCGGCGTGGGTGCCATCGTCGGCCTGGTGCTGGTCGGCCGCTTCCTGCTCAACCCGCTGTTCCGCCTGCTGGCCGAATCGAAGGCACGCGAGGTGATGACCGCCGCCGCGCTGCTGGTGGTGCTGGGTGCGGCGCTGCTGATGCAGCTTTCCGGCCTGTCGATGGCGATGGGCGCGTTCCTGGCTGGCGTGCTGCTGAGCGAGTCGACCTTCCGCCACCAGATCGAAGCGGACATCGAACCGTTCCGCGGCATCCTGCTGGGCCTGTTCTTCCTCAGCGTGGGCATGGCGCTGGATCTGAGCGTGGTGGCCGCGCACTGGCAGCTGATCCTCGGGCTGGTGCTGGCGTTGATGGCAGCCAAGGCGCTGTGCATCTATGTGGTGGCGCGCATCATGGGCAGCGACCACGCGCAGGCGCTGGATCGCGGCGTGCTGATGGCGCAGGGCGGCGAGTTCGCCTTCGTGCTGTTCTCTGCTGCCGCATCGGCCGGCGTGATCAACCTGGAGATCAATGCCAACTTCACCGCCGTGGTAGTGCTGTCGATGGCGCTGACCCCGCTGGTGGTGCTGGTCTACAAGCGCGTGGCGCCGAAGCCGACGGTGAACATGGATGGTGTGGACGAAGCCGATGGCCTGTCCGGCAGCGTGCTGCTGATCGGCTTCGGTCGCTTCGGCCAGGTCGCCAGCCAGTCGCTGCTGGCGCGCGACGTGGACGTGACCATCATCGACAACGATGTGGAGATGATCCAGAGCGCGGCGCGATTCGGATTCAAGATCTATTACGGCGATGGCACCCGCCTGGATGTGCTGCATGCTTCGGGTGCCGCGACCGCGCGTGCGATTGCGGTGTGCGTGGACAAGGCCGAGGCCGCTGACCGCATCGTGGAACTGGTGGCGCACGAGTTCCCGCAGGCCAAGCTGATGGTGCGTTCGTTCGACCGCGAACATTCGCTGCGGCTGATCCATGCCGGTGTCGATTTCCAGATCCGCGAGACGTTTGAATCGGCGGTGTTGTTTGGCCAGGCCGCGCTGGTGGAGCTGGGTGCGGACGAGGACGATGCGATCGAGATTGCCGAGCAGATCCGTCGCCGCGATGCCGAGCGCTTCGAGCTGGAGATTGCCGGTGGTGGCTTGAATGCCGGCGCGCGGATGATCTACGGCAACAGCCCGCAGGGCGTACCGACGCCGACCCCGTTCACCGCGCCGAAGCGCGAGAGCAAGACGCTGAACCCGCAGGATGTGCCGGAAGAGGAAGAATGAGGTGCCGCGCATCGCGGTCGCCGGGCGTGGCCCGGCGCTACCGTGGTGCGTACGGGTGGGGTAGCGCCGGGCCATGCCCGGCGAGCGCAGCGGCCGCCCGGATTGGCGGTGGGCGAGGGGGCCTGAATCAGGGACAATAGCGTCCCCGCCGCCCCACGCCCGCTCCCGATGACCGATTCCGCCTCCCCGCTTCCTGCCCGCATCCTCGATGGCCGCCGCATCGCCGAGGACCTGCTCGACAGCCTGAAGGTGCGCGTCGACGCCCGCGTGGCCGCCGGTGGCAGTCGCCCGGGTCTGGCCGTGGTGCTGGTCGGTGGCGACCCGGCCTCGACCGTGTACGTGCGCAACAAGCGCCGTGCTGCCGAGAAGGTCGGCATCGAAGCGCATGACTACGATCTGCCGGCCGGTACCACCGAAGCCGAGCTGCTCGACCTGATCGACCAGCTCAATGCCGATCCGAAGATCAACGGCATCCTGATCCAGCTGCCGCTGCCGGGCATTCCGGACGCACGCCGGCTGATCCAGCGCATCGACCCGCGCAAGGACGTGGACGGTTTCCACCCGGAAAACGTCGGCCACCTGGCCCTGCGCGAGTTCGGCCTGCGCCCGTGCACCCCGCGCGGCATCACCACGCTGCTGGGCCACACCGACCAGCCGGTGCGTGGCCGCAACGCCACCATCGTGGGCGTGAGCAACCACGTCGGCCGACCGATGGGCCTGGAACTGCTGATTGCCGGTTGCACCGTGACCAGCTGCCACAAGTTCACCCCCAAGGACGTGCTGGAACAGGCCGTGCGCAACGCCGACATCCTGGTGGTGGCGGTGGGCCGCCCGGGCATCGTGCCGGGCGAGTGGGTGAAGCCGGGCGCGGTGGTGATCGACGTGGGCATCAACCGGTTGGATGACGGCCGGTTGGTGGGCGATGTTGGGTTTGAAGCGGCTGCCCAGCGGGCCAGCTGGATCACCCCCGTGCCGGGTGGCGTGGGCCCGATGACCGTGGCCACGTTGATGCAGAACACGTTGGAAGCGGCCGAAGCGCTGAGCTGATCTTTTGGGGTGGGGGCCGACCATTGGCCTGCTCCTGGTAGGTGCCAACCTTGGTTGGCACACATCCATCGGGGCCATCGGCCCATCTGGGGTGCCGGTGCCGGACGGATCGTGCCAACCAAGGTTGGCACCTACCAAAGGCGCTCCAGGACTGGCCCGAGTGATCCTCTTAAGGTGGGTGTCGACCGTTGGTCGGCACAATGCAGGAGCACAGGTGTCTGAAGGGTAGTGCGGACCAACGGTCCGCACCCACCAAAGGCAGGCCGATGACCCGCTCCTGGTAGGTGCCAACCTTGGTTGGCACACATCCATCGGGACCATCGGCCCATCTGGGGTCCAGGTGCCGGACGGGCCGTGCCAACCAAGGTTGGCACCTACCAAAGGCGGTATACCGCCGGCCCGGATGGACCCCTGAACCAATCACCGCCCGCGCGACACTGCGTCGCATCTACCCCCTGCCACACGGCGCGAAAAAGGGGTAAAATGTCGCGCTTCCCCACATCTCGGGTATGCCGATGCTGCGCATCCAGGCTGAAGCACTCACTTACGACGACGTCTCGCTCGTCCCCGCCCATTCGACCATCCTGCCCAAGGACGTCAACCTCGAAACGCGGTTGACTCGCGACCTGAAGCTCAAGCTTCCGATCCTGTCTGCAGCCATGGATACCGTCACCGAAGCCCGCCTGGCCATCGCCATGGCACAGCTCGGCGGCATGGGCATCATCCACAAGAATCTCAGCCTGGAACAGCAGGCCGCGGAAGTGGCCAAGGTCAAGAAGTTCGAGGCCGGTGTCATCCGCGACCCGATCACCGTTGGCCCGGAAACCACCATCCGCGACGTGCTGGCCCTGACCCAGGCGCACAACATCTCCGGCGTGCCGGTGGTGGGCAGCGACGGCCTGCTGGCCGGCATCGTGACCCACCGCGATATGCGCTTCGAGACCGAGCTGGACGATCCGGTCCGCCACATCATGACCAAGAAGGATCGCCTGATCACGGTCAAGGAAGGCGCCGCGTCTGATGAAGTGCTGCAGCTGCTGCACCGCAACCGCATCGAAAAGGTGCTGGTGGTCAATGATTCGTTCGAACTGCGTGGCCTGATCACCGTCAAGGACATCCAGAAGAACACCGACTTCCCGAACGCTGCCAAGGATCTGTCGACCCGCCTGCTGGTCGGCGCTGCCGTCGGCGTGGGG
Source organism: Stenotrophomonas sp. YJH_SMC_79 (assembly GCF_059367995.1). Classification (NCBI taxonomy): domain Bacteria; kingdom Pseudomonadati; phylum Pseudomonadota; class Gammaproteobacteria; order Lysobacterales; family Lysobacteraceae; genus Stenotrophomonas; species Stenotrophomonas sp. YJH_SMC_79. The sequence continues at coordinate 1,151,568 of NZ_JCAFRK010000001.1, forward strand.
GGCGATACCGATCGCCGCGTGGAAGCGCTGGTCGCCGCCGGCGTGGACGTGATCGTGGTCGATACCGCGCACGGCCACTCGCAGGGCGTGCTGGACCGCGTCAGCTGGGTCAAGAAGAACTTCCCGAACGTGCAGGTCATCGGTGGCAACATCTGCACCGGCGAAGCCGCACTGGCGCTGCTGGACAGCGGCGCGGACGCAGTCAAGGTCGGCATCGGCCCGGGCTCGATCTGCACCACCCGCGTCGTCGCCGGCGTCGGCGTGCCGCAGGTCACCGCCATTGACCTGGTGGCCGAAGCGCTGCAGGACCGCATCCCGCTGATCGCCGACGGTGGCATCCGCTACTCGGGCGACATCGGCAAGGCGCTGGCCGCCGGTGCCTCGACCATCATGGTCGGCGGCCTGCTGGCCGGTACCGAGGAATCGCCGGGCGAGACCGAGCTGTACCAGGGCCGTTCGTACAAGAGCTACCGCGGCATGGGTTCGCTGGCTGCCATGGAGAAGGGGTCGAAGGACCGCTACTTCCAGGACGCCGCCACCGCCGACAAGCTGGTGCCGGAAGGCATCGAAGGCCGCGTGCCGTACCGCGGCCCGGTGGGCGGCATCATCCACCAGCTGATGGGCGGCCTGCGCGCCACCATGGGCTACGTGGGTTGCGCCACCATCGAAGACATGCGCAGCAAGCCCAAGTTCGTGAAGATCAGCGGCGCCGGCCAGCGTGAGAGCCACGTCCACGACGTGACCATCACCAAAGAGCCGCCGAACTACCGCGCCTGATGCGCTTGCGAACTGCTCTTGCGATTACGGGCAGCCTGCTGATGGCAGGCTGTTCGTTGTCCGAACCGCCGCCGCGCTCCGGGTCTCCGGGCGCGGCGGTTTCGCAAGTGAAGGACGTGCAGGCGTGCCAGAACGCGTTCTCGCTGCCGAAGGGCTGGCAGATGCAGGCCGCTGGCGAGCAGCGCTGGCTGCTGAAAGGCACCGGCGAGCGCCCGCTGCAGGTGATCCTGCGGTGCGTTACCGATCTGGGTGACAGGCTTGAAGATCCTGTGGTCACCGCCGAGTTGGGGCCGCTGGAGCCGAAGCGGATGAGCGTGCAGTCCGCGTTCTGGGGCAACGCCGTGGATTCCGGTTACCCGATGCACACGCTGCAACGGCGCATCGTGCCTGGCACCGAAGTGCAGGAAATCGCCGAGCTGCCGCGCGCTGACCGCTCCAACCCCAACGCACCGCATGGCCTGCTGATGCTGCGCTGGGACGAGGAAGACCCCTCACATATTCAACAACGCGAGGCGTTCATCGCCACGCTGACACAGAGCCTTGAAGCGCCGGGCGCTGCGAAAAACACCACTGGAACGGCACCATGACCAACATCCATAACGACAAGATCCTCATCCTCGATTTCGGCGCGCAGTACACGCAGCTGATCGCCCGCCGCATCCGCGAGCTGGGCGTCTACTGCGAAATCTGGGCGTGGGACCACAACCCGGCCGAGATCGCCGCGTTTGGCGCCAAGGGCATCATCCTGTCCGGTGGCCCGGAATCGACCACGCTGCCGGGCGCCCCGGCGGCGCCGCAGGAAGTGTTCGACAGCGGCCTGCCGATCTTCGGCATCTGCTACGGCATGCAGACCCTGGCTGCGCAGCTGGGCGGTGCCACCGAAGCCGCTGACCAGCGCGAGTTCGGCCACGCCGAAGTGAACGTGATCAACCCGGATGCGCTGTTCAAGGGCCTGAGCGACCACGGCGGCGAGCCGAAGCTGAATGTCTGGATGAGCCACGGCGACCACGTCTCTGTGGCGCCGCCGGGCTTCACCATCACCGCCACCACCGACCGCATTCCGGTGGCCGCCATGGCCAACGAAGAGAAGCGCTGGTACGGCGTGCAGTTCCACCCGGAAGTGACCCACACCCTGCAGGGGCAGGCGCTGCTGCGCCGCTTCGTGGTGGACGTGTGCGGCTGCCAGACCCTGTGGACCGCCGCCAACATCATCGACGACCAGATCGCCCGCGTGCGCGAGCAGGTGGGCGATGACGAAGTGATCCTGGGCCTGTCCGGCGGCGTCGATTCGTCCGTGGTGGCGGCGCTGCTGCACAAGGCCATCGGCGACAAGCTGACCTGCGTGTTCGTGGATACCGGCCTGCTGCGTTGGCAGGAAGGCGACCAGGTGATGGCGATGTTCGCCGAGCACATGGGCGTAAAGGTGGTGCGCGTGAACGCCGCCGACCGTTACTTCGCCGCGCTGGAAGGCGTGAGCGACCCGGAAGCCAAGCGCAAGATCATCGGCAACCTGTTCGTTGAGATCTTCGACGAAGAGTCGAACAAGCTGAAGAACGCCAAGTGGCTGGCACAGGGCACCATCTACCCGGACGTGATCGAGTCGGCCGGCAGCAAGACCGGCAAGGCGCACGTGATCAAGAGTCACCACAACGTGGGCGGCCTGCCGGAGCACATGAAGCTGGGCCTGGTGGAGCCGCTGCGCGAGCTGTTCAAGGACGAAGTGCGCCGCCTGGGCGTCGAGCTCGGCCTGCCGCGCACCATGGTCTACCGCCATCCGTTCCCGGGCCCGGGCCTGGGCGTGCGCATCCTGGGTGAAGTGAAGCCGGAGTACGCCGAACTGCTGGCCAAGGCCGATGCCATCTTCATTGATGAGCTGCGCAAGGCGGATCTGTACGACAGGACCAGCCAGGCGTTTGCCGTGTTCCTGCCGGTGAAGTCGGTGGGCGTGGTGGGTGACGCGCGCGCTTATGAGTGGGTGATTGCGCTGCGGGCCGTGGAGACGATCGACTTCATGACGGCGCATTGGGCGCATCTGCCGTATGAGTTCCTGGGGACGGTGAGCAACCGGATCATCAATGAGTTGCGGGGGGTGTCGCGGGTGGTTTATGACATCTCGGGGAAGCCGCCGGCTACTATTGAGTGGGAATGAGTTGAAAGAACGAGGGCGCCGAGAGGCGCTCTTGTTGTTTGAGGAGTCCGCTATCCATCAAACAAAATGGCAGGTAGTGCGGCAGCTGTCCTCTCAAAGGCCGCATCGCCCACAAGATGGACTTGGTGCGCGTGCATTGAGAACGCATCGACTATGCACTGCTCGATGAGCTGGCCAATCTTAATGTGTGGTATGGCTCTCTACAAATACACAAGCCGTTTGGTCCAGTCGCAGGATGCGGCATTCGATGCAATCCACACATCGGGTACGAGCGCCCCGCACCCAGAGATGTACCGCTGCACATCCTGTGGAGACGAGATTGTAATCGGGGGTGACCACACACTTCCGCCTCAGGACCATCGACAGCACAGACGTGTCAACGGTCAGATCATGTGGCAGCTTCTGATCCATCCAGTGCAGCAGGACTAGTGACAAACCTGGTGGCAGTGCTCCCTTTCGACCCGTAGCGGACACCTGCACGGCCTCTGGATGGATTCCAGCGCGCTCTATGCGGAAGAACGCTCGGTTCGCCTATTCGGCTTGCTAGCTCGATTGGGCCGTCCTAAGATCGAGCTGCACCAAGGGAAAAGCCATCCAATCGATGTTTTGTGGCTAATTCGTATAGCCGGACCCGCAGGTCCTTATATCAGGCAGTTAGGGAAAACACGAGGCATTCGGGGAAGTGATGGAAGAAGAGATAGTCCTACTTGAGGCAATCGGCGCTTGGGGAAATATCGAAAGTCGTCTCGGCGGCTTGGCGCTCTCGTACCTTGCGACGCTCGAGAAGATTAACGAGATTGCATCGACTCAGTGGGTTGATGGCGCGCTTGATAGGTACAGCAACAAGATGCGCATGAAAGATGTGGGCGGAGCCGCGATTCAGTACAACGACTTCTTGCACGAAACCGCAATCCTATCGCTCGCCAAGGCGATCGATGACACATCTCGGGAACTAAAGCAGGTATTCAATTTTAGATTCGACTCATTTGACAACAATCACGACGTGTCGAACGCAAAAACCCTTCAGCTAATTCGATGCTTGGCAAATGTCATAAAGCATAATGGGAGCCACTTAGTTAAAGGGTCCTCTTCCTCGGCAACCTTCCTGGTGGATGAGTGTGGCATGGCCGATGGCTGGGACCTTGGAACACTGATTCTCACGAGAAACCCAGCATTCAATATCATCGAGCACATTCCTATCGTCCATTTCTCGATGTTAGAGCTTGTTTCTAAAGCTAGCGGTAAGGATCACCCAGCACTAGCACTGGATTCAGATGATTTTTTCAATTGGGGGTACAGCCGGCTGATTCCAGACGTCATCCCTTTGGAGCGACCCCAGAGGCGAGCCGCATGATCGTCATGCTCCCAAACAATTAATTCACGCCGAAGCCGCTAGGCAGCTCGGAAAAATTTAGGCGATAAGTGGCATGAGTATTCATCAGCAGTTTCTTTGGCCTTTGGCTGGCGTTCTGTTGGGCTGGCTACTATCTGCGATCTCGGGGGGGTGGAGATCTAGGGTTGAAAGAAAGAAGCTAATCGGCAGGGTATTGTCCAAGCTTCTTGTTGTCAGTGGCGATGTCTACGTTCTTAAGACGGCATCAGATCAATTCAAAGATTTATCCGATGGGCCAATACAGTACGAAAGGCTCAGACAGCGGCTTTACTCTAACCATTTCTTGCAGCCAACGGAAAAGTACCAAGATCTACTTGCTCTGGCCACAAGTCTCTCCGATTACTATCCATTTGAAGCGACGCGGTTGCAGGCCACATTGCATATTCTAATGAAGGCAAAGGACGCAAAGCTCGAAGCCGCATCTAACCACAAGGAAGCCTACATAAGAATTCTCTCATTGCATGAAGTCGGCATTGACGCGTGTGACAAGGAGCTGACTCGCATTGTTTCTTCTCTCGCACTCAGGCATGGAGTAAGAACACGCCTTAAGCTCTGGCTGGACAGGCGGAGGAAAAATGCTTTGGCGGCTGAACGTGGCGAGTTCTTGCTAAGGTTCTCAAAGGAAACAATTGATGCGACTCGGGATCGCCCCTAGCAATTCACATTGTTTAGCGGCGGGAGTTGCTGGTGTTGCTCGTGGCCAATTTGGGCCGAAAGCGGATGCACCGGCCCTAGGGAATGCAACAAAGAATACTAGCGTCCGCTCTCGAGCCATTGCGGAAAATGTATGTCTATACCTATTTGGGAGCTCCAGTTCTCTCAAGGGCTGGCGATCACGCGTAGATCGACGTTCGCAATATCACGTAGATACATATAACTAGTGCCAAGCACAGTCATCACACTGTCTGTTACTCTGGCGGCAGAGAAAGCGGGCTGCACGATGAAGAAGCCCATTCGCATTTCAACATCCCGGGCTTTGAGCCTCAATATGTCGATTTGCGCTGGCGTGCCTTTCAGCAGTCGTTGGGTGCCGCTGCCTTCCCCGGCGCTGTAACGCTCTAGCAGGCGCTGGAAGAGCGCCGGGCCCTTATGGAGCCATTTCGCAGACCTGCTTGCCTGTCCAGCTACCACATACGCATCATCCACACGTGCTCCAGGTCGTTGACCGCTGCCGCAGTATTTGCAGTGATAGAGATCGACCGCGATGTGATCGGGTGCTTCCCGGATCGCGACAAGGTCAGCAATCTCACCGGCGCCGTCATCGTTGAATATGACGTCGTAGCTATCGAAAATTTTCTGGAGTGTGAAGCCTTGGACCGAATCGAAGTCCGCGGGATGGGCCATCGACTCCCTGTGAATGTTGGTGCTTCCCCAATCCCAGGTCGATAGAAGAGTGGCCGGGAGCGGGACATTAAGCGCGGCGTGGGTGAAGTAGCGATAGTCGCCAATGATGATGGAACCGTCGGCTTGTAACAGTCGCATGCGCTCGCGATCCAAGTAGTCATTGAGATCGTGCTCTCTACTGCCGATAAGCAGAGTGGCGCGGCCACTTGAATACCGGTAGCCATCATTCTCAAGGCGGACCCGAATCATTGTTAGGGCCTGCTCTTCGCCGTTGGACGAGATGGCCGACAAGGCGATGGCAAGGGTGTCATCACGTTCCCTGATCGGTTGTCCCAGTTTGGTATTCAGCAGTGGGTAGGATTCCCCATTGACGGTGATCGCGCAGCGCCCTTCGGTTTCCACGCCCAGCGAATCCGGCCAGTCGGCGAAGAAGATTCCGTCCGGCCAACGGCCGCTTAGCTTCTCTGCTCGCATGACATTTCGAAGAATGGCGGCTGTATCGATGGCGGAATTGTTGATCTTCGAGGCGACGATATCGCACCACCGTATCCAATCGTCAATGGCGCCGGAATCCATCTTCCACAGCTTGCCTTTGGCCGAACAACCCGCGGTAGTGCTTTCCCCGTCTGCGTATCCAACACCGAAAATGTTGGATTTGATAGACCGGCCGCTCTCAAGGTCATCCATGGCCCGGTTGACGTCTTGCCCAACGTGCATGGTAAACCGTACGTCACGACCAGATCTGCTAAGGCCAACGTTCTGAAGCTTAAGTCGGTTAATCCCATGCATGATGCGAAATACGTCATCGCCGTTAATGCGACGTGCCGACGACGCAACAAGAGCCTGAAAACGCGAGGTTTGCCGTTCGTCCCCGGTACACGAGATGAAGAGGGTTGAGTCGCTTTGTCTGTAGTAGGCCAGATATAGGTGCCAAGTCGAGCCATAGATAGACTCGCTTTTCGCCCAAGCAACGGGAGCGTTCTCATGGGAAACGGCCATTACAATCGACCCGTCGTCACTCACCGAGTGCAACTGAAGCGCCTCGCTCGGCGACCCTAGGCTTTTTGCGGCATGGGGACGCCAGTTCGATCTCGTCAGGCGGTAAGCGAGACAGCTGATGTTAGGTACTGGATTGAGAGCCGCGATCTTCGCTCCCTCAGAATTTCCTTCGAACCTTGATTCAAATTCTTGGCGCTGCAGCTCTCGTCCGATGCGCTCTGTACTGACTTCACGAATGATCAAGCTCCAGTCCGCGCTTTCCTCAAAGAGACGCTTCATGGGGCTGTCCGCACGCTGATTAGCAATATTGGCGACGAATTTTGCGGTTCCAAGGCGCGTATCAGTTCGGGTCAGACGACCGATAAATTGCAGTGTGACCGCTGGGCTTTGATGCTGATCGTGGATAGCAGCGATCTTTAACTCGGGCAAATCAAAGCCCTCGCCGAACATGTCAACGCAGACGACGATACGACTTTGACGGGTTCGAATGCGCTCTAGATCCCGTTCCCTGGTTCTAATGTTCTTGCTGTGGATGACAACTGGCTCAAATTCCGCCCCCAGTTCTCTGTACAGCTCAATGATCCGATTAGCCTTAGATATCTTGGCGCATCGCGCCATGAGAATGTGATCGAAGCCTTCTTCAAGGTCGTTGGTTAGCAGATCAACGGCTTTGGCGGCGATGGTTCGATCAATTTCGCTCGTTAGATACTCGCGAACAGGGAAGAAATCAATCTTCTGGAAGTAGTTGTCTCGCTGCGCTTGGCTCAGGCTATAGTTGAAGATGATCTTGCCTTCTAACCGTTGCTGGTCGAGGCGGAACGGCGTCGCAGTGAAATATATGACTGGTTTGGAACCGAAAGCACTTCGAATGCGCTCCCACGTCATGGCGGCAACGTGGTGAGCCTCGTCAAAGATTAGGTGACTGAAGTGCGCTGCAAAGGCTTCCAGTTCGTTGTCATCTAGTTGGGCCAATGCGGCAGGCGTCGCGATGGTGACGTTGGAGGCTTCGATGGCTTGTACGTCGACTGCAGCATTGCGACCATCGATGCGATGGACGATCGGTGAAAGAACGTCGTCAGAAATCGCATTGATGGTCCGTAGACGTTGCAAGCTGGCCAATCGATCACCTATCTGGGTGCGAAGCGCATCAGATGGCACGATCAGCAGTGTGCGTCGGAACCGACCGGCTATGATTATTGCGAAGATCGTGTCCGTTTTTCCGGTGCCGGTAGGCATAACAACAGTCCCTGGCACTTCGGGATTGGAGTCGAGATGGGAAAAAACAGCAAATGCAGCAGCGCGTTGGGGCTTTCGAAATCCAGTGAAGCCATTCGCTTGCCCTTCTACCGCGAAATTTAGGGTGTGTTCGGCCCAGCTTCGGTAAACCACGTTCTCGCGATAAAAATCGACATCAACATCCATTGATTTCCTCCAGTGAAGCCGACTTCCATCTGCCGTCTGTCTCGATGAGAGACGATCCACACTAAGCTACCATTTTTCCAGTTAATCATAGAATAGGAAGTGGGAAGAGCATGATTCTTGGCCGCCTCTCACGAAAAGTGGGGGGCAAACTTGTGGCGTGCAGGGGGAAGTGATGCCTGCGTTGTGGAGGGTAGAGTTTGGGAGTGTCCGTTCTTGACCGAGAATGGACACTGGGTTTGCCAGCAGGCATCTATACGGCCGAGGGAAATCACTCCGGCCTAACCTCCCGGCAAGCCCACTCAACCAGCCCCCGGCAAGCCAGAAACAACCCATCAACCACCCCCTCATCCAAATGCCTCTCCGGGTCCGCTGCCACGCGGCAGCGGTCTGCCGCGTGCAGCAGTTCCAGCACCGTCAGCGCTCCCACCATCGCGCGCTCGCTCCTGGCCAGGCTTACACGTCGGCCGGGCGATACATCGGTTTCCGGCCAAGGGTGCCCATCAGCCCCCTCGCAGCCACGCATGCGCTTGAGGATGCCGAGGAGGTAGTTCAGGTCGGGCAGGGGAGTGTCGTCGTTGATGGGTTCAACAACGGTGTACGAAGAGAAGGTGTCGGATTCGTTCATGGCGTCGGCTTCCGTGGCTGTGCTTAACAGCGCCACCGCGAAGAGGTGGCGGACGGTGCGGGTTCCAAACCGGGACAGACAGTTGTCAATAGCCGGCGGGTCCGAAGACCCCCACGCACCGCCCGCCATAAAGGCCGACGGATTGCCCGCCGGCACCGGTTAAGGACGGTGCCGACGGGCAAGCGTAAACAACTATCTGTCTCGGGTTTGGACGCCCGCTGCCACCCGTTGTCGGTGGCGCGCCATGGTGTTTACGCAGCCGCTTCGAACGCCAATAGAAATTCGCGACGGAATCGCAGAATTCGAGAGCGAAGAACTATTGTGGCATGCACCATTCGTGCAGCACGCGACGCCAGCAGACGCATTCGCGCAGTTGCTCTGCTGATGACGAATCAAACTGGCGCAATCGCCCATGCCACAAGCGAATAGCGCGACGGCCTTCTTTGCAACAGTTCTTAGTCTGCTTCGGCAGGCAGTGGCACCCGACAGACCGCACACCCCGAAAATCGGTTCAAACCCGACACCGCCAGCGAGCCTTGCGGCTTCAAGCAACGCCAGCCTCAGCCGCATTTCCCACCAGCAACTCAATCATCGCCCGCGCCGCCGCCGACTGCCGCCGATGCGGCGCATAGATCACCGAGAACGGCCGCGATCGCCCCCGCAGCTGCGGCAGCACCTCCACCAGCTGCCCACGCTGCAACCGCTCGCGCACGATGAACTCATAGCTCTGGCAGATGCCGATCCCCTGTTCGGCCAGCGACACCACGCCCAGCACATCGTCGGAGGTCTCGATGGACGAACGCGGCAGCCAGTCCACATCGCGCCCGTTGTCGCGGAAGATCCACGGGGCCAGCCGCCCGGTGCGCGGCATCACAAACGGCAGGCACAGGTGCTGCTGCAGGTCGTCCAGCGTCTGCGGCGTGCCGCGGCGCTGCAGGTAGTCCGGTGCGGCCACCAGCAGCAGCGGTGCATCTTCCAGCTTTCGCCCCACCAGCCCGCTGTCCGGCAGCTGGCCCAGGCGGATGGCCAGGTCGAAGCCTTCGGCCACCAGGTCCACGTTGCGGTTGGTGATGTTCAGTTCCACCTGCACCTGCGGGTACTGCTGCCCAAAGCGCGCCAGCACGGGCGGCAGCCGGTAGTGGCCATAGGTGGTGGGCACGCTCAGGCGCACGCGGCCGGCCAGCGCACCATCCTGGGCCAGTACGTCGCGCTCGGCGTCGTCCAGCAGGCCGAAGGCGGTGCGCACCTGTTCCAGATAGAGCCGCCCGGCGTCGGTCAGGCCCACGCGGCGGGTGGTCCGTTGCAGCAGCTGCCGGCCAAGCCGCGCTTCCAGCCGGGTGACGGCGCGGCTCAGCACCGAGGGCGTGGTGGACAGCGCCACCGCGCCGGCCGTGAACGAGCCGTGCTCGACCACCGCCAGGAACACTTCCACATCGCCCAGGTAGTCGAACTTGCGGCTCATTTGGCTCTCCGGGGAACAGATGTTTTGCGATGGGGCCAATTTATCGCCGCTGGGGCGATGAATAAAGTGGCGGCCATTCCCTGATAGGAGTTCCCCATGAACCTGATGACCCGGCTGGCCGCAGCGCTGGCCCTGACCCTGGCCGCCAGCGGCGCGCAGGCCGCCAACGTGCTGGTGGTGCTGTCCGACGAAAACCACCTGGACCTGAAGGACGGCAAGGTGCTGTCCACCGGCTTCTATCTCAACGAGCTGATGCAGCCGGTCAAGCTGCTGCTGGACGCGGGCCACGAGGTCACCTTCGCCACGCCGCAGGGGCAGGCACCGACGGTGGATGCGTCCTCGGTGACGCCCGCGTACTTCGGCAACGATGCCGCGCAGCTGACGCTGCACAAGGACCTGCTGGAGAAGCTGGCGCTGACCTCGCCGACCGCCTCGCCGGTGGTCAGCCTGGCGCGCATCGAGCAGCAGGGCTACGCGCGATTCGATGCGGTCTACATTCCCGGTGGCCACGCGCCGATGCAGGACCTGCTGAAGAGCCCCGCGCTGGGCCGGTTGCTGGCCGACTTCCACCAGCGCAACAAGACCACCGCGCTGGTCTGCCACGGGCCGATCGCGCTGCTGTCCACGCTGCCGGATGCGGTTGGTTTCGTGGCGAAGTTGGAGGCGGGCGCGACGCCGGTTACGCCGAAGTGGATCTACAGCGGCTACCAGATGACAGTGATCAGCAACCAGGAAGAAGCGCAGGCCAAGCCGCTGCTGGGCGGCGGTGAGATGAAGTTCTACCCGCAGACCGCGTTGCAGCGGGCGGGTGCGAAGTTCAGCAGCAATGCCACGCCGTGGACCGGGCATGTGGTGGTGGACCGCGAGCTGATTACCGGCCAGAACCCGGCTTCGGCGTTGGAGGTGGGGCAGCGGTTGGTCGAGCGGTTGAAGTAGGGCGGGGTCTACATCGCAAGCGGCGCCGTGGCACCATGGCGGACTGGCCCCGTCCTTATGGGTGGGGCCGGTTTTCCAGGGAAGCCATTCAACACGACATGCGAACGTCCATCCTTTTCATTCTTTCGGTCCTGTGCCTGACCTTGCTGTCTGGCTGCGCCAGCGGGCCGGATTACCACCATTCCAATCGCGAGATCACCAGCGCATTCGTGGCCGACGACGGCAAGCTGTATCTGCTGCCGGTCTATGACGAGCCGATGCGCTTCGACGCCGCGCCGTTCCGTGATTACCGCGCCCTGATGGACAGCCCGCTGCGCGAGGCCGTGGTCTGCGCGCAGCTGTACTTCCGTGAGGACTGGCGCGTGCCGGCCGACAGGAGCAAGGTGCATGGCAGCTACGCACTGCTGCTGCGGCCGGAGCAGGTGACGCCGGAACAGGCGGCGCAGTTCAAGCTGGAGCGGTTGGAGATCAGCCCGCGGGTGGCCAAGGCCATCGCTGCGTTGACGCGCCAGCCGTACATCCTTGAAGCCCGGACCCGCTACGAGTTGGCGGCCAACCCGGACTGCAATCTTTCCAGGCAGGGCGGCAGCTATTACAGCGCGCTGTTCGAGAGTGATGGCGAGCGAGTGAAGTTGCCGGATGCTGCGGCGCTGGCCGCGAAGGCGAAGCTGCCGCAGTCGATTACCGCGCGGGCTGAGCGGATCCGGCCGGACGATACGGACAAGCCGGGGGGTGGGACGGCGGCCGGGAAGGTGCTGGGCGCGGCGTTGATTCCTGTGGCGGTTCCGGTATTGAGCCTGCCGTTTTTGGGGCCGGATCATTGGAAGTAAATGGGGCGTTGAGGCCAGAGCATCCACGCGTGGCGTGGATCTACTCGGGCATCGCCAATGCCTGAATGTTCACGTTGGAGATCTGTGTGCCAAGCACGCTGGAAACTGTTTTGAAGACTGTGGGCTTCATTGTCCTCGCGGCACTTCCGTTGGTGATCCTTTGGTTCATCCTTCGGCGAATGTCAGCGACCGCGCGTTCCACGTTGGGATCCGGGCTGCGATTGAATCCCCCTCGCCGGATTTCCGGCACGTCCATGACCTTGGTGATGGTGGATGGCAAAGAGGATCACGAGCACTACTTCTTTGACGCAGAATCTTTTTACATGCGGCGGGGGCCGGTGCCCACAGGGGTTCCGCTTTCGCAGATCACCTCAGTCACACGCACCTCTGACAGGATCTACGGGCGCTATGTCTGGCAGGTGTGCTTCAGCAAAGCATCGGGCAGAAAGCGCGTGACGTTCACCAACAACCTGACGTTGTTCAACCGCGACTTCCTGCTCTTTCTGGAGGCGGTGCGGAAGGCCAATCCACTGGCGACCGTCGATCAGGCGGGTCTGTTCTTCTAAGATTCTCCAGCTGCTGCTCTAGTTGGTTGGGGTAAGGTGGCACCGTTGCCTTGAACACGGTGCTGGATGATTCAGATATGCGGACGTTGAGGTAATGAATCCACGCGTGGCGTGGATTTACCGGCACCTCGGTTTGCCACCTGCCACACAGCTGGCCCGCCAATGTTCCCAGGCCTTGGCATCGATGCCGGCCTTCAGTGCGATGCCCTGCAGCTCCGCCCAGCTCTTCGGCGACGGCGCGACCAGCAGCCCGCGCATGAAGGCCTGCATCTTCGCCTCACCCACCTGTTTCTCCAGCGAGAGCAACAGCAAGGGCGCATAGACGTAACGATACATCTCGCCCAGATCCGATTTGCCGTCGATGGCATCAATCGCGGGCAGCGGCTTGTCCTGCGTGTCGATGGCCGACTGCAGTCGCGCGATGTAGCGATCCGCCGCGGCATCGCCACTGATCTCGCGCAGCGCCTTGATCGACAGGAATTCGGCGCTGGATTCCAGCAGCACCCAGAAGTAGGGGCCCTGCGGACGGTTCAGCGTACCGAAGTAGTAGTGGCCCATTTCGTGCGCGATGTACTGCACGCGCCGCTCTGCCTTCTCGCCACCGGCCAGCAGCGAGTCGGCCACGTTGCCGATGCTGCCGCTCATGGCGATGGTGGGCCAGGTGGCAAAGCCCCACTCGCTGCCTTCGCGGTCGCGCTCGATCTGGTTGAGCGTGACCATGCGCAGGAAGGTGGGGCGGTCGACCAGCGGCACCCCCATGTAGCGGCTGTGCACGTTGGCTACCTTCTGCACGGTGCTGGACAGTGCATCGACCTTGGCCGTGGGCAGGGTCTCGTTGAGGATGGTGACCTGCGCGGTACGGGTGATCGGGCCGCTGCCACCGAACAGCAGGATCGGCCGCGCGTTGTCGCTGCGGAAGCGGCCCCGTGCGCCTTCGATGGCCGGGCTGCCGTTGAGATACAGGAAGCGGCAGCCGGCGCAGTCCACCTGCAGGTCATAGCGGCTTTCGCTGCTGCGCAGGCGTGCCTTGGGGTCGAACGCCTGCGGCAGCCACGCGGACTGTTCGGTGAAACGGGCGCTGTCGCCGTTGAAGGCCATCATGCCTTTGAAGTCGCCCAGGGCATCGTATTTCGGGTACAGCGGGAACGCGCCGACGTACTGCACGCAGAGCGTGGTGGTGGGTTCGGCCAGGGTGTAGACGCGCGCTTCGCCATCCACGCCCGGGTCGTACCAGCCGTCGAACCCTACGGGCTTGCCCTCGCCATCGGTGACCCGTGCGACGTTGAGGCCGGCGTTGAGCACGAAGTGGGCTTGGGCGTTGGCGGGGGCATTGGATACGCATACATCGCCATCTACGCGGCCGGTCGCGATATCCACCCGCACGCTGCCGGTGGTGAGCGGCGTGGCTGGCTGCGCGGGCAGGGCAGCCTGGCTGATGGCGGGGGAGAGCAGTGCGGCGACAACGGCGGGCAGCAGGGCCTTGCAGGGGTTCATCGGGCCATCCATGGGTGGATTGCGTTGACTATAGGGCCAACAGCGATGGGTGCAGAGAGGCTTCAGGTCATCCGGCCTTGTGGGGCTGGCGGGATGCCCTGGCGTGGTGCAGGCATAATGCCAACGGGACGAAAGGATGCCCGCGAACAGGAAGGTCGCCTGCGCCATGACGGACATGCCAACCCAGCTCACGACCGACTTCGATGCGGTGCTCGACCGTGGTGACATTGCCGAGGCGCGGCGGCTGTTGGCCCCGCAGCTTGCACGCGGGTGTGCCGAAGCGTTGTTTCTCTCTTCTTCGATGCCTGCAGGGGAGGACGACGTACATGCCGATGCGGACAGCTTCGCAACCCTCAAGCAGGCGGCGGAGAAGGGCTATATCCCCGCGATCTACGCGGTAGGGCTGTGCCTGCTGACGGGTGACGGCGTTGAGCAGGACGTCACGTGGGCGGCCGCGTGCTTTGAGCAGGCATCGAAGGCCGGCTATCCGTCTGCCATGTACGAGTTTGGGCTGGCGTTGTTCCATGGCAACGGTGTCGCCAGGGATGTGCCGCGTGCGGTGTCCCTGATCCGCGCCTCGGCGCAGGCTGGGGATGAGTACGCCAGGGAGTTTCTGCAGGCGCATTCATTGGACGTGGGCATGTAGGAGGTTGGGCGGCGGCAGGCGACGTTACACTGGCCATCTACCCCCGACGGAAGCTCGCGCATGTTCTCTGGAAAGGTTGCGGTGGTCACCGGCTCCACCAGTGGTATCGGTCTTGGCATCGCCACAGCCCTGGCGCGGCAAGGTGCCGATATCGTGCTGAATGGCTTCGGCGATGCTGCGGAGATCGAACGCATCCGTTCCAAGCTGGAAACCGAGTTCGGCGTGCGCGTGGCGCATGACGGCGCCGATCTTTCCCGTGGCGAGGCGGTGCGCGGGATGATCGAACACGCCGTCGCGAAGATGGGCCGCATCGACATCCTGGTGAACAATGCGGGCATCCAGCACACCGCGTCGATCGAGGAATTTCCGGTCGAGAAGTGGGATGCGATCCTGGCGCTGAACCTGTCGGCGGTGTTCCATGCAACGGCAGCGGCGTTGCCGCACATGAAGCTGCAGGGCGCCGGCCGCATCATCAACATTGCATCGGTACATGGGCTGGTGGGCTCGGTGAACAAGTCGGCCTATGTGGCGGCCAAGCATGGCGTGGTGGGGTTCACCAAGGTGACCGCGCTGGAGAATGCGGGCAGCGGCATCACCGCCAACGCCATCTGCCCGGGCTGGGTGCGAACGGCGCTGGTTGAGCAGCAGATCACCGCCTTGGCAGAGCGCGAGGGCACGGATCAGGAGACCGCTGCGCGCGCGCTGCTGGCTGAAAAACAGCCTTCGTTGCAGTTCGTGACGCCCGAGCAGCTGGGCGAGATGGTGGTGTTCCTGGCCTCGGACGCGGCGGCGCAGATTACCGGCACGGCGCTGCCGGTGGATGGGGGCTGGACCGCCCGCTAGCAGGCTGGTTGCGCCTTACGCTGCAGCATCGGCAGCGCCACCAGTGTGGCGAGAATAGTGAACAGCACCAGCGATGAACCTACTGTGCCGAAGCCCAGGCCGCCCTTTTCCAGCGGCTTGGTGAGCAGGTCGCCGAAGGTGGCGCCGAACGGGCGGGTGAGCACGAAGGCGATCCAGAACAGGATGACCCGGTTGATGCCCTTGATGCGGCTGGCCAGTGCGGTGAGCGCGATGAGGCTGCCGATCAGTAGTGCGCCGCCGGTGAAGCCCAGCCCGGAATCGTCGGCGAGGAAATCACCCAGCGCGGTGCCGAGCGTGTTGGAGAACAGCACGGCGGTCCAGTAGAAGCCTTCGGCGCGGCGCGATTCAATGTTGCTGACTGAGATCGACTTCTCCGACAGCCGCCAGGCCAGCAGCACCAGCGCCAGGCAGCCGGCCAGCAGGCTGGCACCGGTGGCGTAGCCCAGGCCGAGGGTGCGGTCGAGCAGGTCGGACATGGTGGTGCCTGCGGTGCTGGTGGCCAGCACCACCGACCAGAACAGCACCGGGTGGAAGCGCCGTGCAGACAGCTGGAGGGCCAACAGGCCGGCAAAGATCGCCAGCAGGATGGCCGAGCTGGCCACGTAGCCCAGGTTGAGCGTCATCGACAGCAGGTCGCCGGCGGTCTCGCCGAGGGTGGTGGCGGCGATCTTCATCACCCAGAAGCCAAGGGTGACCGCCGCCACTTTGCTGTGCAGGGACTCTGCGTCTGAAGCACTCATCGAACGTCGCCAGGGATGCCTGTGGGCGATCGTGTCGGTGCGCGCGTCGGAACGCGGTCGTAGCAGTCTTCGTTCTGTGTCAACCGAATGCGGCGATTCAGCTGGTAGCACTCGGCTTGGCAAACACATCCAGCCCCTTGCCCGTCTCCAACAACGACTTCAGGCTCGACAGCACGATCGGCCAGCCCTGGCGGATGCCGGTATCCATGCCGCTGCCGGGTTCCAGTTCGTCGTGGGTGACGGTCAGGCGCACCATGTCCTGGTAGGGCACGATGTCGAAGGTGACCCGGCTGTAGGCATCCGGATTGTCGGCCTGCGAGGCGGCGGCCCAGGTGATGACCAGTCGCGAGGGCGGGGTGCTTTCCACCACTTCGCCGACCAGCTCGACCGAGCGCGTTTCGTTGGCGCGCACATGCTGCCAGCGCGAGCCGGGCTTCCAGTCCGAGACGTTCTCGTGGCCCCAGTAACGGCTGGCGATCTCGGGCCGGGTGATGGCCTCGAACACCTTCTCTGGCGTGGAGGCGATATAGATCACGTGGATGAAGCGGGTGGACTCTGCGGACATCGTCATTCTCCTTCCAGTTCTCGTTTCAGGTCATGCAGCAGGCTCAGGCGCTGCTGCTCGAACTTGCGTACCCAGCGCTCATAGACTTCATGCAGCGGCACCGGGTTGATGAAGTGCAGCTTCTCGCGGCCACGGCGCACGGTGCTGATCAGGTTGGCGTCTTCCAGCAGGCCCAGGTGCTGGGTGACCGATTGCCGGGCCATGTCCAGGTGCTCGCACAACTGGCCGAGCGTCTGGCCGTTGTCTTCGCAGAGCAGATCCAGCAGCGTGCGGCGCGTGGGATCGGCCAGTGCCTTGAAAACTCTGTCTGCGTCGCGCACGTGGTCTATTGCCATGGGGAGGTCTTCAATTCCAGTTGTCGATCCTGACGTCGTGTGGGTTGGGCTGGCCCTTGCCGGTTTCCAGCAGCGCCTTCAGGCTCATCAGGAACACCGCCCACTTGGTGCTGCAGTGGGAGGTGAACTCGACGCGCTCTTTCCAGCCTTCGTGGGTGAACAGGACGATGCAGTAGTCGCCTTCCTGCTTCAGCACGAAGCGCGCGTGGGTGCCGATCCATTCGGCAGGTCCGGCGAGGAACCGCCACAGCACGAGCTCGCTGGGGGTGAGCTGTTCCAGCTTCATTTCCATGGCGCCGATTTCCTGGCCGTTGTTCGTGAAGCGCACCTTGACCGTGCCGCCAGCTTCGCGGTCGCCCTGTGTGTCTTCGGCCCACCAGGCGGCCACGCCTTCGGGGGTGGCCAGGGCCTGGTACACCTGGCTTGCGGGGGCCTTGATGCCGACCCTGTGTGCGATATCCACCATTGCAGGTTCCTCGCGTGGGCGGGCGGGTGCCGTCCTTGGGATGACTATATGCAGGCAAATGCCTGCATGTCAAATCCGGCCCACGGACTTCCGGCCTTGGTAGTGCCGGCCGCTGGCCGGCATCCTCGTGGCAGTTGATTGACGCGTTGAAAGGAGTGCGCGCATGACTGAAACAGGAAAGGACACCTTGAACATCCGCCGCGCCAGCGTGGCCGATGCGCCTGCGGTGCTGGCATTGTTCGATGAGGTGATCGAATGGTTCGTGTCGATCGGCAATCTGCAGCAATGGGGCAGTGAACCGTGGTCGACGATGCCGCGCCGGATCACCCAGGTGACCGATGCGTGCGCGCTGCCGGGTGCATGGGTGGCGCAGGACCAGCAGGGCGGGGTGCACGCATTCCTGGCGCTGGGCGAGTCGATGCCCTACGTGCCTGCGCCCATCGGGCCGGAGCTGTATGTGCGGGTACTGGTGGCCTCGCGTGAGGTGCGCGTGCGTGGCATTGGCCGCCGCCTGATGGCATTTGCCGACGAGCAGGCACGCGCTGCCGGCCTCGATCATCTGCGCGTGGACTGCTACGGCGGAGGCAGCGGCGACCTGGTGCGCTTCTATGAGTCCTGCGGCTACACGCGCATCGCGCCGTTCAATGTGGACGGCTGGCCGGGGATGTTGCTGGCGCGAAAGCTCTGACGTGGTAGCGCGGTTACCGCTTGAACTCAGCCCGGGCCGTCGGTCGAACGGCTCAGCTGTTCCCACGCGTCGATGCTTTTGGCCATCGTATCCAGCTTCGCCCGCACCAGCTGCAATGCATCACTGCCCAGCAGCAGGTGGCGGGGCGGGGCGTCGCTGTCGATGACCTGCAGCATGGCCTGCGCAGCCTTCACTGGATCACCGAGCTGGTGGCCACTCTTTGCTTCGCGCGCGCTGCGGATGGGATCGAACAATGCGTCGTAGTCGTCAATGCTGCGCGGCGCCCGCGCCATCGAGCGGCCAGCCCAGTCGGTGCGGAATGAGCCCGGCGCGACGGCCGTGACGTGGATACCAAACGGCGCGACTTCCTTGCCAAGCACTTCGCTGATGCCCTCCAGTGCGAACTTGCTGCCGCAGTACCAGGCGATGCCCGGCATCGTGATGAAACCGCCCATGGAGGTGATGTTGAGGATGTGGCCGCGGCGCCGCGCGCGCATGTGCGGCAGCACCGCTTTGATCAGCGCGGCCGGAGCGAACACGTTTACTTCGAACTGCTGCCGCAGCTCAGCGAGCGTGGATTCTTCGAGGATGCCTTCGTGGCCGTAGCCAGCGTTGTTGACCAGCACGTCGATGCTGCCGATGTTGGTTTCGATATCGGCGACGAGTGCATTGATGGCGGCGGTATCGGTTACGTCCAGCAGGCGGCCGAATGCGCGGCCGGGCGCCAGCGCTTCGAACGCCTGGCGGGCGGTTTCGTTGCGCACGGTGCCGACTACGCGATGGCCGGCCAGCAGGGCCTGTTGGGCAAGGGCGCGGCCGAAGCCGCTGCTGACACCGGTGATGAGGAGAAGGCGGGAAGAGGTCATGAGGGAGCGTTCGTGGTGGGTAGTGCTTGCACGTTAGTGCTTGAACGACCGGGCTCACAGGCCTAGGATTCGGCCATTCTTGCCTATTCCTCTGGAGTGCCCGTGCCGGTAGTCAACTCCCTGCAACGGCAGGTGCAGGCGCGCATGGTCGGCCTGCTGAAGACGCTGGCGGTGGAGGAGGGCTATACGCTCACGCCCCTGCCGGGGGTGCGGTTGCTGCGATCGGACCGGCCACTGGCGCGCACGCCGGTGCTGTACGACCCCGGCATCGTGATCGTCTGCCAAGGCGTGAAACGGGGTTATCTGGGCGGGCAGGTCTACCAGTACGACGCACAGCACTACCTGGCAGTGTCGGTGCCGGTACCGTTCACCATGGAAACCGATGCGTCGGCAGAGGTGCCGCTGCTGGCTATCTACCTGCATCTGGATCTGCAGCTGGCGGTGGATCTGCTGATCGAACTGGGCGAACAGGCAGGCACCTCGGAGACACCGGCGCAGAGCATGATGTCCAGCCCGATGCAGGCGCCGATGCAGGTCACGGTGCTGCGCCTGTTGGAGGCGCTGACCGACCCGTTGGAGGCTGCCGTGCTCGGCCCGGCGTTGGTGCGTGAGGTGTACTTCCGCGTGCTGACCGGCGCACAGGGCGGCGCAATGCGCGAGGCGCTGGCCATGCGCGGGCGCTTCGGCAGCATCGGCCGGGTGCTGCGCACGATCCATGCGGGATATGCCACCGCCTTGGACGTGGGGCAACTGGCCACCGAAGCGGGCATGAGTGTGGCGACCTTCCACGACCACTTCCGCGCGATTACCGGCACGTCGCCGATGCAGTACGTGAAGTCGACCCGCCTGCACCAGGCACGGCTGCTGATGCTGCGGCAGGGGATGACTGCCGAAGCGGCGGCGCTGGCGGTGGGGTATGCCAGTCCGTCCCAGTTCAACCGTGAGTTCAAGCGCCTGTTCGCGCTGCCGCCGGCGGCCGAGGTCGCGCGGATGCGGCGCAGTTTCTCGCTGCCACCTCCGCCCGCCGATGCGGTGTACGTGTCTTCGCATTGAGGGGGCATTCGAAGGTCACGTTGCCAGCAAGCCGGCCTGCGGCCGTCTCTACCGGGGCGATGCCCGGCGGGTGCAGCAGAGAGTGGTTGACAGGGCATCTACCTACTAGTAGGTTAATTGCCATGAAAGAGTCGCTCTCGCCCAAAGCCCAGGAGATCCTGGCGCATGCCCGATCGCTGCTGGAAGCCGGTGGTTACAACGGTTTCAGCTATGCCGACGTGTCGGCGCGGGTGAACATCAGCAAGGCCAGCATCCACCACCACTTCCCCAGCAAGGCGGACCTGGTGCGCACGGTGGTTGAACTGTACCGGGCCGAGGCGCGTGAAGGCCTGGCGCTGCTGGACCGGCAGTTGGGCGACCCGTTGCAGGAACTCAATGCCTATGTGGATTACTGGTCCAGCTGCATTGCAGGGGGGACGTCCTCGTTCTGCATCTGCGCGATGCTGGCCGCCGAAGCGCCGATGATTCCGGACGAAATTGCCGAGGAAGTGCGCGGCCATTTCGAGGACCTGAGCGGCTGGCTGGCGGTGACTCTGGAGAAGGGCGCTGCCATGGGCCAGCTGCAGTTGCAGGCCTCGGCGGCCGATGAGGCCAAGGCGTTCATGTCCTCGGTGCATGGCGCCATGCTGGCTGCGCGCGGTTTCGGTGATGCGGCCACGTTCGCGACGCTGGCCCGGCTGGCCATCGCGCGGGTGAGCGCAGCCGCCTGACGTTTGTGTGATGGGCCTGCGGCTATGCGGGCCTTCTTTTCAGTCCATTAGCCTACCTACTAGTAGGTTCAACTCATCAGCGGAGATACCGATGGCACATCCCCTTACCCTACCCGGAGCGATCCATACCGCTATCAGCCTGGTGCCGATCCTGGCCGGCCTGTATGGCTTCATCCGCCACCGGGCGATCGATCCCGGCACGCGTTCGGGCAGGATCTATCTGGTTGGCCTGGTGCTGTCGGTGGCGACCTCGTTCACCGTGTCCAGCACCGGTGGGCTCAATCCCGCCCACGCCTTCGGCGTGATCGTGCTGCTGGTGGCGTTCGGCGGTGTTCTGGCTTTGCGACTGCGTTTCCTCGGACGGCTGGCGGCCTACCTGTCGACCTTTGCGCTGTCTTTCAGCTTCCTGCTGTCGCTGGTGCCCGGCGTGAATGAAACGCTGACGCGGTTGCCGGTGGCACACCCGCTGGCGGCGGCGCCGATGGCACCGGTGGTGTTGCAGACCTTGCTCGGCTGCCTGGTAGTGTTCGTGATCGGGTTTGCCGGGCAGTGCTGGCGGATCCATCGGCGCACCACCCCGTTGTGAGCGACGCAGGCCCGCAGCACGACGTACTGCAGAATCAGCAGCCGACCAGCCGATCCGCGCCAAGACCGCCGCGATGCTGGCTGCGGTACTCGGTAGGGCTCGCATCGACCTGACCACGGAAGTGCCGACGGAAGGATTCCTGCGAACCAAAGCCGGCCTGCTCGGCGATCCACTGCAGCGGCCGGTCGGTGGTTTCCAGCAACTCACGCGCGAAAGCTACGCGCTCGCGGATCAGCCAGTCGATCGGCGACAGGCCGGTGGCTTCCAGGAACTGCCGCTGCAGGGTGCGCTGGCTGAGCGCGGCCTGCTCGGCGAGGCTGCCAAGTGAGTGTGGCTCGCGCAGATTGCGGCGCATCCATTCCATCAGCTTTGCCAACCGCGTGGGCTCGCCGTTGGGTATGGCCCGGCTGACACGCTGGCTGCGTTCGGCATCACGCCATGGCGCCAGCACCAGCCGTTCGGCTACAAGGTTGGCCACGCGCGCGCCGTAGTCCTTGCGCACCATGTGCAGCATCATGTCCATGCCGGTGGCCGAGCCGGCCGAGGTGATGATGCTGCCGGTATCTACGTAGAGCACATCCTCGCGCACATCGATGCGCGGGAAGTCGCGCGCCAGCGCTTCAGTGAGGCGCCAGTGGGTGGTGGCCTGGCGGCCATCGAGCAGCCCTGCCCATGCCAGCACGAACGCACCGGAGCAGATCGAGGCGATGCGCGCGCCGCGTGCGTGGGCACGGATGAGTGCATCAAGCAGCGCCTGTGGCGGACGCTCGCTGGGTTCGCGCCAACCGGGGATGACGATGATGTTGGCATCATCGACGCTGCTGAGATCGTAGGGGAGTTGGACCTGCGTTCCACCGAGCATGCGCAGCGCACCCGGTTCACCCGCGCACAGCTGGGTGCGGTACCAGGCGACGCCGAGTTCCGGCCGCACCGGTGCGAACAGGCCTACCGCGCAGCCGAATTCGAACAGCCCCTGGCCGTGGCAGGCCACGATGGCAACGAGTGGCGCGGTGGGATCGGCAGGTGGGCTGGGCATGGCTTGATGCTACGGGTGGCGGTGCGCGGCGCTGAGTGGTGCGCGGGCATGAGGTGATGCCGGGCGGGCATATGGAAACCGGGGTCGGAGCCCTTTTCCTTTGAAAAGGGATCCGACCCCCATGCGTGTGGGCCACCTAACGTCATTACCAGCGGTCATGTGGGTGGCCGGATATGACGGTTGGGTGACGTGATCCCGCCTGTCGCACCAGGTGAACAGGCCCTTGAATGGAAGCGTGTTTCCGGCCCACTCCCACGAGCCCCCATGCCTGCCGCCCACGCCCCTGTCCTGAGTACTCTCGCCGTCCTGATCCCGGCTGTCCTCGCCGCCTCGCCCAGCCATGCGGCTGAAGCCAATGCAGATCCTGCTGCCACCGCCGCGACGGCCAACGTGGCAGCGTCCACGTTGGATGCCGTGGTGGTCACCGGCTCACGCACCAGCACGCGCACGGTGAAGAACAGTTCCACACCGATCGATGTGATTTCCGCAGAGGACCTTGCTGCGACCGGCCAGGGCAACCTGCTGGAAGCGCTGCAGCGCAGCCTGCCGTCGCTGAGCCAGATTGGCGGCTACCAGAGCGACCAGGAAAGCCTGATCCGCGGCTACCAGCTGCGCAACCTGTCACCGGGTTACACGCTGGTGCTGGTGAACGGAAAGCGCCGCAATGCCAGTGCCTACGTGAGCGGGGCCAACGGTGGTGGCTTTCCGGGGCACGCCTGGGCTGACCTCGCGCTGATTCCAGTGTCGGCCATCGACCATGTGGAAGTGCTGCGCGATGGCGCTTCGGCCATCTATGGCTCGGATGCGATCACCGGCGTGGTCAACGTGATCCTGAAATCGCAGGCACACGGTGGCGATGTGTCGGTGGAAAGCGGGCAGAGCACCGACGGCGATGGCTCGCGCACCAGCGTGCGTGCCAACGTGGGCCTGCCGTGGGGCCAGGATGGCTTCGTGAACCTGTCCGGCGAGACCACGCGGCAGCACCACGCGATCCGTACCCGCCGCTACATCGATGGCTATCTGAGCTATCCGGCGGTGGATGCCAACGGCAATCTGGTGGCGTTGCGGCCAAACAACCGGCTGCCGGCCGGCGCCTCGCCCAACCCGGCAGAAGCCAGCCGCAATGCCGAGGCCAACACGATTCTCAGTTCCCCGTCGTATGCGCTGAAGGCGTTTGCGGTGAACGTGGGCCATGGCCTGGGCGACAGCGCGCAGTTCTACGCCAATGCCACGGCCAGTGACCGTACCGCGCAGGCGATCCAGAACTTCCGCCTGCCGGCGACCATCTTCACCACCTACAAGGCGCGCGGCGTGCTGAGCGTGTTTCCCGATGGCTTCCTGCCGGTGCTGGAAACCAAGGAGAAGCAGTACACCGGCACTGCCGGTGTGAAAGGCCAGATCGCGGGCTGGGACTACGACGCCAGCCTGACCGGCAACCGCAGCACGGTACGTACCTATACCCGCAACTCGGTGAACTACTCGTTGCCGTACCCCGGCTCGCCCACGGATTTCTATGACGGCAAGCTGGACTACCAGCAGGGCATCGCCAACCTGGACCTGCGACGTGGCTTCGAGGTGGCGGCATTTGCTTCGCCGCTGGAAGTGAGCGCAGGCGCCGAATACCAGCATGAACAGTATGAGCGTGGGGCGGGGCAGTGGGAGTCGTACACCGGCTTTGGTGCTGCGGCCTTCGTCGGCTATTCCACTGCGGACGCGGTGAAGGCTACCCGCAACAGCAAGGCGGTGTACGTGGGGGCGGCCACCAACATCACCTCGCGCTGGTACCTGGATGCGGCCGCGCGCTGGGAAGACCATTCCGACTTCGGCAGTGTCTCCACCGGCCGCCTGACCACGCGCTTCGACTTCACCGATGCGCTGGGCGTGCGCGCCACGGTCAGCAACGGCTTCCACGCGCCCAGCCTGGGTGCGCAGTTCTACCAGGCCACTGGCAGCTGCCCGTGCGGCACCACGCTGGTGGCGCAGGTGTCTTCGCCGGCGGCGATCGCGCTGGGTGCCACGCCGCTGAAGCCGGAAAAGGCCACCAACTACAGCCTGGGCGTGACCTGGGACCCGAGCCCGGCGTTCCACCTGGCAGTGGACGCCTATCAGATCGACATCCGTGGCCAGCTCGGCCAGTCCAGCCAGATCGGCTACAACGCGCAGGATCCTGCACGCGTCACCGACAACAGCGGCACGGTGCTGAGTGCGGCGCAGAAGAACACCATCGATACGCTGCTGGGTACGGCCGGCATCAGCATCCTGCCGGGTGATGCCTTCTATGCCAGCTATTTCACCAACGTGGGCAACACCCGCACGCGCGGTGTCGAACTGACCCTGGAGGCGAACCAGGAAACGTCGTGGGGCAAGCTGCGCTGGAGCTACGCGGCCAACGTCGGCCGTACCACCATCCAGAAGGTCAGCGACATTCCGGGGGCGCTGCAGGGGCTGCCGAACATCAACCTGCTGACCAAGACCAGCGAGTACGCGCTGCGCTTCCGCACGCCCAGCTATACGCAGGTGGCTGGGCTGGGCTGGCAGAACGGGCGCTGGCGCTCGAACCTGGATTTCACCTACTACGGCCCGATCAAGCGCCTGAACAACGGCGTGGAATACAAGCAGCCGCCGGTGCTGGTGACCAACCTGTCCGGTGGCGTGGAACTGGGTGCGGGTTGGAGCGCGGCGCTGGGCATCAACAACGTGTTCGACAAGCGCACCCGCAAGGTGCCCGAGTACGCGCGCAGTGCCACCGACGTGGCCAGCATCGAGACGACCTGGGACAACGGCGATGTGCTGGGCAACGTTGGGGCGTACTGGTATGGGCGGGTCAGTTACCGGTTCTGAGGTTCAGGCCAAAGGCAGCCGAGCATGGCTCGGCGCTACAAGGGAGCAGTTCATGTCTTCTGCATTGAAGGTGGTTGCAGTGGTGGGGTCGCCGACCAGTTCGGCGACATCGCGCACGTTGCTGCTGGTGCGGCACCTGCTGGCGTCGTTGCAGCAGTGGGTGCATGCCAGCGTGGAGCTGGTGGAGCTGGCGCCGATCGCGCGCTCGCTGGGCCAGTCATTGTCGCGCGGTGAGGTGGAACCGGCGGTGGAACAGGCGCTGCAGACCATCGAGGCCGCCGAACTGCTGGTGGTGGCCGCGCCGGTGCATCGCGGTTCGTATCCGGGGCTGTTCAAGCACCTGGTCGATTTCATCGAACTGGAGGCGCTGGTGGATACGCCGGTGCTGCTGGCGGCGACCGGTGGCAGCGAGCGCCATGCGCTGGTGATCGACCACCAGCTGCGGCCGTTGTTCAGTTTCCTGCAGGCGCACACGCTGCCGATCGGCGTGTATGCCACGCCGGCCGACTTCGATGGCGAGCACATCAACAGTGCAGCGTTGCAGGCCCGCATCGCGCTGGCGACCGAGCGTGCGGCCGGGCATCTGGCTACGCAGGCGCTGGCGGTAGCGGCGCCGCTGCGACGCATCGCCTGATGCCATAACCGGCGGCGCTTTGCATATGGCCAAGGCGCATCTGCGTGGCCGGATCTGACCGCCGATTGTCGCCAGGCAGCGCTATGGCAGCCGCTGGCATCTCTAGCATCGATATCGAAGCGGCATCGCATTGCCGGCACAGATGAGGCCCCCCCAGTGACGCTCGACGCAGCAAGCAAACCCATCCTGTTCCTGCTCGACCGCGAATTCGAGGACGGCCAGATTCCCGGTCAGCGCTTCTTCTGCCGGCACAGCCTGTTGCTGGAAGGGGCGCTGTCGAGCATCGACGGCCTCGACGCGCAGCTGGATGTACGCCGCATCGGTTTCGCGCGGCCGCGCCGCGAGGTGATCGCCGAGATCGGCGAGCAGGACCAGTCGCTGCCGAAGCTGGTGCTGCCGCAGGGCGTGCGCAGCGACCTGGCCAGCGGCGCGCATCAGGACCGCCAGTACATCTCCGGTGCCGAGCCGATCCTGGCCGCACTGAACGGGTTGCTCGGCATTCCCGTGGCCCACCCCTGAGCGAGGACGCGACCATGAGTTATCAGATCAGCGTGCTGGACAAGAGCCCGGTGGCCGAAGGTGCCTCGCCGGAGCAGGCGCTGCGCAACAGCCTGCAGCTGGCGCAGCGTGCCGAGCAGCTGGGCTACCACCGCTACTGGTTCGCCGAACACCACGCAGCCCCGACCTTGGCCAGCCCGGCGCCGGAAGTGCTGGCGGCCTGGGTGCTGGCGCAGACCCGGCGCATCCGCATCGGCAGCGGCGGGGTGATGCTGCGCCACTACGCGCCGTACAAGGTCGCGGAGAACTTCAACCTGCTGGCGGCGTTGGCGCCAGGGCGCGTGGACCTGGGCGTGGGCAAGGCACCCGGCGGCCTGCCGGCATCGACCGCGGCGCTGGCGGCTGGGCGCCCGGCGTTCGCCGACTTCGACCAGCAACTGCGCGACCTGGAGGGCTATCTGTCCGGTGCCGAAGCCGAGGCATTGGCGCGGCCGGTTCCGCAGCAGGCGCCGGAGCGCTTCCTGCTCGGCGCCAGCCCGCAGAGCGCAAAGCAGGCGGCCGAACTCGGCTGGCGCTTCGTCTACGCCGCGCACTTCGATGGCGACCCGAAGCACATCGAGGCCGCGTTCGACGCCTACCGCAGCGTCTCCTCGCAGCCGCCGCTGCTGGCCACGGTGGCCTTTGCCGCGCCGACTGCCGAAGCCGCAGCGCGTCATATCGGTGCGCTGCGCGTCTACAAGCTGCACCTTGGTCCCGGGCAGACGGTGAACCTGCCCAGCTCAGAGGCGGCTGCCGAGTACGCGCGCCAGGTGGGCGTGGCCGACTTCCGCATCGAGGAAACGCGCCCGAGCGTGTTGTCCGGTGATGCGCAGCACGTGCGAGACGAACTGGATGCGCTGCACCGGCGTTTCGGCGTGGGCGAGTTCATTCTCGATGCGCCCGTGGCCGACCTCGACGCGCGCCTGACATCCCTTGAACTGCTGTCGCCCGCGCCGCGCGCGGCGGTGGCCTGACCTGCAGGAGCGATTCCCATGAGCACGACCCCGCGCCACATTCCATTCGGCATCATGCTGCAGGGCCCTGGCAGCCACATGCATGCCTGGAAGCATCCCTCCAACCCGGCCGATGCCAGCGTCAACCTGCAGTTCTACATCGACATCGCGCGCACCGCCGAGGATAACGGCATCGCCTTCGGCTTCGTGGCCGACGGCCTGTACATCAATGAGAAGTCGATCCCGCACTTCCTCAACCGCTTCGAGCCGATCTCGCTGCTGTCGGCGCTGGCCACGGCAACGAAGAAGATCGGCCTGGCCGGCACGCTGTCGACCTCCTACAGCGACCCGTTCACCGTTGCCCGCCAGTTCGCCTCGCTGGACCTGCTCAGCGGCGGCCGCGCCGGCTGGAACGTGGTGACCTCGCCGTTGGAAGGTTCGGGCCGCAACTATGGCCGGCCGCATCCGGAGCATGCGCTGCGCTACCAGATCGCCGACGAGTATCTGGACGTGGTGCAGGGGCTGTGGGATTCCTGGGATGACGATGCCTTCGTGCGCGAGCGCGACAGCGGCACGTTCTTCGCGCCGGAAAAGTTCCGCCGGCTCGACCACAAGGGCCGCTTTTTCCAGGTGGAAGGTCCGCTCAACATCCAGCGCTCGCCACAGGGCCAGCCGGTGATCTTCCAGGCCGGTTCGTCCGATGATGGCATTGCGTTGGCCGGCAAGTACGCCGATGCGGTGTTCACCCATTCGCCATCGCTGGAAGAAACCCGCGCGTTCACCCAGAAGGTGAAGAACTCGGCGATTGCACACGGCCGCAGCGGCAATGACGTGAAGATCTTCCCGGGCATCGGCCCCATCATCGGCCGCACCGCCGAGGAGGCCGAGGCCAAGTACCAGGCAATCGCCGCACTGGCCACGCTTGAGGATGCGCTGGCCTATCTCGGCCGCTTCTTCGATCACCACGATTTCAGCCAGTACGACCCGGACGCGCCCTTCCCGGAGCTGGGCGACATCGGCAGCAACTCGTTCCGCTCCACCACCGACCGCATCAAGCAGGATGCGCGTGAGAAGGGCTTGAGCCTGCGCCAGGTGGCATTGGAAGCAGTGAGCCCGCGACCGAACTTCATCGGTACGCCGGAGCATGTGGCCGATGAGCTGATCCGCTGGTTCGATGCCGGTGCCAGCGACGGCTTCATCCTTGGATTCGCCGCACAGCGCGAAGGCCTGGACGATTTCGTGACCCAGGTGCTTCCGATCCTGCAGGCGCGCGGCTACCACCAGCGCGAGCTGGAGGGACAGACCCTGCGCGAGCATCTGGGCCTGCCGTACAAGGCCAGCCGCCATGCGACCGACGCCGAACCGGCGCGGAAGGTGGGGTAAGGCGATGAGCGGAGAATCCGCAGTAGCGCCGGGCCATGCCCGGCGGAATTCCCAAGCGACGGGCGTATTGCCGGAGATCGCGGCACGCGCCGAGGCCGCCATCGCGATCCGCCATGACCTGCACCAGCACCCGGAGCTGGCCTTCGAGGAGCACCGCACCAGCGCCCGAGTGGCCGAACTGCTGCAGCAGTGGGGCTATGAGGTGACTACCGGCCTCGGTGGCACCGGCGTGGTCGGTACGCTGCAGCGCGGGCAGGGCAGCCGTCGTCTCGGCCTGCGCGCCGACATCGATGCACTGCCGATCCACGAGGCGTCCGGGCTGGCCTACGCCAGCCAGACCGAGGGGCTGATGCATGCCTGTGGCCACGATGGGCATACCGCCATCCTGCTGTCCGCCGCGCATTACCTGGCCCATCACGGCGATATCGACGGCACCCTGCAACTGGTGTTCCAGCCGGCCGAGGAAACGGGTTCGGGCGCGTCGAAGATGATTGCCGACGGCCTGTTCGAGCGCTTCCCGGTGGATGCGATCTATGGCCTGCACAACTGGCCGGGCGTGCCGGTGGGCCACTTCGGCTTTGTCGATGGCCCGGCGATGGCGTCGGTGGACTGGGCGCGGCTGAAGGTGATCGGCAAGGGCGGCCACGGTGCCGAGCCGCAGGGCAGCGTCGACCCGATCCTGGCGGCTGCGCACATCGTCACCGCGCTGCAGAGCGTAGTGTCGCGCAACGTCGATCCGCGGCAGATGGGCGTGGTCACGGTCGGTTCGATCCACGGCGGGCAGGCGGCCAATGTAATCCCGGACGTGGTCGAGCTGAAGCTGACCGTGCGCGCCTACCTGCCGGAGGTCCGTGACGTCCTGCGGCGCCGGGTCACCGAGGTCGCCGAGCAGACCGCCGCGGCATTTGGCGCGCGCGCCGAGATCGAGTTCCCGCGCGGTTTCCCCAGCGTGATCAACCACCCGCAGCAGACCGCCTACATCCGCGAGGTGGCGCTGCAGGGCTTCGGCAGCGAACACCTAGTGCCCGGATTCGCGCCGCGCACGGCCAGCGAGGATTTCGCCTTCCTGCTGCAGGCGCGGCCCGGCAGCTTCGTGTTCGTGGGCAACGGTGACAGCGCCCCGCTGCACAGCCCGCGCTATGTGTTCAACGACGCGGCCATCGCACCCGCCGCCAGCCTGTGGGCACGGCTGGCCGAAGACTATCTGGCGAAGGACGCGACATGAGCAGCAACGAACGCTTCCTCTATACCTCGGTGGATGATCCGCTGGCACGGCCACTGTTCGATGGCCTGGAGCAGGAGTACGACAGCCGCTACGCCGACGTGCGCCGCCGCATCGGCGGCAGCGCCCGCGAGGAACTGCAGCGCTACCCGGCGCAGGCCTTCGCCGCACCGGTAGGGGCGTTCGTGCTGCTGCTGCGTGATGGCGCTGCCATCTCGGGTGGCGCCTTCATGCCGCATCGTGATCCGGATACCGCCGAGTTCAAGCGCATCTGGACGCTGCCCGGGCTGCGCCGCCAGGGCATCGCGCGGCGCGTGCTGCAGGAGCTGGAAGACCAGGCGGCACGCCAGGGCTATCGGCGCGTGTTCCTGACCACCGGCTTCCGCCAGCCGGAGGCGGTCGGCCTGTACCTCAGCCATGGCTACACCGCGCTGTTCGATCTGGACGCGGATCCGGAAACCATCGCGCACCTGCCGTTCGAGAAGCTTCTTGGGCAACCGGCGCCAGTGCTTTCGCCGTCCCAGACAGTGCTGCACGGAGCCCACGCATGAGTACGCCGTCGTCTGCGCTTGAGGGGATCACTGCGCGCCCAGCGCCAGCGCCCGAGTTGAAGGTCGTACCGGCCCGGCATCCGCTGCAGGTGGTTGGCACGGTGCTGGCGCTGGCGCTGATCCTGATCGGCCTTCAATCAGTACTTGGCAATCCGCGTTGGGGCTGGGGCACCTTTGCCGAATGGTTCTTCGCACGCCCAGTGCTTGAAGGCCTCGGCCGCACGCTGCTGCTGACCGCACTCGGTACCGGCCTCGGTTTCGCGCTGGGCACCTTGCTGGCGCTGGCCCGCGTGTCCGGCTCGCCGCTGCTGTCTGCGGTGTCGTGGGGCTACGTGTGGCTGTTCCGCTCGATCCCGCTGCTGGTGCTGTTGTTGCTGCTGAACAACCTGGGCTACCTGTACAGCACCATCGAGCTGGGCGTGCCGTTCACTGGCATCAGTCTGTTCTCGTACCCGACCACGCAATTGATCGGCGTGTTCACCGCAGCAGTACTGGGCCTGACCCTGAACCAGGCGGCGTTCTCGGCCGAGGTGATTCGTGGCGGCATTCTCTCGGTCGACCACGGACAGTATGAGGCGGCCGCTGCGCTTGGCCTGCCGCGTGGCCGCCAGGTGCGCCGCATCATCCTGCCGCAGGCAATGCGCTCGATCCTGCCGGCCGCGTTCAACGATGTGATCGGCCTGGCCAAGAGCACGTCGGTGGTCTACGTGCTGGCGTTGCCGGAGCTGTTCTACACCGTGCAGGTGATCTACCGCCGCAATCTGGAGGTGGTGCCGCTGCTGATGGTGGCCACAGTCTGGTACCTGGTGATCCTGACCGTGCTGTCGCTGCTGCAGCGGCGCGTGGAGCAGCGCTTTGCGCGCGGCCAGCTGCTGCGTGAGCGCTCGGTGTCGCGCGTGTCATCGTCCCCGCGCGTGCAGAGCGATGGTGCGCCGCGCGTGATCAACCGCCCGCGCATCGCCACCCAGGTGGAAGCGGGCGAGGGTGCGGCGGTGTCGCTGCACGGTGTGGGCAAAGTGTTCGGCGATCAGCCGGTGCTGGAAGACGTGAACCTGGATCTGCGCGCTGGAAGCGTGACGGTGTTGATCGGGCCATCTGGTGCGGGGAAATCCACGCTGCTGCGGCTGATCAATCACCTGGAACGCGCCGACAGCGGATACGTGACCGTTGGCGGCCAGCTGATCGGCTACCGCCGCGACGGTGACACGCTGTACGAACTGCCTGAGCGCGAGATCCGCCGCCGTCGTGCGGAAGTGGGCATGGTGTTCCAGGGCTTCAACCTGTTCCCGCACCTGACCGCGCTGGAGAACATCATCGAGGCGCCGATCGCCGTGCGCGGCGTACCACGCGCGCAGGCCGAAGAGCAGGCGCGCACGCTGCTGGAGCGGGTCGGCCTGGCCGACAAGGCCGATGCGTTCCCACGCCAGTTGTCAGGCGGCCAGCAACAGCGCATCGCGATTGCCCGCGCGCTGGCGCTGCAACCGAAGGTGCTGTTGTTCGACGAACCCACCTCGGCGCTGGACCCGGAGCTGGTGGCGGAAGTGCTCAGTGTGATCGAAGAGCTGGCCCGCTCCGGCACCACGCTGGTGATCGTCACCCATGAGCTGGGATTTGCCCGCCGCGTGGCCGACCACGTGGTGATGATGGACCAGGGCCGGGTGATCGAGCAGGGCACGCCCGACGCCGTGTTCGAGCGACCGCGCCAGCAACGTACCGCCGACTTCCTGGCCAAGACTCTGTAACCCTCAAGGAATGCCATGAGCCCTGCATCCCCCCGTCGCCCCTCGCGCAGCACCCTGTTGATTGCAGGCGTGCTGGTCATCGGCATCGCCGGCATCGTCTATTCGCGCGTGCGCCAGGCCCCGGAGGCTGCGGCGGTGGCTGCGACCAGCCTGGCCGGAGCGAACAGCACCGTGCTGAAGGGCACGCTAGATCCCAAGGCGCAGGCCTTGATTCCCGCCGGCTACCGCTTTGTCACGCCGGGTGCGTTCACCGTGGCGACCCACCCGGGCCAGCTGCCACTGGCCGACTACGGCGCCGACAGCAAGGACGTGGTCGGCATCGAGCCCGACATCGCACGGCTGATCGCCGATGGGCTGGGCCTGAAGCTGGTGATCGTGCCGGTGGCCTGGGCCGACTGGCCGCTGGGGCTGGAGTCGGGCAAGTACGATGCGGTGCTGTCGAATGTGACGGTCACCGAAGAGCGCAAGAAGAAGTTCGATTTCTCCAGCTACCGTTACGACCTGCTGGGCATCTACACGCGCACTGATGGGCCGATCCAGAAGATCGAGAAGCCGGCGGATGTGGCGGGGCTGAAGGTGGTGGTGGGTGCCAGCACCAACCAGGACCAGATCCTGCGCCAGTGGGACCAGCAGAACATTGCGGCCGGCTTGAAGCCGGTGGAGTACCAGTACTTCGATGACGCCGTGGTCGGCCGGTTGGCGGTGATCACTGGCCGCGCCGATGTCTCGTTCGAGCCCAATGCCACCGGCGCGTACTCGGCACGCGACGGCAAGGTGCGGCGTGTGGGCCTGTTCCCGGGTGGCTGGCCGAACGCCGCGGCGATCTCGGTGACCACGCGCAAGGGCAGCGGCCTGGCCGATGCGGTGACGCAGGCGCTGAACACGCAGATTGGCAGCGGCACCTATGCGCAGGCGCTGAAGCGGTGGAATGTGGCCGAGGAAGCCGTGCCGCAGTCGCAGACCAATCCGCCGGGGTTGCCGACGCTGCAATGACGCCGGGCGTGGCCCGGCGCTACCGCTGCTTTTGTAGAGCCGAGCCATGCTCGGCTGTTCTACCAACGCGCCTCCAGCGTCTTGAACGGCCTTGCCAAGCGCACACCCTCGGCATCGAAGTTGGAAACGATACGTCCATCCACACGCACCGTTTTCGGCGTCGTGCGCGTCGGCCACCAGACCTTCACCGCCGTCTCGTTGCGCAGCCCCGCGCCGAGCGTGACTGTCAGTGTGCCGTCGCGCTGCCGTGCCTGCATCTGCAGCGTGCCATATGCTGTCGGCAGGCGTTCCACCGCCAATCCATCCCCCGCCACCCACGACGGTGGCGTACCTGGCAGCAGCGACAACGCATCATCGTCCTCGCGCATCAGCATGCCGAACAGCGTGCGGCCGTACTCGGCGCCGATCCAGGTGTGCGGCATGTCGCCGAGATAGCGCGGGAAACGCAGCCGCGAATGCACCACTTCGGCCAGCACCTGCCACTCAAGCGGGCGTCGATCATGCAGCAGTCCCTGCAGCAGCTCGTCGGCCACCTGTGGCTGGCCAAGGTGCACGTAACTCAGCACGTTGCGGATCTCGTACGGCGTATAGGCGTACAGCGCACCGGGCTGGCCGCGCCTGCGCACATCGTCCAGGTAGCGGTCGAAGGTGGTACGCAGGGCTTCTGCGGGCAGTACGCTCTGCGCTCCGGTGGGGTCCAAGGCGATCGATACCCCGGTTGGGTCGCCATCGCCCAGGTCGGCCGAGGAGGGTATGAAGTCGATGCCCTTCCACGCCATCGTCGCCCGGATCGAGGCATGCAGCGCGTCGTAGAGCAGCTTGTACTGCCCGCGCGCCCACATTGCGGTCTCGTGGTCGCCCAGCGATTCGGCCAGCCACGCGCCGTCGTGCCAGCCCTTCAGTCCCCAGTAGTCATCCCAGTAGCTGTGGGTGGGCGAGGGGTAGCCCTCGTGGCTGATCGACGGCGCAAGAATGCCCGCGAAGCGTTCCGGTGCCGGCTGGTCGGCCTTGTAGCCGGGCACCAGCGTGCGCTCGCGCAGTTCCTGCAGGAAGCGCAGCGCGGCTTTCACTTTCGGCAGGTAGTCACGCACCGACTCGGGCCCGCCATCCAGGCGCGCGACATCGGCCACCAACGCGACGTACTGCCCTTGGCTGTCGTACTCGATGTCCGATCCAAAGCCGGTGTTGACGCTGCCATCGTCGTTGAGGATCGGCGAAACCAGACCGTTGGCATGCACGCCGTGTTCGCTGTACCAGGCCAGGTAGTCGCGGGCGACGCGGGCTTCGCCCATGCGCAGCAGCACCGCCGAGGTGGCCATGCCGTCGCGGATGAAGGAACGGTTGTAGTTGCGCGGGCCGGGCTGCATGGCCGGGCCGGTCTGGTTGATCAGCATGTAGGCGGCCTGCGCACGCAGCATGTCCACCAGTGAGGGATCGGGCAGGCGCAGGCCGACCTGGCCCAGCCGTGCTTGCCAGTCCGCAGAGGCCTGCGTGGCCAGGGAATCGAATGCTGCATTGGCATCGCGGGGCAGCGCGGCCAGATCGAGCGCAGGCGCTTCGGGCAGTGCGCCCTTGGTATCGGCGGCGGCAGTGCCCAGCGGGAACGCGACCACGATGGCATCGCTGGCGCCTGGTGCCAGTGACACGCGGTAGTTCAACGCAGCCGAGGCAAGACCGTCGTCGTCGTGCGCCTGTTGCGTGGAGGGCAGCTGGCCGGCAGCGAGGTTCGCGGTGATTTCCGTTGCGCCATCCCTGCCAAACGGCGCCGCGCCGGACATAGCCACCGGCGTGAGCGAGTGCAGCAGCGTGCGCCCGTTGATGCGCACGGCCTGTCCATCGATGGTCACATCGCGGATCGGTGACAGCCCGCCGTTCTGCCACGGTGGATTCATCTGCATCGGGCGCACGACCAGGCTGAGCGTGCCGTCGATGCGGGTCTTTCCGGTGTTGTGCAGGCGATGGCGGAGGAAGGTGACCGGTTGCCCGTCGCGTTCGATGGCGAACACTTCGCTGCGCAGCTCCAGGCCGGGCTGCGGTGACCAGGTGGCTGAGGGCATCGGCTTCCAGCCATCACGCAATGCATGCTGCACGTTCTGCCCGGTGGCACCTGCGGCACGCCCGTCAGCGCTACGCCAGAGTGGCTGCACCAGTGGCGCGCCCTTGAAGGCTTCCAGGTTGCCGTATTCGTCGAAGATCGATTTCTGTCGCCCCGCGTGCACGCCGACGGCGGTCCAATAGGTCTGCTGCATCTGCAGCGAGGCCGGGAACAACGCGCGCTGCGCGCCGCTGGCGGCGATCTGATAGCGCTTCATCGGCGTCATCACCGCTTTGGGGCCGAGCAGGCGCAGTCGCGCGACCTGGGGTGCGGCGCCGTCCACGCTCAGCCGGAATGCACGCAGCGGCTGCGCCGTGTCAGCCGCCAGCCAACTCTGCCTGCGGCTGGCCGCCTGCGCATCATGTGCGAGGTCCTGCCAGCGGCCTTGCGCGTCCTGCGCCTGCAATCGAGCAGCGCCGCGCGCGCCTTCCGCCCATTCCACTACAAGGCCAGCCGTGGACTGCGCGCGGGGCAGGGTGATCTCGAACGCGTGAGCGCCTGCTTTTCCGGGCGGAACCGCAACGGCGCCACCGCCTTGCCAGAGCGCTGCTGCCTGCGCTGCATCCACACCGCCGATGCGTGCACTGAGCGAGTCGTCCAGTGGCTCCATCTCGAAGATCGACACGCCCCAATCGGAGGTGCGCTGTGGGCTGGCCAGCCGCAGGTAGCGCGCCTGCCGTGGTGCAAAGTACAGCGTTTCCACATCGCCCAGTGAGTCGGCCATCGTGTACGCGGTCTGCCACTGCGAGCCGTCCAATGAGGTCTGCAGCGAATAGCCTTCCGGGTTGGAGACATCCCAGGTGAGGCGCGCACCGGCCAGCAGCGCTGGTGCGCCCAGATCGATCTGGAACCAGTGGCCGGGGCTGAAGGCGCCGCCGGTGACGGTCTTCGGGTCGCCGTCGATCAGGTGGCTGATCGCCATCGCCGGCACCTGCTGCGAGGAACTGCTGGCCTGCCATTGGCTGCGCGGGGGGAGGGTCTGTGCCTGTGCGCTGGAGGCGAGGGCGGCCAACAGCAGGGCAGTGGCAGATCGCCATGGGATAGTTGAGCGGAAGACCTTGGAACGTTCGGCGCGCAACGTCATTACGGACAGCCTCGCAGGTTCGACCGGAATCGGGCGAGCGCTACGCTAGCAAGGGATGTAATCGGTTACATGACGCACTGCAATAGGTTGTGGATGATGGCCGGTCGCCTCGATCGCCGGTTTGAGTCACGATCACCATCAATGGGGTTGACGGATGTGGCTCTGGACGGCCGTCGGCCAGGCCATACGCTATTTGTAGCGACCTCGGATCTGGAATGGATTGATGATGGAATTCAGTTTCACGCTGATGTACCGAGTGTCCGATATCGGGGAAGGTCTCAGTGCATTTGAGCGAGGTCTCGCAGAGTCGGGATGTGACGATGCGCTGCCGGGTAGTGGTTTGCCGGGTATCTTGGCGTTGCGATTCCAGAGAGAGGGAACGGTCGCAAACGAAGTCGCGCGTGATACATGCGTGCAGGTCCAAAATGCGCTTCCGGAAGCCGGGTTGATAACCGTGCATTTCGATGTCAGCAATGCTGCCAGTATCTCTACTTGCGGTGCCTCCAGAGCTGGGCTTGTTTGACTTCCACGGAACACTTTTGAGAAGCAGCCGAGCATGGCTCGGCTCTACATGGTTTCCGGCAGGTCAAGCGCCCCCCCTGTTACAGCTCCACCGTCTCCCACCAGCGGCTACCCGCCTGCGGCGCCTGCATGTCCAGCGCTTCGCCCATCATCGGCGTGGCCACCGGAACATTCTTCGCTGCGGCCAGCGCGGTGATCCGTTCGAACGGCTGCTGCCACTCGTGCAGGGCCAGGTCGAAGGTGCCATTGTGGATCGGCAGCAGCCACTTGCCGCGCAGGTCCAGGTGCGCCTGCAGGGTTTGTTCCGGCTGCATGTGCACGAACGCCCAACGCGGGTCGTAGGCACCGGTCTCGATCATCGTCAGGTCGAACGGGCCGTACTTTTCGCCGATGGCCTTGAAGCCGTCGAAGTAGCCGGTGTCGCCGCTGAAGAAGATGCGGAAGTCGCCGTCCTGGATCACCCATGACGCCCACAGGCTGCGATCACTGTCGCCCAGCCCGCGGCCGGAGAAGTGCTGGCCCGGGGTGGCGGTCAGGCGCAGGCCGCTGGCTTCGGTCGATTGCCACCAGTCCAGCTGTTCCACCTTGCTGGCGTCCACACCCCAGGCAATCAGCTGGTCACCCACGCCGAGCGGGGCAATGAAGCGCGCGGTCTTGCCGGCCAGCTGCATCACTGCGGCATGGTCCAGGTGGTCATAGTGGTTGTGGGAGAGGATCACGCCGGCGATCGGCGGCAGCGCGTCGATGCTGATCGGTGGCGCATGGAAGCGTGCCGGCCCCATCCACTGCACCGGCGATGCGCGCTCGAAGAACACCGGGTCGGTCAGCCAGTACTGGCCACGCAGTTTCAGCAGGATCGTGGAGTGCCCCAGCCGGAACAGGCTGCGGTCCGGCGCGGCGTCGAGGGTGGCGCGGTCCAGCGG
Organism: Stenotrophomonas sp. YJH_SMC_79; assembly: GCF_059367995.1. Taxonomy (NCBI): domain Bacteria; kingdom Pseudomonadati; phylum Pseudomonadota; class Gammaproteobacteria; order Lysobacterales; family Lysobacteraceae; genus Stenotrophomonas; species Stenotrophomonas sp. YJH_SMC_79. The sequence goes on from NZ_JCAFRK010000001.1 coordinate 1,189,600, forward strand.
CTGCACCGGAATCGGGTGGGCGGGCACGGTGCCCTTGGGCTTGTTGAAGAGGAACGTCCACCAGATCTCCGCACCGTCGCGCAGGCCCATTGCCGGACGGGGCAGGGCATTGCGGAACTTGCCGTCGCGATACTGCGGCGAATCGGGGAAGTCGGGGAGGGACCAGGACTTGCAGAAGGTGTAGGCGGTCACGGCGAGGATTCCAAGCAAAAGGACAAGGAGCAGGCGCTTCATGGGTGACGTCCGCTGAGTACACTGCACAGTGTAGTTTCGTGTTTTTCAAAAGTACACTCCCGGGTGTAAAATGGTGGCGTCCGTTCAGTTATCCGGTTCCCGCCATGCCCCGTGCCCCACAACGCCTGACCGACCGTAAACGCGACGCCATCGTGCGCGCGGCGGTGGAGGAGTTCCGTGCATCCGGCTACGAGGCGACCAGCATGGACCGCATCGCAGAGGCGGCCGGGGTCTCCAAGCGCACCGTCTACAACCACTTCCCGAGCAAGGAAGCGTTGTTCTCGATGATCCTGGAGGAGCTGTGGGAACGCAGCGTGGCCAGCGACGCATTGCCGTACCGCGCCGACCAGCCGCTGCAGGCGCAGCTGCTGCAGCTGCTGGGCCAGAAGCTGGAACTGCTCAGCGATGCCAATTTCATCGATCTGGCGCGGGTGGCGATGGCCGAGATCATCCACTCACCGGAGCGGGCGCAGGCCATCGTCTGCCGCATGGGCGAGAAGGAAAGTGGCGAGAGTGCGTGGATCCGCGCGGCAATCGCCGATGGCCGGTTGCGCGAGGTCGATCCGGAGTTCGCCGGCCACCAGCTGCACGGGCTGGTGAAGAGCTTTGCGTTCTGGCCACAGGTGACGATGGGGCAGGCACCGTTGAACGCACAGGAGCGTGCACGTGTGGCCGAATCGGCGGTGGCGATGTTCCTGGGTTTCTACGCGGTCTAGCTGGCGGCGAAGCGGCGGAACTCGTCGGCCGGCAGCGCTGCCGAGTACAGATAGCCCTGGCCGACATCCACGCCCAGTGCACGCAGTTGTTGTTCCTGCGCCAGGGTCTCGGTGCCCTCGGCCACGACAACCGCACCGCAGCGGTGCGCGACTTCGACGATGAAGCGTACGATCGACTGCGACTTGGCGTCGGACAGCGTGGCGATCAGCGCCTGTTCGATCTTGACCTCGGCGATGGCCAGCTGCGAAAGCAGGATCAGGGTTGAATAGCCGGCACCGAAATCATCCAGTGACAGGGTGACCTCCGCCGCCAGCAGCTGTGCGATGTTGGCATCGACCACGTCGCGCTCGACGATCTCGGTCCATTCGACGATCTCCAGGCGCAGCATCGCGCCAGGTACATCGTGCAGTGCCAGCAGTTCCTGCAGTCGCAGGCCGAAGTCGGGCAGGCGCAGTGACTCGGCCGAAACGTTCACGGCGATCTTCAGCTGCGTGCCATCGCGTCGGCACTGCTGCAGGAAGTGGACGGCCGACTGCAGCGTGGCCCATTCCAGTTCAGCCAGCCGCCCCTGCCGGCGCAGCAGCGAGATGACCCGCATCGGCGCGATCAGCCGGCCCTCGCCGTCGCGCATGCGCAGCAGTGCTTCGGCGCCGACCAGCTGGCGGTCCTGCAGGCGATGCTTGGGCTGGTAGCAGAGCGGTGCGTCGCCCTGCTGCAGCCAGCGTTCGAGGGCGACTTCGATCAGGGCGTCGATCTCGCTGTCACGCTGGATCGGGTCGTCGAAGAACACGACGCCGGATTCGATCGCACTCAGTGCCACGGTGATTGCCCGGAAAGGCAGGTGGCCATCGTCTGCGGCGGCCGGTGGCTTCAGTTCGACCACCGCACAGCGGAACAGCGGCCGGAAGCCTGGCCAATCGCGGCCGACACGATCGGCCAGGTTGCTGGCCAGCTCGGTGATCTGCGGTTGCGTGCGCAGTTCGGACAAGGTCAGGTCGCGCACCAGGATCGCCAGCGCGGCATCGCCGAACTGGTAGATCTCCAGCCGCCCGGCCGGCAGCGAGGGCAGCAGCCGATGCACCTCTTCGGTACTGTCGCGTTGCCACAGGCCGTTGTCCTGAAGCGGACCATAGCGCAGGCGCAGATCGCGCAGGTTGCCCATCTCTGCCACGATCAGGCAGGCCTTGCCGATGCCGTCGTTGTCGCGCCAGTAATGCTGCAGGCGTTCGCCGAGCGCGCGCATGTTGGGCAGGCCACTGATCGGATCGATGCGCAGCCAGGCCTGTTCGCGCTGGCGCTGTGCATCGATCTGCGCATCGTTGTAGACCAGTGCGAACACCGCGCCCAGCATCAGCAGCGATAGTGGCAGTGCCAGCAGGCGCTGGATTGCCAACTCCTCCACAGGCAGCTGATTGGCGCCGATGATTGCTACGCCCAGTGCCAGGCCCAACGCAGTGACGACAATACGCACGCCCCAGGCCTGCAGGATCATGCGCAGCGAGAGTTCGTTGAGCATGCGCGGGTGCAGGCGCCTGCGCAGCCAGACGCCAGCCAGCATCTGCAACATGGCCTCGAGGCCGGCCGGCAGGAAGTACTGGGTGCCGACGAACTGGTAGCGTGCCAGCAGGCTTGCGCCCAGGCAGGCCAGGCCACCGCGCCAGCCGCCAAGCAGGCCGCTGACCAGCAGGATGTCGAAACCCAGGTGGAGCTTGACCACGCCCTGGGTGTAGCGGGCCACGAACCAGGCGTTGAACAGGTAGATCAGGCCCAGCGCCACGCCCACGTACAGGCGGCGGCCTTCAATGGCATGGCCGGCGCGACGGGTGGCGATCAGCAGCACGCCGATCATGCCGATCACCGCCGTGGCCTGCAGCAGGTACAGCGGCAGGCTGGGCAGGGCGCTGTCCAGGACCTGGGCCGCAACCCGTGAAAGCGCATCCATAGCAGGTTCCCGCCTGTGACCGACGGCCAGTGACGATCAGCGTAGTCGCAGCAGGGCGCAGGTTCAATTGCGCTGGCTGCGTTCGGGCAGGAGGTGTTCGGCCATGAAATCCACGAACGCGCGTACACGCGGCTGCTGGTGGCGATGGCTTGGCCAGAGGGCCCAGAAGGTGCTTCGCTCGGTGCTCCATGGATCCAGGACACTGACGAGCACACCGCGGTCCAGCGCATCACGCGTGGCGAAGTCGGGCAGGCACGCAATGCCATGGCCATCGATGGCCATGTGCAGGATCGTCTCAAGATGATTGGCGGTCATCGCGGCAGTCAGCCGCGTCTCAGAGCTTCCCTCATGCGCGGGCAGTGGCCAACGTTCGAGCAGGCCGGTGCCGGGAAAGCGATGGAGGAGGCAGGCGTGAGCACTCAGCTCATCCGGGTACTGCGGCGTGCCGCGCTGGGCGAAGTATGCAGGGGCACCCACGCACAGCAGGCGGGTACTGCCCAGGTTGCGACCGTGCAGCCGGGAGTCGGCGGGGCTGCCTGTGCGGACGACGGCGTCGAAGCCCTCCTCGATGACATCGACCAGGCGGTCGCTGAAGTGCAGGTCGAGTTCGATGGCGGGGAAGCGGTGCGCAAACGCCGAAAGCACCGGCAGCATCAGACCGCTGGTGAGTGGAAGACTGACCTTCAGGCGTCCGCTGGGCGCGGCCTGGGCATCGGTCAGCTCGCGTTCTGCCGCAGCGACCTCGATCATGATGCGGCGGCAACGTTCAAGGAACTGCTCGCCTTCGGCAGTCAGGCTGACGCTGCGGGTATTGCGATTCAGCAGGCGGGCGCCCAGGCGCTCTTCCAGCCGGGCGATGGTCTTGCTTGCTGCCGAAGGGGTGATGCCACGCTGTCGCGCTGCGGCCGCGAAGCTGCGTGCCTCGGCGACCAGAACGAAGAGGCTGAGACCGGCAAAGCTGTCCATGACGTTGCCATTGATGACGTTCATGTCATTAAAGCACGGACCCGAGGGTGGATTCTTCCGCAATAGCGTCGTCGATAGCATCAATGCAGTGGCGCTTTGCCACGCTGGAGCTTCATCGACATGTCTGTTGCCTCTGCTGAGACGGCCGGATCATCACGCTTTGGAGTGGTGCTGGCAGGCTGCCTGACCGCGCTCACCATTCCCTTGAGCATTGCCAGCCCCGCGGTGGGCATTCCTGCCATCCGGGACGCGCTGGGCGGTTCCCCTGCGGCGTTGTCCTGGATCATCAATGCCTACCTGTTGACCTACGGCTGCACCACGCTGGTGGCCGGTGGACTGGCCGATCTGCATGGCCGGCGCCGGATCTGGATCCTGGGCGGCGCGTCGTTTGCGCTCGTCACCGGCCTGATTCCCTTGATGCCCGATGTGGCGTGGATCGATGTCCTGAGACTGCTTCAGGGGATGGCGGCGTCGGCAGCGTTTGCCGGCGCGATGGCGTCGCTGGCGCAGGTGTTCGACGGCCAGGCGCGGGCAAGGGTTTTCAGCCTGATCGGCACCACCTTTGGTGCAGGGGCCGCAGGCGGTCCGCTGCTGGCAGGCGGGTTGATCGATGCGCTGGGCTGGGAATGGGTGTTCTTCCTGCCGGCGTTGCTGGCGGCCCTGACCGTACCGCTGGTCGCCCTGTCATCCGCCGAATCGAGAAACGCCGGTTCGCCACGCCTGGATTGGCTGGGGGCTATCACCTTCATGCTGGCGCTGGGCTCACTCACCTACGCCATGATCGTGCTGCCGGAACGTGGCCTGTTGCATCCGCAGACGCTGGTACTGCTGGCGCTCTCGGTGGTGTTGCTGGGCGGGTTCATTGTCGTTGAGCGCTCCCATCGCACACCCTTGCTGGATCTCGGCCTGTTCCGCAACCGGCGCTTTGTTGGCGTGCAGATTCTGGCCGCTGCCCCTGCGTTCTCCTACGTCGTCCTTCTGGTCGTGCTGCCGGCTGGCTTCATCGGTGTTGAAGGACTGCGGCCCACCGAGGCTGGGCTGGCGATGGCAGCACTGTCTGCACCCTTGCTGGTTGTTCCCCTGGTTGCCGGTTACCTGCTGCGCTGGATTCCGGCGCGGACGCTGTGCTGTGCGGGCCTGCTGATCGGCGCGCTTGGGCTGGCATGGCTGGCGCAGGTGTTCCCGTTCCCGTCGGTGCGCTGGATGCCGATGCTGGTCATCGGGATCGGCATCGGCCTTCCCTGGGGGATCATGGATGGCCTGGCGGTCAGCGTGGTCGGCAAGGAGCAGGCCGGCATGGCCGCTGGCATCTTCAATGCGATGCGACTGGCAGGCGATTCCATTGCCCTCGCGCTTGTCGGCATCATGCTCTCGGCCCGGATTGGCGGGAACATGACGCTGGAGGCCGGCGCCGTGGCCCGTGCCGCCGTGCACAGGCTGTCCATGGGCGACCTCGGTGGAGCGGTGGAGGCGTTGCCCGGCGTTTCGAGAACGGTGCTGGCCCAGGCGTACATGGAGGCCGTCCGTGGCCAGCTGTTTGTCCTGGCGATGGCGACCGTGCTGACCGCCATCGTGCTGGGGTACCTGTTGCGCGAAGAGGCCGAGCCTGACCAGCGCAGCGGTAGTCAGTAGCGCGGGTCAGCGATGGCCGGCAGCACCAGTTCGCGCACGAAGCCGGACGGCGACAACTGCAGCAACGCACGCACCATCGCAACGACGTCATGGACGGGCACCAGTTCGCCCTCGCCGCGCGCTGCGGCCTCTGCCATCGGCACCGACAGTGCATCGTCGGTGTTGAGGTAGCCCAGCTGCAGGCTGGTCACCGCCAGGCGGCGATCACGGAAGCCCTCGCGCAGTGCATCGGCGATGCCATTGAGCGCGAACTTGGATGCGCCGAACGCCACTTCCGGGCGGCCGCTGCGTGGCAGTGCCGAGGTCGAGCCGGTCAGCACCAGCTGCGGGCGTGGCGCGCCGAGCACTCGCGGCAGCAGGCGCTGCAGCAGCACCAGGGTCGCGGTGATGTTGACGTCGACCAGTTGGGTGAGTGCGGCATCGCTCTCGTCGAGGAAGGCGTACTCATCGCTGAAGGCGGTTTCTTCCCAGATGCCCAGGTTGTGGATCAGCACATCCAGATCGGCCGGTGCCTGCGCTGCGATGTGATTGGCAGCCAGGGGGGGCTGGGACAGGTCGGCTTCGATCCACTGCAGGGTGACACCCTCGGGGCATTCAAGATCGCGTGGACGGTTGCGCGAAACGCCGATGACGGTGTCGCCCGCACTGCACAGGCCTTCCACGAACGCCCGACCGAGGCCCCTGCTGGCGCCGATGACCATCAATTTCATGTTGCTTCCTTGTTGTACTGCGGCAGCCTCAATCGGCTGCCAGAACGGTGTCCCAGTCGGCGAACGCACGCAGGCCGCTGCGCTCGGCGGTAATGATCGAGGCGGTGTTGTCGAGCTGGCAGCGGTATTGAGGCTGCAGCCCGGCCGCCTGCGCGGACACGGCCATGGCGTGTACCAGCTGGCGCGCGTGCCCGCGACCGCGGGCCTCGGGCAGGGTCAGCACGCCCATGTCGGCCAGGGCTGGATCCAGGCTCCACGGGTACATGCTTGCCGCGGCAACCAGCTGCTCGCCATCGAAGGCACCGAACGCCTGCCAGTGATCCAGTTCAACCCAGGCCGCATCCAGATCCTCTTCGCTGGCGCTGGCCTGGAACATGTCGAACGCGGCTGCGTCGGCCGGGTCGAGACGGCGGACATGTGGCGGTACAGGGCGATCGGCCAAGGCCGCAAGTTCTGCGGCAGGGAAGTAGAAGACGCGATCCGCGCCATGCGTGCACTGGTCGAGCTGCTGCAGACGCTGTTGCAGCTGCGCCAGCGTCCAGTGCGGTTGTACTGGCAGTTGCAGGCGAGCCGCCAGGGCAGGGCGCAGCAGTGCGCGCGCAGGGCCGACGAGTGGCTGCAGCAGCATGCCATCCTCGCCCTCATCGAAATCATCGCTGCACGCCAACTGCAGCAGTGGATCATCCTGCAGCGTGCGCTGCCCGGAGAACACGCCGCGCCAGGTCGCATCGATCAACGGGGCAAACACATCATCCATGACCGGTGTCTCGCTCAGTGCCGGGGCAGGTCCACCTGCAGGCCGGCGGCCTTCCATTCGGGGTAACCGGCGGCGAGCCGCTGCGCGGTCAGTCCGGCCTCGCGCAGCATCGCCACCGCATCGTTGGACAGCACGCAGTAGGGACCGCGGCAGTACGCGACAATGTGGACGGCACGCGGCAGTTCGTCCATCCGTGCACGCAGTTCCGTAACGGGAATGTTCAGCGCGCCGGGCAGGTGGCCCAGATCGAATTCCTCGCGCGGCCGTACATCCAGCAGCACCACGCTGCTGCGTTGTTCCAGCAGCTGCTCGACGGTCAGTCCTTCCAACGCATCGCGGCGCTGCAGGCTGTCGTGGATCACGCCCTGCATCTCGCTGCGCTGGTGGTCGGCATAGTCGCGCAGCGCGGCCAGCAGGTTGCCCAGCGGGCCATCACCACTGCGGTAGAGGATGCGCTTGCCATCGCGGCGGGTCTGTACCAGGCCGGCGCGGCGCAGCTGCTGCAGGTGCTGGGAGGTATTGGCCACCGACAGCCCGGTCAGTTCGGCCAGGCGTTCCACGGCGCGCTCGCCCTGGGCGATGTGCTCCAGCAGGGCCAGGCGATGGGCATGGCCGAGCGTGCGGGCGATCTCGGCCAAGGCCTCCAGCGGTGAGGGGGGTGGCTCTGTTGCAGCGTTCATGCGGGGTACGCTAGCATCGCTCTATCATTCAAGCAAATAATTGAAGATTGGTGATATGGTTGGCGTGGCGACATTCGTGATGGATGCGGTGGTAGTCGGCGTGGGAGCAACCGCAGTGATGGACCTGTGGGCACTGGTGCAGCGGCGGCTGCTCGGTATTCCCTCGCTGGATTTCGCGATGGTCGGGCGTTGGCTGGGGCACCTGCCGCGCGGGCGCTTCCGCCACGACGGCATCGGCCGCTCGGCAGCGGTCAGTGGCGAGCGCGCGCTGGGCTGGACCGCGCATTACGTGATCGGGGTGGTCTTCGCCGCGTTGTTGCTGGCCGTGGTCGGAAACGGTTGGGTGCAGGCACCGACTCTGTGGCCTGCGCTGGCCTTCGGCACTCTCAGTGTTGCCGCGCCGTTCCTCATCCTGCAGCCGGGCATGGGTGCCGGCCTTGCCGCTTCGAAGACCCCGGCGCCGGGCAAGGCGCGCCTGCGCAGCCTGGTGGCGCACAGCGTGTTCGGCGCAGGCATGTACCTTTCCGCGCTGCTGTTGGCCGCGATCCGTGCAGGATGAGCGAGAATCCGTGGGGTCACCGGCAACAGGAACACCCCGGCATGGAAGCACCCGATCCCTGCACTGATGGCATGCCGCTACCGTGGGCATGGCAGGAAACGTTGGCCGATGCGCGCATCGAGCGCCAGTCGATCGGTGTTTCGCGCGCGGATGTAGCCCGTGTGCAACGGCCGGGGCAGGCCGATGCCTTCGTGAAGTCGGAAGTGATCGACGCCTTCAGTGAGCTGGGCGATGAGATCGCGCGCCTGCGCTGGCTGCAGGCACAGGGACAACCGGCGCCGACGGTGATTGCCACCGCCGAAGAAGCGGGCCGGCGCTGGTTGCTGATGAGCGCGCTGCCCGGCCGCGACCTGGCTTCGTCGCCTGAACTCGCGCCGCAGGAACTGGTGGAACTGCTGGCCGACGCGCTGCGCGGGCTGCATGCGTTGCCGGTGGCAGCCTGTCCGTTCGACCAGCGACTGGCCTCGCGCCTGCAGGCGGCGCAGGCACGGGTCGAGGCGGGCATGGTCGACGCTGACGACTTCGATGACGAGCGCCTGGGCCAGAGTCCGCAGCAGGTCTTCGCCGAACTGTGCAGCACCCGGCCCGATCATGAAGACCTGGTGGTCAGCCATGGCGATGCCTGCCTGCCGAACCTGATGGTGGTCGAGGGGCGTTTCAGCGGTTTCATCGACTGTGGGCGACTGGGTGTTGCCGACCGCTACCAGGACCTGGCGCTGGCCGCGCGCAGCCTGGTCCACAACTTCGGCGACACGCGTTGGGTCGCGCCGTTGTTCCAGCGCTACGGCGCGGTGGCCGACGAGCGCCGGCTGGCGTTCTACCGGTTGCTCGACGAGTTCTTCTGAGCCCGCGCGTGGCTGGCGATGGCCGCGCAGATCAGGCCGCCGACCACGCTCAGGTGCTCCAGCGCGAAGAACAGGGCCAGCTGCTGTTCCGCACCGTGCTTGGTCCAGAAGGTATGCACGATGACGATGGTCAGCAGCATGAACACCGCCAGCGCACCGCTGCCCAGCCAGAGCAGGCGGTCAAGCAGCAGGCACAGTGAGCCGCCCAGCAGCACCACGGCGCTGGCGAGGTTGAACAGCACAGGCGGTTGCAGCCCGGCCGCCTGCATTTCGGCCACGCTGTTGTCCCACGCCAGCAGCTTGGCCAGGCCCGAGGACAGGAACACCACGGCCAGCAGCAGTCGGGCGAGGAGCCACAGCACGCGGCTGTCGAGCAGGGTGGTGATCATCCTTGGCATGCAGGAACTCCGGGTTGAGCATGGGACAGGCCGCGCAGCATCGGGCCTCAACAGCGGTTGAGGTCAAGGCTGGCTGAACGAAGCCCGATGGTGGTCGGGTTGCCGTCTTCTAATTGGACGAACGTTCGTTCACTATTTGCGCCATGAACCGAGCCGACCGCAACGAGCAACGCATCGCGCAGATCCTGCAGGCCGCTCTGCAGTGCTTTCTCGCAAAGGGATTCCACCAGACCAGCATGCGTGACATCGCGCAGGCGGCCGGTGTCAGCCTGGGCAATCTCTACAACCACTTCCCGGGCAAGGAAGCGATCATCCTTGCCGTGGCGGTGGCCGAGAGCGAAGAACTGGCACCGTTGCTGCAGCGCCTGGCTGCGTCCGATGGCGAGCGCGCACAGGTGCTGGTGTTCCTTCAGGACTTCCACGCACTATGCCGGCAGCCGGAATGGGCGACGCTCGCCGTCGAAGTATTGGCCGAGAGCGCACGCAATCCTGCCGTGGCCGAGGCATTCGCGGCCAATCGCAGGCAATTGCAGGCGACGCTGGCCGAAGCCCTGCAGCACGTTGCGCAGCGCGAACGTCGGCGCCCGGCGTTGACACCGGCATTGCAGTCGCAGGTGCTGCTGGACGCCATCGAGAGCGACGCGCTGCGGCGGGGGCTGGGCGAAGCCGATGGCACCGATGAGGCTTCGCTGGATCTGGGTCTGCTCGCGCTGCTGCTTGGGGCACGCGCTTGAGCGCCGTCGACCGGCGATTGCACGGCCTTGATCTTGCGCGCTACCTGGCGCTGGCCGGCATGGTGCTGGTCAACTTCCGCCTGGCGATGGCCGTGCCGGCAGAGGGTGAGGGTTGGCTGGCAGGGTTCTTCCATCTGCTGGAGGGCAAGGCCTCGGCGACGTTCGTTACGCTGGCCGGTCTTGGCCTGGTACTGGCCACGCAGCGGCAGGGTTGGTGGCTGGCCAGTGTGCAGACCTGGCGGCGCGCACTGTTCCTGCTGGTGCTGGGCCTGCTCAACCTGACCCTGTTCCCGGCCGATATCCTGCATTACTACGCGGTGTATTTCGCATTGGCCGTGGTGTGGTTGCGTGCTTCGCCGCGGGTGTTGCTGGCCAGCATCGTGGGCCTGGCGGCCTGTTCGTTCTGGGCGTTGCTGCACTGGGACTACAGCCAGGGATGGAACTGGCAGACGCTGGAATACGCCGGTCTGTGGCAATGGCCGGGCGCGGTCCGCAACCTCCTGTTCAACGGCTTCCATCCGCTGCTGCCCTGGTTGTGCTTCTTCCTGCTGGGCATGTTGCTGGCGCGGCTGCAGTTGTCGCAACCGCGGGTGCAGCGTGCACTGCTGGTGCTGGGCGTGCTGTTGGTTGGTGCCGGCCAGGGCGTGCAGCAGCTTGCGCAGGGAACGCCCTGGCAGGCATGGCTGGGAACGCAGCCGATGCCGCCGGGACCGGCCTACGTACTCACCGGTGCGGGCGCGGCGTGCAGTGTCATTGCCGCCTGCCTGTGGCTGGCGCGTGTGCGATCGGGTGACTGGCTGGCGCCGTTCACGGCGGCAGGGCGCATGACCCTCACGCTCTATGTCGGCCACATCCTGCTGGGCATGGGAACACTGGAAAGCCTCGGCCTGCTTGACGGACGTGCGTCGCTTGCCTCGGTGCTGTTGTGGGCGCTGTTGTTCCTGATGCTGGCGACAGGCGCGGCGTGGCTGTGGTCGTGGCAGTTCGCACGCGGTCCACTGGAAGCGATGATGCGGCGCATCGCGGGCTAGTCCTTTGGTCGCGCCGAGGTGATGTTGTGACGGACATGTCTGTGTCGCGGCGAACGCATCTGCGATAGTGGCGGCAGGTATTACTTTCCGCTTGCATCCATGTCATTCGCTTCGGCGCAGCATCTCGGCGAAGTCCTGCAACAATCCTATGGCATTACCGCCACCGCTGTGGTGCCGCGCCCGGTGGGTGCCGACGCCAATGCCAGCGTGTATCGTGTCGACGCGCGCCACGGTCAATGGTGGCTGAAATGCCGCACGTACCAGGTTGATCCGGCGGTATGGGACAGCCTGCACTGGCTGCGCGGTACGCTGGGCATCGATGAAATCGTGGCCCCATGGCCGGCGCTGACCGGTGGTGCGTCGGTGCAGCGTTGGGGACTGCAGTTCACCCTGTTCCCCTACATAGAAGGCCAGTCCGGGTTCGAGGCGGCGTTGAGCCATAGGCAGTGGCGACGCCTGGGCGAGGTGCTGCGGCGCCTGCACGCGTCGCCGCTGCCCACCGAACTGCAGCGTGGGCTACCGACCGTGCGGCTGGAAACTGCGGCACTTGAGACCGTTGGGCAGTGGCTGGCGGGCGAGGGCCTTGCCGCCGCAAAGGATGGGCTGGGCCGTGCATTCGTTTCCGTATGGGACCGGCAGCATGCGCGCATCACCGCGCTGCATGCCCAGGCACTGCAGCTGCACGCGGCATTGCAGGAGGTTCCGGCTGACCTGCACCTGTGCCATACCGACCTGCATGCCGGCAATCTGCTGATGGGCAATGACGGTGGCCTGCACCTGATCGACTGGGATGGCCTGTCGCTGGCCCCGCGCGAGCGTGACCTGATGTTCATCGGTGCCGCTGTCGGCGGGCGCTGGGGCCGCGAGAATCCACTGGGGTTCGAAGACGGCTACGGCAGTGACCGTGGCGATCCGCGCTGGATCGCCTGGTACCGGCACTGGCGCATCCTCCAGGACCTGATCGAGTTCCAGCAGGTGCTGCTGGGGAGCGATGGAGAGGAGCGCTCGCCTCCATTGCGGCGGCAGTCGCTGCACTATCTGGGCGAACAGTTCGCGCCGGGCAATGTGTTCGATGCGGCGGAGCGTGCGTATCGCGCGCTGGGTTAGTTCCCGGGCCGTTGCCAGGATCGCCCCGGGTAGAGTCGACTGTTAGTTGTGACTTCCCGGTAGGTTGTTCACCCATGGCGTGTCCATGCAGGTGGTTTCTATTCCGCGGGCTTGGCCGCTGCCGAGGCCGCGGCACTGGCGGCACGACGCGACAGCACGGCCTCGCGATGGGCGATGTAGGCGTTGGCGGCGAGGATGATGCCGGCACCAATGATCGTCCAGCGATCCACCGTTTCGTTGAACAGCAGCCAGCCGCACAGCGTTACCAGCGGCAGCTGCAGGAAGCTGATCGGGGTCAGGGCGGAGACTTCGCCCAGGCGCAGTGCGCGCGTCCACAGCAGCTGGCCGATGGTGCCAAGCACGCCGGTGGCCAGCAGCCACAGCCACGCCATGCCGGTGGGCCAGACCCAGACGAACAGTGCCGGGACCAGCGACAGCGGCACCCAGAACACGTAGGTGTAGAGCACCACGGTGTCGGCACTGTCGACGCGGGTCAGCTGCTTGATCTGGATCGCCACCAATGAGCTGAGCACGGCGGCAGCCACCGCCACCAGGCTTCCCGCGGTGAAGCCGGCGGTACCGGGGCGCACGATCACCAGCACGCCGATGAAGCCGACCACCACCGCGGCCCAGCGGCGCACGCGCACGGTCTCACCCAGCCAGAGCACGGCAGCAATGGTGACGAACAGCGGCGTGGAGTACGAGAGCGATACCGCCTGCGCCAATGGCAGGTGGCCCAGCGCCCAGAACGCGCACAGCATCGAGCCCAGGCCGATCGCACTGCGCACGAAATAGCGCGGCAGCTGCTGGGTCTTCAGTGGTGCGTGACCGGGGCGCAGCAGCATCGGCAACAGCGCGAGCAGGCCGAAGGCGTTGCGGAAGAACGCCACTTCCTGGGTCGGTACGTAGCGCGTGGCGTAGCGGATCGCCACGGCCATCAGGCCGAATGCCATCGTGCTGCCGAGCATCAACAGCGCCGCCCGCATCGGGGTGGCGCTGGGGGAGAGGGCGGGGCTGTTCACCACTGTGCGCCGAGCAGGCGGGGCTCCGGTTCGATCGGCACGCCGAACTTCTCCAGCACCGAGGCGGAGATGCGTCGCGCCAGCGCCAGCAGCGCAGCACCGGTGGCGTTACCGTGGTTGACCAGCACCAGTGCATGGCTCGGGGCCACGCCGGCATCGCCTTCGCGGAAGCCCTTCCAGCCGCAGGACTCGATCATCCAGGCCGCCGAGACCTTGCGTTTTCCGTCCTGGTCGGACGGGAACACCGGCAGCTCGGGGAAGTGCTGCAGCAGCACGTCAACCTGTTCCAGCGGCAGCACCGGGTTCTTGAAGAAGCTGCCGGCATTGCCCAGCACGTCCGGATCGGGCAGTTTGCGGCGGCGGATCGCGATCACCGCATTGGCCACGTCTACCGCACCCGGCAGTTCCACGCCCTGTGCCTGCAGTTCCTCGCGGATGCCGGCGTAGTCCATGCGCAGGTCGTGCAGCAATGGCAGCTTCAGCTCGATGGCGGTGATCAGGTAGCGGTCCATCTGCTGCTTGAACACGCTGTCGCGGTAGGCGAAGCCACACTGTTCGTTGTCCAGCCGCACCCAGGCCTGTTCCTGGCAGTCCCAGGCTTCGACGGCCTGGATGAACTCGCCAACCTGCGCGCCATAGGCACCGATGTTCTGGATCGGCGCAGCACCGGCCGTACCGGGAATCAGCGCCAGGTTCTCCAGTCCGGACAGGCCTTCCTGCAGCGACCACATCACCAGGCCATGCCAGGGCACGCCGGCGCCGGCGCGGATCACTGCATGGTCGGCGCGGTGTTCCAGGAAGCTGATGTCGCGGTTGCCGAACACCAGCACGGTGCCGGGCAGGTCTTCAGCGATCAGTACGTTGCTGCCGCTGCCCAGCACCAGCAGTGGGCCGCTGGCCACTTCGGGCAGCGCCAGCACTTCCGGCAGCAGCGTGGGGTCGTGCAGTTCCAGCAGCTGCGCTGCACTGGCCTGCACATGGAAGGTGTTCAGCGCCTGCAGCGGTGCATTGCGGGTGAGCGTCCAGCGCAGCGGGGCGTTGCCGTCGACGGTATCCATGGGCGCGCTCACAGTGGGGCCACCGCGCCGCGGCTGGGCGCTTCGCGGCGGCGACGGATCGCCTCCACACATTCGGAGACCAGCGCCGGGCCACGGAAGATCAGGCCGCTGTAGCACTGCACCAGCGCGGCGCCGGCGGCCATCTTGGCCACGGCATCGGCACCGGACAGGATGCCGCCGACGCCGATCAGCGGCACCGATTCGGGCAGGCGCGAGCGCAGGCGGCGCAGCACCAGGGTGGACTGCTCCAGCACCGGCGCGCCGGACAGGCCACCGGCCTCATTGGCCAGCGGATCGCCGGCCACCTTGCTGTGGTCGATGGTGGTGTTGGTGGCGATCACGCCGTCCACCTGCAGTTCGCCCAGCACACGGGCGGCGGCATCGATGTCGCGCTCGCTGAGGTCGGGCGCCACCTTCACCAGCATCGGCACGCGGCGACCATGCTGCGCAGCCAGGGCTTCCTGGCGGTCACGCAGCTGGCTGACAAGCTGGCGCAGTGCGGTCTCTTCCTGCAGCTCACGCAGGCCGGCGGTGTTGGGCGAGGAGATGTTGACCGTGATGTAGTCGGCCAGCGGATACACCTTGTCCAGGCAGGCGATGTAATCGTCCACGGCCTGTTCGTTGGGGGTGTCCTTGTTCTTGCCGATGTTGATGCCGAGCAGGCCGCGACGGTTGCGCGCGCGCTCGACATTGCGCACCAGTGCATCCACGCCCGCGTTGTTGAAGCCCATGCGGTTGATGATCGCGTTGTGTTCCGGCAGGCGGAACAGGCGCGGCTGCGGATTGCCAGCCTGCGGGCGCGGGGTGATGGTGCCGATCTCGACGAAGCCGAAGCCGAGCGCGAACAGCGCATCGATGTGCTCGCCGTTCTTGTCCAGGCCGGCAGCGAGGCCGACCGGATTGGGGAACGTCAGCCCGAACACGGTGCTCGGCATCGGCGCGATGCGGGCGGCCAGCAGCGGCGTGGTGCCGGTGCGATAGGCCAGGTCCAGTGCGGACAGGCCGAGGCCGTGGGCGCGCTCGGCGTCGAGCGAGAACAGGAAGGGGCGGGCAAGCGAATACATGCGTCGGTTCAGTCCAGCGTGCCGAGGAAGGCTCGGGTTCGATATTCAAAAGCAACCTGGCCGTCGACCGCGTGGGCGGCGAACAGGTCCTGCAGAGCGGCGATCATCGGCGCATGGCGCGGGTGACCGGGCTGGGGGGCATAGGAGGAGGACAGCAGGCGCCCTTGCAGCGCATCCAGATCCAGGTACTGCACGTTCGGCAGCTGCACCATGCCGCGCAGCCCGGCGCCGAACCAGGCCTGCATGGTGGCGTCGTCCTGGTAGCGCTCGGCCACGGCGGTGTAGTCGGTGCCGTAGTCCAGCAGCAGTTGTTCGTAGCCGACCAGGAACGGGCTGGCATCGAGCAGGCGTGAATTCCAGTAGATCAGTGCCAGGCCACCTGGGCGCAGGATGCGCTGCCACTCGGCGCGCACCGCCACGGTGTCGAACCAGTGGAAAGCCTGCGCGACGCTGACCAGGTCAACGCTGGCCTCGTCCAGCCCGGTGGCCTCGGCGCGGCCGTCGATGGCGCTGAACTGCGGATACTGCGGCGCCAGCCACTGTTCGGAGGCGGCGCGCATGGCGGCGTTCGGTTCCACCGCAATGACCGGATGGCCGGTGGCCAGGAACTGGCGGCTGGAAATGCCGGTGCCGGCGCCGATGTCGGCGACCACGGCCTCGTGGCTGACGCCCATGGGGCCATGCAGCCACTCCAGCAGGGCGGGCGGGTAGTCGGGCCGGTAGCGGACGTAGTCGGCGACGCGGCTGCTGAAGCGTTCAGTGCTGTCGGAAGTGGTCATGGCGATCAGTTCGACATCGCGGCGAGCCAGGCCAGGCCGCCGAAGAACAGGATGAAGACCAGGATGGCGGCGATAGCGGCGCCGACCATCACCCAGCCCAGTACAAGGCCAGTGACGGCCAAACCGTCGCCTTCCAGTTCCTGCGGGCGACGGCGGATCTCGGCGCGGGCCATGTGGCCGGTGACGATGGCCACGATGCTGGCCACGAAGGGCAGGACGGTCCAGCTGGCGATGCCCATGACCAGGCTGACTACGGCCAGGGCGCTTGTCTGTCGGGGTGCCACGCTCATCGGGGTCCTCCTTGGCAGTGTGCACATGATAGTGCGTCTGCCCAGGCAATCCCATGCCCGGCAAGTGCAAGGATGCGGTAGGCGTCGACCTTGGTCGACGAAAGGCATGCCAACCAAGGTTGGCAGCTACCGAAGTGCCGGTATCAGCCCATCAACACCTGGCCACCATCCACGTTGAGCACGCTGCCGGTGACCCAGCGCGCCAGCGGCGAGCACAGGAACAGGGCGGCGTCGGCAATCTCGCGCGGGTGTCCGAAGCGGCCGAACGGGATCTTCGCCAGGGTGCCGTGGTACAGCGTCGGATCTTCGGTGCGGCGGCGATCCCACAGGCCATCGTCGAATTCGATCGAACCGGGGGCGATGGCGTTGACCCGGATCCGGTCCTTGGCCAGCGCCAGTGCCTGCGAGGTGGTGTAGTGCGACAGCGCGGCCTTTGCGGCGGCGTAGGGCGCGCCACCGGGGCGTGGCTGCTGTGCGGCGATCGAGGACAGGTTGAGGATGCAGGCATCGCTGGATGCGCGCAGCCACGGCAGTACCAGGCGCGAAGCCCGTACCGCCGCCATCAGGTCGATCTGCAGGCTGGCGGCCCAGCCATCCTCGTCATCGGCCATGCCGTAGCCGGTGGCGTTGTTGACAAGCACATCGATGCCGCCGAGTGCATCGGCAGCGGCCTGCAGCCAGGCCTGGATCTGGCCGGCGTCGGCCAGATCGGCGGAGACGGTATGCAGCGGGGTGCCCTGTGCCTGCGCATCGGTGCGCAGGGCATCCAGTCCGGCCTGGCCGCGGGCGCAGACCGAGACCTGCGCACCGGCGCCGGCAAATGCCAGCGCCATTTCACGACCGATGCCTTTGCTGCCACCGGCGATGAGTACGCGGCGGCCGCTGAAGTCGAGGGTCGGAGCCCCTGCGGGGATCCGACCCACAGACGTCTCGGCGTCGTTTGCCATCACAGATCGAACTTGATGCCCTGGGCCAGCGGCAGCGAGTCCGAATAGTTGATGGTGTTGGTCTGGCGGCGCATGTAGACCTTCCACGCATCCGAACCGGACTCGCGGCCACCGCCGGTGTCCTTCTCGCCACCGAAGGCGCCGCCGATCTCCGCACCGGACGTGCCGATGTTGATGTTGGCGATGCCGCAGTCGCTGCCGGCGGCCGACAGGAACTTCTCGGCGGTCTTCAGGTTCTGGGTGAAGATCGAGGACGACAGGCCCTGCGGTACGCCGTTCTGCATGTCGATGGCTTCGTCGATGCTGTCGTACGGCATCACGTACAGGATCGGCGCGAAGGTCTCGTGCTGGACCACGGCGTCGCTGTTCTTCAGGCCGGAGACGATGGCCGGCAGCACGAAGTTGCCTGCGCGGTCGATGCGGGTGCCCCCGGTTTCGATGGTGCCGCCGGCGGCCTTGGCCTGGGCGATGGCATCGAGGAACTGCTGCACGGCACCGTCGCTGTTCAGCGGGCCCATCAGGTTGGCGGCATCGGTCGGATCACCGATCTTGCCTTCCACCTGCTTGTAGGCCTTGACCAGGGTGGCCAGCACGTCGGCGTAGATCGAGCGGTGCACGATCAGGCGGCGGGTGGTGGTGCAGCGCTGGCCGGCGGTGCCGACGGCGCCGAACACGATGCCCGGCACGGCCAGCTTCAGGTCGGCGGTTTCGTCCAGGATGATGGCGTTGTTGCCACCCAGCTCCAGCAGGCAGCGGCCAAGGCGGCGAGCGACCTTTTCGTTGACGGTGCGGCCGACCTGGGTCGAGCCGGTGAAGCTGATCAGCGGCACGCGACGGTCATCGACCATCTTTTCCGACAGCGCGGTGCCCGCATCGTTGATCAGGAAGAAGATGTCCGGGAAGCCGGCTTCGCGCAGGGCGTCGTTGCAGATCTTCAGCGAGGCGATGGCGGTCAGCGGGGTCTTGTTGGACGGCTTCCAGATGCACACGTCGCCACAGATTGCGGCCAGGAACGAATTCCAGCTCCACACCGCGACCGGGAAGTTGAAGGCCGAGATGATGCCGACCAGGCCCAGCGGGTGGTACTGCTCGTACATGCGGTGGCCGGGGCGCTCGGAATGCATGGTGTAGCCGTACAGCATGCGGCTCTGGCCCACGGCGAAATCGGCGATGTCGATCATCTCCTGCACTTCGCCATCGCCTTCCGGCTTGCTCTTGCCCATTTCCAGGGCGACCAGCGAGCCCAGCGCATCCTTGTGCTTGCGCAGTGCTTCACCGCACAGGCGCACGGCTTCACCGCGACGCGGCGCCGGCGTGGTGCGCCAGACCTTGAAGGCTTCCTGGGCGCGGGCGACGACGGTCTCGTACTCGGCCTCGGTGGTCGCGCGGACCTGCGCGATCGGCTCGCCGGTGGTCGGGTTGACCGGGGTGATCAGCTCACCGCTGGTCGCGCTCGACCACTCCCCGTTGCCCAGGTACGTGCCAGCGTTGATCGCGTCCAGGCCAAGGGACTTGAGCAGCTCGGAAGACATGCAGACTCCTGTGTTTCGTTACGTTGTTTGGTGCCATCGCGGGCAGGTGGGGGACGCGATGAACTGAATCGCCGATGGTAGCAGAGCGGCCTGTCCGGCCATGGTGCAACGCGCCAGCGGAATCGTACGGAGCATGAATGCTTGGAGGGCAGGGTGTGTTGCCTGTAAACTTCCCGGCTGCATGGCCCCGTAGCTCAGCTGGATAGAGCGTCCCCCTCCTAAGGGGAAGGTCGCCCGTTCGAATCGGGCCGGGGTCACCAGAATCAACAGCTTGCGAAAGCCGCTATATCGCCACAGGCCATATCGGGCCATCAAAAGGCACCATAAGGCACCATTTGGTCACAGTGATGGTAATGGCGAATCAATAGGTTGGCTTCGCCACCGCACTGTCATCGCCCTCAGGGGAGAGGTGCGCGTAGTACTTCCAGTAGTGGCGTAGTCGGCATGCCCGGCCGGGATCTGCACCTGTCGCAACGGCACTCCGGTGATGGCCATACCGTGTTCTTGTGCACGGCGACAAGCGGACCGGAGAGACAGCGAAGTGCCCAGCGCGCATACCGGCCCAGCGGCGCCTCGCGCCACTTGCCGACTTCGTGCGCCCCGGCCATCCTCGACTGGATCGCTCTCAACACTTTGGTGGCCCACCTCGTGCGTCCGGACTGGGTACCTGGCCCAGGTGGAGGCTGGATTCACGCGGCCGCAGGCCATGCAACCGGTGTACGCCAAGCTGTGCCCCGGCAAAATGCAGGCAGCGTCGGATTGTCGGTCCCGTGAAAACCGCAATCCTGTGGTAGTAAAGGCCCCAGCGGTGGCATGACGCCGCCGACAGGGGGCAACATGAAGGCGATGACCGCTGTTCTGGTTGCGGCTGTGCTTTGCGTTGGTTGTTCAACCAAGGGGGGGGCCACTGCACCCTACAACGTCTCTTTCGTTGGCCATCCTTCCCGGGCCGACGTAGCACCACCTCCACCTCCACCTCCGCCGCCCCCCGTTGACGGTCAGGCCCAGGCGCCTGATCCCAACGGAGTCAAGCCTCCGAGGAGGCATCCCCGCGACGGATGGTATGAGCCTGGAGAGGAGGTGGATGACGCCTCGGACGTTGAGGAGGCGTTGCCAGCGGTACTGGCGGAATGCAAGAAGCTCATCCTCGGGATGGAGAACAAATCCGTTGATCAGCGAAAGGCGTCCCTCTGGGTGTACGGGATCGGGCTGGTCGCGGGCACGGTCATCGCACCTGCACTTACGGCGGCGAACGCTGCCAAGCACGCCGGTGCGATAGCCGGACTAAGTGCATTGGGGGGCGCCTCGGGTATGGCGGGAAAGGCGCTGGAGGACTCTGGGTTTGGGGGATCCGCAGCAATTGCTGATCGTAGAGCCGTCGCTGACGTGATTCGTCTGAAGCTCCCAGTGATCACGGATCGCAGAGAGGCGTCGCACGATCGACGGAAGGCGCTTACGGAAATGCAGGCTGCATGCTTTGCCTACGATCTGACCACCCCGAAGCCCATCCAGTCGTCAACAACCGGCAAATGAACAAGGAAGGGCCCGCTCTCCGGCGGGCCCTTCTCTTTTACACCCCGCGCCAGGTTCGCCGCCGTCACCTTCCTCCGGGTGAAGAAGGTGGGCAACATCGGCGAGCGCGCCATCAACACCATCGTCGTGCGGTACGACATGCCCGATACCTTGGTGGCCCTGAAGGGAAAGGGTATCGGGAGGAAGCGCCCGAAGACCCCGACGGCGATGGACGACACGTTGCGTCTGTGGGTGAGGCCGATTGAATTTTCTGTTGGGGCAGTCGGCATGTGTTCCAGATATGGCAGTAGAATCCGCGCCAGTCCCCTCTCTTCCGGGTCATCATGTCGATACGAGTAGCGTGCCTGTGCGGGAACGTCGCCATTGAGCTGGCTGGAGAGCCGGTCGCACGCGCCAACTGCCACTGTTCATCGTGCAGGGACTTCTACGGTGTCACCATGTTCTCCGCGACGGCTTGGGAGGCTTCGTCGGTTCAGATGGCCTCCTTCGATGCGCGAAGCTTCAGCCACCCCCAGAAGCAGCTGAAGAAGAACTTCTGTGCTACGTGCGGCGAGGTTGTGTTCGGCACGAACCGTCTGGGCATGTGTGTCGTTCCCAACGCCATGCTCGCCCGCGCAGGCGGCGGATGGCTGGACGTTGCCATGGCGCCCACAATGCATCTCTACTACCGGCAACGCGTAGTTGAGGTTCGCGATGAGTTGCCGAAGTACCTTGATGGCTGGGACGGCCCTACCTACCTGCAGGAATGAAGCTGCGACTGTGATGGTGCAAGGGCATTGTCGCAGGACAACATTCAACGGCTGCCGCGCAGCGTGACGGCGCCGGGCGGGCCGCTCACAATCAGTGGACCAGACCACACAGGCATCCTCATGCCCGCACAGTTGCAACCGGTCCAACCACTGCATTACCCACGTATCGCTGGCTGGCTCGATTCGCTTGCAGCGACGCAACGCTGGGCCGGCCCAGGCGTTGCATTTCCTCTGCTGCCCGAAGCATTCGCACAGACGCTTGAACTGGCCGAGCGACCGAGTTGGGTGCTGCTGGACGGGGAGGGCGCGTGCTTGGGGTTCGGCCAGTACTGGTTGACCGCGCCCGGCACCGCCCACCTGGGCCGCATCATTGTTTCGCCGCAGGCGCGTGGGCGCGGCGTGGGGCGGGTGCTGGTGCAGTTGTTGGGTGCCGAGGCCCTGCGGTCGCCTGGAGTGCAGCGCCTGACCCTGCGCGTCTACCGAGACAATGTCGCAGCGGTGGCCCTCTACCGCGATCTCGGCTTCCAGCCGGTGGAAGACGCTTCGACGCCGGAACTGCTGTTCATGCAGCGCAGCGGGGTCTGACCCAGCTTCAGCGTCGGCTACTGCGGGTGGGGGCGGTATCTTGATCATTTCGGTACTTTTCACAAGTCTGGCGCCGGGCCCGATATGCTGGGCCCCGGAATCCAGCCGGATCAGCCCGTGGACCGCATTCCCCAGCTTCTGGAACAGGAAGAGTCCATGCGCCTGGAGGTCAGCACGCTGGCTGAAGGCTTGGGTGTTCCACTGTCGTTCGGGCACGCGTATCTGGCGGTGCTGGTGTGCGTGTCCGGGCGTGCGCGTTTCGCACTGAACTTCCGCGAGGTGGCGGTGCAGCGGCACGACGTGCTGGTGCTGGCGGAGGATACGCTGGCGCTGCTGCGGCAGCGTTCGCGCGGTTTCCTGGCGGTGGTCTGCCTGATGCCGAAAGCGCTGGCGTCGGAGGTGGCCTACGTGCTGCCCAATGCATTGTTCAAGTTCCTGCACGAGCATCCCCATTGTGTGCCGTCACCGCTGGAGGTGCCGCTGCTGCAGGGCTGGCTGCAGCAGTTGATGGACGCGCAGCACAACGGCGGCCGCCATCGGCACGTGATGCTGCGCAACCTGCTGCAGACCTTGTTCCTGAAGTTCGCCACGCTGCTTCCGGAACATTCCGAGGCCGCGCCGCAGGTCGGCCGGCGCGAGCGCCTGGCCTGGAATTTCTGGGAGCTGGTTGGCCAGCGCAGCACGCGCCAGCGCGACGTGCAGTCCTACGCCGAGGCGCTGTGCATTACCCCGTTCTATCTCTCGCAGTTGACCCGGGAATGCTTCGATGAAACGCCGAAGGCGCTGATCGACCGCCAGGTGGTGCTGGAGATCAAGGCCCTGCTGAGCTACAGCGAACTGCCGATCGGACGCATCGCCGAACGCCTGTGCTTCGAGGATGCGTCCTACCTGTGCCGCTACTTCCGGCGGCATACCGGCCAGTCGCTGACCGGCTACCGTCGCGCCGGGCAGGGTGACGCTAGTGCGATACGAACAGCGGCGCCGGAACTTCGGCCAGCAGATCCTCGGTGACGCCGCCGAGCACGCGTTCGACCACGCGGCTGCGGCTGTAGGGCCCCAGCACCAGCAGATCGGCTTCGGCATCGAGTACATGCTGGCGGATGGTGGCGGCAACGCCCCCCTGGCTGGAGCTGATCGCCTGGATTTCGACCTCGACGCCATGCCGCGCCAGATGCTGGGCCATTTCGGCGCCCGGCGCGGCTTCAGCCTTGGGCGTGTCGACCATCAGTAGGTGCACGGCCTGCGCCCGGGCCAGCAGAGGCAGGGCATCCGCCACGGCACGACGGGCCTGTTTGCTGGCATTCCAGGCCACCACGATACGCCGGCCGACCTGCTCGCCCTTCCAGTGCGGCGGCACCAGCAGCATCGGCACGCCGGTCTGGCGCAGTGTGCCCAGTGGGTGCCAGCCGGAAGGAGCGCCGGGCGTACGCGGATAGCCGGCGACGATCAGATCGCAGTAGAGCGACTGCAGGGCCAGATCGGCGCCGCCCAGATAATCCGAGACGATGCGCAGTTCGGTGCTGATCTGCAGCGGCTCGGCGGTGTCGCGCAGGTTCTGCATCAACTGCGCGGTGCAGGCGGCGTCAGCGCGGGCTTCATGGTCGAGTGCGGCGGCGATGCCCGCGCCACGCGCGAAACCGTTGGCGATGTCGGTGGGATGCTGGGCGGTCGATACCGCGACCAGATGCGCCTGCTGCGCCTTCGCCAGATGCGCGGCAATGTTCAGTACGCGGTCCCCGGTATCGCTGGCGTCGAAGAGCACGGCGATGTCGCGTAGCGGATGCAGCATGGCGTTGTCTCCTTCGATGCCTGTGACGCGTTCCCTGCCGTGCACCGACCCGGGTGCACCGGACGCAGGTGTGTTGTAGCGCATTCGTGATTCGAGTGAATCAAATATGATTCAGTTTATTAATTGATGATTCATGCTAGCGTGATCGGACTCTGCATCCAGGCCCCTCCATGCGACCTGCCACTGCCCGCACACGCCGCGACCTGCACCACGCCCTTGCTGCCACCCTGGTCAGCCATCCTCGCTGCACGCTCAGCGAACTGGCGCGCGGGGCAGGCATCAGTCGCGCGACCCTGTACCGGTTCGCGCCAACGCGGGAGGCGATTGACGAGGCCTTGTTCGCGGCGGGATTCGAACGCCTGGAAGCAGCGGCAAGCTCGTTCGATGGCAACGTGGATGCACAGCAGGTGCTGGAGCAGGTCACGGCAGCGCTGCTGGCCGACTGGGAACTGGTGACGCTGGTGTTCGCGCGCATGATGGAAGAGCAGCAGCGCCAGGGTGACCTGCATCTGCTGCCGGAGCGCTGGGCTCCGATCGGTGAACGTTTCGAGGCGTTTTTCCTGCGCGGCCAGCGAGTGGGTGAGTTCAACGTGGAGTTCACCGCGGTGTGGTTGGCCGACTTCTACTGGACCTGCTTCTACGGCATCACCTGGTCGCTTGCGCGCGGCCGTCTGGCCCCGGCAATGGCCGCATCCACGCTGTTGGCCTCGTTCCGGCATGGGGCGATGAAGGGCTGATCGTGGCGCCCATGGCGCATTTCGTGCCGACAAGACCTACGGAACCCGCGCCGAATTCGCGTGACGTCTTGCCGGAAAGGGCGTTCGCGCTGCCGGAATCGTGCACGGTGCCGCACTTCCGGATTGCTACAACTGTGGTCGTCGAATAACGCCGGAATCGGCAAAAAATTAAATGAGACGTTCATCACACTTTTGTTGCGGTGCGGTATCGTAGTCACTGAAATTCATACCTGACCTACGAGGTCCAGGGACGGTTGTAGTGGCCATCGAGCCGGCAGAACGTGCTTCGCGCGCGTTGCGTGGCTGATGAGTTCGTCCCAGGCGACCTACTGAACAGCGGCCTCTGCGGGCCGCCCGGGGAAATCACCATGTGGCAGTCGACGACGTCGCGCATTCGCGCGGGCGGTGGATGCGTTCATCCCAAGAAAAACACCCGATGCGTGCGGCCCGGCCGCTGGATCGCGCTTGTCCTGATCCTGCTGCTGTCGATGGTGGCGCCATCGTTTGCCTGGGCAGCCGCCTACGCCACGGGTGGCAGCAGCCCGTATCGCAATACGGTGTTGTGGTTGACCTGGGGGGGCGGTGCCAACGGCGTCGACAACGTTGTGCTCAATGATGGGGCGCTGTCGTCCATCGACATGCCGATTGCCGCGGGCATCAACCTGCGCGTCGATTGCCGCTTGAACACGGCCGAGACCGGCGTGCTGCGCAGCTATCGGCCAGGCAACTGGCGCGGCGACAGCCTTGATGATCTGTACAACATCGGTGGTACCGATTCGAGCAACCAGCTGATCGCTGGCATCGCGCGCACCGCCGGCACCTCCAGTTTCAGCATCACCTGCACCTCGACCATGGGTGGTGCCCCGTACCGCCTGCGCGGTGTGGTGATGGCCGACGCCGAATCGATCAACAACAGCGGCGAGTTCGTCGAAGCCAGCGCGCAGGGCACCTGGAACGTGGTGGAGGTTCGCAAGAACCTGGCCAATGCCACCCCCTATCTGGTGAACAAGTCGACCAGCGGTGGCAACCAGGTGATCCGCTTCGGTCCCGGCAACGACGACAACACGGCTGCCGTTACCTTCCTCAGTTTCGACAATG
Organism: Stenotrophomonas sp. YJH_SMC_79; assembly: GCF_059367995.1. Taxonomy (NCBI): domain Bacteria; kingdom Pseudomonadati; phylum Pseudomonadota; class Gammaproteobacteria; order Lysobacterales; family Lysobacteraceae; genus Stenotrophomonas; species Stenotrophomonas sp. YJH_SMC_79. The sequence continues at coordinate 1,215,095 of NZ_JCAFRK010000001.1, forward strand.
CCGCACACGCGCCGGGCAACCTGGCGGTGAACATGGGCTTCTCGATGCGCGGCGGCGGTACCACCGCCATCGCCATCGGCCTGCTGGTGCCGTATGCCGACTTTGGTGACGCCCCGCAGAGCTACGGCGATGCGATGCACGTGGTGGACGATCTGCAGTTCCGTTCCGATGGCATTCCGCAGGGCGCCAGCAACTTCAACATCAACACCGCCGGTTACACGCCGGGTGGCCTGGCACCACCGCTGACCGATTTCCTCGGCAGCCTGGGCCCGGATACCGAACAGAGGAGCAGCTACAGCGCGGACGCGCTGGGTGATGACAACTTCCCGCAGGCGGGCAGCCGTGAGGAAGACGCGTGGCCGACCAGCTACCGGTTGACGGTGATGCAGGCCGGCACGCTGATCACCCAGGCAGTGGCCTGCGTGGGCAATGGCAGCGTCGCAGGCTGGATCGACTTCAACCGCAACGGCCAGTTTGATGCCAACGAACGCAGCACCACCGCGCTGTGCAGTGGTGGCCAGGCCAACCTGGGTTGGACCGTGCCGACGTCGGTCAGCGCGGGTACCAGCTACGTGCGCCTGCGCTACGCCACCAACGCCACGCAGATACAGAGCCCGACCGGTGTGGCCGATGACGGCGAGGTGGAAGACCACCGCATCACCATCACCGCTCCGTCGCTGAAGGTGGTCAAGGGCAACAACGCCACCGGTGGCATCTGGAACTACGGGCAGGCCGGCACCCAGTACACGCTGGCGGTGAGCAATACCAGTGATGTGCCCACCGGCAATCCGCCGAATGTGCCGGCGGGCGCGATCATCGTGCGCGACCAGCTGCCGGCCGGGATCGTGCCGAACTGGACGGGTGCCCATGTGAGCGGCAACTGGAGCTGTACGGCCAGTGGCCAGGATGTCACCTGTACCAGCAGCCAGGTGCTGACCGCAGCCGGCAACCCCGGCTCCAGCTCGGCGTTCACGCTGCCGGTGACGGTCACCGCGGCTGCGACCGGCGTGCTGACCAACCATGCCAGCGTGGGCGGCGGCTACGATCCCTTCAACAATGGCAATCCGCCGGCACCGGGCAGCAGCTGCACAGACGCCGACCATTGCACGCGCAGCGACGTGACCGTGCCGGTGACGCGGGCGGGCTACGCCAAGCGTTCGAACACCACCGGCCCGGTCGCGGTAGGCGCGACCGTGAGCTACACCGTGGATGTCACCGTGGCCGACGGCAACACCCGCGATGTGCTGACCTTCACCGACACCCTGGGCACCGGTCTGGATTTCGCCAGCGTCAGCAGCCCCGGTGCATTTACCTGCAACGCGGCCAACCCGCTGGTGTGCACGCTTCCGGCGGGCACGGTGCCGGGCACCTACAGCCTGAGCTACACGGCTACGGTGAATGCGCAGGCCAGTGGCCAGGTGGTCAACACCGTGGTCGGCACGGGTACTGACACACCCACCTGCAGCAGCAACTGCACCACCACCACGCCGGTGGCGGCGCCGCGCATCTCGGTGTCGAAGGCCAGCGGCACCGCCGGTCCGGTCGCCATCGGCGACAGTGTTGCCTATACCGTGACGGTGCTGGTGGCAGACGCGCGCACCACGGCGGTGACCACGCTGACCGACACGCTGGGCACCGGCTTGGACTTCGGCAGCGTCACCAGCGCGGGTAGCTTCAGTTGCACGCCAGGCAATCCGCTCGTCTGCACGCTGCCGGCCGGCACCGTGCCGGGCAGCTATGCGTTGTCGTACACCGGCGTGGTCAATGCGCAGGCCAGCGGCCAGGTGCGCAATGCGGTGGTGCCCAGCGGCACCGACAACCCCTCCTGCGTGGGCAGCTGCGATACCACCACGCCGATGGCTGCCGCGCAGGTGGTCTATGCCAAGCAGGCCTCCACCGGCGGCCCGGTACGGGTCGGTGACCGCATCGACTACACCCTGACTGCGACGGTGACGCGTGCGCGCACCAGCGCCGTGGTCACGTTGACCGACACGCTGGGCAACGGCCTCGATTTTGCTGGTGTCAGCAGCGCAGGCATCTTCACCTGCAACGCCGCCAATCCGCTGGTGTGCACGCTGCCGGCCGGCACCGTGCCTGGCACCTACAGCCTCACCTATGGCGCCACCGTCAACGCGCAGGCCAGCGGCAGCGTGCGCAACGCCGTGCTCGGCAGCGGCACCGACAACCCGTCGTGCAGCGTGAACTGTGACACCACCACCCCGGTGGCGACACCGGGCGTGAGCTACGCCAAGTCGGTGAACAGCACCGGTCCGGTTTCAGTGGGCGATCGCCTGACCTACACCCTGACCACGGTGGTGACCAACTCGCGCACCACCGATGTGGTGACCCTGACCGATACGCTGGGCACCGGCCTCGACTTCGGCGCGATCACCAGTGCGGGCGCCTACACCTGCAACGCCGCCAATCCGCTGGTGTGCACCTTGCCGGCCGGTACCGTGCCGGGCAGCTACAGCCTGACCTACACCGCGGTGGTGAACGCACAGGCCACCGGCCAGGTCACCAACGCCGTGCTCGGCAGCGGTGGCGACAATCCGTCGTGTACCGCCAACTGCGGTACCAGCACGCCAGTGACCGGCAGTGCGATCGACTATCGCAAGACCTCGGCCGCGGCCGGTTCGGTGAAGGTGGGTGACAGCATCGCCTACACACTGTCCGCGGTGGTCAGCAACTCGCGCACCACGGTGGTGTTCACCCTGACCGACACGATGGGCCCCGGCCTGGACTTCGGTGCGGTGACTGCCAGCCAGGGCTTCAGCTGCAATGCTGCCAATCCGTTGGTGTGCACGCTGCCTGCCGGTACGGTGCCAGGCACCTACACGGTCGACTACACCGCCCGGGTGAACGCGCAGGCCAAGGGCAGCGTCAGCAACGCGGTGCTCGGCAGTGGCACCGGCATCAACACGTGCACCAGCAACTGTGGCACCACCACGCCCGTGCTGTCGGCGGTGGTGACCTACCGCAAGCAGTCGAGCACCGTTGCCCCGGTTGCCGTGGGCGATGCGGTGGACTACAGCGTGGAAGTGACGGTCGCCAACTCGCAGACCCTCGATACGCTGACCCTGACCGATACCCTGGGCACCGGCCTGGACCTGCAGTCGGTCAACCAGCCGGGACCGTTCACCTGCAATGCCAGCAATCCGCTGGTCTGCACGCTGCCTGCCGGCACGGTGCCGGGCACCTATACGCTGGGCTACCGCGCGCTGGTCAATGCCCAGGCCAGCGGCAGCGTGCGCAATGCCGTACTCGGTACCGGCGGTGACACGCCCACCTGCAGCAGCGACTGCAGCACCGAGCACGCGCTGGCCGAACCGCGCGTGGTGCTGGAGAAGCAGTCCGGACCAGCCAGTGGCACCGAAGTGCGACCAGGCGACCGCCTGCGCTACACGCTGGTGGCCACGGTCGAGCGCGCTGCGCTGCGTCGTCCACTGCAGCTGGTGGATACGCCCGATGCCGGCTTGAGCATCGAGAGCCTGCCGGCCGGATGCGTCCAGCAGGGGCCGGACATCGTCTGCACGGTGCCGACGGGTACCTCGATCGGTCGCCACGAGTTCGCCTACCAGGCCGTGGTCAACCAGGAGGCCCGCACCGAGGTGCTGAACCGCTTGCGCGGGCAGTATCCGGATGGCTCGCCGCCGCCGGACTGCACGACCTGCGAGACGCGCCACAAGGTAGTGTCCGACTTCGCCCTGCGCATCACCAAGACTGCGAGCCCGCGCCGGGTGAAGGTGGGCGACCTGGTGCGCTACCAGCTGGTGGTCGAGAACGTGGGCGGCAGCCATTGGCGTGATGGCGTAGTGGTCGACACCCCGCCTCCAGGCTTCAGCTATGTCGATGGCTCGATGCGCGTGGCCGACGATGACGGTGCGTTCTCGCTGGCCAGCAGCCAGGTACCGCTGCGCATCGGTGCGGTGGACATTGCCGTGGGCCGCAGTGCCACCATCACCTACCTGTTGCGGGTGGGCGCCGGCGTGCGCGCGGGCAACCACGTGAACCAGGCGGTGGCGACGGCCGATGACGGCAGCCCGTTGTCGAACGTGGCCACTGCCGAAGTGGCGATGGATGCCGACCCGCTGCTGGAAGACAGCCTGGTGTTCGGCACCGTGTTCGATGATCGCGACGGTGACGGTTGGCAGGACAGTGCCGAGCTGAGCGGCGTGCGCGTGCAAGGCGGATTCGCTGCTGCGGCCTACGTGCCGGGCTCGACCACGCTGGATCGTGGCGAAGGCCCGCAGCCGCTGGCCGATGCCAGCGCGCCGCTGCTGCACGGGGTGCAGATTGGCGTGGTGCATGGCCGCGCGTCCACGTCCGACACCGCTGAGGCGCATCAGGTGGTGCTGCGCCAGCGCCTGCGCGAACTGTCCTTCAGTGATGACTTCGTGCTGGAGAGCGCGCAGGGCCATCGCCTGCGGATGGACGCGCAGGGCGCCACGCGCGTGGAACGCAGTGGTGAGGCCGGCAAGGGCTTGACCGCGGCCGAGCCGAGCGTGCGCCGCGAGATCGCCCGTGTCGCCGAGGGCTATGAAGTGGCCTACGTGATCGGCAACGAAGGCATCCAGGAGCAGGGCATTCCCGGTGTACGCCTGGCCACGGTGGAAGGCCTGCTGGTCGAGACCGATCCGTTCGGGCGCTACCACTTGGCTGACGTGCACGGTGGTGACGCGCGCCTGGGCCGCAACTTCATCATCAAGCTGGACCCGGCCACGCTGCCGGCCGGTGCCGAACTGACCACCGAGAATCCGTTGCTGCGGCGGGTGACGCAGGGCGTACCGACCCGCTTCAGCTTCGGCGTGCGGCTGCCGCCGTCGCCGCAGGCTGCCGCCGAGCGCATGGAGATCGCGCTGGGTGAGGTGCTGTTCGCGCCGGGCAGCAGCGAGCTGCAGGCCAGCTATCGCCCGGTGCTGAAGAAGATGGCCGAGGTGGTGGACCGCTACCAGGGTGGCGACGTCGTGATCGCTGCCAGTGGCGAAAGCCAGGCGCTGGCCTTCGCCCGCGCGGCGGTGGTGCGCGACGCGTTGCAGGCCGAGGTTGTGGAAAGTGCCCGTGCGGGCCTGGCTGTGCAGCTGCGCACCGACGTGCGCGATCCGCACTCGCTGCTGGCCGGTGTGGATGCCGGTGGCGCGCTGCTGGGCAACGTGCTGTTCGACACCGACAAGGCCACCGTACGCGATGAGTTCAAGCCGCTGCTGGCCGCTATCGCCGCGCGTCTGGAAAAGCTGGGCGGTGGTCAGGTCAGCCTGGTGGGTCACACCGATGTGCGCGGCAGCCATGCCTACAACCAGGCGTTGGGCCTGCGTCGTGCCAACGCCGTGTTCGAGGCGCTGCGCAGCCAGCTCAGCCCCGCCGTGCAGCAGCGCCTGCGCGTTCGCAACGAGGAGAGCGCCGCCACCCGTGCGGCTGCCCGTCAACAGGAGGCACGCCGATGAGCGCGCATCACTCAGCCGCCCGCCGTGCGGCCCGCCTGCCGCGCGCCGCGCTGTATCAGGCCCTGCTGCTCGGCCTGGCCGGTGCCGCGCAGGCCGCGCCGCCCGCCGCCGAGCCGGCGCCGATCCGTTGTGACGGCACCCAGTGCAACGCCGAGGGCGAACTGTTGTTCAGCCTGCGCTCGCGCAGCTACGACGAACCGGTGACCGAGGGCACCTCGTCGCGTTCCAGCTCGCAGGCCCTGCAACCGGACCGCCGGGTCAGCCTGGCGATTGATGAGCCGGGCAGGGCCACCGTGCGCGGTGAGTTCATGATCCGCCTGCCGGAAGGCGGCGCGATCTGGGCCACCGAAGACCCGGCGATGGACCAGCCGGAACTGTCGGTCTCCGCACCGGGCATGGTCGCCTTCGACGAAGGCCGCATCGTGCGGCCGGTCGAGTTCTACGTGCGTGGCAACTACACCGCCTTCATCCAGCGCCTGGAAGTCAGCGTCTACCGCGGCAGCGACACGGATCGCGTGGCAGCACTGGCTACGTTCGAACTGCCGGTGGCCGCCGTTGCCCAGGGCGTGTGGGATGGTACCTTGCCGGCCTCGACGCCGCTGCGTCGGGGCGACCGCCTGGTCTATGTGCTTCGCGCCTTCGATGCCGAGGGCAATGTCGATGAAACCACCGCGCAATCGATGCAGCTGGTGACGCCGGCGGAATTCGAGCGCGGCAACCAGCAGTTGCGTGACGCGCTGGAAGACCGCCGCGGTACCTCGGTGGACACCAACCAGGCAGCATCGTTGTCACTGCTGCAGCAGGTGTTCGATGGCAATGGCCTGCGCCAGCAGAACATCCCGGTGCATGGCTCGCGGGTGCGCCTGCGCGGCCGCGACCTGCCGCTGGGGGCGTCGCTGAAGATCAACGGCGACAGCTACCCGCTGGACCAGGATCGCAAGTTCGCCGCCGAGTACCTGATGCCGATCGGACATCATGCGTTCGACGTACGCGTGGAGCGGCCGGATGCACCGGTCATCGCACGCACGCTGGAGGTCGATGTCAGCGGCCAGTACCTGTTCGGCGTCGGCCTGGCCGATATCACCGTGTACCAGAGCAAGGCCAGTGGGGCAGGGCAGGGCCTGGCCCGCGGCGAGCGCAACGATGACGTGCTCAGCGATGGCCGCCTGGCGTTCTACCTGAAGGCCAAGACCCGCGGCCGTTACCTGCTGACCGCGCAGGCCGATACCCAGAACCGTCCGCTGGATGAGTTGTTCACCGGCTTCACCACGGCCGATCCGCGCGACCTGTTCCGCAGCCTGGACCCGGACCTGTACTACCCGACCTACGGTGACGACTCGTTGACCCAGCGCGATGTCGACAGCATGGGCCGCTTCTACCTGCGCATGGACTGGGACAAGAACCAGGCGTTGTGGGGCAACTACAACACCGGCCTGACCGGCACCGAATACGCGCAGTACGTGCGTTCGCTGTACGGTGCGGCGCTGTCGTGGCGTTCGCGTGGCGCCAATGCCTGGGGCGATGCGCGCAGCGAGCTGCGCCTGTTCGGCTCACAGGCCGAGACGGCGCCGGGCCACAGCGAGTTCATCGGTACCGGCGGCAGTCTGTACTACCTGCGCCACGCCAGCATTCTCAGCGGCTCGGACCAGGTGGTGCTGGAAATCCGTGACCGCACCACCGGCCGCGTGGAGCAGCGTGTGCCGATGGTGCGGGGTGCCGACTACGAGATCGACGCCCTGCAGGGTCGCATCCTGCTGACCCGGCCGCTGGCCCAGGTCAGCCGCGAGAACCTGCGCCGGATCAGCCGCGACGTGCCGCTGGACGGCTATGAGCAGCGCCTGATCGTGGACTACGAGTGGGTGCCGACCGGATTCGACAGCGATGACATCACCGCGGGTGTGCGTGGCAAGCACTGGTTCGGCGATCACGTTGCCGTGGGCGCCACCTACGTGGACGAGCAGCGCTCCGGCCAGGACTATTCGCTGAGGGGCGCGGACCTGACCCTGCAGGCTGGGCGTGGCACCTACCTGAAGATCGAGCACAACCGCAGCGAGGCGACCAGTGCGCCGGTGTTCTTCTCGGACAACGGCGGCCTGAGCTTCAGCCGGCTCAATCCGGAGGGGCCGCGCGAAGGCGAGGCGACCGCAGTGGAAGCGCGCGTCAACCTGCGCGAGCTGGGCTGGACCCAGCGCGACTGGAGTGCCGGGGCCTGGTGGCGCCAGGTCGATGGAGGCTATTCGGTGGGGCGCTTCGACACTGGCCAGCGCGTGCGCGAGCAGGGTGCCGAGCTGCTGGGTTACGTGACCGACGACTTCAGCCTGTACGCCCGCTACAGCGAGGCTCGCCGTGGCAGCGAATCGCTGATCCAGGCACAGGCTACCGCCGAGTGGCGGATCGGCGAGAACGACCGCCTGTCGGCTGAGCTGCGTCGCGTGCAGGAAGACCGCGGTGTGGGCGGCAACGTGGCCGGTGTGCTGGCCGCCGCCCGCTACACGCACCGCATCGGCACCTCACTGGATGTGTACGGCGGAGGTCAGCTGACCGTGGATGATGACCATGGCCGCTATGCCGACAACGATGCGGTGGTGGCCGGTGGTACCTGGACCTTCGCCAACCTGTCCACCGTCGGTGCCGAGGTGAGCGATGGTGACCGTGGCACCGCCGCGCAGGTCAACGCCGAGTACCGGCTGACCCCGCAGCACAGCTTCTATGGTGCGTTCACCCAGTCCACCGACCGCAGCGAGTACGACCCGTTGTTCAGCCCGAACGCACAGGATGGCTGGACCCTCGGCCAGCGCTGGCGTCTGTCTGATCAGGTCAATGTGTTCAATGAAAGCCAGTTCCTGAAATCCGGGCAGGAGTCTGGTCTGGCACACACCTTCGGCATGGACTTCTATCCTGCGGTGGGGTGGAACGCGGGCTTCACGCTGAGCAATGGCAAGCTTGATGCCAGCAGTGGCCAGGTGGACCGCAAGGCGGTCAGCCTGTCCGGCGGCCGTACCGCGCCGGGCACCGAGTGGCAGAGCAAGCTGGAATGGCGTCGCGATACCGGCGCCGAGCGGCGCACGCAGTGGGTCAGCACCAATCGCCTCAGCCACCGCCTCAACGACAGCTGGCGCATCGCGGCGCGTTTCAACTATGCCGACACCGACGATGCGATCAATCCGGTGGCGGGTGCGCGCTTCATCGAAGGCAACCTGGGCTTCGCCTACCGGCCGTGGGACAACGACCGCTGGGCGTTGTTCGGTCGCTACAGTTACCTGTACGACCTGTCGACGATGGGCCAGGTGAACGGCGTGGACTACGATCAGCGCACGCAGATCCTGTCGCTGGAGGGCGTGTACCGCATCGACCAGCGCTGGGAGGTGGCGGCCAAGGCGGCGCGGCGCGAAGGCGAGGTGCGTTATGGACGCGGCACCGGCCCCTGGTTCGACTCGGCCACCAGCTTCGCTGCGGGACAGCTGCGCTATGACCTGTATTACCAGTGGCACGGCCTGCTGGAGTACCGCGTGCTGGACGTCCGTGACGGCGGCAGCAGGCAGGGTTGGCTGGCCGGTGTCGATCGCGATATCGGCCGCAACTTCCGCGTGGGCGTGGGCTACAACTTCACCGACTTCAGTGATGACCTGACCAAGTTCGACTACACCCATCGCGGGTGGTACCTGAACCTGGTGGGGCGCTATTGAGGAGCGCAGCCGGGCATGGGCCCGGCGCTACAGGAACCAGATGCCGGGCCATGCCCGGCGACGGGTCATTCCTGCTTGAGCAGCTGCACCAGCTGGCGCAGCCGATACGGCTTGGGCAGGAACTCCACCTGTTCGGGCAGCGGCGGCAGCTGCGAACGGGCATAGCCGGATGACAGGATCATCCGTGCCTGCGGCTGTTCGCGTGCCACATGCTCGCTCAGCTCGATGCCGGACATGCCGTTGGGCATGCTGACGTCGCTGAACACCACGTCGAAACGTGCCTCCCCCTTCAGCAGGGCGGCGGCCTCATGCGCATCGGCGGTCGTGGCCACGTCGATGCCAAGGTCGCGCAGGGCCAGGCCGATCATTTCACGCAGATCGGTCTGGTCTTCCACCATCAGTACGCGGATCGGGTCATCGGTCATGGGCAGGGTCCTCCATTACGGGTAGCAGCAGGCTGACCGTGGTGCCGACACCGGGCGTGGTGGACACGTCGACGAAGCCGCCGCTCTGGGTAGTGAATCCGAACACCTGGCTCAGGCCCAGGCCGCTGCCTTTGCCAATGTCCTTGGTGGTGAAGAAGGGCTCGGTGGCCCGTTCGGCGATGTCGGCCGCCATTCCGTGGCCCTCATCGCAGACGCTGAGCGTGACATAGCCACGTTGCAGGGTGGAGTCCGCATCCGGGTCGAGGCGATGCTCCAATGCGGTGCCGATCAGGATGCGCCCACCTTCGAGGGTAGCGTCAGCGGCATTGGCGACCAGGTTGGCCAGTGCGGTCTGCAACTGCATCGCATCAGTGTTCACCCGGGGCAGGCCGGGTGTGAGCCGTACCTCCAGCAGCACCGCAGGTGGGCAGGCACGCTGCAGGTCCGGCAGCCCTTGCCGTACCAGCGCATTGATGTCCAGCGGCTCGCGGATCAGGGTCTGGCCGGTGCTGAAGGCCAGCAGCTGGCGGGTGAGCAGTGCGCCGCGGTCGGTGGCCGCCTGCGCAGCATCCAGCAGCTCGGCGGCGCGCGCATCGTCACCGTTCACGCGCAGCGAAAGCAGGTCCAGGGCATTGCCGATGGTGGTCAGCAGGTTGTTGAACTCGTGGGAAAGGCCGCGGCTGAGACGGCCGACGGTCTCGAACTGCTGGGTATTGCGCAGCGCACGCTGGGCATCACGCAGCAGTCGCTGTGCCTGCCACTGCTCGGTGATGTCGCGGGTGATCTTGACGAAGCCGAGCAGCTCGCCTGCCTCGACGACCGGCTCGATGACCACGCTGGCACGGAACGAGGAGCCATCGCGGCGTACCCGCCAGCCCTCACTGGCAACGTGGCCATGCTGCGCCGCCAGGCGGAGCAGGCGCTGTGGTTCACCGGCGTCGCGGTCGTTGGCCAGGTAGAAGCGACTGAAGTGCGTTCCTACCACTTCATCGGCTGAATAGCCCTTGATGCGTTCGGCACCCGGGTTCCAGCTGCAGACCACGCCTTCCGGATCAAGCAGGTACAGCGCATGGTCGCGCACGCTGTCGATCAGCAGTCGCAGTTGTCGGGAAGGGTCCGTCAGCACGGACGTCGTAGAAGCGGCTGCGTCCACGTGGAAATGAGCATTACCCCTGGGAGGGACGTGAAGCTAGGCAGTGCAGTGTGAAGAGTGTGTGGAGGCGTGACACGTGCCATTTGTCCTGTGCGGCTGAATACGACACGGAGTACCATCACCGACCCTTTGTCTTTTGGAACCGACCTGCATGCGTCCTGGTGCGACCACGCGTGACCGCTGGATCTGGATGACTTCCGCCGTGCTGCTGGCGGCAACCATCGCCCTGGAACTGGTGGTTCCACTGGGCTATGCCGTGTGGCTGGCCTATTTCCTGGCCGTGGGCGTCACGGTGTTCCAGCGCAGCGCACGCGCGCCGTTCATCGTGGCCGTGCTCGCCTGCGTCCTGCTGGTCATCGGGTTCAACATCGCCCCGGCCAGCTCCAATTCGGCGTTCTCGGTCGTCAACCGAAGCATCGGCGGTGGTGCGTTCCTGATGATCGCGCTGATCGTTTCCCGTGCGATCCAGGCACGCCGGGATGCAATGCGGGCGTTGTGGCTGCAGGAGGCCGAGAACGCGGTGGCGATGAGCCTGCGCGGCGACCTCGGTCCGGAGCAGATTGCCGAGGCGGCAGCCACCAGCCTGGGCGCGCAACTGGGAGCCGACGTCGGCGCCGTATACCGGCTGGACGGAGGGCGGTTGCAGCTGACCGGTGGCCTGGCGTTGCCGTCCGGCATGCCGGCGTCGCTGGCGTTGCAGGAGGGCGTGGCCGGGCAGGTGGCGCGGGACGAGCACATCCGCCACCTGCAGGGGGGCGACGACGCTGTACTTGAACTGCAGACCAGCCTGGGGCGGCTGCCGGTGCGCGAGCGCATCCTGGCGCCGATCAGCAGTGATGGCACCGTGGTCGGCATCATCGAGCTGGGACGCGCCCGGAGGGGTGGGCAGCGCGATCTGGATCGCGAGCTGCTGGAGCGCTGCGCCGAGACGATCGGCATGGCGCTGCGGGCCTCGCTGCTGCGCGCGCAGCTGGTCGTGCTGCTGGAAGAGTCGCAGCGCCAGGGCGAGGAGCTCCAGGCGCAGCAGGAAGAGCTGCGCGTGGCCAACGAGGAGCTGGAAGAGCAGAGCCGAAGCCTGCTGCAGTCGCAAAGCCATCTGGAAGAACAGCAGGCCGAACTGGAACAGAGCAACGTCCAGCTGGAAGAGCGCACCCACGAGCTGGAGGCGCAGAAGCAGGCGCTGCTGGTCGCACAGTCACAGCTGGTGCGCAACAGCAACGAGCTGGCGGCTACGTCGCGCTACAAGTCCGAATTCCTGGCCAACATGTCGCACGAGCTGCGCACGCCGCTGAACAGTTCGCTGATCCTGGCCAAGCTGCTGGCCGACAACAAGGACGGCACGCTCACCGGAGAGCAGGTGAAGTATGCGCGTGCGATCCTGTCGTCCAACAATGACCTGCTGGCGCTGATCAACGACATCCTCGACCTGTCCCGCATCGAGGCCGGCCACGTCGAGCTGGCCGACGAAGTGGTGGTGGTGGACAGCGTGCTGCAGCGCCTGCGCGAGACGTTCGAGCCGATGGCGCGGCAGAAGGGCCTGTCCCTGCAGATCGAGGCCGACGCATTGGCGCCAAGCCAGGTGATGGCCGACAGCCAGCGCCTGCAGCAGATCCTGAAGAATCTGCTGGCCAACGCCCTGAAGTTCACTGAGCACGGCAGGGTCGGCCTGCAGGTACGCGCGGGTGGCAATGGCCGCGTCCGGTTCGAGGTCAGCGACAGTGGCATCGGCATCGCGCGGGAGCAGCTGCAGGTCATCTTCGAGGCGTTCCGCCAGGCCGATGGCAGTACCCGCCGTCGCTATGGCGGCACCGGCCTGGGCCTGTCGATCTCGCGGGACCTGGCCGAGCGCATGGGTGGCAGCATCCAGGTCGACAGCGAACCGGGCCGAGGCAGCTGCTTCATCCTGGAACTGCCGCTGCAGGGCGCCCCGGTATCGGTGCCCGGCGACACCCTCGTTGCCGCATCTCCGTCGCCGCAGCCTGCGGTAGCGGTGGTCGATGCACGCAGCACGACCGCACCTGTGGTTGCGCCAACATCGGTGTCTGGCGCCGCCAGCGTGGCCGATGATCGTGGCCGCCGCCAGCGTGCCGGCCGCCTGATCCTGGCGGTGGAGGACGACGCCACCTTTGCCGAAGCCCTGGTGGCACTGGCCCATGAGCTGGACTTCGACTGCGTGGTGGCCGGTACGGCCGAAGAGGCGCTGGCTCTGGCCAGCGAACTGCGACCGAACGGCATCCTGCTGGATATCGGCCTGCCGGATGTGTCCGGCCTGAGCGTGCTGGAACGCCTGAAGCGCAACCCCGATACCCGCCACATTCCGGTGCACGTGGTCTCGGCGATGGACCGAAGCCAGGTCGCGCGCGAACTCGGTGCGATTGGTTTTGCGATCAAGCCGACCACGCGCGAACGCCTGGTGTCGGCCATCGAGCAGCTGGAGCAGACCAGCCAGCGCGATATGCGGCGCCTGCTGATCGTCGAGGACGACAACGAGCTGCGCCACAACCTGGAACTGCTGCTGGGTCGCGAGCAGTTGCAGATTGTCGCGGTGGGTACCCTGGCCGGTGCGCTGGAGCAGCTCAGCACGGTCACCTTCGACTGCATGGTGATGGACCTGTCGCTGCCCGACGGCAGCGGCTACGACCTGCTCGAGCACATGGCCGGCAACGACGATGTCGGCTTCCCGCCGGTGATCGTCTACACCGGCCGCGCGCTCAGCCGCGAGGAAGAACAGCGCCTGCGCCGCTACTCGAAGAGCATCATCATCAAGGGCGCGCGTTCGCCCGAACGCCTGCTCGACGAAGTGACCCTGTTCCTGCACAGCGTGGAGGCCAGCCTGCCGAGTGACCAGCAGCGCCTGCTGCGTGAAGCACGCCGCCGCGACACCGTGCTCGATGGCCGTACCGTGCTGCTGGCCGAAGACGATGTGCGCAACATCTTCGCGTTGTCCAGTGTGCTCGAGCCGCTGGGGGTGACGCTGGAGATCGCACGCAACGGCCAGGAAGCGGTGGACCGGCTGGCCGAGCGTGAGGTTGACCTGGTGCTGATGGACATCATGATGCCGGAGAAGGACGGGCTGGCCGCGATGCGCGAGATCCGCGCGCAGCGACACCTGCAGGACCTGCCGATCATCGCGCTGACCGCCAAGGCCATGCCGGACGATCGCGAGCGCTGCCTGCAGGCCGGCGCCAACGATTACATCGCCAAACCAATCGACGTCGACAAGCTGGTCTCGTTGTGCCGGGTCTGGTGCTCGCGGCAATGAACGAACAGGCCCTGTTCGACCTGGAGCTGAAGGTCCTGCTCGAGGCGCTTTACCAGCGCTACCACTATGATTTCCGCAGCTACGCGGTATCGTCGCTGCGCCGGCGCATGCGCCAGGCCATGCAGCGTTACGAATGTGAGCGCCTGTCTGACCTGCAGCACCGTCTGCTGCACGAGCCGGAACTGTTTGCCCAGGCCATGCAGTTCTTTACCGTGCAGGTCTCGGAAATGTTCCGTGACCCGGCCTATTTCCGTGAGCTGCGCGAGCAGGTGGTACCGGTACTGCGCACCTATCCCTCGGTGAAGCTGTGGGTCGCCGGCTGCAGCACCGGTGAAGAAGTGTGGTCGCTGGCGATCCTGCTGCACGAGGAAGGCCTGCTCGAGCGCAGCATCGTCTACGCCACCGACATCAACCCGTCGGCGTTGGCCACGGCCGAGGCGGGCGCCTATGGCATCGACCGGATGGCCCAGTTCAGCCGCAACTACCTGGCCGCCGGTGGCACCGCGTCGTTGTCCGACTACTACGCCACCGCCTATGACGGCGCGGTGTTCGATCGCCAGCTGCGCCGCAACGTGGTGTTCGCCGATCACAGCCTGGCCACCGATACCGTGTTCTCCGAAGTGCACCTGGTGTCGTGCCGCAACGTGCTGATCTATTTCAACCGCGACCTGCAGGACCGCGCCGTCGGCCTGTTCCGCGAGGCGCTGGTGCACCGTGGCTTCCTCGGCCTGGGCAGCAAGGAGTCGCTGCAGTTCGGGTGTCACCATGATGCCTTCGAGGTCTGTTCGCGCGAGCACCGCCTGTACCGGAAGGTGGCCTGATGGTGGTGCCGGCGCGTCCCGCGCTGCTGGTGATCGGTGCGTCGGCGGGTGGGGTCGCGGCGCTGCAGGCCGTGCTGGGTGCGTTGCCAGCGGGGCTGTCAGCGCCGGTGCTCGCCGTGCTGCACCTGCCGCGTGACCGCACCAGCCGCATCGCCGAGGTGCTGGCGCCGTACTGCGCGTTGCCGGTGCGCGAGGCCGAGGACAAGCAGCCACTGCAGCCCGGTACGGTGACGTTCGCGCCACCGGACTACCACCTGCTGGTGGAAGACACCGGGTCGCTGGCGTTGTCTGTGGATGCGCCGGTTCTGTTCTCGCGGCCGGCCATCGACCCGTTGTTTGAATCCGCCGCCGCGGTGTTCGGTCGGCAGTTGCTTGCACTGCTGCTGACCGGTGCCAGCAGCGATGGCAGCGAAGGTGTCGCCGCGGTGCGTGCTGCCGGTGGCCGCGCCTGGCTGCAATGTCCCGAGGAAGCCGAAGCGTCGATGATGCCGGCTTCTGCCCTGCAGTACGCCGGAGCCGATGCCGTGCTGCCTCTTGAAATGATGTGTCGCCGCCTGAAGGAGTTGTTTGCATGAACCTGCTGCCACCGGACCCTGCGAACTCGCAGACCCCGGTCAACCTGCTGATCGTCGACGACGTGCCGCAGAACCTGGTAGCCATGCAGGCATTGCTGCAGCGCGAAGGGGTCAACCTGCTGCTGGCTGCCTCGGGTGCGCAGGCACTGGAGCTGCTGCTGGAGCACGAAGTGGCGCTGGCCCTGCTCGACGTGCACATGCCGGAGATCGATGGCTTCACCCTGGCCGAGTTGATGCGTGGTTCGCATCGCAGCCGCGACGTGCCGATCATCTTCCTGACCGCCTCGCCTGACGATCCGCTGCGCGTCTTCAAGGGCTACGAAAGCGGCGCGGTGGATTTCCTGCACAAGCCGGTGGCGCCACAGGTGATCCTGAGCAAGGTCAATGTCTTCATCGAGCTGTACCAGCAGCGGCAGTTGCTGAAGGCGCGCAACGAGGCACTGGAGCGCGCGCTGAAGCTCAACGAGACGATGGCGGCGGTGCTGACCCACGATCTGCGCACGCCGCTGTCGGCGATCCTGCTGTGCACCGACAAGCTGGCGCTGGAGCTTCCGGAAGGCAACGCAGGCGCGCAGCAGACCCTTCAGTACCTGGAAGCCAGCACCCTGCGGATGGCGCGGATGGTCGAGCAGCTGCTGGATTTCTCGCGGATCCGCAGCGGTGGCCTGAGGCTGGAGGCAGGTGCCTGCGATCTGGCCGACGTGACCCGCGCGGTAGTAGCCGAAGCGGGCAGCGCGCATGGGATGGACCGGATCCGCCTGGACACGCAGGGAGACACGCGGCTGCAGGGCGATCTGGATCGCCTTGGCCAGGTCGCCGCCAACCTGGTCGGCAACGCGCTGACCCATGGCAGCGAGGCGAGGGTGGAGGTGGATGGGCGCGACCCGCGCAGCGTGCTGCTGCGGGTCAGCAACGCCGGCCGGATCGATGACGCGCTGCTGCCGCGACTGTTCGAACCCTTCAAGGCCAGCTTCCACCAAAGCAAGGGCCTGGGCCTTGGCCTGTACATCGTCGATCAGTTCGTCCGCGCGCACGGCGGTCGCATCGCGGCCCGCAACGAAGCGGGCCAGGTGGTGTTCGAGGCAGTGTTGCCACGGCGCTGGGACGCAGCGGTCATGGCGGCAACCTGAACTCTTCAGCCAATGTCCCGGCGAACTGAGACGGGCTCTTCCGCAACTGCTACCGTGGGTGCACATCCTGTCAAGGAAGCATCATGCCATTGCGTGCCATCGCCTACGTCAGCCGGGCGCTGCCGGACCTTTCCGCCGAGCGCCTGCATCGGCTGGTCGAGGACGCGGCACGTTTCAACAAGCTGGCAGGGGTGACCGGCGTGCTGCTGCATGACGACGAGCGTTTCCTGCAGTACATCGAGGGCCCACCGGACGGCATCGATTCGGTCTACGAGCGCATCCTGCAGGCAGGAAGCCACATCGACATCATCGAACTGGGACGCGGCCGCCTGGGCCAGCGCCAGTTTCCCTATTGGGCGATGCGTTCGCTGCCGGTCGACGCGGCGATGCTGCGCCAGCTTTCTTCCAGTGACTGGTCCGGGTTCACCCGGACCCTGCAGGGCGACCGCTCGGCACCGACGCCGGTGGACCTGCTCGATCAGGTGGTGCAGCCGGCGCTGCACGCTGGCTGAAGGTCTGCGCCGGATTCAGCGCGAAGTACCACCGCAGTAGGCTGCATGCAGCGCCTGCAGCACGCCCAGCGCCGGCCCTTCAACGACCCGGTAGTGGATCGCCTGTGCTGCGCGCCGGGTCGCCACGGTATCCAGTCCGCGCAGTACTGCCAGGTGCTGTGACAACGCCGATGCGCTCAGGCCGGTCAGTGCCTGCAGTTCCGGGACCGGTGCCTCACCTTCGACCAGGCGGCACAGCACCCGCAGCCGGGCCGGGTGGGCCAGGCTTTTGAGCAGCGTGGCGGCCTGCGAAGCGTGTTCGGCCATCGCGGCGCTGTCGAGCTGGGTCCGGGCCATGGTTGACCAATTTGTTTAGGATGATCTAATTTAGAATAATCTAAATAAACGGGCAGTTCCATGCACGGCAGCGAAGAGGGCGGGGCATGAACGTGCCATGGAGTGCGGTGGCCGGTGGTGCGTTGATCGGCGCTGCTGCGGTGCTGTTGCTCGCCACCCTCGGGCGCGTGGCAGGCATCAGCGGTATCGCTGCGGGCAGCCTGCGCGCAGCCAAGGGCGAGCGTGGCTGGCGCTGGGCCTTCCTGGCCGGCCTGCTCGCATCGGCGGGGTTGGTGTTGTGGTGGCAATCGGTGCCCGGGGCGTCGCCACGCGCGCTGCTGCGTGACGTGTTGCCGGCGTGGCAGCTGATCGGTGCCGGCCTGCTGGTCGGCTTCGGTACGCGGCTGGGCAATGGCTGTACCAGCGGTCACGGCGTCTGCGGCATGGCCCGCGGTTCGAAGCGATCGCTGACGGCCGTGCTGGTGTTCATGGCATGCGCGATGCTGACCACCTACCTGGTCCGTCATGGCGGAGGCCTGGCATGAGCCGCGTAGTCTGGGCCGCCGGCGCGGCGGGCGCATTGTTTGGCATGGGGTTGGCGCTTTCGGGAATGACCGACGCGCGCCGTGTCCTCGGCTTCCTCGACATCACCGGTGACTTCGATCCCACGCTGATGTGGGTGCTGGGCTCGGCGCTGCTGGTCAGTGCGGTCGGGCAGCGATGGGTGATGCGGCGCGTGCGGCCGTGGTTTTCGCTCCACTTCCAGCTTCCTGCTGCCCGCAGTGTCGATACTCGTCTGCTGCTGGGTGCCGCGCTGTTCGGCATCGGCTGGGGCTGGGCGGGCTATTGCCCGGGCCCGGCCATCGCCGGGCTGGCAGTAGCGTCGCGCGAGGCCCTGTGGTTCGTGCCGGCGATGCTTGCAGGATTCTGGCTGCACGACCGCTTCGTCCGTTGAGGCTTCACCCCTGTGTCACCCGGCTTGGGGTCCTATCCCTGGATCACGGGGAAAAGGAGTGCAACGACATGGCACGGATGAAGTGGATGGGAAGGGGCATGCTGGCGGTCGCGCTGGCCGCATCCGTGGCACCGGCACTGGCCTGCACCCGCGCGGTGTACCTGGGCGACAACGGTGATGTGATCACCGCGCGCTCGATGGACTGGAAGGTCGATGTGGCGACCAACCTCTACGTGCTGCCGCGCGGCATCGCGCGCACCGGCCAGGCCGGGCCGAAGTCGCTGGCCTGGACGGCACGCTACGGTTCGGTGGTGGCCACCGGCTACGACGTATCGACCACCGATGGCATGAACGAAAAGGGCCTGGTGGCCAACCTGCTGTGGCTGGTCGAGTCTGAGTATCCGCAGCAGCGTGGCAACAAGCCGGGCCTGGCGATTTCGCTGTGGGCACAGTACGTGCTGGACAACTTCGCTACGGTGGAGGAGGCAGTGGCAGCGCTGAAGCGGGAGCCGTACTCCATCGTCACCGACAAGGTGCCCGGCGAGGATCGGCAGGCGACACTGCATCTGTCGTTGTCCGATGCCAGCGGCGACAGCGCCATCGTCGAGTACATCGGCGGTCGCCAGGTGATCCACCATGACCGGCGCTACCAGGTAATGACCAACTCGCCGATCTTCGAGCAGCAGCTGGCGCTCAACAGCTACTGGCAGCAGATCGGCGGCACGGTGATGCTGCCCGGCACCAACCGATCCGCGGACCGTTTCGCGCGCGCCTCGTTCTACATCAACGCCATTCCCAAGGCGGAAGACCCGGTGGTGGCGCTGGCCAGTGTGTTCAGCGTGATCCGCAACACTTCGGTGCCGTATGGCATCACCACGCCGGGCGAACCGAACATTTCATCCACGCGCTGGCGCACCGTGGCTGACCACAAGCGGCGCCTGTACTTCTTCGAATCGGCGCTGACCCCGAACACGTTCTGGGTCGACCTGAACAAGGTTGATTTCGCCGGCAAGGTGCTCAAGCTCGACCTCGGCAAGGACCAGCGCAATACCTTCGCCGGCGATGCGCTGAGCCAGTTCGTGCCCAGCGCGCCGTTCACCTTCCTCGGCGTCGACGGTTAGTTCGACGCCTGGCTGGAGGCCGGGTAGACGGCCTGGATCGTGCAGCTGCCGCGGGTGTACTGCGGCAGCGGCGCTATTCCGTCATGGCGCAGGTCGCCTGCTTCGAACCCGGCGGTCGTGATCCGGTCGCCGGGATTGCCGCAGATCAGGCCATTCTGCAGGCCGGAGTGGAAGCTGAGCTGTGGCGCACGATCGAGCTGGCGACAATGGCTGCCGAGTTCCACGCGATAGTAACGATGGCCGCCATTGCGGTGCGGATTGGTCTCCACCAGCATGCCCTGCGGGTCGGACGACCAGGCGCGCACGTTGCGGGTCGCGAAGCAGTACGAGGGCGAGCCGCCGAAGCTGCGGCGCACCTCCCTGCGTTCACGGATGGTCATGGCGGGGAGGGTGGCCGTGCGCAGGCGGTCGCTGTCGCGGGCGACGCTGGCGTAGTCACGATCCTGCAGCGGGGTGACCGCGCTGATGGCGCATCGGCGGCCGTCGACCACGACGCGTTCGCTGGGGCGGCCGCAGGCCCAGCCGGAGGGGGCTTCCAGTTTCAGCGAGGTGGCACCGCGGACGCCGGGACAATCTTCGTTGAAGTCGATCCGATAGGCCTGGCCGGAGGCGGCACGCAGTGCGATCGAGCGTAGTGATGCCTGCTCCACTTCCTGTACGCCGACAGCGTCCATGCAGTGCGGAGCCGGGGGCGTTCGCTCCTGTGCGGAGGCCGAAGCGGCGAGCATCAGGCTGAGGCTGGTGGCGAACACCAGGGAGACCTGCTGATGGGTCATGTCCTGCACTCCCTGCGTTGGATGACGGATCGACTATAGCAGCGGTTTGCACGGCCGTTGTTACACGCGCACACTGCCCGGATGGGCGCGATCTTCCATCTGCGGCACTACGGACAGGCCACTGGCCTGGACCGCCATGACTACGCGCAGTGGGTGCTGCCGCTGCAGGGTGAGCTGCAGTTCGAGATGGAAGGGCGCGGCGGTCGGCTGGACCTGCTGCAGGGGGCGTTCGTTGCCGCCGGCGAAGCGCATGACCAGATGGCTGATGGTCCCAATGGTTTCGTGATCGTTGACTGTCCTCCGGGCGTACTCGATGACGGCACGCAGGAGCATCTGTGCCGCCAACGCTGGCTTTACCTGCCATTGGCGCTGCGCCAGCGTCTTGCCAGTGTGCAGGCAGGGCAGCCGATGCCGGCGCTGCTGCCGCAGTTGCTGCAGGTATTTGCACCTGCTGGCAGTGGCGCGCGCATGCAGGGCCTGTGTGCGGCGGTCCAGGCCGACCCCGGGCAGGCGTGGCCGGTGGCGCGCATGGCTGCGTTCGTCGGGGTCAGCGAGAGCCGGTTGCACGCGCTGTTCCAGCAGGAGTTCGGGCTCAGTCCGCAGGCCTGGCTCAGTGCGTGCCGCCTGCGCTGGGCCAAGCATCAGCTGCGTGCCAGCACCGCGCCGATCAGCGAAATCGCACTGTGTGCAGGCTACTCCGAGCAGAGCGCATTGACCCGCGCGCTGCGTCGCGAGTGTGGCCAGACCCCGGCCGCGTGGCGCAGGGGCACCGGACTGTAGCCTCGAGCCATGCTCGACTCTACAAACGCGACGGGGCAGTAGCCTCGGTCAAGAACGACCCACCGGTCACCGCGTACACTGCGCGACCTCTTCTCCCCCCGAAGATCCCGAATGCGCAACAACCCGATGGCCCTGGGCATCGCCAATGGCGTGGCCGCTGGCGCGCTGTGGGGCGTGGTTTTCCTCGCGCCCGCCGTGCTGCAGTCGTTCAACGCCCTGCAACTGTCGGCCGGCCGCTATCTGGTCTACGGCCTGATCGCCGTGGCCCTGCTGCTGCCGCGCTGGAAGCGGCTGGCACCGCGGCTGGGCCGCGCCGAATGGATCGGCCTGCTGTGGCTGAGCCTGGCCGGGAACCTGGTGTATTTCCTGCTGCTGGCGACGGCGGTGCAGTGGGCCGGTGGGGCGGCGGCGTCCTTGATTGTCGGCTTGATTCCGGTGGTGGTCACCCTGGTTGGCGTGCGCGAGCAGGGCGCTGTACCACTGAAGCAGCTGCTGCCGGCACTCGGCCTGTGCGTGCTGGGCGTAGCACTGGTTGGCTGGGAAGCACTGATGTCCGAGCATCTGGCAACCCCGTGGCGGCAGCGCCTGATCGGCCTGCTGTGCGCGTTCGGCGCGCTGTTCTCGTGGGCGTTGTACTCGATCGGCAACAGCCGCTGGCTGGCACGCCGACCGGATCTGTCCAGCCACGACTGGTCGCTGCTCACCGGCGTTACGACTGGCGGCCTGGCCCTGCTGCTGGTGCCGATGGCCTTCATCGGCCACGCCGGCGGGCACACGGCGGCGCAGTGGAGTGGTTTCTGGGCGATCAGCGCCGGTGTGGCGGTGGTGGCCTCGATCCTCGGCAACGCATTCTGGAACCGCGCCAGCCGCCTGCTGCCGCTGACCCTGACCGGCCAGATGATCGTGTTCGAGACGCTGTTCGCGCTGGCGTATGCCTTCGCCTGGCAGCAGCGCTGGCCCTCGCTGCTGGAAGCACTGGCGATCGTGTTCCTGGTGGCCGGCGTGATGCTGTGCGCGCATGCCCACCGCACGCCGCGGGCGATCGCCGAACATGCCGGCTGAATGCGCGCGTCAAGCGTGCTGATGCCGCCTTGGTCTCAGATGCAACCAAATGCCGGCACGTTGACCGATGATCGCGGCAATGGTTTTTTGCATCGCAGCACTTGACAGCGGACCGGCGCACAGTGTTTTCTGTGCGTCATGGTTCTTGATGCCGCCCACGCCAGCCTGATCGCCCCCGCCACTGCGGGTCGTTCGACTGCGCCGGTCGCCACCACCACCATTACCACCACCGTCACCACTGCCCTGGTGCGGCCCGTCGTCTTCGTGTAACTCCCGAAAACCACGGCCCCGCACCATACAGGTGGCGGGGAAACTCGACACCTGCATGCGACGGGGCCTCCTACCGAGGTCTGCATGTCTTCCCACGCCCCCGCTCATCCCGTTGCCCCGGCCGACCTGGCTGCACCGTCCACTGTCGTGCACAAGTTCGGCGGTACCTCGGTGGCCGATGCCGAACGCTACCGCCATGTTGCCGGCCTGCTGCTGGCCCGTCCCGAATCGCTGCAGGTCACTGTCGTCTCGGCGATGAAGGGCGTCACCGACGCCTTGATTGAACTGGCGCAGCTGGCGGCCAAGGGCGACGAGCGTTGGCGCGAGGCCTGGCATGCGCTGCGCGCGCGCCATCGTGGCGCTGCCGTGGCCCTGCTGGGCGAGCAGGTGGGCGAGACCGTGGAGTGGATCGACGCCCGCTTCGAGCAGCTGGCCGAAGTGCTGGCGGCGCTGGTGGTGATCGGTGAGCTGCCGCGCGAGGTCCTGGATCGTGTGCAGGGGCTGGGCGAAGTGTTCTCCGCGCAGCTGCTTGGCACCCACCTGCGTGCATTGGGCGAAGTCTGTGCGGTGCTCGATGCGCGTGATGTCCTGGTGGTCGGGCACGGTGAACTCGGCGTGGATGTCGACTGGGAAACCAGTGCCGACCGCCTGGCCAAGTGGCGCCTGCAGCACCCGCAATCGCGCCTGGTTGCCACCGGGTTCGTCGCGCGTGATCGCGATGACCGCATCACCACGCTCGGCCGCAACGGCAGCGACTACTCCGGCGCGATCTTCGCCGCGCTGTTCAACGCCGATGAGCTGCACATCTGGACCGACGTCGACGGCGTGCTGTCGGCCGACCCGCGGCTGGTGCCCGAAGCGGTGCAGCTGGAATCGCTGAGCTACGACGAGGCCTGCGAACTGGCTTACTTCGGCGCCAAGGTGGTGCACCCGCAGACGATGTCGCCGGCGATCCGCCTGGGCCTGCCGATCTTCATCCGCAACACGTTCCAACCGGCGCATCCGGGTACGCGTATCAGTGCCGAGCGCTCGCCGCGTGGGCCGGTGAAGGGCCTGACCCTGAGCCCAGGGCTGGCCCTGCTGAACCTGGAAGGCACCGGTCTGATCGGTGTACCCGGTACCGCCGAACGCGTGTTCGCGGCGCTGCGCCAGGCGCAGGTGTCGGTGGTGATGATCTCGCAGGGGTCGTCGGAGCATTCGATCTGCTGCGTGGTGCGTGCTGCCGAAGCGGCGCGTGGCCGTGAGGCGCTGCTGCATGCGTTCGCGCATGAACTGTCGGTCGGGCAGGTGCAGCGCGTGCAGGTCAGTGAGGGCGTCAGCGTCCTGGCGGCGGTCGGTGACGGCATGGCCGGGCAGCCGGGTGTGGCCGCGCGCCTGTTCGAGGCACTGGGGCGTGCGCAGGTGAACATCCTGGCGATCGCGCAGGGCTCGTCGGAGCGCAATATCTCGGTGGCGGTGGACAGTACCGATGCCACCCGCGCATTGCGTGCCGCACATGCCGGTTTCTGGCTGTCGCCGCAGACGTTTGCAGTGGGCGTGATCGGGCCGGGCAATGTCGGCGCGGCACTGCTGGACCAGCTGCTGGCGGCGCGGCCGCAGCTGCTGGCCAAGGCCAATGTCGACCTGCGCCTGCGTGCGCTGGCTTCGCGCTCGCGCATGCGGCTGGAAGTGGACGGTCTGCACGCCGATTGGCGGGAGGCACTGCAGGAAGCGGGCGAATCCAGCGACCTGGATCGCTTCACCGAACATCTGCTGGCCGCGCACCTGCCGCATGCGGTGGTGATCGACTGCAGCGGCAGCGCCGACGTGGCCGAGCGCTATGAGGGCTGGCTGGCCGCCGGCATCCACGTAGTCACCCCGAACAAACAGGCCGGTGCCGGGCCGCTGCCGCGTTACCAGCGCATCCGTGCTGCTGCGGCCGCCAGTGGTGCGCGCTTCCGTTACGAGGCCACGGTGGGCGCGGGCCTGCCGGTGATCACCACGCTGCGTGATCTGGTGGATACGGGCGACGAGGTGCTGGCGATCGAAGGCATCTTCTCCGGCACGCTGGCCTGGCTGTTCAACCGCTTCGACGGCAGCCAGCCGTTCTCTTCGCTGGTCGCGCAGGCGCGTTCGATGGGTTACACCGAGCCGGACCCGCGCGATGACCTGTCCGGCGTGGACGTGGCACGCAAGCTTGTGATCCTGGCCCGCGAGGCCGGCCATGCGCTCAGTCTGGAGCAGGTGCAGGTGGAAAGCCTGGTGCCGGCACTGCTGCGCGAGGGCAGCGTGGAGGACTTCATGGCGCGATTGGGTGAGTCCGATGCCAGCCTGCTGCAGCGGCTGCACGATGCGCGGGCGCACGGGGCCGTGCTGCGCTATGTGGCGCGGCTTGGCGCCGATGGTGCTTCGGTGGGTCTGCAGGAGCTGCCGGCCGATCACGCCTTCGCCAACCTGCGGCTGACCGACAACGTGGTGCAGTTCCGTACCCGCCGCTACTGCGACAACCCGTTGGTGGTGCAGGGGCCGGGCGCCGGCCCGGAAGTGACCGCGGCCGGTGTGTTCGCCGACCTGCTGCGGGTGGCCGCCGGTGAAGGAGCGCGCCTGTGATCGCACGTGCGTTTGCGCCTGCGTCGGTGGCCAACGTGGCGGTGGGCTTCGACATCCTCGGCCATGCCATTGCCGGTGTTGGCGATAGCGTGAGCGTGCGCCGCATCGAGGAACCGGTGGTGCGCATCGAGGCGATCCGTGGCAGTGCGGTCGAGCTGCCGTTGGATGCGGCCGGGAACACCGCGGGCGCTGCGCTGATGTCGCTGCGCGAAGGCCTCGGCCTGGAGTTCGGCTTTGAGGTCGAGATCGACAAAGGCATTCCGTTCGGCTCCGGCATGGGTGGCTCTGCAGCGTCATGCGTCGCGGCGCTGGTGGCCGCCAACGCGCTGCTGGATGTGCCGCTGTCGCGCGAGGCGCTTTACCCGTTCGCGCTGGATGGCGAAGCAGTGGCCAGCGGTGGCCGCCACGGTGACAACGTGGGGCCACTGTTGCTGGGCGGTCTTGCGTTGTGCACGGCCGATCGCCTGCTGCCGATCCCGGTGCCCGCGACCTGGCACAGCCTGCTGGTGCATCCGCATGCGGTGCTGGAAACACGTCGCGCGCGCCAGGCGCTGCAGGGCAGCTATGCATTGGGTGAGTTCGTGGCGCAGAGCGCGAACCTGGCGCTGGTACTCAGTGGCTGCCATCGCAGTGATGCGGCAGTGGTGCGGGCGGGACTGCGCGATGTGCTGGTGGAACCACGACGGGCCGGCCTGATCGCGGGTTTCGTGGCAGCCCGCGATGCGGCACTGTCGGCGAATGCGATGGGCGCAGGCATCTCCGGTGCCGGTCCCAGCGTGTTCGCCTGGTTCGAGGATGCCGACCAGGCCCACGCTGCCGTGGCGCCGGTGCGGGCCGCCTTTGCGGGTGCCGGCTTTGACAGCGATGCCTGGGTCTCGCCGCTGGACGCGCCGGGAGCCCGGCTGTGCTGAATCCTTCCCCTTTACTGGATACCCAACCCATGCAATTTGTTTCGACCCGCGGCCAGTCTCCGGCCGTTGGCCTCAGTGCGGCCATCGCCGCAGGACTGGCGCCCGATGGAGGGCTGTATGTGCCCGAGGTGCTGCCGGCGCCGCGTGAGCTGCAGGCCGGTGCGACGCTGGCCGATACCGCCACCGACCTGCTGGCTCCGTTCTTTGCCGGCGACGCGCTGGAGTCTGTGTTGCCGTCGATCTGCGGTGACGCGTTCGATTTCCCCGTGCCGCTGCGCCCGCTCGGCGATGGCGACCATGTGCTGGAGCTGTTCCATGGGCCGACGGCCGCATTCAAGGATATCGGTGCGCGCTTCCTTGCCGGTGCGCTGTCGCGGCTGCAGGCTGGCCAGGGTCGCGACCTGACGATCGTCGTCGCCACCTCCGGCGATACCGGTGCCGCGGTGGCGGCGGCGTTCCATCGCCAGCCCGGCGTGCGCGTGGTGGTGCTGTATCCGGATGGCCGCGTGTCACCGCGCCAGGCACACCAGCTCGGCTGCTTCGGCGACAACATCCAGGCGCTGCGCGTGGCAGGTGCATTCGACGACTGCCAGGCCATGGTCAAGCAGGCGCTGGCCGACCGTGACCTGCAGGCGCAGGTGCCGCTGAGCTCGGCCAACAGCATCAGCCTGGGCCGCCTGCTGCCGCAGATGAGCTACTACGCGCATGCGGCACTGACCCATCATGCTGAAACCCGCCGCCGGCTCAACCTGGTGGTGCCGACCGGCAACCTCGGCAACGCAATGGCTGCGGTGCTGGCGCGTGCGCTGGGTGTGCCGATCGGGCAGATTGTGCTGGCGACCAATGCACACGCCGTGTTGCCGGCCTACTTCAATGGCGCTGATTACCAACCGCAGGCCAGCGTGGCCACCGTGGCCAATGCCATGGACGTGGGTGCGCCGAGCAACTTCGAGCGCCTGCACTGGCTCTACCAGGGCGATGACGCAGAGCTGCGTGCAGCCTTCCGCGCGTTCGCGGTGGATGACGTGACCATCCGCGCGACGATTGCGGCGGCGCACGCCAGCAATGGTGAGCTGTTCTGCCCGCATACGGCGACAGCGGTGAAGGTGCTGCAGGACCTGCGTGCGCGCGGCGCCAAGGGCGACTGGGCGGTGGTGGCTACGGCGCATCCGGCCAAGTTCGAAGCTGTAGTCGAGCCGTTGATTGGTGGCGTGGTCACGGTGCCCCCGGCGTTGGACGCGCTGTTGCAGCGGCCTGCGCACGCGGAGCCGTTGGCGGCCGATTACGCGGCGTTGCGCGAGGTGTTGTTGCGCTGATCGGGGATGTCTGGGGTTGCCGGCCAGCGGCCGGCACTACCGGATGGAGACAACCTGGGTTGGGCACGACCAGATGGATGCAGCACGGGTAGTGCCGGCCGCTGGCCGGCAACCCAACCAACCGCGATGCGGTCAGATCAACCCTTCGCCGGCCAGCATGCGCAGCCCGTCCTCGTCGAGGATCTCCACTACGTTCAGGTGGGGCAGGGCAATCAGCCCCTGCTGGCGCAGCTTGGTGAAGGTGCGGCTGACCGTTTCCATGGTCAGGCCCAGATGATCGGCGATGTCGCCACGACCCATCGGCAGCGACACGCGCAGGCCGTCGCCGCCCAGCTTGGCCTCGCGTGCGGCCAGGCGCAGCAGGAAATCGGCCAGCTTCTCGGCCGGCTGCAGGCGAGCCAGGGCCAGCGCGGCGTCCTGTGCGGCATCCAGCTCCTGGCAGGCGCGCTGCAGCAGCTTGCGCTCCAGGTGCGGGAAGCGGCTGCGCAGTGCCTTCATCTGCGGCAATGCGACGCGGCAGACGCGGCTGTCGGCGATGGCCTCGATGTCGTAGCGATGGTGGTCGCTGCCGCTCAGGCCCAGGTAGTCGCCGGGCAGCACGAAGCCGTTGATCTGGCGGCGGCCGTCAGCCAAGGTGCGCACCAGGCGCAGTGCGCCGCCGGTCAATGTATAGACATGGTCGCGCTCTTCGCCGGTGCGGGCCAGCGTGCTGCCCATGCTGACCTGCTGCGAGACGGTGACCTGCTCCAGCGCCTGCACTTCATCGGGCGACAGCGCCGAGCACACCGCAAGGTGGCGAACCGAGCAGTGCAGGCAGTCCAGCGTGGTGCAGGACGGCGAGGCGGGATCGTTGGTGGCGGGCGGAGCGCCGGAAGGCCGTGACATGTTGCGGGGGCGTATCGCGGGCGGGGAGGGCCTTATGATACTTCAAGCGGCCGTTCGACCCTGCCCGAGGCGGGGGCGCTAGAATGTCGCCCCCTCCCACGTCCCGTTCCAGCAGGAGTTCCGCCCGTGATCAAGCCCCGTACCCCGCCCGGCACCCTTGAACTGCTGCCGCGCGAGCAGATTGCGTTCCAGCGCATGCTGGACGTCATCCGCCGCAACTACGAGCGCTTCGGGTTCCTGCCAGTGGAGACGCCGGTGTTCGAGCTGTCCGACGTGTTGCTGACCAAGTCCGGCGGTGAGACCGAGCGCCAGGTGTATTTCGTGCAGTCCACCGGTGCGCTGGCCAACGCCGCCGAATCGGGTGACCGTTCGCTGCCGGAAATGGCGCTGCGCTTCGACCTGACTGTGCCGCTGGCGCGCTACGTGGCCGAGCACGAACACGAACTGACCTTCCCGTTCCGCCGTTACCAGATGCAGCGCGTCTACCGCGGCGAGCGCGCCCAGCGCGGGCGCTTCCGCGAGTTCTACCAGTGCGACATCGACGTGATTGGCAAGGACAGCCTGAGCGTGCGATACGACGCCGAAGTGCTGGCGGTCATCCACGCCGTGTTCTCGGAACTGCGCATTGGTGACTTCAGCATCCAGCTGAACAACCGCAAGCTGATGCGCGGTTTCTTCGAAAGCCTGGGCGTGGCCGAGGGCGAGCGCCAGCTGGCCGTTCTGCGCGAAGTAGACAAGCTGGACAAGCGCGGTGCTGACTACGTGCGCGAGACGCTGGTGGGCGAGGGCTTCGACATCCCGGCCGGGCAGGTCGAGAAGATCCTGGCATTCGTGGCCGTGCGTTCGCAGGGCCATGCCGATGCGCTGGCGCAGCTGGCCACGCTTGAAGCCGATGCCGGTTCTTCGGAGATCCTGCGTACCGGTATTGCTGAACTGCGCGGAGTGCTGCAGCTGGTGCAGGCGCTGGGCGTGCCGGAAACCGCGTACTGCCTGAACTTCTCCATTGCGCGCGGCCTGGACTATTACACCGGCACCGTCTACGAGACCACGCTGACCGACCACCCGCAGATCGGCTCGATCTGCTCGGGCGGCCGCTACGAAGACCTGGCCAGCCACTACAGCAAGTCGAAGCTGCCGGGCGTGGGCATCTCCATCGGCCTGTCGCGCCTGTTCTGGCAGTTGCGCGAGGCGGGCCTGATCGACGGTATCGAAGCCAGCAGCGTGCAGGCGCTGGTGGCGCTGATGGACGAGCAGGGCATGCCGCAGTCGCTGGACATCGCCCGTCGACTGCGCGCCGGCGGCATCAACACCGAAGTGCAGATGGAGCCGAAGAAGATCGGCAAGCAGTTCCAGTACGCTGCCAAGGCCGGGATCCGCTTCGTGGTGCTGGCGGGTGAGGACGAACTGGCGCGCGGCGTGGTGGCGGTGAAGGACCTGCTGCGCGAGCAGCAGTTCGAGGTCTCCCGCGATGAGCTGGCCAGCACCCTGCAGGTGGAGCTGGAGCAGTCCAAGGCAATGGCGTGATGCGGGCCGCCGCAGGGGCGCTGTGCGTGCTCCTGCTGGCGGGCTGCCAGAGCGACCCGGCGCTGCACAGTGCACGGATAGGGCCGGCACAGTACCGGCTGCAGGTCGATCGCTGCCACGTGATCGACCGCGCGCAGCTGGAGGGCGACCTGCAGGCCTTGGCCTCGCGCGCGTGTCCGACGGGCGCAGGGGCGTTGCAGAACATCCAGTCCCTGCCGAGCCGGCAGGGCAGCCTGTTCGGCGAATGCCTGCGGCGCGGGGCGCTGCAGGCCGAGGTGCGCTGCGCGCCCTGAGTCGGGCCAGGTTGTTGATTTGAAAGCAGAACGCCCGCCCTTTGGTGGGCGTTCTGCGTTTACGGGCGAAGCGCAGTCGCGCATGGCTCGAATCTACAGAAGCCGGTTTCGATCCTACCCACGCCGCTCTGACAGATCGCGGCCAACTGTCGAAGGCGGGGAGGGCCCGGTGGCAGGGGTGTGAGCGGCATGGGCCCGAGGCATGCCTCGGGCGGTTGGGCAGGATGCCCAGCCCCGGTCTTGCCGTGTGCGCAGGACAGCGCACACGAGCAAGCCGCGACCAAGCCCCCATGGACGGGTTTACGGCGTCCCCTGCCACCGGACCCTCCCCGCCATCCCGCGGGAAGGCAGGCTTTTGCCGTTGAAGTTGACGTTAGCGGGTGCAGGGCAGCAGCCCTGCCGCACCTCAACCCTCGATTTGACGCACTGCGCAAGAATGCGCTAATGTACTAACGCGCTATTACATTGATGCATGGAAACGACCCCGTGAAAGCCCGCCCCGAAATTGCCGCCAAGGACCCGAAGGCCGACCTGGAAGCCCTGGCCCGGGCCTTTGCTGCCCTGCGCGAACCGGAGCAGGTCGAGGCCTTCCTGCGCGACCTGTGCACGCCGGCCGAACTGGAAGCCATGGCCGATCGCTGGAAGGTGGTGCCGCTGCTGCAGCAGGGCGTGCCTTACCGCGAGATCCACGAGCGCACCGGGGTCAGCGTGACCACCACCGGGCGGGTGGCACGCACGCTCGAGCATGGCCATCGAGGCTATGCCGCCGCCATCGACCGCCTTGCTTCGCGCTGATCCGCGCCCCGTTCCGAACTTCGAGACCTCCCCCATGAGTGCAACCCAGGCAGCGCCGGCACGCGACCGGCTGCGTATCGCCATCCAGAAGAGTGGCCGGCTGGCCGAGCCCGCCCGCAACCTCCTCAGCGCCTGTGGCCTGAGCTGGCGCGAAAGCCGCGACAAGCTGTTCTGCTACGGCGAATCGCTGCCGGTGGACCTGCTGCTGGTGCGCGACGACGATATCCCGGGCCTGATCGCCGACGGCGTCTGCGACCTCGGCATCGTCGGCCGCAACGAACTGGATGAGCAGGCCGCGTCGCGTCGCCAGATCGGCCTGCCGGATGCCTACCAGGCGCTGCGCGGGCTGGGCTTCGGCCAGTGCCGGCTGATGCTGGCGGTGCCCGAGGAGTGGCAGTGGCAGGGCCCGGCGCAGCTGGCCGGTACCCGCATTGCCACCAGCTACCCGGCCATCCTCAAGCAGTGGCTGGATGAGCAGGGCGTGGATGCGCAGGTGGTCGAGCTCTCCGGTTCGGTGGAAATCGCCCCGCGACTGGGCACCGCCGACCTGATCTGCGATCTGGTCTCCAGCGGCGCCACGCTGCGTGCCAACCAGTTGACCCCGGTGCACAACCTGCTCGACAGCGAGGCAGTGCTGGCCGGTGCGGTGCGCGTGCCGGATGATGCGCGTGCATCGCTGCGCGCGATGCTGCTGCGTCGCCTCGACGGCGTGGTGCAGCGCCAGGACCGCAAGCTGCTGATGTTCCGTGCAAGCGAGGATCGCCTCGACGCGCTGTCGCAGCTGTTGGCCGATGCCGAGCCGCTGGTGCGGCTGCCGGCCGATGGCGGCGCGCTGCGCCTGCAGACCATGTGCCCGGGCCCGCTGAGCTGGCAACGCATGGAAGAACTCGAGCGCGCCGGCGCGCAGGGCCTGATGGTACTGAGCGTGGAGCGGTCGCTGGCATGAACCGTCTGATCTGGTCCCGACTTGATGAGACCGCGCGTAGCGCGGCGTTGACCCGCCCGGTGCAGACCGTGGCGCAACAGACCCGCGACGCGGTGGCGGCGCTGATCGCGCAGGTGCGCGCACAGGGCGACGACGCCTTGCGCGCGATCACCGCACGCTTCGATGGCGTGGAGCTGGCGTCCTTCGAAGTGTCCAATGACGAGTTCGCGGCAGCCGAAGCGGCGGTACCCGCCGAACTGCGCCAGGCCATGATGGAAGCTGCCGAGCGCATCACGCGCTTCCACGAGGCTGGCATGGGCAAGGGCTACGCGGTGGAAACCGCACCGGGCGTGGTCTGCGAGCGCATGCTACGGCCGATCGGCCGCGTCGGCCTGTACGTGCCGGCAGGCAGTGCGCCACTGCCGTCCACCGCGTTGATGCTGGGCGTGCCGGCACGGCTGGCCGGTTGCCCGCAGGTGGTCCTGTGCACGCCGCCACGCGACGACGGCACGGCCGATCCGGCGGTGCTGGTGGCCGCGCGCCTGACCGGCGTGCAACGCGTGTTCAAGCTGGGCGGCGCGCAGGCCATCGCGGCGATGGCTTACGGCACGGCCAGCATTCCGGCCTGCGACAAGCTGTTCGGGCCCGGCAACAGCTTCGTCACTGAAGCCAAGCAGCAGGTCGCACAGGATGGCGCGGCCGCCATCGACATGCCGGCCGGCCCCTCCGAAGTGCTGGTGATTGCCGATGCCGGTGCCAATCCGGCGTTCGTCGCCGCCGACCTGCTGTCGCAGGCCGAGCACGGCCCGGATTCGCAGGTGTTGCTACTGACCGACGATGCCTCGATGCTGGCGGCGGTCGAGGCCGAAGTCGAGCGCCAGGTGGCCTTGCTGCCGCGCCAGCAGATCGCACGCCAGGCGCTGTCGGCCTCGCGCCTGATCCAGGTCGATTCGCTGGACGAAGCCTTCGCGATCAGCAACCGCTACGCGCCCGAGCACCTGATCCTGGCCCTGCGTGATCCGCGCGCGTGGCTGGACAAGGTGCAGGCGGCCGGCTCGGTGTTCCTGGGGGATTACACGCCCGAAGCGCTGGGTGACTACTGCAGCGGCACCAACCACGTACTGCCGACGGCGGGTGCTGCACGGGCCTACAGCGGTGTCAGCGTCGCCAGCTTCCAGAACCTGATCAGCGTGCAGAGCGCCAGCGCCGCTGGCTTGGCGGCAATCGGCGGCTGCGCGCGCATCATCGCCAGTGCCGAGGGCCTGGATGCGCATGAGCGTGCAGTCGCAGTGCGCCTGGAGGTGGCGGCATGAGCGTGCCTATCGATGATGTGCTGGCACTGGTGCGCCCGGATCTGCAGGCCTTCGCCGGCTACAGCTCGGCGCGCAGTGCGGCAGTGCAGGGCGAGGTCTGGTTGAACGCCAACGAGTCGGCCTGGGCCAATCCGGCCGATGCCGCCGGCAGCAGCCGGCGCTATCCCGAACCGCAGCCGCTGGCGCTGCGCGAAGGCCTGGCCGCACTGTATGGCGTGCAGCCGCAGCAGCTGCTGGTCGGCCGCGGCAGCGACGAAGCGATTGATCTGCTGGTGCGTGCGATGTGTGTGCCGGGTCGCGACGGCGTGCTGGTTACGCCGCCGGTGTTCGGCATGTATGCGGTCTGTGCACGCCTGCAGGGCGCCGGACTGATTGAAGTGCCGCTGGTGGATGGCGAGGACGACCTGCGCGCCGATCTGGATGCGGTCATCGAGGCCGCGACCGCGCGCAATGCCAAGCTGGTGTTCCTGTGTGCACCGTCGAACCCGGCGGGCAGTGATATCAGCCTGGACGAGGTCGAGCGCGTGGCCACGGCGTTGCGCGGGCAGGCGCTGGTCGTGGTGGACGAGGCCTATGTCGAGTACGCGCAACGCCCGTCGGCAACCACGCTGCTGGCCGCGCACGCGAACCTGGCCGTGCTGCGCACGCTGTCGAAGGCACACGCACTCGCGGCCGCGCGCATTGGAACGCTGATCGCGGCGCCGGAGCTGATTGCCGTGCTGCGCCGCTGCCAGGCGCCGTATCCGGTGCCGACCCCGTGCGCGGAACTGGCCGTGCAGGCCCTGCAGCCGGCCGCGCTGGCACGCACCGCTGAGCGCGTGGCCACGGTCATCGCCGAGCGCGACCGCCTGTCCGCGGCGCTGCCGGGCCTGCCCGGCGTTCGTCGCGTGTACCGCTCGGCCGGCAACTATCTGCTGGTGCGCTTCACCGATGCCCAGGCGGCGTTCGATACGTTGCTGGCTGCGGGCGTGGTGGTGCGCGACCAGCGCGCAGCGCCGCAACTGGGCGATGCCCTGCGCATCAGCATCGGCAGCCCCGAAGAGAACGACCGCGTGCTTGCGGCCCTGTCGGCGCGGAGGGCCGCAGCATGACCCCCATCCTGTTCATCGACCGCGATGGCACCCTCATCGAGGAGCCGGCGGATTTCCAGATCGACGCCTACGAAAAGCTGCGCTTCGTGCCGCAGGTGATCCCGGCGTTGCTGAAG
Organism: Stenotrophomonas sp. YJH_SMC_79; assembly: GCF_059367995.1. Classification (NCBI taxonomy): domain Bacteria; kingdom Pseudomonadati; phylum Pseudomonadota; class Gammaproteobacteria; order Lysobacterales; family Lysobacteraceae; genus Stenotrophomonas; species Stenotrophomonas sp. YJH_SMC_79. The sequence goes on from NZ_JCAFRK010000001.1 coordinate 1,249,140, forward strand.
CTGCGTGATGCGGGTTACCAGTTCGTCATCGTCACCAACCAGGATGGCCTGGGCAGCGAAAGTTACCCGCGTGCCAGCTTCGATGGCCCCAACGACCTGATGCTGCAGATCTTCGAAAGCCAGGGCATCCGCTTCCGTGACGTACTGATCGACTGCAGCTGGCCGCAGGACAATGCACCCACGCGCAAGCCGGGCATCGGGCTGATGACGGCCTACCTGCAGGACCGGAGCATCGACTGGGCGCGCTCCGGAATGGTCGGCGACCGCATCACCGACCTGCAGTTCGCCGACAACCTCAACATCCGCGGTTTCCAGCTGCGCACCGAGCAGTTCGGTGGCGAGTGGGACTGGCCGGGCATCGCCCACGCGCTGGCCGACGCGCCGCGTACCGCAGTGGTCCAGCGCAATACGAAGGAGACGAAGATCCGCGTCGAACTGGATCTGGATCGGGCCGGTGATGCGCACATCTCCACCGGGCTGCCGTTCTTCGACCACATGCTGGAACAGATCGGCAAGCACGGCGGCTTCGCGCTGGACATCCAGGCCGAGGGCGACCTGCATATCGACGAGCACCACACCATCGAAGACACCGGCCTCGCCCTGGGCCAGGCGCTGCGCGAGGCGCTGGGCGACAAGCGCGGCATTGGCCGCTACGGCTTCACACTGCCGATGGATGAGACGCTGGCCAGCGCCGCACTGGATTTCAGCGGCCGCCCGTACTTCGTGTTCGACGGCGAGTTCAAGCGCGAGCGCGTGGGCGACATGCCGACCGAGCTGGTGCCGCATTTCTTCCGCTCGCTGTGCGATGCCAGCGGGTTGAACCTCAACCTGCAGGTACGCGGTGACAACGACCATCACAAGGTGGAGGCCTGCTTCAAGGCGTTGGCGCGCGCGCTGCGGCCGGCGTTGGCTCGGCAGGGCACGGCGTTGCCGACCACCAAGGGGGCGCTGTGAGTGACGTTGCGCTGATCGACGCGGGTGGTGCCAACCTTGGTTCGGTGCGCTATGCGCTCGAACGCCTCGGCGCCAGCGTTCGGCTGGTGCGCGATGCCGATGGGCTGGTCGGTGCGCAGCGGGTGATCCTGCCCGGCGTCGGTGCAGCTGGTCCCGGCATGCAGCGCCTGCATGCGCAGCGCCTGGTCGAGCCGTTGCAGCGGCTGGAGGTGCCGTTGATGGGCATCTGCCTCGGCATGCAGCTGTTGTTCGAGCGTTCCGAGGAAGCGGGCGTGGAGACGCTGGGGCTGATTCCAGGCGTGGTCCGCAAGCTGGTGCCGGCCTGCGGCATCCGCGTGCCGCACATGGGCTGGAACCGCCTGCTGCCGCTACGTGAGTCGCTGCTGTTGCAGGGTGTGCCGGAGCGCGCCAGCGCCTACTTCGTGCACAGCTACGCGGCGCCCCTCAATACCCACACCGTCGCTGCCTGTGACCACGGCGGCCTGTTCACCGCCGTGGTGGAGCAGGGGCGTTACTACGGCGCACAGTTCCACCCCGAGCGTTCGGGAGAAACCGGATCGTTGATGCTGCGCAATTTTCTCGAGGGCACTGCTGCATGAGTTTCATCGTTTATCCCGCGCTGGATATCCGCGATGGCCGCGTGGTGCGGCTGCGCCAGGGCGACTACGCGCAGGAAACCTCGTATGGTGCTGATCCATTGCCGCGTGCGCAGGCCTTCGTCGCGCAGGGCGCGCAGTGGATGCACCTGGTCGACCTGGACGCTGCGCGCGCCGGTGGCTACACGCTGGCGCCGCTGCTGTCGTCGATCCGCGCGCAGACGTCGCTGCAGGTGCAGACCGGCGGCGGCGTGCGTGGCCGCGACGATGTGGCGCGCATTCTCGACGCCGGCGCGGGCCGCGTGGTGGTCGGTTCGCTGGCGGTGCGTCGCCCCGATGAAGTGGTCGGCTGGCTGGAGGAATTCGGCGCCGAGCGCATCACGATTGCCTTGGACGCGCGCCAGGATTCGCAGGGGCAGTGGCAGCTGCCGGTGCACGGCTGGACCGAGAACGCCGGCGTGACCCTGGATGATCTTGCACAGCGCTACGCGCGCGCCGGCATGCGCCACCTGCTGTGCACCGACATCGCCCGTGACGGCATGCTGGCCGGGCCCAACATCGGTCTCTACCAGCACCTGTCGGGCTTGTTGCCAGGCGTGGCGGTGCAGGCCTCCGGTGGCATCCGCGACGTGGCCGATGTGGCCAAGGCGCGTGCCGCCGGCTGCGGGGGGGCCATCCTCGGCAAGGCACTGCTGGAGCAGCGCATGGATCTGGCGGAGGCGCTGGCATGTTGAGCCGCCGCATCATTCCCTGCCTGGACGTGCGCGAAGGCCGTGTGGTCAAGGGCGTGCGTTTCCGCGACCACGTCGACATGGGCGACATCGCCGAGCTGGCACAACGCTACCGTGACCAGGGGGCCGACGAACTGGTGTTCTATGACATCGGCGCCAGTCCCGAGGCGCGTTCGGTAGATGTTGCATGGATCGAGCGCATCGCGCGGCTGATCGATATTCCGTTCTGCGTGGCCGGTGGCATTGACAGTGTGGAAACCGCGCGTCGCGTATTGTTCGCTGGCGCCGACAAGGTGTCGATCAACTCGCCCGCGCTGGGCCGTCCCGAACTGATCACTGAGCTGGCCGACGAGTTCGGCGTGCAATGCGTGGTGGTCGGTGTCGACTCGGTACGCGAGGCTGATGGCCAGTGGCGGGTGCGTCGCTTCAGCGGTGATCCGGACAAGACCCAGGCGGTGCCACTGCGTACGCTGGACTGGATTGTCGAGGCGCAACGGCGGGGCGCCGGTGAGATCGTGCTGAACTGCATGGACAGTGATGGCGTACGCCGTGGCTACGATGTGGTGCAGCTGCAGCAGGCGCGGGCACTGTGCCAGGTGCCGCTGATCGCGTCCGGCGGTGCCGGTGCGATGGAGCACTTCGCCGAAGCCTTCGACCAGGCCGACGTCGATGGCGCGCTGGCCGCCAGTGTGTTCCACAGCGGCGCCATCGCCATTCCGGAATTGAAGCGCTACCTGCGCGGACAGCAGATCGAGGTGCGGGATGTCTATTGAAATCAGGCCGTCATTGGACGCATTGCAGGCGATGGACTGGGGCAAGGGCGACGGCCTGCTGCCGGCGGTGGTGCAGGATGCCGATACCCTGCAGGTACTGATGCTCGGTTATGTGAGTGCCGAATCGCTGGCGGCCACGCTGGCCATCGGCCACATGACCTTCTTCAGCCGCAGCAAGCAACGGTTGTGGACCAAGGGCGAGCAGTCCGGAAACGTGCTGGTGGTGCAGTCGATCAGCGTGGACTGCGATGCCGATACGCTGCTGGTGATGGTGCGCCCGGCCGGGCCGACCTGTCACACCGGTGCGGAGAGCTGCTTCGATGGCGCGCCGAAGGACTTCCTTGGCGGGCTGAGCCAGCTGGTGGCGATGCGCGAGGCGCAGCGGCCATCGGGCAGCTACACCACGAACCTGTTCGAGGGCGGTATCCGTCGCATCGCGCAGAAGGTGGGCGAGGAGGGCGTGGAGACCGCGCTGGCGGCGGTGGCGCAGGACGACGAAGCGCTGCTGGGCGAGGCCTCGGACCTGCTGTACCACCTGCTGGTGCTGCTGCGCGCGCGTGGCTTGTCGCTGGAGGATGCGCGGGCGGTGCTGGAAAAGCGCCATCGTTGAGTGGTAGTGCCGGCCGCTGGCCGGCAACCACCTGGCGCCACCGCGTGCGCGATGTCATCAACGGAATCTACAATAGGCGGTCTTTCTTTCCCGGACCGCCCCATGAAACTGCCTGCCGCCTGGCTGTGCTGCCTGTTGCTGACCTCGCCGGCCTGGGCCGCGGACACCGTGGTCACCGGCAAGGTCTACCTGGAGCGCGACGGCAAGCCGGGCCGCGGTGCCACCGATCCGGGCCTGGCCGGGGTGCAGGTCTCCAATGGCGAGACCATCGTCAAGACCGCTGCCGATGGCAGCTACAGCCTTCCGGTGCGTGACGGCCAGACCGTGTTCGTGATCAAGCCGGATGCCTACGCCTTCCCGAAGGCGACCGATGGTCTGCCGTCATTCTGGCGCCACTACCGCCCGAGCGGTTCGCCGGCACTGAAGTACGGCGGCATCGCCGCGACCAGCGACGTCACCCGCAATTGGGATTTCGCGCTGCAGCCGGATCGCCATGACAGCCGCCGTGGCTTCCAGATGCTGGTGTTCACCGATTCGCAGACCGCCAGCCTGAAGGACATCGGCTACTACCAGCAGTCGATCGTGGCGCCGCTGGTCGGCCAGACCAAGGCACGCCTGGGTACCACTCTGGGCGACATCGTCAACGACGATCTGACCCTGTACCCGGCGATCAACAAGGTCACCACGTCGCTGGGCGTGCCGTGGTTCCACGTGCCGGGCAACCACGACCTCGATTTCGATGCAGCCAGCGACGAACACTCGCTGGACAGCTGGCGCAACATCTACGGCCCGGACACTTACGCGGTGGAAGAGGGCGGCGCCAGTTTCGTGTTCCTGGACGACGTGGTCTATGACCCCAAGGCCAGGCCGAAGTACATCGGCGGCCTGCGCGAAGACCAGTTCGCCTTCCTCGCCAGCTACCTGAAGGGCCTGCACAAGGACCGCCTGCTGGTGCTGGGCATGCACATTCCGCTGTTCGACGCGGCACCGGGGCGCGAGACCTTCCGCCATGCCGACCGCCAGCGCCTGTTCGACCTGTTGAAGGACTTCCGCAACGTGCTGGTGCTCAGCGGCCACAGCCACACCCAGCAGCACGTCTACCACGGCAAGGCCGAGGGCTGGCAGGGTGACAAGCCGCTGCACGAGTACAACGTGGGTGCCAACTGCGGCGCGTTCTGGTCGGGCGTGAAGAATGCCGCCGGCGTGCCGGACAGCACCATGAGCGACGGCACGCCCAAGGGTTACGCACTGCTGGACGTGGCCGGCAACGGCAGCTATCGCTTGCAGTACCGGGTGGCCGGCGCTGCGGCCAGCGAGCAGATCGGCCTGCATGCACCCAAGGTGCTGCGCCAGGGCGCCTACCCGGCCTGGGGCGTGTACGCCAACGTCTACATGGGGGAGGACGCCAGCGTGGTCGAGTACCGCGTCGATGGCGGCGCCTGGCAGCCGATGAAGCAGGTCAGCCAGCCCGACCCGCGCCTGCTGGTGGAAAACGTGGCCGACGATATGGCGAACAGCCTGCGTGGCTACGATCGTTCGCCCGAAGCTACCGCATCGCCGCACCTGTGGCGGGGCGCGCTGCCGACCGATCTGGCGGTGGGCAGCCACAAGGTCGAGGTTCGCTCCACCCAGCCTGATGGTGCAGTGTTCAACGCCACCACCAGCTACAGCCTGCAGACTGCCCAGCCCTGACCCGCCGCAAGGCCTCTCCAGCGAAAGGACCCCGCATGGATATCCGCTTCATGGCCGGCACCACGCCGGTGACCCTCAGCCGCCACTGGTTCACCGGCGCGATGCTGCTGCAGAGCGCCACCGAGAAGGTCTGGGTGCAGCACCCGCTGCATCCGGGCACCCACTTCTCGTTCTCGCTGGTACAGTCGTGGCTGCGCCACATCGCCGGCCACGAAGTACTGGTAGAACGCACCCGGCCGCTGCTGTTCGCCGGCTTCCGCCCGCAGCGCCTGCGCGTGCTGGTGGACGGCGTGCAGGTGGCCGAACAGGAAGGCATGTAGGCCAACCTGAACCACCGGCGTGCTAGGCAAAGCCGCCCCGATGCCCGAGAATCGGGGCGATTCAATCGATCCAAGCAGGCCAGCGTGACCATCGCAGCAGCGTCCCCGGTTTCCTCCGACTCCGCCCGCGGCGGTCTTCCGCGCCATCTGGTCGTCGCCGATGTCGGCGGCACCTTTGCCCGCCTTGCGCTGGCGGAAACGCAACCCGGCCAGGCGCCGCTGCTGGGCAGCCATCGCACCTACGCCTGTGCCGAGCATCCCAGCCTGGCGGCGATCCTTGCTGATTTCACCGCAGGCCTCGGCCAGCCGGTGCAGACCGCCGTGGTGGCCATCGCCGGCCTGCTCGATGGCGATGTACTGATCAATTCCAACCTGCCGTGGATGGTCTCGCTGTCGGCCACCCGCGCGCAGTCCGGGCTGCACGAACTGCAGCTGATCAATGATTTCGAAGCGGTGGCGCTGGCCATCCCGTACCTGCAGCCGGAAACCCTGGCGCCACTGAACGGCGACGCCGATCCGGCGCAGGCGTTCCCGGCGCTGGTGCTGGGGGCGGGCACCGGTCTGGGCGCCGCGCTGCGTTTCGCCGACGGTGAGCGGCCGGTGCTGGCCAGCGAGATCGGCCATGCCGCGCTTGGCGCCGGCAACGCGCTGGAACTGCAGGTGCTGGGCAAGCTGCTGCAGCGCTGGGCGCACGTGGACAACGAGCGCGTGCTGTCCGGCAGTGGCCTGATGAACCTGTATCCATGCCTGTGCGAACTGCGCGGCGTCTCCCCGGTGTGGAGCAGCACCGAGGCGCTGATCGGCGCTGCCCGCAGCGGTGAGGATGCGCTGGCGGTGGAGACGTTGCAGGTGTTCTGCGCCTGGCTGGGCAGCCTTGCCGGTGACGCGGCGATCGCCGTCGGCGCGCGCTCGGTCTACCTGGCCGGCGGCATTTCCGCGCACGTGCAGGATTTCCTGGCCGATGGCCGTTTCCGCGAGCGCTTCCTCAACAAGGGCGTGCTGACCGAGGTGCTGCGCCAGGTGCCGGTATGGCGCGTGGAGCATGGCCAACTGGGGGTGCTGGGCGCAGCGGTCTGGCACGCTGCACGGCAGCCCGCGCACGACTGATCGCTGCGACCGGCATCGTGCCGGCCGCACATTGCAGACTGGGAGGGGAAAATGGTGGATCGCAGGCAGTTCCTGCAGGCCGGTGCGCTGGCCGCAAGCATGGCGGCATTGCCGGGCGTGCAGGCGCGCACATCGGGTGGGGCCAAGGTGGTTTCGACGTGGGACTTCGGTGTTCCGGCCAACCAGGCTGCGTGGAAAGTGCTGGCGCAGGGCGGCAGTGCGCTGGACGCGGTGGAAGCCGGTGCACGCTGGGCCGAGAGCGAACTGTGCAACCCCACCGTCGGCCATTGCGGTAATCCGGATCGCGACGGTGTGCTGAGCCTGGATGCGAGCATCATGGACGGCGATGGCCGCTGTGGTGCGGTGGCCGCGCTGGTCGACATCCTGCATCCGGTGTCGGTTGCCCGCAAAGTGATGGAGAACAGCCCGCATGTGCTGCTGGTGGGCGAGGGCGCGCAGCTGTTCGCGGTGCAGCAGGGCTTCGAGCGCAAGCGCCTGCTGACGCCGCAGGCCGAAGCGGCCTGGCGCGAGTGGCTGAAGACCGAGAAGTACCAGCCACAGATCAATGCCGAGCGCCGTGGTATCCCCGGCAACAGCGACAACCACGACACCATCGGCATGCTGGCGCTGGATGCCAAGGGCCATCTGGCGGGTGCCTGCACCACCAGCGGCATGGCCTGGAAACTGCACGGCCGCGTCGGCGACAGCCCGATCATCGGTGCCGGCCTGTATGTCGACAACGAAGTGGGCGCGGCCACCGCCTCGGGCGTTGGCGAGGAGATGATCCGCAACGCCGCTTCGTTCCTGGTGGTCGAGCTGATGCGCCAGGGTCGCTCGCCGGCGCAGGCCTGTCGCGAGGCGATCGACCGTGTGGTGCGCAAGCGCCCGGAAGCAAGCAGAACGCTGCAGGTGTGCTTCCTGGCCATGAACAAGCAGGGCGAGGTGGGCGCCTACGCATTGCATCGCGGCTTCGTCTACGCCGTATGCGATGGGCAGCGCCAGGATGACCTGCGCGACTCGCCGTCGATCTACACGAGCACCCAGGCGTGAGCACGCGGCTCACCCTGGAAATCGCCAGCAACTCGCTGGCCTCGGCGCTGGCCGCGCAGGCCGGCGGCGCCGACCGCATCGAGCTGTTCGACAACCTGGCCGAGGGCGGTACCACGCCGTCGTTCGCCAGCATCGCGATTGCCCGCGAACGCCTGTCGATTCCGCTGTTCGTGCTGGTGCGCCCGCGACCGGGTGACTTCCACTACGACGCGCTGGAAACCGAACTGATGCTGCGTGATATCGCGCAGTGCCGGGCACTCGGCTGCGATGGCGTGGTGATCGGCGCACTGGATGCGCAGGGCAACGTCGATCTGCCGCTGTGCCGTGAACTGGTGCAGGCCGCCGGGCCGTTGCAGGTGACCTTCCATCGCGCCTTTGATGCCGCCCGCGATCTGCCTGCCGCACTGGAGCAGGTGGTTGGGCTGGGCTGCCAACGGGTACTGACGTCGGGGGGCCAGGTCAGCGCCGAGGCTGGTGCCGATGTACTGGCGGGCCTGGTCACCCAGGCGGCGGGGCGCATCACGGTGATGGCTGGCGCCGGGCTGGGCCCGGCCAACATCATCAGGGTCGCGCGGAAGAGCGGCTGCAGCGAACTGCACGCCTCGGCCAAGGGCCTGCGGCGCTCGGCCATGCAATTCCAGAATCCGGCCCTGCGCGGCCTGGACCCGGATTGGAGCCAGACCGCCACCGCCACCGTGGCCGCACTGCGGCAGGCGCTGGACGACGCGTAGTAACCCGCTTCTCCTGTAGAGCCGGGCCTACGCTCGGCTGCTCTCCGCGACGAACAACGACAGCCGAGCGCAGGCTCGGCTCTACAACGACCCGCTGCCGGCCTCACGCGACTACGCGGACAAATCCGTTCCGCGCGCGTTTGTCGCGATCGTGTCACTACTTCGTGCGCTGTTCTCTCAGCGATGTTTCGCAACTCTTTGATTGTTCCGGATACCGGTAGCCGATAGCGGCATTGCGTAGGGTGTTGCTGCGCCGCCACATGCCGTGCATGGTTCAGCTGTGCTTTAGTTTGGATCGATCCACAGGGGAGGGCGCCGCGACGGTCTTGAACCGATCCAGGCGCCCGGATCAGCCGTAGTGCCGCGCCACCACCCGTCCGTGCGTCCACACTTTCGAAGAGCAACCACCCATGGCTCAGATCGTCCGCAAGCGCCGTCACCTGCTGTCCCAGGCCCTGGTCCTGGCCCTGCTTCCCCTGGCTGCCAATGCGCAGGAAGCCTCAAGCTCGTCCACCAAGGATCTCGACGCGGTCACCGTTACCGGCTCGCGCATCAAGCGCGCCAGCGTTGAAGGGCCGGCGCCGGTCAACGTGATCACCGCCGCGCAGATCCAGAAGGAAGGCTTCGTCAGCGTGTACGACGCGCTGAAGACGCTCACCGAGGCCACCGGCACCGTTGAAGCTGCCTCGCAATGGGGCTCGCACACGCCCAACGCCAGCGGCCTGAACCTGCGCGGCATGGGGCCGAACCGCTCGCTGCTGCTGGTCAATGGTCGGCGCGTGGCCGACTACCCGCTGCCGTACGGCGGCGAGACCAACTTCTCCAACTACGGCAACATTCCGGCTGCTGCGGTGGAGCGCATCGAAGTACTGACCGGAGGCGCCTCGGCCATCTACGGTTCCGATGCGATCGCCGGTGTGGTCAATGTCATCCTGAAAACGAATTACGACGGTGATGAAGTGCGCGTACGCGGCGGCACCTCCACCGAGGGCGGCCGTGATACCTGGGATCTGTCCTGGGCCGGCGGCAAGACCGGTGACAACTGGAGCGTGACCTACGCGCTGCAGTACACCAAGCGCGATCCGTTGTTCGGCCGTGACCGTCCGCAGATGGACGACGCAGACGATGCGCCATACCCGTCCTGGAACATGGAACAGCGCAAGGTCGGCTTCCGTCCCACTGCCGGCCTGGCGCTGATCGACCCGAGCAACGGCCAGCGCCTGGCGCCACCGGCCGGCACCTGCGAGAAGTTCAACGGCGAGTACTACACGGCCGACCGGCTGGTCTACAACTACGCCGCCAACACCATCACCAACACCGGCCGCCTGTGCGGCATGAGCGCCGACTACGCCAACTGGCTGCTCACCGGCGGCGCCGAGAACGTGTCCGGCAACCTGTATGCCACCTTCGATTTCAGCACTGACCTGCAGGCCTGGACCAACCTGGCGGTGTACCGCTCCGAAGCGATCTGGGGCACCAATCCGCCCGGCGTGTCGCTGATCGACGATGACAATGGCTACTACTGGGACGCCAACCGCAGGCGCCCGATCCTGGGCGTGCGCCAGTTCACCCCGAACGAAGTCGGCGGCCTGGATACGCTGCGCAACACCAACCGCGAACTGTCATGGGATTGGAGCGCGGGCCTGCGTGGGCGTCTTGCCGATCGCTTCGACTGGAGCGCCACGGTGGGGCGTTCCTACTACCGCGTGGAAGAGCGGCAGAACGTGGTCGACAAGCAGAAGTCGTACGACTACTTCCTCGGCCCCCGGCTGGGCACCACTGCCGATGGCGAGGCGATCTACGCATTGAACGAGTCGCGCTGGTGGAACCCGCTGACGCCGGACCAGTACTGGCAGATGGGTACGGTGGCGAAGAACCGCGCGACCTCCTGGGTCAACCAGGCGTCCGCGGACATCACCGGCGAGCTGTTCCAGGGCTGGGCCGGCCCGATTTCGTTCGCAGCCGTGGCCGAAGTCGCGCAGCAGGGCTACCACCTCAGCCCGGACCCGCGCGCCGGCATCGACTTCGATCTGCAGAACGTCGACCGTGGTGGCGGCGAGCGCACCCGCTATTCGGCCGGCGTCGAGTTCAAGATCCCACTGCTGGAAACCGTGACCGCCACAGCGGCCGCGCGCTATGACCGCTATGGCAACTACAAGGCTGACAACAGCGGCGAAGCGCTGGACATCGGCAGCCAGAAGGAAACCACCTGGAATGTCGGCCTGGAATGGCGCCCGGTGGAATCGCTGCTGGTGCGCGGGTCGTATGCCACCAGCTTCCATGCGCCGGACATGCACTACCTGCTGGGCCAGCCGAGCAGCTCCGAAGTACAGACCTATGACCGCCTGCGCTGCATCCAGAGCGGCGCTTACCTGGTCAACAACTGCGGCGTCGGCAACACCGATGTCTGGTACACGTTCGACGTGAACCGGCGTGGCACGCCGCTGCTCCGCTCGGAGACCGGTGATTCGTGGACGGTCGGTTTCGTCTGGGATGTGATGCCGAACCTGTCAGTCAGTGCCGACTATTGGGCGATCAAGCTGGAAGACATGATCGTCGACGTCGGTGCCGACGAGGTGCTGGCCAGCGAAGCAGGCTGCCTGACCGGCAAGAACATGGACGGTACGCCGTGGGCCAATCCAGCTGGTGGCGATTACTGCGCCGGCATCCTGGCGCGCGTGAACCGTGACAGCAACGGGCGCCTGGTATCGATCGAGCGCGGTCCGTTCAACCTGGCCAGCCGCGAGGTACGTGGCATCGACCTGACCGCACGCTATCGCCTGGACACCGCGCAGTGGGGCAGCTTCCAGCTGGGCCTGAACTACACCAACCAGATCTCCACCAAGGAACAGCGCTACGCCAACGACCCGAATCCGGAGCGGCGCGATCGTGACCTGCGCAGCAAGCTGCGTGCGAGCCTGGCCTGGCAGCGCGGCAACTGGAACGCCAATGTCTACGCCGACCGCGTCGGCTCGGTGCCGGGCGTGCGCTACCACTGGGGCACCGACCGCCTGGACAACCCCGGCGGCTGCCTGCCGTTCGCCGATGGCTACGTGCCCAGCGACAGCCCGTTGCTGAACTGCCTGGAGCCGGCGACGCGTCCGGATGGCTCGCCCAACCCGAACCCGAATGCAGGCCAGCAGACCGCCCGTTATTTCGGCCGGGTCGGGCCGTTCATCACCTGGAACTTCAACGTGGGCTACCAGGTGACCGAACGCGCCAAGGTCAACGTCTACGTCAACAACGTGTTCAATTCGGCCAGCTGGAACCACAAGGATCCGTACAAGCTGGATTACGACTTCGCCCCGACCCGCCTGCTGGGCGCGGTGGGCCGTGAGTTCGCGTTGGAGTACGTGTTCACCTTCTGAGCAGACCCGCAGGGGGCGCCGGGCTTGATCCGCCTGGCGCCTCCGTCCGCTCAGTAGTTCCACGCCATGCGTGGATGAACCCCATCATGAACCCGGGGGTGGCTGGATTTGACCTTCCCACGATGGCAAGGTTTAGCCTGTCCGCATCCAGAAGGAACCCCGGGAATCCGATCATGAGCACGCCTCGCGCCACTGCAGTCCCCGCCAGCCCCTCCACGATCAGCCTGCCCATCGAGGGCATGACCTGCGCCAGCTGTGTCGGCCGGGTCGAGGCGGCGCTGTCCAGGGTCGAGGGCGTCGGCAGCGTCTCTGTGAACCTGGCTACCGAGCGTGCGGACATCCGGCCCTCCGGCCCGGTTGATCGCGCGGCGCTGATCCAGGCGGTTGAACGTGTGGGCTATGACGTACCCGCCGCGACCGTTGAACTGGCGGTGGAGGGCATGACCTGCGCGTCCTGCGTTGGTCGCGTGGAGCGCGCGCTGCTGGCGGTACCCGGGGTCAGCCAGGCCAGCGTGAACCTGGCCACCGAGCGTGCCACCGTGCGCGGCGTGGCTGATACGGCCGCCCTGATGGCGGCCATCGACAAGGTCGGCTATGCCGCCCGCCCGATCGAGGCCGGTGTGCAGTCCGATGATGAAGCCGCTGAAAAGAAGGACGCCGAGCGCGCTGAACTGAAGCGCGACCTGATCGTGGCGTCCGCGCTGGCGCTGCCGGTGTTCGTGCTGGAGATGGGTTCGCACCTGATTCCCGGCATGCACGAATGGGTGATGGCCACCATCGGCATGCAGGCCAGCTGGTACCTGCAGTTCGTACTGACCTTGCTGGTGCTGGCCATTCCCGGTCGCCGTTTCTACCAGAAGGGTTTCCCGGCGCTGCTGCGGCTTGCGCCGGACATGAATTCGCTGGTGGCGGTGGGCACCGCCGCAGCGTTCGGTTACTCGGTGGTGGCGACCTTTGCACCGCGGCTGTTGCCGCCGGGCACGGTGAACGTCTACTACGAAGCGGCCGCGGTGATCGTCGCGCTGATCCTGCTCGGCCGCTTCCTCGAAGCCCGCGCCAAGGGCCGCACTTCCGAAGCGATCAAGCGCCTGGTCAACCTGCAGGCCAAGGTCGCCCATGTGATCCGTGACGGCCGCACTGTCGACATCCCGGTCAATGAAGTGCAGAGCGGCGACGTGGTGGAAGTGCGGCCGGGCGAGCGCGTGCCGGTCGATGGCGATGTGGTTGAAGGCCGCAGCTACATCGATGAATCGATGATCAGCGGCGAGCCGATTCCGGTCGAGAAGCAGCCGGGCAGTGGCGTGGTGGGCGGTACGGTCAACCAGAAGGGCGCACTGACGGTACGTGCCACGGCGGTGGGCGCGCAGACCATGCTGGCGCAGATCATCCGCATGGTCGAACAGGCGCAGGGCTCGAAGCTGCCGATCCAGGCGGTGGTCGACAAGGTCACGCTGTGGTTCGTGCCGGCGGTGATGCTGGCCGCGCTGGCGACCTTCGTGGTCTGGTTGGTCTTCGGGCCCTCGCCGGCGCTGAGCTTCGCGCTGGTCAATGCGGTGGCGGTGCTGATCATCGCCTGCCCGTGCGCGATGGGCCTGGCCACGCCGACCTCGATCATGGTCGGGACCGGTCGTGGCGCCGAACTGGGCGTGTTGTTCCGCAAGGGTGAAGCACTGCAGCTGTTGAAGGATGCGCAGGTGGTGGCAGTGGACAAGACCGGCACGCTGACCGAAGGCCGCCCGCGCTTGACCGATCTGGAGATCGCCGACGGTTTTGATCACGGCACCGTGCTGGCAGCGGTGGCGGCGGTGGAGTCGCGCTCGGAGCATCCGATTGCCCGCGCCATCGTCGACGCGGCTACCGAGCAGGGCATCGCGTTGCCGGCGATGGCCGATTTCGAATCGGTCACCGGCATGGGCGTGCGTGCCAGCGTTGATGGCGCGCGCGTGGAGGTCGGTGCCGATCGCTTCATGCGCGACCTCGGCGTGGACATCACCTTGTTTGCGACGCTGGCGGCAGAGCTGGGTACCCAGGGCAAGTCGCCGCTGTATGCCGCCATCGACGGCCACCTGGCCGCAATCATCGCGGTGTCCGATCCGATCAAGCCGAGCACGCCGGCCGCGATCGCGGCGCTGCACCAGCTTGGCCTGAAGGTGGCGATGATCACCGGCGACAATGCCGGTACCGCGCAGGCGATCGCGCGGCAACTGGGCATTGATGAGGTGGTGGCCGAGGTACTGCCGGAAGGCAAGGTTGACGCAGTGCGCCGGCTGAAGGCCGCGCATGGTCATGTTGCGTTCGTCGGCGATGGCATCAACGATGCACCGGCGTTGGCCGAGGCCGATGTCGGTCTGGCCATCGGCACCGGTACCGATATTGCGGTGGAATCGGCCGACGTGGTGCTGATGTCCGGCAACCTGCAGGGCGTGCCGAATGCCATCGCACTGTCGAAGGCGACGCTGGGCAACATCCGGCAGAACCTGTTCTGGGCCTTCGCCTACAACACCGCATTGATTCCCGTGGCGGCCGGCGTGCTGTACCCGGTCTGGGGTGTGCTGCTATCGCCGGTGTTCGCGGCCGGTGCAATGGCACTGTCCAGCGTGTTCGTACTGGGCAACGCGCTGCGCCTGCGCCGTTTCCAGCCACCGATGGCGGATGCCGCCGCAGCGACCCATTGAAGGAGATCCGTATGAACATCGGCGAAGCCGCCAAGGCCTCCAGCGTGTCGGCGAAGATGATCCGCTACTACGAACAGATCGGCCTGATTCCCGCGGCCGATCGCACCGAGTCGGGTTACCGGGCTTACTCGCAGGCGGACATCCACCGCCTGCGCTTCATCCGCCGCGCGCGCGATCTGGGCTTCCAGGTTGCCGAAATCACCGACCTGCTGGGCCTCTGGAACGACACCTCGCGGCACAGTGCCGACGTGAAGCGCCTGGCCGAACAGCACATCGTCGATCTGGAGCAGCGCATCGAGAACATGCGGCAGATGGCCGACACGCTGAAGTCGTTGATCAGTTGCTGCGCGGGCGACGATCGCCCGGAGTGCCCGATCCTGCAGCGGCTGGTCGAGGATGACGAAATACAGTCACCGGTTGATGCTCCGAAGACAGGTGCGGTGCGACGCCGCGCACACAAGCACTGAACTGCCGTCGCGCACATGAAAAAGCCCGCCCGATGCGGTTGCATCGGGCAGGCTTGGTTGTGGATGCGAGGCTGCGGATCAGGCCGTGCGCGGCGGGAAACCGGCATCGTTCACCGCGGCGAACACCTGTTCCTGCGACGCGGTGGTCTGCACCTTGACCAGGCCGGTCGGTGGGTCGGCCACCACGCTGGCGTTCGGATCGATCTGCTGGATCGCGCGGGTCACGCTGCGCGCGCAGCCGCCGCAGGTCATGCCGTCGACATGGAATTCCATCTGTAGCTCCTTGGATGCTCTTGGGATAGGGCCAGTGTGCACCTTCCAACGATGGCAGGGTCAAGCGCCGGGCTGAACGACGGACAAGGCGCGGACAAAAAACGGCAGCCACCTGTACCAGCGCGGCTGCCGTGGAGGATCGTCCCGCCGGAGCGGAGCGCGGGTTGCACCGGGGCGGGCCCGGGCAACCCGATGCGGGCTTAGAACTTCCAGTTCACGCCGAAATACAGCTGGCGGCCGGCGTACAGGTTGGACAGCAGGCGGGCCTGGCTGTCGTTGCCGATGTAGCTGCGCAGCTCGGACTTGGTGGCGTTCAGCACGGCAGCCGTCACCGTCCAGTCCGGGGTGAGGTTGTAGGCCACGTTCAGGTCAAGCTGGCTGTACGGCTTGGTGTAGGTGGTCATGCCATTGTTCAGGCCGCCGACCACTTCGCCACGCCGGTTGTACGAAGCACGTGCCAGGAACTTGTCGTTCTCGTAGAACACGGTCACGTTGGCCTGGTTCTTGGCACTGCCGACCAGAGGCGATGAGCCGATTTCCTCGCCGTCCAGCACGATCGAGGCCAGGTTGGTGTCGTTGTAGGTGTAGTTGGCCTGCACACCCAGACCGAAGTCGAACGTGTACTGGCCATACAGTTCCACGCCCTGCGACACGCCATCGCGGCCGTTGGCCTGGGTCTCGTACTTCTGCACGGTCACCGACTGCCCACCGACATTCATCTGCTGGTCGCGCACCACCGGCACGGTGAAGTTGTCCACGTTCTTGCGGAACAGCGAAACACCTGCGACCGCGCCCGGCTTGAAGTACCACTCCAGGCCAAGGTCGAACTGGACCGCCTTGAACGGCTCCAACGCCTTGTTGCTGCCCGAGCCGTACCAGCCGGGCGTGTCGGTGCCGCCGGTGACACGACGATCGTTGGCGTACTCCTCGCTGATGTAACGCAGGCCGCCGGGGTAGGCGATGCTGGTGTAGCTCGGGCGCGCGACCACCTTCGATGCCGCGCCGCGCAGCACCAGGTTGTCGGTGATGTCCCAGGCGATGTTGAAGCTGGGCAGCACGTCGGTATAGGTCTTTTCCAGCGACGACAGCGCGTACACCTTGTCGCGCACCTGGGGGTCAGGGAGGCGGACGAAGCCACCCTGGCAGCGCAGGTTCGGATCGGCGGCCGGATCATCGCAGCTCATCGGTGCGCCGCTGGCGTTGTCGACGAAGTAATCGTTGAAGCGCTCTACCGAATCGCTGGACTGGGCGAACTGCTTGGTGCGCACCACGCGCACGCCGATGTTGCCGCGGACGCGCTCGGTGCGGAAGTTGGCCTGGAAGTATCCGGAGTAGATCTTTTCGTTGACGTCGTAGACGAAGTCTTCCTCTGTACGGTTGTGCGAGCCGCCGTAGGTCTTGTTCAGGTAATCGATGTAGGCCGGGTAGTTGATGCCCGGGAACACGTTGGCGTTGAACGCGCCGGTGATGTTGCTGATCGGGTTGGACAGGAAGAAGCCCGGCTGCGCATCGCCTGCGGTCGGGTCGCAACCGGCCTGGTAGCGATTGTTGTCATAGTCTGACGGGTCCAGGCCCGGGCATACCCAATAGGTGTTGCCGGTATTGCGGTGGACCTTGCCATCGCGGTACTTGGCACCGAACTGGATCGAGTCCAGCCAGCCGGCCTCGAACAGTTTGGTGACGTCTGCCTGGAAGTAGTTCTGCTTGACCTCCGTCTGCATCCACGACGAGTCGGTCGAGCCGGTATCGACTTCCGCGACGCCAGCCATCAACTGCTGCTGCAGGTCCGGCGAGAACTGCACCGACGGCGTGCCGGTCAGGTCCCACGCGGTGTACTGGTTGCCGGACTGCCACTGGTTGCCGACCTTGCGGCGCGGCTTGGCCGACATGCGGAAGTTCATCGACGGGCCACCTTCGGACCAGGTGCGGCCACCGGTGAACGAGGCCTTCCACAGCGGGCTGATGTCCCAGTCGATGGTCAAGTCGGCGGTCTGCGAAAGCGCCTTCTCCTTGCTGTAGCCGCCGGTGAGCTGCGGGGTGGGGATGGTGCAGTCGTCCGGGCCCCAGCCGCCGGGCTTGAGGCCGGCGGCCGCCGCTTCTTCTTCGCTGCAGTAGTAGGTCTTTCCGGCCAGCTTCTGGTACTGCGCGCCGGTAACGATGCTGCCACTCGGGTCGAAGTCCAGGCCGTTGAGGAGGCGGCCACCGGCCCAGTTGCCGTCTTGGTTGTAACGGGCCAGGTTCCACTCCGGCACCTTCAGCATGTTCTGCGTGTAGTCGCCCTGCAGTTCGAAGCGGAAGTAGTTGGCCGTCATCGTGACGTTGTCGACCGGCTTGAACTGGAACGTCAGCTGCCCGCCCTTGCGCTCGCGCTTTTCTTCCTTCACTGCGAAGTTCACCGAGGTCGGCATGAAGAACTCGCTGTAGTTCTTGCCGGCCTGGTTGTTGAAGCCGGACTGGCCCCACCAGTAGTGAATACCATCCTGTTCCAGCAGATTGCCATTGGCATCGCGGGCCGTGGTGCCGTTGCCGTACCACTGGTAGTCCTCGGTGCTGGCTTCCATGGTGCGGGTGGTGCGGTTCTGCTGGGTCACGCCGACCAGCACGCCGAAGCGCTCATCCTTGCTGTGCCATGAGTACAGCGCCGACACCTGCGGATCGACATCGTGGCTGGTGTCGGAGGTGGTGCCCTCCAGGTTCACGTAGCCGGAGTTGGATTCCATGTCGAGCGGACGGCGGGTATGCAGGATGACCGTGCCGCCGATGCCGCCTTCGTCGATGCGTGCTTCCGGCGACTTGAACAGCTCGGCGCTGGACAGCATGTTCGACGGCAGCAGGGTGTAGTTGAAGGAACGGGTCGCTTCGTTGTTTGTCTCCGACGAGGCGACGAAGTTGCCATTCAACTGGGTCAGGGTCAGGTCCGGCGCAAGGCCGCGCACGCTGACACTCTTGCCTTCGCCACCGCTGCGGGTGATGACCACGCCGGGCACGCGCTGCAGTGCGTCGGCGACGTTCTTGTCGGGGAACTTGCCGACATCCTCGGCGGTGATCACTTCGACCACGGCGTTGGCGTCGCGCTTCTGCTCAAGGCTCTTTTCAATGGCGTAGCGGTAGCCGGTGACCTGGACGCTGTCCAGGTTGGTGGCCTCCTGCGAGCCGGTGGAAGCGGCCTGCTGCGCGGCGGCGCCGGCCGGAATGACGGCGGCGGCCAGGGCCAGCGCGATGGCCAGCGACAATGCGTCCTGGCCATGCGTACGTGTTGAATGCTTCATTCCCATCTCTCCCTCTCTCCTGGATTGATCCGGTGACGTGGCACGGACAACTTGAATCGATCTAATTTGAAGTGACATTGTCGCTATCGCCATGCAGTGGCCGTAGCACCGTGCGCGTGGCCTGGTACGTCCTGTTGCTGCTCCCCCAACTCCCGGCCATCGCAATGTCGTCTTGGATCGATCTAAGCGATGGGCGGGCGATTTTTAGCATGGGTCGCCCGCGGGCGCATGCTGCTGCGCAATATGGTACTGGCGTGGCGAAGGGATGACGGTTTGCTGAAAACAGTGGAAACGTTTTCGTGCGCAGGTGAGGGGGGGCGGCAGGGCTGCGCCCTGCACCTGCGGTAGTGCCGGCCGCTGGCCGGCAACAGCAACAGCAACAGCGGGCTTCCTGCGGGATGGTGGGGCGGTGTCGGAATGCGGGGACGCCGCAAGTACCTCCCTGTAGGCTTGGCAGCCGCATCCATGCGGCTGACACCCCGCACTCCGACACCGCCCCACCTCTGACAGATTCCCGCTGCCATGGGTGGGTGTCGACCTTGGTCGACACGGTAGATCCACGCCATGCGTGGATGCTCTTCATTCGATTCTCGAAATAGTTGATTTCGATGGAGATTCATTCACGCATGGCGTGGATCTACTGCAGGTCGCGAGAAACTGTCGAAGGCGGGGTGGGTCCGGTTGCGGGGGTGTCCGCGGTATGGGCCCGAGGCATGCCTCGGCGGGTTGGGCAGGAGGCCCAACCCCGGTCTTGCCGTGTGCGCAGGACAGCGCACGCGAGCAAGCCGCGGCCAAGCCCCCAGGGACGGGTTTACGGCGCCCCCCCGCAACCGGACCCACCCCGCCATCCCACGGACAGCCGGCTTTTGCTGTTGCCGTTGCTCCAGCTCGTAGCAGGTGCAGGGCGCAGCCCTGCCGAACACCTCCCTCATGCTGCGCCGCAGAATGCATTCGGCTGAACCTGCATGCTCTACTTGAATCGATCTAAATTCACGGTCGCACGGGTCGGGCGTCATTCCAGGGGGAGCTCTTTGCCGGTCACGGCGGCGCTCAGCGGAACGGTGCCGGACGGCCCCGTCCGTGTGCCTCCGCATCATCGACTACAGGAACCCGACATGCGTCCAGTGCCGTCCGCTCCCGCCGTCCCATTGTCCTCGCGCCCGCTGGCGCGCCTGGCCTGCCTGCTCGCCCTGTCGGCGTCGCCGATGCTGCTGCAGGCCGCGCCGGCTGCGCTGGAGCGCGAGGTCAACACCTTCATCGGCAGCAAGGACGACGGCAATACCTTCCCGGGCGCATCGGCACCGTTCGGCCTGATCCAGGTCAGCCCGATCGGCAGCCACTATTCCGGCTGGCGCTACGACGACGAGAAGATCCGGGGCTTCGGCCACTCGTTCATTTCCGGCGCGGGTTGCTGGGAGCAGGGCGGGCAGGTGTCCATCCTGCCGGTCACCGGCAGCATCGGTCCTGGCGGCGATTTCGATACCGGCAACGCCAAGCAGTTCGACCACAAGGCCTACGCATCGAACTACACCCATGACGGCGAGATCGGCCAGGCCGGCTACTACAAGGTACGGTTGACCAGCTACGGCGGCATCGACGCCGAGGCGACCGCGCGCACCCGTGCCGCGGCCGAGCGCTACACCTTCAGCCAGCGCAGCGGCGATGGCCACGTGCTGGTCAATGTCGGACAGGCCAACGAGCGCCATTCGGTGATCGGCAGCGTGGTCGACGTGGTCGGCGACCGCGTGGTCGAAGGCAAGCTGGTCACCAAGAGCTTCTGTGGCGGCCATCAGTACACCACCTGGTTCCGCATCGAGTTCGACCGTCCGTTCAAGGCCCATGGCACCTGGGGCGAGGGCGGTGGCCTGCCCGGCGCGCGCCACAGCATGGAAGGCGAGCAGAAGCCGAATGGTGCCTGGCTCAGCTTCGATCTGGCCAAGGGCCAGTCGGTGACCGCGGTCAGCGCGATCTCGCACGTGGATGCCGAAGGCGCGCGCACCAACCTGCGCGCCGAGGGCATGCAGGGTGGTTCGCTGCTCGGCTTCGACCGGATGCGCACGCTGTCCCAGCAGTCGTGGCGTGAGCAGCTGGGCCGGGTGCGCGTGCAGGGCGGCACCGCCGACGATCGCAGCGTGTTCTACAGCGCGGTCTACCACGCACTGCTGCAGCCGATGACCGGCAACGATGCCGACGGCCGCTACCGCGGCTATGACGATGGCATCCATCGTGCCGATGGCTGGACGTACTACGAGTATTTCTCGCTGTGGGATACCTACCGCGCGCAGAACCAGTGGCTGGCGCTGACCCGTCCGGATGTGGCGCGCGACATCGGCCGCACCCTGCTGGCGATCGACGAGCAGGGCGGTTGGTTGCCGCGCTGGGGCTATGCCAACTTCGAGACCAACATCATGACCGGCGATCCGGTCACCCCGTTCCTGGTCGACCTGTGGCGCTTCGGTGCGCTCAAGGGGCGCGAATCGCAGGCCTGGGATGCGCTGCGCCGCAACGCCTTCGGTACGCCGCCGTTGAACTCGCGCATGGCCGGCCGCTCCGGCAATCCGACCTATCTGGACAAGGGCTACGTGGTCTACGACCGTGCGTTCCCGTCCAAGGGCATGGACGTTGATCCGCACCATGGCGGTTCGGCCACCCTGGAATACGCGCTGGCCGACTGTGCGCTCTCGCAGATGGCCGATGGCCTCGGCCACGCGCAGGACGCGGCGACGCTCCGTGAGCGCGGCCGCAACTGGCGCAAGGTGTGGGACCCGCAGGTGCGCGACGCCGAGACCGGTTTCATCGGTTTCCCGCGCCCGCGCACCGAAGATGGCCAGTGGTACACGCCGGCCGATGGCCACTACAGCCCGCGCTCGCATCACGGTTTCCATGAAGGCACGGCGTGGCAGTACCAGTGGCTGGCGCAGCAGGACGTGCCGGGCCTGGTCGAAGCGATGGACGGCCGCGAACAGGCCGGTCGCCGACTCGACGCGTTCTTTGCGATGGACGCACTGCAGGCCGACCCGCTCAACGCCGCCCGCAAGGAGTGGGTGGTCGGGCCGTACAGCTACTACAACCAGTTCCGCTACAACCCCAACAACGAACCCGACCTGCACTCGCCGTGGCTGTACACGCTGATCGGCCAGCCGTGGAAGACCGCTGCCGTGGTGCGTGCCGCGCAGCAGCTGTTCACCAACGCCCCCAATGGCGTGACCGGCAATGACGACCTCGGCACGATGTCGGCGTGGTACCTGTTCAGTGCCATCGGCGTGTACCCGGCGGTGCCGGGCAGCGGCCAGTTCCTGCTGCACACCCCACGCTTCAGCAAGGTGGAAGTGGACATGGGCAACGGCCGCACGCTGCGCATCGATGCGCCGGGCGCCGATGGCCGCCGACTGCAGTACGTGCAGGGCGTACAGGTCGATGGCCAGGCGCATGCACCGGTGTGGCTGGACTGGAACCGCCTGCAGCAGGGCCCGCGCCTGCACTTCGCGCTCGACGAGAAGGCGCCGGAGCAGGGCTGGGGCACGGCGGTGAAGGACCTGCCGGTGTCCTGGTGCGCGGCACCGGGCAGCCAGCTGCGCTGAGCCGGACTGTGCCGTTCGCGGTGACCCAGCGAACGGCACGGCACGACACGGCCCTGATCCATTAGGCTTGAGCCTCCAGCGGAGTCCGGGAAGACGATGAACGACAACGGCAGCAGTCCCAGCAAGCGCGCCGGCAAGGCGGTGACGGTGACCGACATCGCGCGTGCCATCGGCGTGTCACGGGCAACCGTGTCGCTGGTGCTGCGTGGCAGCCCGCTGGTCAATGTCGATACCCGCGCCAAGGTCGAGGCCGAGCTGCGCCGGCAGCGCTATGTCTACAACCGCGCGGCCGCCAACCTGCGCCGTCGTACCTCGTCGAGCATCGCGCTGGTGATCAACGATCTGTCCAACCCGTTCTTCGCCGAATTCGCTTCGGGCGTGGATGAGGCGCTGGGCGGGCGTGGTTATGTGACCCTGCTCGGCAGCACCGGCGAATCGCCGGAGCGCCAGCAGGCGGTGCTGTCCACGCTGATGGAGCACACCCCGGCTGGCCTGATCCTGTCTCCGGCCGAAGGCAGCGACACCGCGCAGCTGCGCCAGGCATTGGGCGCCAATGCCAACGTGCTGCTGTTCAACCGCGAACTGGAAGGGGCCGACTGGGACTTCCTGACCCTGGACAACCAGCACGGCGCCTATCTGGCGACGCGCCACCTGATCGAGCGCGGCCATCGCCAGATCGCCTTCTTCGGCGGCCACGCCGCATCGAGCTCGTGCCACCAGCGTCGTGCCGGCTTCCAGCAGGCGCTGGCCGAAGCCGGCCTGTCGCTGCCGCCGGGCTGGATGATCGAGTCGGCGCCGAACCGGCTGGAAGCCGCTGCGCGCACCGATGAGCTGTTTGCCGATGGCCATCGCCCGAGTGCAGCGGTCTGCTACAACGACACCGTCGCGCTGGGCCTGATGCTGGGCTTGAATTCACGGGGTATCCGTCCGGGCGGTGATTTTGCAGTGACCGGCTTCGACGATATTTCCGAGGCATCGGTCGCGGTTCCGCCATTGACCACGCTCACCGCCGATCCGCGCGAGCGGGGCCGGCAGGCTGCCGCGCTGTTGCTGCAACGATTGGACGAGCCGGACGCGCCACCACGGCGCACGGTGGCGCCGGTGCAGTTGCGCATCCGCGAAAGCAGTGCCGCACGACCGAACTGATTCCTTCCACGTACCCCTTCCACGCAACAACGACCTTCCGCGCATCGAGGCGCGTACCGCATGCCGATCTCCGCAACGCCCCGTCCATCGGGTTCTTCGGGCAACGCACCCGCCGTCACCAACGGCAAGGCGCTGGCCGTGGTCACCACGATCTTCTTCATGTGGGGCTTCCTGACCTGCCTCAATGACATCCTGATCCCGCACCTGAAGGCAGTGTTCGAGCTGAACTACGCCAAGGCGATGCTGGTGCAGTTCACCTTCTTCGGCACCTATTTCCTGATGTCGCTGCCGGCCGGCCGCCTGGTGGCGGCGCTGGGCTACAAGAAGGGCATCGTGGCCGGCCTGGTGATCGCCGGTATCGGCGCACTGGGATTCTGGCCGGCGGCCGAGCTGCGCGTGTATGGCGCCTTCCTCGGCGCACTGTTCGTGCTGGCCACGGGCATCACTGTGCTGCAGGTCGCTGCCAATCCCTACGTCGCGCTGCTGGGACCGGAGCAGACCAGCTCCAGCCGCCTGACCCTGGCGCAGGCGCTGAACTCGCTGGGCACGGCCATTGCGCCGATCTTCGGCGGCATGCTGATCCTGTCCAACACGGTCAAGAGCGCCGATGAACTGAGCGCGCTGCCGGCCGCCGAGCAGCTGGCCTACCGCGCCGCTGAGGCGCAGGCCGTGCAGGGTCCGTACGTGGGCCTGGCGGTGGCGCTGGTGTTGCTGGCGCTGTTCGTTTTCCTGTTCCGCCTGCCGGCGCTGAGTGACGCCACCGAGCAGGCTGACCAGGGCCATCACCACAGCTATCTGGATGCGCTGCGCAAGCGCCACCTGCTGCTGGGTGTGCTGGGCATCTTCTTCTACGTCGGCGCCGAAGTGTCGATCGGCAGCTTCCTGGTCAACTACCTGTCGATGCCGAGCATCGGCGGCTTCAGCGAACAGGAAGCCACGCACTACGTGTCGGCCTACTGGACGATGGCGATGATCGGCCGCTTCGCGGGCTCGGCGCTGCTGGCGCGCTTCTCGCCCAGCCGCCTGCTGGCGATCTTCGCGCTGGTCAACGTGGCCCTGCTGGCCACGACCATGCTGACCTCCGGCAGCATCGCGCTGTATTCGGTGGTGGCGATCGGCCTGTTCAACTCGATCATGTTCCCGACCATCTTCGCGCTGAGCATCGAGCGCCTGGGCCCGCTGACCAACAAGGGCTCCAGCCTGCTGATCATGGCCATCGTCGGTGGCGCCGTGGTGCCGTACCTGCAGGGCGTCCTCGCCGATCACATCGGTGTGCAGGCCAGCTTCATCCTGCCGTTGCTGTGCTACGGCTACATCATTTTCTACGGACTGGTCGGCGCACGTACGCCGGCTTCCGCAACGCAGGGAGGCTGAGTCCGGAATGGGTGCCATTGTCTGCTTCGGCGAAATTTTGATCGATCTACTAGCGCAGCCGCCGGCTTCGGCCGACACCCCGCGCGCGTTCCTGCAGTACGCCGGCGGTGCGCCGGCCAACGTGGCCGTAGCCGCTGCACGGCTGGGTGCCGACACCCAGTTCGTCGGCATGCTCGGCCGCGACATGTTTGGTGACTTCCTGGCCGAGAGCCTGGTCGAGCACGGCGTGGGTACCGACTACATCGTGCGCACCGATGCGGCCAAGACCGCACTGGCCTTCGTCGCGCTGGACACCGCGGGCGAGCGCAGCTTCAGCTTCTACCGCCCGCCGGCGGCCGACCTGCTGTTCCGTGACAGCGACTTCCAGGCCGCGTGCTTCGACAGCGCGCAGTGCTTCCACGTCTGTTCCAACAGCCTGACCGAACCGGCCATCGCCGAGGCGACCTTCGCCGGCATGGACCGTGCACGTGCGGCCGGCGCGGTGGTCAGCCTGGACCTCAACCTGCGTCCTGCCCTGTGGCCGGCCAACGAGGACCCGACGCCGCGCCTGTGGCAGGCGCTGGAACGCGCCGATCTGGTCAAGCTGTCGCGCGAGGAGCTGGACTACCTGGCCGCGCCGCTGGGCGCCGATGGCGAGGCGGCGGTGCTGCGACGCCTGCTGGCCGCGCAGGCGCGCTGGGTCATCGTCACCGATGGTGCAGCGACGCTGCATTGGTACACCCGCGACAACCACGGCACGGTCACCAGCTTCCGCGTGGCCACGGTCGACACCACGGCGGCCGGTGATGCCTTCGTCGGTGGCGTGCTGGTCGGCCTGCTGGAGCGCGGCGGGGCCGGTGCAGGTTTCGCCGCGTTCTGCCAGGACCCGGAGGCGATCACCGCCACGCTGCGTTTCGGCGCCGCCGTGGGTGCGCTGGCGGTTACCCGCAAGGGCGCGTTCGCCGCGATGCCCTCGCTCGATGAAGTGCAGCAGCTGCTGCAGGCACAGGACATTACTGCATGAGCACCTCGCCCGATTTCCGTTCGCCCGCCTTCCTGCGCGCGCATATCGCCGATACGATGGCGTTCTACCATCCGCGCTGCATCGATCCGAACGGCGGCTTCTTCCACTACTTCCGTGACGACGGCAGCATCTACGATGCCAGCCACCGCCACCTGGTGAGCAGCACCCGTTTCGTCTTCAACTACGCGATGGCCTACCGCGAGTTCGGCAATGCCGAATACCGGGAGGCGGTCGAGCACGGCGTGCGCTACCTGCGCGAGGTGCACCGCAACCCGGCCACCGGCGGCTATGCCTGGACCCTGCGCGACGGCAAGGTCGAGGATGACATGAACCACTGCTACGGCGTTGCCTTCGTGCTGCTGGCCTACAGCTGCGCGCTGAAGGCCGGTGTCGAGCAGGCCCGCGGCTGGATGGACGAGACCTGGCAGCTGCTGGAAGCACGCTTCTGGGAGCCGCAGCACGGCCTGTACAAGGACGAGGCCGATGGCCAGTGGAACTTCACCGGCTATCGCGGCCAGAACGCCAACATGCACATGTGCGAGGCGATGCTGGCGGCGTTCGAGGCCAGTGGCGAGCAGCGGTATGTCGAGCGCGCGCTGCAGCTGGCCGACAACATGACCCGCCGCCAGGCCGCCAAGGCCGGAGGTCTGGTCTGGGAACACTTCGATGTGAACTGGGAGATCGACTGGGACTACAACCTGGACGACCCCAAGCACCTGTTCCGCCCGTGGGGCTTCCAGCCTGGCCACCAGACCGAGTGGGCCAAGCTGCTGCTGATCCTGGACCGCCACGTGCAGGCCGACTGGCTGGTGCCGACCGCGCAGCACCTGTTCGATGTGGCAGTGGCGCGCAGCTGGGACGAGGCGCGCGGTGGCCTGTACTACGGTTTCGCACCGGAAACGCGCCGTCAGCCGGGCATGGACGGTGCCCCGATCGGCGGCGACAGTTTCGTCTGCGACGACGACAAGTACTTCTGGGTGCAGGCCGAAACGCTGGCCACCGCCGCACTGATGGCCAAGCGCACCGGTGATGACCGCTACTGGCAGTGGTACGAGCGCATCTGGGCGTACTCGTGGGAGCATTTCGTCGACCACCAGTACGGTGCCTGGTTCCGCATCCTCGATGCCGAAAACCGCAAGTACAGCGACGAAAAGAGCCCGGCCGGCAAGGTGGATTACCACACCATGGGTGCGTGCTACGAAGTGTTGAACGTCGTGCGTTGAGGTGGGTACGCCGGGCATGGCCCGGTGCTGCCGTGAATCGGATTTGCAGGTAGCGCCGGGCCATGCCCGGCGGAAAAACAGGAGCATCCCGTGCATCGCCTTCCCCTCGTTGTCCGCCTGCTCCTGCTGTTGATCGCGGCCTCCGCTTTTCCGGCACTGGCCGCCCCGCTGCAGGCGCAGTGGGAATTCCGCATGCTGCCCGGTGACGCGCAGGGCGCGGCCCACCCCGGTCTACAGCAGTGGCGTGCGGCCCGGGTGCCTGGCAGCGTGCACACCGATCTGCTGGCGCATGCACTGATCCGCGACCCGTATGTCGGTGCGCCCGAGGCCGAGCTGCAATGGATCGGCCTGGCGGACTGGGAATATCGCACCCGCTTCGATGTGGATGCCGCGACGCTGGCCAAGGCCAACGCCGAATTTCGCTTTGACGGGCTGGATACCTATGCCGAGGTCGTCCTCAACGGCAAGCCGCTGCTGCGCGCGGACAACGCGCACCGTACCTGGCGTGCCCGGGTGGAAGGGCGTCTGCGCGCCAAGGACAATGAACTGCAGATCGTGTTCCGTTCGCCGATCCGCACACTGTTGCCGGGCGTGCAGGCGATGCCGCACAGGATCGCCGGCAACTATCCTTCGCCCTATGGCGACGAGCCGAAGGACGCGATGGTCGGCAACTTCGCGCGCAAGCCGGCTTACCACTTCGGTTGGGACTGGGGCCCGCGCTATGTCACTGCCGGTGTCTGGCGCGGTGTCGACCTGCAGGCCTGGGATACGCATCGATTGACTGATCTGGCGGTGCGCACCGATGCACTGGATGCGGAACAGGCGAAGCTGGCGGTGCTGCTGCAGGTGGAGCAGGGCGCAGCGGCGGGCTCGGCGGTAGTGAACGTGGATGTGCAGGATCCGCAGGGCCGAAGCGTGGCCCAGGTGCAGCGCACGGTGCTGCTGAAGCCCGGTCAGAACAGCATCGAGGTTCCGGTTGAACTGGCCGATCCGCGGCGCTGGTGGCCGGTGGGCCATGGCGCGCAGGACCGCTACACCGTGCAGGCCCGCCTGGACGACGGTGGCAGGCCGGAGCTGGCGCGCGAGCAGCGCATCGGACTGCGCACGGTCGAGCTGCGCCGCGAGAAAGACGACAAGGGCGGCCAGGGCTTCGCATTCGTCATCAATGGCGTGCCGATCTTCGCCAAGGGTGCGAACGTGATTCCGTTCGATGCCTTCCCCGCGCGCGTCGATGCCGCGCGCCTGCGCCAGGTGTTGGTGGCAGCGCGCGACGCCAACATGAACATGCTGCGCAACTGGGGCGGTGGCTATTACGAGGACGACGTGTTCTTCGATATCGCCGATGAGCTGGGGCTGCTGGTCTGGCAGGACTTCATGTTCGGCGGTGGCATGCAGCCCGGTTACGATCCGGCCTTCCGCGCCAGCGTGGTGGCCGAGGCGCGCGACAACGTCCGGCGCCTGCGCCATCACCCCAGCATCGTGCTGTGGTGTGGCAACAACGAAGAGGAGACCGCCTGGAAGGACTGGGGCCACGGCCGCGACCTGAAGGCGGCCGACCCGGCGTTTGCAGCGAAGGTGTGGCAGGGCTATGTCGATCTGTTCGGCAACGACCTGCGCCAGGTGGTGGGCGAGGAGGGGTTGGGCGTGCCGTACTGGTCCAGCTCGCCCAGCAACGACCTGGATGAAAAGGCCAACGATTCCACCCGCGGCGACAAGCACTACTGGCAGGTCTGGGGCAATCCGGCACTGCCAGTCCAGGCCTACCTGCGTGAGACCCCGCGCTTCATGTCCGAGTACGGACTGCAGGCGTGGCCGTCGGTGGCGACGGTGGACCAGATCGCCACCCGCGCCGAGCAGCGCATCGACAGCCCGGTGGTCCGCGCGCACCAGAAATTCATGGCCGGCGAGGGCAACAGCCGCCTTCTGCACTACATCGAGCTGGGCTATGGCACACCGAAGGACTTCGAGGACTTCGTCTACCTCAGCCAGGTGATGCAGGCCGATGGCATCGCCCTGGCGGCGCTGCATCACCGCGCCTCGCGGCCGTACACGATGGGATCGCTGTACTGGCAGCTCAACGATGTGTGGCCGGGCGCCTCGTGGTCCAGCGTGGACTACTTCGGCCGCTGGAAGGCGCTGCATTTTGCCGCGCGGCGTTTCTTCGCGCCGGTGACGGTGGCTGCACTGCGCGACGAGGGCAGCACGCGGGTGCGCCTGATCAATGATGGCGCCGCGCAGGAGGCACGTTGGCGGCTGCGGGTGGTGGACGTGGATGGCAAGGTGCTGCGGCAGCGTGAAGAAGCGGTGGCGCTGGCGGCGGCGGGTGTCACCTCGATCGGTGATTTCCGCGACGCGGAGCTGCTGGCCGGTGCCGATCCGAAGCGGACGGTGGCGGTGTTCGAACTGCTGCAGGAAGGCGGGGTGAGCGCGCGGCAGGTGGTCGGTTTCGTCGAAGCCCGGGACCAGGTGCTGCCACGGCAGAAACTGAAGGCGACTCTCGCCATCGACGGCGATCACTATCGCCTGCGGCTGCAGAGCGCGGCCTATGTGCGTGCGGCGTGGATCGACTTCGGCGCGCTGGACGTGCAGGTGGAAGACAATCTGCTGGACCTGTTGCCGGGCGAAACCCGCGATATCGCGGTGCGCGGCCCGGTGGATCTGACGACGCTGCGCGAAGCGTTGAAGGTAAAAACCCTTAACGATCGTTGAGCAAAAAAGGGGACGGAGGGGATTAAGTCGTTTGTGGCCCATGTGTGCCACAAACGACTTAATCCCCTCCGTCCCCTTTTTTTTGCTTACAGCTGGATCTGCTGGAAGTTCTCGACCCGCTCATGGCCGTTGGCGGCCTGGCCGGTGCGCGGCAGCGGGTAATCATCCAGGCGGTCGATCAAGCGGGTCTGCAGGCCGGCTTCGCGGGCGGCGTCCAGTTCTTCGACCACATCCGACAGGAACAGAATCTCCCCGGCCGGTACGCCGATCGCCTGCACGATGCGCCGGTAGCTGTCGGCCTCACGCTTGCCGCCCACTTCGGTATCGAACCAGCCCGACACCAGCGGGCTGAGGTCACCGGCATCGCTGAAGCCGAAGAACAGCTTCTGCGCCGGCACCGAGCCGGAGGAGTACACGTACAGCGGCAGGCCCGAAGCGTGCCAGCCCTTCAGCATCGGTGCCACTTCCGGGTAGAAGTGCGCGGTGTAATCGCCTCGGCGGTAGCCTTCGTCCCAGATCAGGCCCTGCAGTGCCTTCAGCGCGGTGTGCTTGCGGTCCTGGTCGATCCAGCCCTGCAGCGTCTCGGCCACCAGGCTGTCCTGGCAGGCGCCGCCGATCTCGGTGGCCACTGCATCCAGCCAGCGACGCACCTCCGGCTGCTGGCCGTGTTCGGCGACGAACGCGGGCAAGGCCTTGCGCGCATAGGGGAACAGCACGTTCTTGACGAACGAGATGCTGCTGGTGGTGCCTTCGATATCGGTCAGGATGACGCGGGGTTGCATGGATCAGGACGCCTGGGTGGGTACGTAACGGGGGAACTTCTGCGCGATGTCGGTGCCGGTGAAGTGACCGACCCAGCCATCCGGCTCGGTGAAGAAGCGGATCGCCACGAAGCTCGGCTCGTCGCCCATGTCGAACCAGTGGGTGGTGCCATCGGGTACGGCGATCAGGTCGTCCTTCACGCACTCGATCTCGTAGACCTTGTCTTCCACGTGCAGGGTGAACAGGCCGGAGCCGGCGACGAAGAAGCGCACTTCGTCTTCCTTGTGGAAGTGTTCGTCGAGGAACTTCTTGCGCAGCTCGGCGCGGTTCGGGTTGTCCGGGGCGATCGAGGCCACGTCCACACTCTTGAAGCCGTTCTCGGCAACCAGGCGATCGATGTCGGCGCGGTAGGCGGCGAACACTTCCTCCTGGCTGGCGCCGGGTGCGACCGGTGCAGTGGCCTGCCAGCGTTCGAAGGTGACGCCGATCTTCTGCAGTTCGGCGGCAATGAGCGCGCCGTCCTGGGTGTCCAGCAGCGGCGATTCGGGGCGGGTGTCGTCGTAGATGCGCAGTCGGCTCATGGCGGCAGCTTGAACGTCTCGGGGGGAAGACAGGGTAGCAGGGCGGGGGCGGGGCGCAGATTCCGGATCGGCATCTGCACCTGCGCGCGGGTTCAGCCGCGCAGCTTGCGCAGTTCCAGCTCGCAGTGGAACAGGAATTCGAAGGCTTCCAGGTGGCGGCGCGCCTCGGCCATGTCACGGCCCCAGGCGTACAGACCGTGGCCATCAATCAGGTAGCCCCACAGGTTCTGCCGGTCGAGCAGATCGTCGACCTGGGCCGAGAGCACGTCCATGTCCTGGGTGTTGGCGAACACGGGCACATCCACCGCCATCTCATGGGTGCTGTTGCCAGCGAAGGCCTTCAGCAGCTCATAGCCTTCCAGGTGCACATGGCCCTGCGGCGCGTACAGGCGCGAGGCGATGGTCTGTACCGGCGAATGGGTGTGCAGCACGCAGCCGATCTCCGGGAAGCGGCGGTACAGCTGGGTGTGCAGGAGGGTTTCGGCGGAGGGGCGCAGCGGGCGGCCAACGGCCTTTCCATCGAAGTCCACCACCATGATGTCGTCCTCGATCAGGCGGCCCTTGTCCTTGCCCGAGACGGTGATCGCGGCGTGGCGGTCGTCCAGGCGGTGGGAGAAGTTGCTGCTGGTGGCCGGGGTCCAGCCGGCGTGGGCCAGTTCGCGGACGTTGTCGATCAGCAGCTGGGCCAGTTCGCCCAGGCGGGCGGTGTCGTAGGGGAAGGTGGGGGTGTCCATGGCCGCCATTTTACGTGATCCGGCCCATGGCTGGGCCTGTGGCGTGGCGCTGGGCTGTTGCACCGAACATGAGGCGCGGTTGTGCCCGCAGCCAGTGGGGTGGGTTTGGATCGAGTCATACATAGCGCGAGCTGAATGGGGGAAGCTGCGCTCGCGCTGGAAGCGGTTCCGGTCGTGGACAGCCCTCGTGCTGCGAAACACCATCGAAGTGCCGCAGGAGTTCCGGCGAGCGCCAGGGAAAGGAGTACTTCGATGATCACGCGCGCGATGGGGATGATGGGGGTGATCGGCATCATGCTGGCCAGCAGTGGCTGCACGATGGAATGGGTGAAGATGGATGCAGGTGCGCGTTCATTCGGCCCCGCTCACGCGAGTTGCAGGGCACGGGCAGACGATCACTGGCCGGTCAGGAATGAAGTGGCCACGCGCACCGTCTACGAGGACCGCAAGGTGCCCTGCAGGCTTGATGAAGTCTGCGCCATTGACGGCAAGTACAACATGGTACCCATGCCGAAAGAGGAGAGTTACATCGTGGACGTCAATGCGTCCGACCGCAGCAGCGAATTCAATGCCTGCATGGCCGGTGCCGGCTGGCAGCAGCAGCTCATCTGGTTCAATCGCCGCTAGCCGAGGCCGGCGCAACGGACTACGGCTGCTCGACCGATTACTGCTCAGCGGCGGCGAGGGAACAGTGGTCAGCGGAGAATGACGTGGCCCTGCGAACCGATCAGGTGTAGAGGCTGGAGACGTGCAGGGAGCAGGACAAGAACACGCACGACGTGAATGGAAAGCACAGTCGCGCCCAGCGGCCGGAAATCGAGGGCGGTGTCCTGGACATGAACCAGAGCCACCGCCACCGCCGTGGTGCGCACACCGGTCCGCTGGATGAGTCGCGGTGGCGCTGCAGGGCAGAGGCCAACGAGAAGTGGCCGGAGAAGATGGACGTTGTCGAGCGCACCGAGGAGATCGAGGTGCTGACGGTCTGCAAGGAAGGCGAGACATGCGACGTGGATGGCAAATACAAGAAGATGCTGATGCCAAAGACCGAGCGCTACACCGTGGACGTCAACGCCAACGGTAACCATGAGTACTTCATGGGGTGCATGGGCGGCGCCGGTTGGATACAGAAGACCATCTGGTTTGGCCGCAGATGATCATCGTCGGGCGCCTTGGTCGCTGGGAATGACCATCATCCACGCATGGCGTGGATCTACCGGACGTGCCGGGAACGTGTCAGGGGTGGGGAGGCATGGGTTGGCGGGGGTGTCCGCGGCATGGGCCCGAGGCATGCCTCGGGCGGGTCGGGCAGGAGGCCCAACCCCGGTCTTGCCGTGTGCGCAGGACAGCGCACGCGAGCAAGCCGCGGCCAAGCCTCCAGGGATGGATTCACGGCGTCCCCCGCTAACCCATGCCTCCCCGCCAAATCCTCAACCCAGCTGTTGCTCTGGAAGTTGCTCCGGCTTCGGCGGGTGCAGGGCCGCAGGCCCTGCAATGCAGAACCCCTTACTTCCCCCGCAGGCGGCTGTGCCTGAAGCCGTAGCAGAAATAGATCACGAAGCCGACGAAGGTCCACACGCCCATCAGCATCCAGTTGTGCATCGTCATCGCCGACAGCAGCGCCAGGCAGCTCAACACGCCCAGGCTGCAGATCAGCCACGCCATCGGCATGCGGAACGGCCGCGGCAGGTCCGGCTGGGTACGGCGCAGGATCAGCACGCCGGCACACACGGCGGCGAACGCGATCAGCGTGCCCATCGAGGTCAGCTCGCCGAGGATGTCCAGCGGGAACAGTGCCGCCAGCAGCGCGATGCCGATGCCGGTGATCACCGTGTTGATGTGCGGGGTGCGGTACTTCGGATGGATCTTGGTGAACACCGGCGGCAGCAGGCCGTCGCGGCCCATGATCATGAAGATGCGCGGCTGGCCGATGATCATCACCAGCACCACCGAGGACAGGCCGACCAGCGCGCCGACCTCGACCACCCAGCGCAGCCAGCCCAGCTGTGGGTGGGCCGCCACGGCAGTCACCACCGGCTCGTCGGTGCCCAGCAGCTGGAACGGCACCAGCCCGGTCATCACTGCCGCCATCGCGATGTACAGCACGGTGCAGATCACCAGCGACAGCATCATGCCGAACGGCATGTCGCGCTGCGGGTTCTTCGATTCCTGCGCCGCCACCGATACCGCCTCGAAACCGATGTAGGCGAAGAACACCATCGCCGCGCCGCGCAGCACGCCCTCCATGCCGTACTTGCCGGGGCCTTCGTTGGCCGGGATGAACGGGGTCCAGTTGCTGGTGTCCACGTACTTCCAGCCGACCACGATGACCAGCACGATCAGGCCGGTCTTGAGCACGACCATCGCCATGTTCATCGCTGAGGACTTGCTGATGCCGACGTAGCACAGCCAGGTCAGCAGCAGCACCAGGGCCGCGGCGGGCAGGTTGGCGATCGCGCCGGTGGGGCGCAGCTGTGCATCCAGCGGGGCACTGACCAGTGCTGCCGGTAGATGGATGTCGAACTGGCTGAGCAGGCTGAGGAAGTAGCCGGTCCAGCTGACTGCGACCGCCGAGGCGGAGACGCCGTATTCGAGCACCAGCATCCAGCCGATGAACCAGGCCGACAGTTCGCCGAAGGTGGCGTAGGTGTAGGTGTAGGCGCTGCCGGAGACCGGCACCATCGACGCGAACTCGGCGTAGGCCAGCGCGCAGAAGGCGCAGCAGATGGCGGCCAGCACGAAGGACAGCATGATCGCCGGGCCGGCGTGGTTGGCGGCGGCCTGGCCGGTGATGACGAAGATGCCGCCGCCGATCACGGCGCCGATACCGAGGGCGGTGAGCCCCCATGGGCCGAGGTGGCGGCGCAGGCTCAGGCCGTTGGCGTCTTCATGGGCGGCATGCGGGTGCTTGGTGGCCCACAGTTGCTTGAACATGTGTGGTGGTCTTGTCGAAGCGCGCCACGGGCGGCGCGCGGGGAAAACGGACGGGCCGGCGCGAGGCCGGCCCGTAGGCGGATCAGGGCGACTTGGCCAGCTTGCTGTTGCGGATGCCGTAGCCCAGGTAGATCAGCAGGCCGAGCAGCGTCCAGCCAACAAACAGATGCCAGTGGACCACGAACGCCTGCCAGAACAGGAACAGGCAGGTGGCTGCCCCGAGCGGGCAGATGATCCACACCGCCGGCACGCGGAACGGGCGGTGGATCTCCGGCTTGGTATAGCGCAGCACCAGCACGCCGATGCAGACCGTGGCGAAGGCCAGCAGGGTGCCCATCGAGACCAGTTCGCCCAGCACGTTCAGCGGCACCAGGCCGGCCAGTGCGGCAGCGATCACGCCGACCACGATGGTGGCGACGTACGGGGTGCGGAAGCGGGCGTGGACCTTGCCGAAGAACTTCGGCAGCAGGCCGTCGCGGGAGATGGTGTAGGCGATGCGGGTCTGGCCCATCATCATCACCAGCACCACCGAGGACAGGCCGGCGATGGCGCCGATCTCGACCAGGGTCTTCAGCCAGGACAGGGTCGGGTAGGGTTCCAGCGCGGTGGCCACCGGCTTGTCGGTGCCCAGCAGGTGGTACGGCATCATGCCGGTCAGCACCGCGCAGACGATGATGTAGACGATGGTGCACACGGCCAGCGAGCCAAGCAGGCCGATCGGCATGTTGCGCTGCGGGTCCTTGGTTTCGCCGGCGGCGGTGGAGACCGCATCGAAGCCGATGTAGGCGAAGAACACGATGGTGGCCGCGCGGAACACGCCGCTCCAGCCGAACTCACCCGGCACGCCGGTGTTTTCCGGGATGAACGGCTGCCAGTTGGCCGGGTCGATGTGGGCCGCGCCGATGCCGATGAACAGGCAGATGACGGTGACCTTGATCGCCACGATGATCGCGTTGACGAAGGCCGACTGGGTCACGCCCACGTACAGCAGGCCGGACACCGCCGCCACGATCAGCACCGCCGGCAGGTTGAACAGCTTGCCCGAGGCGACGAACTCGCTGCCGGTCCAGGCGATCGGGGCCGCGCTCAAGGCATCCGGGAACGGCATGTGCAGGGTGGTGGTGATGAAGCTGATCAGGTACGCCGACCAGCCCACCGCGACCGAGGCCGAGGCGAACAGGTACTCCAGCACCAGGCACCAGCCGATGAACCAGGCCATGCCCTCGCCGAGGGTGGCGTAGGAATAGGAGTAGGCACTGCCGGAGACCGGCATCATCGCCGCGAACTCGGCGTAGCACAGGCCCGCCAGGGCGCAGGCGAAACCGGCGATGACGAACGACAGCATCACTGCCGGGCCGGCGTGGTTGGCTGCGGCCTGGCCGGTCAGCACGAAGATACCAGCGCCGATCACCGCACCCACGCCAAGCAGGATGAGGTGTTTAGCCGTGAGGGTCCGTTTCAACGTGGCTTCGCCGTCCAGGCTGCCTTCGATGGGTTCGCCGGCATCGACGTGCCCGGCCGGTTCAACCGGCTTGACCCTCAACAGAGCTTTCAGCATGCAGTACTTCCTAGTGATCGGATTGGGTGGGCCGCCGATACGTTGCCGGCAACCCTGGAATGGTGAAGGCCGCGCGAACGGCCCGCTGTACCTTAGCCAAAGCTGAAGCCAACGCACAAGCGCAATCGCAACAATGAACGGCGATAATGAGCAGTATTTTTCCAAACGCCGCCCATTCATGAGCCAGACCGCCGAAACCCTTGCCGTGCTTGACGATCGCCTGCGTGGCCTGCTGCGGGACTATGCCCGCCGGGAGCCCGCCCACGACGCACTGGCTGCCGAATTCGGCACATTGCTGGACGATCCGGAAGATCCGTTCCGGCGCGAACGGCTGGCCGGCCACTTCACCGCCAGCTGCTGGCTGGTCAGTGCCGACGGCCAGCGCCTGCTGCTGACCCACCACCGCAAGCTGCAGCGCTGGCTGCAGCTGGGCGGCCACGCCGACGGCGACCGCGACCTGGCCCAGGTGGCGCTGAAGGAAGCCGAGGAGGAGTCCGGCCTGAGCGGCCTGGTGCTGGAAGACCCGGCCATCTTCGATCTGGACAAGCATTGGATTCCGGAGCGCAAGGACGTGCCGGGGCACTGGCACTACGACGTGCGTTTCGTGATCCGGGCGCTGGGTGGTGAGGCCTTCGTGCTCAGCGAGGAGTCACTTGACCTGGCCTGGCGGCCGGTGGCCGAGGTTGCCGCAGACCCGGAATCGGACGAGTCCATGCAGCGCATGGCGCGCCGCTGGCTGGCACGTTGAAAAAAGGGGACGGAGGGGATTAAGTCGTTAATGCATAAACGACTTAATCCCCTCCGTCCCCTTTTTCAGCTAGTACAGAATGCGCGTACGCAGCGTGCCCGGAATCGCGGCCAGCTCGTCGCGCACGGCGGCGGCCTGTTCCTCGCTGGCGGTGATGTCGATCACCACGTAGCCCACCTTCGGGTCGGTGCGCAGGAACTGGCCGTCGATGTTGACGTTGTGGCGCGAGAAGATCTCGTTGACCTTGGACAGCACGCCCGGCACGTTCTGGTGGATGTGGAGCAGGCGCAGGCTGTCGGCGTGCTCGGGCAGCGTCACCTCGGGGAAGTTGACCGCCGACAGGGTGCTGCCGTTGTCGCTGTAGCGCACCAGCTTGGCCGCCACTTCCACACCGATGTTGTCCTGCGCCTCCAGCGTGCTGCCGCCCACGTGGGGGGTCAGGATCACGTTGTCGTGGCGGGTCAGCGGCGATTCGAAGATATCGCCGTTGCCCTTCGGCTCGACCGGGAACACGTCCAGCGCGGCGCCGCCGACGTGGCCGCTGGCCAGGGCCGCGTCCAGCGCATCGATGTCGACCACGGTGCCGCGCGCGGCGTTGATCAGGTGCGCGCCCTTGCGCATCTTCGCCAGCTCGGTGCTGCCGATCATCCATTGCGTGGACGGGGTTTCAGGCACGTGCAGGGTGACGATGTCGGCGCGTGCCAGCAGGTCGTCCAGACTGGCTGCTGCACGGGCATTGCCCAGCGCCAGCTTGGTTTCCACGTCGTGGAAGATCACCTGCATGCCCAGCGATTCGGCCAGCACGCCGACCTGTGTACCGATGTGGCCGTAACCGATGATGCCCAGGGTCTTGCCGCGCACCTCATGGCTGCCGCTGGCCGACTTCGACCAGCCGCCGCGATGGCACTCGGCGTTCTTCTGGGGGATGCCGCGGGTCAGCATGATCGCTTCGGCGATCACCAGCTCGGCCACGCTGCGGGTGTTGGAATAGGGTGCGTTGAACACCGGGATGCCGGCCAGTTCGGCCGCATCCAGATCGACCTGGTTGGTGCCGATGCAGAAACAGCCCACCGCGATCAGGCGCTTGGCCTCGGCCAGTACCTCAGCGCTGAGCTGGGTGCGTGAACGGATGCCGACGATGTGCGCCTCGGCGATGCGCGCCTTCAGTTCGTCCTCGGGCAGCGCCTTGGTGTGCGCTTCGATCTGGCTGTAGCCGGCGGCGCTGAACACCTCCACGGCGGTCTGGCTGACCCCCTCCAGCAACAGCACGCGGATATCCTGCTTCGGGAACGAGGTCTTCTTCGGCGACATGGGGCAACACGGCCAGTGGGACAGGGGCCAACCACTATGCCAGATCGTGCCGCCAATGGTGCAGTGCGCAATTGGTTGCATCCGTAGCTATCTGCACGACTGCGGGGCTGGACGCTGGCGCGTGCCGCTGGCACGCTTGCCCGTTCTTCACGCCCCGCGCTGGACCGCCATGACCGATTCCCGCATTGCCTCGCTGCAGCTGGCCTGTCCCGGCCTGAAGCTGAAGACCGATCCGGCCGACCTGGAGCACTACGGGCGCGACTGGACCCGGCGCTGGACGCCGGCGCCGCTGGCGATCGCACTGCCGGCCACGGTCGAGGAAGTGCAGGCGGTGATGCGCTGGAGCGCAGGCGAGGGCGTGGCCGTGGTGCCGTCCGGCGGTCGCACCGGCCTGTCCGGTGGCGCGGTGGCCGCCAACGGCGAACTGGTACTCAGCCTGGAGCGGATGAACAAGGCACTGGCCTACGATGCGGTCGATCGCACGCTGGTGGTGCAGGCCGGCATGCCGCTGGAAGCCGTCCACAATGCCGCACTGGACCACGGCCTGATCTACCCGGTGGATTTCGCCGCGCGTGGTTCCTGCACGATCGGCGGCAACATCGCCACCAATGCGGGTGGCATCCGCGTGATCCGCTACGGCAACACCCGCGAGTGGATCGCAGGGCTGAAGGTGGTCACCGCCAGTGGCGAACTGCTCGAGCTCAACAAGGGTCTGATCAAGAACTCCAGCGGCTACGACTTCCGCCAGCTGCTGATCGCTTCGGAAGGCACCCTCGGCGTTATCGTCGAGGCGACGGTGAAGCTGACCGACCCGCCGCCTGCAAGCAACGTGATGCTGCTGGCGCTGCCCAGCTTCGAGGTGCTGATGCAGGTATTCGCCGCGTTCCGCGCGCGCCTGCAGCTGCAGGCCTTCGAGTTCTTCACCGACCGGGCACTGGAGCATGTGCTGGCGCACGGCGCGCAGGCGCCGTTCGATGAGGTGCACCCGTACTACGTGGTGACCGAATTCGCGGCCAATGACGAGGCGCAGGAAGCGGCGGCGATGGCCGCCTTCGAGGACTGCATGGGCAACGGCTGGGTCAGCGACGGCGTGATCAGTGCCAGCGACGCCCAGGCCGCCCAGCTGTGGCGCCTGCGCGAAGGCATCACCGAATCGTTGGCGCGCTACAAGCCCTACAAGAACGACGTGTCGGTGCGGATCTCGGCGATGCCGGCGTTCCTGGCCGAGACCCAGGCGCTGATCGGGCAGGCCTACCCGCACTTCGACGTGGTCTGGTTCGGCCATATCGGCGACGGCAACCTGCACATCAACGTGCTCAAGCCCGACGACACCGGCGACGCCGAATTCGTGGCGCAGTGCGAACATGTGACCAAGCTGCTGGCGCAGGTGCTGGCCCGCTTCGACGGCAGCATTTCGGCCGAGCACGGCATCGGCCTGGTCAAGAAGGGCTACCTGGACAGCACCCGTGGCCCGGCCGAGATTGCCCTGATGAAGGCGGTCAAACGCGCGTTCGATCCCCAAGCGCGGCTGAATCCCGGCAAGCTCTTCGACCTCTGAGTGGGCAAAATCCTTCACGTACCCGTTACGCTCCACGCACCTTCACAACCGGCTTCGCACCGATGACCCGTCCGCTTCTGCTGCTCGCCCTGCTGTCCCTGCCGCTGGCCGGCTTCGCTTCCAGCTTCGCCGGCACCTCGGCCGG
Source organism: Stenotrophomonas sp. YJH_SMC_79 (assembly GCF_059367995.1). NCBI lineage: Bacteria > Pseudomonadati > Pseudomonadota > Gammaproteobacteria > Lysobacterales > Lysobacteraceae > Stenotrophomonas > Stenotrophomonas sp. YJH_SMC_79. The sequence goes on from NZ_JCAFRK010000001.1 coordinate 1,289,120, forward strand.
CTCCGCCACCGGTGCATCGTCGGGCTCTTCGGCCAGCAGTTCGGGCGATGACAAGGTGGTGCAGGCTGCACGTGATGATGCCGCTGCTTTCGTTGCCAGCGACGGCCAGATCCGGGGCGCGCGCCTGCAGGCCGCGCTGGTCCACCTGCGCGAGCAGAGCACCGCCGCACAGCAGCAGAGCGATCTGGAACTGGCCCGCGCGCTGCTGGCGCGTTGATCCAGGCGGCATGACCTCCGCGTCATCGCTTTCTGTAGCGCCGAGCCATGCTCGGCTGAGCGCCAGGCGCAGATGGGCGGTTACAGCAGCCGCGCATGGCGTGGCTCTACTGCTGGCCGCTCACGTCGCGCATGCAGCTGATCGCCTGGAGCTCGATCCCTCAGGTCTCGATCCGGCACAGCAGCAGCTCGCCAGCCAGACCCTGGCCGACGTGAGGGCGCTGCTGCCGGATGGCCTGCTGGCTGCATTGCCGGCACAGGTCCAGGTGCGCTGGAGCGATGACCTGCCGGCAGATGTACACGGCCGCGCTTTCGCCGGGCACATCGACCTGCGTCGGGAGTTGCTGGATGACGCCGTGCCCGGCGCCCGCCGCGCGCGGCGCAGCGCCCTGGTGCATGAGCTGACCCATGTTGCAGACCGTGGCGGCGCGAACTGGTCGCGCAGTGCGCGCTGGCGTGATCTGGCCGGATGGCAGCGCAAGCCCTGGCATCTGGGCCGTGGTCACAACGACTTCCGTGACCGTAGTCCGGACACCTATGAACTGAAGGACCCGGCCGAGCATCTGGCCGTGAACGCCGAGCACTTCGTGCTCGATGCCGAGTTTGCCTGCCGTCGCCCGGCGCTGGCGCAGTGGTACCTGGCGCATTTCGGATCACCTCCGTCGCTGCCGCAATCCCATTGCTTCACCGCGCTGCCGTTGCTGCAGGCCGATGCGGAAGAGGGCGCCGCGTCATTGCTGCAGCTCGATCCCTCCCGTGTCTACGCGGTGGACTACCTGTTCGCCGAAGGCAGCGCGCAGCCGATGAGCCGCTGGGGCCACAGCATGTTGCGGCTGGTGATCTGCCGGCCCGGCCGCGCTCCGGGGCCGGACTGCCGCCTGGACCTGGAGTACCACCGCGTGCTGTCGTTCCGCGCGTTCGTCGGTGACGTGCAGATCTCCAACTGGCGCGGGCTGACCGGGGGTTATCCTTCGCGGCTGTTCGTGTTGCCGCTGCAGCAGGTGGTGGACGAGTACACCAAGGTGGAACTGCGTGGGCTGCAGTCGCTGCCGTTGCAGTTGTCGCCCGGCGAGATCGCCAGCCTGCTCGAGCGCACTGCACAGGTGCACTGGAGCTATGACGGGCGCTATTACTTTGTCAGCAACAACTGCGCGGTGGAAACCGCGAAGCTGTTGCAGGCGGGTGTGCCGCGCCTGGGCGAGGCCGGGCTGGCCCAGCTGAGTCCGCGCGGATTGAAGCGTCGGCTGTCCCGGCTGCATGTACTGGACGAGCAGGTGCTGACGGACCGCAATGCAGCGCAGGCGCAGGGTTACTACTTCGCCTCGGCACGCGACCACTACCAGCAGTTGTTCGATGTGGCGGCTTCGCAGCTGGACCTGCCGGTGCGCGACGTGCGCGGCTGGCTGAAGCTGCCCGCGCATCAGCGAGCGCCCTGGTTGCTGCAGGGCGACCTGCGTGCCAGCGCCGGCCTGCTGCTGCTGGAGCAGGCCGCGCAACGCCGCGCCGAACTGCGCGCGCGTGACGTGCTGAAGCGGCAGCTGCTGGCCGCACCGGGCAGCAACGAATCCCGGAATCTGCACGGGCTGCTGGAACAGAGCGGGCAGTGGCTGCGCCCCGGCACGTTGCTGCGGGATGGCGGCTATGGACTGCCGTTGGCCGATGAGCAGGCGGCACTGGCCGGGGCAGTGGCCACCGCCAGTGCGCAGGCAGTTCCTGCATGGCGGGCATTGCGCGTGCAGCTGCGCCAGACGCTGCCGGTGCCGCAGCGCGAGGAAATGGACGCGATCGATGCCAATCTCGCCAGGCTCGGCTCGCATCTGCGCGAACAGGCTGCGCCACCGGTTACTGGCGCGGAAGCTCGATGACGAAGCGGCTGCCGCCGGCATTGCCGGGCGTGCAGTAGACGCGGCCACCATGCGCATCAGCGATGGCCTTGACCACCGCCAGGCCCAGCCCGCTGCCGCCGCCCTGGCGGGAGCGCGAGCCATCGGCGCGCATGAACGGAGTGAAGATGTCGGTGTGGAGTTCCGGGTCGATGCCCGGACCTTCGTCTTCGATTGCCACCTGCACGTGTCCCGGCGTGTCATGCACGGCAATCCTCACCTTGCCCGGGCTGGCGTAGCGTCGCGCGTTCTCCAGCAGTGCCAGCAGCGCCTGGCGCAGGCGGGTCGGGTCGCAGTGCGCGTTGTGTTCCTCGCGGCTGGTTTCCAGCTCCAGCACGAAGCCGGCGGCACGGAACTGCGGGTCGACCAGGGTCATCACCGAGTGCACCTCGGCGACCACGTCGGTGCGTGCGCGGCGCACGTCCAGCCGCGCATTGTCGGACAGGCTGAGTACGCGCAGATCCTCGATCAGTCGCGACAAGCCCTCGACCTGCGCGAGCAGGCTGCGGAACTGTGACTGGTCGGGCTGGAACACACCCTCGGCCAGGCCTTGCAGGCGACCACGCAGGATCGTCACCGGGGTCCGCAGTTCATGGGCGATGGCCGCATGCCACATCGCGCGCTCGCTCTCCATGTGCTGCAGGCGGCGCGCCATTGCATTGAAGTCCTCGACCAGGGTCGCCACCTCGCCCGGCGAATTCTCTTCGACGCTGGCACGTGCCCCCAGGTCGCCGCCAGCGAGCGCGCGCACGCTGTCCACCAGTGAATTCAAGGGTGACAGGATGCGATGGGCGAGACGGAACGAGGCGGCGATGGCCAGCGCCAGGCCGGTCAGGATCACTCCGACCATCCACGCCAGCTCCGGCCCGGTCGGCAGCCAGCCTTCCGGTTCCTCGGTGCTGCCGGGGAAAAACTCGACCAGCACCGCATACAGCAACCATGACGACAGGATCATCATCACGATCACGCCGATCACCATCAACGACATCGAGACGATGATGTGCCGGCTGAGCCCGGATCGGCGCAGGCGGCCCATCAGCGGTCGGCCATCAGCCGGTAGCCTACACCCCGCACGCTGGCCGGTACGTTGACCATGCCGACTTCGTCCAGCTTGCGGCGAAGCTTGCTTACATGGCTGTCGACGGTGCGCTCCAGCGCCTCGCTTTCCGGCAGGCATTCGTGCATCAGTTCGCTGCGGCTGAAGATGCGTGTCGGCGCCAGCGCCATGCAGTGCAGCAGCTTGAACTCGGTGAGAGTGAGCAGTACTTCATGGCTGTAGCCTTCGCCTTCGACGTGCACGGCGTGGGTGGCCGAGTCGATCAGCAACGGGCCAGCGCGCAGCGCCGTCGGCGCGTCCACGCGTGAGGCACGCAGCGTACGCCGCAGTACCGCACGCACGCGCGCGGCAACTTCGGCCGGATTGAATGGCTTGACCACATAGTCGTCCGCGCCCATGCGCAGCGCGGTCAGCTTGTCCAGGTCCTGGTCCAGCGCGGTCAGCATGATCACCGGCGTTTCGCCGCGCTGGCGCAGCTGTGTCAGCACACTCCAGCCATCCAGTCGCGGCAGCTGCACGTCGAGCAGGACCAGGTCGGGGCGGGCGCTGCGGTGCAGGTCCAGTGCACTGTGTCCATCGGCGGCGCGCAGGGTGCGCAGTCCTTCGCGTTCCAGGTAGGCGGTAAGAATATCGGCGATCTCGGCCTCATCCTCGACGATCAGGACGAGGGCGGCGAGGGCAGGGGAGGCATGCATGCAGGGGCGGGGCCTTAAGGTGCTTGCCTCCATCGTATCTCCACAGTTCCTCCATCGAAACCCCATCATCGCCCCGCAGACTGCACCCTTCAGAACCTATCAGCCGCCTGCGCGGCATTGTGCACAGCAATGAGAACCTTCAGGACTCCGGTCGCGTTGATCGCGGCCCTCGCCCTGGCCATGACGGCCTGCTCCACCCCCGAAGCCACGCCCGAAGCCACACCGCGTGTCAGCGTGGTCACCGTCGGCCCGCAGGTGGTACAGCGCGATGACGAACTGCCCGGCCGCGTGGCCGCCGTGCGCACCGCGCAGATCCGTGCCCAGGTGGGCGGCATCGTGCAGCGCCGCCTGTTTGACCAGGGCGCGGAAGTGAGCGCCGGCCAGGCCCTGTTCCAGATCGATCCGGCGGCGTTCCGCGCCGACGTGGATTCGGCACTGGCTGCCCTGCAGCGCAGTGAGGCCGCGCTGGGCCGCAGTCGCGTGCAGTCGCAGCGCCTGCATGCGCTGGCCGCCGCGCAGGCGGTCAGCCAGCAGCACCGCGACGATGCCAGTGCCGAGTACGAACAGGCACGCGCTGCGGTGAACGAGGCGCGCGCGATCCTGTCCCGTCGCCAGCTCGATCTGCGTTACGCGACGGTCAGTGCACCGATTGCCGGCCGCATCGATCAGGCGCTGGTGACCGAGGGCGCACTGGTCGGTGTTGCCGATGCCGAGCCGATGGCAGTGGTGCAGCAGATCGATCAGGTTTACGTCGACGTGCGCCAGCCAGCGGCGCAGCTCGAGTCGCTGCAGCGCAGCGCTGGCGGTGGCGAGCTGCCGGTGACGATCATCGGTGCCGCTGGCAAGCCGCTGCCCGAGCGCGGCCAGCTGCTGTTCTCCGGCATCAATGTCGACACGCGCACCGGCGATGTGATCCTGCGCATCCTGGTCGACAACCCACAGCGGCAGCTGCTGCCCGGCATGTATGTGCGCGCGAGGGTGCCACGTGGCGCGCCCGCCAGCGCATTGACCGTGCCACAGCAGGCGGTGCTGCGCAGCGCCGGCGGCCAGGCCTATGCCTGGGTGATCGGCGCCGACGGCAAGGCGGTGATCCGCACGCTGGAAGTGGACGGTAGTGTCGATCGCCAGTGGCTGGTGCGCACGGGCCTGAAGGCCGGCGAGAAAGTAGTGGTCGAGGGCCAGGAACGCCTGCAGGAAGGTGTGGTGGTCGATGCGCGCGACTGGCAGCTGCCGGTCGCAGGCGCCGGTGCCGTGCAGGCCGGCAGCAAGGGCTGAGCCTGTTCCGGGCCGGTCCCTCCAGGAAAATCCAACATGGCACGTTTCTTCATCGATCGCCCGGTGTTCGCCTGGGTGCTGGCGATCTTCATCATCCTGGCTGGCGTACTGGCGATCCCACGGCTGGCCGTGGAGCGCTATCCGGCGGTGGCGCCACCCAGCGTCAGCATCTATGCCAGCTACCCCGGTGCCAGCCCGCAGACGCTGAATGATGCGGTGGTCGGCCTGATCGAGCGAGAGCTGTCCAGCGTCAAGCACCTGCTGTACTTCGAGTCGTCGGTGGACACCTCCGGCGAAGCCTCGATCACCGCCACCTTCAAGCCCGGCACCAACCCGGAGCTGGCACAGGTGGACGTGCAGAACCGGATCAAAGCGATCGAGCCGCGCCTGCCGCGCAGCGTGCGCCAGAACGGCCTGTTCGTGGAGGCCGCCGATTCCGGTTTCCTGATGCTGGTCGGCCTGCGTTCGCCGGATGCCAGCGTCAGCGAGGCCGCGCTGGGCGACTTCATGGCGCGCAACATCATCGAAGAGCTGCGCCGCATTGATGGCGTCGGCCGCGTGCAGCTGTTCGGTGCCGAACAGGCGATGCGGGTGTGGCTGGACCCGACCCGGTTGACCGGCTACGGCCTGACCATGGGCGATGTAGCCACCGCCATCGAGCAGCAGAACCTGGAGATTTCGCCGGGGCGCATCGGCGATTCGCCGGGCGTGCCGGGCCAGCGCATCACCGTGCCGCTGAGTGCCGATGGCCAGCTGTCCACGCCGGAGCAGTTCGCTGCCATCGTGCTGCGCGCCGGGGCCGACGGCTCGCGGGTGGTGCTGGGCGATGTCGCCCGCGTCGAGCTGGGCGCGCAGAGCTATGCCTGGGGCACCCGCGAGGACGGCCATCCGGCCACCGCCGCCGGCGTGCAGCTGCGTCCTGGCGCGAACGCGGTGCGCACCGCGTCGGCGGTGCGCGAGCGCATGGCCGAGCTGGCGCCGCTGCTGCCGCGCGGCGTGGAGTCGAGCATTCCGTTCGACACCGCGCCCTTCGTGAAGATCTCGATCCAGAAGGTGGTGCAGACCCTGCTGGAAGCGATGCTGCTGGTGTTCGCGGTGATGTACCTGTTCCTGCAGAACTGGCGTTACACGCTGATCCCGGCGCTGGTCGCGCCGATTGCGCTGCTGGGCACCTTTGCAGTGATGCTGGCGCTGGGCTTTTCGATCAACGTGCTGACCATGTTCGGCATGGTACTGGCGATCGGCATCATCGTTGACGATGCGATCGTGGTGGTCGAAGGCGTGGAGCGGATCATGGCCGAGGAAGGCCTGCCACCCCGTGAGGCCACCATCAAGGCGATGCGCGAGCTGACCGGTGCGGTGATCGGCATCACCCTGGTGCTGACTGCGGTCTTCATTCCGATGGCATTCGCCAGCGGCTCGGTGGGCGCGATCTACCGCCAGTTCACCGTGGCGATGGCCGTGTCGATCCTGTTCTCGGCGCTGCTGGCATTGAGCTTGACCCCGGCGCTGTGCGCGACCCTGCTGCGCCCGAGCACCCATGGCCATCATGGTCGTGGTGGGCTGTTCGGCGCCTTCAATCGCGGCTTCGAGAAGATGACCGGGCGCTACCAGCGCGGCGTGGCCTCGGTGCTGCAGCGCAGTGGGCGGGTGATGGGCGTGTTCGCTGCGCTGGTGGTTGCGCTGCTGCTGGGCCTGCACTGGCTGCCGGGCGCGTTCCTGCCGGAAGAGGACCAGGGCTATTTCATGACCTCGATCCAGCTGCCGGCCGAAGCCACCGCCGAACGTACGCTGGCCGTGGTCGAAGCCTACGAACGGCATGTGGCCTCACGCCCGGGAATCGGCTCCAACCAGTCGATCCTCGGCTACAGCTTCTCCGGTTCCGGCCCGAGCGCGGCGCTGACCTACACCATGTTGAAGGACTGGGGCGAGCGTGCAGGCGCTACCGCAGCCGGCGAAGTGGAGGCCGCGCAGAAGGCGATGGCGACGATTGCCGAGGGTGAGGTGATGAGCGTGATGCCGCCGGCCATCGACAGCCTGGGGCGCTCGTCCGGCTTCTCGCTGGCGCTGCAGGCGCGCACCGGGCAGAGCCAGGCAGAGCTGCGCGCGGCGTTGCAGCAGCTGCTGAAGCTGGCCGAGGCCAGCCCGTTGCTGTCGGAGGTGCACGCCGATGGCCTGCCAGCAGGTACCAGCGTGCGGCTGGACATCAACCGCGCCAAGGCCGAGGCGATGGGCGTGGGGTTCGAGCAGATCAGCAGCACGCTGTCGGCGGCAATGGGCTCGCAGTACGTCAACGACTTCCCCAACAAGGGCCGGTTGCAGCAGGTGATCCTGCAGGCCGATGCACCCCACCGGATGGAGCTGGAGGATGTGCTGAAGCTGTACGTGCGCAACAGCGACGGCGGCATGGTGGCGTTGTCGGAACTGGTGACGCCGCACTGGACCGAGGCACCGCTGCAGCTGCAGCGCTATCTCGGCTTCCCGGCGTTGAACCTGTCAGGCGCACCGGCCTCCGGCGTGTCGACCGGCCAGGCCATGGCGGAGATGGAACGGTTGGCGGAGAAGCTGCCGTCCGGTTTTGCCCTGCAGTGGACCAGCCAGTCGCTGCAGGAGCGGGAATCGGGGGCGCAGGCGCCGTGGCTGTTGCTGCTGTCGATGCTGGTGGTGTTCCTGGTACTGGCGGCGCTGTACGAGAGCTGGTCGATTCCGCTGGCGGTGATGCTGGTGGTGCCGCTGGGCCTGCTCGGTGCGGTTGCTGCGGTGCTGTTGCGGGGCATGCCCAACGACGTGTTCTTCAAGGTCGGCATGATCACCGTGATCGGGCTGTCGGCGAAGAACGCGATCCTCATCGTCGAGTTCGCGCGCCAGCTGCAGCAGCAGGGGCGCGGCCTTATGGAAGCGGCATTGGAGGCGGCGCGGCTGCGCCTGCGGCCGATCGTGATGACCTCGCTGGCCTTCGCGCTGGGCGTGGTGCCACTGATGCTGGCGCAGGGCGCGTCGAAGGAAACCCAGCAGGCGATCGGAACCGGTGTGTTTGGCGGCATGGTCAGTGCGACCGTGCTGGCGGTGTTCTTCGTGCCGGTCTTCTATGTAGTGGTGCAGGGCGCGCGGCAGTGGATCGCGCAGCGCCTGCGCAGGCGCCGGCCGATGCCGGAAGGATCCGTGGATGGAACGGGACATCATTGAAGACCTGCATGAGGTGCAGCTGGCGGCGCTGGAACAGCGCCTGTGCCAGGCGTTGCTGGAGGATGACCACGCGGCTATGACCGCGCTGGTATCGCCTGCGCTGTTCATGATGGATGGCAACGGAGGCCGCATGCTGGATCTGCCCTGGCTGGGTGATTGGCTGGCGGGCAACCTTCAGGTGCGGGGCCTGCAGCTGCAGGCGGTGGAAACGCTGCTGTGCGGACGCCTGGCATTGCTGTCCAGCGACGTGCGCCTGTCGGTGCGAGGGCAGGGCCAGGAGCGCGAGCTGAAACTGCGCCTGCTGCGGGTGTGGACCTGCAGTTCCGGCGCTGCCGGCGCACAACTGCTGTCGATGGCGGTGCTGGCCAGATGAGCACGGTCAGGCCGCTTTCAGGCCCCGCTCACCGACAGGTGGTAGGGTCGAGCAACTCTGTAACGTCGACAAGGAGTCGAGCCATGCGTGTAGTTCCCAGTCTGTTGGCAGCCTCCCTCGGGTTGGTGCTGGCCGCGTGCCAGCCAGCCCAGTCACCCGCTGCGGGCGGCAATGACACTCCGCCTGCCATGCCGCAGCCAAGTGCCAGCACCGCGGGTCGCAGCGAGACCACCTATCAGTGTGGTGATCTGAGCGTGCGTGCGACCTTCAATGGCGAAGACGCCGCCGCGGTGGTGATCGGCGAACGCACCTTCGCCATGACCTCCGAGCGGGCGGCGTCCGGCGCCAAGTATGGCGATGGCCAGGGCAACAGCTTCTGGACCAAGGGTAGCGATGATGGCCTGCTGAGCCTGAAGGGCGAGGCCGACCGCGAGTGCCATGCAGTGGAGGCCACCGAAGGCGATGGCAGTGCCGGCAATGCCGCGTTCCGTGCCACCGGCAATGAACCCGGCTGGCTTGCGGTTGTCGACGGCGACACGCCGGGCCTGCAGGTGGAAGTGGATTACGGTGAGCGTCGTTTCGATGTCGCCAAGCCCACCGAAGGTGCTGACGGATGGAGTGGCAAGGCGTCTGATGGCACCGACGTCAAGCTCAGCTTCCAGCGCACTACCTGCCAGGACGATATGAGTGGCGAGGCGTTCGAGGCCAAGGTGAATCTGACCATCGGCACCCGCCAGTACCACGGCTGCGGCAATTTCGGCGCGAAGCAGCCGTAAGCCATCCGTAGAGCCGAGCTCATGCTCGGCTCTACATCATCGAGGGGTCAGCCCTCGCAGGGCTTCAGGTCCAGCTCGAAGTCCAGGTCATAGCGACCGTTGATTCCGATCAGCGCTTCGCGGATCGCACAGTCACCGCGATGACGCGCAACCAGATCGGTGAAGATCTTTTCGCGGCCCTCGCAGTACTTCGCTCCGGCCTCTTCAAGTTCGCGGCGACGCTCGTCGTCGTAGGGTTCTTCACCCGCAAAGTGCTGGCAGGTGTTCTCGCGCGCAAGGAAGGCCTGCACGTCAGCCGGCATCGCGCAGTAGATGCGCACGTCGTCGACGTCATACACATCCTCCGGAACCGGACAGCCTGCGGCTGCACGTGCCTTGTCCAGCGCTTCACCGCCCGAGGGCAGGTCGGTAGTGGGCTCGGCTTCGGCGGTGGCCTCGACGGCGGCCGGTGCCTCCACCGCCGGTGCGGTCGTCACCGCCGGTTCGGCCGGCGCGGGTTTCAGCGCAGCATCGGCAGCATTGTCCGCTGCCTGCGGCGAACACGCCGCAAGCAGGGACAGGCAGCCGATCAGCGCTAGGCGCTTAGTCGGCACGGCCAGCGAATTCGCCGGTGGCGGTGTTCACCAGCACGCGTTCGCCGTTGACGATGTACTCCGGCACCATGATCTCGATGCCGGTGTTGAGCTTGGCCGGCTTCGGGCGCTTGGTGGCGGTGCCGCCCTTCAGTTCCGGCGGCGTCTCGATCACTTCCAGCACCACCGAGGCCGGCAGCTGGATCGCCACCGGCTGCTCGTCGATGACCTGCACGTAGATGCCGGTCAGGCCGTCGGTGATGTAGCCGGCGTCGTCGCCGATCACGTCCGCGTCCAGGGTGTAGGGGGTGTAGTCCTCATCATCGAGGAAGACGAAGGCGTCGCCGTCCTTGTACGAATACGTGGACTGGCGGCGCAGCAGTTCGACCTCGACCAGGTTGTCGTCGGCATCGAAGCTGGCATCGAGCTTGTTGCCGCCCGGCACGCTGTACATGATGAAGCGGAAGCGGACGTTGCCGCCGCGACCCTGCGGCGAGCTGCGCTCGATGTCGCGGATCTGGTACACGCCGTTGTTGAACTCGACGACGTTGCCCTTCTTGATGTCGTTGGCTTTCATGATGATCTAGGTCGTTGGGGGAGGGCGCCGTCCCGGCGCCCGGGGGGAATCACTTCGGAGCGAGGCGGGTAGCGCCGTCCAGGCGGATGGTCTCGCCGTTGAGATAGGTGTTGCCGAGGATGAAGCCGACCAGGCTGGCGAAGTCTTCCGGCTTGCCCAGGCGCGACGGGAACGGGATGGAGGCGGCCAGCGACTGCTGCACGGCTTCAGGCATGCCGTCGACCATCGGCGTCCAGAACACGCCCGGAGCGATGGTATTGACGCGGATGCCGAAGCGCGACAGTTCGCGTGCCATCGGCAGCGTCATCGAGACCACGCCGCCCTTGCTGGCGGCATACGCGGCCTGGCCGATCTGGCCTTCATAGGCGGCGATGCTGGCGGTGTTGATGATCACGCCGCGCTCACCGTCGGTGCCGGCTTCGTTGTGCTGCATGCGGTTGGCCGCGGCCTTGGCGACGTTGAAGCTGCCGACCAGGTTGACCATCACCGTGCCCTGGAAGCCGGCCAGCGGCATTGGGCCTTCCTTGCCGAGCACGCGGCCGGCGCCGAGGATGCCGGCGCAGTTCATCGCCACGTTCAGGCCGCCGAGGAAGTCGTGGGCCTGGTCGATGGCCGCAGCCACGGCCGCCTCATCGCTGACGTTGACGTTGAAATAGCGGGCCTTGTCGGCACCCAGCCCGGCGACGGCGGCAGCGCCCTTGTCGTCGTTGAGGTCGAACAGGGCCACCTTGCCGCCCTGGGCGACGAGGTGCTGGGCCACGGCCAGGCCGAGGCCGGAGACGCCGCCAGTGATCACGGCACGTACGGAAGACAGCTGCATTGAACGGTCCTGCAGGTTCGAGAACCGCCGATTCTAACGGAAGCCGCGACCGTCGCTGTTGTGCACTGCGCCGCCTTTGCGGGGCGGCGCAGCGCGGCGGTCAACCGGCGGCGGCCAGCGCCTGCCCGGTGCGGCTGGCGGTGGCGCGGCCGAGCAGGCCGGCCAACCAGCGGCCGGTCTCGGCCAGTGCCGGCAGGTCCACGCCGCTGTCCAGGCCCAGACCCTGCAGCAGGTAGACCACGTCTTCGCTGGCGACGTTGCCGCTGGCGCCCTTCGCATACGGGCAGCCACCGGCGCCGGAGACGGCACTGTCGACTACGCGCACGCCTTCTTCCAGGCAGGTGGCGATGTTGGCGATGGCCTGGCCGTAGGTGTCATGGAAGTGCACGGCCAGTGCTGCCATCGGAATCTCGGCGGCCACCGCCTGCAGCATCGCCCGTGCCTTGCGCGGGGTGCCGACGCCGATGGTGTCGCCCAGCGAGATTTCGTAACAGCCCATCTGGTGCAGGGCGCGCGCCACCCGCACCACGTCGGCCAGCGGTACGTCGCCCTGGTAGGGGCAGCCGAGCACGGTGGAGACGTAGCCGCGCACGCGCACGCCATCGGCGGCGGCACGGCGCAGGATCGGCTCGAAGCGGGCCAGCGATTCGTCGATGCCGGCATTGGTGTTGGTGCGGTTGAACGCCTCGGACGCGGCGGTGAACACCGCCACTTCCTCCACGCCCACCGCACGGGCACGGTCGTAGCCCTGTTCGTTCGGCACCAGTACCGGGTAGTGGATGCCCGGCCGGCGCTGGATGCCGGCATAGACCTCGGCGGCGTCGGCCAGCTGCGGGATCCACTTCGGGCTGACGAAGCTGGTCGCTTCGATGCTGCGCAGGCCGGTGGCCGACAGGCGGTTGATCAGTTCGATCTTGTCGGCGGTGGAGACCGACTGCTTTTCGTTCTGCAGGCCGTCACGCGGGCCGACCTCGACGATGCGGACGTAGTCGCTCATGCGGTCACCCCGGCGGCGGGGCGGTGGCAGACCGCCTCGATGTTGTTGCCATCCGGGTCCAGCACGAAGGCACCGTAGTAGTCGGGGTGGTACCACGGGCGCAGGCCCGGCGCACCGTTGTCGCGGCCGCCGGCGGCGAGGGCGGCGGCATGGAAGGCGTCCACCTGGGCGTGGCTGGCGCAGGCGAAGGCCACGTGCACGCCGTGGCTGGCGGTACCGCCATTGCCGAGCCAGAAGAACGGCTTGCCGTCGCTGCCGAAGCCGATGTGGTCATGGGCGCCGGTCTGTTCGGCGGTGACTTCCATCACCACGCCGATCTGCAGAGGTGCCAGCGCCTGCAGGAAGAAGGACTTGCTGTGCGCCAGGTCGGCGCTGGTCAAACCAAGATGATCGAGCATGTTCAGGCTTCCGTGACCCAATGGGGGGCGCGCTTGTCGAGGAAGGCGCCCAGGCCTTCCTGGCCCTCGGCGGACACCCGCAGGCGCGCGATCAGGGCGGCATTATCGCGATCCAGGGCGTCACGGTCATGGCTGTCACGCACCTGCCGCACCAGCTGCTTGGCGCTGGAGGAGGCGATCGGACCGGCCTTGTCGAGCAATGCCAGCTGGCGTTGCACCGCCTCGTCCAGGCGCTCGGGCTCGACCAGCTGGTGGACCAGGCCGATGCGCAGCGCGGTCTCGCCGTCGAAGTGCTCGCCGGTGGCGAACCAGCGACGGGCCTGGCGCGGGCCGATGGCCTCGATCACATAGGGCGAGATCACCGCCGGCAGCAGGCCCAGGCGGCTTTCGGTCAGGCCGAAACGGGCCGAGGTGCTGGCAATGGCAATGTCGCAACAGGCGACCAGGCCGACGCCGCCACCGAAGGCCGCGCCGTGGACCCGGGCAAGGGTCGGCTTGGGCAGCTCGTCCAGGGTGCGCATCAGCCGCGCCAGGGCCAGTGAGTCTTCGCGGTTGTCGGCCTCGCTGGCCGCAGCCATGCCGCGCATCCACTGCATGTCGGCACCGGCCGAGAAGGAGGCGCCGTGGCCGGCCAGTACCACCGCGCGCACCGAAGCATCGTGGCCGGCGGCCTCCAGTGCGGCGGTCAGCCGGGCGATCAGCCCGGCGTCAAAGGCGTTGTGCAGCTCCGGCCGGTTCAGCCAGAGGGTGAGGACGGCGCCGCTGCGCTCGATCTGCAAAGCATCGTTCATGGGATTCCAGGGTCACTCCATACCTGTATGGATCATAGCGGGCCATTGGTCATGGGCCATGACGCGACGCGGGAATGTTAGAATCGAGAACCATTTACATCCAGCAGAGAACACGCTAGATGACGCTGTCCGAACTGCCGCTGCACACCTCGGCCGTGGTCGAGTCCGTGCAGGACCTGCATGCCAACGATGCCATCGCCCGTCGCCTGCGCGAGCTGGGTTTCGTGAAGGGCGAGGAAGTACGCCTGGTGGCCAAGGGTCCGGTGGGGGGCGAACCGCTGCTGGTGCAGGTCGGGTTCACCCGTTTCGCGCTGCGGATCAGTGAAGCCAAGCGGGTCGTGGTCGACGCCGCCAGCCAGGAACGACGCGCATGACCGCCACTGCCACTACCGCCCCCCTGCGCGTTGCGCTGGTCGGCAACCCCAACAGCGGCAAGACCGCACTGTTCAACCAGCTGACCGGCAGCCGGCAGAAGGTTGCCAATTACACCGGCGTCACTGTCGAACGGAAGGAAGGCCGCCTGCGTGCGCCGTCCGGCCGTGAATTCGCGGTGCTGGACCTGCCGGGCGCCTACAGCCTGCACCCGGCCAGCCTGGACGAGGCGATCACCCGCGACCTGTGCCGGGGTTTCTACCCGGGCGAAGCCGCACCGGACGTGCTTCTGTGCGTGATCGACGCCACCAACCTGCGCCTGCACCTGCGTTTCGCGCTGGAACTGCGCGAGCTGGGCAAGCCGATGGTGGTGGCCCTGAACATGGTCGATGCCGCCCAGCGCCGTGGCATCCAGGTGGACGTGGCCGCGCTGGAGCGCGAGCTGGGCGTGCCGGTGGTGGAGACCGTGGCGGTGCGCAAGCAGGGCGCCAAGGCCCTGGTCGAGCGCCTCGATGCGATGGTGCCGCACCTGGATGCGCCGGTGCCGGGCCCGGAAGGTGGCATCGACTACCACGCCAAGGTGCGCGAGATCCTGTCGGTGGCCGTGCGCATGCCGGCGCGGACCGCGAAGGTCGACGATGCGCTGGACCGCTGGCTGCTGCACCCGGTGTTCGGCCTGATCAGCCTGGCCGTGGTGATGTTCCTGATCTTCCAGGCGGTGTACGCCTGGGCCACGCCGCTGATGGACGGCATCGAGGCCGGTTTCGCCTGGCTCGGCGCCTTCGTCGGCAGCGTGCTGCCGGAAGGGCCGCTGGCCAGCCTGCTGACCGACGGCATCATCGCCGGTGTCGGTGGCGTGGTGGTGTTCCTGCCGCAGATCCTGATCCTGTTCTTCTTCATCCTGGTGCTGGAGGAATCCGGCTACCTGCCGCGTGCGGCGTTCCTGCTCGACCGCATGATGGCCGCCGCCGGCCTGTCCGGCCGCTCGTTCATCCCGCTGCTGTCCAGCTTCGCCTGTGCGGTGCCGGGCATCATGTCCACGCGCAGCATCCAGGACCCGCGTGACCGCCTGGCCACGATCCTGGTGGCGCCGCTGATGACCTGTTCGGCGCGCCTGCCGGTGTACGCACTGCTGATCGGTGCGTTCATCCCGCAGAAGACGGTGTGGGGCGTGTTCAACCAGCAGGGCCTGGTGCTGTTCGGCCTGTACGCGGCCGGCATCCTCAGCGCGCTGGCGATGTCGTGGATCATGAAGAAGTGGCGCCGCGACAAGAGCGAGCATCCGCTGATGCTGGAGCTGCCCTCGTACCGCCTGCCGCATGTACGCGACCTGGCGGTAGGCCTGTACGAGCGCGGCATGATCTTCCTCAAGCGCGTCGGCGGCATCATCCTGGCGCTGACCATCCTGCTGTGGGTGCTGTTGTCGTTCCCGGCCGCTCCGGCGGGGGCCACGATGCCGGCCATCGACTACAGCTACGCCGGCCAGATCGGCCATGCGATGGCCGTGTTCTTTGCGCCGCTGGGCTTCAACTGGCAGATCTGCATCGCGCTGATCCCGGGCCTGGCCGCGCGTGAAGTGGCGGTGGCTTCTCTGGCCACGGTGTACGCGCTGTCCGCGGCCGATGACGATGCCGCCAGCCAGGCACTGACCCCGCTGATCAGCGATGGCTGGTCGCTGGCCACCGCGTTGTCGCTGCTGGTCTGGTACATCTACGCCCCGATGTGCATCTCGACGCTGGCCACCATCAAGCGCGAGACCAACTCGTGGAAGCAGATGGGCTTCGCCGCGTTCTACCTGTTTGCCGCGGCTTACGTGGCCGCACTGATCACCTACCAGGTGACCAAGGCGCTGGGAGGCGGCTGATGGATACCGGCCTGCTGATCCAGTACCTGATCATCGCGGTGGCCGTGCTGGTCAGTGCCTGGGTGGTGCTGAAGAAGCAGTTCCCCGGCACCGTGCGCAAGCTGCGCGGGGCGCTGGCGCTGGCTTTGCTGAAGCCGGACCGTGCTGCCTGGCTGCAGGCGCTGGGGCGGAAGGTCGCGCCGCCGGCCAGCGGCGGTGCTGGCGCCTGTGGTGGCTGCGACAGCTGCGGGCCAACGAAAAAATAGCGTCGAGCCATGCTCGACTGCCGTCGCCTGGTGGATGCGAACCATGGTTCGCACGCTCTCGAGGCCCATCCACGCATGGCGTGGATCTACTGGACCGTGGCATAGGGCGTGGAACTACGTGGCCCGTGATCCGAGCTCTGCCGCCAGCGCCAGCCACGTGCTGCGTTGTGCCGGAGTACTGCTGCGTACCGCGCCGAGGCGGCTGACCCGCACCGGGCGGATGCCGCAGAACTCCAGGAGGGTGGCGCGGATCTGGGTGATGCCCGGGTCGCGGTAGATCCAGCGGTAGTACCAGGGGGGTGTATCCAGCGTGGTGATCACCCGTGCGCTGCGCCCGGCCAGCAACCGGTCCCACCACACTGAGTCGCGCCGGTAGCGGAAGGCGTACCCCGGCAGCAGCACGCGGTCGAAGAAGCCCTTCAGCAGCGCCGGCATCGCGCCCCACCAGGTGGGGTAGACCAGCACCAGATGATCGCAGGCCTCGATCGCATCGGCGGCGTCCTGCAGGTCGGCTTCCAGTGGCTGGATCTGGCGATAGCCATGGCGCAGCACCGGATTGAACACGAGTTCACCCAATGCGATCAGGCGCACCCGGTGGCCGGCGTTCTCGGCGGCCGTGGCATAGCGCTGGGCGAGGGCGCCGCACAGGCTGTCACGGTCAGGATGGCCGAGCAGGATCAGGATGGAGCGGGACACGGCAACCTCCGGAAATGGAAAGTGCGCGAGGTTGGGGTCTGCCCCAGGGGCAGAGTCAAACCGGGGTGGTGCAGCCGCTGGGTTCCAGGATGCAGTCGCCGCTGCCGGAGTGCAGCCACTGCTGCAGTTCGTCGCTGACCTGCTGCAGGTCGCGCTCGACCTGCGCCAGCCGCACCCGCTCGCTGGCAATGCGGCTGCGCTGCTGCTCCAGCAAGGCCAGCACCGCTGGCCAGTCGAGCCGACCATCACGGCCCTGCAGGCGCGAGATCGCGGCCAGGGTGATGCCCAGCCCCAGTGCCTGGCGGATCAGCTGCACCCAGGCCACGTCCTGTTCGCTGTAGTCGCGATAGCGGTTCAGGCGTGGCACCGGCGGCAGCAGTCCACGCGCCTCGTACAGGCGGATGGCCTTGGCGCTGGCACCGGTCAGGCGGCTGACCTCGGAGATGCGCATCGGCTCAGTCCCGCACCAGCCCGCCATCGACCACCAGGTTCTGGCCGGTTACCGCGCGCGACCAGGGACTGGCGAAGAACAGCGCGGCATCGGCGAACTCGGCCGGCGTGGTGACGCTGCGCAGCGGGGTGTTGGCAGCGATGTAGTCGAATACTGCTTCCGGCGTGGCGGCACTGGCATCGGTGGTGCGCAGCAGGCCACCGGACAGCATGTTCACGGTGATGCCATGCGGGCCCAGGTCGCCGGCCAGGGTGCGGGTCAGCGACAGCAGTGCGGCCTTGGCGGCGGTGTAGTCGTGGTAGGGCACCACCGGATTCTGGAACAGGTTGGTGCCGATGTTGATCACGCGGCCGAAGCGACGCGCCTGCATGCCGGGCAGGGCGGCCTGCACGGTGTTCAGCGCGCCACGCACGCTGCCCTCGAACTGCGCCTGGAAGGCCGGCCAGCCGATATCCGCGGCGCCGTCGCGGGCATCGCCATTGAACGAGAAAGCGGCCAGCGCGTTGTTGACCACGGTGGTGACACCTTGGCCGAAGTGGGCCAGCGCGTGCTGCAGCATCGCATCGACCTGAGCGCGGTCGGTGACGTCGGCCGGCAGCGCGATCGCCTGCCCGCCCAGCTCGGCAGCCAGAGTACGTGCGGCGGCTTCGCTGCGGTGATAGTTGACGATGACGCGCGCGCCCTGCGCAGCGAACGCGCGGGCGATGTGCTGGCCAAGGCCGCGGCCGGCACCGGTGACCAGCACCAGCTGTTCGCTGATCTGCATGAGGGAGCTGCCATCCATTGCATGAAAGGGCATGCAGCGTAGCAGCGATGGCGCTTGCCGGAGCGGGCGTGCTGCCGCTAGCCTGCAGGCATGAACCAGACTCCCCTGCGATTGCTCATTCACGGTGCCTCCGGGCGCATGGGCCAGGCCCTGCTGCGGCTGGCCGCCGAACAACCCGAAACCCTGCAGATCGTGGCTGCGGTAACCGGCCGTGCGCCGGCGCAGCGCGTGGTTGACGGTGTGCCGTTCTTCGGCGCCAGCGAACTGCCCGGCGCGCCGGTGTTCGATGTGGCGATCGACTTCAGCCTGCCGGAGGGTTTCGACCCGATGCTGGCGTTGTGCGTGGAGCGCGGGGCAGGGCTGGTGTCGGGCACCACCGGCATCTCCAGCACGCAGCGCCAGGCGCTGGAGGCCGCGGCGGCGAAGATCCCGCTGGTCTGGGCATCGAACTTCAGCCTGGGCGTGGCGGTACTGGACGAACTGGTGGAGCGTGCGGCGCAGGCGCTGGCCGGCTGGGACTGCGACATCGTCGAATCGCACCACACCCAGAAGAAGGACGCGCCATCGGGCACCGCGCTGACCCTGGGCACGGCCGCGCAGCGGGGCGGGGCGGAGCCGCATTACGCCAGCCTGCGTGCCGGTGACATCGTGGGCGAGCACCTGGTGCAGTTCACCGGGCTGGGCGAGCGCATCGAGCTGGTGCACCGGGCAACCAACCGCGACATCTTCGCCCGCGGCGCCCTGTTCGCCGCCCGCCAGCTGCAGGGCCGGGCGGCGGGCAGCTACCGGGTAAGGGACCTGCTGCAGTAAGTCGGTAGTGCCGGCCGCTGGCCGGCAACCTCGTGAAGCCCGACGGCAAGGGAATTGCCGGCCAGCGGACCCCGCATACGCCGCCGGATTGAAATGAACGCGCAATCGCCTGTTCATGAACAGCGATAACCGCTGGCGCGAGCGCCCCGGCAGCGCTACAATTCGCACTCGCCGAATCACGAAAGCCGGACCGGTCCCAGACCGTACGTCCGCGCTTTTTTGCAACCGGATTTCCGTGAAGCGCAGGCGTGACTTCGGCAGCCCCCTCGGTAGCCAAAGTGAGATTCCCGTGACCCAAGCCGCAATCCTCGTCCTCGAAGACGGCACCGTATTCGAGGGCGAATCCGTAGGCGCGCCCGGCCTGTCCGTCGGTGAGGTGGTGTTCAACACCGCCATGACCGGCTACCAGGAAGTGCTGACCGACCCGTCCTACGCCCGGCAGATGGTCACGCTGACCTATCCGCATATCGGTAACACCGGCATGACCGACCAGGACAATGAAGCGTCCAAGGTGTGGTCGGCCGGCCTGATCGTGCGCGATGTTCCCCGCCGCCCCAGCAACTGGCGCAGCCAGGTGTCGCTGCAGGACTGGCTGATCCAGCGTGGCGTGGTCGCCATCGCCGGCATCGACACCCGCAAGCTGACCCGCATCCTGCGCGAGAAGGGCGCGCAGAACGGTGCGCTGATGGCCGGCGACATCGACGTGGAAAAGGCACTGGAAGCCGCCCGCAAGTTCCCGGGGCTGAAGGGCATGGATCTGGCCAAGGTCGTCACTACCGAGAAGACCTACACCTGGACCGAGGGCCAGCTGGACCTGGATGCCAATGCCTTCGTCAGCGTGCCGGCCAGGTTCAAGGTCGTGGCCTATGACTTCGGCGTGAAGACCAACATCCTGCGCATGCTGGCCGAGCGCGGCTGCGAAGTGACCGTGGTGCCGGCGCAGACCCCGGCCGCCGACGTGCTGGCGCTGAAGCCGGATGGCGTGTTCCTGTCCAACGGCCCGGGTGACCCGGAACCGTGCGACTACGCCATCGAAGCGATCAAGACCTTCATCGACGTGAAGATCCCGACCTTCGGCATCTGCCTGGGCCACCAGCTGCTGGGCCTGGCCTCGGGCGCGCAGACCATGAAGATGGGCCACGGCCACCACGGTGCCAACCACCCGGTGCAGGACCTGGACAGCGGCCGGGTGATGATCACCTCGCAGAACCACGGCTTCGCGATCGATGAAGCGACCCTGCCGCCGACCCTGCGCGTGACCCACCGCTCGCTGTTCGATGGTACCAACCAGGGTGTTGCCCGCACCGACGTGCCGGCGTTCTCGTTCCAGGGCCATCCGGAAGCGTCGCCGGGCCCGACCGATGTCGGTCCGCTGTTCGACCGCTTCGTGGTGCTGATGGAGCAGGCCAAGGCGTGATCAGTACGTCGCCGGCCCCCCGGTGGCGTCGCGATGGACCGTAAACCCCGCATCGCTGCTGCCCCTGGCGCGGCGCTGCGGATCAAGATTCCTGATCGACAGCGTGCGATCACTCCCCCTTGTCACGCTGTACTGACTTAGAGAAGAAAATGCCCAAGCGCACTGACCTCAAGACCATCCTCATCATCGGTGCTGGCCCGATCGTCATCGGCCAGGCCTGCGAGTTCGACTACTCCGGCGCCCAGGCCTGCAAGGCCCTGCGTGACGAGGGTTACCGCGTGGTGCTGGTCAACAGCAACCCGGCCACGATCATGACCGACCCGGAGATGGCCGACGCCGTCTACATCGAGCCGATCAACTGGCAGACGGTCGAGAAGATCATCGCCAAGGAAAAGCCCGATGCACTGCTGCCGACCATGGGTGGCCAGACCGCGCTGAACTGCGCGCTGGACCTGGCCGACCACGGCGTGCTGGAGAAGTACAACGTCGAGCTGATCGGCGCCAAGCGCGAAGCGATCCGTATGGCCGAAGACCGCGAGCTGTTCCGCGTGGCCATGGGTGAGATCGGCCTGGAATGCCCGACCGCCGCCGTGGCCCACACCCTGGACGAAGCGCTGGAGATCCAGACCCGCGTCGGCTACCCGACCATCATCCGCCCCAGCTTCACCCTGGGCGGCAGCGGCGGTGGCATTGCCTACAACCGCGAAGAGCTGGTCGAGATCGTCAGCCGCGGCCTGGAACTGTCGCCGACCACCGAAGTGCTGGTGGAAGAGTCGGTGCTGGGCTGGAAGGAGTTCGAGATGGAAGTGGTCCGCGATACCGCGGACAACTGCATCATCGTCTGCTCGATCGAAAACCTGGACCCGATGGGCGTGCACACCGGTGACTCGATCACCGTGGCGCCGGCGCAGACCCTGACCGACAAGGAATACCAGCGCCTGCGCGATGCCTCCATCGCCGTGCTGCGCAAGATCGGCGTGGATACCGGTGGCTCGAACGTGCAGTTCGGCATCAATCCGAAGACCGGCCGCGTGGTCGTCATCGAGATGAACCCCCGCGTGTCGCGTTCCTCGGCGCTGGCCTCCAAGGCCACCGGCTTCCCGATCGCCAAGGTCGCCGCGAAGCTGGCCGTCGGCTACACCCTGGACGAACTGAAGAACGAGATCACCGGCGGCCTGACCCCGGCCTCGTTCGAGCCGTCCATCGATTACGTCGTCACCAAGATCCCGCGCTTTGCCTTCGAGAAGTTCCCGGCCGCCGACGCGCGCCTGACCACCCAGATGAAGTCGGTGGGTGAGGTGATGGCGATGGGCCGCACCTTCCAGGAGTCGGTGCAGAAGGCCCTGCGTGGCCTGGAAACCGGCAAGGTCGGCTTCGACCCGACCGGCCTGGACCTGGGCAACGAAGAAGACCTGCAGACCCTGCGCCGCGAACTGAAGGCGCCGGGCCCGGAGCGTCTGTTCTTCGTCGCCGATGCATTCCGCGCCGGCATGAGCGTGGAAGAGATCTACGCGCTGTCGTTCATCGATCACTGGTTCCTGGACCAGATCGAGGAAATCATTGCTGCCGAAGCTGACGTCGCTGCCGGTGGCATCGACGCGCTGGACGCTGCGCGCCTGCGCAAGCTGAAGCGCGCTGGCTTCTCCGACGCGCGCCTGGCGCAGCTGACCGGCACCAACGAAGCCGCCGTCCGCGCGTTGCGTCGTGCGCACAAGGTGCGCCCGGTCTACAAGCGCGTGGACTCCTGTGCCGGTGAATTCTGCACCGGTACCGCCTACCTGTACTCGACCTACGAGGACGAGTGCGAGGCCGCGCCGAGCAACCGCGACAAGATCATGATCCTGGGCGGTGGCCCGAACCGCATCGGCCAGGGCATCGAGTTCGACTACTGCTGCGTGCACGCGGCACTGGCGCTGCGCGAGGATGGTTATGAAACCATCATGGTCAACTGCAACCCGGAAACCGTGTCGACCGACTACGACACCTCCGACCGCCTGTACTTCGAACCGCTGACCCTGGAAGACGTGCTGGAAATCGTCGAACTGGAACAGCCGAAGGGCGTGATCGTGCAGTACGGCGGCCAGACCCCGCTGAAGCTGGCGCGCGCGCTGGAAGCCAATGGCGTGCCGGTGATCGGTACCAGCCCGGATTCGATCGACCTGGCCGAAGACCGCGAGCGCTTCCAGCAGCTGGTCGACAAGCTGGGCCTGAAGCAGCCGCCGAACCGCATCGCCCGCAACGACCAGGAAGCCCTGCTGCTGGCCCGCGAGATCGGCTACCCGCTGGTGGTGCGCCCGAGCTACGTGCTGGGTGGCCGTGCCATGGAAATCGTCTACGGCGAAGCCGACCTGGCCCGCTATGTGCGCGACGCGGTGAAGGTGTCCAATGATTCGCCGGTGCTGCTCGACCGCTTCCTCGACAACGCCGTCGAGTGCGACGTCGACATCATCGCCGACAAGGATGGCAACGTCCTGATCGGTGGCGTGATGGAGCACATCGAAGAAGCCGGCGTGCACTCGGGCGATTCCTCGTGCTCGCTGCCGCCGTACTCGCTGTCGGCTGAAACCCAGGCCGAGCTGCGCCGCCAGGTGGTGGAGCTGGCCAAGGCCCTGAACGTGGTCGGCCTGATGAACACCCAGTTCGCGATCCAGACCAGCGACGAAGGTGCCGACACCATCTACCTGCTGGAAGTGAACCCGCGTGCGTCGCGCACCGTGCCGTTCGTGTCCAAGGCCACCGGCATGCCGCTGGCCAAGATCGCTGCCCGTTGCATGGCTGGCAAGAGCCTGGCCGAGCAGGGCGCGACCAAGGAAATCGTGCCGGACTACTACTCGGTGAAGGAAGCGATCTTCCCGTTCGCCAAGTTCCAGGGCGTCGACCCGATCCTCGGGCCGGAGATGCGCTCCACCGGTGAAGTGATGGGCGTGGGCCGCACCTTCAATGCCGCCTTCGCGCGTGCGCAGGAAGCCGGTGGCATCAAGGCGCCGCCGGTCGGCAAGGCCTTCGTTTCGGTGCGTGACCCGGACAAGAAGCGCGTGCTGCCGGTGGCCAAGGCACTGCTGGCGCGTGGCTACAGCCTGGTCGCCACTCGTGGCACCGCCGCATGGCTGCAGCAGCACGGCATGGACTGCGAGATCATCAACAAGGTGGTCGAAGGCCGTCCGCACATCGTCGACTCGATCAAGAACGGCGAGATCGTCTACATCGTCAACACGACCGAAGGTCGTTCGGCGATCAACGACTCGTTCTCGATCCGTCGCGAGGCGCTGCAGCACCGCGTCACCTACTCGACTACGATTGCCGGCGCCAAGGCGCTGGTGGATTCACTGGAATTCCGCGGCACCGGCCCCGTCTGGTCGCTGCAGGAGCTGCACAAGGAGTTGAATGCATGAGAGCCCCCATCACGATGAAGGGCGCGCAGAAGCTGCGCGACGAACTGGATCACCTGAAGTCGGTCAAGCGCCCGAAGGTGATCGCCGCGATCGCCGAAGCGCGTGAGCATGGCGACCTGAAGGAGAACGCCGAGTACCACGCCGCGCGCGAGGAACAGGGCTTCATCGAAGGCCGCATCAAGCAGCTGGAAGGCGAGCTGTCGCACGCCGAGATCATCGACGTGAGCAAGCTCAATGCCGGCTCCAAGGTGGTGTTCGGTGCCAGCGTGACGCTGGCCGACGTGGAAACCGACGAAGAGAAGAAGTACCAGATCGTGGGTGACCTGGAGGCGGACATCAAGCTGGGCCTGATCGCCATCTCCTCGCCGGTGGCGCGCGCGATGATCGGCAAGCTGGAAGGCGATTCGATCGTGATCGACGCCCCGGCCGGCCAGCGCGAGTACGAGATCGTCAGCGTCAGCTACGTGGACTGACCCGGTGGCAACGGCGACTCTGCTGTTGCCTGCACGCAGCCGCTTTGCCGCGGCTGCGCTGCCCGATGACGTGGCGCGTGCCCTGGGCCGCGCCAACGCCTCGCAGTTCGAAGCCGGCGAGCGGGCACAGCTGCAACGCCATTTCACGGTCGCCGCGCCGCACTGGCCGGTGGCCGCACTGAGCCGCCAGCGTGACGTCGGCGATGCGGCCGGTGCGTGCTGGCTGCGTGCCGATCCGGCCTGCATGGTGCCGGACATGCACGGCGCGCGGATGATGGCCTATGGCGAAACGCTGCGGCCGACCCTGGCCGATTGCCTGGCCCTGCTGCCGGTGCTGCAGCCGTTGTTCGCCGATGCCGGGTTCGTGCTTGACGCACCGGACCCTTCGCGCTGGTACCTGCGGCTTCCGATCGACCTGGCCCTGCCGGACTTCGACAGTCCGGACGAGGTGCTGGGCGATGACCTGTTCTCGCACCTGCCGGCAGGCGAGGGCGGCCGCCGTTGGCGGGCGCTGATGACCGAAGCGCAGGTACTGCTGCACAATCATTCCTGGAACCAGCAGCGCGCCGCGCAGGGACAACAGCCGATCAATTCACTGTGGTTCTGGGGTGGTGGCGTGATGCCGGTGTCGGTCAGTACGCCGCACGCACAGGTGCGCAGCCGCGACGCGCTGCTGCAGGGCCTGGCCCTGGCTGCCGGTGTGGCCGTGGACGGCGAGCAGGCCGTGGATGCACTGGTCGATCTGCGCCAGCTGCGTTCCCTGCAGCAGCTCGGCAATGATGCGATCCGTCCGCTGCTGGCCGCGCTGAAGCGTGGCGAGCTGCAACGGCTGGTGCTGGATTTCGAGGACGGCCTGCAGTTCCAGCTGGACCGTGGCCAGCGCTGGCAGTTCTGGAAGAAGCCGCGCCAGCTTCACGACTGAGCGGGGCCTCGGCCGAGCGGGGGCGGATCCGTTTTCCATCGGAGAACGGCTCTGACCCCGATGTTTGCCGGGGTTGCCGGCCAGCGGCCGGCACTACCGCAGGTGCCGGGCGCAATCCCGACAGCCTCTCCCGCGCGCGGTATCATCCCTCTGTCTTTCGTAACCGGCGATGCCGATGTCCCTTGCCGCCGATGCTGTGCATCCCGCCTCTGATACGCCGACGATCCACCGCCGCGATGCGGTCGCGCCCGGCAGCTGGCCGGAGGGCACGCTGCCGTTGCTGGCGCGTCTCTATGCCAGCCGTGGCGCAGGTACACCGGAGTTGGCGCAGCCGAAGCTGGGCAATCTGCACGCCCCCGAGCTGCTGACCGGCATCGACGATGCGGTGGGCCTGCTGGTCGAGGCCATCGCCAACGACAAGCGCATCCTGGTGGTTGGCGACTTCGATTGCGATGGGGCCACTGCGTGTGCGGTCGGCGTGCGTGGCCTGCGCATGCTCGGCGCGCAGCATGTCTTCCACGCGGTGCCGAACCGCATGGTGCACGGCTACGGCCTGTCGCCGTCACTGGTGGAGGAGCTGGCCGAGCTGAAGCCGGACCTGCTGGTCACGGTTGACCACGGTATTGCCTGCCATGCCGGCGTGACTGCGGCCAAGGCGCGTGGCTGGCAGGTGCTGGTCACCGATCATCATCTTCCCGGTCCGCAATTGCCGCCGGCCGATGTCATCGTCGATCCCAATCTGGACGGCGATGCTTTCCCCAGCAAATCGCTGGCCGGTGTCGGCGTGATCTTCTACGTGCTGATGGCGTTGCGCCGGCAGATGCGCGAGGCCGGTGTCTTTGCCGATGGCAAGGGGCCGGACCTGACCACGCTGCTGGACCTGGTGGCGGTCGGCACCGTTGCCGACCTGGTGGCGCTGGATCCGAACAATCGGGCGCTGGTCAGTGCGGGCCTGCGCCGTCTGCGCGCAGGGCAAGGTTGTGTCGGCCTGCGTGCGCTGATCGAAGCCAGCGGCCGTGACGCCGCGCGACTGACCGCCACCGACATCGGCTTCGCCCTGGGCCCCCGCCTGAATGCAGCAGGCCGCCTGGAAGATATGGCACTGGGCATCGCGCTGCTGCTGACCGAAGACCCGCGCCAGGCGCGCGAGATCGCGCAGACGCTGGAACAGATCAATTCGGAACGCCGCGCCGTGCAGCAGTCGATGACCGACGACGCCGAGCAGGCGTTGACCCGCGTGGTGCTGGACATGGCCGGCCAGCGCCCGGTGGCGGCCTGCCTGTTCGATGCCGACTGGCACCCGGGCGTGGTCGGCCTGGTCGCGTCGAAGATGAAGGATCGCCTGCATCGCCCGGTGATCGCCTTCGCCCCGGCTGAACCGGGTGCCGACACCCTGCGCGGCTCGGCGCGCTCGATTCCCGGCCTGCACATCCGTGACGCACTGGCGCTGGTCGATGCACGCCACCCGGGACTGATCGAACGCTTCGGTGGCCATGCCATGGCGGCCGGCCTCAGCCTGCGCCTCGATCACGTCGATGACTTCAAGGCCGCCTTCGTCGCCGTGGTACTGGAAATGCTCGACCCGGCGGCACTGCGGCAGCAGGTGCTCAGCGACGGCGAACTGGCCGCCGACGAGCTGGATCATCGCCATGCCGACGCGTTGCGCCTGGCCGGACCGTGGGGCCAGGGCTTCCCCGAACCGCTGTTCGACGGTCACTTCGAAGTGGCCAACTGGCGTGTGCTGAAGGAGCGCCACCTGAAGCTGGAACTGCGCCTGCCGGGTGTACCCGGCACGATCAACGCGATCCACTTCGGCGGCTGGCACGGCAACGCGCCGGGCCGCCATGTGCATCTCGCCTATCGGCTCGCCTGCGACGACTATCGCGGCGGCAGCGCCATCCAGCTGATCGTGGAGCACAGCCTCCCCGCCTGAAGAAAAGGGGACGGAGGGGATTAAGTCGCAAATGGCAAACAAGGCAAAAGCGACTTAATCCCCTCCGTCCCCTTTATCTGTCAGGTCAGCGGACCTCGGTTACCAGCGTCGGTAGTTCCCAGGTGCCACCGGGCACGCCCCGGCACAGGCCGGCCGCTACCTCCGACGTCGCGATGAAGCGCGTGCCGTCCCACGTCCAGGTGTTCTGCGAGATGCAGTCGCCCAGACCGCGGCCCTTCTGCGCGGCAATGATCTGACCATCGTCGTAGTCGATGGCATCGCTGGTCACCCACTGTGGCTGGTAAGGCGCCTCCGGACGGGCGACCCAGTAGCCATCGCCGGTGTTGTAGGCCGCGCGCCAGCACTGCACGTTGACCAATACGTGCTGCGCATCCAGGCGCTGGATCTGCAGCGGGGAGTTGCTGAGCGGAACGTCGGCGTCGGTCTCCAGCAGCCCTTCGCAGCTGTCGTCCTTCAGCGAGGCACGCAGCGCCGCGCGCAGGGCGGGTGAGGCGGCCAGCCGAGCAAACGCCGGATCACCCGGGGTCGAGTCCACGGTTGCGGCCTTGCGAACCACCGGCACCGCCAAGGCGGCGGGGACGCTGGATTCCGGCGTGCTGCCCTTGCGCATCACGGCACCGGGTGTGCCGAGGCGCCCCTGGTACTCGTCGATCTTCAGCAGTACCGCTGCCGCCCCCTTGTCCGACAACGGCCAGCGGCGGCCTGCGCCATCGGTCACGCTGACCCCACCGTTGCGCACCAGTGCCGACAACAGCGCGCTGGTCTGCGCGGCATTCAAGCTGTGCGTACCTTCGCCTCTTGCGGGGGCCAGAACGCCGAGATCCTGCTGCTGGATGTGCAGATGCAGTGCGCCCTTGGGCTGGGGCTGGCCTTCTTCCGGCTGCAGCGACAGGCGACCCTGGATGGCCTGGTTGGGGCCGCCCTTGCGGGTGAGCAGGACGCTCAGGGTGCTGTCCTCGTCGGTAGCGTACCCAGCGGCGCGGCAGGTGCGGGTATTGTCACAGGCCGCGACCCAGTCGTGATGCTGGAAATACAGGCTTTTGGCCGGGGCCGCCGCAAGGGCGGTCAACGGGCAGGCCAGGAGCAGCAGAATGGTGGGCAGGGGGAGTCGCATCGGCATCCTTGCGCATATGGGAGTGGGGCATCGTGCCTGTGGGCGACGACATTGAAAAGCTCGGCTCGTCAAACCCCGTTCCGTCTGTTCGTGCGTTCAACCCTCCACGATCCCACTGGAGTCCGGTCATGGTCTTCGCCCGTTGCTGCACTGTGTTGTTGCTGGCCCTTGTGGCCTGGCCCGCTGGCGCGCAGTCGCCACGGATCTCCCGGCCGCAGGCCACCACGCCGCTGCTGATCGCGCCCGCCGCCGAACAACCGGTGCAGCTGCAGCGTGCCCGCATCGAAGGCGAGGTCCAGGCCGGCATCGCCCAGACCCGGATCACCCTGGAATTCCACAACCCGAACCGGCGCGTGCTGGAGGGTGAGCTGCAGTTCCCCTTGGCCGACGGCCAGCAGATCAGCGGCTTCGCGCTGGATATCAACGGCGAGATGCGTGACGCGGTGCCGGTGCCCAAGGACCGCGGCCGTCAGGTGTTCGAGGAGATCGCCCGCCGCGGCGTCGACCCGGGCCTGCTGGAACAGACCGCCGGCAACCAGTTCCGCCTGCGCATCTACCCGCTGCCGGCTGGTGGCAGTCGGCGCGTGCAGCTGGTGATTCGCGAGCCGTTGGCCTTCGCCGGCCACGGCTGGCAGTGGACGCTTCCGCTGCAGTCCGCCGCCGGTGCAGCCTCGGTTGAACTGAAGCTGCAGGCACCCGGAGCGACTACTGCAGGTACGGTGCCCTTCCGCATCAGCGCGGGCCAGCTGCAGTGGCAGGGAAAGGGCGCGCAGCTGCCGGCGCAGCTGCAGTGGAGCCTGCCCGCAGCACGTCAGGCGCAGGTCCAGGTGGCGACCTGGCAGGACGGGCACTACCTGTTGGCGCAGCTGCCGGTGTCGACCCACAGCACGCCCCGCACGCTGCCCAGCGAGATCGGCCTGCTGTGGGACGGCTCTGGTTCGGCGGGGCAGCGCGATCGCACGCGTGAGTTCGCACTGCTGGATCGCTACTTCGCCGCGATGGGCGACGGTACGGTGTCGCTGACTGTGCTGCGTGATCGGGCCGAACCGGTGCGCCGCTTCCGTATCCGCGCAGGCAACTGGAGTGAGCTGCGCGCAGCACTGCAGGTGGTGCGCCCGGATGGTGCCAGTGCGCTGGCCCAGTGGCAGCCGCAGCCGAGTGTGAAGGAATACCTGCTGGTCAGCGACGGTCTGCTGACCTATGGGCCGGAACAGCTGCCGGCGATGGCGGCGGATCAACGCCTGTTCGCGATCAGCAGCGCCGGTGCGCGCACCGATGCCGTGCGACTGCGTGGTTGGAGTGAAGCGCATGGCGGCCGCTTCGTTGCGCTGGGCAAGGATGTCGATGCGGCGGCGCGTGAGCTGCTGTCGTCGCCGTTGGATGTTCAGGTCGATGCAGGGCGCGGCGTGCAGGATGTGGTGATCGATCGTCGCAGTGAAGCCCAAGGCTGGCTCTGGCTGCACGCACGACTGGCGGCCGATGGTGTGCCGATGCGGGTGCGCGTGGGTGGCGGCGAATGGCAGGCGCTGCCCGCGACGCAGAAAAGTGAAGAGGGCGAACTGCTGGCCGGCTTGTGGGCACAGGCGCGCCTGCAGCAGCTGGCCGCCGACCGCCGCGGCAACCGCGAGGCCATGCAGCGCCTGTCGCAGCAGTTTGGCCTGGTCGGTCCGGATACCTCGCTGATCGTGCTGGAGACGCTGGAGGACTACCTGCGCTATGCGATCCGTCCGTCTGGCACGCTGCGCGCTGAGTACGACGCCAGGTTTGCAGTGCAGGTGGCGGATCGTGCCGCTGCAGATCGCCAGCGCCTGGATGAAGTGGCTGCACGCTGGAAGGAGCGCCAGCAGTGGTGGAACCGCAGCTGGCCGAAGGGAATGCCGCCGCAGGCGAAGGGCGGGGCATTGGAAGTGGCCTCCGCGGACCATGCGATGGAATCGGCGCCGGTGGCGATGCTCGCCGCGCCGGCCCCGGCGGCACCGCCCGCCCCGGCACCGATGGCCGCCGCCGCCGAGCAGCGCATGGAAGCCAGCAGCGCGCGTGCACGTCGCTCAGCGCCTGCATCGAACAAGGCCCTGGATTCAATCACGGTCACTGGTGGTCGTGTCGCTGCGCCCGCTGCCGCCAACGAGGGCGAGCTCGGCATCCAGCTGGCGGCGTGGCAGCCGGACTCCGCCATCGCCCGGCGCCTGCGCCAGGGCCCGCCGTCGCAACTGTATGACCGCTACCTGGCCGAGCGCGATGCACACGCCGACAGCAGCGCATTCTTCCTCGATGTGGCCGACCTGCTGCTGGAGCAGGGTCAGCGCGACCTGGCACTGCGGGTGCTGTCGAACCTGGCCGAGATGGATCTGGACAACCGCCATCTGCTGCGCGTGCTCGGTTACCGCCTGATGCAGGCCGATGCGCCTGCGTTGGCGGTGCCGGTGTTCGAGCAGGTACTGGCGATGGGCCAGGAGGAACCGCAGAGCTTCCGTGACCTGGGCCTGGCGCTGGCAGCGGCAGGAAAGCCGCAGCAGGCGCTGGCGCCGTTGTACCAGGTGGTGGTGCGGCCATGGGACAGCCGCTTCGATGGCATCGCCCTGATCGCATTGGATGAACTGACCAACCTGGTGACCCGCAACACGCCCCGGCTGGATACCACCAGCATCGACCCGCGCCTGCTGCAGGCGATGCCCCTGGACCTGCGCGTGGTGCTGTCGTGGGACGCCGACAACAGCGACATGGACCTGTGGGTGACCGACCCGAACGGCGAGCGCGCCTACTACGGCAACCGCCTGACCTACCAGGGCGGGCAGATGTCGCAGGACTTCACCGGCGGCTATGGTCCCGAGCAGTTCTCGCTGCGCAACGCCAAGCCGGGCAGGTACAAGGTGGAGGCGAATTACTTCGGCAGCCGCCAGCAGCTGGTGACCGGTGCGACGACCCTGATGCTGCGCCTGACCACCCATTGGGGTACGGCCAAGGAGAAGGACCAGATGGTGACGATGCGGTTGAAGGACCGTGCCGAGACCGTGCTGGTGGGCGAGTTCGAGGTGCGGTAGTACCGGGCCTGCCCGGCGGCTGCACCGCCGGGGAAGGGCCTGTCCGCGCAGGGCGCGGATCTACCCGATTGAAGTAGAGCCACGCCATGCGTGGCTGTTGGTTGGAGACGGGATGGCCTATCCACGCATGGCGTGGGTCTACTGCATGTCTTCGACTTTCGGCAGGTGCTGGCGCGGAATCCACCTCGCCAGCGCCACACCGCCGCCCAGGATCAACAGCGTGCCAATGGCCTGCCACACCAGCTCGGTTGCCGGTGCATCGGGCAGTGGAACGGCCGCGGCAAGAAGATCGATCAATGGCCGCGCCAGCGTGTAGATCACCACCACACCCAGCACGCGCAGCACCCGTTGTGTGACGCTCTGAGGATCCATCGGCCAGCCACGCCACTGCAGCCACGTCACCAGCAGGCCCAGCGCGAGCAGTCGCCCGGCTTCACCGACCGGAACGAAGCGTGAGGTCGCTGCCGCCCATGCCAGCAGCGCGCCCAACGCCAGCAACACAGGCAGTTGCCAGCGCTGGCTTGAACGCATCCCCGGCATCAACTGCCACGCCAGCAGCGCTACGCCGATGCCGATCAACCATCCAGCCAGCACGTCGGCCAGGAAGTGCCGACCCAGGTACATCCGTGACAATGCCATCAGCAGTGGCCAGCCGAACGCCAATGCCCAGCGTAGCCAACGGCGGCGGATGCCGAAGGCCAGCAGCAGACCGACGCAGGCGGCGGTGGCCACGCCCACGTGGCCACTGTTGAAGCCATAGTCGGCATCGGGCTGCGCGCGCAGCATCGCCGTGGCCCGGGCATCTGGCAGGGACCAGAACGCGTGCCCTCCGCCATCGAACACGAACGGGTGCGAGGGCACCCCTTTGTCCAGCACGCGCGCATCCACGTCCGATGGGCGGGGCAGGGCGACACCCTGCTTGATCGCGTGGGTGGCGCAGGCCATCAGCAGTACCGCCAGCATCACGCACAGGCCGGCGCGCAATCGTGCGCCGAACGCGCAGAGCAGGATCAGCGCCGTATAGGTCATTTCGTAGCCGAGCAGGCTGATGAACTGCATCAGCGCCAGCATCCAGCCGCTGTCGAAAGTCTGCTGCAGCCACAGGTGCCAGTGGGTCTGGAACATCCGTTTTCCTCATTGCGCCGTCGCGGCGCGTACCTTCAGTGACGATAGCGGATCGGCTTTCAGGCCGAACAGGGGACGCAGCCAGCGCGTGCGCCGGATCAGCAGCTCGTGGATCAGCAGGCAGCCACCGACTGTGCCGGCCAGCAGCAGCGCCGGTTCCAGCCACGGGCCCAGCTGTATCGGTCGCAGCGCGTACAGCAGGACGATCAGCACGGTCTGGTGGAGGATGTACCAGCTGAACACCGCCTCGCGGCAGTAGGCCAGGCCGGGCCAGGGACGGTCCAGCAACACGCGCGCCCAGCCGAACAGCGTCAGCAGCATGCACCAGGTATAGAGCGCGCGGCCAACGCGTTCGGTCTGGGCCCAGGGCAGTGCCAGCACCCAGGCATCCAGATCGTCCACATGTGGCAGGCGGGACAGTGCGCGGATGCCCAGCTCCAGGCACAGGCCCAGCACCGCCAGGGCCAGGGTCACATGGCGTCCGCGCACCAGCAGATCCCAGCCGCGCTGCCAGCGTGCGGCAAGGAAACCGCCGAGGAACAATGGCAGCGACTCGGCATGCACGTAGACGTCGTCCAG
Source organism: Stenotrophomonas sp. YJH_SMC_79 (assembly GCF_059367995.1). Taxonomy (NCBI): domain Bacteria; kingdom Pseudomonadati; phylum Pseudomonadota; class Gammaproteobacteria; order Lysobacterales; family Lysobacteraceae; genus Stenotrophomonas; species Stenotrophomonas sp. YJH_SMC_79. The sequence goes on from NZ_JCAFRK010000001.1 coordinate 1,321,957, forward strand.
CAGCGCGTGGGTGGGTGGCCAGCGCGGCATCAACACCAGTAGTGCCCAGGCCAACCAGGCCACCGGCAGCACCAGCAGCACGATTCCCAGTAGACGGTCGCTCGGCTGCCAGCGTGGCAGTGCACCGTGCAGCGGTCGCAGCAGGCTGGCCAGCACCACCGCCAGCACGGTGTAGGGCACCAGGTACGCCAGGTACCACAGGTGGTTCCAGGTGAAGCCGTAGGCAGCGCCACTGAAATGCGCACCCGGCCACGGCTGGAACTGCCAGTAGCGCCACAGGAACCGGGCCAGCCCCGGCACCACGTCGCCCTTGTCCAGAGCTTCGTAGTAGGCCTGCAGGGACACAACGGCGACGATGCCGAACAGCAGCGGCAGCTGCAGGCGCCAGCAGCGGCGAAGGGTGTGCTTCAGCCGACCCCGGTCGGGCAGGGACAGGCCCAGCGCGATACCGCTGATGGCGAACAGCAGCGGCATGCGCCAGCGGTTCAGCGCGACCATCGGCCATTGCAGCCATTCAGCGGTATAGGCGCTCTTGAGGTGGAAATCCCAGCCGGCCACATAGGCCATGGCGGCGTGGTAGAGGATCAACAGCGCAAAGGCAGCGATGCGCAGGGTGTCCAGATCGTGGCGACGGTGCATGGGCAGCGGGCATCAGGAGGAAGCTGCACGCTCCGCCAGCCAAGGCCCGGACGCCAGTGGATGGGGCGCGATGGTGGCCGTTCAGGGGCCAGTGGTGGGGCTGCTGGGACCAATGGCCGGTGCGAGCGGGGTCGGATGGGCAACAATGGCGGGATGGAAAATGGAGATCCGGCGGTGCTGTCCGCCCCTGTTACCGAGCCACCGCAGCGTCGTGGACAGACCGCCGCCTTCTGGTCATTGCTGTTCCTGGGCACTGCCGCAGGCAACGTGCTGGCACAGTGGATGCGGGCGTTGCGCGACGGCCAGTCCTTTTCCGCCGGGTCGATCTCGATCGAGGAGTTCAGCAGCGCGCTGGCAAGCCTTGGGCTGCTGGCGCTTCTGCATGCGGCGGCACGCCGCTGGCCGTTGCACGCAGACACGTGGAAGCGCCGCATCGGATTCTACGTGCTGGGCGGTATCGGCTGGTGGTTGCTGCACGTCAGCGCCATGGTGCTGCTGCGCAAGCTGGCTTTCAGTCTGGTCGGGCAGCACTACACCTACGGCGACTGGCCGACGCAATGGTTCTACGAGTTCTTCAAGGACGTGCAGACCTACAGCCTGCTGGTGATCGCCGTGCACGCTGTGGCCTGGTTCGGTCGCCAGCGGCAGGGGGAAGCACACCTGCTGGCCGAGCCCGATGTCGGCCCGCCAGTGGAGCCGGTCGAGCGCCCCCAGCACTTCCTGGTGCGCAAGCTGGGCAAGGAGTTCCTGGTCGCCACCGCCGACGTGGAGTATGCCCAGGCGGCCGGGAACTACGTGAACCTGCGGGTGCGCGGACATGACTATCCGCTGCGGATCACCATGGCGGTGCTGGAGCAGCGATTGGATCCTGCGATGTTCCTGCGCCCGCACCGCAGCTGGCTGATCCATCGCGGCCAGCTGCGCTCGATCGAGCCGCTGGACGGCGGCGAGGCCTTGCTGCATATGGCCGACGGAGCCAGGGTGCCCTGCAGCCGGCGCCAGCTGCCGGTCCTGCGGCAGGCGCTGGGGGCAGGGTGAGGCCCTCATTCCGGGCATCCCCGGCCTGCGGTATCATTACCAGTCATCTTTTGAATGCATAACCGCCGACATGATCGAACTGAATCCTGTCCGCCAGCGCATCACCGATCTGACCGATCGCGTGCTGTCGCTTCGGGGGTATCTTTGACTACGACGCCAAGAAAGAGCGTCTTGAAGAAGTAACGCGTGAGCTGGAAAGCCCCGACGTCTGGAACAACGCCGAGTACGCCCAGAACCTGGGTCGCGAACGTTCCAGCCTGGAAAAGACCGTGGGCGGCATCGCCTCGGTGCTGGACGGCCTGACCGACGCGACCGAACTGCTGGAGCTGGCTGAATCCGAACAGGACGAGGACACCGCGCTGGCGGTGGTCGCCGACCTGGACAAGCACCAGGCGCACGTGGAGAAGCTGGAGTTCCAGCGCATGTTCTCCGGCGAAATGGACAATGCGGCGGCGTTCGTCGACATCCAGGCCGGTGCCGGTGGTACAGAAGCCCAGGACTGGGCCGAGATCCTGCTGCGCATGTACCTGCGCTGGTGTGAATCGCGCGGCTGGAAGACCGAGCTGATGGAAGTCTCCGGTGGCGACGTCGCCGGCATCAAGTCGGCCACGCTGCGCGTGGAAGGCGACTACGCCTATGGCTGGCTGAAGACCGAGACCGGCGTGCACCGCCTAGTGCGCAAGTCGCCGTTCGACTCCGACAATCGCCGCCACACCAGCTTCACCTCGGTGTTCGTGTCGCCGGAAATCGATGACAACATCGACATCACCATCAACCCGGCCGACCTGCGTACCGACGTGTACCGTTCGTCCGGTGCCGGTGGCCAGCACGTGAACAAGACCGAGTCGGCGGTGCGTATCACTCACATCCCGACCAACATCGTTGTGGCCTGCCAGACCGGCCGCAGCCAGCACCAGAACCGCGACAACGCGATGAAGATGCTGGCCGCCAAGCTGTACGAGCTGGAAATCCAGAAGCGCAACGCCGAAAAGGACGCGGTGGAAGCCACCAAGTCCGACATCGGCTGGGGCAGCCAGATCCGCAACTACGTGCTCGACCAGAGCCGTATCAAGGACCTGCGCACCGGCATCGAGCGTTCGGATACGCAGAAGGTGCTCGACGGCGACCTGGACGAGTTCGTCGAGGCCAGCCTGAAGGCCGGCCTGGCCGTGGGCTCCAAGCGCGTCGATGCCTGATCGACGCACCTGCGCGGAGATCGTCACCCTCGCGCGCAAGGCCGAGGGTGGCGTTTTTTGTGGAGCTGAAGGCAGCGGCAGGAGCCGCTGCCAACGTCGCTCGAGACGGCCCGCAGGGTGCCGGTCAGGACGACCGGCATAGCCATGCTCGGCTGCTTTTCGCGAGCTGGCGGATGCGTCGAGCATGGCTCGACGCTACAAAGGGTAGGACGGGCCGATGATGCGCAGCGAAAGTGAACGCAAGGAACTGGGCGGCTTCCTCAAGGCCTGCCGCGCCCGTGTCGACCCCGCCACGCTCGGCCTGCCTGCCGGGCGCCGGCGTACCCCGGGCCTGAAGCGCGAGGAAGTGGCGCTGGCGATCGGGGTCAGTGTCAGCTGGTACACTTGGATCGAGCAGGGCCGTGAAGTGCGTGCCTCGCCCGAGGTGCTTGAGCGCCTGGCGCAGGTGCTGCGCATGAGCGATGACGAGCGCGCCTATGCGTTCGCGCTCTCCGGCTATGGCGTGCCGCTGGAATCACCGGACGAGAGCGTGACTGATGGTCTGCGCCAGCTGGTGGAAGCGATGCAGCCGATCCCGGCCTACGTGCGCAACACCCGTTTCGACATCCTGGCCTGGAACCCCGCCATCGCCGAGCTGTTCGTGGACTACAGCCAGCTGGCGCCGCATGAGCGCAATACGCTGCGGCTGATGTTCCTCTACCCGCCGTACCGCACGCTGATCCTCAACTGGGAAGAAATGACCCGCGGTCTGCTGGCCGGCTTCCGCGCGGCGATGGCGCAGGCGCCGGACAAGGCGCCGTTCCTGGCGCTGGTGGAAGACATCGCCGCGCACAGCGAGGAGTTCCGCCAGTGGTGGCCGGAGCACGACGTGCGGCGGTTCGATGAAGGTGCAAAGAAGTTGAACCATCCCACGCGCGGGTTGCTGGACCTGCAGTACGTGGCGCTGGTGCCGGAGAGCCGGCACGACCTTTCCCTGGTGACCTACCTGCCGCGGAAGTAGGTGGGTCGGCAGGGCTGCGCCCTGCACCCGCCGAAGCGAGTGCAAGAGCCGGAGCAACAGCAACAGCAACAGCGTGCATTCCGTGAGATGGCGGGGCACTGTGGGTTTGCGGGGACGCCGTAAACCCTTCCATGGGGGCTTGGTCGCCGCATCCATGCGGCTCACACCCCGCAAACCCACAGTGCCCCGCCTTCGACAGATTCCGGCGGCTGTTGGTAGCTGTCGACCTTGGTCGACACATCTGTCAGATATCGAATGAGTCATCCACGCATGGCGTGGATCTACTGTGTCGACCAAGGTCGACACCGACCAGGGCAATACGTCGCTCCGACAGATCGCGGAAAACTGTCGAAGGCGGGGTGGGTCCGGTTGCGGGAGTGTCCGCGGCATGGATGCCGCGGCCAAGCCCCCATGGAAGGGTTTACGGCGTCTCCCGCAACCGGACCCACCCCGCCATCCCACGGATAGCCCGCTGTTGCTGTTGCTTCGGCTGTTGCCGTTGCCTCTGCGGGTGCAGGGCGCAGCCCTGCCAGGAGCCCCCATTCAGACAGGTAAGTGCAGGTCACAGGATAAGCAGACGCCTTGTTGCCTCCGCCAATCGGGTCCACATTCCTGTGCAGGAGACGGGCCGCCGCCCGTTGTCGAGACAACAGGAGCCCTGCATGTCCACTGCCCCCAGCACCGCCATTTCCCGCGATCCGGCCACCGGCCAGCAGATCGCCAGCCATCCCTTCGCCACCGATGCCGAACTGGAAGCCATCCTCGATCGCGGCCAGGTTGGCTTCGCCGTCTGGAGCACCAGGAGCCTTGAACAGCGCGCAGACGTACTGCGTGCGATGGCCGCGGTACTGCGCCGCGACCGCGAGAAGCTGGCCGCGCTGGCTACCGCCGAAATGGGCAAGGTCCGGGCCGAATCGTTGGCCGAGATCGAAAAGTGCGCCGTGCTGTGCGACTGGTACGCCGACAACGGGGCACGGTTCCTGCGCGACGAACCGACCCAGGTGCCCGACGACAAGGCCTACGTGTCCTACCTGCCGCTGGGCGTGGTGCTTGGCATCATGCCGTGGAACTTCCCCTACTGGCAGGTGATGCGGGCGGCAGTGCCGATCCTGATGGGCGGCAACGGGTTCCTGCTGAAGCCGGCCGAGAACATCGTCGGCACTGCGCAGCTGCTCGACGCGGCCTGGCGCGATGCCGGGCTGCCTGAGGGCACCTTCATCGCCGCCAACATCAGCCGCGAGGGCACCGGCCGCGCGATTGCCGATGACCGCATTGCCGCGGTGACCCTGACCGGCAGCGTGGCCGCCGGCCGCAGCATCGCTGCCCAGGCCGGGCAGGCGCTGAAGAAAGTGGTGCTGGAGCTGGGCGGCTCGGATCCGTTCATCGTGCTGGCCGATGCCGATCTTGATGCGGCCGTCGATGCGGCGGTGGCCTCGCGCTTCCAGAACACCGGGCAGGTCTGCATCGCCGGCAAGCGCATCATCGTCGAAGACGCGGTCTACGATCGTTTCGTGGCGCAGTTCTGCCAGAAAGTGCAGGCGCTGACCATCGGTGACGGCCGCGACCCCGGCAACCGCATCGGCCCGATGGCGCGCCAGGACCTGCTGGAACAGCTCGATGCGCAGGTGCGCGCGTCGGTCGACGCCGGTGCGCAGCTGCTGGTCGGCGGGCACCAGCTCGATCGTCCCGGCGCGTTCTATGCGCCCACCGTGCTGGCCGGGGTGGAGCCGGGCATGCAGGCCTTCGATACCGAGACCTTCGGGCCGGTGGCCTCGATCAGCCGCGCCCGCGACGCCGACCATGCGGTGGAACTGGCCAACCAGAGCGAATTCGGCCTCAGCGGCAACCTGTGGACCGGCGACCGTGCCCGAGCCATGCAGATGGCACGCCGGCTGCAGACCGGCGGTGTGTTCGTCAACGGCTTCTCGGCCTCCGACCCGCGCGTGCCGATCGGCGGTGTGAAGAAGAGCGGCTTCGGTCGTGAGCTGTCGCACTTCGGCATCCGCGAGTTTGTCAACGCGCAGACGGTGTGGTTCGACAAGCGTTGACGCGCGGCTTCCATCCTTCCTGCAACGATCCACCATCAGTCCAGCGAAAAAAGGACGGCATTCCCATGTCCAAGGGTTCAGACCTGCTCGTCGCCGCACTTGAGAACGAAGGCGTCGAGCGTATTTTCGGCATTCCCGGCGAAGAGAACCTCGACGTCGTCGAGTCGCTCCGCCATTCCAACATCGAGCTGGTGATCACCCGCCACGAACAGGCGGCGGTGTTCATGGCCGCCACCTACGGGCGTCTTACCGGCAAGCCGGGCGTGTGCCTGGCTACGCTCGGCCCGGGTGCGCTCAATTTCACCACCGGCGCCGCCTACGCGCTGCTCGGTGCCTGGCCGGTCATCATGATCACCGGCCAGAAGGGCATCGTCGCCAGCAAGCAGGCACGCTTCCAGATCGTCGACATCGTCAGCACGATGAAGCCGCTGACCAAGCAGGCGCGGCAGATCGTCTCGGCACGCACCATCCCGACCATCGTCCGCGAGGCGTTCAGGGTGGCCCAGGAAGAGCGTCCCGGCCCGGTGCTGCTGGAGCTGCCCGAGGATATCGCCGCCACCGAGGTGGAGGGGGTTTCCCTCATTCCGACCCACGCGGTGGACCGGCCGATTGCCAGCCCGGAGGCGCTGGACCGCGCGGCGGGGATCATCCGTAATGCCAAGCGCCCATTGCTGATGATCGCCTCGGCCGCTTCGCGGCCGCAGTCCAGCGAGGCGCTGTCTGCGTTCGTGCTGCGCGCGGGCATTCCGTTCTTCACCACGCAGATGGGCAAGGGTGCGGTGGCCGGCGGTTCGGGCCTTTACATGGGCACCGCAGCGCTGACCGAACGCGACTACGTGCACATGGCCATCGACCAGGCTGACGTGATCGTGACCATCGGCCATGAGGTGACCGAGAAGCCGCCGTTCGTGATGCGCCCGGGTGGGCCGACCGTGATCCATATCGGTTACTCGCAGGCGGCGGTGGAGCAGGTGTACTTCCCGCAGGTGGAAGTGATCGGTGACATCGGTCGTTCGCTGACCCAGCTGGCCGACCGTATCGAAGGCGCGGTGCCGAATGCTGACGCGCTGCTGCCGCTGCGCGCGACCATTCTGGAACACCTGGCTGACCGTGCCGAGGAAGCAGGATTCACCCCGCAGCGGCTGGTGCACGACGTGCGCCAGGTGATGCCGCCGGACGGCATCGTGGCGCTGGACAACGGCATGTACAAGATCTGGTTTGCGCGCAATTACCGCACCCAGGTGGCCAATACGCTGCTGCTGGACAATGCGCTGGCGACCATGGGTGCGGGCCTGCCGTCGGCGATCATGGCTTCGATCCTGTACCCGCAGCGGCGGGTGCTGGCGGTGTGCGGCGACGGCGGTTTCATGATGAACAGCCAGGAGCTGGAGACCGCGCGCCGGCTGGGCCTGAACCTGGTGGTGCTGATCCTCAACGACGGCGCCTACGGGATGATCCGCTGGAAGCAGGCGGTGGACGGCTTCACCGACTACGGCATGACCTTCAGCAACCCGGATTTCGTCAAGTACGCGGAAGCCTATGGCTGCAAGGGGCATGAGGTGACGGCCATCGAGCAGTTCATCCCGACGCTGGAAGCGGCGTTCAACGAGGGTGGCGTGCACCTGGTATCGGTGCCGATCGACTACTCGGAGAACCAGCGGGTGCTGGTGGACGAGCTGCGGCAGGCGTTCCCGGGCAACGGGTGAGGCCAACCCCGCGCTCTGGTGGGTGTCGCGCAATCTGGTGGGTGTCGACCTTGGTCGACACGGGGACCGCCAACCAAGGTTGGCGACTACCGGGGCATCGGTTCCCCGGAATCCGGTAGGTGTCGACCTTGGTCGACACGCGGACCGCCAACCAAGGTTGGCGACTACCGGGGCATCGGTTCCCCGGAATCCGGTAGGTGTCGACCTTGGTCGATACGCGGACCGCCAACCAAGGTTGGCGGCTACCGGGGCGAGGGCGGCCGCCAAGGCTGGGGCAGGGCGGTTTTGGTATGCTGGGCAGCCGGCCGTGCCGGGCGCAACATCCCCCCTCACTAACACGATTCCCGCAGATCCATGAGCGAAGCTACCGATACCCCCTCCGTTGACGAAAACAAGTTGATCGCCGAGCGCCGCGAGAAACTCAAAACGCTGCGTGGGCAGGGCATCGCGTACCCAAACGACTTCCGTCGCGAGGACTTCGCCGGCCGCCTGCAGGAAGAATTCGCCGATGCCGAACAGTGGACCGCCGAGGCCCTGGAAGGCAATGGCCGCCAGGTGAAGATGGCTGGCCGCCTGATGGCCAAGCGCATCATGGGCAAGGCCAGCTTCGCGCAGATCCAGGACGAGTCCGGCCGCATCCAGCTGTTCCTGCAGGGCACGGTGCTGGGCGATGCCTATACCGCCTTCAAGGGCTGGGACGTGGGCGACATCATCGCCGTCGAAGGCGGCCTGACCCGTACCAAGACCGGCGAGCTGTCGGTCAAGGCCGAATCGATCCGCCTGCTGACCAAGTCGCTGCGCCCGCTGCCGGACAAGTGGCACGGCCTGGCCGACGTCGAGCAGCGTTACCGCCAGCGTTACGTCGACCTGATCGTGACCCCGGAGTCGCGCGCGGTGTTCATCAAGCGCTCGAAGATCATCCGCGCCATGCGCGCGTGGCTGGACAACCGCGACTTCCTGGAAGTCGAGACGCCGATGATGCATTACATCCCCGGCGGCGCGGCGGCCAAGCCGTTCACCACCCACCACAATGCGCTGGACCTGGACCTGTACCTGCGCGTGGCGCCGGAGCTGTACCTCAAGCGCCTGACCGTGGGTGGCCTGGAGCGCGTGTACGAGATCAACCGCAACTTCCGCAACGAAGGCGTCAGCACCCGCCACAACCCGGAATTCACCATGATGGAACTGTACGAGGCCTATGCCACGTACAACGAAATCATGGACCTGACCGAAGGTGTGATCCGTGACGTGGCCAAGGCCGTGAACGGTGGCACCGAAGTGGAATGGGACGGCGCGAAGATCGACCTGGGGCCGGCGTTCCGCCGCTGGCGCATGGATGAAGCGGTGCGCCACCACAACCCGGAAATCTCCGCGGCCGACTGCACCGACCGTGAGGCGTTGCTGCGCCATTGCGAGCGCTTGAAGATCCGCGTCAAGCCATCCTACGGCTGGGGCAAGCTGCTGCTGGAGATCTTCGAGGCCACGGTCGAACACACCCTGATCCAGCCGACCTTCATCACCGACCATCCGGTGGAGGTCTCGCCGCTGGCCCGCGCCAACGACAACGATCCGGGCTACACCGACCGCTTCGAGCTGTTCGTCAACGGCAAGGAGCTGGCCAACGGCTTCTCCGAGCTGAATGACCCGGAAGACCAGGCGCAGCGTTTCCAGGCCCAGGTGGCCGCGAAGGAAGGTGGCGACGACGAGGCCATGCACTACGACGCCGACTACATCCGTGCGCTGGAGTACGGTATGGCGCCGACCGGTGGCCTTGGCATCGGCGTCGATCGCCTGGTGATGCTGCTGACCGGCAGCAGTTCGATCCGCGACGTACTGCTGTTCCCCTACATGCGTCCGGAGCAGTAAGTCGCTTTTCCGACTCCTGATTGTGCGCGCCGTCGCGAAACGAGACGGCGCATTTGACGCCTCCCGCACTCGGCGTATCGTTAATGCACTACCTTGACGTCCGTTATGGCTTGATCGGCGTCGGGGGATGACGCATTGTGGAGAGTCCGCTTCACAATGCGATGACGATCATGAACCGGGACGCATGACACGGGAGTCGGGCCGATGCAGGGTGCGAGCGTTCGCAGCAGCAGGATATCCTCGCCTGCTGATGATCCAGCATGGTCGAGAAACCAGGCGGAGTACGCGTTGAACATCGTCATTGTTGACGACCAGACGTCCGCGCGGACGATGCTGCGTCACGTCATCGAAGACATCGCGCCGGAATTGAGCGTGTATGACTTCGGTGATCCGCTGACCGCATTGGCCTGGTGCGAGGCGCACCCGGTCGACCTGTTGCTGCTCGATTACCGCATGCCGGAGATGGACGGGCTGGAGTTCGCCCGTCGTTTCCGTCGCCTGCCCAAGCACCGCGATATCCCGGTGATCCTGATCACCGTGGTCGGTGACGAACCGATCCGGCAGGCAGCGCTGGAAGCAGGCGTGATCGATTTCCTGGTCAAGCCGATCCGCCCGCGCGAACTGCGCGCGCGCTGCTACAACCTGCTGCAGCTGCGCCAGCAGACCGAGAACGTGAAGCAGCGGGCGTTGTCGCTGGAGCAGCGCCTGTTGGCCAGCATGCACGAGGTCGAAGAGCGCGAACGCGAAACCCTGTCGCGATTGGCCCGGGCCATCGAGTTCCGTGATGCCGGCACCAGTGCCTACCTCGAACGCATGGCCCGCGTGGCCGGGCTGATCGCCGAGCAGCTGGGGCTGCCTGAGGATGACGTCAAGCTGATCGAGATGGCCGCCCCGCTGCACGACATGGGCAAGATCGCCATTCCCGATGCGGTACTGCTCAAGCAGGGCAAGCTCAACGACGAGGAGCTGGCAATCATGCGCCGGCACCCGCGCATCGGCCACGAGCTGCTCAGTGGCAGCCAGAACCGTTTCATCCAGGTGGGCGCGCTCATCGCGCTGCGCCACCACGAGCGCTATGACGGCAGCGGCTATCCCGATGGCCTGGTCGGCGAGGCGATCCCGCTGGAAGCGCGGATCGTTGCTGTCGCCGACGTCTTCGACGCACTGATCTCGCCCCGTCCGTACAAGGAAGCATGGACCATGGAAGCCACACTGGCTTATCTGTACGCCCAGCGTGGGCGACTGTTCGATCCGCGCTGCGTGGATGCGCTGATGCGCGGCCGTGAGCAGCTGGACCAGATCTGCGCCGAGCATTCGATGGCGTCCGCACGCCCGGGGCTGGGCGCGTGAAACGCCTGTTGTCGCGGCTGCGGCTGCGCCTGTCCCAGCGGCAGGACAGTGAGCACGGCCAGCAGATTGTCCGTATCGTCCTGATCAGCCTGATCCTTGCCTACGTGCTGTTGCCGGCGCCGCGCCACGATCTGCCGCATGGGCAGTACGTGGGTGTGCTGGCGATCGTGCTGACCGGATTGAGCCTGTCCCTGCTGCTGTTCGGTTGGTTGCTGTGGCGGCCGGCACGTTCCGACGCGCGCCGCGTGCTGGGCATGCTGGCCGACTACGGCCTGATCGCGGCTGGCATGGTGCAGATGGGTGAGCCGCTGGCCTGGGTCTACATCGTGGTGATGTGGGTGACGGTCGGCAACGGCATGCGGTTCGGCAACCATTACCTGTACGTGGCAGTGGCAATGGCCATGGTGAGCTTCGGCTTCACCGTGCTCCAGACGCCGTACTGGATGCAGAATTTCCGCCTGGCCATCGGCCTCTGGCTCGGACTGGCCGCAGTGCCGCTGTACTTTTCCACGCTGCTGCGGCAGCTGACCGAAGCGATGGCCGAGGCCCGGCGCGCCAGCGAGGCCAAGAGCCGCTTCCTGGCCAACATGAGCCACGAGTTCCGCACCCCGTTGAATGGCCTCAACGGTATGACCGAAGTGCTGGCGACCACGCGCCTGGATGACGAGCAGCGCGAGTGCCTCAACACCATCCAGGCGTCTTCGCGCAGCCTGCTGGCGCTGGTGGAGGAGGTGCTGGACATCTCTGCCATCGAGGCCGGCAAGCTGCGCGTGGTGGCTGAGGATTTCGCCGTGACCGACGTGATCCAGGCGATCGGGTTGATCCTGATGCCGCAGGCCAGGGCCAAGGGCCTGGATTACCGGGTGAAGGTTGCCGACGGCGTGCCACCGCGCGTGCGCGGCGACGTCGGGCACCTGCGGCAGATCCTGTTGAACCTGGCGGGCAACGCAGTCAAGTTCACCGACCATGGCCGGGTCGAGATCCGCGTCGGCGTGGTGCATGCAGATACCAGCGGCGCGGTGCGCCTGCGCTTCGACATTTTCGATACCGGCATCGGCGTGGCACCGGCGATGCGTGCGCGCTTGTTCGATGCCTTCGAGCAGGCGGATGTCAGCATGGCGCGCCGTCATGAGGGCACGGGACTGGGCACGACCATCGCCAAGGGCCTGGTCGAAGCGATGGACGGCGACATCGGCTATCTGGAGAACCCACCGCGCGGTAGTCACTTCTGGGTCGAGCTGCCCTTCGCGCCACCGCAACCGATGGTGCCGGGCGCGGTCCCGACCCTGTCCGGCGAGGAGGACGCGGGGCCCGGCGGGAACGTGATTGCCTTTGCCGACCCATTCCTGCGCCATCGCGCGCGCGTGCGCAGCATGCAGATCCTGGTGGCCGATGACCACGAGGCCAATCGCATGGTCCTGCAGCGCCTGCTGCAGAAGGCCGGTCACCGGGTGCTGTGCGTCGATGGTGGTGAAGCCGTACTGGACGCCTTGGCCGACAGCGAGTTCGATGCGGTCATCGTCGATCTGCACATGCCGGGCATGAGCGGGCTGGACATGCTCAAGGAACTGCGCGTGATGCAGGCCGGCGGTGGTCCGCGCACGCCGGTGCTGGTGCTCAGTGCGGATGTCACGCCGGAGGCGATCCAGCGCTGCACCCAGGCCGGTGCCCATGCCTTCCTGGCCAAGCCGGTGGTGGCGGTACGGCTGCTCGACACCCTGGCCGAGATCGCCAGCAATGCCCAGTTGAGGACCATGGCCGCGCCGGTCGTGCGACCCGCGGCGCCGGTGCAGGATGGCGTGCTCGACAGCAGCGTGCTGGACGATCTGGCGTCACTGGGAATGGGTGAAGGGTTCGAGCGTGAGTTCATCCGCCAGTGCCTGGAGGACGCAGCGAGCTGCATGGGCAAGGCCGAGCAGGCGGGTGAAGCCGCGCAGTGGGAGGTGTTCCGCGAGCAGTCCCATGCGATCAAGGGCGTGGCCAGCAACCTCGGCCTGATGCGTGCGTCCAACCGCGCCGGCGAGTTGATGCGGATGGCCGACTGGCAGTTGAAGGCCGAATGGCGCGTACGCCTGGGTGTGCTGCAGGACGCCATCAAGGAAGGCCGGCGTGCGCTGGATGCGCGTGCCGAGCGCCGCCTGCGTGGTGCCGCCGAGGATGGTGAGGCGCGCTAGGATCTGCGGCTGTGTCGCCGGCTGTTCGTGCGAGCGATTGCGTTCAAGCCTGCTCAGCCCATTGCTTGAGGCGGGATCGTTCCGACGGGTGAAGGTCGGAGTGTGATTCGGGGTGCGCTCCCTCGGAAGCGGGCGACGGCTTGCCTCCTTTCGATTCAGGCGGTGTGCTTCTCACGATCAGGGCGCCGGTGGTACCTGCATGCGCCACGAACGTCTCTGCGGGTTGTCGGCGTGCCCGCCGAACCAACGTGACGTGCTTGGGTCATCATCCATCGGGCGCGTAACAGGGCTGGCGGTTTTGCGTTGTTCGGCCACCCGGATTCCAGGCACGTCCTTGGCACCGGAGAAAACCTCCGAGGCGCACGCCTTTACGCAGATCTTGTTGTACCCCTCAAGAGTCGCTCTGTCGTCCAGGACGAGGCGTGCCTGGATACTGGATCCCAGCGATTCGATGGTTTCCAGTCTCTTTTCGAAGGTCATTTTCCTGGACTGGCAGAATGCATCAAAATGCGGGGTTTCGATCTTTGTGTGCTGCACGGCAATGATGCAGTGTTTCGATACGTTCATGTAGGTCACTATCCCGTCGTCCAATGCGTCCGTCACTACGCCTGTATCCGGGAGTAGCGCGCAGCCTTCCTTGAACGAATGTACCTGGATGAGCGTCATATAGTCCTTCGCATTGAAGAACTCATCCACACAGCCGTCCAGAAGGGTCTCTTCGTCCGCCTTCGGGCACAGCAACAGGATCAGTAGCCTGATCCATATTCGATAGTCATCGCGGGACAGTTTATAGGTTTCGCAGATGTGCCTCTCTTCCCCGGGGTCCTTTCCATCCAGGGCCCGATGCAGCGCCAGGGCTTCCAGGTCGGCGACGCTGTGGTCAAGAAAATCCTGGAATCTACCGAGTGTTTCTTTGACTCGTAGCGGATTTCGTGCGCCGACAAGAATCTTGTGCCGGTAGATGCGCTTTATCAGGTCGATTGTTGGGGAGTGCTTCGAGTATGGTCGACGGTCCTCTGTCAACAGAAGGGTTGCCGGTCCGGGGCTGGACCTCGCCATTGAGATGGCTTCAATGATTGATCTTGCACTTTCGGCGTAATCAGCCTCGTAGCGGTTGAACAGGGCTTCAAGATTGATCCGCTTGCTATCGCCCGTCCTCATGATCGTGAAGAGATCATGGAAGGCGAGATTGTTCTCTATGGTTGCTTTGTTCTGCGGGTTGATTGTCGATGGCTGGCTTTTATCTACAGTGAACCTGAATATCTTTGCCTTCTTTTTCCGTGGATTATCCGAGCAGGAATTCATGCGCTGCTCCGCCTGGGAGACGAAGTGCTGGTTGTGCGTCAGATTCGTGTGCTTTTCCATGGCGATGAACGGTGTCCTTGTTCCGGGCGGCGGATGGAGCCCAGCCGAAACTGCATGGTGCGGCAATCGAGTGCGAAATGCACTGCAGAGGGTGCTCGGCTGAGCCAATTACGGCACATGCCCGGGTCAAAGGCGGCACACGTCCCGACCGGAAAAACCGGCGGCATGCATGCGGCATGACGGCGCATCGGCTGGACAAAAAAAGCCCGGCGGCCAACCGGGCTTGAACCCATCCTGGGGGAGGGGATGAATCAGGCCGCGTCGAGGCCGGCGCGACGGGTCTGGGCCTTGATCAAGCGATCCATGGTGCGCAAGGAGCGGTCGCCGAGGGCGAGGGCGGAATCGACCCATACCTTGGTGATCTCCAGCAGTTCGTCGTAGCTGACAGCCTGGGCAATGCTGCGTGCGGCGTTCATTGCCAGATAGGACTGTGGGGTACGTTGCTGCTGGCGGATCAGCTCCTCAACTGCGGCACGACCTTCGCCCTTCTTCGCCAGTACATCGACGATGCCCAGCGTATGCATTTCCTCGGCGCTGTAGACACGGCCGTCAAGGATGATCTTCTCGGCCAGGTGCGGTGACACCCGCCGGCACAGGAAGGAATAGGCCCCCATGCCGGGGAAAAGGCCGAACAGCACTTCGGGCAGGCCCATTCCGCTGCCTTCCTCGGCCACGATGGTGTGGCAGGCCAATGCCATTTCCAGGCCACCGCCAAGCGCGTCACCCTGGATCAGGGCAATCGAACGCACGTCGCCGCCGAATCCGGTATGCAGGTGGTGCACGCCTTCCACGCACCGCTGGGCGTAGTTCAGCAGGAGGTCGCGGTTGCCTTCGCGGATCAGGCGGGTGAACAGGTCCAGGTCGCCCCCCAGGTTGTAGGCGACGGCATCGGACGCCAGCACGAAATGCCGCAATGTGCCGCTGTGGCGCTCGGCGGGGCTGCGGGTGATGGCGGCCATGAAGCTCCACATCTCGTCGAGCATGTCCTTTCGGCAGCACGGACGGATGCCGGTGGCAGCATCGGCGTGCATGAACAACCAGTGGGCATTGCCGTCGGCGCTGTCCTCGGTGCGGATGGTGGCAAAACGCGAGCCGCTGCTGGGCAGCTTTTCGATGGTACTCATGGAAGGGTCCTCGGCATGCGGCCCGCAGAGTCAGGTGGGTGGCCGGCGGGCCGAACGGTCCACACACGCGGCGATGCTACACCGCCACCGGGGCGCCGCATGCGAAAGGGCCCGGAACGTTTCCGTCCCGGGCCCGATGCCGTTCAAATTGCCCGAAACCCTTACTGGGCGGGCGTATCGCGGAGTTCGCGACGGAGGATCTTGCCGACGTTGGTCTTCGGCAGTTCCTTTCGGAATTCTACGATTTTGGGGTGCTTGTAGCCGGTCAGGTTGGCCCGGGCATGCTCCTTGACCATTTCGGCGGTCAGGTTCGGGTCCTTCTTCACGATGACTACTTTGACCACCTCGCCGGACTTCTCGTCCGGCACGCCGACCGCAGCCACTTCCAGCACGCCGGGCATCATCGCGATGACATCCTCGACTTCGTTCGGGTACACATTGAAGCCGGACACCAGGATCATGTCCTTCTTGCGGTCGACGATGTAGAAGAAGCCGTGTTCGTCCATCTTCGCCATGTCGCCGGTGTGCAGCCAGCCGTCGGCATCGATGGCCTTGTCGGTTTCTTCGGGACGCTGCCAGTAGCCCTTCATCACCTGCGGGCCCTTGATGCAGAGTTCGCCGACCTCGCCCAACGGCAGGATGTTGCTGTTGTCGTCCTTGATGCAGGCATCGGTGGACGGGATCGGCAGGCCGATCGAACCGTTGTACTCGGTGAGGGTCAGCGGGTTGATGCAGGCCGCCGGCGACGTCTCGGTCAGGCCGTAGGCCTCGACCAGCGTCACGCCGGTGACCTTTTTCCAGCGTTCGGCCACGGCGCGCTGCACGGCCATGCCGCCCCCCAGGGTGACCTTCAGCGACGAGAAGGCGACCGTGTCGAAACCGGGGGTATTGAGCAGGCCGTTGAACAGCGTGTTGACGCCGGTGATGGCAGTGAAGCGCACCGACTTGAGTTCCTTGACGAAACCCTTCATGTCGCGCGGATTGGTGATCAGGTGATTGCAGCCACCGAACTTCATGAAGACCAGCCCGTTCGCGGTCAATGCGAAGATGTGGTACAGCGGCAGGGCGGTGATGATCCACTCCTTGCCCATCTCGATGCCCGACGCACTGATCCACGCCGACGCCTGCTGCATGTTGGCGATCAGGTTGCGGTTGGTCAGCATCGCGCCCTTGGCCACGCCGGTGGTACCGCCGGTGTACTGCAGGAAGGCGATGTCGTCGTGGTCGATCTCGACCGGCGGAAGCGCGTGGCGGCTGCCCAGCTTGAGCGCCTGCTTGAAGCGGACGGCGCCCTTGATGTGGTAGTTGGGCACCATCTTCTTGACGTACTTCAGCACGAAGTTGACGATCGCGCCCTTGGCGCCGAGCAGGTCGCCGAGGCCGGTGGTGACCACGTGCTTGACCGGCGTATCGGCGATGACCTGTTCGACGGTGTCGCCGAAGTTGTCGACCACCACCAGGGCACTGACGCCCGCGTCGACCAGCTGGTGCTTGAGTTCGCGCGCGGTGTACAGCGGGTTGACGTTGACCACGGTCAGGCCGGCGCGCAGCACGCCGAAGGTGGCCACCGGGTACTGCAGGCAGTTGGGCATCATCAGGGCGACGCGGTCACCCTTCTTGAGCTTGAGCTCACCCAGCAGGTAGGCCGCGAACTGGGTGACCAGCGCATCGGTCTCACCGTAGGTGAGCACCTTGCCGAAGCTGGAGTAGGCCGGACGGTCGCGGAATTTCGCGACGGAAGCGTCGAAGACCGAAGCTACCGAATGGAACTCGTTGACGTCGATTTCGGCGGGAACGCCTTTCGGATAGCTCTGCAGCCAGGGACGATCCAGACTCATATTCCCCCTCCAGGAATCGTGATGTATTAGGTTCCGGCCCTGAGCGTAGCGACAATGGCCGTTCATTGCAGCATACCCCGCCGTAGGGAAAACGCGAAGAGGGGGTTGCGTGGCGCATTGTGCGAACGCGTCAAACGCCGCCGGGCATGGCCCGGCGCTACCGAAGGCAGAACGCGCCTGGTAGCGCCGGGCCATGCCCGGCGGGGGGTTCACCGTGAGCGGCCGGCTCAGCCCTGCTTGCGCACCGGTGCACCATTGGCCTTGTAGTACGGCGCGGTGCTGCGGGCCAGCGGGGTGCGGCCGCGGATCACGTCGGCCAGCTTCTCGGCCATCATGATGGTCGGCGCGTTGAGGTTGCCGGTCACCACCTGCGGCATGATCGAGGCATCGACGATGCGCAGGCCTTCCAGCCCGTGCACGCGGCCCTGGCCATCGACCACCGCCATCGGGTCATCGGCATGGCCCATCTTGTTCGAGCACGACGGGTGGTAGGCGGTCTCGGCATGCTCGCGGACGAACGCATCGATCTGCGCGTCGGTCTGCAGCGCGCTGCCCGGCGAGATCTCGCGGCCGCTGTACGGTGCCAGCGCCGGCTGCGCGAAGATCTCGCGGGTGATGCGGATCGCTGCACGGAACTCGCGCCAGTCCTGGTCGTGCGACATGTAGTTGAACAGGATGCTGGGATGTTCGCGCGGGTCCTTCGAGCGCACATGGATGCGGCCGCGGCTGGGCGAGCGCATCGAACCGACGTGCATCTGGAAGCTGTGCGCCTTGATCGGGTTGGAGCCGTTGTAATTGATCGCCACCGGCAGGAAGTGGTACTGCAGGTTCGGCCAGTCGAACTCGGCGTCGCTGCGGATGAAGCCACCGGCCTCGAACTGGTTGCTGGCGCCGATGCCGGTGCCCAGGAACAGCCACTCGGCGCCGATCGCCGGCTGGTTGTACAGCTTCAGTGCCGGGGCCAGCGACACCGGCTTCTTGCACTCGTACTGCAGGTACATCTCCAGGTGATCCTGCAGGTTGGCGCCGACGCCCGGCAGGTGGTGCACCAGGTCGATGTCCAGGCTGCGCAGCAGGTCGGCCGGGCCGACGCCGGAGCGCTGCAGGATCTGCGGCGAGGCGATGGCGCCGCCGCACAGCAGCACTTCGCGGCGGGCGGTGGCACGCTGCGGCTGGTCGTTGTGCAGCCACTGCACGCCCACCGCGCGCTTGCCCGAGAACAGGATGCGGTCGGTCAGCGCGTGGGTGACGATGGTCAGGTTCGGGCGCGGCTTGGCCAGGTCCAGGTAGCCGCGGGCGGTGCTGGAGCGACGGCCCTTCGGGGTCACCGTGCGGTCCATTGGGCCGAAGCCTTCCTGCTGGTAGCCGTTGAGGTCGTCGGTGCGCGGGTAGCCGGCCTGCACGCCGGCCTCGACCATCGCAGCGAACAGCTCGTTGTTGCCGGCCTTCGGCGTGGTCACGCGCAGCGGACCATCACCACCGTGGTAGTCATTGGCGCCGATATCGCGGGTTTCAGCCTTGCGGAAGTAGGGCAGGCAGTCCAGGTAGGTCCAGTCTTCCAGGCCCGGCATGCTGGCCCAGTTGTCGTAGTCCATCGCGTTGCCGCGGATGTAGCACATGCCGTTGATCAGCGAAGAGCCACCCAGGCCCTTGCCGCGGCCGCAGTCCATGCGGCGGTTGTTCATGAAGGGCTCGGGATCGGTCTTGTACGCCCAGTTGTAGCGCTTGCCCTGCAACGGGAAGGCCAGCGCCGCCGGCATCTGGGTACGGAAGTCGAGCCGGTAGTCCGGGCCACCGGCTTCCAGCAGCAGCACGCTGACATCGGCATCTTCGGTAAGGCGGGTGGCCAGCACGTTGCCGGCCGAACCGGCGCCGATGATGATGTAGTCGTACTCGTTATGGGTGCTCATGGGTGTCTCCTGCAGGCCGGGGCGCGCTGCATGCAGGCGTCCCGGCGGAATGTCGGATCGGCACGATGGCCGGACGATGGGGCGCGCAGGGCGCGCCGGTCAGAACACGCTGGCGTAGTCGCCCAGCTCGACCTGCACCGACTTGATGCGGGTGTAGTGGCCGAGGGTCGAGATGCCGTTCTCGCGGCCGACGCCGGATTCCTTGTAGCCACCGACCGGCATTTCGGCCGGCGACTCACCCCAGGTGTTGATCCAGCAGATGCCGGCTTCCAGGCGGTGGATGATGCGGTGGGCGCGGCTGACGTCCTTGCTGACCACGCCGGCGGCCAGGCCGAAGGTGGTGTCGTTGGCACGACGCACCACTTCGTCTTCGTCGTCGTAGGCAAGGATGCTCATCACCGGCCCGAAGATCTCTTCCTTGACGATGGTCATGTCATCGCGGCAGTCGGAGAACACGGTCGGCAGCACGTAGGCGCCGTTGGCCAGCGCGCCTTCGGTGGCGCGGCCGCCGCCGGTCAGCAGGCGGGCGCCTTCGGCCTTGCCGCTTTCGATGTAGCGCAGCACGTTTTCCATGTGCGGGAAGCTGGTCAGCGGGCCGAAGTTGGTCTCGGCGGCCATCGGGTCGCCGATGCGGATGCGCTTGACCCGCTCGACAACGGCCGCTTCGAATGCGGCCAGCATGCTGCGCGGCACGAACACGCGGGTGCCGTTGGTGCAGACCTGGCCGGAGCTGAAGAAGTTGGCCATCACCGCGATGTCGGCGGCGCGGTCGAGGTCGGCGTCATCGCAGATCACCAGCGGTGACTTGCCGCCCAGCTCCATGGTCACTTCCTTCAGCGACGAGGACGCGGCGCTGGCCATGACCTTCTTGCCGGTGGCGACGCCGCCGGTGAAGGAGATCTTCTCGATCACCGGGTGCTCGGTCAGCCACTGGCCGATCTCGCGACCGGGGCCCTGCACGACGTTGAACACGCCGGCCGGCACGCCGGCTTCGGTGTAGATCTCGGCCAGCCGGATCGCGGTCAGCGGGGTCACTTCCGACGGCTTGAACACCATCGCGTTGCCCGCTGCCAGCGCCGGGGCCGACTTCCACATGGCGATCTGGACCGGGTAGTTCCAGGCGCCGATGCCGGCGACCACGCCCAGCGGCTCGCGGCGGGTGTAGAAGAAGCTCGATTCGCGCAGCGGCAGCTGGATGCCTTCGATGGCGGTGGCCAGGCCGGCGTAGTACTCGACCACGTCGGCACCGGTGACGATGTCCACGGTGGTGGTCTCGGCCAGTGCCTTGCCGGTGTCCAGGGTTTCCAGGTGGGCCAGCTCGTCGTTGCGCTCACGCAGGATCTCGACGGCGCGGCGCAGGATGCGCGAACGCTCCATGGCCGTCATCGCCGCCCACACCTTCTGGCCTTCGGCCGCGCTCTGCACGGCGCGTTCGACGTCGGCCTGGCTGGCGACCTGCACTTCAGCGATCACCTCGCCGGTGGCCGGGTTGACGGTCTTGAAGGTCTTGCCGCTGGTGGCATCGACGCGCTGGCCGTGGATGTAGAGCTGTTGGACGGGCAGGGTGGTCATGGACGTACTCCTTGGAAGGGGGCGGGTGCTGCAGCGCTTATAGCGCGACAGCCTGCAACTGGAAGTCGATGTAGCCGTAAGCGATGCGCCGGGACTTCTCGGCATTGAACTGGCCGCCGACCAGGCTGCCGCGCAGCCACAGGCCATCGATCATCGCGGCCAGGCCGCGGGCGGCCAGCCGGGCCTGCGGGTGGGGCAGCAGGCGGTTGAACTGGTGGCACAGGTTGGAGAACAGGCGCTGGTCGTTGGCGCGCTGCAGCCGGGCCAGTTCCGGCTGGTGCATGCTCGCTGCCCAGAAGGTGAGCCAGACGCGCATGGCGGTGCCGTTGATCTGGCTGTCGTCGAAGTTGCCATCGACGATGGCGCGCAGCTGCTCGCGCGGGTCGTCGCTGGCGTCGGCGCGGTAGCGGGCGACCGCGTCCTTCAGTTCACGCAGGATCTGCCGCATTGCAGCATTGAGCAGGCCGTCCTTGTCGCCGAAGTAATGGGCAACGATGCCGCTGGACAGCCCTGCCTTCTTCGCGATGGTGGCGACGGTCGCATCGGCCATGCCGATCTCGTCGATGGTCTGGAAAGTGGCCCGGATCAGCTGCTCGCGCCGTACCGGTTCCACGCCTTTCTTCGGCATTGTCTCTCCACGGATTGCGACCCGAAGGATCGGGCTGCCCGCCATTATGCTTTTTATTGATTGAACGTTCAATCAATAAACCCTAGGATGCGCTCGCGCCCCACGCCATGGGCCCGGTTTACCGGTCCGGCCCCGCCCATGTGCTCCCTCGGACTTGATGAGACGACCCCATGTCTTCCCTGGCTCATCCCAAGCGTTCGCCCCTGCGCTTGAACCGTTTTGTCTTCTTCAGCTCCTCGGTGTCGATCGGCATCCTCGGGCTGCTCACCGTTCTCTATCCCGAAGGCAGCGAGCACTGGCTGCAGTGGGCGCAGGCCGAGGTGTCGGCCGCGTTCGGCTGGTGGTACATGCTGCTGATCGTGCTGTGCCTGGGCTTCGTGCTGTGGCTGGCGTTCTCGCCGTATGGCCGCATCCGCCTGGGCCACAACGAGGAATCACCTGCCTTCGGCTACGTCGCCTGGGTCTCGATGCTGTTCTCGGCCGGCATCGGCATCGCGCTGCTGTACTACGGCGCCTATGAGCCGCTGGACCATTTCCTCAATCCGCCCGGGCAGCCCGGCGGGACCGTGGCCGCCGGCCGCGAGGCGATGGTGCTGACCTTCCTGCACTGGGGCCTGCACGGCTGGGCACTGTATGCGCTGGTCGGCGTGGCGCTGGGCTATTTCGCCTACCGCCGCGACCTGCCGCTGGCGCTGCGTTCGGCGCTGTACCCGATCTTCGGTGAGCGCATCCATGGCCGCATCGGCGACATGGTCGATGGCTTCGGCATCCTCGCCACGTTGATCTCGATGGTCACCAACCTCGGCATCGGTGCGCTGGTGGTGCAGTCCGGCCTGGTCTACCTGTTCGACATCCCGGATACGCCGCAGGTGCTGGTGGCGATCGTGCTGGTGATGATGGTGGTGGCCACCATCGGCGTGGTGGCCGGTGTGGAGAAGGGCATTGCCTGGCTTTCCAACCTCAATGTGCGCCTGCTGTGCGGCCTGCTGCTGTTCGTGCTGGTCACCGGCCCGACCCTGCACCTGTTCGATGGCCTGATCCAGAACACCGGCGACTACCTGGGCGCCTTCGTGCGCAAGAGCTTCGACATGTACCTCAACGACCCGAAGGGCCGTGAGTGGATGGGCTCGTGGACGCTGTTCTACTGGGCGTGGTGGATTGCCTGGGCACCGTTCGTCGGCCTTTTCGTGGCGCGCATCTCGCGCGGCCGCACCATCCGCGAAGTGATCATGGGCGTACTGCTGATCCCGCTCGGCTTCACCCTGGCCTGGCTGTCGATCTTCGGCAACACCGCCATCGACCTGGTGCTCAACCACGGCCAGGCGATCCTGGGTGACGTGGCCCAGCACGATGCGGCGATGACGCTGTTCAAGTTGCTGGAGTACCTGCCCGCCGCGCCGTACGTCGCGGGTGCCGCGGTGGTGATCGGCTTCGTGCTGTTCCTGACCCCGGTCGATTCGGGCACGCTGATGATCGCCAACCTGTGCACGCGTCGCGTTGACGACGGCGTGGAAGATGGCCATGACGCACCAATCTGGCTGCGCGTGTTCTGGGCGGCGGGCATCACCGTGGCCAGCGTCGGCCTGCTGCTGGCCGGCAACTTCAGTGCGATGCAGACGGCGGTGGTGCTGTGCGGCCTGCCGTTTTCCTTCACCCTGGCGTTCTACATGTGGGGCCTGCTGAAGGCGCTGCGCACCGACCCGGATGCGCCGCGCCGGTGAGGGCTGGTGCTGTGGATTTCGTAGTTCTCTGAAAGACAGCTGCGCCCGCCGGCTGCAATCATCGCTCGACCTGCCGTTGACGGAGTCGAGCGATGATTCGCACCCTGGGTTTTTCCCTGTTGTTGTCTGTTTCCTGCCTGCCTGCGGCGATGGCCGCGCCACCGGTGCAGCTTGATTTTCCGGTGCTGGCGCTGGGCGAATCCGCACCGGTGCGCCTGCAGCTGGCACCGCATGCGGGTGGGCTGGCGCTGTACTCGATCCACATGAATCAGATGGACAGCGGCTTGGTCAGTGGCTACGAGGTGACCGGCGTGCAGTGTCCGCAGGGCTTCTTGTCCAATCTGTATCGCGAAGGCCGCGGGGCGGTCTGCTATCGCCTGGAGGAGGCGCCGCATGCGGGAGGCATGATGGTGGTGCAGGTCGTCAACGTCGACGCAGCCGACGGGCACACCGCCTGGGAAGAGGGACTGGGCTTCCTGGATGCGCACGGGCCGCCGCGGAAGGCTGCGTGGCACCTGTTTGGTGTGCGCCCTTGAGTATGTAGAGCAGACGGCCGGATCCTTGGATCCGGCCGTAGGTTTGCAGAGCGCGTAGTCGAGCGAGCTCGACTCTACTTGGCGGCCAGCTGGCGCAGCACGTACTGCAGCAGGCCACCATGACGGAAGTACTCGACTTCCTTCGGGGTCAGCAGCATCACCGAAACCTCGAAGCTCTTCCTGGTGCCGTCGGCCTTGGTCGCGGTGACCGTGGCGCGCTTGCTGGCACCGTCCTGCAGGCCGGTGACGTCGATCACTTCCGAGCCGTCCAGGCCCAGGGTCTGCGCGTTTTCGCCGTTGCGGAACTGCAGCGGCAGCACGCCCATGCCGACCAGGTTGGAGCGGTGGATGCGCTCGAAGCTCTCGGCGATGACCGCCTTCACTCCCAGCAGCAGGGTGCCCTTGGCCGCCCAGTCACGCGACGAGCCGGTGCCGTACTCCTTGCCGGCCAGCACCACCAGCGGCACCTTGTCGGCCTTGTACTTCATGGCCGCATCGTAGATCGCCAGCTTCTCCGGCTGGCCGCCGCCGGCCGGGTAGTACAGGGTGTTACCGCCTTCCTCGCCACCGAACATCAGGTTCTTGATGCGGATGTTGGCGAAGGTGCCGCGGACCATCACGTCATCGTTGCCGCGGCGGCTGCCATAGCTGTTGAAGTCGGCCGGCTGCACGCCGCGTTCCTGCAGGAAGCGGCCTGCCGGCGAGTCCTTCTTGATGTTGCCGGCCGGGGAGATGTGGTCCGTGGTGATCGAGTCGCCGAACAGGCCCATCACGCGTGCGCCGTGCACGTCGTCGATGCTGCCGGTCTGCATGGTCATGCCATCGAAGTACGGCGGGTTCTTGATGTAGGTGGACGCGTCGCTCCACTCATACAGGTTGCCGTCCGGCGAGGCGATGGTGTTCCAGCGGGTGTCACCCTTGAACACATCGGCGTAGTTCTGCTTGAACATCTCCGGGCCGATGGTGGCGGCGATGACATCGCCGATTTCCTTGTTGCTCGGCCAGATGTCGCGCAGGAACACCGGTTGGCCATCGCTGCCGGTACCCAGCGGCTGGGTGGTCAGGTCGATGTCGGTGGTGCCGGCGATGGCGTAGGCCACCACCAGCGGCGGGCTGGCCAGGTAGTTCATCTTCACTTCGGGATGCACGCGGCCCTCGAAGTTGCGGTTGCCCGACAGCACCGAGGTGACCACCAGGTCGCCGGTGGCGATGCCGGCGCTGACTTCGGTCGGCAGCGGGCCGGAGTTGCCGATGCAGGTGGTGCAGCCGTAGCCGACCACGTAGAAGCCGATCTTCTCCAGCTCCTTCAGCACGCCGGCCTTTTCCAGGTAATCGGTGACCACGCGCGAACCCGGCCCGAGCGATGTCTTCACCCACGGCTGGCGGTTCAGGCCCTTGGCGGCCGCATTGCGGGCCAGCAGGCCGGCGCCGATCATCACCGCCGGGTTGGAGGTATTGGTGCAGGAGGTGATGGCAGCGATGACCACTGCACCATCCTTCAGGCGGACCTTGCGGCCTTCGGTTTCGATATCGGCGTAGCCCTTGGCCAGCTGCTCGTTGCCGACGGCCGCGCCGCCGCCTTCATTGACGAAGGAGGAGACGTCGTCGCTGCGCTTGTCACGGTTGGCGGTCATGCCGACCAGCGCTTCGCGGTAGTTCTTCTGCACGTCTTCCAGCAGCACGCGGTCCTGCGGGCGCTTGGGGCCGGCCAGCGACGGCTTCACCGTGCCCATGTCCAGTTCCAGCGTGGTGCTGTACTGCGCGTGCGGGCTGCCCGGCTCGTGCCAGAGGCCCTGCGCCTTGGCGTAGGCCTCGACCAGCTCGATCTGCTCTTCGCTGCGGCCGGACAGGCGCAGGTAGTTCAGCGATTCGGCGTCGATCGGGAAGATGCCGCAGGTGGCACCGTATTCCGGGGCCATGTTGCCGATGGTGGCACGGTCGGCCAGCGGCAGGTGTTGCAGGCCATCACCGTAGAATTCGACGAACTTGCCGACCACGCCCAGCTTGCGCAGCATCTGGGTGACGGTCAGCACCAGGTCGGTGGCGGTGGCGCCTTCGGGCAGCTTGCCGGTCAGCTTGAAGCCGACCACCTGCGGGATCAGCATCGACGACGGCTGGCCGAGCATGGCCGCCTCCGCTTCGATGCCGCCCACGCCCCAACCGAGCACGCCGATGCCGTTGATCATCGTGGTGTGGCTGTCGGTGCCGAATACGGTATCGGGGTAGGCCACCGCCTTGCCGTCCTTGTCCGCAGTCATCACCACGCGGGCCAGGTTCTCCAGGTTCACCTGGTGGACGATGCCGGTGTTGGGCGGCACCACCTTGAAATTGTCGAAAGCCTTCTGGCCCCAGCGCAGGAAGCCGTAGCGTTCCTGGTTGCGCTGGAATTCGATCTTGCCGTTGAGGTCCAGTGCGTCGGGCTTGCCGAACACATCGACCTGCACCGAGTGGTCGATGACCAGTTCGGAGGGGATCTGCGGGTTGATCTGCTCCGGCGAGCCGCCAAGCTTCACCACGGCATCGCGCATCGCGGCCAGGTCGACCACGCAGGGCACGCCGGTGAAGTCCTGCAGAACCACGCGCGCCGGCATGAAGGCGATTTCGGTGTCCGGCTCGGCGGACGGGTTCCAGCGGGCCACGGCTTCGATGTGGTCGGGGCCGACGGTTGCGCCGCCGTCTTCATGCCGGAGCAGATTCTCCAGCAGGATCTTCATCGAATAGGGCAGGTGGGAGATATCGAAGCGCTGGCCCAGCGTGGGCAGGCTGAAGTAGTCGTAGGTCTTGCCGCCGACATTCAGCTGGCTGCGGGTGGAGAACGAATCGCTCATGCGGGGTAACTCCTTCTTGCGGATGGCTTGCTCTGGCCCGTGCGTCTACGGGCCTGCTTGCGGTCGCCGGTGGCATTCCAGCCCCGGATCCTGCCCAGTATCGGCGATCCAGCGCCCGGCAATGACCCGGCTGGCTTGGAACGCAAGGTTACAGCGGTGTGTGTAGCCTTCGTGTCAGCGCGTGCGGTCGTTGCCTGCCGGTCCGAACGCAGACGGGGCGCCCACGGGCGCCCCGTCCGGGAGTGCGTGTCGAGCAGGGCTTACTTGCCGTTGGCGGCATCCAGCAGCGGGTTGCCGGTCTTGCCGACGGCGTTGCTCTTGGACTTGGCCGTCAGCACACCCTGCTTGTTGAACTCCAGGACGGTTGCTTCCTGGATGTTCTTGCCGAAGGTCTTGATCTTCACGTAGTCGTAGTACCAGACCTGGGTGTCGCCCAGCTGTTCGCGGCGGCCGGGTGCGCCGAACTTTTCACGGACCTGGTCCTGGCTGGTCTTGCCGACTTCCAGGGTGTCCATCTGCTGTTGGGTGATCTCGACGCCGGTGGTGTAGGCGCCGAACGGATTGGCGTGGGCTGCGGTCGTCGAAAGGGCCAGCGGGGCAGCCAGCATCAGGGCGAGGGTCAAGGCGCGCATGGAACATCCTTTTATGGCGGGTGGGTACGGGCGGCACGCGGCGCGTCCAGCCCGGGGCCGCAGCAGGTCGCTGCGGCGCCAGTCTAACCCCCGGATGCGACCAGCATAGGATCGCGGTCACGGATTGGGCGGGTTTGTCGCGGATGTTGCGAGTATGTATAATTCATGCATACTTTTTGAGGCGTACCCCATGGAAGCCACCGTTGCTGAACGCGGACAGATCACCCTGCCCAAGGCGGTGCGTGATGCCCTTGGCCTGACCAAGGGCACGCTGCTGAAGGTCGAGCTGGACGGCAGCCGCATCATCCTGCGCAAGAGTGTTGACGATGCCATTTCACGGGCGCGCGGCAAGTTCGCGCTGGACGGCTTCGAGTCGTCCGAAGCGGCAGTACGCGCGGTGCGTGACGAGGAGTAAGCCGTGATGATCGCCGTCGATTCGCCGGTGCTGGTCGAGCTGCTCAGCAATGGCCCGCAGGCCGATGCGGTGGAAGCCATCCTCCGGCAGAGCCTGGTCGGTGGCCGCGTAGTGGTCTGTGGCGCGACCCTGGCCGAAGTCTGCGCATCGCTGCGCGGCGGCGCCGAAGTGCTCGAAGCACTGGAAGAGATGGGCGTGCACTTCAATCCGATGGAGGCCAAGTCGGCACTGCGCGCGGGCGAGATGCACCGCCGTCATCGCCAGCGTGGAGGCAGCCGCCGCAGCCTGGACGAATTCATGGTCGGCGCCCACGCACTGCTGCAGTGCGATGGCCTGATCACCTGGAACGACACGTTTTACCGCGACTACTTCAAGGGCCTGAAGCTGATCGTGCCGCAAGCCTGAGCCCACTTTGTTTTTTCAACCTACGCATTACCCGGGAGTTGTCATGTTGGAAGCCTACCGCCACCACGTCGCCGAGCGCGCTGCGCTTGGCATCCCGCCGCTGCCGCTGAGCGCGCAGCAGACGGCCGATGTCATCGAACTGCTGAAGAACCCGCCGCAGGGCGAGGCCGAGTTCCTGCTCGACCTGCTGACCCACCGCGTGCCGGCCGGCGTCGATGACGCAGCCAAGGTCAAGGCCTCGTACCTGGCCGCGATCGCGCTGGGCAGCGAGCAGAACCCGCTGATCAGCCGCGAGCGCGCCACCGAACTGCTGGGCACCATGCTCGGCGGTTACAACGTCGCCCCGCTGGTGCAGCTGCTGGACGACGCCAGCGTCGGAACCATCGCCGCCAACGGCCTGAAGAAGACCCTGCTGGTGTTCGATGCGTTCCACGACGTGCAGGAAAAGGCCAAGGCGGGCAACGCCAACGCCCAGGCCGTGCTGCAGAGCTGGGCCGATGCCGAGTGGTTCACCAGCAACCCGGAAGTGCCGCAGAGCCTGACCGTCACCGTGTTCAAGGTGCCGGGCGAGACCAACACCGACGACCTGTCGCCTGCACCGGACGCGACCACCCGCCCGGACATCCCGATGCACGCCCTGGCGATGCTGAAGAACAAGCGCGACGATGCGCCGTTCACCCCGGAAGAAGACGGCAAGCGCGGCCCGATCCAGCAGATCCTCGACCTGAAGGACAAGGGCCACCTGGTCGCCTATGTCGGCGACGTGGTCGGCACCGGTTCCTCGCGCAAGTCGGCCACCAACAGCGTGCTGTGGTGGACCGGCGATGACATTCCGTTCATCCCGAACAAGCGCGCCGGTGGCGTCTGCCTGGGTTCGAAGATCGCCCCGATCTTCTACAACACCATGGAAGATGCCGGCGCACTGCCGATCGAGCTGGACGTGTCGAAGATGGAGCACGGCGATGTGGTCGAGCTGCGTCCGTACGAAGGCAAGGCGCTGAAGAACGGTGAAGTGATCGCCGAGTTCCAGGTCAAGTCCGACGTGCTGTTCGACGAAGTGCGCGCCGGTGGCCGCATTCCGCTGATCATCGGCCGTGGCCTGACCGGCAAGGCGCGCGAAGCGCTGGGCCTGGCCCCGACCGATCTGTTCCGCCTGCCGGTGCAGCCGGTCGACACCGGCAAGGGCTTCTCGCTGGCGCAGAAGATGGTCGGCCGCGCCTGTGGCCTGGCTGAAGGCCAGGGCATGCGCCCGGGCACCTACTGCGAACCGAAGATGACCTCGGTCGGCTCGCAGGACACCACCGGCCCGATGACCCGTGACGAGCTGAAGGACCTGGCCTGCCTGGGCTTCTCGGCCGACCTGGTGATGCAGTCGTTCTGCCACACCGCCGCTTACCCGAAGCCGGTGGACGTGAAGACCCACCACACCCTGCCGGAGTTCATCTCCACCCGTGGCGGCGTGTCGCTGCGCCCGGGCGACGGCGTGATCCACAGCTGGCTCAACCGCATGCTGCTGCCGGACACCGTCGGCACCGGTGGTGACTCGCACACCCGTTTCCCGGTGGGCATTTCGTTCCCGGCCGGTTCGGGCCTGGTCGCCTTCGCCGCTGCCACCGGCGTGATGCCGCTGGACATGCCGGAGTCGGTGCTGGTGCGCTTCAAGGGCAAGATGCAGCCGGGCGTGACCCTGCGTGACCTGGTCAACGCCATCCCGCTGTACGCGATCAAGTCGGGCCTGCTGACCGTGGCCAAGGCTGGCAAGAAGAACATCTTCTCCGGCCGTATCCTGGAAATCGAAGGCCTGCCGGAGCTCAAGGTCGAGCAGGCGTTCGAACTGTCCGACGCCTCGGCCGAGCGTTCGGCCGCCGGTTGCTCGGTGCGCCTGAACAAGGAACCGATCATCGAGTACCTCAACAGCAACATCACGCTGCTGAAGTGGATGATCGCCGAGGGTTACCAGGATCCGCGCTCGCTGCAGCGTCGCATCGAGAAGATGGAAGCGTGGCTGGCCAACCCGGAGCTGCTGGAGCCGGATGCCGACGCCGAGTACGCTGCCGTCATCGAGATCGACCTGGCCGATATCCACGAGCCGATCGTGGCCTGCCCGAACGACCCGGACGACGTGAAGACCCTGTCCGAAGTGGCCGGCGCCAAGATCGACGAGGTGTTCATCGGTTCGTGCATGACCAACATCGGTCACTTCCGTGCGGCTGCGAAGCTGCTGGAAGGCAAGCGTGACCTGCCGACCCGCCTGTGGGTGGCCCCGCCGACCAAGATGGATGCCTCGGAGCTGACCAAGGAAGGCGTGTACGGCACCTTCGGCGCCACTGGCGCGCGCATGGAAATGCCGGGCTGCTCGCTGTGCATGGGCAATCAGGCGCAGATCCGCGAAGGCTCCACCGCGATGTCGACCTCGACCCGCAACTTCCCGAACCGCCTGGGCCGCAACACCAACGTGTACCTGGGTTCGGCGGAACTGGCGGCGATCTGCTCGCGCCTGGGCCGCATCCCGACCAAGGAGGAGTACATGGCGGACATCGGCGTGATCAACGCCAATGGTGCGGAGATCTACCGCTACATGAACTTCGACCAGATCGAGGAATACCAGGACGTGGCCAAGACGGTCGCTGCCTGATGCGGTAGTGCCGGCCGCTGGCCGGCACTTCGATGAAGCCAAACGCCGCGATCCCGGGAGGGGTCGCGGCGTTTCTGCATGGGTGCCGGATTGCGCGGCGATACCGCGCTGTGCTCGCCGGGCATGGCCCGGCGCTACCGCACCTCGCGTTCCGGCATCGGCAGACGATGCGTCACTGCACTCGGAAGTTCAAGCGGCCCAGCGTTTGGCAGTGCTGTACGGCGGCCTGCAGATCGATCGGCGCTGCCGGGACCGCCCGGCGCGCCTGATTGACCGTCGCGGCGGTCTCCCACAGACCAGGCAATGCCGAACCGTGTTCCAGCACGTAGTCTCGCAGCAGCGTGT
This sequence comes from Stenotrophomonas sp. YJH_SMC_79, assembly GCF_059367995.1. Lineage (NCBI taxonomy): Bacteria > Pseudomonadati > Pseudomonadota > Gammaproteobacteria > Lysobacterales > Lysobacteraceae > Stenotrophomonas > Stenotrophomonas sp. YJH_SMC_79. The sequence continues at coordinate 1,352,928 of NZ_JCAFRK010000001.1, forward strand.
TCAACGGGCTGGCATGATCGTGTTCAGGCACGATCACGCAGGCGCGGGTTCCCGGCTCTGCCAGCATCTGCTGCAGCAGCATCTCCAGTCGCGCAGCGCCGGCAGGAGCGTCGGCCAGCTGCAGCGGTGCGCTGTCCCGCTCCGCGGGCTGTACCTGCAACCCGCTGTCGGTGAACAGAAACACGCCCATGGCGTCCAGCGGTTCGCGTGGCGTCTTCGCTGTGAGCGTCGTGTAGTCCACGTCTGGACGCGTGCACGTCTCTGGCGCGCGCCTGGCCGGCACGGCGAGGCGGACACCTTCGCGATCGACGCTATGGACGTTCAGTCTGCAGACCTGACCCACGGTATCAAGCTTCACTTCGTAGTCCACACCAGTGACCGGAATGATCTGTACAGCCAGCGTGCCGCTGCAGAACGCACCCCGGTAGCGGACGTCCGCGTCGAAGATCAGCGGCTGCCCTGCCTGCACGGCATATTCGCGATACTTCGGCGACTTCAGGCTGCGCATGGTTTCCGTTTCGGCGATGCCGAGGCTGACGTTGCCCGCCTCGCTGTCCTGTGCGGGGACGTCTCTGGAGGCCGGCCAGCGCGGATCATCGAAGCGCCGGCTGCCATCGGCCAGGCAGTAGGCATCGCTGAGCATGGTGACCTGTTCCGTTGCCGAGTTGAAGACCCGCACGCGCGCCGTACCGTCGCCGCTGCCGGCTGTTGGCAGCGGCTCCGGGAAGAACTGTGGCAGCTTGCTGGTAAGGCGCTGCACACAGGAGGCGGCCAGTTCCCTGGCGCTGGCGCGAAGGCGCGCGTAGTCATTGGCCTGCCATTGCTCGAGCGTGGCGTCGCGCCCGGGATCATTGCAATACGCTGCATCCACCGTGCTGCCGTCGGGTTGTTGCAGGCGCAGGCGGGTAAAGTGATTGAGCTGATAGAGCTGTTGCCCCGCCTTGGGCTTCTGGTAGACCAGCGCCCACTGATTTGCCTCCACCCTCAACAGCGTTCGACCCTGGGGGATAGCGCTCGGGAACACGGTGAAGTACCGCTCCAACCAGTCATTGAGCAAGCCGGGCATGAGCTCCATGGCAGGGCTGGGTACTGCATGTACACTCGTTCCGCGCAGATACCTGGGGTCAAGGCGCGTTGTGGAGCTGGCACCGAAGACCTGGCGTACGAACTGCCCGGTCTTCGCTGCGCCAGTGATGCGCTCGCCATCTTCCGGGGTGACGATGCGCAGTACCACATCGGGGTGGTGGTCATGGATGTGCTGGCCGGCGCCGGCGCTGATCGCCACGTGTTCGCTCCAGCGCGCAGGGGGCGCCGTGGGTGCCGATGGAGCGCCATCGGTTCGACCGGCACCGCTGGCGAGCGTGGGCAACAGACAGGCCGCGGCAAGCATGCTGTGTGGTGAAATCAGGCGTAATGCCATGATGAAACTCCTTGAAAAGTGGAATAGCACGGGCGGCCCTGGGCGGGCCCCCTGCTGAAAGGCGGCAGCGGGCATTCCCCAGACCACGTTGTGCGCCAGCGGTCGGCACTACCGGCGCGTCAGGCCTGGGTAATGGCGGCCGCTTCCTCGGTTGCGGCCGGCGCTTCTGCCGGGAGCTCGGCTTCCACCGCAGGCTGTGGCAACACGCCATGGTCGGGGAACAGGCGGGGCAGCTCAGCCACGAAACGCGCGATGCAGGCCTCTGCAAAGTCACGCGAGGCGGCCTTGGCCTTCGCATAGTCGTCTGCCTGCCATTCCTGCAACGGGGCAACCCGTGCTTCGTCCCGGCAGTGCACGCCCTGGCCGCCACTGGCGCTGCGGAACAGCTTGCGCACCACCGGGAAACCGATGGTTACATCGTGGCGCAGCTCGTAGGGAGTCTCTGCGTCGCTGAGCTTCTGGTAAACCAGCGACCACTGACCGGCGCTGGCTTCCACGGTGCGCTCGTCGCTGGGAATGGCGCCGGGATGGGCCGCGAAATAGAGTGCCAGCTGCTCGCGGATCATGCCGGGCAATGCGCCGAAGGCCGGGCTGGGCACCGAGTGGATGTCCTCGCCACGAACGTTGTTCTTGCTGAAGCTGTTGCTGGTGCCGATGTCACCTACGCCGGTGACGAACGCCAGAGCAGACAGACCGACCTTGGCGGCGGTGACGGCAGCGGTGTCGGCGCGCATCGCCAGGCGCAGCACCTGATCGCCCAGGCGATTGCCGTTGGGGCCGGCACCCAGCCCTGAGGTGACCTTGATGTGCTGCAGGCTGCTGTAGTCGAGAGGGGGCGCCGCGGCGGCTGTGACATTCCCGATGGCCGGATCGGCCGGCGGGGTGGCGTGCGCCGCGTCTGGCGCGGTCGCCGCATCCGTTGCTGGATCGAGCGTTGACCCGCTGGTGACTGCGGAAGCCACGACAGGCGTGGCTGCGGGGACTTCGTCGTTGGCGTAGGCCGGCGGCGCCAGCAGCAGGATGGCCGCGATCGCGGCGGTGAGGCAGGTTGGGCGTAATGCCACGGTAGTACTCCTTGGGAAAACGAAAATGAGGCTCTGTGCGCGCTCTGGCGGTTGATGCCCGGCGAGGGCCGAAGGCAGGGGAGCAATTGCTCAGCGAGGCGCGAATTCCCTGATCGGGAACGCATTGCAATGGGCGATCGCAGCGGCGATGTCGACCGGAGCATCGGCGGCGGCACTGCGGCGCCTGTTCACCGTGGCCATCTCTTCCCACAGGCTGGGCAATACCTGCGGTGCGTCCAGTACGCGTTCGCGCACGGCATCGTGAAGGGCGCTGCTGTAATCGGTAGTCGGTACCACCACGCACAGGCGTGTGCCGGGATTGCTGCTGGCCTGCTGCAGCATCTTCCGCAGTGCCTCGGTGCTGCCCGCGTCGTCGGTCAACCGTTCCGGTGCGCTGCCTTGGGTGGCATCCTGGATCTGCAGCTGGCCTGGGCTGAACAGCAGGACCTGCATGTCCTGCCGTGGTTCAACGCGGACCGGTGCACGCGTGCCCTCACAGATGCTGGGGGTCTTGCGTGCGACCTGTGGCGTCGTGGTGCCATCGGCGTGTACCTGGCGCAGATGCAGGCGGCACATCTTGTCGGCCACTTCCATTTCCACTTCGTAGTCCTGTCCGGGCCTGGCCACGAACTGACCCGACAACTGGCCCTCGCAGTACATGCGGCTTGATGCGTCGAAGCGCGCTTCGACGATCAGCGGCTTGCCGCCGGCGACTTCGTACTCCTGGTAGCTGAGCATGGAGAACCGCTCGTTCTCCTTGCTGCGCAGGGTTTCCGTGGCGGGGATGCCGAGCACGCCCTTGTCACCGGCGTTGTTGTACTTGACGTCGATCCTGTCGCGGTAGTCCTCGCGGCAGGCGGCGTCGGTGTACAGGGTGGTGGTCCGCCCCAGGCTGGCATAGATGCGCACCCGTGCCGGCGGCACGGCACCGCCTGCGTAGGCCGTGAGATCTTCAGCAGCAAGCGGGCGAGGGTACATCGCCGGTATTCGCTTGATGAGCTGCTCGGTGCACTTCATCGTGATCACCTGGGCGGCAATCTTGAGCCTGGCGTAGTCATTGGCCTGCCACTCGCCCAGGGTCGCCCGGTCGTCGCTGTCACTGCATCTGATGATTTCAGCCAAGGTGCCATCGGCACGGCGTTGCTCGATGGTGCTGACATGGTTGAGGCGGTAAAGGGGATCCTTCCGCGTGTTGCCCTGGTGCACCAGCGCCCAGGTGTCTGCACTGAAGCGCAGGGTGCTGCTCTGGTTGGGCAGCGCGTCGGGCGCATAGCTGAAGTAGCCACCCACCAGCGCCCTGGCTACGTTGGGCATCAGCGTGGTGGCGGGGCTGGCCTGGCTCTCGACGATGCTGCCGGGCAGGGTGTTGCGGCGGAAGTAGTCCGGCTCATTGCCGCTGAAGAGCAGTGCGAGCCCCTTTGGCGTGAGCGACTCGCTGTCATCGGGGGTGACGATGCGCAACGCCACGTCGGGTGCGTGGAGGCGCTTCGATGCGGTATCCGGACCACTCTGGATCTGGACGCGATCGGTCCATGCGGCGCCCTTCGTGACGGGGGCGGGGGGAGCGCCCGGAGCGACCTGCGGCGGTGCTGGCACGCCGGCAGCGGTGGCCGCCAGCGGGGCCAGCAGAGCGGCCGCCAGCAGCGACGGTTGGTAACGGAAGAGACGCAGGGCCATGGTCAAACTCCTTGGAAAAACACGACAGCCGTGCCGGCCCTTCCGGGGCCGGCATTTGAAAGAGGGAATGAGACGGTGCGATGCCGCGGACGATCAGCCGCGGGCGAGCGCCAACAGTCGTTCGGCAATACGTTCCAGCGGAACCTGTTCGTCGGCCGCCCCAAGCTTGAACGCGGCACCGGGCATGCCCCAGACCACGCTGGTGGCTTCATCCTGGACCAGCGTCGGCGCGCCGGCCTGGCGCATTTCCAGCAGGCCGCGCGCGCCGTCGTCACCCATGCCGGTGAGGATGGCGCCGATGGCGTTGCCGCCCGCGCTCTGCGCGACCGAACGGAACAGCACGTCGACCGCGGGCTTGTGACGGTTCACCGCCGGGCCATCGTCAACGCGGCAGCGCCAGCGCGCACCGTCGCGGATGATGCGCAGGTGCTTGCCGCCAGGAGGCAGGTAGGCATGGCCGGGCAGCACAGCTTCGCCGTCGCTGGCCTCGCGCACGGCCATCGCCGAGTGCCGATCCAGTCGTTCGGCAAAGGCGCTGCTGAAGCTGGCGGGCAGGTGCTGGGTCATCACCACGGCGGGGGCATCCGCAGGCATGCCTTCCAGCACCACGCGCAGTGCTTCGGTGCCGCCGGCCGAAGAACCAATCGCGATCAGGCGGTCGGTGGTGCGGAACTGCGGTGCAGCCGGGCGCATTGCAGGAGCTGCTTCCAGCAGGAGCTTCGGAGCGGCCGCCCGCAGCAGCGGGCGCACCCGTGAGCGCGCCGCCATCTTGACCTTGGCGATGATCTCATCGGCGTAGCCCTGCAGGCCGCGCGCGACGTCCAGCTTGGGCTTGGAGACGAAGTCCACTGCGCCCAATGCCAACGCCTGCAGCGTGGTGTCGGCGCCGCGTTCGGTCAGCGACGAGATCATCACCACTGGCAGCGGGTGCAGCCGCATCAGGTTTTCCAGGAAGGCCAGGCCGTCCATGCGTGGCATTTCCACGTCCAGCGTGATCACGTCCGGGGCCAGGCGCTTGATCTTCTCGCGCGCCAGCAGCGGGTCGGCGGCGGTGCCAACCACGTCGATGGTCGGGTCGCTGGACAGGATCTCGGTGAGCATCTGGCGCACGACGGCGGAGTCGTCGACGATCAGGACCCGGCAGGGGGCGTTGCCGGTCAGGGTCATTCGAACAGCTCCACGCCACCGGTGACCGGGGCCTTGGACAGGCGCGCACGCACCGCCGATTCGGTGGCAGCCACCTCGGCCTCGTGGGCGTGCGGCAGGCGCTGCACCACCACGCGGCCGGTATCGGCGAAGAACCAGATCTTGCGCGGATGGATGCCGCAGAGGTCCTCGGCGATGATCGGAATATGCTCGGCCTGCAGGTACTGGCGCACGAACTCGGCGTTGCGGGTGCCGACCGGATTGCTGGTGAACCCCTTCAGTACGTTGGCGCCGCCGAACACCTTTGCTTCGATGCGCTTGCGGTGCGCGCCGCGCTTGAGCATGTCGTTGATCAGCAGCTCCATCGCATAGCTGCCGTAGCGTGCGGGCGCGCCGTCGCCAGCGTTGCCTTCCGGCAGCAGGAAGTGGTTCATGCCGCCGATCTTCAGCACCGGGTCGCGCAGGCAGGCCGCCACGCACGAACCCAGGGTGGTGGTCAGCGCGGTGGTGTCATCGACCACCAGGTACTGGGTCGGCAGCAGCTTGGCGGCAATGGTCTGGAAGCGCGCATCCTGGTAGCGCATCACATCGTCAGTACGCAGCGAGGCGTTCATGCGCCGGCCTTTGCCGCGCGGCGGTACAGGGTGCGCCCGCAGGGCTGGATCAGGTCGGCGGCGTGCAGGTAGTTCTCCGAGTGTCCGGTGTAGAGCAGGCCATCGTCGGCAAGGTGCTGCACAAGGCGGCCGAGGATGGCGCGCTGGGTCGGCTTGTCGAAGTAGATCATCACATTGCGGCAGAACAGGGCATCGAACGGGCCGCCGACGTCGTAGCGTGGGGCGAGCAGGTTCAGCGGACGGAACTCGATCAGCTCGCGCAGCGCCGGCAGCACGCGGCACTGGCCCTCGTTGGGACCGCTGCCACGCTGGAAGTAGCGGCGGCGCAGGTCCGGGTCGAGATTGGCGACACGGTCGATGTTGTAGACGCCACGGCCGGCGGTGGCCAGTACCTGGGTATCGACGTCGGTAGCAACGATGCGCACCGGCGGCTTCAGCGTACCGAAGGCCTCGCAGGCGGTAATCGCCATCGAATAGGGCTCTTCACCGGTGGATGCCGCGCACGACCACAGCAGCAGCGGCGTGCGGCTGGAGCGCTGCTGCAGCTCCTCGCGCAGCTTGTCGAAGTGGTGCGGTTCGCGGAAGAACGAGGTCAGGTTGGTGGTCAGGGCGTTGGTGAACGCCTGCCACTCGTCACCATCTTCCTGCTCCAGATGGTCCAGGTACTGCTGGAAGCTGCGCATGCCCAGCGTGCGCAGGCGGCGCGACAGGCGGCCATAGACCATGTCGCGCTTTGCCGGGGCAAGGGCGATACCCACGCGCTGGTAGATCAGGTCGCAGACGCGGCGGAAATCACGGTCGGCGAACTCGAATTCGCGCGGACCGGTGACGATGGGAGTAGGACTTTGCACGGGGGACGTGTCCATCGGCGAGGGCGGTGGCCGAAGCCACCGCAGGTGGGTCTCAGAATTCCTGCCAGTCGCTGTCGCTGTCGCTGGCGACGAAGGTGCTGGCGTTGCTGCTGCGGCGGACCGGCGCGGGCGCGCGGGTCGGCTGCGGACGTGCCATGGTGGTGATGCGTGCCGGTTCCACGCGTTCCGTCGCAGCCTTCACTGCAGCGGAGACCTGGTTGTCGAGGCGGAAGATCGCCACGGCGTCGGCGAGCTGCGCTGCCTGGTCTTCCATCGCGCGTGCGGCAGCAGTGGCTTCCTCCACCAGCGCAGCGTTCTGCTGGGTGGTCTCGTCCATCTGCACCACGGTCTGGTTGACCTGCTCGATGCCGGCCGACTGCTCCTGCGAAGCCGCAGAGATCTCGGCCATGATGTCGGTCACGCGCTGCACCGAGGCGACGATCTCGCCCATGGTGCTGCCGGCCTGGTGGACCAGGCTGGAGCCTTCGGCGACCTTGCCGACCGAATCGTCGATCAGGCCCTTGATCTCCTTGGCGGCGGCAGCCGAGCGCTGGGCCAGGGTGCGCACTTCACTGGCGACCACGGCAAAGCCACGGCCCTGTTCCCCGGCGCGCGCGGCTTCCACCGCAGCATTCAGCGCCAGGATGTTGGTCTGGAAGGCGATGCCGTCGATGACCGAGATGATCTCGGCGATCTTCTTCGAGGAGGCTTCGATGGCCGACATGGTGGTGACCACCTGGCCGACCACATCACCGCCCTGCGAGGCGACACCGTGCGCGCCGATGGCGAGCTGGTTGGCCTGGCGGGCGTGCTCGGCGTTCTGGCGCACGGTGGAGGTCAGTTCCTCCATCGAGGCGGCGGTTTCTTCCAGATTGGCGGCCTGCTGCTCGGTACGGCGCGACAGATCACTGTTGCCCGAAGCAATCTCGCCGGCGGCCAGGGTGATGCTGCTGGCGCTGGCCTGGATCTGGCCGACGATCTGGGTCAGCTGCGCGACCGTGGTGTTGGCGTCGTCGCGCATGCGCGCGAACACGCCCTGGTAGTCGCCGTGCATGCGCGCGGTCAGGTCACCTTCGGCGATGGCCGACAGCAGCTGCGAGAGCTTGCCGAGGTTGTCATCGCTGACCGCCATCATCGCGTTGAGGTTTTCCAGCATCAGGCGGAAATCGTGATCGAAGCGCTGTGCGTCGCCACGGCGGCTGAAATCGCCGGCGGCGGCGGCGCTGGCCAGCTGCTTGATCTCGGCGTTGATGCGGCCGAGGTTGGTCTTCACCGTGTCGACGGTGGCGGTCATTGCCGCCTTCTCACCCGGGTAGCGCGCGATGTCGCGGCTGAGGTCGCCAACTGCATACTGCTGCACCACGTCCAGCACATCGTGCAGGGTCTGTACGTGGCCGCCGACCAGGGCGTTGGTTTCCTGCACCATCAGCCCGTACTCGCCTGGGAAGGCACTGGCGTCGATGCGGTAGCTGAGTTCGCCACCGTCGTGGCGACGTGCCATTTCGCGCTGGCCGCTGATGACCGCATGCAGCTGCTGCTGCATGCCGGACATGGCATCGAGCAGGCGACCGGTCTCGTCGTGCGGTTGTGCGCCGATGTGGCTGTCCAGCTTGCCACGGGCAATGCCTTCGGCCACGGCCGTGGCCTGCTTCAGCGGCACGGCGATGCGGTTGCCGATAACCCAGCTCAGGGCCAGCACGATCAGCACCAGCACGCCCCCGGAAACCGCCATGATGGCGGTGAACACCAGCGCCTGCTTCTGCACGTCGTCCATGTAGACGCCGCTGCTGACCACCCAGTTCCAGGGCGCGAACAGGCCGGCGTAGGCGACCTTCTCGACCTCGCCCTTGCTGCCGGGCTTGGCCCAGCGGTAGTTGACGAAACCGCCGCCGGCCTTGGCCGCTTCGACCTGGTCGTAATAGATGCGCACGCCGTCGTCGGTACGGAAGTCCTTCATGTCCTTGCCGACCAGGTCCTTGCGGAACGGGTGCATCAGCAGGCGGTAGCCGGTGTCGTAGATGTTGAAGTAGTACGCATCGTTCTCGGCACGCATCACCTCCAGGGCCTGCAGCGCGGCGCTCTTCGCGGCGTCCTCGCTGAGCTCGCCGGTGCCGGCCAGGCGATGGTAGTGCTGGAGGATGCCGTAGCTGAGTTCGACCTGGGTCTTCAGCGCGGTCTTGCGGGTCTCGGTGAGGTCCAGGTACTGCATGCGGGCGGCGATCACCGAGAGCGCGATCACGCCGAGCGCGATGAGCAGCGTCAGCAGGTTGAGCTTGCGCCGGACGGAGAGATTGCTGAAGTAGTGTTGCCAGCGATGCAGGAGATTCATCGAGCAGGACCAGGTCGAAGCGGGCGGGCGGCGCCGAGCCGGTCAGCGGCGGGACAAGCCGTGACAACCCCGTTATCGGCCGATGGGGCGGGGGATTGAGGTGTCGTGTCCGAACGTATTCAGGTTTCCTTGCAGCGGCGGCTGCGGCGCTGCCTGCGGCAGGCGTTTGAAGCGACGGCAACAGCAACAGCAACAGCAACGGCGGTTGGCCGGCGATCACGAGTTGTGAGAGGGGCCGGGCCAGGGTGGGTTGGCGGGGGGCGCCGTGAACCCATCCCTGGGGGCTTGGCCGCGGCATCCATGCCGCGGACACCCCCGCCAACCCACCCTGGCCCGGCCCATTCGACATCCCGGTGTCGGACGGCAAGAGCGTTGGGTTTCCAAATGGAAAGAGGGGTCGGATCCGTTTTCCTGCGGAAAACGGATCCGACCCCGGAAGCAATGCGGCTGTTGCTCTTGCTCTTCTTTCTTCAATCCGGGGTGGGCGCGCACGGAAAGTGTCCGTGGCCGGGAGGGTGGGTTGCGCAGGGGCGTGAGCCGCATGGATGCGGCGACCGAGCTTACATGGGTGAGGGCGCTTTGCTTGCGAAGCACTGCTTCGCAAGCGACCGAACGCCCAGCCGCCAGTGGCTGGGCCGGGCCCCGGAGGGGGACTTGCAGCGTCCCCTGCGCAGCCCACCCTCCCGAGCAACCCTCGCCAGCCAAGCGCTTTCCGCGACCCACCCCGAGGGGCTTCGTCGTTGGCTGGATATCCAGATACCCCGTAAACGAAAACGCCCCAGCGCAGGGCCGGGGCGTTCTCGTACCTCAGGTCAGGCTGGCATCAGAACTCCTGCCAGTCTCCGTCGGCCAGCTCGGTGGCCATCGGGCGACCACCCGCAGTGCGGCGGGCGGGCGGGGCAGCCGGAGCCGGTGCTGCCGGTGCAGCAGTACGCGGGGCCGGGGCAGCGGCGCGCGGCGGGGCGACCACGGCTTCGGCTTCGTCGACCACGAAGATCGATACGGCCTCGCTGAGGTGGCCGGCCTGTTCTTCCATCGCACGTGCGGCGGCGGTGGCTTCTTCCACCAGCGCAGCGTTCTGCTGGGTGGTCTCGTCCATCTGCACCACGGTCTGGTTGACCTGCTCGATGCCGGCCGACTGTTCCTGCGAAGCGGCGGAGATCTCGGCCATGATGTCGGTCACGCGCTGCACCGAGGCGACGATCTCGCCCATGGTGGCGCCTGCCTTGTGCACCAGTGCCGAGCCGTCGTTGACCTTGCCGACGGAGTCGTCGATCAGGCCCTTGATCTCCTTGGCGGCAGCGGCCGAGCGCTGGGCGAGGGTGCGCACTTCGCTGGCGACCACGGCGAAACCACGGCCCTGTTCACCGGCACGTGCGGCTTCCACCGCGGCGTTCAGCGCCAGGATGTTGGTCTGGAAGGCGATGCCGTCGATGACCGAGATGATCTCGGCGATCTTCTTCGAGGAGGCTTCGATGGCCGACATGGTGGTGACCACCTGGCCGACCACATCACCGCCCTGCGAGGCGACACCATGCGCGCCGATGGCGAGCTGGTTGGCCTGGCGGGCGTGCTCGGCGTTCTGGCGCACGGTGGAGGTCAGTTCCTCCATCGAGGCGGCGGTCTCTTCCAGGTTGGCGGCCTGCTGCTCGGTACGGCGCGACAGGTCACTGTTGCCCGAGGCGATCTCGCCAGCGGCCGAGCTGATCGCGCGGCTGGACTGCTTGATGCGGGTGACGATCTCGCTCAGCTGCGCGGCAGTGGCGTTGGCGTCGTCGCGCATGCGGGCGAACACACCCTGGTAATCGCCGTGCATGCGCACGGTCAGGTCACCCTGCGACAGCGCGGCGAGCAGGCCGGAGATCTGTTCGATGCTGCCGGCGTTGGCGTCGAGCAGGCCGTTGATCTGCTGTGCCAGCTGCAGGAAGAAGCCTTCCTTGTCGCTGGCATCGATGCGGCCGGACAGGTCGCCGGCAGCCGCCTGGGCGATGACGCGCGCCACTTCGGCTTCGACCAGGGCTTCCTGGGTGCGGTCGCGCCATTCCACCACGTAGCCGACGGTGTCGCCGCCTTCATTGCGGATGGTCGACACCACCTGTGCGAACTGGGCATCGCCGTACTGCATCGGGCGACGGGCAACGCCGTGCGCCTTCAGGTTGCCCAGCAGGGTCTGGTCCATCTCGCCGCGGTGTTCCAGCACGGTGACCGGCTTGCCGATCAGCGAGGCCTGGGCGTCGAAGTCCGGCAGGTCGCGGCGCACTTCATCCTGGTACTGGCTCAGGGTCTGCTGCAGGGCGCGGTTGCTGTAGACGATGGTGTTGCTGGTATCGGTCAGGTAGACGCCGGTCGAACTGTAGTCCAGCGCGGTGCGGATGCGCAGGTTCTCGCGGGCAACGGCCTGGTCGGTTTCGATGCGCTCGCGCAGGTCGCGCTGCATGCGCTGCATGGCCTGCATCAGCTCGCCTACTTCGTCCTGGCGGCTGACGTCGATGTGGCCATCGAGCTTGCCGCCGGCGACGTCGTTGGCGACCGAAACGGCGCCACGTACGCTGCCGACCAGGGCGCGGGCGAACAGCCAGACCAGGACCAGGCCGAGTGCGGCGCCGCCCAGCAGGGCGATCACGGTCAGCACGGCGGAGGCGGAATAGGTGGACGCGGCCTCTTCGCGCGAGGCGCGGGCGAGGCGGTTGTCTTCGGCGATCAGCGCTTCCAGCGCCGAAGCAGCCTTGCGGTGCTTGGTGCGGGTCTCGCCCACGAAGGTATCGATGGCATCGTCCGGCAGGTCCAGCTCCAGCATCTCGGTGACGCTGTCGTAGGAGGCCAGGGCGTCCTTCCACTCCTTGGCGAAGGTATCGAAGAGCTTCTTCTGCTGCGCGTTGTCGACCAGCTTCGGGTAGTCCTTGATCGACGTGTCCATGCTGGTGCGCAGGTCGACGGCCTGCTTGCGCGCGTCGGACTTGACGTCATCGCTGGCGCGGATCAGCTGCTGGTAGGCGGCATTGCGGTACTCGCCCAGCATGCCGCGCATCTCGCCGGCCATGCGGATGCTTTCCATGCGCGAACCGGCCAGCTCGGTGGTGACGTTGTTCAGCGAATGCAGTCCGCGATAGGCGACGATGCCCTGCAGCAGCATCACCAGCAGGAGGACACCGAAGGTCAACAGCAGCTTCGGCATCAGTTTCAGGTTGTTGATCCACGGCATGGGCGTTGCGATCTCCTAAGGCAGACGCGTCCGGGCATCGGGCCCGGTTGCAGCAGAAACCACGCCGGCACAAGCTCCGGCGTGGTTCGACGGACAGCGGATTACTTGATGTTGGCCAGCTTCAGGCCCGCCGGCGAGCTGACTTCGATTTCCGCGCGCGAGGCGTCGCGCTGGATCTTGCCGATCACGCACACGGTCTTGCCTTCCAGGGTTTCCAGCGGGAAGGAGAACTTGCCGCGGTTCTCGCCGGCGATGCGGGCCGAGAAGGTGTGGCGCGGGAAGGCGCCGCCCATGTACAGGAAGGTTGGCTGGCCTTCGGAACCTTCTGCGTAGCGGGCCTTTTCGACCTTGCCACAGACCATGCCGTCCTTGCCGACCGAACGCGGGGCCAGTTCCGGCGGGATCATGTCGGCCGCCTGGGCGAACGCGGAGGAAGCGGTGGTGGCCAGGACAGCGGCCGAAACGAACGCAAGCAGGGACTTCATCGAGGTGTATCTCCGGGGATGGTGATGGTCGTTCCGGTTCCGCGCGCTCCTGCGCGACCGGCTTCTGTCCCCCTATCGGCACTGCCGGGGGGAACTGAAGGGTTTTGTGACCAGAACGTGAAGCAGGTCCGCTGGGTCAGGCGGCAGCGTCTTCGGCGAGGGTGGTCTGGCCCATGTCGGCGCTGTCGAGCAGGGTCTCGATGTCCAGCAGGATCAGCATGCGGTCGTCGTGGGTGCCGATGCCGGAGATGAAGCGGGTATCGACCGCAGCGCCGAACTCCGGGGTCGGGCGGATCTGCTCGGCCGACAGCGGGATCACGTCCGACACGCTGTCGACCACGATGCCGACCACGCGGTCTTCGACGTTGAGCACGATCATCACGGTGAAGGCGTCGTAGCGGGCGTTGTCCAGGCGCAGCTTCAGGCGCAGGTCGATGACCGGGACGATGGTGCCGCGCAGGTTGATCACGCCCTTGATGTAGTCCGGGGCATCCGGCACGCGGGTGACCGCATCGTAGCCACGGATTTCCTGCACCTTGAGGATGTCCACGCCGTAGTGTTCGGCGCCGAGGGTGAAGCTGAGGAATTCGCCACCGGCGCTGGCGGCGGAGCTGGTCTTGTCGTTCATCGAGGGGTCCTGGTTCTGCCGGAAGTCCCGGTGTCAGGCTCGATATCGGCCCCGCGTGGGGGGACTTTAGGTGTGGCGCCTGGGGCATCCACGCAGGGCGTGGATGTGCCGGGGCGGGGTGGGCATCCGCAAATGGCGTGGATCCGCCGAAGATCGGTAGTGCCGGGCGCTGGCCGGCAACGGCAATGTGCGGGTTGCCGGCCAGCGGCCGGCACTACCGGTCGGGCGGTCCTACAGTTCGCCGTTGCGGCGGGCCTTGCGCTGGCGGTCGATGCGGAAGATGTAGCGCTGGATGGCGCTGTCGCCACCGCGCGGCAGGCTGTCAAAGCGCATGCCCACGCGCTTGACCTCGATGCCGTTGGGCTGTCGCTGCGGCAGCAGGTTGCAGACCACCAGTTCGATGTCCAGGTCCGGGCCATCGGGCAGCGACAGCTGCGCCGTGTAGCGCTTCTGCAGGCCGAACACGGCGCAGTCGTTGGGCACCACCACGGCCAGGCCACCACCGCTGATGTCCACCACCCGCATTGAAAGTGCTTCGGCGCGGGCTTCGCCGGGTGGCAGCAGCAGCTGTGGCGAGTCGGTGACGGGGGTCTCCAGCCGGTACAGCTCGCGGCGCTGCAGGTGCACCAGTTCGTCCGGCAACGGGGCGCGGAAGGCGACGTGGCCATCGTTGTCCACGCGCTGCAGCGCGTGCAGGCGGAACCGCACAAGGACACGTTCAAGCTGGGCGAAGCAGAGCAGATGGTCGGCCTGCTCGGCGGCACGGTTCGATGCCTCCTGCGGGCTGCCGTCGAGCAGCAGGTAGTCTTCGTCCTCGTCGAGATCAAGCAGGGCGGTCGGGAACGAACGGTCCCGGCCGTCGATATGCGCATTGATCAGTGATCGCTGGTCGATCAGCGAGCGCAGCAGCTGCCGCAGCTGGCGGGGGTTGCGGACCAGGAAGCGTTCGTCCGCGGCGTCGGCCGCGTGGACATCGTGCAGTTCAGTGTCGTGGCCGTCGGACATGGAATCTGTGATCAGGGGCGGGCGCCAGCACGCGTTGGCGCGAGGCTCGATGGGGATATCGGCCTCTGCATTGGATTATGAAGTGAGATTTGCATCACTTTCCATGCGTAGGGGGTCAGATCCCTTCCCGTGGGAAGGGGATCTGACCCCGGGTACATCAGAACTCCTGCCAGTCACCCTCGGCAGCCAGCGCCGGCTGGGCGGCCGATGCGCGCAACGGTCGTGTCGGTGCTGCCTTGGTGGCGGGCAGAGCGGCCGCGACCTGGCGTGGCTGCGGCGCATTTGCCAGCCGTGCCGGTGCAGCGGCGACGCCCTGCGATGCCAACCGGAAGCGCGCCACTGCCTCGCCCAGCTGCACGGCCTGGTCTTCCATCGCGCGTGCGGCAGCAGTGGCTTCCTCCACCAGCGCAGCGTTCTGCTGGGTGGTCTCGTCCATCTGCACCACGGTCTGGTTGACCTGCTCGATGCCGGCGCTCTGTTCCTGGGAAGCCGCAGAGATCTCGGCCATGATGTCGGTCACGCGCTGCACCGAGGCGACGATCTCGCCCATGGTGCTGCCGGCCTGGTGGACCAGGCTGGAGCCTTCGGCGACCTTGCCGACCGAATCATCGATCAGGCCCTTGATCTCCTTGGCGGCAGCGGCCGAGCGCTGGGCGAGGGTACGCACTTCGCTGGCGACCACGGCGAAGCCGCGGCCCTGTTCACCGGCACGCGCAGCTTCCACTGCGGCATTCAGCGCCAGGATGTTGGTCTGGAAGGCGATGCCGTCGATGACCGAGATGATCTCGGCGATCTTCTTCGACGAGGCTTCGATGGCCGACATCGTGCTGACCACCTGGCCGACCACTTCACCGCCCTGCGAGGCGACGCCATGCGCGCCGATGGCGAGCTGGTTGGCCTGGCGGGCGTGCTCGGCGTTCTGGCGCACGGTGGAGGTCAGTTCCTCCATCGAGGCGGCGGTTTCTTCCAGATTGGCGGCCTGCTGCTCGGTACGGCGCGACAGATCGCTGTTGCCCGAAGCAATCTCGCCGGCGGCCAGGGTGATGCTGCTGGCGCTGGCCTGGATCTGGCCGACGATCTGGGTCAGCTGTGCAACGGTGGTGTTGGCGTCGTCACGCATGCGTGCGAACACGCCGTTGAACTGGCCGTCCATGCGTGCGGTCAGGTCGCCGGCGGCGATCGACTGCAGCAGCTGCGAGAGCTGGCCGAGATTGCCGTCGGCCACCTGCATCATGCTGTTGAGCTGCTCGATCATCACGCGGAAATCGTGATCGAAACGCTGCGCATCACCGCGCTGGCTGAAGTCGCCGGCGGCGGCGGCCGAGGCCAGCTGCTGGATCTGCGTGTTGATGGCCAGCAGGCTGGCCTTGGCCGCATCCATCGACTCGTGCAGGATCGCGCGGCTGCCCGGCAGGCGGCGTGCGTCCGGGGCAAGGTTGCCGGTGGCGTACTGGTTGAGCACGTCGATGGCATCGCGGATCGAGTCGAGATGCTCGAAGATGACCGTGTTGATGCCGCTGGCCAGCTGCCCGTAGACGCCCGGGAAGTCTTCCGGAATGCGGTGGCTGATGTCCGGGCCGGCGTGCATCTGCGCCATCAGCTGGGTCTGCTCGGAGAAGCGGCGCAGCATCGCGGTCATTTCGGTGGTGGCCGCCAGCATGCGGCCAGCCTCGTCCTTGCCGGTGCTCTGGGTGGTGACGCTGAGGTCGCCGCGTGCGACGGCCTGGATGGCGTTCACGGCCTTGCCGAGCGGGCCGACCACGGCGCGTGAGATGACCACCGCCAGGGTTGCGGCGACCACAACCAGCAATACGACGGCGGCAATGATAGCCAGCATGCTGTTGCGGTGGGTGGCATTGGCGTTGTCGATCTTGCCCTGCATCAGCGAGCTGCTGTACGCGCCCAGTGCCTTGAGGTCTTCAAAGGCTTTGCGGCGCAGTGGGCGCGACTGGTCGTCGGAGATCTGCCGTGCGACGACGCCATCGCCGGCGGTGGCCGCTTCGCGCAGCTTGGCATTGGCTGCGAAGTAGCCATCGACGTCGGCCTGCACGGCGCGGTAGAGCTCGCGCTCCTTGGCGCCGGCCGGCAGCTTGGCGTACGCGGCCAGCTGTTCGCGCACGACGGCGGCGGTGTCGTCCATGCGCTTGTTGTAGTCGGCCACCTTCTCGGGCTGGTCCAGCATGCTCAGCTGGGCCAGCTCATAGGTACGGAACTCACCCAGCTGCGAGCGCACTTCGCCGAGGTACTGCACGGACGGAATATCGTTGGAGGCCATGGCGCTCAGCTGCGCGTTGGCCTCGGACAGGCGGACCAGGGCGAAGGCACCCAGTACGACGGTCATCAGGGTGGTGAGGGTGAACCCCACGGCCAGCTTGCGGGCGATGGGCAGATCGTGGAACCACTTCATGCAGGATGCTCCAGGTGGGCAGGGCGCCGGCGCTGTTGCGTCGGCTGGGGGTGGTTGCAGAGCGAACGGTGGTGCCCGGTGGGGGTTCGGTGACGGCCGTCATTGCGGAATAACGGCGCGACCTGCGCGGACTTTATGGACGGAGGTCACATTCGGATGCGTAGGGATGAAGGCGCGAAAGTCGCGTAGTGACGGGGCTTTCGCTTGCGTGACGTGGTTGTATGCGCAAGCGCGGCACCGACAGAGTTCACAGAAGGGATGAGGTCAGATCCCTTTCCCTTGAAAAGGGATCTGACCCCGGATGGGCCCCCTTGCCATAGCGTGCACAAACAAAAACCGCCGCCCCGAGGGGCGGCGGTTCTGGACAGCCTGCAAGGGAAATCAGGCGGCCTGCGGCATCCGCAGCGAGCGTACCAGGCCGCCGATGTCGACGATCAGAGCCACGCGGCCATCGCCGAGGATGGTGGCGCCGGACACCCCGCCGATGCGGCGGTAGTTGTTCTCGATGTTCTTCACCACCACCTGCTGCTGGCCGACCAGCTCGTCCACTTCCAGTGCGATCTTCTGGCCATCGCCTTCGACCACAACCACCAGCGATTCGCTGCCCGGTGCACGGTTGCCGTAGCCGTAGTACTCGCTCAGCGAGAGGATGGGCAGGTACTCGCCACGTACGCGCAGCACGCGGCCTTCGCCGGCCATGCTGCGGATGTCCTCGGCCTGCGGCTGCAGGGCCTCCAGAACGTAGGCCAGTGGCAGGATCAGCGTCTCGCCCGCCACCGCTACGGTCATGCCATCGAGGATGGCCAGGGTGAGTGGCAGGCGGATCAGCGTGCGGGTGCCGGCGCCGAGGCTGCTTTCGATCTGCACCTCGCCACCCAGCGCCTGGATGTTGCGGCGGACCACGTCCATGCCGACGCCGCGCCCGGACAGGTCGGTGACCGCATCGGCGGTGGAGAAGCCGGGTTGGAAGATCAGGTCCCAGACCTGCGAATCGGTCGGGTTGTCCGGCACCGCCAGGCCGCGTTCGGTGGCCTTGGCCAGGATCTTGGCCCGATCCAGGCCGCGGCCGTCGTCGCTCACTTCGATGACGATGTGCCCGCCCTGGTGCGATGCGGCCAGGGTGATCGTGCCGGTCTCGTCCTTGCCCGCGCCGCGACGCACGTCGGGCATTTCCAGGCCGTGGTCGATCGAATTGCGCACCAGGTGTACCAGCGGATCGGCGATCTTCTCGATCAGGCCCTTGTCCAGCTCGGTGCCTTCACCGACGGTGCGCAGGCGGACCTGCTTGCCAAGGCGGCTGGACAGATCGCGGACCAGGCGCGGGAAGCGGCGGAACACTGCGTCGACCGGCAGCATGCGCACGCCGATCACTGCTTCCTGCAGGTCGCGGGTGTTGCGTTCAAGCTGGTCCAGGCCGGCGAACAGGCTCTCGGCGTGGACCGGGTCCAGTGCGTGCGAGACCTGCTTGAGCATGGCCTGGGTGATGACCAGTTCGCCGACCAGGTTGATCAGCGCATCGACCTTGTCGACGCTGACGCGGATCGAGGTCTCGGCTTCCTGGCTGGCAGTGCCGCTGGCAGCGGGTGCGGCAGGCGCTGCCGGTGCGACGGCAGCAGGTGTGGAAGGGGCTGCTGCAACGGGGGGCTGGGTAGCCAGGCTCGGCGGCGCTGCCGGACGGATGTCCAGCTCGCAGTCGTCCAGTACCCAGGCGAAGGTGTCTTCGATCTTGCTGCGCGGCACCTTGCCGACCAGGCCGAGGTCCCATGCCAGGTGGGCCTCGAGCGGGTCGAGCTGGGCAAAGCCGGGCAGGCGCTCCATGCGCGCGGCCACCTGCAGCGAACCGAGGTGTTCCAGTTCGCGGATGATGCGCAACGGGTCGTTGCCGCTCATGAACAACGACGGTGCCGGGGTGAAGCCGATCTGCCAGGCTTCCGGCGTATCGTCCACCTTGGCTGCGACAGCGGCCGGCGCGCTCGCTGCGGCCTGGCCGGAGAGAACGGCTTCCAGGCGTGCCTTCACCGCGGCAACAGCGGCGGGGTCGGCGGCCTGTCCGTGTTCGGCTTCGCGCAGCAGGGCGCGCAGCACGTCCACCGATGACAGCATGGCGTCGACGGCGTGGCCTTCCAGGGCCCGCTTGCCGGCACGCAGCTCATCGAGCAGCGTTTCCAGCACGTGGGTCAGGCCGGCGATGGCATCGAAGCCGAACGTGCCGGCGCCGCCCTTGATGGAGTGGGCGGCGCGGAACACCGAATTGATGATCTCCGCGTCCTGCTGCCCCGATTCCAGGGCCAGCAGGCCAGCCTCCATCGCGTCGAGGCCTTCGCGGCTCTCCTCGAAGAAGGTGGCGTGGAAGCGTTGCAGGTCCATGCTCATGGCAGTGGTGGTCCGGAAGCGAAGAGGGGGAGCGGTGCGGGGCGATCAGCCCAGCACTTTCTGCACGGTGGCGACCAGCTGTTCCGGATTGAACGGCTTGACCAGCCAGCCGGTGGCGCCGGCGGCCTTGCCTTCGGACTTCTTGTCGGCGGCCGATTCAGTGGTCAGCATCAGCAGCGGGGTGAACTTGTAGTCCGGCAGCTGGCGCAGTTCGCGGATCAGCGCGATGCCGTCCATGTTCGGCATGTTGACGTCGGTGACCACCGCATTGAAGCGCTGGCCCTTGGCGCGACCGAGCGCGACCGCGCCGTCTTCGGCTTCTTCGACGGCAAAACCGGCCGAGGTGAGGGCGAAGGAAACCATCTGGCGCATCGACGCCGAATCGTCCACCACCAAGATACGTGCGCTCATGCAGCGTTCTCCACAGATTTCAGGTTGTCATGGGTTACGTCCAGGCCCAGGGCCTGGGTGACGCCCAGCAGGCGTGCGGCGTCACGGAAGGTTGCGGTGCAACCGTGGAAGCCGGTGCCCAGGCCTGCCTCGCGGCGGGCCTGCACGAATGCACACAGCACCTGCACGGCGGCCGTGTGGATGCGGGCGACCTGGCTTGCATCCAGGGTCAGCTCGCCTGCCTGCGCCACCAGCGGGGCGAGGCGGTTCTTGAGCTCGGTGCTGCTCTCGATGCCGAGATCCTCACCCAGTTCGACAGTGCTCATCGTTGCTCCGGACAAACGGTTCCGTGATCCATAACGGCACCCCGGCAGGGTTCTTTAGGGGAATCGACGCGGTGCGTCGTTGCGGTCGCTGCTGAAAAGGGGACGGAGGGGATTAAGTCGCAAATTCCCGCGTCCCTCTGCGACTGCCAGTAGCAACGGCGACCGCGCAGTGGGGACGTAAGGTGCTGATCCAACGGATCAACTCCTTGCGTCCCCGACAGACACCGCGTCGGCGCAAAGCGCCGAGCCAGTTGCGACTTAATCCCCTCCGTCCCCTTTTTTTTCCGCTCAACTCAACAGCCGTGTGGCGTCCAGCAGGATCATCGGGCGCTGGCTGACCCGGGCGACGCCGCGGAACAGATCATTGGAGATCTGGCAGATGCGGGCGGTATCCGGGGGTTCGATCTGCGAATCGGTGAGGTTGGCGACATCTTCCACGGCCGACACACGCAGGCCGATGGTCTCGCCATCCTCTTCCAGCACCACGATGCGGGTCTGGGCATCGTCTTCCGCCGCCGCGGCGCCGAGGTGCAGGCCGAGGTCCATTACCGGTACCACCTGGCCACGCAGGTTCATGATCCCGAGCATCGCCGGTGCGGTGCCGCGCAGCGGCAGCAGCGGCACCGGCAGCACGACCTCCTGCACCTTCAGCAGTTCCAGTGCATAGGCCTGGGTGCCGCAGCGCAGGCGCAGCCAGCGCGAAGTACGCTCGCCGGCGCGACGGTTCTGCGGATGCGGACTGCTGGCGGGCTGGTGCGCCTGTGCCTGCAGCTCCTGCCAGGTGCCGGGACGGCTGGTGGCCGGAGCATCCACGGCAACGCGCGGGGGTGGCGCGGCGGCGGCGCGTGCTGCTGGGACAGCCGGAGCGGGTGCGGGGCGCGGTGCCGGGGGTGCGACCACGGCCGGTGGCGGCGTGGGGACATCCTCGCCACCGGCGGCGGCTTCGAATGCTGCCTGCAGGCCAGGGCTGTCAGTGTGGGCGAGGTGATGGCTGTCGGCCGCGTCGGTCTCGTAGATCACTTCGTCGGGCAGGTCGTCCCAGGTGGGCTCTGGGCCACTCGTTGCCGCCGGAGCTGCTACGGGCTCCGTTTCGTGGATTACCTCATCGGGCAGGTCGTCCCAGGTCGGTTCGCGCTCGGGAGCGGCGACCGGCATTGCGGCGGCCTCGAATGCGGCTTCCAGTGCTGCGTTGTCCTCTGCCGGGGCAGCGGCAACAGTCTCCGTTTCGTAGATCACCTCGTCCGGCAGATCGTCCCAGGTCGGCTCGCGTTCGGGTGCAACAGTGGCGGCCTCGAATGCGGCTTCCAGTGCTGCGCCGTCCTCTGCCGGGGCGGCAGCAACAGTCCCCGTCTCGTAGATCACTTCGGCCGGCAGATCTTCCCATGTCGGCTCGCGTTCGGCGTCCGCTGCAATCGCCGGGCACGCTTCGTCGCTGGCCGGCGGCGGTGCAGCCGGTGGCGCCACGGCAATCGCTTCGCCCAGCAGTTCGTCCAGGTAGTCGTCCAGTACACCGGTGCTGTTCATGCGGCCTGCTCCAGCGCGCGGGCATCCTCGCCGAGGATCCAGTTCAGGGCGCGGCGGTAGGCGGCCAGGCCACGGCCCGGGTAATCTTCGCCGACGCTGGGCAGGGTGAGGCCTGCGGCATTGCTGATGCGGGTGTCGATCGGAATCGCGTCTTCCCACACCCGGGTGCCGTGACGATCCTGCATGGTGCGCAGCGATTCGTTGCCGGCGCGGGTGCGGCGGTCGAACAGGGTCGGCAGGATCGAGATCGGCAGGGGGCGTCGGCGCGAGCGCTCGACCATCTCGCCGGTGCGGACCATGCCGTCCAGGCCATGCAGGGCCAGCGGCTCGGCCTGGGTGGGGATGATCAGGCGGTCGGCGGCGGCCAGCGCGTTGATCATCAACAGGCCAAGGGTGGGGGCACAGTCCAGCAGGATGTAGTCGTGCTGGCCCTGGTGACGCGCCAGTGCGTTCTGCAGGGCCAGGCCGAGGCCGGGTTGGTTGGCGCTGCGGCGCTCCAGCGTGGCCAGCGCCGACTGCGCGCAGACATAGTCCAGGCCGTGGATGTTGCTGGCATGGCACAGGCTGGAAAGATCCGCCGGCGGGGCGCCGAACAGTTCCAGTACGCCGGCCGGCGGCGGATCCACCGGCACGCCGAAAGCGCGGCTGAGCGAGGCATGCGGATCGAGGTCGATCAGCAGCACGCGATGGCCAAGCGCGGCCAGGCCACGGCCGAGGGCGAGGGTGGTGGTGGTCTTGCCGACTCCGCCCTTCTGGTTGGCGACTGCCCAGATGCGCATCGGTTTACTCCTTCATTGCCGGGGGAACGGCGGCGCCGAAACGGCTGCCAGCCGGCACCGGCGGCAACTTCACCGGTGCGATGGGGGAGGTGGGGGCGGCAGCCGGAGTTGCGGCGGCTTGTTCGGTGGCGCTGTTGTCGGCGGCGCCGGTGGCCGCATTGAGGCGCTGGCCAAGTGGATCCACCGAATGCGAGGTGTCGGCCAGGATGATGACCATCACCCGGCGGTTGCGGTTGCGCCCCTGCGCGCTGTCGTTCTCTTCGCGCGGACGGAACTGGCCATAGCCGACCATTGCCAGTCGCGACGGCTGCACGCCCTGGTCGGCGAACAGGTGCACCACGCTGGCTGCGCGTCCAGCCGACAGCTCCCAGTTCGACGGGAAGGTGGCGGTGGCGATCGGCACGTTGTCGGTATGGCCTTCCACGCGCACGCTGTTGGGCACGTCACGCAGCACCTCGGCCAGGCTGGCCAGCGTCTGCCGTGCATGCACGTCCAGCGCGGCCGAGCCGGTGGGGAACAGGATGTCGCTGTTGATCTCCACTTCGATCCACAGTTCGGTGCGGCGCACGCTGATCATGCCGCGGTCGATCAGTGGCGCCAGCGCGGCGGTGAGGCGGTCGGCGATGCTGTTGAGCTGGCGCTCGGCACGGGCAATCTGTTCCTGGTTGTGCACCGAAACAGGCATGCGCATCTGCGAGGCCATCGACGGCAGCAGGGTCGGGTCGTGCGAGGGTGCCGGCGCGGACGGGCCGACCTTGGTGCCGGACTTGATCACCGACGGGCTGTCCCAGCCGCCGCCCTGCACCTGCTTGTTGCCGACCTGCACCGGGTTGATCGTGCGCGGCGCACCACCAAAGGCATCGGTGAGCGCGTCGGCCATGATCCGGTACTTGCCCTCGTTGACCGAGGAGATCGCGTACATGACCACGAAGAAGGCGAGCAGCAGCGTCATCAGGTCGGCATAGGGGATCGCCCATGCTTCATGGTTGGCGTGCTCTTCGTGGTGCTTGCGGCGGGCCATGTCAGTGCAGGAAGCCGGAGAGGTTGGTTTCGATGTTGCGCGGGTTCTCGCCCTGGGCGATCGAGATCAGGCCTTCGATGACCATCTCGCGATCGCGGGTGTTGTGCGAGATCACACTCTTGAGCTTGGCCGCGATCGGCAGGAACAACAGGTTGGCCGAGGCGATGCCGTAGATGGTGGCGGTGAACGCAGCGGCGATGCCGTGGCCCAGCTTGCTCGGGTCGGCCAGGTTCTTCATCACGGCAATGAGGCCGAGGACCGCACCGATGATGCCCAGCGTGGGTGCGTAGATGCCCATCGCTTCGAAGACCTTGGCGCCGGCCTGGTCCTGGTGTTCCTGGCTGCCCAGTTCGATCTCCAGCATGTGACGCATCGATTCGGGTTCAACGCCGTCCACCAGCAGCTGCAGGCCCTTGCGCAGGAACGGGTCCTGCTGCGCTTCCACCTGCGATTCCAGGCCCAGCAGGCCCTGGCGACGGGCGATGTTGCTCCACTCGACGATCTGCTGGATCAGTTCGCGGCGATCACTGTGTGGCGGGCGCACGACCCAGCGCACGATCTTGAAGGCATGCTTGAACACCGCCGGCGAGGTATGCAGCAGGATCGCGGCGACGGTGCCGACGATGACGATCACGAACGCCGCAGGCGACCACAACGACGCCAGGCCGGCGCCCTTGAGGATGCTGCCACCGACCAGCGAGGCCAGGGCGAGAAAGAGTCCAATGAGGCTGAGTCTATCCATGGTTCCGGTATCGGCTTGTATGAATGGGACTTGAGACACCGGGAGAGCGCGTACAGACGGTAGTCACAGTTTTCGGGTCGCTGGGCCATGCCCGGCGGGGTTTCAGCGTATGCCGTCCACGTCCAGGATCAGTGCCATGCGACCATCGCCGATCAAGGTTGCACCGGCATAACCGCGCAGGCCGCGCAGGGCTTTGGGCAGTGGCTTGATGACCACTTCCTCGCGCCCGCGCACCTGGTCCACGACCAGTCCGAAGCGCGCTTCACCGGCCTGCAGCACCACGATGGTCAGCAGGGTCGACGCGGCGGGCGTCACATCCAGCCACTGGCGCAGGTCGACCAGCGGCAGGGTGTGCGAGCGGCGATCGAGCACGGCGCGGCCATCGAACCAGCCCAGCGAGGTGCGCGGCGCGTGAAGCACTTCCATCACGCGTGCCAGCGGTAGCGCGTAGACGTCCTCGCCGGCCTGCACCAGC
The DNA here is from genome assembly GCF_059367995.1 of Stenotrophomonas sp. YJH_SMC_79. Lineage (NCBI taxonomy): Bacteria > Pseudomonadati > Pseudomonadota > Gammaproteobacteria > Lysobacterales > Lysobacteraceae > Stenotrophomonas > Stenotrophomonas sp. YJH_SMC_79. The sequence goes on from NZ_JCAFRK010000001.1 coordinate 1,377,386, forward strand.
AGGGTCGGCAGGATCGCGAGGGTGAGTGGCACGCGGATCAGGAAGCGGCTGCCACGCCCCAGTTCCGACTGGATCTGGATCTGGCCGCTCAGTTCGCGGATGCGCGACTGCACCACGTCCATGCCCACGCCACGACCGGAAATATCGGTGACCTGCTGCTTGGTCGAGAAGCCGGGCAGGAACACGAGATGCAGGCATTCCTCGCTGCTCAGGCGGGCAGCGGCCTCCGGGTCGATCAGGCCCTTCTCGCGCGCCTTGGCACGCAGCTTCTCGGGGTCGATGCCGGCGCCATCGTCCTGCACCTCGATGCTGACGTAGTCACCTTCCTGCTGGGCGGACAGGCGCACATGGCCCATCCGCGGCTTGCCCTGTGCTTCACGCAGGTCGGGCATTTCCACGCCGTGGTCGATGGCGTTGCGGACCAGGTGCACCAGCGGGTCGGCCAGCGCTTCGACCAGGTTGCGGTCGAGCTCGGTCTCGGCACCGACCAGCTCAAGGTCCACTTCCTTCTTCAGCGAGCGGGCGACGTCGCGGGCGACCTTGGGGAAGCGCGAGAACACTTTGCCCACCGGCTGCATGCGGGTACGCATCACGGCCGACTGCAGGCGCGCAGTGGCGATGTCCAGCGTCGATACGGCGCGATCCAGCTCCTCGTCGCGCAGGCGTGCACGGAGGGTCTTCAGGCGGTTGCGGGAAAGCACCAGTTCGCCGATCAGGTTGACGATCGCATCCAGGCGCTTGGTGTCCACGCGCACGGTGTGCTCGGCCTCGGCCATCGGCTTGGCCGCTGGCTTGGCTGCGGGCGCCGGGACAGGTGCCGGGCGCGGTGCTGCGGCGGGTGCCGCCGCGATGGCGGCAGCAGGCTTCGCGCCTGGCGCAGCACCGCCGTGCAGCTGGTCCAGCAGGGCTTCGAACTCGTCTTCGCTGATCAGGCCGTCGTCGGCCTTCTTCGCTGGCGCGACCGCAGTCGGCGCGTTGCCGCCGTGCAGCTGATCGAGCAGGGCCTCGAATTCGTCGTCGGTGATCAGATCGCTGCCGCCTGCCGCAGGCGCGGCCGCAGCGACCGGCGCGGCAGTGCCACCGTGCATGTCGAACTGCGCGATCAGGTCCGGCGGCGCATAGCCCGGCTCGGTACCGGAGGACACGGCGTCCAGCATCGACTGCAGGTAGTCCAGCGACTGCTGGGCGGCGTCGAAGTGGTGGGCCTGCAGTACCGCCTGCCCGGCACGCGCGATGCCCAGGGCTTCTTCAGCGGCGTGGCACAGCTCGACCATGGCGGTGACGCCAAGGAAGCCGGCGCCGCCCTTGAGCGTGTGGTAGCCGCGGAACACCGCGTTGAGTTGCTCGGTGTCCTGCGGTGCCTGCTCCAGCGACACCAGCTGTTCGCCCAGGCGATCCAGGATTTCCTGGGCCTCGATGATGAAATCGGCAGTGATGTCGTCGGATACCGCGCTCATGCTTACAGCCCCAGATCCGACAACAGGTCGTCGGCGTCGTTCTGCGAGACCGCGTGGCGGTCCAGTCCCTTCAGTGCCGGCCCGGCCAGTTCCGGATCGGTGCGATGCTGTTCCGGCGGCAGGCCGAGTGCGCCAAAGCCCTCGTGCACGCGGCGGACGATGCCGACCACGCGACGGATGATCTGCCCGGTCAGGTCCTGGTAGCTCTGGGTCAGGGCGATCTCGGTCAGGTTGTGGCGGATGCGCTCGAGCTGCGTGTCCTGGCCCGGCTGCAGGCCTTCGGCGCGCAGTTGTTCGGTCAGGCTGCGGCATTCCTCGGCCAGGTCCAGGGTGCGGTGCGTGGCCTGTTCGGTCATCGCCACCACGTGGTCAAGGCGTGCGCAGGCGTCGTCCAGCTCACCGGCCTCGCTGGGTACGGTCGGCAGTTCACCCAGTGCCTGTCCCAGCTCGCGGGCCAGCCGCGAGAGGCCGCTCATCATCGGCTGCGTACGCAGCGCGACCAGTCCGTCGATGCGTTGCCGCCAGGCGGCTTCGTCACCGGACTCCAGGGCGTCCAGGGCTTCCTGCAGGCGCAGGGCGAGGGCGTTCTTGTCGACCGTGGTATCCATCAGGCGCTGGCCGCCAGGCGTTCGAAGATCTTGCCGAGCTTCTCTTCCAGCGTCTGCGCGGTGAACGGCTTGATGATGTAGCCGTTCACGCCGTTCTGGGCGGCTTCGATGATCTGCTCGCGCTTGGCTTCGGCGGTGACCATCAGCACCGGGAGGGTCTTCAGCTTGGCATCGGCGCGGATCGCCTTCAGCAGTTCGATGCCGGTCATCACCGGCATGTTCCAGTCGGTGACCACGAAATCGAACGGCTGGCTCTGCAGCAGCGACAGCGCGGCATGCCCGTCCTCGGCTTCGGCGGTGTTGGTGAAGCCCAGATCGCCCAGCAGGTTCTTGACGATTCGACGCATGGTCGAGAAGTCGTCGACGATCAGGATGCGCATGTTCTTGTTCAAAGCAGAGTTCCTTTGTTGTTCATTCCGGGCGGCCGGGGGCAGCCGCCTCGGGCATGTTCATTCTTCCAGGCCGGCGTCGGCGGCCTCGAAGATTTTCAATCGGCCCCGCAGGCGCAGTACCGCCTGGCCGTGGATCTGGCAGACCCGCGACTCGCTCACGCCGAGCACCGCGCCGATCTCCTTCAGGTTCAGTTCCTGCTCGTAATAGAGCGAGAGCACCAGCTGTTCGCGCTCGGGCAGGTGGCCGATGGCCTTGCCCAGCTCGCGGCCGAACTCGCCGCGCTCCAGCACCTGCTGCGGGGTCGGGCCGCCCTGGGCGACGGTGTCCAGCTCGCCCTGGTCCTCGATGCGCGACTCCAGGCTCAGCACCTGGCCGCGTGCGGCGTCTTCCATCAACCGCAGGTATTCGGGCAGCGGCATCTCCATCGCGGCGGCCACTTCGGTGGCGCTGGCGGCGCGGCCACTGCTCTGTTCCAGGCGACGGATGGTGGCGGCGGCATCGCGGGCACGCCGGTGCACCGAGCGCGGCACCCAGTCGCCACGGCGGATCTCGTCGATCATCGAACCGCGGATGCGGATCGAGGCATAGGTTTCGAACGAGGCGCCCTGGTCGGCGTCGTAGCTGCGCGAGGCTTCGATCAGGCCCATCATGCCGGCCTGGATCAGGTCGTCCACTTCAACGCTGGCCGGCAACCGCGCAGCCAGGTGGTGGGCGATGCGCCGCACCAGGTCCGAGTGCTGGGCGATGACCTCGTTGGCCGCCGAGCGCTGGACCTCCCGGTACTGGGCTGCGCCTTTCATGCGGCCACCCCGCGCTGCTTGAGGATGCGCTCGAGGAAGAACTCGACGCCGCCACGCGGTTCGGTCGGCGCCTGCCAGCGTGCGGTGCGGCGCGCGATCTCGGTGATCGCCAGCGCGGCCGGGCTGGACGGATAGGCCTTCACCACCGGCTGCTGGCGCTGCACCGACAGGCGCAGCCAGTCATCCTGCGGCACGCAGCCCAGGTAGTTCAGCGAGACATCGGCGAGGAACTTCTCGCAGACGCGGGTCAGCTTTTCGTACAGCACGCGGCCCTCGTTCGGGTCGCGCACCATGTTGGCCACCACCTGGATGCGGTCCACGCCGCGCTCGCGCGAGAGCACCTTGATCAGCGCATAGGCGTCGGTGATCGAAGCCGGTTCGTCACAGACCACCACCACGGTGTCCTGCGCGGCCTGGCAGAAGGTCAGTACGCCGTCGGTGATGCCCGCGGCGGTGTCGACCACCATGATGTCCAGTTCACGTTCCAGCTCGGAGAACACGTTGACCAGGCCGACGTGCTCGGCCGGGGCCAGCTCGGCCATGTGCCGGCGGCCGGATGCGGCCGGCACCACCAGCACGCCGTTCGGGCCTTCGACGATGACGTCGTCCAGCGAGCAGCGACCGGCGACCAGGTCGGCCAGCGTAAAGGTGGGGTTCAGCCCCAGGATCACGTCGATGTTGGCCAGGCCAAGGTCGGCGTCCAGCAGCAGCGTGCGCTTGCCCATGCCGGCCAGTGCCACGGCCAGGTTCGCGGACACATTCGTCTTGCCCACGCCGCCCTTGCCGCCGGTCACGGCAATGGTGCGCACAGGGCCGAGCGGCTCGCTGCGGGTCGCCGACAGCGGGAAGGTCTTGGTCAGCTTGGCGTACTCACGCGACGGCATGGTTCAACTCCGGGTTGCAGGGCATATCGGCCGCTCGGCGCAAATCTTCAAGGCGAAGTACAAGATTGGCTGCACTGGCCCGATGCAGGTCGTCCGGAACGTCCTGGCCATCGGTCACCCAGGTGATCGGCAGGGCGTGGTCCACGGCCACCGACAGGGCGTTGCCGAAGCGGCCGGTCTCGTCCAGCTTGCTCAGCACCAGGCCCTGCAGGTTGGCGGCGCCGAAGCGGCGGACCACCTCGTCCATGTCGCCGAAGCTGGTGTTGGCCGGCAGCACCAGCAGGGTGCGCACCTGGCGGGCGGCACGCAGCCACTGCAGCTGGGCGGCCAGTGCGCGGTCGCGCGGGCCCAGGCCGGCGGTGTCGATCAGTACCAGCTTGTAGTCCTTCAGGCGTTCCAGCAGCTGGTCCAGGTCGGTGCCGCTGTTGGCCTCGTGCACCGCGATGCCGAGCTGGCGGCCGTAGCCGTACAGCTGTTCGCGGGCACCGATGCGGGTGGTGTCGGTGGTCACCAGGGCGACGTCACGCGGCGCGTGTTTCTCGGCGAAGCGCGAGGCCAGCTTGGCGATGGTGGTGGTCTTGCCGGCGCCAGTCGGGCCGACCAGGGCGATCACGCCGCCTTCTTCCAGCGGGTCGACCGGGGCGATCGGCAGCTTGCGCGAGATCAGCCCCAGCATCAGGCCGCGACCACGGTGGGCTTCGGTCTCCAGCGGAATCTGCATGGCCACGTCGCGGGCCAGGCCGGCATCAAAGCCGTACTCGTCCATCAGGTCCAGCGCGGTGGCGCGTACCGGGCAGCCGCGCAGGCGCTCGTCGGTGAAGCGGTTCATCTCGCGCTCGATCACCTGGCGCATGCCGGCCACTTCCTGGCGCAGCTGGCGGATCTCGGCGTCGTCCTGGGCGACGACGGTCAGCGTCGGTGCCGGGGCCAGCACGGGGGCCGGACTGGCTTCGGCGACGGCTTCGAGCGCTGCCGGTTCGCTGGCGGCGATGTCAGGCTGGACATCGGCCATGGCAGCGCCCGGCAGCGGCGGCGGCTGCACGGCGGGGGGCACGCTTTCGTGATGCGTGTCGTGCGGCGGGTCGATCTGGAAGTGGGCGCGGTTGGCCGGCGCGGTGACGGCCGGGCCCGGTGCGACGATGGCCTCGGCGAACGGGGCGAAGATCTGTTCGGGCAGCGCCGGTTCGTTGACGGCGGCGCGCGCCAGGGTGGCTGCGAAGCCGGTGCTGCCGCGGGTCGGCACGATCTCGTCGGCGCTGTCCAGGGTGCGGCCGGTGGCACCCACGGCCGCACGGGCGAGGGCGGCCACGGCCGAGGTGGTGGCGGCCACCGGCTCCGGCGCCGGGGCAGCGCTGCGGCGGCGGGTCACCGCAGCGATCACAGCATCGGCGGCGGTACGCGGCTTGGGTGCCGGCGGAGGAGCGACGTCACGACGCGAGGCTTCCAGTGCGCGCTGCACGGCGCTCTCGTCGTAGTTGGCGGCGGCGACGATCTCGATGCCTTCCTCGATCCGGCGGTTGGACAGGATCACGGCGTCAGGACCATGTTCCTTGCGCACCAGGTTCATGGCCGAGCGCATGTCGGCGGCGACGAATCGTTTGATTTTCATGCTGTGGTCACGGGACGAAGACGGCGGGGTGGCGGTCGGAGAACTCGGGTGGTCGGTGGTCTGCACGGTGCGGGTTCCCCTTGGTATCTGTCTGTTGCGTTGGTTCGAAAGTGGTGTCTGTTTTCTGGCGCATCGGCGGGCGGCGTCAGCTGATCGTTCCGACCAGCTTCAGGCGCTTGTCCTCCGGCACCTCGCTGTAGGCCAGGACCGACAGCGACGGAACGCTGTGGCGGACCAGGCGCGCCAGCGCGGCGCGCACCGGGCCCGGTACCAGCACGACCGCCGGCTCGTTTCGCGCTTCCTGCTTGCTGACACATTCGGCCAGGCTCTGGTGCAGTCGCTCCGCGAGTCCGGGTTCCAGCGCGGCGCCGTTGCCCTGCGTGGACTCCTGCAAGACACGTTCCAATTGCGGGTTGAGGGTGAACACCGGCAGCTCCGCCGACATTCCGGCGATCTCCTGCACGATGAAGCGGCCCAGTGCGGTGCGCACGGCAGCGGTCAGCACTGCCGGGTCCTGGCTGCTGGGCGCGTGTTCGACCAGTGCCTCGGCGATCTTGCGCAGCTGGCGGATCGGAATGCGCTCCACCAGCAGGTTCTGCAGCACGCGCACCACCGCCGACAGCGGCAGCGCCTTCGGCGTCAGATCTTCGACGAGCTTGGGCGCGCTCTTGGCCAGGTTGGCCAGCAGGTGCTGCACTTCCTCGTGGCCGAGCAGTTCCGGCGCGTGTTCGCGGATCAGGTGCGAGAGGTGGGTAGCGACCACCGTGGCCGGGTCGACCACGGTGTAGCCGAGCGTCTCGGCCTGGGCGCGCTGGTGCGGCTGGATCCAGGTGGCATCCAGGCCGAACGCGGGGTCCTTGCCGGCGATGCCTTCTAGCGCGCCGAGGGCACTGCCGGGGTCCAGCGCCAGTTCGCGGTCCGGGTGGATCTCGGCGGTGGCCACTGGCACGCCATGCACCAGCACGCGGTAGCCGTTGGCCGGCAGTTCCAGGTTGTCGCGGATGTGCACCGAGGGAATCAGGAAGCCAACGTCCTGGGTCAGCTTGCGGCGCACGCCCTTGATGCGCGCCATCAGTTCGCCCCCCTGGTTGCTGTCCACCAGCGGGATCAGCCGGTAGCCGACCTCCAGGCCCAGCGGATCGACCGGGCGCAGCTCGTCCCAGCTCAGTTCGGCGGTCGGTGCCGGCGCGGCCGGGCGGCCCAGCGCATTGAGTGCGGCGGCATCGGTGCCGCCGGCCGCGGCGTCGGCGGCCGGAGCCTTGCCCTTGCGATAGACCTTCCAGGCGATGAAGCCGAGGATCGCGGACAGCGTCAGGAAAGCGACGTTGGGCATGCCCGGCACCAGGCCGACCACGCCGATGATGCCGGCGGTGATCGCCAGCGCCCGGTACTGGCCGAACACCTGGCCGGTCATGGCCTGGGCCATGTCCTGCGAACGCGAGGCGCGGGTGACCAGCATGGCCACGGCGCTGGAGACCAGCAGGGCCGGCAGCTGCGCCACCAGGCCGTCACCGATCGACAGCAGGGTGTAGGTGGCAGCGGCCTCGCCGAACGGCATGCCATGCTGCAGCACGCCCACGGCCAGGCCGCCGAGCATGTTGATGAACAGGATCAGGATGCCGGCGATGGCGTCGCCGCGGATGAATTTGCTGGCACCGTCCATCGCGCCGTAGAAGTCGGCTTCCTCGCGGACTTCCTCGCGGCGCAGCTTGGCTTCTTCACGCGTCAGCAAACCGGCGTTGAGGTCGGCGTCGATCGCCATCTGCTTGCCGGGCATGGCGTCCAGGATGAAGCGCGCGGTCACTTCCGAGACGCGGCCGGCGCCCTTGGTGATCACCACGAAGTTGATGATGGTCAGGATCGCGAACACCACGATGCCGACCGCGTAGTTGCCGCCGATCACGAATTCGCCGAAGGCGGCGATGACCTTGCCCGCGGCGTCGTGGCCGTTCTGGCCGTTGAGCAGGATCACGCGGGTGGAGGCGACGTTCAGCGCCAGCCGCAGCATGGTGGTGATCAGCAGCACGATCGGGAAGATGGTGAAATCCAGCGGGCGCTTCACGTAGACCACCGCCAGCAGCACCATCAGCGAGATGGCGATGTTGAAGGTGAACAGCGCGTCGAGCACCGGCGCGGCCAGCGGCACCACGACCATGGCCAGCAGGGCCAGCACGATCAGCGGCGCGCCAAGGCCCTGGCGGATCATTTCCAGGGCGCGGCGGGTGTTGAATCCGGTGGAGGGCTGGGCGCTCACGGGCGGCCTCCCTTGCCGAATTCATCCACCTGGATGTGCGGGGCGTCCGGCATCGGGCCAGTGCGCCAGGCGCGCAGCTGGTAGACGTAGGACAGGACCTGGGCGACGGCCGAATACAGTCTCACGGGGATTTCCTTTCCGAGTTGGCCTTCCCGATACAAGGCGCGTGCCAAAGGCGGGGCAGAGACAATCGCGACCTTGTTGCCGTCGGCCACTTCACGGATGCGCAGGGCGGTCTCGTCCACGCCCAGGGCGACCACGGTCGGGGCGTTCATGGCCCCGCCTTCGTACTTCAGGGCCACCGCGTAGTGGGTGGGGTTGACCACCACCACGTCGGCGGTGGGCACTGCTTCCATCATCCGGCGGTTGGCCATCTGCTGCTGCAGCTGGCGGATGCGGCCCTTCACCTCCGGGCTGCCTTCGCTTTCCTTCATTTCCCGGCGCAGCTCTTCACGGGTCATCTTCAGCTTGCGCATCCAGTTCCAGCGCTGGTAGGGCGCGTCGATGGCGGCCAGTACCAGCATGGCGCCGGCAGTGGCCAGCAGCAGCCGCAGGGTGAAGCCGAGGCCGTCGGTGATGGCCGTTTCCAGCGGGTGGTGGATCAGCCCGCGCAGGGTGTCGAAGCCGGTCCAGACCACCAGCCCGGCGGCGACGCCGACGAAGGCTACGCGCAGCAGCGACTTGGTGAACTCGGCGATGGCCTCCGGGCCGTACAGGCGCTTGAGCCCGCTCATCGGGTTCATGCGGTTGAAGTCCGGCAGCATCGCTTTCTGCGACCAGCGCAGGCCACCCATCACCAGCGGTGCGACGAAGCTGGCCAGCAGGCAGACCAGCACCAGCGGCGCGATCACCAGCATGAACTGCAGCAGCAGGTCGCCGAAGTGGCCGAACAGTTCCTTCGGGTTCTGCCGCAGGCTCTGTTCCGGGCTCAGCGCCTGCTTCATCCAGGCCGCGGCACCACGGCCGATCGAGCCGCTCATCGCCATCACCGCCAGCACGCCGGCGCCGAACACGGCGGCCGTGCCGAGCTCGCGCGAGCGCGGCAGGTTGCCCTGTTCACGGGCGTCGCGCAGGCGTTTTTCGGTAGGTTGTTCGGTCTTTTCGCCGGCGGATTCGTTCTCGGACATCACGGGGCACTACGGCAGGGGATGCCGGGGTGCGTGCAAGAACCGTTCCACGCATGGCGGGTGGCGCATCCACGCATGGCGTGGATCTACAGGAGGGTGCCGCAGGAACCGTTCCGTGATGACGGGCGGCGGCACGGGTGGCGCCGGGCCGTGCCCGGCGCAATCATCCGTCCGGCGTCACCGGCTGCAGCGGAATCGACACCATGCTGTCGCTGTGCCAGTCCACCCGCAGCGGCTCACCCGCATCGGCCACGCTCTCGTCGCTGACATCGCGGCCGGTGCCGTGGTTCACCTGGTGCATGGCGTCCTTCAGCACATCCACCTTCACCAGCAGGCGGCTGCCTGCAGCCAGGCGGCGGGCGACCATGCGCGTGCGGTCGAAGGGCAGGCGGGTCCATTGCCCGGGTTGCAGCAGCTGGCGCGTTGTCGGGTCGCGTACATGGCTGGCCCGGCCCATGTAGTAGGACAGCTGCATCCGACGTCCATCGGCGCGCAACTCGTACAGGGTGACGGTGAAATCGAAATCCCGCTTGTTGATCCGGACCTTCAGGTCGCCGGAGAAGCTGCCAACCATGTCCATGGGACGGGTGAACGGGGCGGAGACGAAGGACAGCGCGGTATCCACCTCGTCCCGCGCGGCGATGATCGGGAACGGGTAATAGCCATGCCGCATTTCATTGCGGTCGGCCAGGTCCACGGTCTGCTGCAGCTGGCCCGCTACCGGTGGCTGTTCCTGCAGCCGGTGGTAACCATCGGACGATGCCTGGTCGGCGGAGAGGTGGTAGCGGCGGTGATCGCCGGCCGCGGCCTCCAGCGTTGCCGCATGACCCCACGTGTTGGCGCCCATCAGCTGATAGTTCACACGGTCGGGCACCAGCGCCGGTCGCGGTGCACCGCGCAGCACATGGTCCAGCCATTGGAAGGTCAGTGCGGGCGTGTCGAACTGTGCGACAGGGTCCAGCTCATATCCACGCAGCTGCATCGGCTTGAGCGCCGACTGCGCGCCGCCATGGTCGTAGGGGCCGATCAGCAGGGCATGGTCGGTGTCGGGACGGTGCTGCAGGTGGTCCTTGAAGTACTGCAGTGCCGAGATCTGGCCATCGTCGTAGTAGCCGGTGATGGTCAGCACCGGTATGCGGATGTCGTTGAACTGGTTGCCATGCGGGACCATCGCCTGCCAGTAGGCATCGTAGGACGGGTGGGCCAGCCAGCGCTGCAACCATGGGTTGGGTGTGCCATCGACCTGGTCGATCTGCCGGTAGGGGCGGCCGGAGGCATACCAGCGTCGGCCGAGTTGGGACCAGCGGCGGTTCTGCGCGTAGGTAGCCTTGTCCAGCATCGGGCCATTGGCCACGTAGAACGCCCAGCCATAGTTGGCGCTCAGGAAGACGTTGTTCTCCATCGGCAGGCCCTGGCCGGGGATGGCGGCAACGTAGGGCACGATGGTCTTCAATGCAGGATGGTGGTGGCGCGCCGCAGCCCAGGCGGTGAAGCCCTCGTAGCTGCCGCCGTACATCGCCACGCGGCCATCGCTCCACGGCTGGCGGCTGATCCAGTCGATCGCCGCGGTGGCATCGTTGCCGTCGTGCTCGTAGGGGGCGATGGTGCCGATACCCTGGCCCTTGCCGCGGGCGTCCACCACGATGCCCGCATAGCCATGCGCGGCAGCCAGCAGCATCTTCAGCCGGTTCTTCGGTGGATCGGTGTAGATGGTGAACAGCATGGCTGTCGGCAGAGCTGCCGATGCGGCGCGAGGACGGGCCAGCTGCGCCGACAGCACGACGCCATCGCCGGCGGGGATGCGCAACGCATCGTCGATGGCGAAGCGGCGCTGTTCTTCCGCCGCAACCAGCGGAGGGGCCAGTGCGGCGGCCAGCGTCTGTGCGCGCAGTACCGCCCGCAGGCGCAGCAGGTCCAGTGCGACGGCCTCGCCGATGGTCGCGGCACCCGCCTGCGCCGCGATGGCCTGCTCCAGCTGGGCGCGCACCGGGGCTGGCTCGACCGAGAGCGCGGCATCGGCCTGCACCGCGGCAACGTCGTCCAGTGCAGCGAAGGCGCCGTGGAAGGCACGTGCATAGGCGGCTGTGTCCCGCTCGCCGGCGGTGGCGAGCAGCAGCATCGGCACCCAGCGCTGCACCGCCGCGGTGTCACCGTCGCTTGCCAGCGATGCGCGTGCCTGCTGGATCGATTGCCGCGCTTCGGCCGTCTGGCCCACCGCCAGCAGCGCGTGGCCGCGCTGTGCATCGGTCAGGCTGGGGGACTTCAACACGCCCTTGCCGAGGGCCTGCAGGGCGGCGTCGACCTGGGCCGGGGAAGCATCGGCTGGCAATGACCAGGGCAGATCAGCGGCGGCGGCGTGGCCAACAGCAAGGGCCAGCAACAGGCCAGCAAGGGTGGTGCGTAGGGCCACGGACGCTTCCTTGGATGACGGAGGAACGGCTCATCCACGCATGGCGTGGATCTACCGGGGATCGACACTCAATGGTAGCGCCGGGCCATGCCCGGCGGGTGCGCGCCCCGATGTCAGCCGGGCGGGTGTTGCCGCGGCGGGCTCTGCGCCAGTTCCACACGCGGCCGCGGCAGGTCGTGCAACTGCATGAAGCGCGCCGCATCGACCGGGCGGCCGAGCAGGTAGCCCTGCAGGTAGTCGCAGCCCAGGCGCTCCAGGTAGGCGCGCTGGGCGGCGGTCTCCACGCCTTCGGCGACGATGTCCATGTCCAGCGCGTGGCCCAGCGCCACGATCGCCGAGACGATCACCACATCCTCGGCGCTGTGTTCCAGATCGCGCACGAAGGCGTGGTCGATCTTGATCTCGGTGGCCGGCAGCCGCTTCAGGTACAGCAGGCTGGAATAGCCGGTGCCGAAGTCGTCGATGGAAATGCCTACGCCCAGTGCCGACAGTGCCTGCAGCAGGCGCAGGCTGGTGTCGGTATCGCGCATCACCGTGCTTTCGGTGATCTCCAGCACCAGGTGCCGTGGCGCGATGTTGTGGCGCTCGATCACCGTGCGCACGTCCTGCAGCAGGTGTGGCGAGCTGAACTGCACCGGCGACAGGTTCACCGACATCGACCAGCCTTCATGCCCGGCGTCGTGCCAACGCCGCAGCTGCTGGCAGGCCTGGTCCAGCGCCCAGCGCCCGATCTCGTTGATCGCACCGCTGCGCTCGGCCAGGCGGATGAATCGATCGGGCGGAATCAGGCCATGGTCCGGATGCCGCCAGCGGATCAGCGCCTCGGCGCCGGCCACCTTCTGTGTCGCCACGCGGATCTTGGGCTGGAAGTTCAGGAACAACTGGTCGCTGCCGATCGCCCGGCGCAGGTCGGCCAGCAGCCGGAACTGCTGCTCGGCACTGTCGTTCATCCAGTCGGCGAACAGCACGAAGGCGTTGCGTCCGGATTCCTTGGCCTGGTACATCGCCGCGTCGGCAAACGCCATCAGCTGCCGCTCGCTGGCGGCGTGGTCGGGGCAGATCGCCACACCGATGCTGGCGGTGACCTGCAGTTCGTTGTCCGGCAGCAGCGGTCCACTGCCGACCGCCTGCAGGATGCGCCGGGCGAGGGTAGGCAGATCCTCGTCGTGCTCGATGCGTACCACCAGCACGAACTCATCGCCGCCCAGGCGGGCCAGCATGTCGTGGGGGCGCAGCAGCTGGCGGGTGCGCTCGGCCACCGCCACCAGCAGCGCGTCGCCGGCCTGGTGGCCATAGGCATCGTTGACCTGCTTGAAGCCGTCAAGATCCATGAACATCACTGCGAAACGGCTGCCGCCCTGTTCGGCCTCGGCCAGCGCCTGCACGATGCGCCGCTGCAGCAGCAGGCGGTTCGGCAGGCGGGTGAGCGGATCATGCAGTGCAGCCTGGGTCAGCTCCTGCTGCGCGTCGGTCAGCGACGTGCTCAACATCGAGTTGCGCAGGCGCAGCAGCTGGGCCTCGACCCGCTGGTCCAGCCACGACACCACCAGCACCACGGCCAGGATTGCGACGGTCAGCATCACCACCAGCATGGCCAGCCATTCGCTCTGCAGGCCATCGCCGACCGCCGCGCCACAGATGCTGCCTTCCGGAAAGCGTGCGGCGGCCATGCCGGTGTAGTGCATGCCGACGATGGCCAGCCCGAGCAGGCCGGCGGCCGCGAGCCGGTCGCCGACACGGGTGCGCTGCGCGCGCAGGCGGAATGCCACATACAGTGCAGTCCACGAGGCGGCGACCGCTACCATCAGCGAAAACAGCAGCCAGCCCGGGTCATAGTCGATGCCGGGTTGCATGCGCATCGCGGCCATGCCGACGTAATGCATGCCGGCGATGCCGGTACCCATCAGCAATGCCCCGCCGGCCAGGCGTGGATGCGGGAGGGTGCGCAGCGAAACCAGCCACAGCGCGAACACCGACGAGGCGATGGCCAGGGCCAGCGAGAGCAGGGTGATGGGCAGGTCGTAGCCCAGTGGAATGGGCAGGTCGAAGGCGAGCATGCCGATGAAGTGCATCGACCAGATGCCCAGGCCCATGGCGAAGCCACCCCCCAGGCGCCACCACCACGCCGCGCCCTTGCCTGGCGCGGTGACGGTGCGTCCGGCCATCGCCAGCGCGGTGTAGGAAGCCATCACGGCGACCAGCAACGAAATCGCCACCAGCCACGGATTGTACGTGCCTACCAGCATTCGTCAGTCTCCCGGACCTGCCTGTCGACGGAAACCACGGTGGGGCATGCATGAGGCAGGCCGACGCAGGGCGGCGGCCATGTGCGGCATCCCCCCGGTTGCCGCGCATTCACTCTAGCGCGCAGACCCGGGGGAAGGGCAAGCAGTAAAACGTGATGATCGGGTCAGTGTGTGACCGCGTCCGCAGCCTGGAAGGCGGCGTCGAACAGGCGCTGCACCGGCGGGCCCATTTCGCCGGCCAGCAGGGCCAGCAGGAACAGGCCCAGCAGCAACGAGACCGGCAGGCCCAGCTGGATCGGATTCAGTGCCGGCGCGGCGCGGGCCAGTACGCCGAACGCCAGATTGACCGCCAGCATCGCCACCGTCAGCGGTATTGCCAGGGTCAGTGCGCCGCGCAGGACCGTCAGCAGGAAGGTCGGGGCAATGCTGAAGAACGCGTGCGGGTCGGGCAGCGGGGCGCCGATCGGCAGTGCCCGGTAGCTGTCCACCACCAGCGAGATCAGCGCGAGGTGGCCATTGGCGGTGAAGAACAGCAGGCCGAACATCAGGTAGAACCACTGCCCGATCACGCCCGAGGTGCCGCCGCGCAGTGGGTCGCTCATCTGCGCGAAGGCCAGGCCAGTGCCCTGGGCGATCAGTTCGCCGGCCAGCGCACCGGCTTCGAACACCAGGCGCAGCAGGAAGCCGATGGACACGCCGATGGCCAGTTCCCGCGCGATGGTCAGCACGGTGGCGGCATCGAAGCCGGTCCAGTCCGGTACCGGTGGCAACAGCGGTGCCAACGCGATGGCAAGGGTGCCGGCCAGGATCACGCGGATCCGTGCCGGCACCGCGCGGGTGCCGACCATGGGCATGGCCATGGCCACCGCACCGATGCGCAGCATGGTCCACAGTACGGTGCCGATCATGCCAAAGGCCTGCAGGCCGTCGGCAGCCATCTGGGTGGCAGCGTCCATCGAAGCGCGTGTCCTAGCCGATCAGGTGCGGGATGCGCTGGAACAGCAGCGTGGTGAATTCAACCAGGTGGCCGATCAGCAGGCTGCCGAGCGCGAACAGCACCGCGGTCAACGCCGCCGCCTTGGCAACGAAGGCGATGGTCGGTTCGTTGAGCTGGGTCGCGGCCTGCACGACGCCGACCACCACGCCCACCACCAGTACGGTGAGCAGCAGCGGGCCGGCCACCCACAACACGGTGATCAGGCCGCCACGCAGTTCGGTCAGGGCAAGTTCGGGAGACATCGTCTTTCCATCGGTAGCGCCGGGCCACGCCCGGCGACGCTTGTGTAGCGTCGAGCCAGGCTCGACGGCCGTTACGGGGTTGAATCAGGCCGGATTGAAGCTGGCCGCCAGCGTTCCCACCGTCAACACCCAGCCATCGACCAGCACGAACAGCAGGATCTTGAACGGCGCCGACACCAGCATCGGCGACAGCATCATCATGCCCATCGACATCAGCACGCTGGCCACCACCAGATCGATGATCACGAACGGGATGAAGATCAGGAAGCCGATCTCGAAGGCGGTCTTCAGCTCGCTGGTGACGAACGAGGCCACCAGCACCGGGAACGGGATCGCATCGGGGCTGGCGTAGGTGCCGTGCCCGGCGATACCGGCGAAGGTCATCAGATCGGTCTCGCGGATCTGCGCCAGCATGAAGGCGCGCAGCGGCGTGGTGGTCAGCGTCCAGGCGGTCTGGAAGTCGATGTCGCCGTTGAGGTAAGGCGCCATGCCGGTGCTCCAGGCTTTGTCCCAGGTCGGCAGCATGATCATCGCGGTGAGGAACAGGGCCAGGCCCAGCAGCACCTGGTTGGACGGCGTCTGGCCGGTGCCCAGCGCCTGGCGCAGCAGGCCCAGCACGATGATGATGCGGGTGAACGAGGTCAGCACCAGCAGCATCGACGGGATCAGGGTGATCGCCGTCATCAACAGCAGGGTCTGCAGTGGCAGGCTGACCGGTGCACCCCCGATCTTGCCGACGTTGATGTCCGGCAGTGGCGTGGTCGGTGCGCCGGGCGCGGCGAGCGCCAGTGCCGGCAACAGGCACAGGGCAAGCAACAGCAGCCACGGCATCAGGGTGGCAAGACGGGTACGGGTGACACGCATGTCAGGGGTCCTTGCGCAGCCGCTGCTGCAGCAGCTGGGCGAAATTCGGCAGGTTCTTGAAGTCCGGCACGCGTACCGGCGCCGGTGGCGGCAACGGTTCGGGCAGGGTATGCAGGGTGTTGATGCCGCCGGCGGTGACGCCCAGCAGCAGTTGCTGGCCATTGACCTCGACCACCACCACGCGTTCCTTGGCGCCGACACTCAGGCTGGCCACCAGCTTCATGCCTTCTGCAGGGCGGAAGCCGCTGCCGGGCATGCGCTTGAGCAGCCAGCCCAGGCCGATGACCAGGGCCAGCACTGCCAGCAGCGCCAGCACTGCACCGAACAGGCTGGGTGCGGCGGCCGCATGCTGGCCGACCTGCGGGCCAACCGGGGCGGCGGCCTTGCCGACCGCCAGCAGGGTGGAGGCCAGCAGGCTCAACGCAGTCTCCGGATCCGCTCGCTCGGGCTGACCACGTCGGTCAGGCGCACGCCGAAGCGGTCATTGATCACCACAACTTCGCCGTGGGCGATCAGGGTGCCGTTGACGAACACATCCAGCGACTCGCCGGCACCACGTTCCAGTTCCACCACCGAACCCTGGTTGAGCTGCAGCAGGTTGCGGATCGGCAGCCGGGCGCGACCGACTTCCAGCGACAGCGTCACCGGCACGTCGAGGATCACGTCCAGGTTCAGGTCCGGGCCGTTCGCCTCATCGGCCTGCAGGCTGCTGAACTGGGCCGGGGTCGGTTCGAGGGCGTCGATATCGTTCATTGCGGGTCTTCCTGGATGACGGGTACGCGCGGGCGGGTGCCCGGCGGATGGGTAGCGGTGATCTTCACGGCGTTCATGCCGTTGGCGATGCCGAACTCGCCGGTGAACACGGGAATGTTCTCCACGCACAGCGGCACCTGCGGGCTCAGGTCGATCGGCAGGATGTCGCCGACCTTCAGCTGGGTCAGGTCGCGCAAGGTCATGCGCTTGCTGGCCAGCACGCTGGACAGGGTGACTTCGGCGATGTTGAGCTGTTCACGCAGGGTCTGGCCCCAGCTCTCGTCGCGATCATTGCGGTCGCTCTGGATGCCGGCATCGAGCAGCTCGCGGATCGGCTCCAGCATCGAATACGGCAGGGTCACGTGGATGTCGCCGCCACCGCCGTCGAGCTCGACGTGCAGGCGGCACACCACCACGTACTCGCGCGGCGTCACGATATTGGCGAAGTGCGGGTTGATCTCCGAGTTGATGTACTCGAAGTCGACATCCATCACCGGTGCCCAGGCCTCGCGCAGGTCGGCGAAGGTCTGCTTCAGCAGCAGGTGGATCACGCGCATTTCGGTGGCGGTGAACTCGCGGCCCTCGATGCGGGTCGGGTAACGCCCGTCGCCACCGAAGAAGTTGTCGACGATGGCGAACACCAGGGTCGGCTCGAACACGATCAGGCCGGTACCGCGCAGCGGCTTGAAGCGGATCAGGTTCAGGTTGGTCGGCACATACAGCGAGTGCATGTAGTCGTTGAACTTGATCAGCTCGATGCCGCGCACCGACAGCTCCGCCGAGCGGCGGATCAGGTTGAACAGGCCGATCCGCCACAAGCGTGCGAAACGCTCGTGGACCATTTCCAGGGTCGGCATGCGACCACGGATGATGCGGTCCTGGCTGGCGAAGTCGTATGAGCGCGCTTCGCCTGACGGTGGTTCCGCATCGGTCTCGACCGCACCGCTGTCCACGCCGTGGAGCAGGGCATCGATCTCGTCCTGGGACAACAGATCATTCATCGGTGGGCCCTTACTGGGTCACGAAGCTGGTGAACAGCAGGTCGTCGGCACCATTGCTGCCGGTCTCGGCCTTGAGCACTTTCTGCACTTCGGCCAACGACGCAGCCTGCAGCTTCTGCTTGCCTGCGACATCGGCGATCTGGTCGGGGCTGACCTGCGAGAACAGCATCAGCAGGCGCGCGCGGATGGCAGGGGCGTGGGTCTTGATCGCTTCCAGTGCGGCCGGGTCACGCGTCATCAGCTGCACTTCCAGCTGCAGGTAACGCGGGCCATCGACCGGGCCGTTGAGATTGACCACGAAGGCCGGATCCAGCGCGAAGTACTGGGCCGGAGCCGGCGTCGCCGCCTTCTTCGGCGCCTGTGCGGCCTTTTCCTCGTGCTTGGACTGGGTGAAGAACCAGACGCCGCCACCGGCGGCTGCGGCGGCCAGCACGGCCACCAGGGCAGTGATCAGGATCGGACTGCGTGGCTTGGTGGCCTTGTCCTTCTCGGCGGTCTTCTTGGTTTTGTCAGCGGCTGCGGCCACGGGGTGAAGCTCCTGAGGGTTGCTTCACCGGGATATGCAAGGGGCGTGCCGAAGGTGGGGCCAAGGGGTGCGACGGAATTCCGTCGGGTTCCCGGCATTCCGCCGGGCATGGCCCGGCGCTGCCTCTGCTCTGGTGGGTGCCGACCGCCCCCTTCTGGTGGGTGCCAACCTTGGTTGGCACGCCTGTCAGGCGTACGCGTCCAACAAACCGCGCTGGCGGATCAAGCGCGTGGACGACACACTGGCGTCGCCCGGCGACGGTTCTCCGTCACCGGCCATGCCGCCGGCGCCGGGCTGCCCCGACGCATTGCCGTCGCCGCCTGGCGACTGGTGGCCAACATCAGCGTGTGCCAGCTGGAAGCCCTGCTCGCCCAGCAGTTCGCGCAGGCGCGGCAGGCTGCTTTCCAGTGCCTGCCGCACGTCCACATGCGGGCTGCTGAAGCTGGCATGTACCTTGTCGCCGTTCAACTGCAGGCGAACGTCCACCGGGCCCATGTCGTCCGGACTCAGGCGGATATGGGCGTGGCCGATCTTCTGGTCCGCCAGCCAGCCCAGGCGTGCGCCGATGGCCTGGTCGAAGCCGTCGTCGCCGAACACCGGCTTCGGCGTCGGTTCGCCGTTGAAGACTGCATTGCCGGCGGTGAGCGCGGCCTTGAGATCCTGCAGGGCTGCCGGGGCAGGGGCGTGCAGGAGCGGGGCAGCGCCACGGTCGCCGATCGTGGCCGGGTCGCTGCCCTCGCCGCGGTCGCCGCGCTTGCCGCTGGGCAGGATCATCTCCGGCAGTGGCAAGGTCGTGGCATCGTCGGTGCTGGCGGCCGACGGTTTGTTGTCAGCCGCTGGTGTGGCGACGGTAGCCGGGGCGGTGGCGGGCAGTGCTGCCCCGGTCGTGGCGGGCGGCGCCGTACCGTCACTGGCGAGCGCCGGCGCACCCGCAACTGCGGCCGCGGGCAGAGCCGCCGCCGGGTCGGTGGGCGTAGGCATGGCCAACACCAGGCCCGCCAGGCCCAGGGGGGGCCATGGAGCGTCCTCTGCTGAGTTGGGCTTGTCCTTGTCGGTACCGGGGCCACCGGTCATCGATGGCAGCGGCGGCAGGGCGGTGGCGTCGCCTGGGGGAGTGTGTGTATCTGCGCTGCGCTCATCCGGCGCCTGGCCATTGCCGTCGCCGGTCGATGGTGGGCTCGGTGTGGACGTGGCTGGCGACGCTGGCGTGGCCGGTTCCGGTGAGGCAGGCGTGCCGCCCTGCAGCAGCTGGCTGAATTCCTTGCTGCCATCACTGCGCGGCGCACGCGTTGTACTGCCGCCGGCATTCTGGGTCTGCGCATTGGCGCTGCTGGCGAGCGGGGCGGGCATCACGAGCGGCCTCCCTGCTCGGTGCCGTCCTGGTCTTCAGCCTGCACCAGGCGCGCGCGGCGCGCACCAATGTCGTCCATCTCGCGCTGGTCGCGGCGGTCGGTCACCACCTTTTCCTGCGCGCGGTAGCTCGCGGCCAGCTGCTCCAGCACTGCCTTGTCACGGCTGGCCAGGATCAGGCGGGCACGCTCGGCCTCCACTTTCTCGCGGTTGCCGTTGACCGTGGCCTGCTGCTGCTCGACGGCACTGTCCAGGCGGTCCAGGAAAGCGCGTCGGTTCAGCAGCTGCGCCGGGCTGGTCGCTGCCATCTGCGCATTTGCATACTCCTCGGCATAACGTCGCAGTTCGTCCAGTCGCGATAGATGTGTATCGAGCACGCGCTGGCGTTCGGCGAGGTCTCGGGCGACTGCGTCCTCGTGTTCCTGGGCCCGCTTGAGCAGGGGATCGATGCGCTTGGACTGGTTCATGGCTTAACTCTCTTGTTCCACCAGGCGCTGCAGTGCCGCCTGGCTGTGCGGGAGATCTGCGGCCCTGGCAACGTCCTGGCCGAGGAACTCCATGATTTCCGGCCAGCGTTCCAGGGCTTCGTCGGTGGCCGCGTCGTTGCCGCGCTGGTAAGCACCGATCGCGATCAGGTCACGGTTGGCCGAGTAGGCCGAGACCAGTCGCTTCAACTTGCGGATGCGCAGGCGCCACGGTTCGTCAGCGATTTCCGTGACCACGCGGCTGACCGACGATTCGACGTCGATGGCCGGGTACAGACCGCTGTCGGCGACGCGTCGAGAGAGCAGGATGTGACCATCGAGGATCGCGCGTGCCGCATCGGCGATCGGATCCTGCGGATCGTCGCCCTCGGTCAGCACGGTGTAGAACGCCGTGATCGAACCACGCCCCTTGGCGCCGTTGCCGGCGCGTTCGACCAACGCCGGCAGCTTGGCGAACACCGACGGCGGGTAGCCGCGGGTTGTCGGCGGCTCGCCGACCGACAGGCCGATTTCGCGCTGTGCCTGGGCAAAGCGGGTCAGCGAGTCCATCAGCAGCAGCACGTTCAGTCCCTGGTCGCGGAACCACTCGGCGATGGCGGTGGCACGGTAGGCGCCGTGCAGGCGCGCCAGTGGCGGTCGGTCGGCGGGGCTGGCCACGACCACAGCGCGGCGCAGGCCTTCTTCGCCCAGCGTGGTCTCGACGAAGTCGCGCACTTCGCGGCCTCGCTCACCGATCAGGCCGACCACGATCACGTCGGCGGCCGTGTAGCGGGTCATCATGCCGAGCAGCGTGGACTTGCCGACGCCGGAACCGGCGAACAGGCCCACGCGCTGGCCACGGCCGATCGGCAGCAGCGCGTTGATCGCGCGCACGCCCACGTCCAGCGGCTGGGTGATCGGTTCACGTGCCAGCGGATTGATCGAGACGCCGGCCATGCCGACGTGGCCTTCGGCGCGGATCGGACCCTTGCCGTCCAGTGGCACGCCATCGCTGTCGATGACCCGGCCAAGCAGGCCTTCGCCCACTTCCACGCCGCCGCGGCGTGCCGACGGCACCACGCGGGCGTTGGGCAACAGGCCGTGAAGCTCGGCACTGGGCATCAGGTACGTGCGCTCGCCGGCGAAGCCCACCACTTCGGCATCGACCCAGCCGCCGTCGACCACTTCCACTTTGCAGCTGGCGCCCAGCGGCGCCTCGCAGCCAACCGCTTCCAGGGTCAGCCCGACCGCGCGGCGCAGCACGCCCTCGCGGATCAGGCCACGACCATGCGCGGTATCCACGCGCAGACCGTCGAGGCGACGGGCCAGGCGCAGGTTGCGGGCCACGGCCCAGTCGGCCGGCGGTGGTGCTGGCTGCGATTCGGGCGTCATGCGCCTGCTCCGGTCTGGCGGATCACTGCATCCAGCGCGCCACGCAGGCGGGCTTCCAGGGTGCCGTCGATGCGCACGGCTTCGGCGTGCACGCGCAGGTCGCCGCGGCTGAGGCTGGTGTCGGGCACCAGTCGTTGCTGCGGCGAGAGGTTCAGCAGGGGGGCAAGGGCAGCGATGTCGTCCGGGTGCAGGCGCACTTCGACTTCGCGGGTGCTGCCGCCGACTGCGTCGATCGCCTCACCGACCAGCTGCGCCAACAGCGCAGGGTCGGCCTCGTAGGCACGCCCGACCAGCGCACCGGCAATGCGCACGGCCAACTCGCCGAGCGCACCCACCACTTCATTTTCCAGCCGCACCAGCGGCCGGCTGAAGTTGTCGAGGATGCCCTCGATCTGCGCAGCGAGGCGACGTACCTCGGCCTGGCCCTGGCCATAACCGTCGGCATGGCCGTGCTGGAAGCCTTCCTTCTCCGCGCTGTCCTGGATCGCCTGGATCTCCTCCAGGGTCGGCAGCTGAAGCGGTGGCTCCGGCTCGTGTTCCGGGTCCGGCTCGGTGAGTTCGAACGCATCCTCCTGATCCAGCGCCGGTTCGGGCTGGGCCAGCAGGTCCGGGGCAAGCCAGCGCACGACGTTGCTCACAGCATGGCCTCCGCGCTGCCACCGATGGTGACGGTGCCTTCATCGGCCATGCGCTTGACGATGGCCAGGATCTCGCGCTGCGCGCCCTCCACGTCGGACAGGCGCACCGGGCCACGGGCCTCCATGTCTTCCAGCAGGATCTCGGCCGCGCGCTGCGACATGTTGCGGGTGATCTTGTCGCGCACCTTGATGTCGGCGCCGCGCAGGGCCAGGCCCAGGCGCTCGCCGCTCACTTCGCGCAGTACCAGCTGCATTTCGCGATCGTCCAGATCGACCAGATCGTCGAACACGAACATCAGGTCCTGGATGCGGTTGCTCAATGGCGCGTCGATACGCGCGATCTCGCCCAGGATCGCCTGGTCCTGGCCGCTGTCCATGAAGTTCAGGATGTTGGCCGCGCACTGCACGCCGCCGATGTTGGACGACTTCAGGTTCTGGTTGCCGGCAAACTGGCGCTCCATGATCTCGTTGAGTTCATTGAGTGCGTTCGGCGGAATGCCGTCGAGGGTGGCGATGCGCAGCAGCACGTCGACGCGGGTGCGGTCGGGCAGCAGCTTCAGCGCGTCGGCAGCCTGGTCGGTTTCCAGGTGCGCCATCACGATGGCGATGATCTGCGGGTGTTCGTTGCGCACCAGGTCGGCCACCGCGCGCGGGTCCATCCACTTCAGTGCGTCCAGGCCGGTGGTATTGCGGCCAAGCAGGATGCGGTCGATCAGGTTGCCGGCCTTCTCGCTGCCCAGTGCCTGCACCAGCATGTTGCGGATGTAGTCGTCCGAGCCCACGCCCAGCGAGGTCTTCGAACCCAGCTCCTGGCCGAACTGGTCCATCACCCGTTCCACCTGCTCGCGGGTGATGTCGGTCATGGTGGCCATGGCGATGCCGATCTTCTGCACTTCCTTGGGTTCCATGTGGCGCAGCACCTCGGCCGCGTCCAACTCACCCAGGGACAGCAGCAGTACGGCCGCGCGCTGCACGCCGGTCAATTGCGGCTCAGTCATTGGCCACCCAGCCCTTGACCACCTGGGCCACGCGCTTGGAGTCGGTCTTCACGGCTTCACGCGCCATCCGCAGTCGTTCCTCATATGAATCCACCGGCAGGGCCAGTGCGTCTGGTCCGGCCAGGCTGGCCCGGTCGGCGCCCAGCGCCGGCAGCGGGGTGCCATCGTCATCCACCAGCTGCACGTCCGCGGTATGCGGTTCCAGTGCGTGCTCGTCGTTCTTCTTGTTCTGGCCGGTGATGGCACGCAGCGCTGGGCGCAGCACGCCGAACAGCAGCGCCAGCACCACCACCGCGCCGAGCAGCATGCGGCCGGCATCGTGCACCCACGGCAGTTCCCACCAGGCCGGGCCTTCGACCGGCGTGGTATCCCGCACGAACGGGGCATTCATCACCGACACGGTATCGCCGCGCTCGGCGTTGAAGCCGACGGCCTGCTTCACCAGCGCCTCGACGCGGGTCAGTTCGGCGGCCGACAGCGGCTGCGGGGCAACCTTGCCGTTGGCACCTGCGCGCGGCACGTTGTCGACCAGCACCGCCACCGAGACGCGCTTGATGCGGCCGGCCGGTTGGCGGGTGTGCTGCAGGGTGCGGTCCAGCTCGTAGTTGCGGGTGGCGTTCTTGCTGCTTTCGGTCGGGGTCTGTGCGGTGGCCGGTGCGGCCTGCTGGCCCGGCGGGCTGTTGCTGGTCGCGCCCGGCACGCCCTGCGGGCCCGGGGTGCTGGTGGTGTTCTCGCTCATCTGCTCGCTGCGCAGCTTCTGCGGCTCGCCGTTATAGAGCTCGCGGGCTTCCTCGGTCACCGAGAAATCCATGTCCACGCTCACTTCCGGGTTGACCCGGCCGGGGCCGGTCATCGGTTCCAGCAGTTCGCGGATGCGCTGGTTGAACGAGGTTTCCTGGCGGCGCACCTGTTCGAACTGGGCCGCGTTGACCGCCGCCTCGCTGTTGGGGTCGGTGATGCTGAGCATGCGCCCGCTCTGGTCGACCACGGTGACCCGTTCCGGGGCGAGATCCGGGATGCTGGCCGCAACCATGTGCACGATGGCGTCCACCTGGCTGCGTTCCAGCTGCTGGCCGCCGCGCAGTTCCAGGGTCACCGAAGCACTGGCGACATCGCGCTGGCGGGTGAAGGCGCTGGGCTTGGGAATGGCCAGGTGCACGCGCGAATCCCGCACCGGGCGCAGCGTGTTGATGGTGCGCGACAGCTCGGTTTCCAGCGCGTGCTGGTAGCGCGCGCTTTCCACGAACTGGCTGACGCCGAAGCCGGGGTCGCGCTCCATCAGCTCGAAGCCGAGCTTGCCGCTGTCGGTCAGGCCGGAGCCGGCCAGCTTCAGGCGGGCGTCGTGCAGGTTCTTTTCCGGCACGGTGATGCCGCCGGTGGCGGGATCGAGCGCGAACGGAATCTGTGCGGCGCGCAGCAGGTCGGTCGCTTCAGCGGTCGCCTTCTGGTCCAGGCCGGTGTACAGCGGGACCATGCCCGGCTTCTGCGACCAGAAGAACACGGACAGGCCTGCCGCCACCGCCACCGCGATCATCGCCATCAGGCCCAGCCGACGGGTGATCTGCAGACTCTGCAGGCGGTCGAACCATTGCCCGGCCTTCTCGGCGTTCAGGCTGTCCTTGGAGAGCGTCAGTGCCATGCGTCAATGTTCCTTACAGCGGCATGTTCATCACGTCCTGGTAAGCCTGGACGAGACGGTTGCGGACTTCCACGGTGGCGCGGAAGGCGATCTGGGACTGCTGCGAGGCGACCATCACCTTGGCCAGGTCGGCGCTGGGGTCGCCCATTTCGAAGGCTTTGGCGAGGGCGCCGGACTTCTGTTGCGCATCGTTGACGCCGGCAATCGCACCACGCAGGGTTTCGGTGAAGCTGGCCGGCTGGGCCTGCGGCGCGTCCAGCACCGTGCCCGGCAGGGCGTTGCTGCGCGGCGTTTCGCCCAGCGGGTTGAGCGCCGGCTGTCCCATCTGGGTCTGATAGGAGCGGATCTGCGAAAGGATCGAAGTGACGGAGTGGGACATCTGCAACGGTTCCAGAAACAGGGATGGGGTTGTCTGCTGGAGCCAGTGCAAGTGCCGTGCCGAAACCGGTTTTCGATTCAGTGAAGTGAGGGTGTGGGGTGTGCTGGCAGGGCTGCGCCCTGCACCCGCCGAATCAACGTCAACGTCAACGGCGTGGTATCCGTGGGGTGGCGGGGTGGGTCCGGTTACGGGGGACGCCGTAAACCCGTCCCTGGGGGCTTGGCCGCGGCATCCATGCCGCGGACACCCCCGCAACCGGACCCACCCCGCCTTCGACAGACCTCCGCGATCTGTCAGGACGGCATCCTGCTCTGGTGGGTGTCGACCTTGGTCGACACGCTCTGACCCCATTGGAGGCGCCATTTAACCGGCGTCGGTTTTCTGTCCTACGGCTGCAGGGCCCAGTGGCCGGAATTCTGGCGTTGGCGCGGTGCGATGGGGCCGTCGTGCTGGGTGTAGATGAAGCGGCCCTGGCGGTCGGTCTGGCAGGTCAGCAGCAGGGTGTAGCGGGCGGGGCCGGCGGGGTGGCTTTCGACCATCTCGATTTCCGCGATGTGCGGGGCCAGACGCTGGTAGCGGTATTCGCCGCCGATGCGGGTGTCGGTGCCGAGGATGTCCAGCACGTACTGGCTACCGGCGAAGCTGACCTGGACCATGCGCCCGGCGTTGGGGTTGTCGGGGGCGTACAGCGGGTCGCTGAGGTTGGTGAACTGGCGCTGGTCGAGCGTGGCGGGCAGGGTGCAGTGGGCGGCGGTGGCGAGTGCCGGGAACAGCAGGGCGGCGAGCAGGGTGATGCGTTGCATGGTGGAGCCTCGTTAGGAGGTCCACTTCATCCTCCGGAGCGCGGCAACGTTGTCTGTAGGAATTTGTGCAAATGGGCGGCGTTGTCAGCGCGCGGTTGCGGTCTCTATCCACGCACGGCGTGGATCTACTGGCGTCACGCAGTGGCGCGCCCCAAAAAAACACCAACGCCCGGGCAAGCCCAGGCGTTCGTGCCCCCTTCATGCTGGTGACGCGCGTCAGCCGGCCAGTTCGGCCTGCTCGCGCTCGATGCCGTACTTGCGCAGCTTTTCCACCAGGGTGGTGCGGCGCAGGCCGAGCAGCTGGGCGGCGTGGGCGACCACGCCCTGGGTGCGTTCCAGTGCTTCGTTTATCAGGCCCAGTTCGATGCTGGCCATGTGGTTGCGCAGGTCCATGCCCTCGTCGGGCAGTGCGGCCGGTGCCGCCGGGCGATTGACGGCGATGCCGTGTTCCAGCGCCGGCTGGTTACCGCTGCCGGGTGTGTGGAACGAGAAGCTGCGCAGGTCCAGTCGCTCTTCGCTGGCGGCGGGCTGTGCCGGTGCCGGCGCAGCGACGGCGGCCAGTGCCGCATCGCCACGGTAGCGGGCCGGCAGGTCCTGCACGCGTACCGAGCCACCCGGGTGCAGCACCGCCAGGCGCTCGACCAGGTTGGTCAGCTCGCGCACGTTGCCCGGCCATTCGTAGCCGGCCAGTGCCTGCAAGGCTTCCGGGGTGAAGCGCACTTCGCCACGGCCGGTGCGGGCCAGCTGCGCGGCGATGGTCTCCACCAGTGCCGGCAGGTCCTCGCGACGCTCGCGCAACGCGGGCACTTCAATCGGGAACACGTTCAGGCGGTAGAACAGATCCTCGCGGAACTTGCCTTCGGCGATGCGCGTTTCCAGATCGCGGTGGGTCGCGGCCACCACGCGCACGTTGCAGCGGATGGTCTGGTTGCCACCCACGCGCTCGAAACTGCGCTCCTGCAGCACGCGCAGCAGCTTCACCTGCATCGGCAGGCTCATGTCGCCGATTTCGTCGAGCAGCAGGGTGCCGCCCTCGGCCATTTCGAAACGTCCCTTGCGGGCGGTCAGTGCGCCGGTGAAGGCACCCTTTTCGTGGCCGAACAGTTCGCTTTCCAGCAGGTCGGCCGGAATGGCGCCGCAGTTGATCGCCACGAACGGGCCGTCACGACGCGGCGAGCGCTGATGGATTGCACGCGATACCACTTCCTTGCCGGTACCGGATTCACCCAGCACCAGCACGGTGGTATCGAATGCGGCCACCTGCTCGATCATGGTGCGCAACGCAGTCACCGCCGCGCCGTTGCCGGTCGGGCCTTGATCCTGCGCGGCGCCGGCCTGGTGCTCGGCGTCCAGGCGCTTGAGGCTGGCGCGGCGCAGAAGGGCTTCCATCTGCGCGTGGCGCAGTGGTGTTTCAAGCGGCCAGATATTGGCTTCGTGCAGGCCGTGCTGCTGCGCGAATGCAGAGGCATCACCATCGGCCAGCAGCACCGGCGGTGGCAAGCTGCTGCCGCCCAGCCAGTTGTAGAGTGC
Source organism: Stenotrophomonas sp. YJH_SMC_79 (assembly GCF_059367995.1). Taxonomy (NCBI): domain Bacteria; kingdom Pseudomonadati; phylum Pseudomonadota; class Gammaproteobacteria; order Lysobacterales; family Lysobacteraceae; genus Stenotrophomonas; species Stenotrophomonas sp. YJH_SMC_79. Next base: position 1,404,750 of record NZ_JCAFRK010000001.1, read on the forward strand.
AGTGCTGGCCGCGTTGTCGTCCAGGCAGCCGACGATCACCGCCATCCAATCGTTCTGGCGCTGCCGGCCCAGATCGAAGTCGGCCGCGTCGGAGACCCAGCGCGGGTTGAAGTCCATGAATTCCAGCAGGGCAACGGTGCGCTCTGCACGCACGGCGTCGTTGTCCAGCACCAGGATGCGCGATTCGCTCACGACTGTTCCTCCCTGAGGCCTTCCAGGATCGGCATGACTTCCTGGATGTAGGACAGCTTGCTGACGAAATTGTCGGCACCGGCACGCAGTGCATGCTCGCGGTGCTCGGCATCGTCGAAGTGGCTGGCGATCACGATGTACGGTGCATCGTCCTGCGACTTGATCAGGCGGGTGGCCTGCAGGCCACCCATCTCCGGCATTGCCAGATCCATCAATACGACCTGCGGGCGCAGCGTTTCCGAACGCTCGATCGCTTCCAGGCCGTTGCCGGCGCTGCCGACGATCTGCAGCCAGTCGATCTTGCGGAAGTGGCGCATCGCCGCATTGATGAAGCCCTCGTGGTCATCGACCAGCAGGACCGTGAGCTTGTTCATGTCCAACATCCTTTTCAGCCCACCCGGGCCAACAGCGGTTGCCTGGCGCCGAGCCGGCGCCGTTCACGGGCCGGGGCGATGTCCAGTTGTTCTCGGTATTTTGCGACGGTTCGGCGGGCAATGTTCACCCCCTGGCGCGACAGCAGGCCGGCGATGGCCTCGTCGGCCAGCGGCCGACCGGCCGGTTCGGCGTCGATCAGGCGACGGACCATGGCCTTCACGGCCTGGCCGGAGACGCTGGCGCCCTCCAGGCGCACGGCGAAGAAGTGCTTCAGTTCGAAGGTGCCGCGCGGGGTCTGCAGGAACTTGCCGGTGGTGATGCGCGAAACGGTGGATTCGTGCATGCCGATTTCTTCGGCCACTTCCTTCAGGGTCAACGGCGCCATGGCTTCCTCGCCACGCACCAGGAACGCGGCCTGGCGCTCGACGATCACCCGCGCGGTGCGCAGCAGGGTGTCGTAGCGCATCGACAGGCCGCGGCTGAACCAGCGCGCTTCCTGCAGCATTTCGCGCAGTGCCGGGGCGGCCTCGCTGGTCTCTGCCAGGGCCTGTTCGTACTGGCTGTTGATGGAGACGCGGCGGCTGGTCGTCGGGTTCAATGCCACCTTCCACTGGCCATCGGCGTGCCAGGCGACCACGTCCGGAACCACAACGGCATTGCGTTCCGGCAGCAGGCTGTCGCCCGGGCGTGGCTGCAGCGACAGGATCAGGCGTACCGCTTCGCGCACGTCGTCGATTTCGGCGTCGTGCTGGCGGGCGAGGGCGGGGTAATCATGTGCGGCAAGCGCATCGAGCGCGCCGTCCAGGATGCGCGTGGCCAGGTGGCGGGCAGGTACCACGCCGTGCAGGCTGCGCAGCTGCGCCTGCAGGCCCTCGCGCAGGTCCTGCGCGGCCATGCCGGCCGGTTCACCGTGCAGCAGCTGCTGGCGGATGGCTTCGACGCCGTCGGCAGCGATGTCGAACTGGGCGCTGGCCAGCAACTGCAGCTGGTCCAGCGGTGCCTGCAGGTAGCCGGCCTCGTCGCAGTGATCGAGCCAGAATGCTGCGACAGCCAGCTGGCGATCGTCCATGTCCAGCGACAGGCGCTGCAGCACGCGCAGCTGCGGGTCGGTCGATTCGCCGGCGGCGATGCGCGCCATGCGATCATCGTCGCCGTCCTGCCAGCTGGTACCGGCCACGTCCCACATCGAGGACTCCGGGAGCTCATCGAACGCAGCCGTCTCCAGCGTGGTGGCGGCGACCTCGGTGGCATCGGCGGCCGGCGCTTCGGCCTCTTCGATCTCCAGCAGCGGGTTGGAGTCCAGCAGTCGCTGGATTTCCTGTTCCAGGTGCAGGCCATCGAGCTGCAGCAGCCGGATCGACTGCAGCAGCTGCGGGGTGAGGTGAAGTTGTTGGCCCAGCTGGGTCGAGAGTGCAGCCTTCATCGTGGTTCCCCGGCACCGCTCCCCGGCGCCTTGTGGAACGCATCTTGCTTTTGATCCGGCGAGGGCGGAATCAGGGGGTTCCTGAGGGGCTTCGTGAATGTCCTGACAGGGTGTGGGGGAATTCCCTACATTGACGCGGAATGTTGACGATGATCGCCGCTAAGTTGCTGATTTCCGGTGCGAGTGCAGGGTTGATCCGGCTGCGCCGTGTACGGATTCCTGTCGGGGCGTGTCAGGGTGACGGGAATTCGTCGCCGGTGCAGCGCTGACCTCATTCGCAGGCAATCACTCCAGCTCGTGCTGGTGGCGCGCAGCCAGCAGCAGCAGATCGTTGGCGCGACGGCAGCCCAGTGATTCCATCATGCGTGCGCGGTGGGTTTCCACCGTCTTGACGCTGATGCCGAGGTCGGCGGCGATTTCCTTGTTGCTCTCGCCCTTGCCGATGCGGCGCAGGATCTCGCGCTGGCGTGGCGACAGTGCGGCGATGCCGGTGGGTTTCTCGCGGCCGAGCATCGGTGCCAGCATCTTGGCGGAGATCTGCGGGCTCAGGAACACCTGGCCAGCATGCGCCGCACGAAGCGCCAGTTCCAGTTCCTGCGGCGCCGCGTCCTTGACCACGAACCCGACCGCGCCGCGGTCAAGTGCATCGCGCACGTGCGCGGCATCGTCATGCATGGTCATCATCACAACCCGGGTACCGGGCGCGCGCAGCCGGATATCGCTGAGCGCTTCCAGGCCCGTACGGCCCGGCAGTGACAGGTCCATCAGCACCACGTCCGGTGCGTGCTGCAGGGCCAGCTGCAGCGCCTGCTCGGCGTTGCTGGCCTCCGCCACCAGCTGCACGTCGGCAAACCCCTGCAGAAGCCGCGCCAGGCCGGCGCGGACCAGGGTGTGATCGTCGACGATGAGAACTCGCACAGGCACGCAGCAGGTCCGTGTAGGGGAGTCCACCTTAACTTAGCTGAACGGGCGCGCCAAGGCTTGCCCGCCAAGCGTGATGGTGGCAGGTTTCAGCGCGCCCGGCGTGCCTCGGCCACCTGGCGTCGGTGGAGGCGGAACAGGTGGCGTTCCATGGCCATTTCCAGGCCGTCGCCAAGGCGCTGGAAGCGCAGCCACAGGTAGTGGCCGCCGCCGCCATCGGCCGCTTCGGCAATCACTTCCACCGGCAGGTCGATATGGTCGGGCAGCCAGTCGCTGGGCTGCAGGCGCACCAGGCCCGCCTGGCCGGGGCTGGCGCCACTGCGCGGGCCCAGTTGCAGGCGTATCCCACGACGCGACCAGCGCACCGGGCGCAGGGTCAGTTCCTGGACCTGCTGGCGGACCAGTCGGCCAAGCAACACCATCGCCAGATCCAGCTTCGCCTCCAGCCGCTGCAATTGCAGGCTGGCTTCATTGCGGTCGTCATGCTCGTCAACGCGGCTGTCTTCAACCAGGGCCAGGCTGCGCAGCAGGCCCTCGGCACTGCCGGTACGGCCGGCGCCACTGCCTGCCTGGAATTCGGCGGGTAGTGCAAGCTCGCAGCTGAGCGTTTCGTCGAACAGCTCGCTTTCGGCGGGATGGTGCAGCGACGTTGTCGGCAGTTGGGTCATGCCAGCGATTCTGCCTGCAGGTAGGCATGCGCCGCGCGAAGAGAGCGTTGGCCGTCATTCATCAGTGCAGCCACTGCATCGCGGCGCTGGCGCAGCAGGCCCAGCAGGTTCTGCTGGCGCTCGAACAGCGCACTGAGGGGGGCGTGGTCGTCCACGGTCAGCGGCTGGCTGAGCAGGGCATGCAGCGTGCTGTCGTGGCCATCGAGCAGGCTGTCGGCCTGGTCGAGCGCATCTTCGCCCAGGGCCTTTTCGAAGGCGTCCAGCTGGGCGTGCAGTTCGTGCAGGCTCATGGTGCCACCGCGGCCGGGCGGCGCTGTTCCATCGGGATTGCATTCCAGGCGCTGTCGATCTCGCCCAGCAGCTGCAGGGATTCGTCGAGGGCGGCACGGTCGTTGTGCAGGTTGGCCTCGGTCAGGCGCTGCAGCACGTAGTCGTAGAGTGCCGACAGATTTCCGGCGATTTCACCGCCGGCCTCATGATCCAGCGAGCCATTGAGGTGGCCGACGATCGCGCAGACCTCACCGATCGCCTTGCCCTTGCCGGCCTGGTCGCCACGCTCGAGGCTGGCCAGGGCGCGCCGCACGCGCTCCAGCGCGCCGGCCAGCAGCATCGCCACCAGCTTGTGCGGATCGGCGTCGGCAACCGCACTGGTCACTCCCACCTGGCGGTACTGCTCGGCATATTGACGGCTGGAACCGTACATTCGTGATTCTCCTTGCGCTGGGTGCCGCCGGCAGGTCGTGGGGACCGTTGCCGGCGGTGCGGCGTTGATTGCTGTTGCGTCCGTTATCGGTGCGTTGCACGCCAAACTTGAGCGTTGTACGCCGTCCTTTAGCGGTTCAGCTGTGCCAGCTGCTGCTGCAGCGACGTATTGCTCTGCTGCAGCTTGCCCATCAGGCTGTCCAGCGCGATGAACTGCTTCTTGTAGCGCTCTTCCACGTTCTTCATGCGCGTGTCGAGGTCCTTGCGGCGCTTGTCGATGTTGTCCAGCGTGGTGTTGAGGCCCTTGGTGCGGGCGACGAAGGCGCCTTCCTTGCCGACCGTGGTGCTGACGTAGCCGTCGACCATGGTGTACAGCGTGCCGGCACCACCGGTGTCGCCGGTGATCGCCGAGCGGATCTTCTCGGGCTGGCTGGCCAGCGCGGCGGCAAACTTGGTGGCGTCCAGCACCAGGCTGCCGTCAGCGTTGGGATAGCCGCGCGTCTGCAGTCCCAGCGTCTTCGGGTCCAGGCCATCGGCGGACAGCTCCTTCAACACGCCCGACATCACCGAGCGCAACTGGCTGGAGGCACCACGCATCTGCGCGTCGCCGGTCAGCGTGGCGGCTTCCTTGGTCTTGGCGTCGTACTTGGTCTCGGTGTTGATCGCCGCGATTGCTGCGTTGTAGGCGGTCACGAACTCCTGCATCACCTTGGTGGCTGCAGTGGTATCGGTGCTGATCACGACGGTGCTCTTGCCCTTGACCTTGAGGTTCAGGGTCAGGCCCGGCACGGCATCGGCCACGGTGTTGCTGGCGCTGACCACCGTGACGCCATCGATGGTCAGCTCGGCATCGGCTGCCGCGGTGTTTTCCTGCAGGCTGCCCACCAGTGCGCTCAGTTTCGGGTCGCTGCCGCCGTACTCGAGCTTGATGGCATTGGCGGCACCGGTCTTTTCCTGGGCGATCGACAGGTACTGGTTGTCGCCCGAGGCGATCAAGGTCGCCTGCACGCCTTCTTTGCGGCCTGCGGCGTCGATCTTGTTGCGCACGGTGGTCAGCGTATCGCCGGCTTCCACCTCGACCTTCATCGTCTTTGCCTTGTCGCCCACACCAACGGTCAGCGTCAAGGTTCCGGCGCCGAAGGTGTCGGTCTTCCCCACCGAGGTATTGGCAATCAGCTTGTGTGCGGTGGCAAGGGATTTCACCTCCACCTGATGCGTGCCATTGGAGGCTGCTGCCTTGGTCGTGCCCAGGTCGTACAGCGCCACCGAGGCCGTCAGCACGTCGTCGGTGTTGGCGGGCTGCGCCTTGCCGGTGGCGGTCACCGTGCGGGTATCGAAGGCGGTGGTGGCCTTCAGTGCGGTCAGTGCAGTCTTCAGCTTGTCGAAGGCCGAAGTGACGGTGCCGATCGACGACAGCTGCATCTTGGCCTTGGACTGCTGCAGGTTCAGCGCATTGTCGGCGGGCTTGCGGTCGGCTGCGACCAGCTGGTTGACGATGTCCGAGATGTTGAGCCCCGAGCCAATGCCACCGTATCCAAAGCTTGCCATGTGATTCTCCTGGTATCCGGGCCTGGCCGCCGTGCGGTGGCCCGTCGTCAACGAAAATAGCGGCCTGCGCCGCTGGGTCTTGAGGACTTCGTTGATGCATGCGCCGTGCCAGTTGTCTGGCGGCGGATCTGGCACGCGGTTTGCAGGAGGGTTGGGGCAGGGTGCGGGTGGAATCACCGCAGGCTGCCGGGAGTCTGCAAAAAACCCTCCCCCAAGGCAGGGGAGGGATCAGGCTACTGACAATCGGGGGGAGACGAAGCCGCCCGGTACGTACAGTCAAAGGTACAGCGCTGAAAGAGAGGTCCGCAGGGGCGGGCGATGCCAAGCCGGTTCGGGAGCGATCCCGGGCCGGGCATGGCCCGCGCCTTCGTGCACCGTGCCTTCCGGGTTGCCGCTACCGTCGGTTCGATCCGACGGTAGCGGCGCCTTCTTGCCGTGGATCAGCGCAGCAGGCTGAGCACGCCCTGCGGCACCTGGTTGGCCTGGGCCAGCATGGCCGTACCGGCCTGCTGCAGGATCTGGGTGCGGGTCAGCTCAGCGGTTTCCTTGGCGAAGTCGGTGTCCTTGATGCGGCTGCGAGACGCCGACAGGTTTTCCGACGAGGTCTGCAGGTTGGCCACGACCGAGGTGAAGCGGTTCTGGATCGCGCCGAGGTCGGCACGGGTGCTGTTGATCGCACCCAGGGCCTTGTCGACCACTTCCATCGCCTGCTGTGCACCAAGCACCGTGCTCACGTCCAGCTTCTGCACGTTGGCGGCGGTGGCGGTGCCAGCGGTGTAAGCACCGGCTGCGGTCTTCGCGCTCCACACGCCGGTCGCGGCGGTCAGATCGCTGCGCTCAAGCGCGATGTCGGCAGCGACGACGGCCTTGCCTTCCTTCACCGAGGTCAGTTTCATCGAGCCGTCGGCATTCGCCTCGGCATAGAGGCCGGCTTCGCCGATCTTTGCGTTGATCGCCGTGGCGACAGCCTTGGACGCGTCGGCAGTGGTGGCGCCGGCCTTGATCTCGACGGTGCCGATGTCCACGCCCATTACCTTGCCGGTAATGCGCGAGCCGTCGGTACTGGCGGCCAGTACGTCAGTTGCACCGCTTGCGAAGGTCGAGGTGCCGAGCGAACCCGCTTTCGCATCGATGGTCTTGTCGATGGCGATGGCCTGGCCGGCATTGGCGCCGACCTGGAACAGCTGGCTGGAGAACGTGCCGTCCAGCAGCTTGGTGCCGTTGAAGTCCGACTGCTTGGCGACGCGGTCGATTTCCGAGACCAGC